>CAZFSM010000015.1:0-90289 GCA_964521625.1 uncultured Veillonellaceae bacterium | reverse complement strand
GAACTGCTCTTTGCCGCAAAAGCAAAGCTGTTCAGCGCGAAAATCAACAGAAACGTGAGTAATAAGATTCTTTTCATCGCAATCTGCTACTCCTCCCGGTGGGTTTTGACATCTTCGTCAAAGGCATAGATTTCCGCTAAGTTTGGCAATTCGCCCGCCAGATAGCGGTCGATGTCATGAACGTCAATATAAAAGGTGCATTCGACTTCCAGATAGCCTTGTTCTTTACCTTGGCTGGCATTGCGGATGGCCATCAGTTTTTCGCGCAACGCGAGACAATTTTGCTGGTCTGCCGTCACATTCAGCGTGACCAGGGGCACGCCGTATTCGCGCAGTACATCAGCCAGGTCCATTCTTTCCGACATCAACATTCCTCCAAATTATTATGTTGGTTTATCAAAAAAACCTGTGGAACAAATAGCGTCCCGCAGGTTTTTTCTGTTGCTTGGCAACAAATTAAGTATAGCAAATATACAAAAAAGATGCAATGCTGGCGGGTGGATGTGCAATTTACATTGCTGTTTAAAAATGTTCGTCGGGAGCGTTCATTGCTATTATAAATTAATAAGAATATAATAAAACTATAGAATATATAAAAAAAATATTTTTGTCAAGATATTATGAGGAGATTTTGCAATATCTTGGGATGGCAAGTTTGCTGAGCAGCTATGTAGTATGTAGGAGGTTCTTCATGAATACAGGCACCTGTCAATATCAAACCAGGCTCAAAAATACCGACAATAGTTTTCGTGAATTGTTTCAGCGACATCCGACCAATCCGATTCTGACTGCGAAGCAGTGGCCATACCCGGCCAACACGGTGTTCAATCCAGGGGCAACCATGTTTAATGGTAAAGTTTTGTTGCTGGCCCGAGTGGAAGATCGGCGGGGCCATTCCCATCTGACCAAAGCTGTCAGTGACGACGGCATAACTAATTGGAAAATTGATCCAGTGGCCACACTGGAGGCGGATCCGGCAAATCACCCGGAAGAAATATGGGGCATTGAAGATCCCCGGATTGTCAGGCTCGATGAATTGAATAAGTGGGCCATAACTTATACGGCATATTCGCGCAGTGGTCCTTTGGTTGCGATGGCGATGACGGATGACTTTGTCAAGTTTGAACGGATTGGCCCGATTATGGCGCCGGAAGACAAAGATGCGGCACTGTTTCCTCGCCGGATCAACGGGAAGTGGGTATTGATTCATCGACCGATCGTTGCCAACTATGTGCCTGGTGCACATATGTGGTTGTCCTATTCCGATGACTTAACGCACTGGGGCGACCGTAAAGTGCTGATGCATGCCCGCCGTGGCGGCTGGTGGGACGGCGGCAAAATTGGTATGGCTGCACCGCCGCTGGAAACCACAGAAGGTTGGTTATTGTTCTATCATGGCGTCCGACAGACCGCATCTGGCTCGATTTACCGAATGGGGTTGGCGTTGCTTGATCTGGAAGATCCGTCTAAAGTGTTGCATCGGGGTGAAGAATGGATTTTTGGCCCGACCGAATGGTACGAAAGGGACGGCGATGTCGATGACGTGGTTTTCCCCAGTGGCTGGGTTTTGGATGAAAAGAGCGGATTGATGAAAATGTATTATGGCGCCGCTGATTCGTATATCGCCATGGCAACTGCTTCGGTGAGCGAGCTGCTCGCATACGTCCAGCAATGTTCGCCGTCGATAGATCAGGACTTGTACTGATTTTTAATAGAAACTGAATACGCGGTAATCGGCGTGGTTGGGTTGCCAGGGTATTTTGTTCCAATGTTATAAAATGCCCTGATATTCCTATATGTAAATCATTTTGTCGTTCTAATGAATTATGCATGGATTTCGCATAGGCTAATAGATAGGCAAACTGACGTTTGCGCTGAAAAAAAGGAGAGGTGACTTATGAACGAAGATATTCTCAAAGGGAAATGGCATGAACTCAAAGGCGGAGTTAAGGCGAAATGGGGCAAATTGACTGATGACGATCTTGTAACGGTGGACGGAAATCTGGAACGGCTTCAGGGACTGTTGCAAGCCAAATATGGCTATTCAAAAGATAAGGCAGCCGAAGAATATAACGATTTTATCAGCAAGCGCAAATAGCTGACCAAGTGCGGGGAAATTCAGATTTCGTCGCTATGGATTGAAAGTGTCAGTTGGGACCAGTCGAAAATATTTGTCAACGAATACTCGGCAGGTGCGCTGGTGACCAGAGATTGTGAGAGCAAGCTGTGTCAACATTTTAAACTACAGACATACCGGGAAAAAATGACGGACACGATAGTTCTATCGCGTTAAAAAATAGTCTTAGTCCGGAGGAAAACTTCTCTGTGAGGATATGATCGCCTGGCGGCAACTGCGAAAAGTGCTTGCCAGGGAAAGGTGGCCAGCATGAATATAAAACATCGAATAAAGAATGTTGCTTTTCTGAGCACCTACCCGCCTCGTGAATGCGGACTGGCAACTTTTACCGAGGATCTGGTGAACGAAATCGGCAAGATTGACAAGGTAACACCTCATATCATCGCGGTTAGTTCTGGCAGTGAAACATACGAAGATTCGCGAGTTTCATGCAAACTGAGTCAACTTGACCGCAGCAGTTACTTCAAAACGGCACAATGGGCCAATACCCATGTTGATTTGCTGGTCATTGAACATGAATACGGAATTTTTGGCGGCGAATGCGGCAACTACATTCTCGACCTGGCCAAGGGGCTGACGATTCCTTTTATTGTTACGACGCATACGGTGCTGCTGGAACCATTGCCGGCGCAGCAGCTAGTGCTGCAAGAACTGGGCAGACTCGCCACCAAAGTTGTAACAATGGCCCGTAGCTCGCTTGCCATTTTAGCCGCTACCTACGGTATTGCGCCGGAGAAACTGGCGTTCATTCCTCATGGTGTGCCCGACATGAAGGTGGAACTGCGCGCGACATTGAAAACAGCCTACGGGTTGAAGAATAAGCGGGTTGTCAGCAGTTTCGGCCTGATTAGCCCTGCCAAAGGGCTTGAATATGGGATTGAAGCGGTGGCAAAAGTCGTGCCGGATTACCCGAACCTGATTTATCTGATTCTCGGCAAGACCCACCCTTGCGTCAAGGCCAGCATGGGTGAAAGCTATCGGCAAAGTTTGCTGGATTTGGCGCAAAAGTTGGGTGTGCAGGACAATGTCCGGTTTATTGACAAATATCTGACTAAACAGGAAGTAATCACTTATCTTCATTTATCCGACATGTATTTGACGCCGTATCTTTCCAAAGAGCAGGCGGTCAGTGGAACTTTGGCCTATGCGATGGGCTGCGGCCGGGTCATCATATCGACACCATACCGCTATGCGGAGGAAATGCTGGGCGAAGGGCGAGGATTGCTGGCTGGATTTAAAGACGCCGAGTCGATGGCCGGGTGTATTCGCACTGTCCTTGGCAATCCGACGGAAAAAGCGGCTATGGAACGCAAGACGCTGGCGGTTGGCCGGAGTATGATCTGGTCTGCCGTGGCTGAACAATATGCTGAACTGAGCGTAAACATCATTGAAGATGCAGGAAATCGGGCGCAACAAAATGCCTGGCGGTTAGTTAGGCCTGCATTACCGGCTCTGCAGCCCCTAGATGTTTTGATCGGGCAGAATGAAATGAGGGCAGGGACATGAATCGGACCGTGGCGGCGTTCAATACAGCGCATATTTTTCGTATGACTGATGACACTGGCATGTTCCAGCACACGCGTTATAACGTGCCGGACTTATCCCGGGGATATACCACCGACGACAACGCCAGGGCCTTGATCATGGCAGTCATGCTCTACGAAAAAAATCGTAGTCCTGAAATGCTTGCATTGGTTTACCGCTACTTGGCGTTTGTTTTGCATGCTCAGACCGAAGATGGACATTTTCGCAACTTTATGACCTATGATCGTAAGTTTACGGAGATGCAGGGGTCAGAAGAATGCTTCGGTCGTTGTTTGTGGGCTTTGGGTTATGCATTGGCTTCGACGGTGATGCCGGCAGGCGTCCAGGAAGCGTGCGCCAGCTCGCTTAAAATGGCAATGCCGCAGGCGCATTCGCTCAAAGCGTTGCGCGGTCAGGCATATTCATTGATTGGACTTGGTTTTGTTGGCGGGGCCGAAAGCGAGGGTCTGATTGTCAAGCTAGCGGATGCTATTGCCGTTCGTTTTGAACAGTGCGCGTCAAATTCAGACTGGTGTTGGTTTGAAGACAGTTTGACTTATGATAATGCACTGTTGCCGTGGTCGATGTTCGCAGCGTATCAAAAAACCGGACAGGAACGCTTTCTTGATATCGCGCTTAAAAGTATGGCGTTTTTTGATCAGAACGCTTTTCGTGACGGATTTTTTCGTCCGGTCGGTTGTAATGGCTGGTGGTTGCAGGGCGAGGCGACGGCGTTGTTTGATCAGCAACCGGTCGAAGCGTCCATGTCCACGCTAGCCCATCTGGTGGCGTATGAAGTCACCGGCGATGATACGATGTTGCGTTTTGCTAGGCGTAGCTTGGCCTGGTATACGGGAGAAAACTCTTGTCACCAGAGCATGATCGATCCGGAAACCGGCGGTTGCTATGATGGCATTATGGCGGAAGGCTTGAACCTTAATCAAGGGGCTGAAAGCATCGTTGGGTTTTGCATGGCCAGCCTGGCGATGGAAAGTATGGCCGAAACTGTCGATGCCGATACAGTTTATCGTCCTTGGGGATTTTTCACCGTGCTCGGCGCTGCGCTTGGCTACAAGATGAAGCACATTGTCGTGAATCCCGGCCAGGTGCTCAGCTTGCAAATGCATTACCATCGCAGCGAATACTGGATTGTCATTGCTGGTACTGCCAAAGTGACCGTTGCCGAAAACGAATTTTTTCTGAACGAGAACGAAACGGTTTTTATTCCCAAAACAATTCGGCATCGGCTAGAAAACTCCGGTGCTTTGCCGCTTGAAGTCATCGAGGTTCAGAACGGCGGTTATTTGGGCGAAGATGACATCGTGAGGTTTGCCGATAAATACGGTCGTGTCGATAAGACTGTGGCGGGCATGACGGCGCCGTAAGTTGATCACTGGTTTTGACGCGTTCTGATTTTGAATGCGTCTTTTTTGTCCGTCTGAAAAAGGGTTTCACAGCACGGGATCGAAACATAATAGTTATTATGATAGAAGAGAAATTGCCGTCGCTGCGTGAATTGTGCCTGGAATATACCGATCTGGCGTTGGAAGATATCAGCCAGCTGGAAACAATGGCGGGACAGATCTCTTTCGTGTCGGAACTGACCGAGACGGATATTTTTATTGATGCCCTGACCAGCAATGGCATTGATGCAATTGTATTAGCCTGGGCGCCGCCGCGCCAAAATTCGCTTTACCGGCACAGCGTCGTCGGCGAACTGGCATATGCGACCAGAGAACCGGCCGTTTATCAAGTTTTTTCTGCAGGGGAAATGGTGCGCAATGTACGCGGCGTTAGCCAGGAAGGCGTACCGATTGCGCAGACGGTTGTCCCATTGCATAATAATGTTCGTCAAATAATCGGCGTGCTGATTATGGAAAAGGATATCACGGCCGAGGTGCGCCAGGCGGAACAGGTCGAATTTCTCAGCCAGACGGCAGAGCGTCTCAGCAGTACGCTGATGTCTTTTTCTATGACAAATTCGACCTGGGAAGACTGGCTGGGTAACGGAATTTTTGTGCTTAACCTCAAAGGTGAGATTACTTATGCCAATCGCAATGCAGCCAGAATGTACCGCAAAGCCCGCAGCTGCGAACCGCTCAGCAGTGACCTGATGGCGGTGCTCGGCTACCAGTCGGTGCAAGACCTGCTGGAGGGCATGAAAAACCCGATGGAATTTAGCTTCGGCCAGGAGGCTTTCCTGTTTCAGGCCCACCCTCTCGTGACCTATGGAGAGCTCAGCGGATGCGTCGTCTCGCTACAGGACGTCACCGAGTTACGGCGCAAGGAAAAGCAATTGAACATGCAGAGCACGATTATTCGCGAAATTCATCATCGGGTGAAAAACAATCTGCAGAATGTGGTTTCCCTACTTCGGCTTCAGATGCACCGGTCAGAGTCAGCAGTAGTGCAATCGGAATTTTCCGCCTGCATCAACCGGGTTTTTTCGATTACACAGGTACATGACATGTTTGCTCAACAAAATTGGGACTCGATTGACCTATTGGATTTGGCGGAAGGAATTTTGACCAAGTTGGTGGAATCCTCCACATTGCCGGAACAACAAATCAAGACTGTGGTGCAGGGCCAATCGGTTCGCATTCCAGCGACACAGGCAGTGCCGATGGCGCTGGTGATCAATGAACTGGTGACCAATAGCTTGAAACACGGCATCGGGCAAGACCCCTATGGCGAGATCAGTATCTTGGTCGAGGAATCGGCCGGAACGGTTCACATTATGGTGGCGGATAGCGGCTCAACCCTCGTGTTGACGAAAACCCAAGGCAACGCTGGACATCTCGGTCTGTATATCGTCAATTTGTTGATTTGTGACCAACTCGAGGGCGGGTTTCAATTGGAACGACAGGGCGGATCGACGGTGGCCAAGGTCTCTTTCTTACTCAGTAATGCGGAGGAATATGGATGAAGGCTTTATCGATCCTGATTGCCGAAGACGAAGTGCTGACCCGGGCTGATATCCGGGCGATGGTTGAACGCGCCGGACATATTGTCTGCGGTGAATGCGGCAATGGAACCCGGGCTATCGAACTGGCCCGACAGATGTCGCCGGATATGGCGATTCTCGATGTGATGATGCCTGAGCTTGATGGAATTGAAACAGCCCGGGCTTTGTATTCGCTCAATATTCCGGTGGTGATGGTGACCGCCTACAGTCAGCCCAATATCATCAAACGGGCTGAGAACGTATATGTCTGCGGCTATCTGGTCAAACCGGTTTGCGAACAGAATCTGATGGCGACACTGCGGATTGCTTACGCCCGTTGGAAAGATATGCAACACATGCGCCAGGAACTAGCTGAGACCAAAGACTTATTGAAACAGCAAAAGCTGATTTCTCGCGCCAAAGCTCTGTTTGCCACCGCGCAGCGTATTTCCGAACAGGCCGCGCACCAGCAGATGATTCAGGAAGCGATGAAACGCAGAATTTCTTTAGTGGAGTTGGCCCGTCAGATTATCGGCGGCAGTGTAAATTAATTTTCCCCTGTAGCAGGAATTTATCCTGACAGGCGCGAATTAAACTTCTGCAACAATGGAATAGGGCAATAAAGCCTTTTAATGACCGCGCCCAAAGTGGCGACGGCATTAGAGGGCTTATTTTTTCGGGGAGGTTTAGGGGTGGAAAAAATCACGACAACCATACGATGCATTAAACCATTAAATGAAAATGCGATGAAGGAAGCACAGATCCGACTGGATGGATTGACAAAACCATTGGGTAGTCTGGCGGTTCTGGAAAGTATGGCCAGACAATTCGCTGGCATTATGGGTACCCCTCGTCCTGCTTTGCCGGAGAAAGCAATCGTGCTGATGGCAGCCGATCACGGAGTCGCCGCCGAAGGCGTAAGCGCTTTTCCGCCGGAAGTTACCGAGCAGATGGTTTATAATTTTGTTCGTGGCGGCGCCGGAATCAATGTTCTGGCCCGTCATGCCAATGCACGGTTGATTTTGGTCGATGTCGGCGTGAAAAATTCTCTGGCGCCCAGTGTTCCGATCCGACATTGCAAAATAAAATCAGGCACAGACAATATGCGTCTGGGACCGGCGATGAGTCGGCAAGACGCAATTAAAGCCATCGGCGTTGGAATAGATATCGCCAATGAATTGGCGGATCAGGGTGTAAATGTAGTGGCTCTTGGCGAGATGGGAATTGCCAATACAACAGCCAGTTCTGCAATCACCAGTGTTCTCACCGGGCGACCAGTGTCGCCGGTGGTGGGCAAAGGCACAGGGATTGCGCCGGATTTTGTAAATCATAAGATTCAGGTGATTGCCGAAGCGATTGCCGTTAATAATCCGAATCCCAAAGATGCACTCGATGTTCTGGCCAAAGTTGGCGGGTTGGAGATTGCTGCATTGGCTGGAGTTGTGCTGGGAGCGGCCTCGCGCAGTATGTTGGTCATGCTTGATGGGTTTATCGCCTCTGCCGCTGTATTAGTGGCTTACAGGATCAGTGTGGCGGTTCGGCCATACCTGATGGCATCGCATTTGTCGGAAGAACCTGGGCATGCAGCGATTCTTGAAGTTTTAGGCGTCAAACCATGCCTGCACCTGAACATGCGGTTGGGCGAAGGAACTGGTGCGGCGCTGGGGATGACGTTGCTTGATGCTGCGGTGAAGATCATCAACGAGATGGCCACTTTTGATGAAGCGCAGGTTGCCCCTTCTAACTAAGAGCCAGGCAATAAGTAATAACGATGGTGGTGAAATTATCATGGCAGTGGAAAAACAACGCGTTATCCAGGAATATGTTCCCGGTAAACAGGTGACAATGGCCCATATCATTCCCAATCCGCAAGGTGATCTGCATGAACGGCTTGGGCTCGACGGCAAGGGGGCGATCGGCATCATGACGATTACGCCCAGCGAAGCGGCGATCATTGCAGCAGATGCGGCCACCAAGGCAGGTAATATTGAGATCGGCTTTGTCGATCGTTTCACCGGGTCGCTCGTAGTGACCGGCGATGTGGCCGATGTAGAAGCGGCAATCCGTGCGGCTGTAAATACATTGGTGACGGTGCTGGGCTTTACGGCTGCGGAAGTGACCCGCAGTTGAAAAACAAAATTCTGTTAATCGGCGGGATCGGCGCCGGCAAAACAACGCTGAAGCAGCGGTTGTTGCAGGAATCGTTGGTGTATCGCAAAACCCAGGTGCTCGACTTCAAAGGATTGTTCATTGACTGTCCAGGTGAATACATCCAGATTCCCACCTATTATCGTGTTTTGATCGATGCCAGCCATCGGGTGTCGGAAATCTGGGCTCTGCAGGATGCGACCAACAAACGTTCTCCCTATCCGCCAAAATTTGCCAATGTATTTAATAAAAAGACAGTGGTGGGGATTGTGACTAAAATTGACCGCGAGGATGCCGACCTGGACGCCGCCGAAAGGTATTTGCAGCAGGCGGGGTTTACCGACCCGTTGTACACAATTTCCGCCAAAGAAGGGTTGGGAATGGACCCGCTGGTTGATCGACTGGCGGCGCTGATGAAAAAAGATTGACCGGAAGGTAGTTGCTTGCAGGATTTTTTTAAATCCGCTCGAAATAGATAATAGTAAATTATCCTGACCTGCATGCCCGATATGGGAACGCTGACTGAGGGTACAAAGAAATACGGGCAATAACGCCCTTTATGACCGCCGGCTTTGCCGGACGGTTGTGAAGGGCGTTTCTTTTTTGTCTGACTGTTTGGGATTTCACAAGAAAACATATACCACTATTAAGAAGGAGGACTTATTTTATGAGCAATCCGGCAGACACGAACAACATTCCGGCCGCAAACGGCGCGGCCCATTTGCAGAGAGTACTGAAACCAATTCATCTTTGGGCTCTGGCAGTGGGCCTGGTTATCTCGGGCAACTATTTTGGCTGGAGTTATGGGTTTGCCGCCGGCGGTCCGATCGGTCTCGCCATCGCGTTGGTACCTGTCACCATCTTTTATGTGACCTTCATCCTGTCCTATTCGGAACTGGCTACCGCCATTCCTCACGCTGGCGGTCCTTCGGCTTATGCACGTCGCGCTCTCGGCAAGTTCTGGGGCTATATGAACGGCGTTAGCTGCCTGATTGAGTTTGTATTTGCGCCTCCAGCAATCGCGCTGGCGGTCGGCGGTTATATCCACAACATGATGCCGGCGATCCCTCAAATGCAGGCGACGATAGTTGCCTTCCTATTCTTCATTTTGGTCAACTACTGGGGGATGAAAACCTCGGCAATGGTCGAACTGGTTGTCACTGTGGTAGCGCTGGTCGGCCTGGTTATCTACTGGATTTTAGCTGTGCCGCACTTTGAAATGTCCCGCTTGATGGCGCAACCGCTTCTGCCGAATGGGTTTGAAGGAGTCATGGCCGCAGTGCCCTTTGCCATCTGGTTTTACCTGGCGATTGAGGGCGGTGCAATGGCAGCGGAAGAATGCGTCAATCCGCAAAAAGATATTTCCACCGGGTTTCTGACCGGCATGGCCACCTTGATGGTTATGGCATTTTTGACGCTATTTTTGACAGCCGGCATAGCAGACTATAAAACTGTCCAGGCTGTTGACTTCCCGTTGCCGATGGCGCTTAGTGAAGCAGGCGTGGGTACGGTCGGCGTCGCACTGGTCAACTTTATCGGCTTGTTTGGCCTGATTGCTTCCTTGCATGGGATTATCGTCGGCTACTCCCGCCAGACCTACGCGATGGCCCGTACCGGTTATCTGCCAAAATTCCTGGCTTATGTCCATCCCAAACATCACACTCCGGTCTGGGCATTGATTCTGCCGGGCTTGGTCGGATTGGGCGCTGCGCTAACCGGTTTGACAGACATCGTAATCACGATATCCGTGTTCGGCTCCGTGGCGATGTATCTGGTCAGTCTGGTCAGTCTGTTTGTGCTCCGTTCCAAGGAGCCGGACCTGAAACGTCCGTTCAAAGTTTGGTATCCCATCGTACCGGCAATCAGCTTTATCATAGCGCTGTTCTGTCTGGTCAGCTTGTTCATGGCTTCAGCCGAAGCACTGAAATGGGTGGCGCTGGTCTATGGAATCGCGCTGGCCTATTACTTCATCTGGGGCAACAAAAATATCCGGCCGTTTGAAGAAGAGTTCGGCGTGCTGGATGAACTGGATTCCTGATTGAAAAGTCGCATAAAACCGGAAATTTGTATCGATAGAAAGGAGAAATCAAAATGTCCAATAAAGATGGATTGATCGCTCTCGGCATGGTGGAAACCAAAGGGGTAGTCGGCGCAGTGGAAGCGGCGGATGCCATGGTCAAGGCGGCTAACGTCACGCTGATTGGCAAAGTGAAAGTGGGCGGCGCTTTGGTGACCGTCATGGTGCGCGGCGACGTTGGCGCCGTAAAGGCGGCGGTCGATGCCGGAGCTGCGGCGGCTTCCCGCGTGGGCGAACTAATGAGCTGTCATGTGATTCCCCGTCCGCATCCAGACCTGGAAGCGATTTTGCCGAAACTGATACCGGCGGAAGAAAAAGCCGTCAAGGCAGGTAAAGGCGACGCGAAGTAACCCGATGGGCAAGGAACTGACGCTGACCAGCGTAGGCATTGATATCGGTACGACGACAACCCAGCTGGTGTTGTCGCGACTGACGCTGGTTAATGTCATGCCGGGCTCGCAGGTGCCGCGGATTGAAATCGCTCACAAAAGCATCACTTACATGGGGACGGTTCATTTTACTCCGTTTCTTGATCGGCGGCATGTCGACGGTGCGGCGCTGCGAAAACTGATAGCCGAGGAATATGAACTGGCAGGGATCAGGCCTGCCGATATCGACACTGGCGCTATCATCATCACCGGTGAAGCGGCAAAAAAAGAGAATGCATCGGAGATTATTCATTCCCTGACTGATTATGCCGGCGACTTTGTCGTGGCGACCGCCGGACCGGATCTGGAAAGCCTGATTGCTGGCAAAGGTTCCGGCGCCGAGGAACTGTCGAGGCGTTTTCGCAGCCGGATCGCCAATATCGATATCGGCGGAGGGACATCGAATATCGCCCTGTTTGACAAAGGCGTCTGTATTGGCACTGCCTGCGTGAATGTCGGCGGTCGGTTGTTTGAAGTCGACGCGTTTACTCACCGGCTTTCCTACGTGACCGCACCGGCGCAGACTGTCGCGGATTGCCTGGCGAAAAAGTCGGGACAGGTGTTGTTTCCGGCAGGCACTGCCGAGGTCGAGTTGGCCGGGATTAGTGCTTGCCTGGACCGGATGGTGCAGTCGGTGGAACGGGTGCTGTTTCGCCAGCCGCTTGCAGCGACTGACCAAGCGTTGTTGATGAGTGACAGATTACCGCCGGAACCGCCGGACGGAGTCGTTTTTTCCGGTGGAGTGGCCCGCTATATCTACCAACCGGGCCTGCAATCCTGGTGGATTCATGGAGATGTTGGACCGCTACTCGCGGAAGCGTTCCGCCAGGGGCGGGCGTTTCAGAACCTGAAAGTTTATCAGGGATCGGAAACACTGCATGCCACGGTGCTCGGCGCCGGCGCTCATACGGTGAATGTGTCCGGCTCGACAGTAACGGTAGATAAAAACGCACTGCCGCTACGCAATCTGCCGGCTGTATATCCAATTCGGAAGCCGGATGGGAACTGGACCTGGATCGAACCGGCAGGACACTTTCATGACGCGATGTACCGGACAGTGGCCTTAATCGTACCGGTGCTGGTTGATACCGATTTTTCGACAATTACGGATATGGCCCGGCAGCTGGCGGTGGAATTCGACCGGATTCCGGGTTCGCCCAAAGTCGTGATCGCCCAGCAGGATATTGCGAAAGTATTGGGACAAAGCCTGCAAAGAATTGCTCCCGGATATGAACTGGTCTGTCTGGATGGAGTTGAACTCAAATTGGGCGACTTCATCGATATCGCCAAACCGCTCCCGTATGAAGAAGCCGTGCCGGTCATTGTAAAGACTCTGGTTTTTTCAGATGGAGTCGGACTAGGCAGCGCGAAGGGTAGTGAATAAGAGTGAAGCTTAAAACAAGACTATTTGGACAAACCTTTGCTTTTAAAAACATCAAGGAAGTTTTGGCCAAAGCCAATGAAATCAAGTCGGGAGACATCCTGGCCGGAATTGGCGCGGAAAACGCCGCTGAGCGGATTGCCGCCAAACGGGTATTGTCGCAGCTGACGCTGGAAGATTTGCGCAACAACCCGGTCGTACCGCTGGAAACCGATGAAGTGTCGCGGATTATTGACGGCGATGTGAACGAAGCGATCTACCGTTCCGTCAAGAACTGGTCGGTGGCAGAGCTGCGCGAATTCATCCTGAAGACAGAAACGAACAATGAAGAGCTGCAACGATTGAGCCGCGGCCTGACTGCCGAGATGGTGGCTGCCACGACCAAGCTGATGAGCAATCTCGACCTGGTGCAGGGGGCAAGCAAAATCAAGAACATTGCCCACTGCAATACGATGATCGGCCAGCCGGGCTGTCTCGCCGCCCGGTTGCAACCAAACCACCCGACCGACAATGTCGAGGGGATTTTGGCCAGTCTGCGGGAAGGTCTGTCCTATGGTGTAGGCGATGCGGTAATCGGGCTGAACCCGGTAGATGATACGTTGCCAGCAGTCATCCGCAGTCTGGAAACCTTATATGACTTTGTCGAGGAATGGAAGATTCCCACACAAATCTGTGTTCTCGCCCATATCACGACCCAGCTCAAAGCGCTGCAAAAAGGTGCTCCGGTGCATTTGTTGTTCCAGTCGGTAGCCGGAACCGAAGCCGGTAATACGGCGTTCGGCATTAGCGGCGCCATCCTGCAGGAAGCGTATGAAGCCGGGCTGAAAGAAGGGCGGGCTACAGGTCCCAACATCATGTATTTCGAAACGGGGCAGGGATCGGAATTGTCGGCGGAAGCGCATAACGGGGCGGACCAGCTGACCCTGGAGGCCCGCTGCTACGGGTTCGCCAGACATTATAAACCCTACCTGGTTAATACGGTGGTCGGTTTCATCGGGCCGGAGTATCTCTACGATACCCGTCAGGTGACCAGGGCCGGACTGGAAGACCATTTCATGGGCAAACTCACCGGCTTGCCGATGGGCGTTGATGCCTGTTACACCAACCACATGAAAGCCGACCAGAATGATATCGAAAACTTGGCCACATTGCTCACCGCGGCCGGATGCACCTATTTCATGGGAATTCCGATGGGTGACGATGTCATGCTGAACTATCAATGCACCAGTTTCCATGATATACCGACGCTGCGAAGCATTTTCAATCTCCGGCCGCTACCGGCATTCGAGGCCTGGTTGGAATGCATGGGGATCATGGAAAACGGCAAGCTGACCGCTCGGGCCGGCGACGCCACGATCTTTACGAGGTAAGGAGGCAACAGCCATGGGCCTGGAACAGGATATCCGCTCCATTGTGGAGCAAGTGATGCTGGAAATGAAAAATGGACCCCAGGTTACCACCGGAGCCAATTTTTCAGCGAAATCTGCTGCGAGTAGTGGCGATGACGAAGCATTGACGGATCTGGCCAAAGTCGACCTGCAACGCTATCTGCAGGTCCCGGCACCGGTGAATGCAGAGCTGTACAAAGAAATGAAGCTGGCAACGCCCGCCCGCATCGGCGTTTGGCGTTCCGGATCGCGCCCGCTGACCGACACCTGGCTGCGGTTTCGGGCTGACCATGCCGTAGCGCAGGACTCGGTGCTCGGTGATGTGCCGGAAGATTTCCCCGCCAAATACAACATGGTCTGTGTTAAAACCATGTGCAGCAGTAAAGACGAATACCTGACCCGACCCGATCTGGGGCGGAAGCTCGACGACGAGAATCTCGCCGTCCTGCGGCAACACTGCAAGAAGGGCCCGAAGCTGCAAATCATTGTTGCCGACGGACTTTCCAGCAAAGCGGTCGAGGCGAACATCCCTAACCTGTTGCCGGCGATGATCCAGGGACTGGAAGGCATGGGGATTCAGCTTGGCACGACGATCTTTGTGAAATATGCCCGGGTGGCGATTATGGATGTGATTGGCGAAGAATTGAAACCGGAAGCAGCGATCGTATTGATTGGCGAACGGCCGGGGCTGGGGACTGCCGAAAGCATGAGCGCATATATGGGTTTCAATCCTCGGGTGGGAATGGTGGAAAGCGAACGAACCGTCGTCAGCAATATTCATAAAGGCGGCACACCGGCGGCCGAAGCCGGTGCTCACTTGGCGAGCCTGCTCAAGCGAATCCTCGACGCCCGGGCATCCGGCGTCAATATGTGACCCACACGGGAGGAGGAGATACCATGATAGAACCGATTAAACCGAAAGTACTGGCAGTAAGGATGATTCCCAATGTCGCCGCTGATTTGATCGAACAACTCAACCTGCAGCCCGGTCAGCGATCAATCGGTATGATTACCTGCACGATCGACGATGCGACCTATACTTCGCTAGATGAAGCAACCAAAAAAGCAGAAGTGGAAGTCGTGTACGCGAAAAGCTTTTATGCCGGATCCGCCCATGCTTCTGGGCCCCGTTCCGGAGAAGTTCTGGGGATTCTGGCCGGACCGACGCCTGCTGAAGTGCGGGCTGGGATTGATGCCTGTATCGATCACCTGGAAACCGAGGCGTTTTTCTATACTTGCGACGGCGGCGCCACGGCCTGGTATCCGCACACGATATCTCGTACCGGCAGCTATCTGTCAAAAATTGCCGGCATTCCCGAGGGAGATCCCCTGGCCTACTTGATCGCGCCGCCGCTGGAAGCGGTGTATGGCATCGATGCAGCGCTGAAGGCTGCGGAGGTTTCATTAAAAGTATTTTATGGTCCACCAACGGAAACCAACTTTGGCGGCGCCTTATTGACAGGCAGTCAAAGCGCCTGTAGGGCGGCTTGCGAAGCATTCCAGCGAGCAGTCGTGGAAGTGGCGACCACGGCGCTCAAACTCTGATTAGAAAGCGAGGCGGGCCTATATGGAGCTGGATCGAGATCTGTCTTCGATTCAGGAGACGCGCAATCTGCTAAAAGCAGCCCGAAAAGCTCAGGATGCACTGAAATCATTTACCCAGGCCCAGGTCAATGTGATCATCAATGCGCTACGGGCGGCAGGCGAAGCTGAAGCTTGCCGGCTTGGTGCCATGGCGGTGCAGGAGACCGGGATGGGAAAATACGAGGACAAGTGTTTCAAGAACTATTTCGCGGCCCACTATGTGCATGAATTTATCAAAGACATGAAGACCGTCGGCATTGTGAAAAAAGATGCGGCGAACAAGACCTGGGAAATTGCCGAACCGGTAGGGGTTATCGCCGGCATCGTTCCGACAACTAACCCAACATCCACGGTAATTTACAAATCAATGGTTGCCCTCAAATCTCGCAATGCTATCGTGTTTTCGCCCCATCCGTCGGCGGTCCGCTGCACAGCGGAAGCCGCCAGGGTCATGCATCAGGCGGCAGTCGCTGCCGGTGCGCCTGAAGGATCGATCGGGTGTCTTACCACTGTATCGCTGGAAGCGACGCAGGAACTGATGAAGAATCCGCTGACTTCGATCATCCTGGCTACCGGTGGCAGCGCCCTGGTCAGGGCAGCTTACAGCAGCGGCAAGCCAGCGCTTGGCGTCGGTCCGGGCAATGTGCCGGCTTTTGTTGAGCGCAGCGCGGATCTGGCCAAGGCGGCGGAATTTATCGTTGCCGGCAAATCCTTTGACAATGGGACGATTTGCGCCTCAGAACAGGCGATTGTCGCCGAGATTTGCATCGTCAAAGAGTTGAAAGAGCAACTGGTCAGATATGGCGCACATTTTCTCGACCCAGGCGAAGTGGAGAAAGTATCCAGGGTGGTCATGTTGCCGAGCAATGGTGTAAACCCAAAAGTTGTCGGCAAAGATCCGGCATTCATCGGTAAACTGGCCGGTATCAATGTGCCGGGGCATGCGAAGATTCTGGTGGCGCCTCTGGATGGCGTTGGTCCGCAGTGGCCGCTGTCCTATGAGAAACTGTGCACTGTTCTAGGTTTTTACCAGGTCAAGGATTGGCATGAAGGCTGCGAACGCTGCATTCAGCTGCTGGAACTGGGTGGCATTGGACACAGCCTGGCGATTCACTCCAATGACGAAAGCATCATTGAAGAATTTGCCCTGAAAAAGCCAATCTTTCGCATTTTGGTCAATACTCCGGCTGCACTCGGTGGTGTGGGGGCGACAACATCCCTGGCGCCTTCATTTACATTAGGCTGCGGTACCTGGGGCGGTTCAAGCGTTTCCGAGAATGTAACCCCGCTGCATTTGATCAACACAAAACGGGTGGCCTGGCATATGGGAATGCCGGCCGGCCCGGCGGTAAAACCAATCAGTGTGGCAGCGGGCACCGAACCGGTTCAATCGGGCGTGGACCCCAAACTGGTTCAGCAAGTTGTCGAACAAGTGTTAAAAGCGATTCAAGCGGGACAGGGACGATAATTGGAACTGACAAACAGAATTGAAGGAGGATATGAACATGGCGGCAGAACGAAGTGTAATCGCATTGGGACTGATTGAAACAAAGGGGCTGATTCCGGCAATCGAGGCCGCGGATCAGATGCTTAAAGCAGCCAACGTCACGCTTTCCGGCAAAGAGCACGTATCAGGCGGTTATGTGGCGGTGATGGTCCGCGGCGATGTCGGTGCAGTCAAGGCTGCGGTAGATGCCGGCGGTGCAGCGGCCCAGCGCGTTGGCGAACTGGTCAGCGTACACGTGATTCCCCGGCCACACGGCGATGTTGAGTACATTCTGCCGGATGGCGACAACAAGGATCGCGGCGCGAAGTAAGCGATGCTGATCAATGAGGCCGACCTTCGCAGTCATTGGCACAAGACAAAAGACAGTGTGATTACTGTGCCCCGCGGCAGCGTACTGACGCCGTCAGCGCGCGACTTTCTGCGGGGTAATGGAATTCGTGTGCAAATTGAGGGCGAGGGGCTGCAAGATCTGGACCGACAGCCGATGTCCACGGCGAAGAACGCTGCGCCAGTTGTTGCTGCTTCAGCCAAGCCGGAGCACCAGACCCATCTGTATGGCGGACAGCTTGTCGACAAGACGCACCCGGTCATTGCCTGGCGAGGTCAGCTTGACCAGTTCGATTGCGCGGTGGTGGAATCGCAGGTGCAGCTGGTTCGTTATGGTCATGATGCATTGGCAGCGCAGCTGGAAGAAATTCTGCGGTTTGCCCAGCGGATCATGGCGGCGGAAGTGCGCGAAACACCCTTTGAATTCAATACGCTACTTGGCTGGACGCCGGAGCAGATTCGCGAGATGTCCCATCATCCCGACCGTTATTTCGGCGTGACCCATTCAACCATGTCCTATCTCGATGGTCCGGTAGTGGCCCGGCTGAACATTTTGCGCGCCAAGGTTCGCGAGGTCGAGTTATCTGCCAATCGGGCCTTTATCGATTCGCAGGGCATTTGTCGACGCACAGACATCGTGCAGGCACTCAACCGCTTATCCAGTGTATTGTATATTCTGGTTTGCCGGACCCGCAGTGAAGCTGTCCAGGAAAAGAAACTGCCGATCGGGGTTTCCAACCGTCATGTGCATTTGTCGGCAGCGGACTTGACCAGCTTGTTCGGCAGCGGACACAGTCTGACAAAGTGGAGGGACCTTTCCCAACCGGGCCAGTTTGCTGCTGTAGAAACGGTGAAAATCGCCGGACCGAAAGGTTCCATTGACAATGTGCGGGTTTTGGGTCCAGTGCGCAAACAAACACAGGTTGAAATCAGCGCCACCGATTCATTCCAGCTTGGCGTTAAACCGGTTGTGCGGGATTCGGGGCAACTGGACGGCAGTGAAGGGCTTCGCCTAGTTGGACCGGCTGGTTCGGTTGAACTGGCGAGAGGCGTAATCGTGGCGGCTCGTCACATCCACATGCATCCAGATCAGGCCAGAGAATGGAATCTGCAGGATGGCCAGAAGGTCCGAGTTCGCATCGACAGCGCCAGGCCGGTGTATTTTGCAGATGTGTTGATTCGGGTGAACCCTCAGTTTCAGGGCGAGCTGCATTTGGATACAGATGAAGCCAACGCCGCGATGGTTGACAAGAATAGCCTGGCAGTGATTGTGGGAGGATAAAGATGGATGAGAATGTTTTGCGGGAAGTGATTGCCCGTATCATGGCCGACCCGCGGCTACAGCCGCTATTGACGGCTGCAACCGCCAAATCTTCTGCGCAAAAACAAAACTGGCTGGTTGTGATTGAAAATGAGGCGGGGCTGCGAGCTTTGCCGCAAATACAAAAACAATGGAGCAGCTGTGCGGAACTGCAGCTATGCGTAGCCGGTCCGATTAGCGTCCCATCGGCTAGCTTGCCGCAAATTTCCTGTGAAAATGCGACCGGTCGTATTGACTGGGGTCGTATATTGCTGCCAGTTTGTTCGGCGCAACAATTGGGCGAAGTTGTGCGCGGATTTCGCCGCGACAAAGTCACAGACCTGATTGCCTGGGCCGTTTTACAGGGAATTCCTGTAGAAATCGGCTATATTGAATATGGCTTCAGCGAGAAGACCCCGGATGCCTATCGCCGTCTATTGGAAGGCTATGTTGAGCAGGCTGCCGCCTATGGGGTTACTATTAGTAAGGGTTCAATTTGCCCAGAACCAACGCTGGTAGATTCGAATCAACTTGCGACACCGCTGCCCTGGAGTTTTGGTGAACCGGTGCATTCAGCGGAACCGGAGACGCGGTCGGCTGTTCGTTATGAAAAAAATCTGATGACAGAAAAAGAGGCGATCCTGCTGCCGGAGCATGCGGTGTTAATGTTGAACAAATCAGTAGTGCTGACTCCGTCGGCGATCGACACGCTGAAAAGGCAAAAAGTGCAGGTTTATAAGGAAGGGGTGCGATTCCTGTGATTCTGGCGCGTGTGATCGGAAGCGTCTGGTCGACCCGCAAGGAAGAATCGTTGCGGGGTCTGAAATTTTTAATCGTGCAACCGGTAGTGGTCCAGTATTCCGCCAACGGAAACAGCAAGCTGGAAGATTACGGACCGACCTTGGTGGCGGCTGATAAGATTGGCGCTGGTGAAACGGAAATAGTGATGATCGCCAGTGGCTCGTCAGCCCGACAGAGTCTGCCGGATACCCATGTCCCCGTCGACGCGATGGTCGTGGGAATTATCGATAAAGAAACATTTGAAGCCTGATGCGGGGTGCGCGATGAATAGCATCAGTGAGAAAGTCAAAGCGGCAGGGGTTGTGGGGGCTGGCGGCGCCGGCTTTCCCACCCATGTGAAGCTTGAGGCCAAAGCGGATATATTTCTTGTCAATGCGGCGGAATGTGAGCCGATGCTGCGTACCGACCAGCAATTGATGGCGACGCAGCCGGAACTTTTGTTGCGGGGTCTGGAGCTGGGCATGCAGGCAACTGGCGCCAGCGAAGGGATTATTGCGCTGAAGCCGAAATATAAGGCGGCGATTGCGGCCTTGCAGCCGATCCTGCCTTCGAGGATACGAATTGAACTGCTAAGGGATGTGTATCCGGCCGGCGATGAAGTGATCACGCTCTGGCTGACGACGGGCCGGCGAGTTCCGCCTGGTGGACTGCCACTTCATGTCGGGGCGGTAGTCAACAATGTGCAGACCTTGATTAATGTGGCCCAGGCCGTGGAAGGGGTACCCGTCACAACCCGGACTTTTACTGTTACCGGCGCAGTTAAAAATCCAGTAACGGTTACGGTGCCTGTTGGGATGCCGTTTTCGGAAGTATTGGAACTGGCCGGCGGACCGACCGTCAAACCGTTTGCGTTTATCGACGGCGGGCCACTAATGGGGAAACTGCTCACCGATCTGGAACAACCGGTGACCAAAACGACTGGCGGTTTGATCGCTCTGCCGGCAGATCATCTGCTGATCAAGCGAAAAATGCAGACGATGGAATCGGTGCTGCGCATTGCCAAGACCGTCTGTGAGCAATGTTGTTATTGCACGGAACTCTGTCCACGCCATATCATTGGTCATGAATTGCCGCCGCATCTGATTATCCGGGCCGCCAACCACAATTATCTCGGCAGCCCTTCGGTTGTCACAAGTGCGCTGACTTGTTCCGAATGCGGTGTGTGTGAGGCCTATGCCTGTCCGGTGGGGATTTCGCCGATGCGGGTTAATATCGCATTGAAAGACAAATTGCGCAAAGCCGGTGTTCGTTACGAAGGGGTGCTGGGGAAAGCCGACCCGATGGCCGAAAACCGGCTGGTGCCGACCTCGCGGATGGTTTCACGACTGAATCTCGCTGCCTGGTATCCGCCGGATGCGCCTTTGCAACAGGGAATTTGCGCGGCATCCCGGGTACAGATACCACTGAAACAACACATCGGAGTGCCTGCTGTGCCGTTGGTCAAAGCCGGTGACAAGGTAAGCAAGGGCCAACTGATTGGTGAGACACCAAGCGGCGTGCTGGGCGCAAATATACATGCGAGCATTGACGGGACGGTGGAAGAGGTTTCGTCTTGTGCGATAACGATTGGAAATAGAGGTGGCGATCGATGATCCACGCGATTGGAATGGTTGAGTTCACGAGCATTGCCAAAGGAATTGATGCGGCGGATATCATGTCCAAGACTGCCGAAGTGGAAATTCTGGTGATGAAGACGCTCTGTCCCGGCAAATTCATGGTGCTGGTCAGCGGCGATGTTTCTTCGGTGCAACAGGCGGTGTCCGCTGGCGCGGAGATGGGCGCTGACACCGTGGTAGATCAGTTTGTGATTCCTAACGTGCATCATTCGATTCTGCCGGCTATCGGCGGCGGCAACGACATCCCGTTGCCGGAAATTCGGGCGATCGGCGTGATTGAAACCTATAGCGTAGCTTCAGCGATCGAAGCGACCGATGCGGCTGTTAAAGCAGCGAGTGTTGAGCCGTTAAGGCTGCATCTGGCGTTTGGCATTGGTGGAAAAAGTTATTGTGTGCTTACTGGCGAAGTGGCGGCAGTCAAAGCGGCGGTCGAAGTCGGTAGCGCATTGGCGGGCGAAAGAGGACTGTTGGTTCACCAACTGGTGATTCCGCGGCCGCACAAACAGGTTCTGGAAGGGTTGCTTTAAAAGGGAAAAGGAGGAACGAGCATGGCGAAATTGATTTCAGCGGCTGAACTGCGCGAACTGGCCGGCGACAGCAAGCAGGCCGTGGTACCGGCAGGCGCCGTTCTGACTCCATCGGCCTATGACTTGGCCAAAGAAATGAATCTGGCAATTATCCGCCAATCGGCTGGGACTGAACAAACAGCCGACCGGCAAGAAGCCAAACCAGCCCCGTGCGCCGGTGAAGTGCAGGAGATCGTCCGACGCGTGCTGGACAAAATGACCAAACCGGCCTGCGCCAATCCCCGCCTGACCCATGTCAAAGCAGCCGGAATTGTGCTGGAACCCTTTGATCAGGCGCCACCCGGGCAGAAGATCAAGCTGAAGGATGTCGTCACTTCGCGCGAAGCAAATTTGGGCGCTGGATTCATGGAATTCGACCATAGTGAGTTTCCCTGGCACTTAACCTATGATGAAGTGGATTATGTCGTGGAAGGGACATTCACGCTGCAGTCGGGTGGTTCAATCTATACCTGCCAAGCTGGCGACGTACTGTATATTCCCAAAGACACCAAGGTGGTGTTCGGGTCCCCTTCGCAGGCCCGGGTCTTTTATGTGACCTATCCTGCCAATTGGGCGGATCTTCAGCCATAATGCCTCCCGATCACAAATCGAAAAATAAGGAGGTGGTCGCCGAGCGCGGATATCATGAAATGCATGACCAATAAAAAAGAAGGAGTGATACGGCAGATGTTCAAGAGTAAGAAAAGTTTGGTAGCGTTGCTTGTTCTCGCAATGTTCCTGATCGCCAATGTTGCGGTTGTCAGTGCAGCGGGGCAGATTCTGACCCCGGGTAAATGGGCACCCAACACTTACAAATCGATGCAAAAACTGATTGACGAAAATGGTGTAAAAAGTCCTAATTACAATTCGTCGAAGAAACCCTATGTTGTATTTGACTGGGATAATACCGCGATCATGAATGATACCGAAGAAGCCCTCTATCAATACCAGATCGAGAATCTGGCATTCAAACTGACCCCGGACGAAATGGGCGCTTTGGTTGGCAAGAATGTGCCTGCAGGTGCTTTCCTGAAAGACTATAATAACGCCGCCGGACAACCAGTTGCCCTGGAAGCTTTGGTTGCTGATATTGTCAGCAGCTATAAGTTTATTTATGAAAACTATATCGGTTTCAAAGGCTTGATGAGTCTTGAGGACATTAAAAAAACCGAGGAATATCAAGATTTTCGTGCAAAAATGTGGTACGCCTATGAAGCAATTGGCGATACCTATGGAACAAAAGTCAGCTACACATGGGTGCTGTTCTTCTTCAAAAACATGACAACTGATGAAGTGGAAGCACTGGCGGAGAAATCCAATGATTATGCTCTTGGACAGGCAATCAGCCGCGCAAAGTGGCTCAGTCCGGCATCTCTGCCCGGCAAAGCCGGCGTAGTGGGAGTATCCCGCTGGACCGGTTTGCGTTTAACAGAAGAAATCGCTGATTTAATGCATACTTTCCGTGATAATGGAATTGACGTATATGTCTGTACGGCATCTCTGGAAGATGTTGTAGGCGTATTCGCCTCCAATCCGAAGTACGGTTATAAACTGCCCCGCGCCAATGTGATCGGCATGCGGTTGGAAAAAGTCAATGATGTTTATCAGGATACCTACAAGAAGGATTATCCGCAAACTGCTGAAGGCGGAAAAACCGTCGTGTTGAAAATGTTGTTGGCCGACAAAAAAGGCTACGATCCGATTTTCATCGCCGGCGATAGCAATGGTGACTGGAACATGATGGTTGACTTCAAGGGAATTAAACGAATACTGGTTGTCAATCGGTTGCGTAGCGGCAAGAAAATCGGTGCGCTTTCCGCTGAAGCGGCTGCGACAATCGGCAAACCTGATGCCCGTGTTCTGTTACAGGGCCGCAACGAAAACACCGGTCTGTGGATGCCCACCGAATATATGCTCAAATACGGTCGTGATACCGAAGCTCTGATCGCAAAATAAGGTCTTCATAAAAACAGGGTCGTACTAATTCGGTACGACCCTGTTTTTTAAAAGATGCAGTTTCTCGGTCCCAAAAGAATATACCAGTAAAATATTGGAGGGTGTGTAATGAGAAAAATCAGATTCGCTCTCGTACTGGTCTTTGTTCTGGCTCAGTGTAGCCTCGTTTTTGCCTTCAATAGCGTAAAATTTGCAGTCATCTCTGATCCGCACATCTCAATTCCGCAGCAAAAAGGAGTTTCTGACGGCTTTAAGCTCGGATTGCAAACGCAGATGCTTGTTGAAAACACAGTGGCAGAGCTTAATAAAATCCCCGATTTAAAGTTCGTCCTGGTAGCTGGTGATTTGACACAGGATGCGGAACCTTGGAACATCGATGCGTTGCGGCGTATTTTAGATGTACTTAAGGTTCCGTATTTTGTTACACTCGGGAATCACGATTTGAGCATGGTGCCGCATAATTTGAAAGACCAACCGGTGACTCTTTCAAAGTTTACTGTGGCAAGTGCGTTTTTGGGTAAATCTGGCGGTATGGTTCCGGGAATGACGTATTATGCGCAGGAGGTTGACAAGGATTTATTGCTTGTCAATCTGGATACATCCCGGGCCCAGGTATTTGATCCGGAAGCCAATATGAATGATTTTGGCGGGTATGTAGATACAGCGCAGATGCGCTGGTTGGAAAGCACTTTAAAGGCCAACCAGGAGAAAACAATCATCGTGATGCATCACCACAATATCGCGAATTGGGCTGAGGGGGATAAAACCAACCATAACTCGTGGAGTTGGTTTAAAATGGACAATGGCGAAGCAGTTCAGGCACTCTATAAACGGTATGGGGTAAAAGCGGTATTTACCGGTCATCACCATATATCGACCCGTTATCAGGACATTGGCGGCGTGTTCCATTTTGTTCATCCATCGTTGGTTACCTATCCGATGCGGTTCACAGTATATGAAATGACTCCCAAGGGATTAACCTACGAAGTGAAAGACGTTCCCGTATCAGCAGAATTGCTTGCTTCCGCCAAGAGCTATTTTATGGCGAATAAGTGGTGGCGCGATGCCGATCACACCGATACCCCGGAAGGAAATAGAAAATATCTGGAATTCTATGAAAGCCCCAAGACTATAAAAGGTAACGTCACTTTTAAATAAAAAAAACCGTTATCCTTAAAAAAGGGCAACCAGCTGCGTGACAGGTTGGTTGCCCTTTTAATGTTGGCAAAGCGGCAATTTGCGATAGGGAAAAGAAAAAACAAGTTGTAAAGTGCGCAGGTGGTGGCGAAGTTTCAGCGAACGGAATGAGTAGGGCAAGTTGAAATAATATCGGGCGGATCAAAAAACATCCACCACGAGTGTGCCCAATAGAGGAGGCCTCAGATATGCAGCCGATTGTACAGCGATATTCAGGCAATCCTATTCTGACCAAACACGATGTTCCCTACGCAGTGCAAACCGTGCATAACGCCGGTATGGTTAAAGTCAAAGACAAATACATCATGTTGTTTCGTTCTCATCTCGACAACGGTCGATCCATCATCGGTCTAGCCGAGAGCACAGACGGCTATGCATTTGCCGTGCGAGACCAACCGTTCATTACACCGACCCAAGCAGGCGTGTTTCGTGAATACGAAGCGTTTGGCGTCGAAGATCCGCGTATTTCCTGCATAGAGGGCGTATACTACATCACCTACAGCGCCTATTCAAAACATGGCGTGCGGATCGCTTTGGCAAAAACAACTGACTTTAACTCTATCGAACGTATCGCGCTGATTACCGAAGCCGACTATCGCAACGTTGTTTTATTCCCGGAAAAAATAAACAGTCGCTACGTTCGCCTTGACAGACCCCATTCGGCAATTTCGCCCTGGGCAATCTGGATTAGCTATTCAAAGGACTTGATCTATTGGGGCGAATCGGAGCTGATTATGATGCCGATCCCCTACCACTGGGACGAAATGAAAATTGGTCCCGGCGCCACGCCGATAAAAACAGCGCGTGGCTGGCTTTCCATTTACCACGGCGTATTTCCCACCATGGACGGGGCGATCTATCGACTGGGGGTCGCGTTGCACGACCTGGAGAACCCGGCAAAAATCATCGGTGTTGGCGACAGCTGGATTTTGCAACCGGAAGATCCCTGGGAAGTGACCGGTTATGTTCATAATGTGGTGTTTACCTGTGGGGCGATTGCCGAAACGGATGGCAGTGTCAAAATCTACTGGGGCGGCGCCGATTCGGTCATGTGCGTGGGAACCGCCCGGATCGATGACTTGGTGGATCGCTGTTTAAACCACAGCCGACCGGCGTTGCCATAACCCGTCTTGCATCACGCAAGTTGCAGAATTTCTTTATAAACGTCAATATATGCCTTAACCATTATCTGCTGCGTGAATCTCATTTCAACCGTCTGGCGGCATATTTCCCGGGAAATATTCTGGACGGCGTTGATTTTATCAGCCATTTCCTCAACGTTTGCTACGAGAAAGCCGTTGATTCCGTCTTGAATGATTTCTGGCATCGAACCTTTGTTGAAGGCGAGAACGGGAGTGCCGCAGGCCATCGCTTCGACGACGCTAAGGCCGAAGGGCTCGCTGAAATAAATCGGGTGTAGCAAGGCATAGGCATTACCCAGCACTTTGTTCCTTTCTTCAGGGCCGACGGAACCGATGTAGCAGACATCATCGCCAAGTTGCGGTTCGACATATTTTTCATAATAGGGTCGGTCCTGGATGATGCCGGCGATGACCAGTTTCTTTTTAGCCAGTTTGGCAACCTGAATTGCTTCCCGGGTTCCCTTATCCGGGTGAATACGACCGAAATAGACCAGGTAGTCGCCACGGTCTTTAATCAAGTTAAACCGTTCGATATCGATCCCGTGGTAGACGGTCCGGATATAATCTAACTCCGCGTTTCGGTCGGCGTCGCTGATCGAAACGTAGTGAGTTTTTTTGTTGTACTTTTTATAAACCGGCAGGATCTTCGTGGAAGAAAAACCGTGGATGGTTGTGACTACGGGGGTCTTTATCAGTCCGCTATAGGTCAGCGGCAGAAAGTCATAGTTGTTGTGGATGAGGTCGAATTCTTCGCCCTGTTCCATCACTGCGGAAATATGCAATGATTCCCAAACCTTGGCATCGACTTCGCGGTCTTCTTCGTATGGCGTCTGGCATACGCTACGCAATTTGGCGGCAGTTATCGAATCGCCGGTGGCGTAGAGAGTGACGTCAATATTCTCCTTGACCAGTCCTTCGGCCAAGAGTGATACGACGCGTTCCCACGGACCGTAATGCCTCGGCGGCGTCCGCCAGGCGATTGGGGAGATGATGGCAACTTTCATAGCAATGCGCTCCGTTTCATTCAACTTTAATGAAGACTTTCGCCGCGCTTTGATGAGAAGCCTTTATTTGGGCTCGTCTGCTCTGCGGATTGGCCCATGTTGGGGAAATAAACTGCCGTAGCCATTGAAAATACGCAGGAGAAAGGGGCGATTTGGCGAAAATTAAACAAGTAAACCTTGATATCAATAATTTTGAAAGATTGGAATGTGGAGACGGACCATGCAGATCTCGCTGAAATCTTCTCAATTTCAACAAAACCACCCCAAGTTACGCTTGTTTGTGGTATTTGCCCACTGATATAAGAGACAACCGGCGTTCAGTTGCAGAATCACGGTTGTCTTTGTTGTTTTTGCTGCTGATTTTATCGATTATCCGGCTGTTTTCCCTGAACTAGAAAATGGTTGATTGTTTTTGGTATGATTCTTCTGTGTGACTGAAAAAATGGATCATCAACAGTACCTACACTGATGTAATTGAGAAAAAATAGTCCGGTGATGAAGAGGAGGAAAAACAAAATGATTTGTAAAAAAATCGCAGGCATCGTTCTATTGCTTTGGTTCAGCTTATTGCTGGGGGGACAAGTATTGGCCGAATCGGCCACCGACTATGCAAAACCGGAGCATTGGCTGTCGCGACCTGCCACACCAACCAAGACTGTTGACGTTTTTTACCTCTATCCGACGGTATATCAAAAAGCGACGCAGGCGGACCCTAACATCTGTAATGTAGATAATCCGGACATGTTGCAGCGTTCTCAACTGGCGCTTGCCTATCAAGCTTCGGCTTTTTCGCCAACCGCCAACTTGTATGCACCTTATTATCGGCAGGCCGACGCAGCCTACACGCTGACATTGCCACTGGCAGAACAGAGGAAAGTGGTCGGCGGTATTCCGGCAACGGATGCCTTGGCAGCTTTTGATTACTACATTAAAAATCATAATCAAGGCAGGCCATTTATTCTGGCCGGACATTCACAGGGTTCCAATATTCTGCTGTATCTGCTGTCTGACTATATGAAACAGAATCCTCGGGTTTATGCCCGGATGATTGCCGCCTATGTGATCGGTTATTCGATAACACCGGAATACCTGGCGGAAAATCCGCATCTAAAATTTGCCAAGGGGCCAGATGATACTGGCGTAATCGTTTCCTACAACACAGAGGCGCCGCAAATGAACGGCAAGAACCCCGTGGTATTGCCAGGTGCTTTGGTAATCAATCCGATCAGTTGGACCCGCAGCGAAAAACTGGCACCGGCTGAGGATAATCTCGGCTCGATTGATATGGGGCCGGACGGGCAGATGATTTTTCAAAGAGCCTATGCCGATGCCCGCATCGATAAAGCAAAAGGAGTGCTAATCTGCAGCACGGTGGATGTGGAAAAATTGTCGCCAGGCAATCAGGTTTTTCCTAAAGGCATTTACCATCATTACGACTATCTGTTTTATTACTTTAATCTCAGGGATAATGCCGCCAATCGAGCAAATATATATTTGAAGGGGAAATAATTATGAAGCTAACACGACGCACTTTTCTGAAGACAGGTCTATCCGGCGCGGCGCTGGTTGCCAGCGGAACGCTGCCGAAAAAATGGCTTAGCCGTTGTGCGGCGGCTGCCGCCAGGTCGCGCACGACCATTGCCGCTACTGTACTGCCGATAGCGGTGCCGGCTGCTTCGCCGAAACTGCTGCCGACGGAAATCGCCAAGTATGCACAGTACGGCTACGGAAAATGGCAATCCGGCGAAGGATTGGCTTATCAGAAACGGCTGGATTTGATGCCGGCCGGCTACAGTGCCGCCAAAACAGTTCCAGCAGCCAACTTGTTGCGGTTCTTCACGATCACCGATATTCACATCTCCGACAAGGAAACACCGGCCCAGGCGATTTTGTACGGTTACCGGGGCGGGGTTTCGTCCGCCTATTCCGGCGTAATGCTGTATACGACGCATGTGCTAGACGCAGCCATCCGGACCGTCAATGAATTGCATAAAGAGACGCCGATAGATTTCGGCCTTTCGCTCGGCGATACCTGCAACAACACGCAGTACAATGAGCTGCGTTGGTACATCGATGTGCTCGACGGCAAACGGATTGAACCGAGTTCTGGCAATCACGCCGGTGCGGACACGATTGACTATCAAAAACCCTACCAGGCGGCGGGGCTGGATAAATCAATCCCTTGGTATCAGACAATGGGCAACCACGATCATTTCTTCATCGGTTTCCTGCCACCCAACGAGTATAGTCGCAAAACCCTGATCGGCGATCAGATCATAAATCTGGGTGATGTCTTTAGCGATGTGAAAGGACTGGATAGCCGGGGCTTCTACATGGGGGCGATCGATGGCGGGACTCCCAATGGCGATTTGATCGGCGTCGGGCCCGAAAAGAACTTTGCCGCTCCGCCGAAAGTGCGGGCTGCAGATCCTGACCGCCGTTCGTTGTATCGTCAAGAATGGATGAATGAATTTTTTAAAACTTCAAGCAGACCGTTTGGGCATGGTTTTACGCAGGCCAATATCGACAATGATTTTGCCTGCTACAGTTTTGAACCGAAGTCGAATCTGCCGCTCAAGGTGATCGTGCTTGACGATACCCAGCGAAACGACGATGTGAATAATCCAAACTCGCTCGGCTACGGCCACGGATCACTGGACCAGGAACGCTATGACTGGCTGGTGCAGGAACTGGAGTTGGGTCAGGCCGAAGGCAAGCTGATGATGATCGCCGCGCATATCCCGATTGGCGTTGAACCGTTCCCATCGATGATGGGTTGGCATGAATTCGCCCCGGTCAGCGAAGCGCAATTGATTGCCAAACTTCAAGAATATCCCAATCTTATCCTGTGGGCCGCCGGTCATCGACACATCAACACCGTCACCGCATTCAAATCGCCTGACCCCAATCGCCCGGAACTAGGTTTCTGGCAGGTTGAAACCTCATCACTGCGCGACTTTCCCCAACAATTGCGTATTTTTGAACTTGTCCGCAACAACGATGCGACAGTATCTATTTTAGCGACCAATGTGGACCCGATTGTCAGCGAAGGTTCGCTGGCGGCCAAATCCCGCACTAATGCCGTGGCGGCCCAGCAGATTTTCAAAAACGATTTGCCGTTTTTGCCCACCGCATCTTACAATGCCGAACTGGTGGTGCAACTTAGCCCGCAAATGCAGGAAAAACTGAAGAATTTCGGTACGCCGGTAAAATAATTGATGGTCCAGGTTGATATATTGATGGAATAGGAGACGTGACAATGATTTTGCTGCGCAGGGCATGTATGGTTATTTTCGTTTTAATGGTTTTTCTGACTATGGGACCGCAGATTGCACTGGCGACCGAAGGTGGCTCCAGCTATTACTTCCCGGGAGCGTCCGCCACTTTTGGCGTCGGCGTGGCGCCGGAGCCCGGTTTTATGATGGCTAACCAATTGATATATTATCGTGGCAGTGCAGAAAGAGCCGTGCTGCGCGGTCACGTAAACCTGGAACTGGAATCAACTGCCGTCTACAATTTTCTGGCTGGATTTTATACTTTTAAAAAACCGGTTCTTGGTGGACGGTTGCAGCTAGGGGCGGCAGTTCCGGTAGGAACTGTCGACGTCAACGTCGGCGCCGATAGCTCAATCGGTAGTCGCAATCTATCTCAGTCTGCCACCAATATCGGTGACTCCATGGCGTCGGCTGCTTTACACTGGCATAAAGGGAAATTCCATTATAAATTGGTCCAGTCGGTGTTCATGCCGACGGGTGGTTACACGCAAGGGAACTTGGCGAACCTAAGCCGCAATTACTGGGGCTTTGACACTTCGCTGGCGATTACCTGGCTGAACCAGAAGACCGGCACTGAAATTTCCATTATGCCGGGAATTTTATTTAATACTAAAAATAATGCGACCAATTATCAGTCCGGCAACGAGTTTCATGTTGATTTTGCCTTGAACCAGTTTCTCAAGCCGAATTTTGCTGTAGGTTTGCATGGTTATTACTACAGCCAGTTGACAGGCGACAGCGGCAGCGGCGCTATCCTGGGGAACTTTCAAGGGCAGTCGCTGGGCTTTGGTCCGGCGATTCTCTGGATGCCCAAGTTTGGCAAAGGAAACCTTAGCGTGATTGCCAAATGGCTGCGGGATGTGGATCAAAGCAAACGAATGCATGGCGACTACGCCCAGTTTACGATCGGTTACAAATTTTAAAAAAAAGCATAGAAAAACACAATCCTTTTCATAAAGCGCAAGGAGGTTCGCTGTGAATAACATATTGCTGAAGAGCCTGCTGTTTTTGTTGCTGCTCGTTAACACGGCTTATGCCGCGACTCCGTTGCCGTCATGGAATGATACCGCAACCAAACAGGCGATTATCAGCTTCGTTGACAAGGTGACCACGATTGGATCGCCGCATTATCTGCCGCCGTCAGACAGGATTGCTACCTTTGATAATGATGGGACGTTGTGGAGCGAGAAACCGACGTATGTTCAGGATGTTTTCACCTATGACAGGATTCGGGCGCTAGCGCCGCTACATCCGGAGTGGAAAGCAAAACTGCCGTACAAGGTTGTATTGGAAAACGACAAAGCGGCGCTGGATGCACTCAGTTTTGACGCTTGGACTGAGCTCGTACTGGCCTCGCATGGCAATTACACAACAGAAGAGTTTAGCCAAATCGTCAAAAACTGGTTGACCCAGGCAAGACACCCACAAACGGGCCGCTTATACTCTGAGATGGTCTATCAACCGATGTTGGAGTTGCTTGCATATTTGCGTGAGCATGGGTTCAAAACCTATATGGTAACTGGTTCCAATCAGGAATTTGTCCGCCCCTGGGCCGAAAAAACCTATGGGTTTGCACCTGAACAGGTTATCGGCAGCAGTTTTAAGAAAAAGTTTGCGATGCAGGATGGCGTACCAGTCATCCTGCAACTGCCGGAGTTCAGTTCGGTGACCGACGGTGATGGAAAACCGGTCAGCATTGAACAAGTGATCGGGCGTCGTCCTATCGCTTCTTTCGGCAATTCCGACGGTGACCTGCCGATGCTGCAGTGGACGACTGCCGGCAAGGGCCTGCGGTTTGCGCTGCTCGTTCACCATACCGATGCAGTGCGGGAATGGGCCTATGATCGAAAATCCAGCGAAGGGAAGCTGGATAAGGCGCTTGATGCAGCGAAGGCGCATGGTTGGACCATCGTCGACATGAAGAACGACTGGAAAGTAATCCATCCCTTCGAGCAGAAACACTAGAGGTAGCTGAGGATGGATATCTTTTTCTGGGACATTGATGGAACGCTGATTCGCACGGACAAAGCCGGACTGTATGCTTTTGAGCAAGCTGTGCGCGAATTATGGGACAGCCCGGTAGATTTTCGCCAGATTCACTCCGCCGGCATGACTGACTACTCGATTGCCAGGCAGATTATCGAAGTGATCGCGGCCCGACCGGCTTCGCACCAGGAAGTAAAAAACCTGACCGGACGTTACGAAGAACTATTACTGGAACATCTGGGACAACGCGAAGGCAAAGTAATGCCGGCGGTGCGGGAGATTTTGGCCGTTTTGCAAGAAAACGGCGCCTTATCCGTGCTACTGACTGGCAATAGCCGTAAAGGCGCCGAAATGAAAATGCGCAAGTTTGGCCTGGAAGGGTATTTCGATTTTGCGTACAGCGCCTTCTGCGAAGACTCGCCAAACAGGGATGATGTGGCGAACCGGGCGCTGTTGAAAGTTCAGAGCCGCGTTGACGGCAGTTCGGCGAGATTATTTGTTATTGGCGACACACCCAATGACATCCGCTGCGGCAAAATGATCGGCGCATACACAATCGGTGTGGCGACGGGTACGTTTAGTGAACCGGAGCTGGCAGCGCATGACCCCTGGTGGAGTCTGCCGCATTTGCCGCCAGCACCGGAATTTATGAAAAAGTTGGCTGGCATAGAGCCAACTTGTTTCAAGTAATATAAGCAGGTTGTCGCAGTGTGTCGGCAACCTGCTTTTCTGCGTCGATAAGAAAGAATAACACTTGACTATTGTTTTGGTTTGCGAACTACGTCAATCACACTGCCGTCGCGGTATTCGATGACCGCGACCACTTCATCGCCGGCATCCAACGCTTCCGGTTTGCCGGCCAGTTCGACCGCCATTTTGTGCAGATCGTGGATATCCATCACCGGCAGGCCGCTACCTTGCAAACTATCGAACAGATCTTTGCGACGGGGATTGATTGCCAGTCCTCGTTCGGTAATGATCACGTCGACCGTTTCGCCCGGGGTAACAATGGTGTCGACCCGATCCAGCACCATCGGCAGGCGTCCACGCAGTAACGGCGCAACTACGATCGCCAGCTTGGCGCCGGCAGCGGTATCACAGTGACCGCCAGAGGCGCCCATGATGATTCCGTTGGAATCGGTGATGACGTTGACGTTGAAATCGACATCGACTTCGGTGGCGCTGAGAATCACCACATCGAGATTGTTGACAATCGGCCCGCCACTGTGCGGATTGGCATAATAAGATGCCGACATCTCCAAGTGGCGTGAATTGTTTTTTAGCGACTGGATCGACGGTAGGTCAAAGTCCTGCGTGTCAAACATGGTTTCAAACAAACCCTGTTCCAACATATTGGCAAATGGGGCAGTGATGCCGCCAACGCCAAAACTGCCGGTTATGCCGCGAGCCAGCATTTTTTCCTGAATAAATTTGGCGGCTGACAGCGAAGCGCCGCCACTGCCGAGTTGAAGCGAGTAATCCTGGCGGAAGTAGTCTGAATGCTCGATGACGCAAGCTGCATATTCAGCCATCAGCAGTTCGCGGGGGTTGCGGCTGATCCGCAATGCGCCGGAAGCAATGCCTTTGGGGTCGCCAATGCTGTCCACGACAACGACAAAATCGACCTGTGTCTGGGGAATACTGATCGGATGTACCGGGTGGCGAACCAGATTGTCGGTGATGGCGACAACTGTGTCGGCATAGGCGGCGTCAACCATCGCATAGCCCATTGAGCCACAAGCCGAGCGGCCTTCCACGCCGTTCATGTTGCCGTATTTATCGCAACAGGGCGCACCCAGAAACGCGACATCAATGTGCAGCTCGCCGCTCTCAATCGCGCGAGCGCGACCACCGTGGGAACGCACGATCGTGGGTTTTTTCAATTTACCGGAAGTCATCAGTTGGCCGAGCTGGCCGCGGCCGCCGGACGTTTCGATCGCAGTGATGACTCCCGCTTCAATAAACGGAATGATTGCATCATTCACGTCGTTGAGAGAACTGGGAGCCAGTGTCAGATCGCGGATCCCTTTGCGTGCAATCGCCTCAACTACCGAATTCAACACGAAATCGCCATTGCGGAAGTGGTGGTGAAAAGAAATTGTCATGCCATCTTTGAGCCCGGCTGCTTCAATTGCCTGATCAATCGATTTCAGCAGTTTTTCCGAGCCGGGTTTATTCATACGGATTTTTGGTCCGGCCAGTTGCCCGGTAGGGACGAGCGAAAAGGGGCCGGCATAGGGCTGCACGGTTTTATAACCCTTGATGATTTCAGGAATGTTGCGTCCTGCGGCATTAATCATAGGAAAACCTCCTTCGGCTTACTTTTTGACGGCAGCGGCATAGGCCAGGACCCGTTCGGCTCGGTTGACGATGGGGGTGTCAATCATCTTGCCGTCCAGCGCGATGACGCCTGAATTTCTGTCCAGTGCCTCTTTATAAGCGGCCAGAACCCGTTCGGCTTGCTTGATCTCTTTTTCGGTCGGCGTAAATATTTCTTTGACCAAACGAACCTGGCGGGGGTTGATCACTGATTTTCCGTCAAAGCCAAGGCCTTTGATCATCTGGGTTTCCGCAATAAAAGTCTCTTCATCGTTGGCATCCGTAAATACCGAATCGATGGCTTGCAGTCCGGCGGCTCTTGCCGCAAGCAGCAGTTGGGAACGGGCGACGAACAGCTCCTGTCCACCTTTGCTGCGGGTGGTCTTCAGGTCAGCGATGAAATCTTCGCCGCCGATGGCGAGGGCGACCATCCGAGGACTGGCGGTGGCAATTTCATAGGCGTGCATCAACCCTTTGGCGGTTTCAATTGCCGCCATCATCTGAATCGATCCCGCCGAAAAACCATTGGCTGTTTCAGCCTCGGTAATGATCTGATCGATGATTCGTATGTCGTCAGCCGATTCCGCTTTGGGCAGGCGGATCAGATCTGGTTTGGCAGGCAATATGGCTTGCAGGTCGCCCCGGCCGAAAGGTGTTTGAATGTGATTGATGCGTACCGCGACCTCGCAGGGATAATCCAGTCGTTTGATCGCATTGTGAACCAGCTGGCGGGCAGCATCCTTTTCGCTGATGGATACCGCATCTTCCAGATCGAAAATCACGGTATCAGCGCCGTAAATTCCCGCGTTCTGGAGCATGGCAGGGTTGTTTCCCGGCATGAACATCATGGCGCGGCGCAATTTAATCTGCTCCATTTTAATTGCCTCCCCGGCCGAAGGCCCGATTGATTGCAGTCTGGGTCCGGGCCTCGATGGTATAGTCAAGAGCGCCTTTGTCGTTGGCATGGACGGCAATATCTGTTATTCCGTTGGCAACTAGTATTTTCGTGATGGTTTGCTTGATTTGCGCCCCATACTGCTTCATTGTCGGAGTCACCAGTTCGATTTGAATTCCGCTGCCAGGCAACGCCGGTGAAACCAGGATCATAATATCCGCGGATTCCAGCGTTCCAGCCTGAGCCGTTTTCAATACTTCACTCATATGAGAAACCTCCTTTGTCAGCTGATACTACTATAACCAATATTCAGAAAAAAATAAAATCGTATTCTTGGATATGAAACGATAAAAAAAGCAGATAGCTCAGTCAAAAATGCTCGGCAACAGGAAATCCGACATTGAATCCCGAATTTCAAATAACAGCAGTATACGTTGGATGAGCGATTGAGAAAAATGAATGATGAATTGATCATAGATTTGCCAGAATGCGGGAGGAAGATAGCATGGAAGACCGGGACTGGTTAATTCTGCATGTGTTGCATGAACAAAAAAGTATAACCAAAACGGCGCAACTGCTTTTTACATCTCAGCCGGCGCTGACGGCCCGTCTGCAACAGATTGAGAAGGAGTTCGGCCTGAAAATTGTACACCGTACAAGCAAAGGCGTCCAATTTACGCCTCAGGGCGAATTTTTGGCCAAATCATCGACCGAGGTGCTGCAAAAACTGCGCAAGATCAAAGAGCAGGTCTTGAATATCGGTGATTCGGTATCCGGCACGCTTCGTCTTGGCGCTTCCAGTTACTTTACAATGTACACCCTGCCGCCATTGCTGAGACAGTTTAAAAAACAGCACCCACAGATCGAATTCAAGGTGATGACAACCTGGAGCCGCGATATCTATAATCTCGTGCACAATAGGGAGGTACATATTGGCTTTGTCAGTTCGGATTATGGCTGGCCAGACCGTCAGCACCTGTTATTTGAGGAGCCGATTTACGTTGCTTCAGCGGATGAAATCAAATTGGAAGACTTGCCATGCCTGCCACGAGTGGATTATAAGACAGATGGCTTGATCAAGGCAGCAATCGACAGCTGGTGGCGAGAACACTTTACCCAGCCGCCGATTTTGAACATGGAGGTCGACAAACTGGCTACTTGCAAAGAAATGGTCAAACACGGTTTGGGGTACGGAATTATGCCGGCCCGGATTCTGGCCGATACGCCACATTTGAAAAAAATCAAACTGGTGAACGCTGAAGGGCAGCCCATCGTTCGAAAATCCTGGATGATTTATCATGCAAGCTCACTGGAGATCAATGCATTGAAGGAGTTTATCTGTTACGTTGAAGCGTATCAATTTGATGGGGAGATTGGTGAACAATAGGCAACTTTTATAGCCGGCGATAAATTGTTTGAATTTTACATATTGACTGAACCAGTTTTATAATGTGGATGAGATGGTGTTGGATTCTATAGGCTTTACTGCCATGGGGTTCGGCGCCGAAGATCGAAGGAGGGGATCCCTTGTCCACATTGGCGATTGCCGGATTCATTATGGTTATTGTTTTTATGTACTTGATCATGTCCAAACGGATGTCCGCAATGACGGCGCTGATTCTGATTCCTCTGTTATTTGCGGTGGGGATGGGTTTTAGCGGCATGGCCAAATTTGCCGACATTGGCAAATGGGCGTTGGCTGGCGTCAGACAAGTAGCACCGACCGGTATTATGATCTGTTTTGCGATCCTGTTTTTTGGCATCATGATTGATGCGGGTCTGTTCGATCCTCTGATCAAAAAAATCCTGGAACTCGTGCATGGTGATCCGTTGAAAGTTTCCGTCGGTACGGCTGTTTTGGCGGCGATCATTTCTCTGGATGGCGACGGGTCAACAACATATATGGTTACCTGTTCGGCGATGCTCGCAGTGCATCAACGACTCGGCATGGATCCGCTGATTTTGCCTTCTGTTGCAGTCATGCAAAACAGTGTTATGAACATTATTCCCTGGGGCGGTCCGACCGGCCGCGTGCTGGCGGCGCTGAAAGTGGAGTCGGCAGATGTTTTTACCCCGCTGATTCCCGGTATGGTGCTTGGCAGCTTATGGGTTTGTTTTGTAGCTTATCGTTGGGGTTTGAAGGAAAGAGCCCGGTTGGGAGTCACCAAGCTTGATAATTCTGAGATTGCAGCCAAGGTTACTGTTTCTGAAGATCCAGAAGCCGATAAACTGCGTCGACCGGATCGATTCCTGGCCAACCTCGGGCTTACCTCGGCGCTGATGGTGGCCTTGATGGCCGGAGTTCTGCCGCTGAGCATTCTGTTCATGATCGGTACGGCGTTTGCCCTGATGCTCAACTATCCTTCGCTGAAAGCGCAACAGGCCCGTATTGTGGCTAATGGAGCCAATGCGATGCCAGTCGTTGCGATGGTTTTTGCCGCCGGTATTTTCATGGGCATCATGGGCGGCAGCAAAATGGTCGATGCGATGGCGAAGACGTTGATTGATGCAATTCCTCCCTCTATGGGACCGCATATGTCCTTCATTTCCGCTTTCTTAAGTTTACCGGGAACCTTTTTCCTGACCAATGATGCCTACTATTTCGGTGTATTGCCAGTGTTGGCCAAAGCGGCTGCTGTTTATGGCATATCGCCGGAAGAAATGGGCCGAGCGGCTTTGATCGGACAGGGCGCGCATTTGCTGAGCCCGTTGGTTCCCTCGACCTATCTGCTGGTTGGTTTGAACAAGGTTGAATTCGGTGATTTGCAAAAATATTGTCTGTTGCCGGCGATTGGGATCTCGATGGTTTGGTTGGCAACTGCAGTAGCCCTCGGATTCATCCGGTTGTAATTCCTGAGGCCTGTCTGCGTATCATTCTATAAAGAAAACCCGCGCTAAACATTGTTGGCGCGGGTTTTTTAATGCAAAAGGAATTTTTTCTGCAGCGGCGAAATCATTTAATTAAATTGGTCAATGAATTTTATTTCGACTATCAAAAAAATTAGCGAGGTGAAAGGAATGGTCTGGTGGAGTTTGAAAAAACGTAGAAGCATTTTGGGCGGATTATTTGCATGTTGTCTTATAGTAAATTCGGCTGTGGCCTTTGCTGAAGGGGGGTGGGTCGCGGACCGTGAAACCGGTTGCGAATTCTGGGTATCCTCTGATGCAGGATTGGCGCCCTATTTTCGCGCGATGACTTCAGATCAGAAACGATCCTTTACCTGGAGTGGCGCTTGTAACAACAATAAGTTGGATGGACAAGGCTCGTTGAAAATTTTCGAAGGCGTACTGATGCGTACCTATGAAGGACCTTTTGTCAAAGGCCATCAAACCGGTAAAGGCGTGCTAACTTCGTACCCCGGAAAAAGTTATCAAGAACGCTACGAAGGTGATTTCGTTGACGGCGCCAGGCACGGACAAGGGAAGCAAGTATGGCAATCCGGAACCATTTATGAAGGAGAATGGAAAGATGATTTGAGACACGGCAAAGGCACTACATGGTGGCCTGATGGGAAAATTGAACAGGGGCAATATCGAAACAATGTCTTTGTAGGACCCTAATCGAATGATGGAAACCATGGGGGCGCTCATTAAGCACGAGCGCCCCCATGGTTTATTTCTACCGAATTCTTCGAATTGAAGATGTCGCGCGATTTCCCTGTGTGTCGACGCCTTTAATCTCACCATAACCATCTTCTCCAAGATAGGTGTCATGCCACCCAATGACTCCTATTATGGATCCGCTTTGCCCGACGAGCTCATAACGGGTTGTGTTTGTGTTCAGCATGGAGATGTTTCGGACAGTCCAAACACCGTTGTGTCCGCTTCTACAACTGTAATCGCCACGCACATCATAGACCACTCCATTGCGACGCCAATACGTGTAACGACTGCCGACGCAATTATCACTGGTCTGCTCCCAGACCTGAACTTCGTCCCTGTTCTGCGGAGGCGGGTTGTTGTTCACGGGAGGCGGTTGGTTTTGTTGGGCAATGACTGCATTTACGCCGTTTAGATTGGAACGGAAATCCGAATCGTTCGGATTGCACCTCACGGCCGCTTCCATGCTCTGTTTCGCTCCTGCAAGGTCTCCGAGCTGTTGTTTTGCCAGACCAATATTGTTGTAAAGGAAGCACGGACTGCTGCAATACTGAACTGCGCGATTCCAGGAGGCGATGGCGCCCTGAAAGTCCCTCGCGTTGTAGGCGTCGCCCCCGCGGCCGGCTTCGGCATCGCACTGCTGCTTTTGATTTATCTGAGTAATATATTGGTTCACATTGTCAAAGTTTTTGCGATAGCTGCTTTCGTTGGGATTGCAGCGCAGCGCAGCTTCAAAGCTTTGTTTTGCTCCATTCCAGTCCTTTTGCATTTGTTTTGCCAGCCCAATATTGTTGTAAAGGAAGCACGGACTGCTGCAATACTGGGTTGCGCGGTTCCAGGCGGCGATGGCGCCCTGATAATCCTTCGCGTTGTAGGCATCTCCACCACGGCTGGTTTCGGCATTGCATTGCTGCTGAGCATCCGGTGGATTTGGCGGTGGCGCATTGGTCGAAGCAGTGACTGTTGTTGCAGGAGGCTTATTATTTAACTGTTCCAGGGCTTGCGTTGCAAGCGAATTTCCGTTGCGTTTCACAGCCGCATTATATTCTGCTCTGGCCCCTTCAATGTCTCCCGTTCTTTCCTTGACCAGCCCACGATACGCATAAGCCCTGTCCACTGCAGGATGAAAAGGATCACAGCTTTTGATTACCTTGTTGAACAGTTCAGTGGCTCCAGCATAGTCCGCCTTTCTATACAACTCATGTCCCCGACTGAATTCTTCCGAGCATTCCTGGATTGTCATCCTGTTCTCGGCACTCGAAGTTCCGGGGCCCTTGTTCAGGCGATCCAGCGCTTCCTGCGCCTGAGGATTGGGACCGCTTCGCAGAACAGAGGAATAATCCGCTTTCGCCCCGTCGATGTCTCCTGATTTTTCTTTGATAGCCCCCCTGTAATACATGGCGCCGGCGACGCTATCAGGGCCGCAGCTCTCAATCACTTTGTTAAATGGGGCCATGGCCCTGGTAAAATTCCCGCGATTGAAAAGTTCAACGCCGTCTACATAATTAGCTGTACATTCCATATTAGTCATTTTGTTTCCTTGAGCCGCGGGAGCGTCTTGGGCCGCAGCAACCGTGACAGTCAGGGAATCCGTGGCAGTCTTGCCGTTCTGGTCTTTTACTGTGACCGACACCGTATGCGTTCCGACGGTCGGTGTGATAAACTCGACGCTCGGACCGGAGCCCTCAATGGGGCCGCTCCATATGTAGGTATATCCCGGTTTCCCGCCGGAGGCGGTCGCGCTGATTGTGGTTCTTTCACCAGATTTCAAGCTGCTTTTGGCCGCTTGGATTTTCACGGTCGGGGGTGGCGACATATTTTCCTGACCGATGGTGATCGGAAGGTTCGTCATCGCCCGGCCCAGCTCGATGCCGCGTGAATCTTTCACTGACACCCCGATCGGGTAGCTGCCTGTCCTCTGGCAGTTGATTCGTGTCTGGGCGCTGGCAGGCGCACTGATGCTGCAATTGGATTCAGCGCTGGCCCATTCGTAGCGCAAAGGGCCCTTGTCCGTTGCCGGTGTGACCTGGACGCCGACCTCGATGTCCTGGAAAACGGCGAAACCATTCTCCACATCCACGAAGTCTTTCTTCACCGGGTCATAGACCCGTGGTTTTGCTCCCATCGCTTTTGGCTCGGTGATTTTCACGTCGTAATATTTTGCTGTGATTGTGGCGATTTTTTCCGGGCCCAGCGTCTCTCCGGTTCCCTTCACCCTGACATTGGCCCTGATTTCTGTTGGCGTAATGTCTTTCAAATAAAAAGTCGATTCTCTGGAATCCTGTGATTCCGCTATTAGTTCGGCCTTCCCCAGGTTCCAGCGGACATCGATGTTCTTCGGATCGATGCCTGGCGGAAGCACGATGGAAGCTTTGACTTCAGTGCCGACCAAAGGCTGGGTCACGCTGAACTGCAGACTTGCTTCCGGAGCAATCACCTGCAGGAACGAGGGGTTGGACTCACCGACGGTTTTCATGACGCCTTTGTTGTTTAGCAGCGCAACTGCCCAGATTTTGAACTCCCCTGTCCGGTTAAAGGTTGCCGTCGTCGAAGAAGAGGTTCCTGTAGTTTCAAAAGGTTCAAAGGAAATTTCGGGATTGGGCTGCCAACGAATGACAATCTCGCCTGCCGCATCCTTTGAAGGCGTCTGCACTGTTGCGCGGTAACGGACCTTGCTGCCGATCGGCACACGCGTCTCAGCCGGTTCGAGCTTTTCCAGCAGCACCGTTACTTTTTCCAGCTCGGACGGCGCAGTCACCTGCGTAGGTGGGGCATTGCCCGCAGGTTGCGGCGGCGTGGACGCTCCACAGGCGTTAAGCATGCACTCCGTCATATTTTTGGCGATGGGGGGTCTGCTTCTTACAGATTTACCCTGCTTATTCTTAGGAACATATTCACTATAGCATCGATTATCTGAAGGATTGAAGTAGTAGTCTTGTCTGTAATATTGGTCACGAACACCTCCTGAGATTCCGCCTACCCATCCAGGTTCGACTTCGACTTTTGGAATGGAATCTTCAATCACGATTTCTTTCCCCGGATTTTGCTCGGAAAAAGCGTCGTAACAGATACAACGGTAAAGTTCCTGCTTTTCCTTCTCGCTTAATTTATCAACTGAAAATCCTACCGGGCAGCTTCTTGTCGCCGAGGTTACTGCTCCCAAAGAAGACGTTGTTGCGTTTCCTTGAGTAGAAGTCGTTGTTGGAGTCGAAGCGCCTAGAGTGGAGGGGGGCGTCACGCCTGTGGCAGTCGGCCTTACTGTCCCGGTACCATCGGAATTTTGCTTCGGAGGCTCCTGTTTTGGCGGTTCTTGCTTCGGCGGTTCCTCTTTCGGCGGAGTCACTCCCTGCAGGGTCACCTGGAAAGGCAGGCCCACCTCTTTGCGAATGAGCTTCGAGTAACCCTTGATCGCCTCGTAGTTGCTGCTTCCGTATTCGATTTCCATCACAAGCCCCAGATTGTGATATCCGGCTTTATCAATAATAATCTCTGCCGCCGGAGCGGAACTGTCGGAAACTGCCGCCCCGTTCAGATACCATTTGTACCGCACATACACCCCGGGAGTCGACCCTTTGGCGCCAAGGCACTGCAGGCGGTCCTTCAGTTCAGCAAGCTTGGTTGACAAATCTGCCGGCAAGGCGGCTGTTGTCCGAATTGAAGCCTTTTCCCCTGCTTTCAGAGCCAACGGACTGCCTGGGCTCGTTTCCAGACCCAACGGCATGACCTCGATATCTCCGACAAGCTCCAGCACCCTTGCGCGGAGAGATTCGCGGGCCGCTTCCCACTCAAGCAGTATATTTTTGTCCTGACCACCGTCATTAATGCAGATTTTGCGAAGTGCGCCGGTAAGTCCGGCAACAGTCTCCTGCTCCCCGGCGCCGCCCTTGTCAAAACGTTTGACGGCATTGGCGGCATGGCATTCAAACAGGGAAATAACCGTTTCCCTCTTATCGGTCAGACACACCAGGTCAGTATAGCTTTTTACCTCCGGACACTTTGTATCACTGGGTCCCTGAACCTCCCGCCCTTTAACCGTATATACCCCTGCGATGAGATCGCTGCAGCTCTGAGACCCGGCAGCAAATTTATATACTTTGTCCTTGACGGAATCAACCGCCAGTTCCAGAATCGTGACGGTTATCTGCGTCCCGAGTTGCGCCCAGCCGATCGGACCGCTATAAACCCCCAGCACGTCGATGCCAAGAGTTTTCATGGCTTTGTCGTAACCATCGTCTGCCGCAACCTGACCGAGCATCGCTCCCTCGAATGTGACGAACACCCCTGACAGAAAGACCGGCAGCAGGCCCTTTGTGCTGTTAAAGCTGACCTCCCGTAGATCGCTGGATAAGGAAACCCATTTGCCGGCTTTCGTCAACAAGCCCTTCGCCACAGCTGATTCGGCGAATTTGCCGCTTTGCGCGAACTTCAGAGCTTCCGCATCGATTCTGGCTGTCCGGAGTACACTTTCCAGGCTGTATTTCGTCGATACCGCCTGAATCTCTCCTTTAAAAGCTGCAGTTCCGGCTTCATCCATCACCTTTTCACCATAGGAAGCGAGAATGGACTCAAACTCCTCCGCAGCCGCCTTCAGCGTCTCGTCATTGGACTGAAGCGAAATTCGCAACAAATCTTTGCCTTTGAGCAGGATTTTTGCTCGCGCGGTGTTTTTGGCGAGACCTTTGGCATCGCCATTCTTTAAAGCAGTCAGAGCGTCATCAATCCACTGTCCGGCTGCATTGCCGGCGCTGCGCGGAGTATACACTCCCTGGCCTTCTGTCAGATGGGACAGGTCGGTGCTGGAGAATCGCCGCACTTGACCCGTTTTCGGGTCTTTGCCGATTGTAACCCCGTATTTTCTTTCAAACGCCTGCCGCGACGCTTGCGCCGTCGCATCGCCATAGAGGCCGCCCGCCGCTTTTTTCAACGTCTCGTCATCAAGGCCTTCCGCCGCTTCGTACGCCAGGCCAGGGACAACATTCAACCGTCGGTATAGAGCCATGGCCTCGGCGCGATCACTGACTCCAAGCATGACCTGCTCAGGCAGATACAGGTTGACCGATTTTTCAATGAGATCCAGTTGTTTTGCATCAGGAAACTGCCGGGAGAGACCGGACCGCAGCTTGTCACGCACGGCACGCCAGCGGTCCAGATAGGCGGCATCGGTTCCCAGGTTGTCCTTGATCACAACCCGCATGTCAAAATCTGAAGACCCACCCGTCAGTGGGTTTTTAAAATTATTTTGGGTCACATGCGACCCCTGCATGATGATCTCAATCCCCGGAACATCACGTACCGCCTCTTCCACCGCGGAATGAACCTTCTGAATCACCACCATGTCTTCCTGACTTACGGCAGCCGAACAAAGAGAAGCTGTTCCAAATATTAGAAAGAACGCGATGCCAAGAGCAAAAATCCGACGGGAAAAGAGATCCACATTATCGCCTCCCCAATAAGATGAATCTATCATTCTCGTTCTTTTCAACTTTTTCCTTCCACAAATAGGATTTCCGGGAAGATAATTATTTGAATATAAAAGAAAAGGATTCTGTCGATTCAGCACCGAATTGATTTTTGTAATAATGGATCTGCAAACCGGAATAAACGTGATTCAAGCAAAGGAGGATATTAGCCTTGCCGGGGAAAAGATCGCCCAAGCCACGTAAGTGGGTTTCTATTACCCTATTGTTACTTGCGTTGCTTTGTCTAACCCAGGGCGCAAGCAAAGCAGTGCTTTGGTTTGCTGGTTCCCGTGCGCCCGGACTGATTGTATCGGCAGAAAACACCGTATCCACACGAGGCGCTTATTGGCATAGATACCAATTTGCCACTTCGGATGGCAAGCGGTATGATGGTTCTGCCATGTCAGAAAATATTCCTCTTTATACAAAAATGCAGGTTGCCTACCTGCCAATCCTGCCGGACATTAACATGCCAGCATATGGTTCATATACTACAGTAATGGGTGTTGCCTGGTTCGGCACCGGTTTACTGTTGTTGTGGATAAGCCGGGTTTTTCGTCCTAACGCTGCTATAAAGACGCAGATAAAAAAATAAGGTCCATCCGCCGCGATCTCTTGGCAGGTGGCCTTTGTGTTTTAGTCAAATGCTCCAAGCTTATTGATTGTGAACGAAGGAGGAAGGCGTTTGTCGCAGGCAGGACTGAAGAAAATTCTGGTCATCGACCATTCCGGACTAAACCGGCTTCAACTTAAGTTGCCGCTCGAAAAAAATGGATTCACAGTGTTGGAACTTGATAACGCCGAGGACTATTTTTATTCGCTTTGGAACTACACCGATATTGGACTGATCCTGATGGACATTCATCTACAAGGGATGAGCGGAATTGATTTTTTGGCCAGGATGCGTGAATACAGCAACAATCCTTGGCCTCCCGTCGTTATGGTATCCGCCAACCATGATGCCGAGACGATTGCCAATACCATTCAACTCGGCGCTAAGGATTATCTGGGGAAACCTTTTCAGGAAGAAGACTTGATCCACCGGGTCGAAAAACAATTTGGCTGTGTGAAAGAAAATTACGCAGGAAGACAGCTCTGGAGTATCGATATAACGGCAAACGATCATAAACTGGGAACAGGTGTGGCTGTAATCGATGAAAGTAATGTAGCCGGTGGCGCTTCCGGATTCTATTTCACTGGCTATTGCAATCTGCGTTCCTATCCGTTATCCGCCCGGTTTACTGTCACTCTTTTTTCGCCGGGGCAGTCCGCGTTTGGTCCAGCCTACAACAGCTATACCGTTGTCATGCATGGTTACCAGGCCGATGGTGAATTCGTATTAAACGGGCACATGGAGAATCACCCGGAAAATAAAATGACATCCGTGATGAAAAAACTGGTGGATTTATAGCTAAGTTAGTTTCAGTTAGGGCTGAAGCAACTTTGCCAAGTCTGCGAGTTCCTCGACAGTCTGACGTCCTTCGAGTGTTACTTCCTGACCATTGATGGTGACTATCAATTTGTTCAAATTAGTTGGTCCAGCTGAATATTTTCTGGCCGTAGCTGGCGCTGTCTGTGATTTTGAATGCACGGCGGCGTCTTTTTCCATCTGTGGCAAGCGGCGCTGTGTGACGATCAATTCTTGCGGCGTTCCAGCATTGAAAATCTGGCGGACAATGCCGCTAGCAACGTCTTTGGTTATCGAATCAGGCGTATGACCGGCTAGCTGAAGTGCCGGTAGCGATGCGGGAGTTGTTGGCGCTGATTTTTCGGTAGGCGTTGGCGGCGGGAGAGCGGATTTCAGCGAAGGGCTTGCCGCAGGGGCCGTTCGGGTTGGTGGTAAAGCAGCCAATTCAGCGCGTTTCACGGGAGAAGCCGGTACTGGCTGGCGCGTTGCGGCAGGCGGGGAAGGGGGCGCAACACCCGGCGAGTTTGCCACAGACTGTTTGTCTGGTGGCGCTGCGGGTCGAGGGGCTGGTGTTGACGAATCTGGCGCAGGAATCGCGTTTTGCGGCGCTGCAACTATTTCCGTTGACGGCGCTTGTTTAACCGTTGAAACCGGCGGATTGGCCGGAGAACTTTGTGGTGGCGGTGTAGTTTGTCGAACGGCGTCCTGGATTGAGGGGAAACCATGGATGCCGACAAAGACGAGTAATGCGGCCGCAGCTCCCAGCAGTCCGGAATAAAGCCAGGGGTTGCGGCGTGATGTTTTATGCGCGGTCAGGCCGGCGGCGGCCCGTTCGACCGAAGCCTTCAGCAAATGCTCGGGTGGTTGGACAGGTAAGCTTGCATTACGCAACAGTAACGCGACTTCTAGTAACTCTTTGACTTCCTGGTCGTTCGATTCGGTTATTTGACCACAATTCAATTGATCCAATGCGACGGAAAGTTCTTCGGTTGTTTTGTTCATATGTCAGCCCAACCTCCTTTCGCCAGCAACTTTTCCCGCAGGGTCTTCAGGGCGCGTTGCTGTAGCATCTTGATGGCGCCTTCGCTCTTGTCCATGGCGGTAGCGACTTCTTTGACCGGCAGGCCGGCCAGAATACGATATTCAATTACTTGACGCTGTTCTGTCGGCAAATCTGCCAACAAGGCAGCAAGCGTTTCTTTTGTTTCCAAATTTACCAGGGTTTCGGCTGGATTTTCACCGCCAGACAACAGTTCTTGTTGGTCACTGATATCATGGATGACGGGCGTACGGGCCTTTTTTCGCCACAAATCGGTAATCAGGTTGCTGGCGATCCGGCCAAGATAGGTGGTAAACTGGCTGTCGGTTTTTTGATAGCTAGCGAGCGAACGAAAGGCGCGAAAAAAGGTTTCCTGTGTGATATCCTGCGCTTCGTCTGCACTGCCCAGTTTATAGGAAACAAACCGGTACAAGGGCTGCCAGCAATCACCGACAAGTTCGCCGAGGGCTGTCTTGTCCCCGGCTTTTGCTTTTTCAATCAATTCCCATTCTGACGGCATCTGCTCACCACCTGGAATCACTGTCGGTCCCAGGTCCATTGTAGAGTTAGCGCCCGGTTGCCGTCAACCGTATCCATTTACTTTGTTAAACGTTTTCGCTGACGAAAGGTAACGTTGATAGATTAGTGCCACATTTTGGGTAGCGTTACTTTTTTTACGAACCGTCGTTTATCAGATTGAAAGTAGCCTGACAGACATTGGCAGGCAAGATGGAAAGGAATGAGTTTGATGAAAAGAACGATCGCATTATTGTTGATTATGCTCATGTCGTTGATGACTAGCGTTGGAGCCGTCAATGTAGAAAGTCGCATGAAAACATCCACTGTTGCCACGGAAATCAAAGCCGTAGGCCTGCCCTTGCAGGATTTGCTGGATTTGTTGACCCGGTCCAGTGGAATTGATTTGGTAGCCGTGCCGGAAGTGGCGGATCTGAAAGTGGATTTGCTGGTGCAGGCCGAGCAGACGGTGGCGTCGGTTCTGGCCGCGCTGCAGGACAAATACGGTTTGATGAGCAAGCTGAATCCCGCTAAAACCGCAGTGCTGTTACTGAAAGGCGACTATGTGACGGATCGGATGTTCGGGGGTAAAGGTATCATGCTGGCAACCAAAGAAATGAACCAAATGCCAATGGCAGTGCCGTCACCCGGCATGATTCGGCCGTCTCAGCCAATTGCCTGGAATACCGAAGAATACAAGAATATCACCGACAACAGCTTTCAAAATGTGAGCAGCAGTCCATTATCCACCTTTTCGATTGATGTCGATACCGCTTCTTACAGTAACGCGAGGCGATTTCTCAACAGCGGAAACTTGCCGCCAGCCGATGCGGTGCGTACGGAAGAACTGCTGAACTATTTTACTTATGACTACCCGCAACCGACTGGCGAACAGCCGATTTCGTTGACGACCGAAGTGGCTGTAAGTCCCTGGAACAGCAGCCGCAAGCTGGTGATGCTGGGGATTCAGGGAAAAAATGTGAAGACGGAAAATTTGCCTCCAAGCAATCTAGTTTTTTTGATTGACGTATCGGGGTCGATGTATGCACCAAACAAACTACCGCTGCTGAAAACGGCGTTCAAGATGCTGGTGCAGCAACTGCGGCCTGAAGACAGAGTAGCAATCGTCGTATATGCCGGCGCGGCCGGTATGGTACTTGAGTCAACACCAGGCAGTGAAAAAGCGAAAATCACCGCCAAAATCGACGGCTTGCAAGCCGGTGGATCGACAGCCGGCGGCGAAGGAATCAATTTGGCATATAAGGTTGCCAAAGAAACTTTTATTGCCGGCGGCAATAACCGGGTTATTCTGGCCACCGACGGCGACTTCAACGTCGGCGCATCAAGTGAAGGCGAACTGGTACGTATGATCGAAGAACGCCGTGATCAAGGGGTCTTTCTTACAGTGCTCGGGTTTGGCATGGGCAACATTAAAGACAATAAGATGGAAGCTTTGGCAGACAAGGGTAACGGCAACTACGCCTATATCGACAACGCGCTGGAAGCAAAAAAGGTGCTGGTTTCCCAGATGGCGGGAACCTTGTTTACGATTGCCAAAGATGTAAAAATTCAGGTCGAATTCAATCCGGCCACCGTGAAATCCTATCGCCTGATTGGCTATGAAAACCGGAAACTGGCTGACCGCGACTTCAATGACGACAAAAAAGATGCCGGGGACATGGGGGCTGGACACAGCGTCACAGCGCTTTATGAAATTGTCCCCGCCGATTCACCAGAAAACGTCGCTGCAGTCGACCAACTGGTGTATCAACAGTCAAAGAATGCTGGTGGCAGTGACCTGTTACAGGTAAAAATTCGTTATAAAAAGCCGGGCGAAGACGCCAGTCAATTGATGACGCAAAAAGTTGACGGGCAGGCCGAACTGGCGATGGCTTCAGAAAACTTGCGATTTGCCGCTGCGGTGGCCGAATATGGCATGCTGTTGCGGAACTCGGAATTTAAGGGTCAGGCGTCCTATCTGCAGGCACTCGCTTTGGCGAGAGGGGCGCGCGGCAATGACGAAAATGGTTATCGGGCCGAATTTATCAAGTTGCTGGAAATCAGCCAAATATTAGATGCACGATAATAGTTTTCCAATGAAAAACTGAACCAATAGGTAAAAATAGGGGAAGAACTTGGTTGCAAGTTCTTCCCCTATTCCGTATGAAACTTGATTCAGACAGCAGCTAGATCAACACCATGTAAACCGGAATTGCAAAAAGCGCCACTACTGTTGTAGTACTGACCAACACGGCGGCGTATTCCGCATCCGCACCATATAATTTGGCCATCAGAGTCGTTTGGGTCATTGCCGGTAATGCCGACTGGATAACAAAAACTTTTTTCATCAATTCTGGAATTGGGAAAAAAGAGGCGACAACAATGACAATCAGCGGAGTAATCACAAAACGGCCCGCCAGCAAAACCAACAGATCTTTGCTTAACCGAATCTGACTGAATTTGACACCATACATTACGATGCCAATGAACAGCATAGACAAAGGAGTAGTCATACTACCGAGATATTTGAAAGTTACCAGCAGGAAGTCCGGCAGACGAACTTCAAGCAAAACCAGAGAAACTGCGACCGAGAAACCGATGAACGGTGGCGAAAATACCTGCCGGAGTGAGGCGAGGCTGATCAGTTTCGCCGGTGCGCTTTTACCATCAAGGCTGATGGAATAATTGCCGATGGTCCAGAATAAAAAAGCGTTGGCAAGAAAAAAGATCAACACGTAGGGGATGCTGCTTTCACCGAATAAGGCCATATTCACAGGCACACCGACAAAGATGGCGCTGGAACTGAAGAACGCCGAGCGGAATGTTCCTCGGCGATTTTGCGCCAGTCCTATGACATTTGAAAGTAGATAGGCGACACAAAAACTGATTAACATTGACAAGGCCGGAACGACAACTCCGGATAGCAAGGGGAGCAATTTGGCCCGGTCAAAGGTGCTCAACAAGTTCCAGATCATAAAGGTGGGCAGTGAAACGTAATTGACCAGGAACGGCAATAAAGCAGAGTTTTCTGGAGTGAAGCGGCGTTTGGCCGTCAGATAATATCCAATGGAAACCATGATCAAAATACTGAATAACCCGCCGAGAGCTTGAAAAAATAGCATAGGTCCTCCAATTCGCTTGCTTTAGGCCCGGGCAGCTAGCAATGTGGCCAAAAAATTTCTTGCTACCGCTGATTGCTGCCGTTTACGGGGCCAGATGATAGCCATCTTAATTGAAAGCGCTGGATCGGCAATTTCCTGATAAGTCAGTTGACTGCTGGGAACAAGACTGATCGCCGATTTCAATACGATCGCCACACCAATTCCGGCATCCGCCCACGCCAATAATGAACGGACATCGTCACCGCGGCAGAGAATGTTTGGTTGGAAGCCGAATTTGCGGCAAGCTTCGTTGAGCAAATTCTCATTGCTGCGATGGATTAACAACGGTTTGTCGCGAAGCTCGCTGACTTGCAATTGGCAACCCGGCGGTTTTTTTGAACTCTTTGCTTTTTGTGCGGCGATCATCGGTTCGGCAGTCAGATCGTAGGCGTGATACAAATCAGGGTCGTAAATAGCCCGGGCAATACCGATTTCGACGATGCCATTATGCAACAACTCAAGAATTCGGGCCGTATTTCCTTCCCAAAACTGAAAAGTTATTTCAGGGAATTGGCTATGAAAAGTGCGGATCCGTTCTGGCAGAAAAGTCGTGCCAGCCGAGGCTACGGCTCCAATTGCCAGGGCACCGCGGGAACCGGAGTTCAGGTCTTTCAGCTCCACGGTCGTTGCATTCAACAGTTCGATGATTTGTGAGGCGCGATCCTGAAGCAGGCGTCCAGCTTCGGTCAGTTTTATTTGCCTGGGGCCTCTTTCGACAAGTAAGACCCCTAATTCTGCTTCCAGCAGCTTCAATTGCTGACTTAAAGGCGGCTGAGCCATGTTCAGCCGTTTGGCGGCTTTGGAGATTTGACCTTCTTCGGCAATCGCCTGAAAATATTTTAATTGGCGAATGTCCATCTTGACACCTCCGCAAACCATACTTTTTTAATATATCAAGCGGACAAAAGCGGTATTTGTAATATGAATTTACTCCGAATACAATGATACATGAAAGCGAGATTGTCAGCAAGCCTCAAGGTGGCGGTGTGTGGCTGGCAGTCAAAAAATAGCTTTGTTATGAAGGGGGAGAAATTATGTTTCTGGATATGTTAAAGAGTGCCGATGAAAAAGAGTCGTTCATGGATTTGGCGTATTGGGTGGCAACGGCGGACGGAAGGCTGGGTTTGCCGGAAATAAAAATGTTGGACATGTTTTCGCAGGAAACTGGAATTGCAAATTGGCGGCAGCGCAGCGAGTGCAACTGTGTGCCGCAGGTTTGCAGCGCATTTGCCGACGACTTATCCCGTAAAATCGCCTATTCCAATCTGCTGGCGATTGGCTGTGTCGAAGAATGTGAGAACAGTAGTCAGAGCCGTGCTATTGATCAGGTTCGCGCCGAATTTTCAATCAGTCCGGCAGTGGCGCAGAGCTACCGACAGTGGATGGGCATTGTCAAAGGAGACTGTCTGCCGCGAAATTATCTGGATTGAGGTGAAGCGTTCGGTGCTGTTTTGTTGTAGCCAGCATCTCCGAATGGTTGTAGCTTTTCCAGCCATGCTTCAAAAAGATCGTTTACTGCCGTCGGGTAGTATTCCGGTAGGAATTCTTCGGGCTTCAACGTGGCGAGGATATCGAAGGAGAAAGCGTTTTCGCCATATTGAATCCAATCTTGCATTAACTGGCGGTTGCGATGCATGCCGCGTCTGAGTTCCAACTGATGTCGGTTGATAATACCGGGCAAATTCAGTGCTTTCAGTAGCAACAGCTTCCCACTGACATTGTTTTTGATTTGGAACACCCCCATTGGCAGAGGAGTTTCCTTATATTCGCGTAGCAGCGATTTTTTGCGCTCGTTATCCATAGATTCAAACTCCTCTTCTTCGTAGTGAGTAGTCGCCGTTGCGCCGCTACGGCGATATTCACTGCCGTCGGGTCGGCGGGACAATAATCCGCAATCGATTAACTGACGTCGCAACAGGACATGGTCTTCATAAGCGGCGGATAAAATGGCATTGACTTCTTTTTCATTATAGGCGCGATTGGGCGCAAACCGCTCGGCGAGTTGTCGCAGGACAATCAGGCGGCGTTTTTCCCGACCGGGATAGGTTGACAGCGGACCGTCCACGCCCTGCGGGAAATAAGTGGCGAGAATTTTTTGTTCTTCGGCGGAAACGGTGGCAGGTAATTTTGCCATTGGAGAAGTGCTTTTAGTTTGCGACAGGTCTTCCATCAGCTCGCCAATCGCCAGAAAACATTTTGCCTGTTTCAGTTTTTCCCGCAGCAAAAACCTATGGTTGCGGATTGTCGACACGCTGCCGGTACCGAGTTGACTGGCGATTTCCTGGTCGCTGGTGCCGCCGACGAATAAGTTGATGAGCTGTGTTTGCAGCTCGGTCAGGCCGGTCCAGCGCTTGTCGAGTTGCAGCAGGATTTGCAGCGGCGAGCCGTGTTCGGTTTCAATGTGGATCCGCATAAATTTTTCCGCGTCATAATAGGCGTCTACGCCTCGATAGATTTGACCCGGTTCGGTTTTAAAACCGCAGCAGAGACAGTGGAACCGGTCTTGCGCTGCGGCGAAAACATACCCGCGTTTGAGATCGCTGACCGATGCTTGCGTCAGTGTTTGGTTGCGTTGCATTAGTATCAACTCCCGATGTATTTTATAGATATAATAATATATTATCTATTTAAAATCAATAATTTTGTTAAAATATCTATTTAATATTTTGATATTGAACTCTGAATCGCCGCGCTGCCCGAACCAGCGCTTTACTTTTTAGCGTATGAGGAATACAATACAAGTGAAGTGAATAGGGCAGTAAGCTGGGGGGGCCGCAAGGCTGAGAGGAAGATTCCGACCCTTGGAACCTGATGTGGTTAAGACCACCGTAGGGAAGCGATTGCAAAGTATACTGGAGAGCAAGCTTTTCTGCACTGCTCTCTTTTTTATGCGCGCAAAACAAAGGAAAGTTGGGGATGAAGATGAACTATTCAACACAAATGGATGCTGCAAAACAAGGAATCATTACACCGCAGATGCAGACTGTCGCCGCCAAGGAAAAGATGGACCCGCAGCGTTTGCGAGAATTGGTGGCAGCCGGGCAGGTCGTGATTCCGGCTAACAAGAATCATTCGAAACTTGATCCTGAAGGTGTAGGAACTGGCCTGCGGACAAAAATTAATGTGAACCTGGGTGTTTCGAAGGACTGCTGCGACCTCGATCTGGAACTGACCAAAGCGCTTAAGGCGATTGAGCTGAAAGCGGAAGCAATCATGGATCTCAGTTGTTTTGGCAAAACACAGACCTTCCGGCGGCGGCTGCTTGACGCGTCCACGGCGATGATCGGCACGGTGCCGATGTATGATGCGGTCGGCCTGCTCGATAAAGATTTGAAAGAGATCACAGTCGATGAATTCTTCAAAGTTGTCGAAACACACGCTGCAGACGGCGTAGATTTCATGACAATTCACTGCGGCATGAACCAGGCAACAGCAGAACGCGTTAAACGCAATAAACGGTTGACCAATATCGTATCGCGCGGCGGCTCATTGTTGTTTGCCTGGATGGAAATGAATCAACAGGAAAATCCGTTTTATGAATACTACGACCGTCTGCTGGATATCTGCGTGGAATATGACGTGACGCTCAGCCTGGGTGACGCATGCCGACCCGGTTCGATTCATGACGCGACCGATGCGGCGCAGGTCGAGGAACTGATCACTCTCGGCGAACTGACCAAACGCGCCTGGGCCCGCAATGTGCAGGTTATGATTGAAGGGCCTGGCCATATGGCGATCAATGAGATTGCCGGCAATATGATGATGCAGAAACGTCTGTGCCATGGCGCGCCATTTTATGTACTCGGCCCGCTCGTTACCGACGTGGCCCCCGGCTATGACCATATTACCAGCGCAATCGGCGGAGCAATCGCTGCCGCCAATGGCGCCGATTTCCTTTGCTATGTGACGCCAGCCGAACATTTGCGGCTGCCGGACCTCGACGATATGAAAGAGGGCATCATTGCTTCCCGGATTGCCGCGCATGCAGCGGACATCGCTAAAGGGATTCCCGGCGCACGGGACTGGGATAATGCGATGAGTGCGGCCAGGGCTGAAGTTGACTTTCCCAAGATGATCGCATTGTCGATTGATCCGGAAAAAGCGCAGCGCTATCGCGATTCTTCCAAACCGGAGCATGAAGACACCTGCACCATGTGCGGCAAAATGTGCCCGATGAAGAACATGAAAAAAATCCTCAACGGCGAAGATGTTTGTATCGACTGATTTGTTTTTTCACATTATCTGCATCGCCCCTAATTTTCGGGGGCGGTGCAGATTTTTTTATTGACAATTGAAATCCGCAACACTACAATTTGAATATAAATGAAAAATAATCAAAAATTCATACAAGGCGGCAAAACAATGAGCGTGCGACGGCAGGAGATTCTAAAAGTTTTTATCGACTTGATCGACCAGAACGGGATCAATCGGACAACCATGCAGGATGTGGCGCGTGAAATGGGTTGCAGCGTCGGGACTATCTATAACGAATTTGCCAATAAGGAAGCGCTGATTGACGCTTATGCCAGCTATGTTTTGGAATTGGCCCAAGCTTCAGCGGAAGCGAGTGTCGATCCTTCCTTGTCGCCGCTGGAACAACTGCGTGAATTGTTGCTATCTCACGTGCAACGGGTCAACCTGTTGATGCGGCAAAATCGTGGGGCGATGGAGATCATCGGCGATGTTAATACGTTTCGTTATATTGGCAAAAAGAACATGAACATGCGCCAGGAAATAAGGCGGATTTTGCGCGAAAAAACCGAGCAATTTCTTGAAACCGGCCTGCAGCAGGGTGTGATTGACGCAGGGCCTGGCGCCCAAACGACAGCTGGTGTAATTATCGATGCGTTCACCGAATACTGGTCGCCGACGTTGATTTTGAATCGTAACCCGGAAGAGGTTTTGGCGGATGCGTCGCGTATGTTTGACCTGCTTTCGCGCGCTATCAGTAAAGCCAACACAAGGAGTGATGAAGATGAAAATATTGGCGATCAACAGCAGCCACCGGGGCCGGAGCGGTTGCACCCAAATATTACTCGACAAACTGGCCGAGGGCGCGACGGCCTGCGGCGCTGAGTTTGAGACGGTAGTATTGGCGGAACAGAAAATAAATCGCTGCCTGGCCTGCGGTTTTTGCAGCAAACCGGCGACGTTTGGTCATTGCGTATATGAAGACCAAGATGATGTGAAGGCAATATTTGACCGAATACGTGCGGCGGACCTGATTGTTTATGGATCGCCGGTGTATGTGTTTGGTGTGACCGGTTTGCTAAAAACGTTTTTGGATCGTTTCAATTCTACAGGGACAGAAATTGGGCTTTTTTTGACGCAAAGCGGTCTGATATTTCACCATGCGGATCGGCAAGTAATCGGCAAACCGCTGGTCATCCTGACTCTCTGCGCCAACATCGAACAGGAAACGGTGAAAAATACACTGTCCTATTTTCAAACCTTCGCCCGTTATGCCGATGCACCGATTGTCGGCACATTAGTTCGTAAAATGGCGATGCAATTGGAAAAACAGGAGGATCCACTGGTTCAGGAAGTGTTGTCAGCATATGTGCAGGCGGGACGTGAACTGGCGCTGAGCGGAAAAATCAGTCGCAGTACAGAAAAAGCAGCGGCTAAACCGCTGCTTAAAATACCTTTTCTTAATTTGCTGTTGCATTTTCGTGCGTTTAAACGACGCGCTGTGGAACAGACAAATCGCGAATCGCTGCCTTAAAGGCTGCGACCGCTGATGATGCCGAGCCAAGTCGCGACCAGACCGGTAACGAGGTTGGCGGCTATATTTTGGAATGCCGGCACTAGGGCGCCGTCTTGCACTAATTTTAGCGTTTCATAACCAAATGAGGAAAAAGTTGTAAGTCCACCCAAAAAACCACTGGCGACTAGCAGCCGCCAATGGGCCGGCAACATAAACCGCTCTGTGGCAAGTACCATAAACAGGCCGATCAGATAGCAACCGACCACGTTGACCAGTAACGTGCCGTACGGAAAATCGGCGCCGAATCGTTCTGCCGCCCATACTGAAGTTAGATGGCGGGTAACCGAGCCGACGCCGCCGCCGATGGCTATAAAAAGTATCGTCTCCAAATCATCTGCTCCCCGAAGTTTTTGACTAGCGTACAGGCGTTTTTTTGCCGTACTTGATGACTTCGATGTCGTCTACAGTCACCAGACCTTCTTTGACCATCAGGTCAAGATAAGGCAAAAATTTTTCGATATATTCAGGGCTGTCGATGATTTCGATCAGGATTGGCAAATCGGCAGACAAGTCGATCATGCTGGCGGTATGAATCCGGCTATTGGCGCCGTATCCCATGCAACCTTGAAAGACGGTTGCGCCGGCTAGGTCGAGTTCTTTGGCTTTTAGTACCAGTGCCTTGTAGAGCGACTTTCCTTCCCAGGAATCGGCTTCGCCGATGTAAATCCGGAGGCGTTTGGCGTGGGCCTTGATCTTTGCCATGAAGAGCACCTCGCTTCTTTGCGTTAGTTGTTATTTTATCAAACTATTATATTATTTATTTCGACAACAGATGAGGGAACCCTGTCACAATGCAAAATCATTTTTACAAAAGGGATACTGAGCGGCGCGCAGAATAATATTGTTATTGATACAGGAATTCTGCGATCAACTGGTATGAAAATATTGAAGGGGGTTGGCGGGAGTGCGAAAATGTCTGAGAGTTTTTATGGTGATATTGTGTTTTGGCGTGATGATTTTGGGCTATGGCCAAGCCGAATCGGCGCCGCCGGAACTGGCCGAATTTACGTATAACCGGGCGGTCGCGGTGACTCATGCACGTGCCGCGCTGGAAGATTTCACCACGTTGATGATGCCGCAACAACCGCTGTCAGAATTCGATTTTTCCCGGCCGTCGGTAGCTGCAGTTTTGGCTAAGGACTGTGCTGGCAAGGAGATTAACGTCATACTTGTTGCGTTTCCCGGCAAAAAGAGCAGTGACTGGGCAGTTTCCCAATGGGAACGCAACCGGGACGGACTGATCAACCGGATGTTGTCGGTGGGGTTCACCGTAGAATCGTTCGATTCTTTACTGCACCGAGCGCGTAACGGTGGAGAACATTGTTTGTAACCCATATTATTTAGCTGTGGGCAGACCAATGAAAAACCCGCGTGATGACCAGCATCACGCGGGTTTTATGTTGCAATTACTTGAAAGACATCTGTGCGAATGTAGTCAAGGTTGTCCGGGCGCGCGTGCCGGGAGCGTTCAACATGTGCCAGGCGGTGTATTGCTCGGCGTAAGTTTCGATAGCTGACATGCCATCGACCGGTATAATGACCTGCATGCCGCGCACCGCAGCTCCGGTTGCCGTGTGTAACACAGCGCCGTGAGCAGCGGTGCCGACGATGATCACGGTTTTTATCCCTTTTTCTTTTAAGATTTTTTCCAGGTCGGTGTTGTAAAATTTGTCGACGCTGGATCGAACTGCCGGTTCACCAGGCAAAGGATAAACAGCAGGCACGATGTTTTCGACAGTTCCTGTCGGCGTGAGGCTATAGACGACCGGCATAGCCCGGACCCGAGCTTGAAGCAGGAAGTCGGCGATTTTTGGCACGGATGCCGCACAACGGGGTCTTTGCTCGATACCGCACATCGGTAGCTGAATATCGAGGATTAAAAAGGCTGTGGTTCCGGGGTCGATTATAACGGGCTTGATAGGTGGGGAGGCCGGTAACGGGACTGATTTCCATTCATCGACGATCGTGGCTGGAGCAGCTAGTACCGGTTGGGTCAGGAACACGACCAGAAACAGCAACAGCATCAACGAGGTAAATTTACTCGACGCGGTTCTTGTCTGCATGTGAATTCCTCCTCCGTTTGTTATTTTTTGTGCGGGTCAATGACGGCTTTCATTACTCGGTGGTGTTCGACATCGGCGATAGCTTGATTAACTTCATTCAGGCCGTAATGGCCAGAGACGAATTTTTCCCAGGCGAAGCGATTGTGATGTTTGGCCATGATTTGAATCGAGCGGTAAAAGTGGCTCAGATCGATCCCCCAGGTTCCTTTGATGGTCAGATGCTTTTTGTTGATGTCGAGATGCGGATTCATCGAAATATCGCCATTGTTGGTATATTGTCCGACGACCACATAGGTTCCGGCATCCCGGGCCATCGCCATGCCTTCTTTGACTGCGGCGGGGAAGCCGGTTGCTTCGATGGCCACATCCGCGCCCCGCCCCGAAGTCATTGCCTTGATAGCGGCAACTCTTTCTTCAGCGGTTGTGGTTTCAATGTTGACCACGGCATCTACGCCAAACTGCTGGGCAAGCTCCAGCCGGTGCGCCGGGCCGCCGACCACAATGACTTTTACAGCTCCGGCGAGTTGCGCCAAAATCGCCGAATTCAGGCCGACCGGGCCGCTGCCCTGGACAACGACTGTATCACCCAGTTTGATGCCAGCCTGTTCAATAGCGTGGTAAGCTGTGGGCAGACCGCAACCGGCGCCGATAAATGCTTCGGGTTTAACCGTTGGCGGCAATTTGACGACTTTGACGCCGGGTTTCAGATAAATCTTTTCACTCCAGCCGCCGAGAATCCCGTCCTGCAACCCATAAGTGATGCCGTAGACTTTGCGGCTGGGGCAGCGGGTCGAGGCTTTGGCGACGAGGCAGAACCAGCAGTCGTGGCAGGTTTCGTGTACATCGAGAAAAGTCACGATATCGCCGATTTGCAGCGGCTGCCCGTCGGCGTCCCGCAAGTCGCCGTTCATTTTCTCAACCCGACCGACGTTGATGTGGCCAGGGATAATTGGATAAGGCACGCCGGCCAGACGGCCGTGGTACAAGTGTACATCAGTGCCGCAGACTTCGCTGTAGATCGTTTCCAACAGGGCGGCTCCCGGTTCCAACACCGGCTCAGGCAGAGTTTGGACGCCGATTGGCGTCAGTGGTTTTTCTAAAATGGCGGCTCGAATCATGGTAAACACTCCCGTTCTTAATTCATTAAATAAAATCTTCCCTGTTCAGTTGGCAAACTCCTGCCTGTTCAAGCGATATTATCGCTGTAACGTAACCTGATTTTTACAATACGTTAACCTCGCGTAATACTCTGTTAACCGAACCGTGTATTGACGAGGTTATAATGAAATCAACAAGGATCGGCGGAGGTGGAAAAATGCAGCGGCTTGCGCATCTGTTGTTGGTTACAGCATCCCCATTGCAGCGGTTTATCGATAAACCGCCGTTGACGCACTCTTTTTGCAATGCACAGGCGATTGACATTTTAGCCCGTGAAGCGTTTCTGCCTTGCGCCAGTTTTTTCAGCACTTATGTCAAGGATATCAATCAAGGCGGCTTTTGGGCCGACAGCCAGTGGAAAAACATCGACCACTACCTCGAAACGAAGACGGGACGGGGTATTTGGCCTTTCGGCAATGCGCTGGATACATTTCAACAATATTTTGCCCGCGCCATTAAAGAAGCGCGTCAGGGAAACCGCTGCAAGGCGGCTTTCTTTTTGGGGGCGGCCTCGCATCTGGTTCAGGACATGTGCGTGCCGCATCATGCACGGGGACGGATGTTTAGCGGTCACCAGGACTACGAAATATGGGCGATGAAACATTACCGGCAGTTTACTGTCGAGAATTTGGGCGTCTATCTGCAAGGCAGTAAAGTCGCTGATTTTATTCTGAAAAATTCACGAGCCAGCGCCGAACTACTGGATGCAGTGGATACGGACAAAGGCAACGCAGACTATGAAGCTGTTACGCGCGTTACATTGCCGCTGGCCCAGCGGTCAACAGCCGGTCTGTTTGAACATTTTCACCGATTGGCGTTAAACCCGCTTACTATTGTGAACGTTCCTCTGGCAAACGGAGCAGCCATCGTCGCCTGAGCCCCTCCTTGGGTGCGATGGCTTTTATATAAAACAAACGGCTGGGAAATTCCCAGCCGTTTGTTTTTATTTCTGCCGAAGGGGTGCTGGTTCTTATGCGGGTAAATCTCTTGCCCATTGCATCTTCTCCAGAATGACCCCGGCGATCCGGGTTGCTCCGTCTTCGACGCGATCTTGCTGCCGGTCCGTTTTTGGGCCGCTGCCCAGTGAATCCAGCGCCTTGATCAGTGAGGTCGAATCCGGTGCGAACAACCCGTAGCGATTTTTTGAAACGTAGTCGATATTGCCGGTTTCCTGCAATCCAACGGCGCCAGTCACGACTAGCGGCCGCTGCAGCGCCCGGGCTTCCATGATCGTACCGGGGCCGGCTTTGGTTGCGACAACATCAGCCGCCAGCATCAATCGTTCCATGTTGTGCACGAAACCGAAAACATGCGTCTGCGAAGGTGCTGACGGGCGATTTTTTAAGCTGGCGAAGAGTTCGCGGTTATTGCCGGTCACTACCAACGACTGCCAGTCGGGGCGTTGCGTTTCGATACTTTCCACATAATCCTTGATTTTTCCGCCGCCCGCGCCGCCACTTGTGAGCAATACGGTTTTTTTGTGCGGATCAATGGCCAGCTTGTCGCGAATTGCTCGTTGGTTGTCCTGGCTGTCAAAAAATTTCGGATGCACCGGGAATCCGGTATAGATCAGTTTGTGAGCCGGCAACCCATGATTCAATAGAGCTTGATGGGCTTCCCAGGTCGGAACCAGATATAGGTCAGACTCGTTGTAGGCCCAGGATGCGTGAATCGTTGCCAGATCAGTAACGACGGTAATCAAAGGGAATTGGGCCCGCATTTCCCGGCGGGCGATGCACATCAGGCGAAGCGCCAACGGGTGAGCGACGACAACCAGATCGGGACGGTTGCTGCGAATTACATGTTTGATATTTTCTCTAGCCTTGGCATAAACCAGTTTGGAAAGCAGGTCGATACGCTGCGGTTCGTTCGTGAAGCGGAAAAACAAATCATGCAGCCAGACTTGCCGGGTTGAGCAATAACCGTAAATTTCTGGAGCGCTTCGTACTAGAGGCACGGCAGTTTCGCGCAATAAGTCGGTAATGGAACACCTGGCCCTGTCGCCGTCCAATCGTCGGACCGCTTCGATCATAGCATCCGCTGCGCTGCGATGTCCGCCGCCGGTATCGGATATTACGAACAGAATATTGCCATATGCCACACTATACCCCTCCCATTATTTCTGCTTTCGCAGGCTTTGAGTATATTGTGTCATAGAGCTGGCGGCTTTGTGTTAAGACTGGTTTATGGATATGTTAACAGAGAGGATGAAGTTGTTTTTATCTTTGTGGTGGCGGGTAGTCTGAAGAAGTAATAACCGGAAACTGGCTAAGACTTTGTTGTCTTACTTAAGATTGGCTTTCTACTGGAAAGGTGTCGGAAAAAAATATCTTCATAAGTGAGTTTTCATAATCATAATAGTCACGAAGCCAAGTAATGAAGTCGGTAATATCGCGATCCTCTTGGTGAAAATGAGAACGCAGATAATGCCATAATGCTATTCTGTAGATAGTGGGCGTGATGCAATTGATCGGCGGCTTATCTAAGCCAAAAAGGGAGAGCGTTTGAGTCAACACTTCGTTTCCGTGCATAAAATCATTTCGAACTTTATAGAGAGCCATATAAATTTCTTGAATTAATGAGTATGACTCTGTCTGGGAATTGTTTTTATTGAAGACTGGTTTTCTATATTGACGCAATTGTTCTTCGCCCCAAGGGTATTCTGCTTTCAATAAATGATCTCGCACTTTTTTGCTATTTGCGTCGGCATGTTCAAAGTGGACTAATATTTCAAAAGCACTAACCCAACAGGCCGCCGACACGCCAAAGTCATGGATGGAAGCCTGGTTCTTGGTGGGGATTGAAAGTGCTTGATAAGCCAGCTCTAAAGAGCGGAATAATATACTCGTATATTTACTAGTACCATGTGGAGATAAAAATTTGTGTTGCCACTGTTGCAAGAGAGTCCTAAAAATTAGCTCGTCGCAAAAAACGGGACCGGGCATCACTGCAAGCAAAGGCGAGGCCATGCCAACAAAAGGAGCATCTTCCGAACCAAAACTATTCTTATCAGGGGTAATGCTGACAATTCGATTGTTTTCGTTTACGGTGTAAGGATAAAAATCAAAGTGGTCTGAGAAGAGCATTTCGCCGATCCGCCCTTCATTTGCAGAACATGCCCAATGTTTCAATAACGTACTAATGGCACATAAATTGCGAAAGGAAACAAGTGCTTCATCGCTTGCGGCACTTTCAGGTGCGTTGGCTAGAACAAGTAAAGCTGCTGGTTTGATTTGTTTGCTGCGACGATTTATAAAGCCTGTTAATAGGCGAGTGGCGTTAGATTGTCTTGAGATAGCCTGTTGTGTTCGTGGGTCATCAAAAGGAGCAATGATTGCGTATTCTGATTCAAATGCTTTGGCAATCATGAGGGACGGGAGAGCATAGCGAAATACCCATTCCACAGATAAATCCCCTTTCAAACACGGGATTAAGCAAAACTTATATTAATCTCTTCAACAAAAACCGATGAATGCCTGCAATGATCAACCACTAGACGGCAGAAAGTGCTTGGACATCATTGAACGTTTTTTGCAACTGCTGATCGTCGTCAGAGGTCGCCGTGTCGACGGGCCTTATAAATAATTGTGGACTGAAGCGTTTAGCACGAATTGTCAGAAGGTAAGGGCGTCTTTTTGTTTTCCTAATGTATTGCACATAAGCCTCGTTCGCGATACAGTAATATCAATCAAAATATCAGGCGGGTGCAACATGAGAATTGAACTCACACCCTCGCAGGCGCGAGCATTGTATAAGTTCCTGAATAACACCGGGCGAATTTCAAAACCATTGCCGGTCAGCCAGGAGCAACTGAACGATTTGTTTTCATCCATGTTTAGTCAGGTGGTTGAATGGAAGAATAATACCTCGAAAGAAAAACCGGAATTGTTGTCCAGGCTTAATGATCTTAAAGCGCACACTGAATCACACGAAATTTACTGCCCGTGTGAATTGTGCAACGAGAAGGAAAATATAGTTGAGTATCTAATGTAAAAAATGGAACCTAAGCCGCCAGAAGGGTAACTAAACAACAAAATCGCGACCGCCTGCCTTCGGGTTTGGCGGTTTATTAATGTTATTTTTCTGTTAACAGCCTTGCCGGAATAACAGAACATGAGCGACAATGAAAACTGAAATCGACAATGGCAAGAATAAACAGGTAAAAACCGGGAGGGATTCCGTATGCAGACAATTAGCAAAGAAAACATTTTGATCCTGTGTTCCCAGAATAGTGCGCGTAGCCAGATGGCGGAGGGGTTCTTAAAACATTACGGCAGTAAATGGTACCAGGTTTATAGCGCTGGTTTTGAACCTGCGCCGGTGCATCCGATGGCGGTGGTCGTGATGGATGAAATCGGCGTGGATATCTCTGGTCAGGTCTCCAAAAGCGTTCGGGAGTATCTGGGCAAGTTGTCTTTCGGGCATGTAATTGCCGTGTGCAAAAAAGCCGAAGAGCAGTGCCCGGTGATTTTTCCCAGTGCGTTGAAGATCCTTGCCTGGCCATTTGATGACCCGGCAACTTTCCAAGGCTCGGACGAGGAGCGTCTGCAGGAGTTTCGACGGGTGCGCAATGAGATCGAATTACAGGTTATCCATTGGCTGGCAGAGCGGTGCGAACAAGCTGACAAGAAACGGGTGCTATTTCTGTGCACCCACAATTCCGCCCGGTCGCAAATGGCGGAAAGTTTGATGAATACAATGCTGGGCGATCTATACGAAGCCCGCAGCGCCGGGATTGAACCGGGCAAGTTAAATCCGTATGTTGTGCGGGCCATGGCGGAGCTGGATCTCGATATTAGCGGCAACCGGGTGAAAAGTGTCGATGAATTTTCCGGCCAGGAATTTGATTATGTGGTAACGGTTTGCGATAAGGCAGGGGAAGCCTGCCCGTATTTCCCCGGAGCAAAAACGCGGTTACATCAGGCATTCGACGATCCCTCGCAATTTACCGGCACGGATGAAGAAATCATGGTTCGGGTCGCTGTAGTAAGGGATCAGATTCGGCGGTGGCTGGTACAGACATTCCCCTGTTAGTCGTTTAGTTGCGAACGATCTTGGCGTTGACGATCCGTTCGTATTTGGCGTCCATTAGCGGCGATGAAATAATGAAGTCGGCGCTGGCCCTGTTGCAGGCGGTTGGGATGTTGTAAACGACCGCAATACGCAGCAGCGCTTTGACATCAACGTCATGCGGCTGCGGTTCCAAAGGGTCCCAGAAGAAAATGATGAAATCGATATCCCCTTCGACAATTTTGGCGCCGACTTGTTGGTCGCCGCCAAGCGGGCCGCTGGCGAATCGGTGGATGTCCAGATTCAGCTCGGTTGCCAATAGTTGCCCGGTGGTTCCTGTCGCGAAGAGTTTGTGCTTTCCCAGCAGTTTTCGATTGTAACGGGCCCATTCGAGCAAAGCGGTTTTCTTGTTGTCATGAGCGATCATGGCAATTTTTTTCTGTCCTTGCATGGTAATCAAACCAGTCGTCATTCGCCTCTCCCCTTTTATATTTGTTAATGTCATTATCGCATTGTTGAAAGTGTCGATTGTTAAGAAGCTGTGAAAAATCGCAGCAATCTATGAAAAAATGTAAATGATAAAAAATTCACTAATTAAAAGAGAATTTTTTCACAAATGAGTTGAATTTTGAATTTTGTTGCTGTACACTATGAATTGTTGAAGAACTACAAAATTGCAGGAGGTCTTGTTGTGAACGCTACGGTTGATTTCAAGGAAGTAGATGAGATACTGGCGCGATACCGATATTCTGCCGGCAGCATTATTGCTATCTTGCAGGATATTCAGGCCAAATACCGCTACATTCCCAAGGAAGTGTTTCCGGTTCTGTCCGAAAAACTCCATATCAGCACGGCTAAAATTTATAGCGTGGCAACTTTTTATGAAAATTTTTCGCTGCATCCCAAAGGCAAATACGTGGTTCGAGTGTGCGACGGCACCGCCTGTCATGTGCGCAAATCGATCCCGATGCTGGACCGGATGCGAAAAGACCTGGGGCTGAGTGAAACCAAGGTAACAACCGATGACCTGTTATTCACGGTGGAGACGGTTTCCTGCCTGGGCGCCTGCGGCCTGGCCCCGGTACTGACTGTAAACGATAAGGTTTACCCGGCTATGACGCCGGATAAAGCAAGCGATCTGCTGGCAAAACTCAGGGAGGAAGACTGCGATGCTGTTAAATAGGCAAGATTTGCAAAATGCCCGGAGTCACTATAAATCGGCGCTGGATCTTCAGCAAAAGAAGATTCTTGTCTGTGCCGGGACCGGTTGCGTGGCTGGCGGTTCGCTCGAGATCTACGCGGAACTGGTCCGGTTGATTGAGCAAACAGGAATTGCCTGTGCGGTCAGTTTGGAGAAAGAGCCGCACGAGCATTCGGTCGGCGTGAAAAAAAGCGGTTGTCACGGTTTTTGTGAAATGGGGCCACTTGTGCGGATTGAACCGATGGGCTGGCTATACATCAAGGTGAAGATGGAAGACTGCGCCGAGATTATCAGCCGGTCGATTGTCGGCGATACAGTGGTGGAGCGGCTGACATACCAAAAAGACGGCCATCAATATGCGACCCAGGAAGAAATCCCGTTCTATAAGAAGCAAACCCGACTGGTGCTGGAGCATTGCGGCCACATCGACGCCACTTCTCTGCAGGAGTATATGGCGATCGGCGGCTACAAAGCGTTTGAAAAAGCATTGTTCGAGCTGAGCCCGGATGAGATCGTCAAAGTGATCGACGAGTCGAACCTGCGCGGGCGCGGCGGCGGCGGCTATCCGGCCGGTCGCAAATGGTCGCAGGTCAAACGGCAGAAATCGGAAGTCAAATTTGTCGTCTGTAACGGCGATGAGGGCGACCCCGGCGCGTTCATGGACCGCAGCGTCATGGAGGGCGATCCCCACCGGATGATCGAAGGGATGATGATTGCTGGCATTGCCTGCGGCGCAGCCTATGGTTATATCTATGTGCGGGCCGAATATCCGCTGGCGATTCAGCGATTGGAAACCGCGATTGCCCAAAACCGGACGTTTGGCTTGCTTGGCGATAACATCCTCGGTTCCGGTCGCGCCTTCGATATCAAGATCAGTAAAGGCGCAGGCGCTTTTGTTTGCGGTGAAGGCAGCGCATTGACGACTTCGATCGAAGGCAAACGCGGCATGCCGCGAGTAAAACCGCCTCGTACAGTCGAACAGGGACTGTATGGGAAACCGACGGTCTTGAACAATGTGGAGACCTTTGCCAATGTGCCGCTGATTATCAACAGGGGGTCGGCCTGGTACAAATCAATCGGGCCGGAAAAAAGCCCTGGCACCAAGGCGTTTGCTCTGACCGGCAATATTGAGAATACCGGTTTGATCGAAGTGCCGATGGGAACGACGCTGCGCGAAGTTATCTTTGATATCGGCGGCGGTATCCGTGACGGGGCCGGGTTCAAGGCCGTACAAATCGGCGGACCTTCCGGCGGCTGTCTGACCAAAGAGCATCTCGACCTGCCGCTTGATTTTGATTCGCTGAAAAAAGCTGGTGCGATGATCGGCTCCGGCGGCCTGGTGGTTATGGACGAACACACCTGTATGGTGGAAGTTGCCCGCTTTTTCATGAATTTTACCCAGAACGAATCCTGCGGCAAATGTGTCCCCTGTAGAGAAGGGACCAAGCGGATGTTGCAGATTTTGGAACGGATCGTGACTGGTCAGGGAGAAATGGCAGACCTGGATATGCTGCTGGAACTGGCGGATACGATTTCTTCCACCGCTCTCTGCGGACTCGGCAAGACGGCGCCGTTGCCGGTCATTAGCACGATCAAATATTTCCGTGACGAATACGAAGCGCATGTACGGGAAAAACGCTGTCCGGCAAAGAGCTGCCAGAAACTGAAAATAATCCTGATTGATCCGGCCCTCTGTCGCGGTTGCTCCAAATGTTCCCGCGCCTGCCCGGTCAACGCGATTTCCGGCAAGATTAAGGACCCGTTTGTGATCGATCAGGCAAAATGTATCAAGTGCGGCGCCTGTATCGAGAGCTGTCCGTTCAAAGCGATAAGGGAGGACTGACACCGTGAGCACAGAGTTTATGATGATAGACAATATGCCGGTGGAGATCGAGGGCGAGCAAAACATCCTCGCGGTCATTCGCAAAGCCGGTATTGAGCTGCCGACCTTCTGTTATTATTCCGAGTTGTCGGTGTATGGCGCCTGCCGGATGTGCGTGGTCGAAGATAAATCTGGTGAGATTCATGCATCCTGCTCTACGCCGCCGCAAGCCGGTATGGAGATTCGCACCAATACGCCGCGGCTGCGCAAATATCGCAAAATGATTTTGGAATTGCTGTTGGCAAACCACTGCCGCGACTGTACGACCTGCGAAAAGAACGGTAAATGTAAACTTCAGGAACTGGCCCAACGGTTCGGCATCAAACAAGTCCGTTTCAGCAACACAGCCGGCGAGCCGGAACTGGACACATCCTCGCTGGCGATTGTCCGCGACAAGAGCAAATGCATCCTCTGCGGCGACTGCGTGCGGATGTGCGAAGAAGTGCAAAACATCGGCGCGATCGATTTTGCCCACCGCGGCTCGAAAATGACGATCAGCACGGCGTTTGACGAGCCGATTGCCGCAACGAAATGTATCGGCTGCGGCCAGTGCGCAGCAGTCTGCCCTACTGGAGCCATTGTGGTAAAAAATGATACGTCCAAACTTTGGAAAGATCTCAGCGACAGCAATGCCAAAGTCGTGGTGCAGATCGCACCGGCGGTTCGGGTCGGTGTCGGCGCGGAGCTGGGACTGGCTGAAGGCGACAATGTGATGGGAAAAATTGTCGCGGCGCTGCGCCGGATTGGTTTCGACGAAGTGTTTGATACGACGACAGGCGCCGACCTGACCGTGCTTGAGGAAGCGGGCGAGTTTCTGGCGAAAGTCCAGAAAGGTGAAAAATTGCCGCTGTTTACCTCTTGCTGCCCGGCCTGGGTAAAATACGCCGAATTGTATCATCCGGAACTGATGGGAAATATCTCGACCTGCCGTTCGCCGATGCAGATGTTTGGCGCGGTATTAAAAGAACACTATAGTCACTCCAATCGCCGGGTGGTTGTGGTGGCGATCATGCCCTGCACGGCCAAGAAACAGGAAGCGGCGCGCGACGAGTTCACAGAAGCCGGCGTTCCCTATGTGGATTATGTCATCACTACCCAGGAACTGGTGCAGATGATTCGTGAAGCAGGCATTGTGTTTTCAGAGATCGCGCCGGAAGCCGTCGATATGCCGTTTGGCGCGACCAGCGGGGCCGGTGTGATTTTTGGCGTGACAGGCGGCGTGACCGAAGCCGTAATCCGCAGAATTTCTGATGATAAATCAGCGCCGGCGCTTCGGGCGATTCCCTTCTCTGGCGTCCGCGGTTTGCAGGGAGTCAAGGAAACGAGTCTCGATTACCATGGCCGTGAAGTGAAGATCGCCATTGTCAGTGGTATTAAAAACGCCGAAAACCTGATCAAAAAAATGCAACGCGGTGAAAAACAGTACGATTTCGTCGAAGTAATGGCCTGCCCCGGCGGCTGTATTTGCGGCGCCGGACAACCGGTCACCAACAGCGAAGGCAAAAAGCGGCGTAGCGCCGGTTTGTATGAAACCGACCGGATGAGCACGATCAAACGTTCCGAGGAAAACCCGGTGATCATGGCGCTCTATGGCGGATTGCTCAAAGGCAAGGTGCATAAATTACTGCATGTGCATTATCACGGAAAGGCGTGAATGCGATGATTGTTATTAATGTTTGTATTGGCAGCGCTTGTCATATCAAAGGTTCCTACAATGTTATCAATTCTTTGCAGCAGTTGACGGAAGAGTATGGCCTTACCGATCAGGTCGATACCCGGGCCGCTTTCTGCCTGGGCCATTGCACGCAAGCGGTTTCGGTGCGAATCGGCGATGGCGAAGTGCAAAGCGTGTCCGGGGCAACGGCCCGCGATTTCTTTGCCAAGCAGGTTTTGCCGCTCGTCGGGGCCCGTGTTTGATCGGACAAATGGAGGAATGGAAATGAAAAAGATCAAACTGGAAATTTGCCAAGGCACTTCATGCCACCTGCTGGGATCGCAGGAATTGCTTGAGGTCGTCGAAACCCTGCCCGCCCCAAGGCGCGAAACAATCGATCTTTGTAAGGTGGATTGCCTAAAAAGCTGTCGACAGGGACCAAATGTCAGAGTCGATGGTGTTCTCGTATCCGGCCTGACAGCGGATCGACTGCTCGGGTTGCTGGAAGAGAAATTTAGTCTGCAGGGCGCGTAAAGCGCAAAGTAAAAAATGTTCCTAATATATTGAGCGCCCTTGATTTTAGAAAAAATAAGCGGAACCGGGTGAAAGTATGCAGCATTGTTCCCGGCTCCGTTTATTTTTTTTCAGGGGATATTTCGATATATGTTATGTATATGTTGCTGAACTAACTGGTGAGTAGCAGTAACGACAGGACAACAATTTCGATCTGTCTCATCTCATGATCATGCCGCTGCTGTTCGAGCCAATGACGATGCCGCCACTCGCGCTCGTTTTCATGCGACAGGCGCCGCAGTTCCTGTTCATGCCGTTGATGTTCCCACCACTGGCGTTGGCGGATTTCTTCTTGCTGATGTTGCAACCGTTGCTCTTCCAGCCACTGACGATGCCGCCATTCCCGGTCATTTTCCCGATCATGACGTCGCAAGGCTTGTTCGCGTCGCAGTTCCGACTGATGACGCCAGTGGGCTAGTTCCTTTTCATGCTGGCCATGTTTTTCTTGCCACTCTCGTTCATTATACCGACGGTCATAATTATCGCGAGTATCACGCGATTCGTGCTGGGTTCGGCGCTGGTCATCCCTTGAAGATGCTTCTGCGACGTAAGCGCCGCCACCAAATTGCAACAGACTGATCAAGACCGAGCAAACAATTTTTTTTGGCGCATTCGTTTTCACACAGCATTCCTCCATTTCCTCTGTTCAGCGGTTGGAATTGTTTCGGGCTGATGAATTGAGCTTATAATTTATTATAGTGGGGAGAATTTACAGAAAGATGGCGCATCTGTGACAAAACTGTGAACTTTGCAGTCAGATTTAAGTGCGCGCCCTCTATTAAGCGGTGATATTCTGTAGTAATATAAGTAAAGTAATTAAGAACAGCGGTGACGAGGAGCGAGACTGCCAGGTGCGCCATTTTTTTCAAAAACTCTGGTCGTGGGAGTATTTGCCGCCTGTGGCGCTGGTCGCTCTTTCCCTTTATCGTACGCTCAGTCATTCGATTTGGCTGGTTCTGTGCGGACGCGGCCTGCCCCGGTCGCAGGACAGCGACTGGTACTTGGGCTATGCCCGGGCTTTGTTGGAGAATTTTTCTATCCGGATGAATATCGACGAAATCCTCTATCTGGGCTACAATCTGTTGTTGACTGGATTGCTGGCGCTGTTTAACGATCCGGTGGCGATTGTTTACACCCAGGCGTTTGCGGCGAGCTTGGCGATTATCTTGATTTATCTGATTGGCCGGACTTTGTTCAACAAGCGGACCGGAGTGATCGCCGGATTTTTTTATCTGTATAATTGGGATGTTACGCTGTGGTCGACGTACGTGCTCTCAGACAGTTTTTTTGTCAGTTTGTTGATTTTATGTGTGTACCTATTGATCAAAGCTCTCGATACGCGACGAAAACAGGACCGAATTCTGTTTGTCGCCGCAGCGTTATATCTGTTGTTATTTCGCCCGACTGGCGTTGCTGTTGTAGTGGTCATGCTAGTATATGCTTTATCCAGGCTGGATCACGATAGCCTGAGACAGTTTGTGGCAAAACATAGCTGGCTTTTGTCCGGTTTATTGCTGACCATTGGCATCATAGCCGGTAGTCTCTATGCAGGGCATTATTTTGACGGTTTTGTTGAGTCACTACGATATAATGTCAAATTGGTAATATATAATGTATATGCCAAAGGGCGGATTTACGATATCGCCACAGCCTACGACTATTATTTTCGACCGAATTATACGATTAATAAGTTGGATAGTTTGGGTTTAAGCTTTATCGTGAATAACTGGGATGCTGTCAGTGTATTGTATTTTCGCCGGACTGTCGCTTTTTTGGGCGTCTGGGCCTGGGTGACGCCACTGCGGAGCTTGGTTGACATAGCCTATTATTTGTTTAAGTTGCTACCGACGGTCTTTTTTATCGCCGGGACTGTTGCGGCGATTCGCGAGGGAACTTTTGGCCGGGCAGCAGTGCTGTGGGGAATCGTTTTGGCTGTGTTTGCCTTCTGTATCTTGTTATTTATCGATGCAATGTATCGGTATCGCTTTCCGGCAATGCCGTTTATCGGGATTGTGGCAGCATACGGATTGGATAGAATCATCAGCGGAGGTCGGAGTTTTGCAGAGAAAGTTTGGCCCAGAACGGCATAACAGTAAGTCGGATACGCTTATCGTTGTTCCGGCATTTAACGAACAAAACAATATTGCCCGTGTGTTGCAGGAAATTCAGACCAGTTTGCCTGCGGCAGACATCCTCGTGATCAATGACTGCTCCCATGATGATACGGCAGTGATTGCCCGTTCAGTTGAAGGGGTTAGTGTAATTGATCTCCCCTGCAATCTGGGGATCGGCGGTGCAATGCAGACCGGTTTTAAATATGCGCTGAACAAGGACTACGATTATGTAGTGCAAATTGACGGTGACGGTCAGCATGTACCGGGCGAAGTGGGCGCCTTGTTCACGGAAATGGGTCAGAATCATTGCGATATGGTGATCGGTTCTCGCTTTCTCAACGTGGAATCCTTCCGCACGACCAGGTGCCGGCGGTTGGGCATCAAGGTTTTTTATTGCATGTTCCGGGCGTTGGTGAATACTCGCATTACAGACAGCACTTCTGGATTTCGCCTGTATAACCGTAAAAGCCTGCAGGTCCTGGCCCGCTATTACTCCAGCGATTATCCGGAGCCGGATGCGATCGTTTTGCTAAATAAACAAGGATTACGGGTCGCTGAAGTCGGCGTAGTCATGCGGGAACGCATTCATGGCGAGTCTTCGATAACTCCGATTAAAAGTCCCTATTACATGGCGAAAGTCATCCTGACCATTCTGTTCTCCTGCGCCAGGCCAAGACTAAGCCAGACCAAGGCCGTGAGGCGCTAATGCCGGTAGGATCGTTCGATAAAATCCAGTGGCTGGGGATCGTTTTTAGCCTGATCATCTTGCTGACTGTAATGTTTTTGGTCCGCGAACGGCTGATCAAGGAGAAGTACTCCCTGGTCTGGCTATTGATTGGTTCGTTTATGCTAGTGATGTCGATGTGTCGAGGTTTGTTGGAGGGATTTGCCGCGCTGATCGGTGTGGAATATGCACCGTCTGCATTTTTTGCCCTGCTGATCGCTTTTGCCTATCTGTTGTTGCTGAATCTGAGTGTGAGTATCTCGGGGCTGAAAGCCCAAAATAAGGCGGTAGCGCAGGAACTGGGCTTGTTGCGTCTGCGGGTGGAAGAACTAGAAAAAGAAAGGAACCGAGTCGAGTGATGCTGAAGTTGGTGTTGTTATTCGGCAGTGTTTCAATGACGGTGCTGGCCAGCACCCTGCTCAAGATCGGTAGCCGGACAATCAATTTCGACGGCGGACTGATGGCGATTGCCATGGGATATATGACATCACCCGGCGTTCTCGCCGGTTTCTTTTCTTATGCTGTGGCCGCGGTTCTCTGGGTTTACTGCTTGTCGGTGTTTGATCTGGGCTATGTCACGTTTGTCGCCAGTTTCCAATATATCTTGCTGCTGGCGGTATCAATTTTTGTATTCAACGAGCAGATCAGCTTGCTGAAATGGGTGGGTTGCGGCTTTATTCTGGTCGGCGTAGTTTGCTGGCTGAAAGGGTAGGGCGGCGATGTACCGCTTAGTTCCCTACCAGGCATCGATGCAGCAGGAATGGGACCAACTGGCGCAAAGACGGGGTACGGTTTTTCATACGACCGGATTTCGTCAAATTTTGCTGGAATCATTTCCCTACCGGTGCGGCTACCAGGCTCTCGTTGACGACACAGGCAAAATCTGCGGCCTAGTCCCACTGGTGATTGGCAGGAACCTGAAACTGCAAAGGGTGGGAGTATCTCTGCCGTTTGTCAATCAGGTCGATGTCTGTGCCGATACGCCGGAACTCGCCCAAAAGATGCTGGCGACGATTTCACAGGCGCAGAAAATGCTGGATTTGGCAGAGCTGGAAATCCGGCTGAAAAACCAGACTGTTGATCGCAGGTTGTGGCGCGCCAATCTCGACAATCATACTTTTATTCTGCCGTTACTGACGGACGAGGAACAGACCATGGCGCAGGCTTCGTCGGGATGTCGCAACCACGTCCGCAAGACCTATAAAAATGATTGGTTCGCTGTATCTTTCGATCATAGCTACTTGGCCGATTTCTACGAAGTATACGTCAGACGAATGAAACAGCTGGGATCGCCAGCGCCGGGACTAGAGTTCTTTCAGCGATTCTTCACCCATCTGCCGGAGTTTACGACGTTGTTGACGGTGCTCGACCAGCAGACCGGGCGGGTAGTCGGCGGCATGTTGCTGCTAAAAAGTCCTGCTGACCAAACTTTGTACTATCCGTATGGCGCCAATCTGGTCGAATACAATCACCAGTATCTGAATAACTACATGTACTGGGAAGCGGCAAAATACGGAATCCGTTGCGGATTAAAGGCGCTTGATCTGGGCCGTTCGCAGACCGGTTCCGGGACTTATCGCTACAAATCGCAGTGGGGCGCCCAGCCGGTTCAGCTCCGCTATTTGCGTTATGGCGCGGCCGCCGGTGCGGGGGCGACGAATGAACGGGAGACTTTTCGTTATGCCATTGCGCTATGGAAGCGGCTGCCCCGTTTATTGACCGACCCGCTTGGCAGAAAGCTGATTCCTTACCTGCTACCATAGTCGAATTTTTCAGAACGCATCGGAGGCTTCTACTTATGGGCAATTCCCAATGGCAACAATATTTTGACCAGAAAGCATCGACGCACGGCGCATCGGTCAAATCCTCGGATTATTTTGATGATAGCAGTTTTTTTGTCCAACGCGACCATATTCTGCACTGGATTGGTCCATTGGCAGGCAAGCAGATTCTGGATGCCGGCTGCGGTGTGGGTGCGTTCAGCGAACCGTGGACGCAGGACAATATCGTTGTAGGCGTCGATTTTTCGGAAAAAAGTCTGGAATTTGCTGCCGGGCGAGGCCTGAAAACCCTGCCGGCCGATTTGACGGCGTTACCGTTTGCGCCCGGATCGTTTGATCTGGTGGTGTGTATCGGCGTGGTCCAACTGATTGAAAAATACCAACCGGTACTGGCAGAACTGGCCAGGGTGACCAAACAGGGGGGCATGCTACTGGTGCAAACGTTGCATCAGGGTTCTTTGCAACGCAAATTGCTGGGCATGGTAGAGCGCAGCAAAAAGTTCGACCGGATGTATGAAATGGCGGAGTTGCGCGATGAGTTTGTCCGACTCGGGTTTGCCGAAGTTTCTTTTTTGAAGCAATACCACCCATTCAAGACCGTTTCCTCCAGTGAAAGTATCGGCGGTCTGAGCGACCACTTTTGCACTTCCTTTGCGATCAGGGGGATCAAGCGCGATGAGTGATCTGCAGACGGTCCTGCAACCCTTTAATTTGCTGACCTTCGACATCGAAGATTGGTATCATGCCAATTATGCCGGAGTAGACTTGTCGACTTACCATGGAAATGACTCGCACTTCCGGGCCAATATGGATTTGTTGCTGCAACTTTGTAGTGACGCTGGCTGCAAGGCCACTTTTTTTGTTTTGGGACAGATTGGCGAGCAGTACCCTGAAACGGTGCGCGATATTATCCGGGCCGGCCATGAGGTTGCCTCGCACGGATATGGACACCAGTTGGCGTACAAGCAAACTTATGCAGAGTTTCGGGCAGACGTAAAAAAGTCTACAGATATTTTGCAGACGTTGACTGGCGAAAAAGTTTGGGGTTATCGGGCACCTTCCTGGTCCATCATGAAAAGCAACCACCATTATCTGCAGGCGTTGGAAGAACTGGGCCTACACTACGACGCCAGCATTTTTCCGGTCAAAACCTTCCTTTATGGAATTCCGGACGCGCCGACCGAAATTCACCATCCGTCGGTGAATGGGCGGGAACTGGAACTACTGGAGGTTCCGATGTCCGTATTGAAGATCGGCGGCAGAAACATAGGCTATTCCGGCGGGTTTTATTTTCGGTTTTTTCCCAGTTGGTTGATCAAATGGATAATCCGTTCCGGCAATCGGTTTGGTCGCCACAGCATCGTCTATCTGCATCCGCGGGAAGTGGATCCGACGGGGCAGCGACTCGATTTACCACTATTGGAATCGTTTATCCAGTACTATAATGTTGCTGGCACGCAGGCCAAACTAAAAGATGTTTTGCGATCATTTCAGTTCACATCAATCAGAGAAAAGATAATTTGCGAAAGAAACAAACTGCAATAACTGTAACAATATCACCTGTTTTTTATCTTATATGATAAAAAACAGGTGATATTGTTGTCGATGATGTCGCAGGAGATTTCCCGGCGAGTGATAAATAGAATAAAAGATTGAGAATAGACGGGACGGTGTTTGGTCAAACTGTGCGGTTATGAAAATAAACAAAAGGAAAGAGGCGTATGCAAATGGCGACAATTCGTATTCCTTATGCCCAAACCCATTTGGACCTTAACATTGCCGACAATAGACTTGCCGGAGTCTTGGAATCCAAGGCGCATCACTACAAACCGACTGCCAGCCAGGCGGAACTGGTCAGGCAGGCACTGGAAGCACCAATTGGTTCACTCCGGCTACGAGACCTGGCCCGCGGCAAAAACAAGATCGTTATCGTTACCAGTGACCATACAAGACCGGTGCCAACCAAAGTAATTGCGCCGATTATGCTGGCAGAGATTCGCGCCGGCAATCCGGAGGCGGAGATCATATTCTTGGTAGCAACCGGGTTTCACCGGGCGATGACCAGAGCGGAAATGGAAAATAAATTTGGCCAGGAATTGTTAGCTTCAGAGAAGATTGTCATGCACGATTGCCGGGACGAAGCAAGCATGGTGACGATTGGAAAATTGCCGTCCGGTGGCGATCTGGTGATTAATAAACTGGCCATGGAAGCAGAATTGCTGGTTGCCGAAGGGTTTATCGAGCCGCACTTCTTTGCCGGATTTTCCGGTGGACGCAAAAGCATTTTGCCGGGAATTGTCAGCAAAGTGACGGTGCTGGCAAATCACTGTTCGGAATTTATTGCCCACCCCAATGCCCGGGCTGGTGTGCTGGATGGAAATCCGCTGCATGTTGACATGATTGCGGCCGCCCGGGAAGCAAAGCTGGGTTTTATTCTCAATGTGGTGATTGATGCGGAAAAACGAATCATCAAGGCGTTTGCCGGCGACATGGAACAAGCCCACGTGCAGGGCTGCGAGTTTGTCAAGGAACTTGCCTCGGTAAAGGCAGTTCCGGCAGATATTGTTGTGACTTCAAATGGCGGCTATCCGTTGGACCAGAACGTGTACCAGGCAGTGAAGGGGATGTCGGCTGCAGAGGCTACCTGTAAGCAGGGGGGCGTGATTATCATTGCCGCTGCCTGCAATGATGGGCACGGCGGACAGGCCTTCTACGACTGGTTTCTGCAAGCGAAGGAGGGGGCATCTGAAGTGATGTGCAAGATCATGCAGATAGGCCGTGAAGCGACTGTAGCCGACCAATGGGAAGCGCAGATCGCCGCGCGGATTCAGCTGAAACATCCGACAATCGTTGTCAGTGACCAGTGTGATCATGAGGTGATCGGCAACTTGTGCTTCAAAGCGGCGCATACGATGGCGGAAGCGATGGAAATGGCCGAGGCGATCGTAGGCGAAAATGCCATGGTTACAGTGATTCCGGACGGCGTTTCGGTAATTGTAGAGCAAGTTTGACGGGAAGCTGAAAGAACCAAGACAGGAATGGCGGCTGGACAAACCGCTACCGTTCCTGTCTTAATTCTTTTGCGTGAGTATTACTGTTAGCGTGAAAGCAGTGTTCGATAAATAATTGAGGAGGATACAATGAAAAGTCACAGCAAAGTTTGGTTAATTGTTTTGTCAGTAGTTCTGATCGCTGTGGGATTTGTCGGAGTGACTGCAGCATCGGCGCCAGTGATTATCGCCGGACCAGGGCGCGAATCGGCTGGTTATCAACCGATGAACCAGATTGCGTTGCCGGGAATGCCGACTGTCGGCAAATGGCTGATTTCACCCGATGGCCAAATCGCGCACTGGCTGGGGTATAAGGTCAAAGGCAAATCATTTCAGGAACCGATAAACATCATCCTCGTCGATGGAGTTGCTAAATCAGCTGAAGAAGCGAATGCCAGACTTTTAAGCAGTTGCGTTGATGCTGGCTACGACAATATGTTGGGGCATTCCAGCGGCTACTTTGGCTTTATCGGCGAGAAACTTTATGGGCAGTTTCCTGCAACTGAAAACCGTGCGTTTTCCAACACCTTCTTTTGGACCGCGAATAATCACGGGCGCGTATTTGGGCCGCACTTCTTTGCCGGAAAATATTACTATGTCGCCGCGTTTAGTCGCGAAGACCTAGATGTTAAAACAGACGTCAAGCATATCTATCAATCGTTTGTTGTCGCGCGTGATGATTTTGCCAGGCAACTCAGTGCAAATTCAGCCTATCAAATCAGCGGCAAAGTCGATCTGAAGAATGGGATTCCCAATGACCCAGTGCGTCAAACCGTTGGCGATCATGACGGTAAAGCGGTAGTGCTGGAGGTTGTGGTAGAACGCCAGTAGTGATACTAGCGGTTGCAACGGTCTTCGTGGATAAAAAAGGTGGCGCTTAGTCCGACGGTTAGGACGACAAGGCAAAGCAAAAACGCATTTTCATAGGCGACGGCCGGGTAGATTTTCGCACCGTTTTCGCTAAGACCGGCCCAATTCCGGTCCAGCACCCAGCCGAATGCCGGTTGCATAAGCGCCGCACCGATGAAGGGTCCGCTATTGGTTATGCCGGCGGCAATTCCCGTCGCCTGGGGCGGATTGACATCTTTGACACAGGCAATCGCCAGCGTTATGCCGGATACGCCCAGTCCAATCAGAAACGCAATAGGATACAATGCGGTCAGTGGCGGTTTGGCGTTAAAAACAAGAGTCAACACGAGCAATGTCGACAAAAATAGCACAGTTGCTGCCACAAAAGGCAAGCGACGCCGGTACAGGCGGTCCGACAGAAATCCGAGCAAAGGGGCGCCCAACATGTTGCCAATTACCATCAGGAAGATATGGTGCGAAGCTTCCACGCGGGGCATTTGATGCACCTGCATCAGGTAGGGAACCCACCAGACGCCGACGATGGCCATGAAGACTCCGTATGATGCAGTTGCCGCAATGACCGGCGGCCAGGTTTGCCGATTACACAGCACGTGTGTTATGCATTCGCCGATGCGTAGATTGGGAGTTTCACAAATGACGGGGCGTTGACCTTCCTGGGTTTCGATTTCCCGCACACTGGGCAGGCTACAGTCTTCAGGCCGGTTACGGACGATGAACCAGCAGGCAAAGGCCATTAGTAGCGAAAAAACACCAATGAGGTTAAACGCACTCCGCCAGCCCCAGGACTCCACGATAAGTGCCATGGGAGACGCCGACAACAAAGAACCGGAATTGCTGATCAGGACGATCAGGCCGGACATGGTTGTAAACTCGCGTACCCGGAACCAGTTGGACTGAATTTTGATCAGGCTGACAAAGATGACACCGATACCAGCTGTCGTGATGAAACGGGCCCAGTACAGTATGGTGATATCATTGGCAGCTGCAAACAAAAAAGCTCCGCAGGCTGACAGCAATAGGGCAAGACTGACTACCTGTCGTGGACCGAATAGGTCGGCAAATATGCCGGCAGGAATTTGCAGGCTTGCATAGGTCCAAAAATAAATCGAGGCCAAAATACCGAGATCGGTGGCCCGTTCGATGGCAAAGTCGCGCATCAGGCTATCTGCCACTACGCCAATGACCGTGCGGTGGAAGTAACCAGTCAAGAATGCGATGGCAATGGTCAACCAGATGAGAATGCGTTGCTTTTTCCAACGGATTAAATCTTGCTGCCAGTTATGCGGATCATGCATTTGGTTCATTTTTTCACCCATATATGGTTTTTCTCTCAAAGTATGTTCGTGTTGCGGCTGGCATTTTCCTTTGCAAAAAAACGAGCCGGAACGTCAGTTCCCGACTCGTTGGCATGTTTTTGCTAGTTTTTGGGCGTTTGTTTCAGACTTAATCCGATTCGGTTGCGGGCGGCATCTACAGCCAAAATGGTGACTTCGATAACGTCGCCGACCGAAACGATATCCAGAGGATGACGGAACGGTTTGTTGCTCAGTTCGGATCGATGCAGCAGACCGTTTATTTTTACGCCGATATCGACAAAAGCGCCAAAATCAGTCACGTTGTGGACGGTTCCTTTTACCACCGTGCCTGGCAATAGCTCGTCGAGCTTTACGATGTTTTTGCGGGTCATTGGGGCTGGCAGGTCTTCGCGTGGATCGCGTCCGGGTTTGACCAGCGCGGCCAGAATATCCCGCACCGTCGGCTCGCCGGCGGTTAACTCTTTGGCTAATGCAGCCACGTCGATTGTTTGCATCGCACTTTGCAGTTGGATTAGTTTTTCGCGTGAACGCAAGTCTTTTTTATTGAACCCTAGGCGCTCAAGGATTGTTTCGGCCAGTGCGTAGGACTCCGGATGAACCGGTGTATTGTCCAGAGGGTCGGTTGCATCGGGAACCCGGAGGAAACCGGCGCATTGGACAAAAGCGGCCGGGCCGAGGCGGGGTATTTTTAGCAACTCTTTGCGGCGGCTAAATCTGCCGTTGGTATCGCGCCAGGCGACGATGTTTTTGGCGACAGGGCCCTGAATACCTGCGACATGCCGCAATAGTTCGACTGAAGCCGTGTTGAGGTCAACGCCGACGTGATTGACCGCCGATTCCACAACCCCATCAAGCGCCTGCAATAATTCCTTTTGATCGACATCATGCTGATATTGGCCTACGCCAATCGCTTTGGGCTCGATTTTGACTAACTCAGCCAGCGGATCCTGTACCCGGCGGGCGATCGAAACGGCGCCGCGCAGAGAAACATCGAGATCCGGCAACTCTTCTTTCGCCAGCTTGGAAGCAGAATAAACCGAAGCGCCGGCCTCATTGGTAATGACATAATGCAGCGACAGTCCGTGGTCGCGGATCAGTCCGGCGAGAAACTCTTCTGTTTCATAAGAGGCGGTGCCGTTGCCGATCGTGGCGAGAGTAACATTATGGCGGCGAATCAATTCGAGCATCAGTTTGGCGGACGACTGTCGTTGCGATTCACTGTGGGTTAGATAGAATACGGTAGTGGCCAGCACTGTTCCCTGTGGATTGACAATGGCTGCTTTGCAGCCGGTTCGGTAGCCGGGGTCGAGTCCGAGCACGCAGTGTCCTGCCAATGGCGGGATGAGCAGCAGTTGACGCAAATTTCGTCCAAATAGGCTGATCGCCTGTTTTTCGGCATTTTCAGTCAGTGCATTGCGTACTTCCCGTTCCATGGAAGGAAACAGCAGCCGTTTGCAGCTGTCCTGCACCGCTTCAATTATATCCTGACTCCACAGCGAGGAAATCTTAAGAATTTGTTTCAGGATTGTTTCAGTCAGCGACTCTTGGGGAATTTCAAAATGCACCTTGAGTAATTTCTTTGCTTCGCCGCGATTGACTGCCAAAATTCGGTGTGATGGCATATGATTGACTGCTTCGCGATATTCGCGGTAAGTGAGAAAGTCGGGCGCTTCGGCTTCTGGTACTGCCAATGACGTCACAATTGCCGCTGATTTCCATGTCTCACGACGCAACAGTGACCGCAAATCCGCTCGCTCTGCTACGATTTCGGCAACGATATCACGCGCTCCTGCCAGAGCGTCTTCTGTGGTTTCAACGCCAAGCTCCGAATTGATGAATTGACTTGCTAATAGGAGACGATCAGCCGATATCGGATCGGCTTGTGCCATCATTCTTTCGGCTAAGGGTTCGAATCCTTTTTCCCGGGCAATTTGCGCCCGGGTTCTTTTTTTCGGTCGATAGGGCAGGTACAGGTCTTCCAGTTCCTGTAGCTTTTGCGCGCCTTCAATCGCTGCGCTCAGTTCAGGGGTAAGCTTGCCCTGAGACTCGATGACCGCCAGAATTTCTTCCTGCCGTTTGGCGACATTACGCAAGTATTGCAACCGCTCTTCCAGCGAACGGATTTTTTCTTCATCCAGGTCCCCGGTAACTTCTTTGCGGTAACGGGCTATAAAGGGGAGTGTATTGCCAGCGTCCAGCAATTCTACTGTTGCGTCGGCCTGAGCAACTCGAATGCCAAGCTCTTTGGCAATCATCGCTGGAATTTCATGGATTTTCATTGCTACACCTCTTGATATTTGTTTTCCTGTCCTTAAATAATGGAACTATTGACTGCACTTGTCAAGTTTGCTTGGCAAAATAGGCCTGAGACTGCGCTTGGATTAGCGATATTTTAGAATAACATTTTTATTTTTTCATTAGCAGGAATAATAACATGTGGTGAGGAACATTAATAAAAACAAATAGAGTGGTACGACCAGCGTTCCACCGTAAGTGTTGCACTATGTAGTTGACGAGGTGAATGAAATGCCCCGTTTTATGCCAATAAAACATGTACGCACTTATACAGAGATTGTGGAGCAAATTTCTACGATGATCCGCAACCAGGAACTCATGCCGGGGGACCGTCTGCCCTCGGAACGAATGCTCTCACAGGAAGTTGGAACCGGCAGGCAATGTTTGCGTGAAGCATTAAGTGTGCTTGAAGTATTAGGTTTGATTGAGGTGAAAAAAGGGCGGGGGACTTTTATTCGCGCTGATGCCATACAAAACCTGGCAGCTAATTCTTTCGATGCGGAACTGTTTGACAGTCCGTTTGAACTGATGGAAGCGCGCAAAGTTGTGGAAGCAAAAACTGCGGCGCTTGCGGCCAAGCGTGCCGACGCCCAGGATATAATTGAAATGGAGCAGATTCTGGTAGAAATGGATGCCCGGCTTGCCTGCGGTGAACACCCCGGTGAAGAGGACAAACGATTGCATATGTTGATTGCCCGTGCTTCCCGTAACCAAGTCCTTCACAAACTGATGAGCGTTGTCATCGAAAATATGGGTAAGCGTCTGTGGCGAAAAGTTAAAGAACGCAGTTTGCTGGTGGCAGGCCGTAATACTAGATACAATGAAGAACATAAAAAACTTGTCGCTGCGATTAAGGCTGGCGATGCACGGGCTGCGGAGACAATTATTTTGCATCATTTGAGTGGTATTGAGAAGGATTTGCGTGCGTAATTAAGTGCCGGTCACAATAGGGGGCGATGAGTTAGAGGAAATAAATCAAAATATTTACAGTGGTACTACCAGCCGAACAGTGGGGAGCGGTTATATATGAGGAGGGAAGCTATGAACGCCAAACTTATCAAAGGAATTGCGGTATTGGCCGTTGGCGGGATCATTTGGTTTTTGCCGGTTCCTGCCGGACTGAAGCCGGAGGCGTGGCGACTATTTGCGATTTTTGCCGCAACTATTCTGGGACTCATTCTCCAACCCTTACCCATGGGGATTGTCTGTTTCGTATCTCTGACAATTGCAGCTGTGTTGAAAGTCCTGACCCCGGCCCAGGTATTATCGGGATTTGGCAACACAACAATCTGGCTTATTGTATCGGCATTTCTTTTTTCGCGCGCATTTATCAACACTGGTTTAGGGCGGCGAATTGCTTTTATCATCATGCATGCCATTGGGCATCGAACGCTTAACTTGGCTTATGCATTGGCAATCAGCGACCTGATTATCAGTCCGGCAACACCGTCGGTTACCGCACGAAGCGGCGGAATCATTTTTCCGATTGCCAAGAGCTTGGCGGTCGCGTTTGGTTCAGAACCGGGAGAAAGTTCGAAAAAAATGGGCGCTTTTTTGATACAGTCGGTAACGCATGTCAGTATGGTCACGTCAGCCATGTTTATGACATCGCAGGCTGGAAATACACTGGTTGTGGCATTGGCGCAAAAAACCCTGAATTATCAGGTTGACTGGCTGTTATGGATTAAAGCTTCCATTGTGCCGGGGGTTATTTCTTTATTATTGGTACCCTATTTGCTTTATCGATTTTATCCGCCGGAGATCAAGGAAACACCTGAGGCCAAGTTGATCGCAAAAAAAGAACTGGAACAACTCGGGCCGATGAAAACCAGCGAAAAAATCCTTACCTTCGTGTTTATAAGTTCTTTGTTGCTTTGGGCTACTGGGCAATGGACCCAAATTGATCCGACAGTCGTGGGTATGATTGGTGTATCGATTATGCTCGTTGGCAATGTACTGGATTGGCAGGATGTCATCGGGGAAAAAGGGGCCTGGGATACGTTGGTCTGGATGGGGAGTATTATTGCGTTGGCCGGATTCCTCAACTCCTTTGGTTTTATCGCCTGGTTTTCCAAGATTGTTGGCGCTTCACTGGTGGGATATTCCTGGACAGTGGCGCTACTATTGATTATGATTCTTTATATGTATACCCAATATGCATTTGCTGGATTAAGTGCGCATGTTACGGCGTTGTTCCCGGCATTGGCCGCCGTTGCGATTGCAACGGGCGCACCTGTTGCGATGACAGTTTTGTCGCTGGGGTTTATATCCAGTCTCTGTGGCTGCCTAACTCATTATGCTTCAGGACCTTCGCCGATTTTCTTCGGCGCCGGGCACACCGACGTCAAAACATGGTGGAAGATCGGATTTTGGATTTCGATTGTTCACATGGTCATCTGGATCGGGGTCGGTTCCATTTGGTGGAAAGTATTGGGGCTGTGGTAGACAAACAGTAAAAAATAAAATTGAACAAGAAAGCAGGAGGAATGGATTATGTATTTCGCAACTTATGAAAAAAATGGGACGGTTTCTATCGGGGTCTTGACGCCGGACAAGGATTCGATCATACCTTTGGTTGAGGCAGAGCAACAATGCCTGAAAACCAAGACGCTGCCGAACACGATGCTGGAATTGCTGGATATGGGACCGCAAGCGATCAATACTGTTGGTAAACTGCTGGAACAAGCGGCGAATTGCCCCAAGATCAAAGTGTCGGATGTCCGTATACTTGCTCCGATTCCTCGCCCGCGCAAGAATATTTTTTGTATCGGTAAAAACTATGTAGAACATGCTTTGGAATTCGACAAGACGAAAGACGCCAATGTAGCGGTGCCTAAAAACCCGGTCATTTTTTCCAAACCGCCGACCACGGTCATCGGCCCCAACGACATCATCAACAGCCACAGTCAAGTCACCAAGGAACTGGACTATGAAGTGGAATTAGCGGTGGTTATCGGTAAAAAGGGAACCTATATTTCCCGTGAGCAGGCGATGGATTATATCTTTGGCTATACAATCATTAATGATGTTACAGCAAGGGATTTGCAAAAAATTCATGCACAATGGATGCGCGGCAAAGGACTCGACACTTTTGCGCCAATGGGCCCGTACCTGGTTCACAAGAGCGCGGTAGCTGATGCTGAAAACTTGCCTATTTCACTAAAAGTCAACGGAGAAATTCGTCAGAACTCCAATACCAAGGAACTGGTTTTTAAAATTTCCGAATTAATTTCCACGATATCGGCCGGGTTGACGTTGGAGCCAGGCGATATTATTGCCACAGGAACGCCTGCAGGCGTGGGCGTGGGATTTACTCCGCCCCGTTTTCTGAGTAAGGGCGACCAAATGGAATTGTCAGTTGGCGAACTGGGTGTTCTGAGGAACACGGTCGGCTAAGCCAACTGAAAAATCACTAAATAATGGTAGAGGGACGCATGAGTGTAACACCTTCATGCGTCCCTCTACTCGTTTCACAATCCTTCTTTTATTCATTTTACCAAAGTGGCATTAAATGATTGGGTGCCCGGCGATGGCAGGAATCGGCCTTTCTAGCGAAAAGTGGCTTAGTGCTTTGGCCAGTCGGCGGATACCTTCGCTAAGGCGTTCCTCGTCATGCGTGGCATAACATAGCCGGATTTCATGACTGACAGAACCGTGCGCGTAAAAGGCATCGCCTGGAACAAAAGAAATTCCCAGGGGCGCGGCGCGTCGAAGCAATTCGGTTGGAGCGATCGTCGCTGGCAAGCGCCCCCAAATGTATAAGCCGCCTTCGGGTAAATCGAACTTCAGAGACGAGCCGCAATGTTTTTTAATCGCCGCAGCCATTGCATTGCGCCGATTCTTATACTCGCGACGCACCATAGCCAGATGAAGCGGCAGACTGTTTTCTTCAAGCGCGGTGTTGATGATCATTTGGGCCAGGTTGTGACTATGTAGATCGACATACTGTTTTTCCTGGGCCAGTCGGTTAATGACTGGCGGCGCCGCATGAACCCAGCCGGTTCGTAATCCCGGGAACAGAATTTTAGAAAAGGTGCCCAGTTGAATGATGCCGCCATAGCTGTCCAGCTGCTTTAGTGAGGGGGGAGGCGGTGCGCCGAAATGAAGCAGACTATACGGGTCATCCTCAATAATGGTGAGCCGGTGTCGCGCGGCAAGGCGAATCAGTTCTTGTCTTTCATTAAGATCCATCACCTGCCCGGTCGGGTTTTTGTATGAGGACATGGTATAAAACAGCTTGGGGCGGTACCGGATCAGATAATCTTCGAACATAGCAAAATCGAGTTTGTTACCTGGCGGTAATGTCAATAACCTGGCGCCGGAGGCCTCCAGCAACTGTATAGCGCCCAGATAGGTCGGTGATTCGACGATAGCGTAATCGCGCGGTTCGATGAAAGATTTGACTAGTAAATAAAGGCCTTGTTGCGAACCGGATACGATCAACAGTTGATCAGGCGTTGCCGGGTTGCCGAGTCGGGTTTGCCAGGTTGCGAGTGAACAGCGTAGCGGTAAATATCCTTCAGTGGCAATCAGGCCGAAATCAGCCAGTTCGCAAGGGCGTTTTTTCATATCCAATGCAGATTGAATCAGATGTAGCGGATAGAAAGCGGGATCAGGCATGCCTGCGGCCATTGAGATGGTGTCGCCGGCGGTGGGAGAGGCGATAATAGAACGCATGATCGAAGACAAAGGCGCCTTGTAACCTGGAGTAAAAAGCTGTTCCCAAGGCATGAGCAAAGGTTGTTGCGGATTTGCTGCAGAGCAGACGCTGACAAAAGTGCCACTGCCGACTTTTGTAGATACCAATCCGTGTTCTTCAAGCAGGCTATATGCGTTGATTACCGTAGTTCGGCTGACGCTCAAAAGGCGTGCCAATTCCCGTTCCGGTGGCAATTTTGTGCCCGAAGGGATCGTGAAGTTGCTGATTTTAGACGATAATACAGTGGCGATCTGCAGGTAAAGCGGTGTTGCCAGTGCAGAGTTCAACCGGATGCCGCTCAACATTTTGGTAATATCCATTGTTGATTTACCCTCCAAATCGTCAAATTGGTATCTTGATGATAATATATTGGATATTCACAAGAAAAATCCTGCCGGATAAGATAAAGGAAATCAAAGTGATCAGAGAGGCGGATGAACATGGTTGCAAATGTTGGTGAATTTCGCGCTGGAATTCGTGATACGTTGCCATTGATGTTGGGCGTATTTCCGTTCGGATTGGCTTATGGGATTTTTGCCCAATCGATGGGCCTGACGCCGGGGGAAACCATATTGATGTCTTTGACTGTTTTTGCCGGTGCTGCCCAGTTTATCAGCCTGCCGATGTTTGCCGCCGGGGCGGGCCTTTTCATGATCAGCCTTACGACGTTGTTGATCAATTTGCGCCATCTGCTGATGGGGGCATCACTGGCGCCATATATGGAGAAATTGCCGTTGGCATGGAAAGCGTTTCTTTGTTTCGGGATGGCGGATGAAACCTACGCCGTAGCCATCAGCAGGGCGCAAGCGGTTGGCTATAGCCGGGATTATCATTTCGGCTGCAATGCAACCGGGTATGTCACCTGGGCGGTTTCCACCGTGCTTGGAGTTGGCTTGGGCAGTTACATTAGCGATCCGCTTTCATGGGGACTGGATTTTGCAATGCCGGCGACTTTTTTGGCGTTGCTGATTCCCCGCCTGACTGATCGGACTAGTCTGCTGGTCTGCCTGGCTTCAACTTTGATAAGCGTGGCGGCAGCGCTGCTGATTCCCGGTAAGTGGTACATTATTTTGGCCTGCTTAATCTCGGTAGGGGTAGGCGCCTGGTTGGAAGGGGGAGAAGTCGATGCGCGCTGAAGAGGTGATGACAATTTTATGTATGGCGGCGGCAACTTTCTTTACCCGTTTTGCCAGTCCGCTACTGCTTGACCGCACCGGCGTGCCAACTTGGTTGGTTCGCTTGCTCAAGCATGTTCCGACAGCGATGCTTACTGCGTTGATCGCCCCGGCATTATTGGCGCCGCAAGGGTATTTGCAGCTTAGCCCGGACAATCATTACCTGCTGGCCGGAGCGGTGGCGGCTTTTATGGCCTGGCGGCGGCAACATCCGGCAGTGACAATGGGTTCGGGCATGGCCGTAATGTTAATTTTGCGAATGGGAGGGATAGGGGGATGAACTTGAAATTTGCCAGTAGGATTGGTTCGTTGCGGGCATCGGACATTCGTGAAATTCTAAAAATAACTCAGCGGGCTGAAGTGATTTCTTTTGCTGGCGGATTACCAGCGCCGGAATTATTTCCAGTGGAGCAGATGAAGCAAATTTCGCAGCAGATATTGGCAGAATCGGGTCGGGCCGCGCTGCAGTATTCGACGACCGAGGGGCATGAACCGTTGCGGCTAAAAATAGCCGACCGGATTGGACGCAAGTTTCATACGCAGGCCAGCGCGTCGGAAATTATGATTACCTCGGGTTCGCAGCAAGCACTGGACTTTACCGGCAAGCTATTTTTGGATTGCGATGATGTTGTTCTCTGCGAAAGCCCGACCTATTTAGCGGCAATCAGCGCATTTCGGGCTTATCAGCCGAGATTTGTTTCGGTGCCGACGGATGATGATGGAATGATTATTGAAGATCTGGACCGGATTTTGGCTACAACAGACAAAGTAAAGTTGGTCTATGTGATTCCCGACTTTCAGAACCCGACCGGGCGCACCTGGTCGTTAGATCGTCGCCGCCGCTTCATAGAAACTGTCAGTCGTTATGGCGTAGCAGTGATTGAAGATAATCCGTATGGTGAGTTGCGATTTGAAGGAGAAATCTTACCTTCGATCAAATCGATGGATCACGATCACCTGGTCATCGGCACCGGCACATTTTCCAAAACTTTTTGCCCTGGCATGCGGATCGGCTGGTTGGTAGCTGCTCCGGCCGTGATTGAAAAGTATGTGTTGATCAAACAAGGGGCCGACCTGTGCACGTCGTTGCGTAATCAGATGGAAATCAATCTGTTCATGGAACGATTTGATTTCGAAGCAAACTTGTTGAACTTGACTGATTTGTACCGCAAGCGGCGTAATGCGATGGTGGAAGCACTGGAAACAATGATGCCAGAGGGGGTCAGTTTTACCCGGCCACAGGGAGGCCTGTTTTTGTGGGTTACGTTACCGGAGCATATCAAAGCGGTAGAATTGTTAAAAGAATGTCTTAAGCAGGAAGTGGCCTTTGTGCCAGGTGATGCATTTTTTCCGAATGGCGGGGTGGAAAATACCCTGCGGCTCAATTATTCCAACATGCCGGAAGAGCGGATTCGTGAGGGGATAAAACGATTGGCGGCAGTGATTCAAAACATGGACAAATAAAAAGAGCGCATCGTGAATTTCACGATGCGCTCTTGCTTTTGCGACGGGATTAGCAGTAGGTTGCTACGTATTCTTCCGTCAAAGTTTCCAGCGTGGCTTTGATTTCGTTGATTGCCTGCTCGGAGAGCGAGTAAGCTGAGAGGTCTTCGCTGTGCGCCAAAGCGGCCAGCTTGCTGATTCGGGCCAGAAGTAAGCTTTTTTCCATTGAATTTACACCTCTTATTAATAATTATAATGAATTGTGGACGACGTTGTTATCTTAGCAGTCTCTGGCAACAAAATCTATAGCAAAACCAATAGACGAAATAGCAAGTGTGTTTGGTGTTTTGTGACAATGCTACGAAATGAGCGAGCGATGAGAAAAAATGAAAGAAATTGGTGAAAAATGTTACACTAAAATTTATCGACGAACAATTTAGATGTTAATTGTGTTGGATCGACGCAGTGGTTTATTTTCAACAGTCGAATTTTTTATTTCAAGACAGCAACCTTGAAATGCTGTAAAATTAAAATTTATTCAGGTAGTGTCAAGATTTTTGTGCAAATTTGTGGATGGGCTCCTGCGTAGGCCTCAGATAGCTTCGGATACGCCATCGGCCTGTTTTTCCTGGAGCAGTGCCATATTCAAATGTCGCTTCGTCCCCCAACTGGTTGTCGTAATATGACGAAGCCTGGCTCCTACCAGCTTCAAAGCCGATTTCCCGTCTGGAAAACTTCCCACCACCCTCGTTCTGCGGCGGATTTCTCGCATGATGTCAATGCCGATATGATTTTGCATAAAAATGCCGATTAAAAATTGCACATTCTT
>CAZFSM010000014.1:0-98468 GCA_964521625.1 uncultured Veillonellaceae bacterium | reverse complement strand
TGGTGACATTTTCTCACGATAATCTACAAGGTGACATTATCTCAAGTTAACCACAACTTCAAATTTTGTTCGCTTTACAGCGGGCGATTCATCCGCTATACTACAAATAAAAACATACGTTCGATAAATTAAAGCGGCAGCGGGTGATGAAATGTCGCGGACGATTCTGCACTGTGATTTGAATAATTTCTATGCCTCGGTCGAGTGCCTGTATCATCCAGAGTTGCGCGGCAAGCCGGTGGCGGTGAGCGGTGACGTGGAAAATAGGCATGGGATCATACTGGCAAAGAACCAACAGGTCAGCTGGATATGTTTGCGCCGGATTCGGCGGAGCAGGAACAGTTGGAGCGGACGCTGGACCGGCTGCGCGAGAGGTTCGGGCCTTATTGCGTGAGGCGCTGCACCCTACTGCAGGATGACCGGTTGACTGGGTTTGACCCGAAAACGGACCACGTAATCCACCCGTGAGTTTTTTTAGGTAGTTTGAAAATGAGAGGAGTCAAAGAAACAATGAAAACGGTATATGTGTATTTGCAGGATACGTTGGCGGACTGGGAGGCCGGCTACGCGGTGGCGGAACTTCACTCCGGGCGATTTTTTCAGGCTGCTGCGGCGCCGTTGCGCGTAAAAACCTGCGCCCTGTCGCGGGAATCGGTGGTGACGATGGGCGGCCTGCGGCTGCTGCCGGACCTCACGGTCGATGAAATCTGCCAGAGTGATGCGGCGATGCTGATCTTGCCGGGCGGCGATGGCTGGCTGACGCTGCAGAACGAAATGATCTTGGAGAAAGCCGCGGCGTTTTTGGCTGCCGATATCCCGGTGGCGGCGATCTGCGCGGCCACGGTGGCGCTGGGGCGGGTCGGCCTGCTCAACCAGCATCGACACACCAGCAATGATCTGGAGTTTTTGCGCATGGTTTGCGGCGAAACTTATAGAGGATCGGCGCTGTACGAGCAGCAGCCGGCTGTGAAGGACGGCAACTTGATCACCGCCGACGGGACTGCACCGCTGGAGTTTGCCTGCCGGATTTTTGAACGGCTGGACGTGTTTTCCCCGGCGACGCTGGACGCCTGGTATCTGCTGCACAAGGAGAAGCAACCGGAGCATTACCACGCGCTGATGGCGTCGCTGCCGCAACGCTGACTTTGGGGCGGGCGGAGATGGGCAAGACGTTTGTGAAAGTGACGGCGGAACATGACGAAAGCGGCCAGGTGCGGCCGCTTTTGTTGACTTGGACGGATGGCAAGAAGTATGAGATCGACCGGGTGACCGACGTGCTCCAGGCGCCGTCGCTGCGGGGCGGCGGGCTGGGGATGCGGTACACGGTGAAGGTGCGGGGGAAAGAGGTCTATTTGTTTGAGGATGAAGGGCGCTGGTTTGTGGAGGGGTAACAGGCCGTACAAAATAAGCCATTAATCTTGAACGAATATTTCATTTAAGTAAAATTATTTTTTCACAAAGATAGTAGCACAATACAACGAAATGATACAATGTCATTCACTAGAGCTGATATTTGCATCTGATGAATCCGTTTTGCAGACATATATATTAGCTAGAAAAGAGGTATGAAGCATAATTATATGTAGAGAATTGCACTTGTTTTTAAATTGCTATGAAGAATTAGTTTCTTGCCCGTAAATTTGATGGTATTATCAAGGAGTTATTATTGCTTTTACTAAAATTTTTTAAGAGGTGAGTAAATGAGTCAGGAAATAGACAAAATAATTTATTCCATGATCCGTGTATCTAAAAAACACGGGCAGAAAGAAGTCCTCAAGGACATTTCGCTCTCTTACTTTTACGGAGCAAAAATCGGTGTCCTGGGTCTGAACGGGTCCGGCAAAAGTTCGCTTCTCAAAATACTGGCCGGAGAAGATCAGAGTTTTGACGGTAAGACCGTTCTCGCCCCCGGCTACACCATCGGTTACCTCCCTCAGGAGCCGTTGGTGGATGAAACCCGCACCGTGCGCGAGGTGGTGGAAGAAGGTTTAATAGAACTGGTTCAGATTCGTGATGAGTACGAAGCCATCAACGCCAAATTTTCCGAGCCCATGGAACCGGACGAAATGGACGCGCTGATCACCCGCCAGGGCGAAGTGCAGGAACTTATGGACAGTAAGGGCGTCTGGGATCTGGACTCCAGGCTTGAAATGGCCATGGACGCCTTGCGCTGCCCTCCGTCCGACACATCGGTTTCGGTGATTTCGGGCGGTGAACGCCGCCGTGTGGCCTTGTGCCGCCTGTTGCTGAAAAACCCGGACATCCTGCTTCTGGACGAACCGACCAACCACCTGGACGCTGAATCGGTAGCCTGGTTGGAGCATTTTTTAAACACTTTCCCCGGTACTGTAATTGCCGTAACCCACGACCGTTACTTCCTTGACAACGTGGCTGGCTGGATTCTTGAACTGGATCGCGGTCGCGGCATCCCATGGAAGGGCAACTACTCTTCCTGGCTGGAACAAAAGCAACAACGTCTGGCCAACGAAGAAAAAAGTGAAACCGAACGTCAGAAGACCCTGGCCCGCGAACTTGAGTGGATCCGCATGGCTCCCAAAGGACGTCACGCCAAGAGCAAAGCCAGGATCAACGCTTATGAAGCCATGCTTTCTCATGAGTCTGAGCGCGTGGGTCAAGATTTGGAAATATACATTCCACCGGGACCGCGCCTGGGTAAGATCGTCATTGAAGCCGATAATGTCAGTAAAGCCATGGGCGACAAGGTGCTCATGGAAAACATGAACTTCATGATTCCGGCTGGAGCCATCGTCGGTATCATCGGCCCAAACGGAGCCGGTAAAACCACTCTCTTCAAGATGATCACCGGACAGGAAAAACCCGACAGTGGTACTTTGAAAGTCGGTGAAACCGTTAGGTTGGCTTACGTGGACCAGAACCGCGACTCCCTTGAGCCCGACAAAACCGTCTACGAAGTTATCAGTGACGGCCAGGACATTATCAAGCTGGGTAACCGCGAGATTAACTCCCGGGCTTACTGCGCGCGCTTCAACATCATGGGGCAGGACCAGCAAAAGAAAGTGGACGTGCTATCCGGCGGTGAACGCAACCGCGTTCATCTGGCCAATATGCTGAAAGCCGGGGCCAATGTAATCCTCCTTGACGAACCCACCAACGACCTGGATGTGAACACCATGCGCGCCCTGGAAGACGCACTGGAGAACTTTGCCGGTTGCGTGTTGGTCATCAGCCACGACCGCTGGTTCCTTGATCGCATCGCGAGCCACATCATGGCTTTTGAGGGGGATTCCGTTGTAACCTTCTTTGAGGGGAACTATTCGGACTACGAAGCCGACCGCAAAAAACGTCTTGGCAAAGAAGCCGATCAGCCGCATCGACTGAAGTTCAGAAAACTCACCCGCTAGGAAGCTGCTGAAAAACCTGGATTTTTGCAGTCGAAAAATCGGGGCTTGGCGCACAGCGAAGCAGTTTATGCACATTTTGTCAGTTGTTGAAGCGATAGAAAAGTTTGATGTTGATATGTATTTTGTATTGATTAAAAATACTGTTGTGAATCATAGTAGAAAGCTGACAATGAGCCTAGTGGCATCTGAGGAACGGTTTTGTCGATGCAAAAGAAAAATATCGGTGCCATAAAAAAATCAATGCCTCGGGAGTTTTCCCGAGGCATTGATTTTAGCAAGACGGTTTTGAGAGTGACAGCAGAACATGACGAAAGCGGCCAGGTGCGGCCGCTTTTTCTGACGTGGACGGATGGCGGGGAATGTAAGATCGACCGGGCGACCGATGTGCGCCAGGCGCCGTCGCTAAGGGGCGGCTGGCTAGGGATGAGGTACACGGTGAGGGTACGGGGGAAAGAGGTTTATTTGTTTGAAGACGAGGGACGGTGGCTTGTCGAGGGGTGATGGTTAATTCATCACGAGTTCGCGGATTTCTGCCGGTGTTTTGCCTGCCAGCCCCAGTTTTTCCAGTGACCGGCCTTCTTCCCAGTAGTTCTTCCCATGTAGTATGTTGCCCAATTCGATTACTGCGTTCATGGTCGGCGTGGAAACTCCCAGCGCTCTGCCGAACAAGGATAGGGGGACTAGACCGGTGGGAATGTCTTCAAATAAATAGCGGGTATTCAGCGATGTCGGACCTTTAATCCCTTCATAGGCTTTGACTTTCTGAATCTGTTCGTATAGGTCGGCGCCGGTGGCGCCATACGACGCAGTATAGAAGTCATTGATTGTCGGTACTTTGACCCCGAGCGCATTGGCGATAGCTAATCTTTCTGCGTCCAATTTTTCGATGACCTTGGACAAGGCCGGGGTGATCCCGTCCGAATAATAGTTGAACGGGGACTTTGATTCGATCCGCCCGGCGTTGAGCAAAGTAGGGGCCGGATGCATCATCGCATTTGCGTTGTTCAAACTGGTGATCAGGATGTTTTCTACCGCTTTAAATTGAGGGAAAGGGCGATTTAGGATTGCTACGACTTTTGTTGCTGCAGATGCGGGAAGCGTGGCAAGTTCGACTTCATCCTTGATCCCGCCGATATAGGCTTCGCCGGCTTGAGGACTGCGGCAGGCGTAGAGAAGAGTTGAGGTTTCTGCGATGATGAGGTTCGCTTTGCAGCCGGCTTCTTGTATGGCTGTCCGCACCTCAAGCGCTCCGCCGGTTGCACCAGGGTTGAGGACGATGACCTGTCCATCAACTAAAAATGGTGCCATGGCAATGGCAATCGAGCGCTGGTAAACCGTAGGAATCACAACCATAATAACCTCGGCGCCGGAAATCGCCTTGGCAATGTCGCCCGTAATCAGAGGGATAACCGCGTTCCCTTCGACCGCGCCGGTAACCTTAATCATTCCTGTTTTCAGCAGGCTATCCAGTTTCGCTTTTTCTACATCGAACAAACTCACTGGATATCCGAGCAGCGTCAGATGACCTGCGAAGCTTTGACCGCCGTTACCCGCACCAATGATAGCAAATTTTGTGTTTTCCATGACAGATTGCACCTCCTGATCGTTTCCCTTTATTTTTCTGATGACAAATTGTTTCGGCATAGGGTGATTTTAGTAATGGATTGCCACTGTGTTTTAGAATGGTCCCACTTTTATGATTTCCGCAACCGTCGCAAGGATAAGCACAACAACCGTGAGGATTAGTGCTATGGGATACGCAAAGCGGAACCATTTACCAAAGGGCACGCGCGCAAGGCCGAGGGCACCAATCAACACGGAATAGCTTGGCAAAATAATATTTGTAATGCCGTCCCCGAACTGATAAGCGAACACGGCTGTCTGTCTCTGGATATGAAGCAGATCGGATATGGGAGTCATGATGGGCATGGTCACAACCGCCATCGCAGAGGAACTCGGAATAATCAAGTTGATCAGACTTTGCACGAAAACCATCATGCCTGGTACAAGTACATGCGGCAGATAGGACAAAGGTTGCACTACAAAATGAATCAAGGAATCCATGATTAGGCCGGTATCCATAATGGTTTGGATTCCGCGGGCAAAGCCCACCAACAGGGCGGGGTACAACAACGATTTTGCCCCTTCAACAAATCCATCCGCGATGTCGCCGGCTTTCATGCGTGCGAAAATTCCGATCAAAACCCCAACTAACATGAAATAAGCAGTGAGTTCAGCCATGCCAAATTTGAGTTGTAGCATGGCATAAATCATAAATACCACAGATGAACCGAAAAGAATCAATACTCGCTTGTGTAATCCGGTCATCACTACTTTTTCAGGGTCTTCCACCATGTCAAGCGAACTGTAATCAATATGCGCCACTAAGCTTTTAGAAGGATCTTTTTTGACTTTTGCTGCATAACGCAGCAAGTACCAAGCGGATACGGAAAATATAACCAATGCGCAGATTACTCTGTACCAAAGCCCGGAATACAGAGGAAGTCCGGCGATTTGTTGGGCGATGGCAACATTGAATGGACCGGTAAGAGAACCGGCGTAGCCAAAAGCTGTGGCAAAGACAACCGTGGCAACACCGACAATCGCGTCATAGCCCATGGAAACTGCCATCATTGCAATAAAGGGGACAAAAATAATCCCTTGTTCAGCGAAGCCGAAAGTCATGGAACAGGAAAATAAAACGGCGAAAATAAAAATGAAGGACCATTTTTCGTAGCTTTTGCCCTTAAATAAGCAAACCGCTTTCGCAATCAAGGCAGTAATGGATCCGGTTTGAGTTAATAGCCCAAAGCTACCACCGACAACCAGAACAAACAGGATGATCACATTGGCCTGGGTGAATCCTTTTTGAATTAGTTTCCAGGCATCCCAAAACCCGACGGGGGATTGCGTTACTTGGTGGAAGGAACCAGCAACTACAATTTCTCTGCCGGTAACCTTATCCATTACCCTGTCATAGACACCGGCAGGAACCAGCCAGGTAGCAATAACGGCTAAAACCATAATAACCGCGATGATGACATAGGCATTTACTTCATCTGCCAACTTTTCTTCAAGCTTTGTTTTGGCAATCGGTTCACTAGTGCCCGGTTGGCTTTGCAGTTTAGAGTTTCCCTCATCCTTATTTCTCACGTTTTAATCCTCCTACTCATAGTCATAGCTTATGGCTATGCTGATCAAAAAAATACTCAGGAGACAGTGATACTTCACGGAAGGATACCTGGTTTCGTGGAGTTACAGGGAAAACGCAAACACCTTGCCTGGGGGAGAGAAAAGAGCGCCGGCTGCTCTACGGGAAAACCTCCTTTCACTTTGGCGAAAAGTCTTACTGTACTACTGTCCAATTGTCCTACATTTGGCTCGGAAAATATATTCCTCTTCGAGAAGAGGAATTCCTGCTAAAAAATCTTCAAAATTAAAAAAATTATTCTGAACCTCGAATTTGAGCTTTCAGTAAAATTTGCATTGCTGTCCGCAAGTGCATTTCCATGATATCGCGTGCTTTGGCGCCATTCTTATTTTTTATGCAGTTGTAAATCTCTTCGTGTTCTTTGAGTTCTCGCAACCAGTCGTGTTCATCAGGATGGCTGAGCATCAAAATTCCTCTTTGAACAGTCAATTCGTCGGAGATGGAGTTAAATATTCTTGATAAAATGCGGTTTTTCATGATACGAACCAGTGACATGTGAAACTCCAGGCCCACTTGCAAAGAATAGCTGTTTTGTTGCACGGCGGTGCCCGTGCGTTCCACTGTTTTGCGAATATCTTCCAGTTCTGCTTCTGTGGCTCGTTCCGCAACCATTTGTACCATTTGCGGCTCAATCATCATTCGAACTTCAAGTAGTTCGCGAAAAGAGTTTTCATCACGCATGAATTGGCCAAGTGCCATGGTATGGATATTGCGTTTTGCATCTTGGGACAAATATGTGCCCAAGCCGGGTTTTGATTCCAACACCCCAATGTGCGCCAGTGACTTCAACGCTTCTCGGATGCAATTTCGGCTAACCTGAAATGTGCGTGCCAGTTCCAGTTCTCCAGGAATCTTGTCGCCGGCTATCCATTCTTCACGTTTAACAAGGTCTACCATCTGACTTATGACTTCTTTGTATAGTGTTGTTCGGATTGCTGGTTTAATTGCCAATTTATGCACGTCCTTTACAACAATTGCCGTCAGTCGGATTCGACCGACTTGTAGATGCGTGATCCGTGTCTGGATGTTCTACAATCGGGACTTGTCTATTGTTTATTCTCGCTAGGCGTTATTTTTCCTGCTTCACAGTAAATGGATTACGCCTATGTAGGTTTTCTAGGCGCAGGTTTGATTTTGTTACTGACAATATTACCAATTCATGGGCGGGAAAGCTGCTAACCGGTCGATAATCTGACTCTTTTTTTTGTTGTGACAGGCGATTTTTAGTGGTAGTTAAATGAGTTGATTAAACTTGTCGAAAAGTTTGATTTTTCCGGGAATTAACACCATTCTCACTACCCAGCGGGTAACCTCGGATTTTGGTCAAAAATCGGCCTGATATGGTTGACATCGAAAAGGTCAATTTTTGGGTCGTCCGATGATTTTTTCTTTGTGGTGGCGCTATTCGTTCCGGATATAAAATTTCAGATGTGCGATGATGTGGAAGCGTGCAAAAACATTCTGAAAATATTTCTAAAAATTGGCTCAATAACCATAGATATGCATCTTTGACTAAATCATGAAAGTGGCCGCCATTACTGAAAAGTCAGCAACCATCTTCGCATTTGTTCTCATAATGGCATTCTAGAGGTCGCCGGTTCGATCCCGACTACCTCCATCACTTGAAAAACAAGGCTCCGAAGCATTTCGCTTCGGAGCCTTGTTTCTGTTTCTACCGGTTTCGGTTTTGAAGCGATCACAAAATCGCCGATTGACTCGGCAGCAGCCGATTTATCGACTGCATGACGCGAAGTAAAATTTGCGGGAGTGGAGATTGCCGAACAATCCGCCTTGCGAAGCTAGACCGTCAGCTTCACAACATCAATAATCACCGTATATACGGTGATTCCAATAATAACAGCCCATCCGGCAATAGAGAAGGGAATGTGCAATTTTACAAAGCGCGGGTGGATCTTCTCGCCGAGGTACATTAACAGTTTTCCACCGTCCAGTGCCGGAATCGGCAACAGGTTGATGATGCAAAGGTTCATGCTCATCATTGCGAGAAATTGAAGTGATTTTATGAAGCTGCCGCTGACGTAGTTTCCGCCCTGTACAACAATGCCGACAATCCCCATGATTTGTTCCGGTGCAGAGAACAGCTGGGGAAGCGAAGCCATCATATGATATCCGATGCCCCAGGACTTTTCAAGCGGATGGATCAGTGTACCAAAGATTGAGAAGCCTGCATTATAAGTGTTCATTATTGAAAGGCAAATCACCGGCAGCAAAGCGCTGGCGAGCGGACCACCAATTGTCATGACAATCCTCTTATAAACAGAGAGTCTGAAGAACTGGGCTTCATCTTCAATGGCCGGTAAAACATATCCACCCATCGGGATCAACGAAATACGGTACTCTGTCTCGCCAATTTGTCGTTTCCAGATGGCAGGCCCCAATCCTACGGAAAATGTTTGTATTGGCACTTTGGCGATTCGAGCGGCCAGATAGTGCCCAAACTCGTGAAATAGAATTGCAAATCCGATTAGCAAAAAAGCTATTGCGTGATTCAAAATAACCCTCCTTAGTAAAGTTTTATTATATCCCAAACACCCCGTTCGGAAGTGTCTTAGTAGATTAACGACTATTTGGGCACTAGTTTCTTTTTTAAACCGATATGCGTATCGGGATTATAGCCCGCTGATTCATAGAAGGCTCTCGCATCTGTCCGATGGGTATCGGTGATAAGCATGGTGTATTTGCAGTTGTGCTCTAGAGCGAGTTTCTCGATTTCTGCAATTAGCTTTTTGCCAATGCCATTTCCTCGCAAAGAATCATCGACGATAAAGTTCTCCAAAACCATGAATGGCTGGCAATGACCATAGAGTTCACGGCAAATGATTCCCATGACAGAGCCGACCAAGTGGTTGCCCTCAAAAACCCCGAGCACGATATAATTGGCTTCCTTGCTCATGTGTTCGAACTGCTTTTGCATGGCATCAACCTGAGATTCTTCATTCCAAAACTGTTTGAATAGGTTGGCTAGGAAAGGGAGATCTTCTTTCTGTAGTCGGCGAATCATTGTTGGCCTCCTCGACGATCAAGAGACTTGGCTTTTCCCAGTTGCTTTAGTTTTCTATTGAGGCTAAAAAATATTCATTTTGAAAGGGAATAGCCAGTTATGCAACAGTAGAGTTATTTACGGTCAAAATCAACCGATTGATTCTGCTGTCCAGCGAAGGAACAACATCATATTCAACTTGCGCACTGACTGAAATCGCAATTTCTTTCAGTGAATCAATAAACTCTTCGTCTTGCTCTTCATCAGAAGCAATCGTAAATGGATATTTCTTTTCAGGGATGGCCATTCCTTGAGGAACCCCAAATTCACCAGTTCTTGTTTCGTTATGGAATGACTTCACAAAACCGTGCAGATAAATACTGTTTTCAGATACAACCTTTTGCGACCGAAAACCTTTTGCGCTAGACGAAGTCAGCTTTATTGGTTCTGAGGTGTTGTTTGTTGATGAAATAACCAGCGATCCTTCCGGCGCATTTCGGTAATTATCCGACAAGCGTCGAGTTGGGGTCTTGAGATGTTTAGCAACTTCATAAGCAGTTTGTGAAACATAATAGGTGTTGTTATGTCCACCCAAATAATTAACGACAGCTCCGGGGGAATCGATTACCTCAATTTTAGGTTGAGTTCCTCTGCTTAAGGATGAATAAATTTTTAACAACAAACCAAATGCAGTTGAAGTCGTTTCCCATAGTAGTTGAGGTGAAACAGATGTCAATAACGGAAGCGCTGATTGCACATAGTCCAGCATTAATTTTGTGTCAATAATAATGGAGCCTTTTTTGATATCGGTTGCATAAATTTTATAATGCGATCGATCTTTGCGGGAGATGCGTTCAGAGCATGAATAGTATGCAAAAGTTCTGTCAAATAGTAAGTGCGAGTTAATTAGAATATTTCCAAGTGTCTACAAGTCCACGTGACCATCTTTAGAAATATCGCCGCAGCGAGATAGTCTAAGATCAACGCTTCCCGGCAATAATTCAAAGCCGCATTGTTCAAATTCGGAATTCATCCCTCGCAGTAGGCCTTTTTAGAATTATTCCACATTGCAATTGCAGTGTCCTTCCATGAATTTGAAAAAGCATAGAAAGATTATTAACAATCAACGCGGAGAACGCCGCAATACTCAACCCTGATAGATCGCAACCAATAAAAATGGACCGCTGTCGGTCCCTTTTGCTTCTATACAGCTTATTCCACTTTTTTCCCCGGGATGTCCAGATTGAAAATGTTCACGTCTTTATCGAGCGAAAGGGCGATATCATCCAAGCTATTGGCAGATGAGGAAATGTGTTTTGTCAGCAGTTGCAACTTGGTCAGTTCAATGTCCAAGTTATTGATTTTGTTTTGCAGGGTAAAGGGAATATTGATGTTACCGTCGATGGCTGCCTGGGCCAGAAATTTGTTCCGCACGCCGTCCACCATCTCTGTAATGATTTGTAATGCGTTCGATGTTTCCGCAAGCGAAGTTTCAGGTTGGATTTGCGCGATATATGCTTTGATTTCCTCCATGTCGGCCAGCAGCTCTTGGCTATGGTCGTTGTCTCCCTCTGCCAATTGATGAGACAGTTGAACACTGTCCCTGATAATGTTTACCCCGGTTTCCATGACGGTCAACGCCTGTCTTTAACAAGCTGGAAAACCTGCCGCAACCGGTTATCGCTGCTGTCAATGGTTTTGCTCTGGGCGGCGGCTGTGAGCTGGCGATGGCCTGCGATATCCGCATCGCCTCAGAAAAAGCGAAGTTTGGCCAGCCGGAAGTCACGCTGGGGATTACATCCGGCTTTGACGGCACGCAGAGATTGCCCCGACTCGTCGGCAAAGGCCGTGCCAAACAACTGCTATATACCGCTGATGTGATCGACGCGCAGGAAGCCTATCGCATCGGCTTGGTGAATGTAGTAGCGCCTGCCGAAGAATTGATGACGACAGCCAGGGCTATGGCGCAAAAGATCCAGTCGCGGGCGGCGGTAGCTGTAAAGTTGTGTAAAGCAGCCGTCAATGAGGGCCTGGATACGGATCTCGAAACCGGGACTGCCTATGAAGCGGAAGTCTTTGGTCTGTGCTTCGCCACCGCCGACCAGAAAGAGGGCATGGCGGCTTTTACAGAAAAACGCAAAGCCCAGTTTACGGGGGCATAACTTTCCTTTACGAACCTTGACTCTTTTTTCGGAGTGCACAGATCCCATCTGCTGTTTTGAGCGGCGGAGTTTGCTGGTGTCGGCAGCTTCGCCTTTTATTTTTGCGGAGAATGTTATTATACCGAGCTGTTTGGCTCGTTTTTTATATATAGAAACGGGGCTGTCTCAATTGTTATTGAGACAGCCCCGTTGACTCTAATTGTTCAAAAATTAAGAGGACGCTCCATATTTTCTGATTTTGTCATAAAGGACACTTCGATCAATCCCCAAAATTTGAGCGGCAACTGTTTTGTTACCTTTTGCCTGAAGCAATGCTTTCTTAATTGCAGTATGCTCGACATTTGCTCTGAGTTCTTCTAAAGATAGATCATTATTTGATGGACTTATTGCCTCTGAAGAAGCTATCCGCTTTATTATAAAATCAAAATTTTCGATCGTTAAAATTCCGCAAAGAACTTCATTTGAAACCCGCTCCAAAGCATGGTCAAGTTCACGGATGTTTCCAGGCCAGTGGTAACTAGAAAACAGCTTCATGACATCTTCGGAAACTCCCTGGATGGATAAGCCAAGTTCCTTGTTAATCCTGCAGAGACAGTACTCAATTAACGCGGGAAGATCCTCCAGTCTTTCTCTTAAGGGAGGAATATTTAATTCTACAACATTGATTCGATAATATAAATCTTCGCGAAAAACACCTTGCTTTACTAAATTGCTAAGATTTTGGTTGGTTGTGCAGATTAAGCGCACGTCTATTTGTACGGGGTGAAGACCGCCAACCCGGTCAATTTCTTTTTCCTGAATTACGCGCAGCAACTTTGATTGAAGCGTAAGCGGCAATTCGTTTATTTCGTCCAACAATAGGGTTCCGCCATGTGCCAATTCAAATTTCCCGAGTTTCCCTGTTTTTTTTGCCCCGGTAAACGCGCCTTCGTCGTAACCAAACAATTCTGATTCAAGCAGGTCTCTTGGGATGGCTGCACAATTGAGCCTCACGAAAGGGCGATGATTTCGAGGGCTTAACTGGTGGATTGCTTGAGAAAAAAACTCTTTGCCGGTTCCGGTTTCGCCGCTGATCAAAACAGTGGATTTGGTTTGGGCGACTTTTGGGGCAAGTTCTTTAAGTTTTTGGATAGCGGGTGCTTTACCAATAATTTGTTCAATGGAATACTTTGCCCCCTGTAATTTGCATAATTCCTTCTTATACATGTCAATTTCTGTGTTGAGGCGCTGAATCTGTCTCATAAAAGTCGTTAACTCGTCCATTTTGGTAAAGGTCGTAAATGATACCGCGCCAATAACTTTATCTTCGTTATAAATCGGAATCCGATTGCAAACAATCGTGCCTCCGTTTTTAAGTTCAAAAATAGACCCAATTTCTTCTTTTCCGGATTTTAATACGAATGGCATGCGGGTGTGGGGGATTATTTTTTCAACCGGTTCACCCATGACTGTGTTTCTATCAACACTGAGGATCTGTGCGTATTTTTTGTTGAGATACACAATGCGACCATGAGCATCAACCACGATTGCCCCGGACAGGGCTTCCAGAACTTCTTCCATGAGTATTCTTATTTTACTGTTATCCAAGTCAGTCATGCAGAGCCCTCCTTGCAAAATAAGGACGATTGTCCTTGACGAGGCCTTGATTCGGTTATTACGGTTATTATAGCAGAGAATTGTTGGAATTGCCCGACAGTTCGTAGGTAATTCCTACACGGATCAAGATCTTTTCATATCGAGGTACATGTAGAATGCTGTTATATCAAGCTTTTCGAGACAATAATTTTATTGGCACGCAAATTGCAATAATAGGTTTTTGTCGCATGACGAATCATTTTGGGCTAAGGAAGTTTATTTACAGTAATCAAAGGGGGGTGGCCTAGCTAATAGGAAGATCGGGAATAAAGTACATCATTGATAATGTGAGGAGTGAACAACATGAAAAAGAAAACGTGGATTACTTGTGCGATTACTGGCGGGATTCATACCCCGGCGATGTCTCCGTATCTCCCGGTAACGCCGCAACAGATTATTGATGATGCGGTTGGCGCTTATCAGGCGGGGGCTGCTGTTGTCCACATTCATGCCCGGGAACCGAAAGAAGGCAAGCCTAATCCGGATGTGAATGCGATGAAGGAAATCGTATCAGGGATTAAAGAACGCTGTGACGTAGTAATCTGTATCACAACAGGCGGTGCGTTGGGGATGACGCTGGATCAACGGATCGCTCCCATTCCCGTTCTCAAACCGGAAATTGCCTCGTTGAATGCTGGGTCGGTTGACTTTGTCCTTACACCGGCAGCCGCCTCGGTACGAAAAATCGGCGCAAAATTCGACTGGGAAATTCCTTATCTCGAAGGGACCTACGATATGGTTTTTGCCAATTCATTTAAGGCATTGGAACGTTATTGTCAAACCATGAATGAGTCGGGGACCCGCCCGGAATTTGAAATCTATGATACGGCAATGGTTAACAACGTTGCATATTTTATTAAGCAAGGAATCATTAAGACGCCACCCTACCTGCAGTTTGTATTGGGCATCTTGGGAGGACTTCCGGCAACAGTCGACAATCTTGCTTATTTGGTTAAAACTGCCAGGGAGTTGATCGGCGAATTTCACTGGTCAGTTGCGGCAGCCGGGCGGAGTCAGTTCCCGATGTGTTCAACAGCATTGGCCATGGGCGGCAATGTTCGCGTAGGGCTTGAAGACAGCGTGTATTTGCGACCGGGTGTTCTTGCAAAGTCCAATGCCGAACAAGTGGTGCAAATGAAAGAGATTATGGATCGGCTTGGTATCGAAGCGGCAGACTCCAATGAAGTCCGCGAAATAATGGCGCTCAAGGGCAAGGAAAACGTTGCATTTTAAAGCTGACCGCAAAGAAAAAACAGGCAAAAAGAAGGAGGATACACATGTCGCTCAGTGTAATCGGCATTATAGTCTCATTGGCAGTTATTGTAGTTTTGGCGCTACGCGGAGTTGGTATTATGCTGATTGCCCCGCTCGCGGTGGTAATCGTTTCGGTCTTCTCGGACATGGGGATATTGGATACGTTGATGGGGCCCTATATGAAAGGTTTCATCAATTATGCAGGGAAATTCTACCTGGTTTTTTTGTTTGCCTCCATTTTTGGCAAATATATGGACGACAGCGGTGCTGCAAAAGCGATAGCACGTAAAATTCTTGGCGTGATCGGGCATGATAAACCGCTATATGTTCTTTTGGCAGTTGCTGTGATGACTCTCTGCCTGACCCTCGGCGGCGTCAGCCTTTTCGTCGTTATATTTGCAGTCATGCCGATAGCCAGGCCGCTGTTCAAGCTGCTTAACATACCCTGGCATCTGTTTATCGCATCTTTCATATTCGGCATCGGTTCCATTTCGATGACGATGATGCCGGGCACTCCCTCCATCATCAACATCATGCCAATGAAGTATCTCCAGACTTCTGCGGCGGCCGGCCCGGTGCTTGGGATCGTAGCATCCGTTTTCGTCGCCGCTTTCAACGTGTGGTACATGAACAACCAACTGAAAAAATCGATACTCAAGGGCGAAGGGTATGAAGATGGAAGTAATGTTGCCAATACCCCCGCGACCGCTGCCGGCGAAACTGAAACCCTGCCCAATTTCTGGATTAGTATTGCGCCATCTCTGGCGATTATTGCTTCGCTCAATTTCTTCAAAATCGATATCGTCTGGTCACTTGTCGTCGGATGTGTGGCGGCCTTCATTCTCTTTTTCAAACATGTGAAGAACCACCTGACGACAATGAATTCAGGCGCTACCAATACAGCAATTCCAGTCATCAATACCTGTGCGGACGTGGGCTATGGAATGGCTGTCGCGGCAAGCTCGGGCTTCAAATTGATCACAGATTTCTTGCTGTCCATTCCCGGCCATCCACTGATCTCGTTATCATTTGCTACATTCCTAATGACCGGAATTACCGGTTCGGCATCCGGCGGACTGGGAATCGTTTTGGAAACACTGGTCGGAAAATATGTTGCATTGGGAGTCAATCCGGAATTTATTCACCGTGTGGTCGTTATCGCAGCAGGAACCTTTGATGCTTTGCCTCACAATGGCGTAATCATCACCACACTGGCTGTGGCAGGACTAACACACAAGCAGGCATATAGGCATGTCTGGTGGGGGCATTGTGTAGCCACATTTTTGGCCATGATTCTCATTATTGCACTAGGTATGCTGATTTACTAATCGTCGGATAAAAAGTGCCGGATCTCGCAAGAGTGCATCCGAGTGAGAGGGGGAGAGATGAAATGCATGAGTCGGTGATACGAAAAATCGCCTGTGTCGGCGCCGGGACGATTGGCGCCAGCTGGGCGACATATTATCTGTGGAAAGGCTATCCAACATTTGTCCAAGACATAAATGATGCTGCTCTCGACAGGGCCCGCGTTGCTATTCAGCGCAATATGAAATTTCTATTGGCGAAAGATTTGATGACGCAGAGCGATTTCGATCAGGCGATGGGAAGAGTTGTTTATGTGAGCGATATCGGCGACGCGGTCAAAGATGTCCAGATGATTCAGGAATCGGCTTTTGAAAGCTACGAGGTAAAAGACGCTCTTTTGCAGGAAATAGACAGGGCAAATCCAACCGCTGTTTTTGCCAGCAGCACTTCAGGGCTTCTGATATCTGAAATACAGAAGAAGTCAAAATTTCCGGGTCGCTGTATAACCGCCCATCCTTTCAATCCGCCGCATCTGGTTCCACTTGTGGAACTGGTCCCGGGTAAAGGAACGGACGAAGCGACATTCCAGACGGCCTACGATTTTTACAAAGCGATTGGCAAGATGCCAATCCGGGTGAATAAGGAGGTCCCTGGACATATCGCCAACCGAATCGCCATGGCTTTATGGCGGGAATGCATCGATCTGGTGATGAAGGGCGTCTGTTCGGCTGAGGACGTCGATTTGGCTTGCTGCTACGGACCAGGGCTTCGACTGTCTTTGATGGGTCCGCACTTGATTTATCAATTGGGTGGCGGCGAGAAAGGTGTGCGCGGCATCATCGACCATATCGGTCCATCAATAGAGATGTGGTGGGATGATATGGCGACTTGGCAACGTTTCCCTGAAGGATGCCGTGATGTGCTCGAACAGGGTGTGATGGATGAGATGGCGGCCCGCAAATGTGAGGAGGGCAGAACTCCGGCAGAAATTGCGGCCTGGAGAGATGAAAAACTGGTTGAAATAATAAGGGTATTAAATCGATTCTGATGGATAAAAGGAGGAAACTACGATGCGAGTTGCAATATTGGGCGCCGGTTCATTAGGGACGGTAATCGGCGCGATGATGACGAAAAATGGAGTGGATGCGGTCCTGATCGATGGATACAAAGAGCATGTGGAGGCATTGCAAAAAAATGGAGCCACTATTGTTGGGAAGCTCGATTTACAGGTTCCGGTCAACGCATGCGATTTGGACCATATTGAAGGAAAGTTTGAGGTCGTCTTTTATTTAGGGAAGGCGCCCAACAACAGTACTTATTTGCCGGCGATACTATCGCATTTATTCGAGGATAGCGTGGTGTGCACTCTGCAGAACGGTATTCCCGAGGAAAGAGTAGCTCGCTTTGTTGGTCGGCAACGTACCGTCGGCGGCACGGTGGGGTGGGGAGCAAGCCTGAAAGGGCCGGGAGTCAGTGAAATGACTTCCGATCCGAATCGGCAGACTTATGATTTGGGCGAGATGAACGGAGAGATTACGCCCCGAATCGAAGCGATCAAAGCACTCCTTGACAAAGCAGGAATAGCTCGGGTTTCAAATAATTTGGCCGGCGAAAGATGGACCAAGCTGTGCGTCAATGCTTCGTTTAGCGGGATGTCGGCGGCGCTGGGATGCACGTATGGAGAAGTTCTGGATAATGACAGAGCATTGTTGTGTGCTGCTTTCATTAAGGATGAAATCATCAAACTGGCCCACGCACAGGAGATTAAGTTGCTGGAGTTGCAGGGAACCCAGTTTGAAGATTTTGAGCTGGTTCATGGTAAAGCAGATTTTGAAAGCAAAAAGACGCTATATTATCAATGGTATGAACCGCATCGCAAAGTCATCGCAAGTATGCTGTTCGATATGAGATTGGGCCGAAAATGTGAAATTGACGCCATCAATGGTGAAGCCGTTGAAAAGGGAAATGAACTAGGCATTGACACCCCTTTTAACGACAAAGTCGTTGAACTGGTGAAAGAGGCGGAAAGCAAAGGAATTGTGCCGGACTTTACGACCAATTTAGAGCGTTTTTCAATTCTCCTGAAGTAAAGCAGGAATCAATTCTGACGAGGTGTTTTATAATCATGGACAAAATCATAAGTGTCGTCGAAGCAGCAGGTAAAGTCAAAGACAGCATGACTGTCATGGTGGGAGGCTTCCTGGCCTGCGGTACACCGTTAGGTCTGGTTGAGGAGCTTGCAGCGAAAGGAACTCGAGAATTGACTTTGATCTGCAACGATACTGCCTATCCCGACCGTGGTATCGGCAAACTAGTCGTCAACAAACAGTTCAAGAGAGTTATCGTTTCCCACATTGGAACCAACCCGGAAACCGGTCGCCAGATGAATGTTGGCGAACTGGATGTGGACCTGGTGCCGCAGGGAACGCTGGCCGAACGCATCCGCGCAGCCGGATTCGGCCTCGGTGGTATCCTGACCCCCACAGGCGTTGGGACTCTCGTCGAACAGGGTAAACAGAAGATCACCATTAACGGGCGAGACTACTTGTTAGAACTGCCGATCCAGGCCGATGTTGCACTGATCAAGGCATGGAAGGCTGACAAAGCTGGCAATCTCGTGTACCGTAAAGCGGCGCGCAACTTCAACCCACTCATGGCCAGCGCCGGGAAAACCGTTATCGTTGAAGCAGAACAGATTGTGGATATCGGTGAGATTGACCCGGATCATGTCATGACCCCGGGTATCTTCGTCCACTATCTGGTGCAGGGTTGAGGAGGAAAACGATGGATGCAAAAGAACTGATCGCGACTAGGGTGGGCCGTGAGTTCCAAGACGGAGATCTGGTCAACCTGGGGATTGGCATTCCGACGATGGTGGCCGATTATCTACCAGCAGGAGTCGAAGTGATCCTGCACTCTGAGAACGGATTTGTCGGACTCGGGGCAGCAGCGAACGGCAACACAGACCCGGACCTGATCAACGCCGGAGGAAAAGCGGTGACCATTAATCCGGGCGGCGCCTTCTTCGATAGCGCGACCTCTTTTGGGATCATCAGGGGCGGGCACATTGTTGCAACCGTGCTGGGGGCATTGCAGGTGGATACAGAAGGGAATCTGGCCAACTGGATGGTCCCAGGGAAAATGGTGCCGGGTATGGGTGGCGCCATGGACCTGGTGGCGGGAGCAAAGCGGGTGATTATCGCTATGGAGCATACGGCGAAAGGCTCGCCTAAAATTCTCAAGAAATGCAATTTGCCTCTGACGGCGGTGAAGGAAGTGGACATGATTGTTACTGAGCTGTGTGTGTTGGTGCGGGACGAGGCAGGACTAATACTGACCGAGTTGGCGTCAGGCGTGACAGTGGAAGCGGTGAGGGCGGCGACGGAAGCTGACTTCCGAATTTCGCCCCAAATTAAGTCGATGGACGCCTGAAAGAAAAACTGACTAGTTCGAATCAGTGACCTGCCCCCTTTTAAATCAAGAGACGCTGCAAGCGATTGCGGCGTTTTCTTTTTGCAGTGGTTTAAAACACTGGCCTGAAAATTTATGATAATATGATATTAGGGTAATCAACTTTGCCGCCATGGAAAATGCTGATGGGGAGTGAAGCCGTGTTGAATTCATTGCGCGCGGGAATCGCAACCCTAGTATGTATGATATTGCTGACGGGGTGTTCTGCGCCAACCCGGCCTGCGCTCCCGAGCCCAGCACAGCCGCCGCCGCGGGAAGGGATCGTGATTGCCGGATCAGGAGTCAATCTGCCGCTGATGCGCAAATTAGCGACTGCCTATGAAGCAAGCCGATCACCAGGAAAAATCGAAATCCCGGACAGTATCGGTTCAGCGGGAGCGATTAAGGCAATAACGGATAACGGGATTAATCTCGGACTGATTTCGCGCCCATTGCAAGAGCAGGAAAAGGCTGCCGGGCTGAAACAGATTCCGTACGCAAGGTCGGCGGTGATTATTGTCGTCCATCCGTCGGTGCCGGTTGACAATATTTCGGTGGCAGAATTGCTGGAGATTTTTAGTGGCGGCAAGCGCCAATGGCCAGATGGGAAAAATATTATACCGCATCTGATGTATAAGGAGGATGCGGTTAATGGAATTTTGAAGAATCAAATCAAAGAGTTTTCCAGTGTGCTCGATGAGGCATTGCTTAATAATTATTGGAAGATCCATTACAATGACCTTTCCATGGCTCGCGCAGTTGCCTCAATACCAGGCAGTATCGGGTTTTCCGATAGTTCCTGGAGTAGCAGTTCTCAGGAAAAAATGAAAGCGTTGCAATTGGAGGGTGTTTCACCGACGCCGGCAAATATTCTATCTGGGGCTTATCGACTGGAGCGAGGGATGTACTTCGTTTACCAGGAGCCGATGGACCCTCGGGTAAAGGAATTTCTTGCCTTTGTTTTTTCATCGGAAGGCCAACAGATAATTCAAACGGCACAGGCAATTCCTGTGCCGAGGATAACCGATGGAACTCACTAATTTTCTGCAATCATTCCATAGACGCATTATAATACTGTCTGTTGTTACGGCGGTTCTTATCAGCCTGACTATGCCGCTCAGCTATGTTGTACTGCAAATTTACCACGGTCGTGATACAAATCAAAACTATGCGACAAATACAGCAAGCCTGATGCAAAATGCAGTTCAGGAAAATCCGGATTACTGGCAATACGCTACACACAAACTTAAGGCATTGCTGGACACGCAACCACGTGAACCGGAGATTTGTTCGGTCACAATCTACGATGCGCGCATGAATCTGTTGCATGAGGTGCAGGCCGCAAATCAACCGCGTATTTTTTCTCCGCTTACAGCAATAGCGGAAATTTACTACGGGGGAAAGAGTGTCGGTTATGTTCAGACGCAAAAGAATATAGAATCAGTTGCTGCAAATGGGTTGCTGCTTTTTGGCTTTTTTTCTATAGTGGGACTTTCGATTGGCTACGCGCTGTATCATTATCCGATTAAAATCGTGCGTCAGGCTTCGCAAAAAGTCCGACAAACATTGAGTGAACTGCGAACTTCCCAAAAAGAAGTTGTGCAAACTAACCATGAACTTTCTTCAGCATTAGCTTTAATCGAGCAGAAGCAAGCGCAAATGATTCAGCAGGAAAAACTGGCGGGTCTTGGGCAAATGGCCGCTGGGGTAGCGCATGAAATTAATAACCCGCTGGCGTACGTTACCAATAATACAGAAATGCTGGTGCAATATTTTACGGCATTTACTATACTATCGCAGCATTACCGGGAACTAGAAGCAAGGCTGGAAGCTTCAGACGAGCTTCAATTTAGGGAAAAGGCCGCTGAAGTGAGCTTGATTTATAAAGAACAGCATATCGATTATATCATCAGCGATCTGCCGCAGCTTACTGCCGATACACTGGAAGGGTTAAATCGGATCAGCAAAATAGTCAAGGGGATGCAAATCTTTACCCGAGTTGAAAGACATAAGACGTTTGCGCCATACGATTTGAATCAAGGACTGGACGCCACCTTTATGGTGACGCAGCATCAAATCAAGCAATGCGCCATTGTGGAGGAAGAACGTGACTGCATTCCATTAATCGAAGTGATTGGCGATGAAATCAATCAGGTATTGTTGAATCTGGTTGTCAATGCAGTGCATGCCATTCAGGCAAAAGAATCTGGCAAGATGGGTGTAATTCGGGTTGCATCTTGGTGCGACGCTGAGTTTGTATATTGCTCCATTGCGGATGATGGAATCGGTATTGCCTCTGAAAACAAGAAGGATCTTTTTAATCCGTTTTTCACCACCAAACCTGTTGGGCAAGGAACTGGCCTTGGGTTGAGTATTTCGTATGATATCGTAGTGGCGCACCATCATGGCGAAATTGAGGTGGAAAGCAAGGAAGGCGAAGGGGCGAAATTTATCCTGAAACTGCCGATTAAACATACTTTTGACAAAGAAGAATCGATTTTGCCGAACTGAAAAACAGAAAACCCACGAAAGACGCAGCGCGTTCGACGTGGGTTTTTGTATATGGGAGTTATCGAAAAATGCTTTAGGATATCGCTGCCGGCTTGATCAGGTCTAGCTCCAGCGCTCTTGCGACAACTTTGGTGCGGTTGTTCACGTCCAGTTTGCCAAACAGGCTGTTTACATGGGTTTTAACGGTGCCGATAGTTATGAGTAATTCTGCAGATATTTCTTCGTTCGAAAATCCTTTGGACAACAACAGCAGGACTTCCTTTTCTTTTACCGTCAGGGGCGCATAAAGAGTAGCTGTTGGGCGGCTATGCGCAGGCGGCGGAATATCAGGTTCTTGTACTTGCTTGTAGGTTTGGACTGCTTCAAAAACAACGGAGCGAATCGAAGCAATGGGTGTCGGCTTGGTCAAAAAGGCTGTGATTTTACCATGGTTTATGGCATCGACAGCCATTTGCAGATCGGGGCGTCCGGTGATCAGGATTCGTTGTGCGGTCGGGTCAATTTCAAAGATTTTGGCAAAAAGTTGAACGCCATTCATAAGCGGCATTTGAAAATCGGAAATTACTACGGCAAAAGGTCCCTGCAATTCAAAAATTTTTAACGCCTGAATCGGATCCGTAGTGGTTACAATTTCAAAATGTCCTTGCAATGTACGGCGCATGGACGCCAGCTGTTTTTCATCGTCATCAACAATTAAAATCCGTGCGTGGGTCATAAACACCTAGTCCTTTTTTTTGTAAAAATTCATTAAAAATAGCCTTGGAACTATATTGTTTATATATATTACTCCGCTCATGCGAAAAATCCTCTATAACAGCAAAAATCCCGTACAATGTCGTACGGGATTTGGCTGAATCAGAATCTGTCAAAGGGGCGGATCCTCTTTCCTATTCCTATATCCGAAACTTGGACAGCGCGCCCTGCAGCTCAGTTGCCAGTTGCGCCAAGGCTTGGCTGGCAGAGGCGATTTCTTCCATGGAAGCAGCCTGTTCTTCGGTTGCTGCCGATACGGTCTGCGCTTCTGCTGCCGAATCGCGGCTGATACTCTCCACTTCTTTGATTGAACCGACAATGCGTTGGCTACCGATAGCGGCTTCGTTGATCGCCGTGGCGATGAGGCTGACTTGATCGGTGACCTGACGGACCTGTCCGTTGATGGCTCCGAAGTTTGCGCCGGCTACATTAACCAGCTCCACGCCTTTTGTTATGTCCAGGATAGCGGTGTCAATCGCGCCGACCACTTTGCCGATACTGTCATGGTTGCTGCCAACAAGGGTTTTGATCTGGCGGGCCGCGGCTTCTGACTGCTCAGCCAATTTGCGGACTTCATCCGCTACGACGGCGAAACCTCGTCCCGCTTCTCCGGCTCGTGCCGCTTCGATGGCGGCGTTTAGCGCCAGGAGGTTTGTCTGTCCGGCGATGGTTGAGATCAGGCCGACGATTTCGCCAATCTGTGCGGAGCTGGCCTTGAGTTCTACCGCCGCAGTTTGCGCCTGTTTTGCGCCTACATTGACAGCACCCATCTGGGATACGGCCTGGTCCACTGATGTTTTGCCTTCCCGTGCTGCCTTGGCAGTTTGTTCGGACATTGTTGCCATTTCGGCAGCTGTGGCGGATACTTCTTCCATCGTCGCGGAAATTTCTTCCACGATAGCTGAAGTGTCGTTGACGGCTGATACCTGTTTCCCGCTGCCGTCGGCTACGTGTTGAATTGAGGTGGCGATGCTGGTTGACGCCTGGGCCGACTGCTCAGCATTGGCAGTCAATTCTTCTGAGGAGGCTGCCAGTTGTTCGGCGCTCTGGGATACCTGTCCAATCAGCTGTCTCATGCTGCGCAGCATTCGGTCAAAGGATCGTCCCATGTCACCGAACTCATCACGACGGATCATGTATTTGGGGTCAATGTCGCGGTTGAAATGTCCCTGGGCCATGTCATCCAGTCGGGCGCTGACTGTTGCCAATGGTTTGGTGATCATACGCGTCAGGAAGATGCTGACGACGATGACAATCAGCAGCGCCGCTAAGCTGAGCGAAAGAGTCGTGGCCTTCACTGTGCTGACCGTCGAGGCAGAAGCTGTCATCTGATTGCCGATGACTTTTCGATTGTCCGTTACCTGTTCGGTCGTCGTTTTATTGATCTCATCCGTAACTTTGACCAACGGGGTTGCGATTGCGATAAACTGGTCCTCCAAGACTTTGAGGGCAGCCGCAGTTACTGTACCGGTGCTTTTTTCCCGGTGATATTGCTGCACAACCGGGAACAGGTTGTTTTGAATAGCATCTTTATAGAGTTTGATATTAGCAATGAGCTTTTCAACATCCGCTTTTTTTTCTGGTCGCGCTACTTGCAGTAACGCTGTGGCATTTTTCACGGCTTCGTCATATTTATCTAGGGCTTGTTTGGAAAAAGTGTCTCTGCCGTATACCATGTAGCCGCGTGTAGCCATAGTCCCTTCAGTAAATAACTGACTCACCGCATTCACTAGTTCGACTCGTTGACTGCTTCGCGCAATTTCGGTCATTTGGGTCTGAACATTATCGGCGGAGTAGTAGGATGTCCCGCCCATCCCCAGTAACACCACTATAACCAGGCAAAATCCCAGTGCAATTTTAACGCCAACTTTCATTTTGATCCCATCCTTTCACTATTATTGTTATGTGGCTGAAATGACACTTCTCAGTTTATATAGCTACTTATGCGCGATACCGATCCTGTCCACTTGTGCTCCCCTAACTTCCAAAGGGTCAAAGGTACTATGATTGAATTCAGGATACTATTCTTGTCCAAGTTTACTTCTTTAATCACTTCATCCACGACTAGCGCCACTTGAACCCCATTGACGTGCAGAATGATCGTCGTCATTCCGTCTCTGGCTGCTAGCATCGCCTGGCTATCTAGAACCTGAACGAATCTGTTGTTTTGATCAAGCGACTCGCTGTCATCACTGGAATCACTTTGCGACAATCTGCTCAACCTATTGCTCTGCAGCACTGCACCGACCTCATCCACCGGGACGCTGTAAGTTTCAGATCCCAATCGAAATTGCAATACTCGAATATCCTCCATGTTAAGCCACCTCAATTCTTCAGCTACTAACCTTTGTTCTGGCTTCAGTTTATGATAACGGCCAAATACTATCATCTGGCATAAGATATAGAAGCAAAAATAAAATGATAATGGCGAAAGACCCTTATATCAAAAGGAATTTCGCCATTATCCTATTTGATGCGACACTATATCGAAAGGTATAGCATTTTTTTTTAGACTTAAAACAAAACTGACGCCGCTTGAAAACGGCGCCAGTTTACTCAATTTTATATTAGTAAGATTTTAAGCTGAGGATTGCTTTGGCTAGGGCGAGTCGGTTGTTTATGCCAAGTTTGATGTATATATTTTGTAGGTCTTTTTTTATCGTCGCTTCGGAGACATAAAGTTGTTTGCCGATCAGAGAGTTCGACAATCCCGAAACCGCAAGTTCGGCTATTTCCCGCTCTCGTGCTGTCATAACCGCTTTTGCGGCGGCAGTGCCAGTCAGGGCCTTTTGAACATTGACTATGTGGGGAGCAACGGTTTTGATCAAGGTTTTGATCAAGGTTTTTATCCGTCTGATAAACTCGCTCACTGTCGCATCTTGGCTTAAACCATCCAAAACCACGTCAATATTAGAGCAATTTTCGACAAAAGGCAACATCAGCTGATCAGGAGCGGCTAAGGATAGCGCCTGTTTTAAAGCAACCTGCGCCTCTCGCAGATGCCCAAGCTTATGGTGGGCTGTTGCTTCGTAAATACATGTGTATATCTCACCTAAAAGATTGGGGAACACACTGGCGAGTTCCTTGAAATGAGCGGTAATACCGAGGAGTTTGTGAACCTCACCGTTACCCAGCACGATCTTGTGGCCTGTGGCATCCAACTTGCACAAATATGCTGACCTAACGCAAGAAGTACGTCTGATCTGCAAGATTGATAACGGAGACCTGTTTTTGGAAGTTAGAAATGTTGTTTTACCTACTGCACCGGCAGATGGCAAATTTCTGGGTTTGAAGATTACTGCCTATATCATGGAGCGCCATGGAGGATCTTTGGCAACAATGCAAGAAGGCGACTGTTTCTTGACATCGCTGCGCTTTCCAGCGAAAATAAAAGACCCTAAATAACAATATCCCTCATCACCCCCCCTAATGTAGATTCGCGGCTTTTTACCGTGTCTGCTTTAGGGGGTGCTTCATTAGGGGCTTTAGAGGAATTCGCAGGATTTTGCTGAAATTGGTCAAATACATCATTAAGCACAAAAATTCGTCGATAATGTTCACAATGCAATGCGTGATATATTTGCCTAATGCGAAGTGGAGGTTGGCATGAATATTATTGGGATCATGGGAAGCCCGCGACCAAAAGGCAATACGGCAGTTTTGCTGGAAAAGGTAATCAGTGGGGCAAAATCGGCAGGCGATGAATCGGTGATTTTTCAGCCGAATATTATGAATATCCGCGGCTGCCAGTCCTGTGACGCCTGCAAAACAAAAGGGCGATGCGTTATCCAGGATGATATGCAGAGTGTGTATCGGGCGATCAATGCCGCAGATTTGCTTGTGCTCGCGTCGCCGGTCTATATGTGGAGCATGTCTGCACAGTTGAAATTGGTGGTGGATCGACTTTATGCCTATTTGAACGCTGATTATTCGAGCCGATTAGCGAAACCGGTCAGGTTGGGGCTGGTGTTTACCCAGCATAGAGACGATACCGCGGCATTTATGCCCTACTTCCAATCGGTGGCGGGAATATTAAAAGTAATCGGCTTTAAGCCTGTGCCCGATGTTTTGGTGGGGGCGGGATTGCAGGCAATTGGTCAGGCGGAGGAGAACACGGCTATGGTTTTTGATGCCGTTCAGTACGGACGACGATTGCGAAGTTAAGTACATTTATTATTAATTAAGTAAAAATGGAGGAACTGCGATGGAGTCATATGAGGTGAAAGAAATCATCCAGGCGACGTTTACGAAGCTCATGCAGTTGGAACAAGTGAAAAAAGGGCTGGTGTTCTTTGAAGCAGATCAGGCTCGTTGTATTGCTGAGCAAAAAGTTTTGGTTACCGTTGAGGCTCCGACCTTTGCCGAAGAAAAAAGAGCGCAATACTATGCCGAGCGATTAAAGGAACTGGGCTTGCAAAATGTCCATATTGACAAGCATGGTAATGTAATGGGAACAAGGCCCGGCACGGGCAGCGGGCCCAAGATTCTTATTGAAGCGCATCTGGATACGGTGTTTCCGCTGGGAACTGATGTGACACCGGTTGAACGTGACGGAAAAATTTATGCGCCAGGTATATGCGATGATACCCGCGGTCTTGCCGCTAATTTGTCGGTGATACGGGGTCTTCAGGAATTGGGTATTGAAACGCAGGGCGATATTGTGTTCGCCGGAACAGTTGGCGAAGAAGGAATGGGCGGTATGTGCGGGATGAAAGCCCTGCTCCTCGATAATCCGGATATTGCCGCGACGATCTCGATTGATGGCGCCGGTTGCGACAGCATTATTTACCAGGGGACGGGGATCCGCAATTTTGAAGTGACCTATACCGGACCGGGCGGGCATGCCTATGGTGCGTTTGGGACGCCCAGCCCCTTGCATGCCGCGGCCAGAGCGATTGCCAAACTCAGCGACATGCGTCCGCCGAAGTTTCCCAAGACCACGTTTACAGTCAGTTTAATGGAAGCAGGGCATGCCATTCATGCTATAGCCCAACAAGCGAAATTCAAAATCAATTTGCGGTCGGATGATCCGGTTGAACTCAACAAGTTGCAAAATAGAGCACTGGAAATATTTGTTGAGGGGGCACGGGAAGAAAATGAACGCTGGGAATTATCGCAGGTTGGCGTGGAATACAAAATGATTTTGGACGTTCCGGCCGGCGCCCAAGCCGATGATTGCGATATGGTTCAAATAACATGGCAAGCGACCGAATGTCTGGGGATCACTCCAAAATTAGTGCCAGGAGGTTGTACGAATACCAATATGCCAATCAGTCTGGGAATTCCAGCGGTTACTCTCGGCAGGGGCGGTAAAGAAGGCGGCGTTCACAGCCTGGGTGAATGGTTTGATCCGGCAGGGACCTATCGTTGTCCGCAGCGATCTTTCCTAATATTGCTCGCGTTGGCCGGTGTAGAAGGCGTTTCTGAGGCATTGGTCGAAAAACGCTAAACATAAGTTGAACTTAATTTGACGGAGGGATAACCTTGACTGTAAACAATGACTACAAAGCAAAACTGCGCAGCGCCGACGAGGCTGTTTCGGTGGTCAAGTCCGGCCAGTGGGTCGATTATGGCCTGGGGTTGTCACAACCGATCGTGCTGGATGCAGCACTGGCTGCCCGCAAGTCGGATTTGCGGGATGTCAAATTCCGCAGCGCATTGTCACTGGCGCCCCGTCAAGTAGTTATTGCTGATCCTGACCGTGAGTCATTTGTTTTTAACAGCTGGCATTTTGGCGGTTATGAACGCAAACTGCAGGAACTGAATCAATGCAACTTCATTCCGATGGTTTATCGCAACAAACCGCACTTCTACCGCAATGATCTGGAAGTGGATGTGGCGATGCTCTCGGTAGCACCCATGGACAAACATGGCTATTTCAATTTTTCGTTGACCAATTCGGCCACACGGGCTATTTTGGACACAGCAAAAACTGTGATTCTCGAGATCAATACAAACTTGCCCACTGCGATCGGCGGGCGGGAAGAATGTATTCATATTTCGGAAGTGGACTATATCGTAGAGGGGAATAATCCCAAACTGGTTGAACTGCCGGTGGCGGAACCGGATGACGTTGATCAGGCCGTTGCCAGGCTGATTGTCGATGAAATCGTTGACGGGGCTACGATCCAGCTGGGAATCGGCGGTATGCCGAATGCAGTGGGCACATTAATCGCCGAGTCGGATGTCAAGAATCTCGGTATGCATACCGAAATGCTGGTCGATGCCTATTTGGCAATGTATGAACGCGGCAAGCTGACGAACAAATGCAAACGGACGGATCATGGCAAAGGAGCCTGGACTTTTTGCATCGGCAGTCAAAAGCTTTATGATTGGGTGGACCACAATCCAGGCTTGGCCTCCTATCCGGTCAATTACACCAATGATCCGGCGGTGATGGCGCAGAACGACAACTTTATTTCCGTCAACAACTGCATCGAGGTCGATCTTTACGGTCAGGTTTCCGCCGAATCTTCCGGTATGCGGCAAATCAGCGGCAGCGGCGGTCAACTCGATTTTGTCACCGGCGCTTATTCATCAAGAGGCGGCAAGAGTTTTATTTGTTTCCGTTCCACTTATGCGGACAAGAAGACCGGTCATCTGCATTCCCGCGTGGTACCGCATCTGCACGCCGGCAGCATCGTAACCGACCCGCGCAGCCAGGTCCATTATCTTGTCACCGAATGGGGCAAAGTGATTTTGGCCGGGCGATCGACCTGGGAACGGACGGAACGAATCATCAGCATCGCTCACCCGGACTTCCGCGATGAGTTGATTAAGCAAGCCGAGAAGATGAAAATCTGGCGGCGCAGCAATAAAATATAAGCAAACGGCCTGCTCAAGACATACAGCAGGCCGTTTGCAGGGATGTACGCTTTTGAACGTTAGGAAGCATTTTTTTGATATTCACAAACGAGTTCCGGCGTTTTCTCGCTTTTTATTAAATGGTAGCCATATGTGCAGGCAAACACTACAAGAAAGAGCGTGGATACTCGATACATCATGGCATAGTCTGTGTGGGAAGCTATTCATCCCATCAATACAGCACCCACCGCATAGCCTAGATCCAGAGAAGATAAGAATGTTCCGTTGGCGGCGCCTTTGCGGTCAGCGGGCGAGCGGTCAATTGCCCACGCTTGCAGCGAGGGATGAGCAGCGCCATAGCCTAACCTATAGAACAAGGAAGCCGCCAATAGCGAAATCTCGGAGGTTGCATAAGATAAAAGAGTTAGGCCTACCAGCATCAGCAGAACACCTGGCCCGATAACGATAGCATGCCCGCGTCGGTCAAATAGTTTTCCCGCAAACGGTCTGCTGATTAAAATCGCGTAAAATGCAATTTCAAATGCAACACTTATAAGAAACCGACAACCGTTTGAGTTAGATGATCAGTGACCGTTCTTCGAGGAAGCATTCTTGCGGCGTTTTGTACCCCAGGATCTTTCGCGGCAACAGATTGCACCAGTCTTTCGTTTTTCGCACCAAGGCATTGGATACATAGCGAATGGTCTTTGTTTTGGGAATGAATCGTCGGATCAGCCCGTTATGCCTCTCATTCGTGCCTCGTTCCCTGGAAGAATACGGATGAGAAAAATATACCTGGCAGTTCCAAGGTGTAAGCAGTGCCGATAAGTCGGCGAATTCGGAACCGTTATCTGCCGTGATGCTGCGAAATATCTTTGCAAAAGATGAACCAGTGCGCTCTTGCCGGCATTTCATCGCAGTCTGCACAGAATCGCTGTCTTTGTTTGCCAATCGGATTATGAGTTCTTGGCGTGTCTTACGTTCCGTAAGGGTGAGCAGGGACTCATCCTTTGATCGGCGCCCCACTGCCGAATCGATTTCCCAATGCCCAAACTCTTCTCGGGTAAGGATTTCAATCGGACGTTGTTCGATACTTTGCCCAAGAATCCGCTTGTTGATTCGTCCTCTGCACCGAGTGCTTCTGCGGCGCACTTTCAGATACAGGTCAATATTTCGTGCAGCAAGAAGGCCACGGTCAATATAGTTATAGAGAGTTTTAGTGCAGACCAAGGATTCCTGTTGCCACTGGGGATGGTTTTGGCAATAGCCGACGACAGCATCCGGAGAGCATTTGTCTTTGAGAGTCTTCGTTTCGGCAAACCGCAAGAAACTTGACGCGCGATTGTGTTTACCTGTTTTGCGACTGTTGCCCCGATGTTTCGCATACACGGCTTGCCCGGTTTCAGGAAAGTAACTTTGGTAAGGAATGCGGCCGGTTCGAAGCTGCGCCGTCGTACCTCGTCGGATTTCCCGGCAAACCGTACTTGGAGTTCGCTTGAGCCGCTTGGCGATATACCTTATGGAACGGTTTTCGTGGATCAAGGCAAAAATCGCGCCTCGCTCTGCTAGGGAAAGATGTTTAAAAGATCGTGCGGTTGTGGTATGCTCTGATTGAACAGTCATGGGCGAACCCTCCGTATGATTGGGTTTGAATCACTTTTATCATACACGGTTTCTCTTTTTGACTGTTCGTTTTTCTTTTAGTCAGTGGTGTTGCATTTCATTTTACAATTAACCAATGTGATAATATTATATTCGGTGTAAAAAAAGACAATAATTCAAAACTATATATTCGAAAATGTGAAAAAAAGAACTTATTGTTTGCGAATGGTTTGTTTTTTGAAAAAAGCGGATTGAGGAGACGATGATGGCTGTAAAAGATTTCATGACCCGTGCAGTGATAACAATCAGTCCGGAAACGACGATCGCAGAAGCTGTTCGTATTTTGCGCAAGCAAAAAGTGAAGGGGTTACCGGTCATTAATGAAAATGGCAAAGTATGCGGTATGTTTACGCTGAAAAATCTGCTGTTCATCATTGAAGAAAAAATTGATTTGCAGATGCCTGTGAAAATCGTGATGCAACCGAACGTAACGTTTATTGAGGAAGATTCTCTGATTGAAGATACTTGTATGTACCCTAGGAAAAGACTGCCGGTTCTTGATCGCGAGGGAGATTTGGTAGGCATGCTTACCAAAAGCGATATCATAAGAGGTTTTAAGGCCCAATCCACCAGAGCGACCGAACAGCTCAAGGCTGTGCTTGAATCGACACCGAACGGAATAATATCGATAGACAGGAACCATCGAGTTGTTTTCATCAATTCTGAGGCCCGAAACATGTTGAAAATTGAAGCAGATAAAGAAGTCGAAGGCTGGATTGACGAGATAATTCCCGAAAGCATCTTGGTGCAGGATGAAGTGCTGGTCCATGGGAAAAAGATCCGCAACCGCAAAAGAACACACAATGGACAGACCTATGTTGTCAATGCCGCACCGATTTTTGAGGGGAATGAAATTGTCGGAGCTGTTGCCTCGCTTCAACTTATCAGCGAATTTGAATTCATGGCGAACGAACTGAACCTGGTCAAACGGTTAAACCGTGAGCTTGATGTTATCATCGGGTCATCCTATGATGGCATGTTCGTAACGGATGGGGAAGGAACGCTTCAACAATTGAACGCCGCATGCGGCAAATTGTTGGGGATGGATCCTGAACGTGTCCTGAGTCGCAATGCGATCGAGGTGGCGCAAGAGCATAAACTCGGGGACATTGTTGTGAAAAAGGTTCTTGAAACCAAGAAAGTGTATTCCACATCGTACAAATTAAATGGAAAAACTCTCGCAGTGACAGGCAGTCCGGTGTTGGATGAAAATGGCAAAATCATCAAGATTATCAGTAATGTGCGGGATCTTACGGAACTGTCATGTTTGCGGGAAAAGCTGGAACAGGTGAATCGTCTCAAGGACAAATATTTGTCTGAACTGTCGCAGCTTCGGACCCAGGTTGCATCCGAATCCGAGATGTTCCGCAGCGAGGAAATGCAAAGAGTGTATGACTTGGCGATAAGAGTTGCTGTCGTTGACGCGCCGATATTAATACAGGGGGAGTCTGGCGTCGGCAAGGAGGTATTGGCTAGTTTCATCCATCAGAACAGCCTGCGGCGGGACCATCCCTTCATCAAGATCAACTGTGCGGCGATTCCGGAAACACTTCTGGAATCGGAGCTTTTCGGCTATGCGGAAGGGGCCTTTACAGGTGCGAAAAAAGGTGGCAAGCCAGGTCTTTTTGAAGTTGCAAACGGGGGAACGCTGTTTCTGGATGAGATTGGGGAAATGCCGGCTTTGACACAGGCGAAACTGCTGAGAGTTCTCCAGGATCAGGAAGTAACAATGGTCGGATCGGTAAAACCCATTAAATTCAACGTTCGACTGCTTTTTGCAACCAACAGAAACCTGGAAACGGAGGTAAGCGCCAAACGATTTAGAGAGGATCTTTATTTCAGGATCAACGTAGTTCCCATCCAAATTCCACCCCTGCGGGAAAGACCGGCCGACATAACAATTCTGACTTTGGCGCTATTACAAAAAATGAATGAAAAACACCATATGGAGAAAAGACTTTCCAATGCGGCGCTAGAATTATTTACTCAATACAGCTGGCCGGGTAATGTGAGGGAATTGATCAATGTCATCGAGCGCCTTGTAATTGTCTGCAATTCTGATCTGTTATTGCCGGAAGACTTACCACACAATTTTCAGTTAGCCTCCCGCCCCCTCCTGACGTTTTCGGGAGTGCCTGAAGAACGTTCGGATCTTCCGCTGAAGTGCCTGATGGATAAAATCGAAAAAGAGATTATTGAAAAAACGCTTAAAGAGTGTAAAAGCCTGCGCAAAACAGCACGGTCACTCGGTGTCGACCCGGCCACCCTCTTGAGAAAACTTAAAAAACACAGCTTGAAAACGCTCCATTGATGCAAAGACATTCTTACTATTCCTTCGAGGCCACTTTTGAACTGAACCCGAGAAAACGGACATTGAACAAAAAGAGCCCCCTTGGAGCTGTCAACTAAAACTGGACACGAAGATAAGTGGATTTTATGAATTCAACTCTTCAAATTGGGCAGGGGAAAGATACCCAAGTGCAGAGTGCATTCTCTTAGTGTTATAGTAGAGTTCAATATACTTGAATATTTCTTGTTGAGCTTGTTCAGGTGTTTCGAAATGAGCATCTTGAATGAGCTCTCTTTTTATTGTTCTATAAAAAGATTCCATCAAAGCGTTGTCATATGGATTGCAATTTCTGCTCACACTCGATATCGCGCCATGTTCGCGTAACAACGTTCGAAAGTTACCGCTGGTAAACTGAGAACCTTAGAAGACTTTCTATTAAGGTATTCATAAAAACCAGAGCGAGAGATATTCAATGTTTTACATACCTTCTTGATGTTATACTTGTCCCGGTTTCTTTTAAGATAATGAAATCTTATACATTCTTTTGCTTCAAGAAGGCCCGGTACTTTTTTAGCAGTTCTAACTCCGATCTAAGCTCCTCGTTTTTTCGTTTAAGCTTTTTGATTTCGTATTGAGAATTATAAAGTGCGCTTCCGTGGCCCGGAAACGCACTTTCTCCATATTTCTCGTACTCGCTTATCCAACGGTACAGGCTATTGTAATGGATAGACAATTCCTTTGCAACGCCCGCAACGGACATATTGTCCTCCAAAACTAATTTTACAGCAGCTATTTTGAATTGCCGATCGTAACTTCTTCTACTCATAAACTGCCACCCTTTTCCCTTAACATCGTGTCCAGTTTATATTACCACCTCCCCAATAGGGCTTCTTATTCGTGTCCATTCAACGGGGTTCAGTTCACTTTCCGGTGGTTTTTTTTTACGTTTCAAAAATTGATTGCTTTCATAACCAATGTGCTGCGGCAATGAAACAGGTGTTTTATTTTCGCAACACAATAATCTGGATTTTCTGCCGTAACGTTGCGGAAATGAAACGAAAATACTCTTGTAAATATTTGTGAAAAATGTTGAAACGCGCGAAGATTGTGAAAAAATTCATTAATGGCACGAGAATTGCTATATAGTTTGTCAAATGCAAAACAAATAAAGGGGGATGCTTGTGGAAGAGAAAGAAAGACTGGCTCAAAAAATGTTGAGGTATCGATGGGTTGTGCTGGGCACATTGTGGTTGGTGTATTTCTTTGTATACTTTGACCGGGTGGCGCCTGCGGTTGTAGCCCCGGAACTGATGAAAACATGGGAAATCAGTGCCACAGCTCTCGGAGTATTGTCAGCGGCCTATTTTTATCCTTATGCGGCAATGCAGATTCCGTCCGGGGTTCTGGCGGATTTTATGGGACCTCGCGCAGCGGTTACCATCTTCTTTGTCGTTGCCGGTATTGGCACGGCATTGTTTGGAATGGCGCCCAGTTTTGAATGGGCAATAGCCGGCCGGGTTTTGATGGGCATCGGGGTAGCTGTAGTTTACATTCCGATTATGAAAATACAGGCACAATGGTTCAGACCTTTTGAATTTGCGACATTAACGGGGATACTGCTGACGGTTGGAAACGTCGGAGCCCTCGGAGCGGCGGCACCGTTGGCGGCTTTTGTTGGCGCTACCGGATGGAGAGCGGCGTTTTACTACCTCGGAGGAATCAGTATTCTCCTTGCGATTCTGGTATGGATATTTGTCCGAAATAAGCCCCAGGATATGGGCTATCCTTCGATTGATGAAATTGACGGGCGCAAAGTGGATGCCGTTCAGGCAGCGCAAGAAGATGCCATTACCCTGAAACAGGCGATGCTTATGTCGGCCAAAGCCTGGAACTTCCGTTGGCTCGCAGTGTTTGCGTTTGTGGTGTATGGCCCGATGATGGGATTCCAGGGACTGTGGGCAATTCCCTACATGGTAGATGTCATGGGCTTTTCAAAACAAGTTGCGGGCAATACGCTGTCCTGGTGGGCGATCGGGATGATCGTAGGTTGTCCACTTGCAGGGATCATCTCGGATCGAGTGCTACAAAGTCGTAAAAAAGTGGTTATTCCCGGCTCCATCGTGTTTACGCTGGGTTGGTTGTATCTTGCGCTGAATCCTACGGGATGGAGTCAGGTTACGATGTCTGGATTCTGTTTCTTCATGGGGGCCTTCGGCGGTACATATATTACGAATTACGCACACATTTCGGAACGTTTGCCGCGTAAAGTGGTTGGAACCGCGATCGGTCTGTTTAACCTGTTCTACTTTGTTGGCGGTGCATTCTATCAGCAATATATGGGCGTCCTATTGGATGGATTCAGCAAAGTTGCAGGCAAGTTTCCGGTTGAAGCCTACGTGTCGACTTTTTGGCTGTGTTTCGGCGGTATGCTTGTCGGAACCATATGCCTTTTCTTTACGGATGAATCCTTTGTTAAAGTAGCGAAACCTTCCGAAGCGGCTGTTGGTAGTCCTAAAGCGGCAACTGAGTCGGAATGACCCAGCAAGGGAAAGTGTAGTTGCGAAAGAGGAATGGTGCATGAAAAACAAAGTGATGACCGCGGAAGAAGCGATAAAACTCATCAAGCCGGGTGCAACAGTTGCAGTGAGCGGGTTTATCGGAATGGGACATCCTGAGGAGATTTCCAAAGCGGTGGAAGAAAGCTTCCTAAAAACCGGCGCCCCCAATAACTTGACACTGACATACGGTGCATCGCAGAACGACGGCAAATCGAACTGGGGTTTGAACCGCTGGTGCAAGGAAGGCCTGATCACGAAGATCATCGCCGGTCATTTCAACCTTCAACCGGACATGGTGAAGATGATCAACGCCGAACAGTGCGAAGCCTATGCGATTCCCCAAGGCGTCATGATGCATCTCTATCGGGCGATTGGCGGAAAAAAACCGGGCGTTATTACTCATGTCGGCCTGAAGACTTTTGCTGATCCGCGGGAGACCGGCGGGCGCCTGAACAAGCGTTCGACAGGCGAGCTCGTTAAACTCATCGAACTCGAAGGCAAGGAATATCTCTGGTACAAGGCTTTCCCGATCGATGTGGCTATCATCAAAGGGACGACGGCGGACCTGCATGGCAATATCAGCATCGAAAAAGAACCAATACGGCTGGAGTTTTATGTACAGGCACTGGCCGCCAAGAACTCCGGCGGTAAAGTCATCGTCCAGGTTGAGCGCGTAACACAGGTCGGAACAATAGACCCCCGCAATGTGGTAGTTCCGGGCATCCTTGTAGACGCGATCGTCGTTGCCAAACCCGAAAACCACAGCCAAACCATGGGTGCGGAATACGATGGATCCCTGACCGGTGACATCAGAATGCCGCTGTCAGATATCAAGCCGATTGCTCTCGACGAACGCAAGATCATCTGCCGGCGGGCGGCCATGGAACTGATCCCCGAAGCCGTTCTCAACCTAGGGATCGGGATGCCCGAAGGCGTTTCGGCAGTCGCGGCTGAGGAAGGTATCATCGACTTGCTTACAGCGACAGTGGAGCCCGGTTTGATTGGCGGGGTACCCTGCGGCGGTCTTCGTTTTGGCTGTGCAATCAATCCGGAAGCCATGATGGATCATCCGAGCCAATTCGATTTCTATGACGGCGGCGGTCTGGATCTGGCCTGCCTCGGCATGGCGGAACTCGATGCCGTCGGCAACGTCAACGTGTCGAAATTCGGTCCCCGTATCGCAGGTCCCGGCGGATTCGTCAATATCACGCAAAACAGCAAGAGTGTCGTGTTCTGCGGCACACTGACAGCCTCCGGGCTGGAAATCGCCGTGGAAGACGGAAAACTAAAAATCGTCACCGAAGGCAAAGCGAAAAAACTGGTCCCCAAAGTCGGTCATATCACGTTCTCCGGCGATTACGCTCGCGAGCAGGGTCAAAAAGTGCTATATGTAACAGAACGCGCCGTGTTTGAGATGCGGCACGAAGGCCTGACACTGACGGAGATCGCCCCGGGCATCGACCTGGAGAAAGACATTCTGGCCCAGATGGAATTCAAGCCTCACGTCGCACCGGATCTGAAACTGATGGATGCCCGGATTTTCCGCGACGAACCGATGGGCATCAAAGCCGAAATCCTGGCCAAAAACAACCTCTAGTCCCAAAAGCGTATTATTGTGGCAAAGCCACGTAAATTAAAAGGGGGAAACCAACCATGTTGAAGAACGGACAACAGTACATCGAGAGCCTCAAGAAAATGCGGCCCAACATCTACAAGTTCGGCAAACTGATCGAGGACGTCACCACCGATCCGAACACAGCATTGCATGTCAAATCGGTCGCTCGTTCCTATGATGCGTGCTTTGACCCGGAGAAGGCACCGATTTATACCTGCAAATCAGCACTCTCAGGCGAGATAGCCCATCGCTGGAACACCCTGCAGGACAGCATGGAAGCCCAAATTGGCAATGCCAAAATGAAACGCGACCAATATCACCAGACCGGCACCTGCCAGGGCGCGACCTGCGCCGGCTGGACTGGACTGAATACCTTGTATGATACTGCTTTTGAGATGGACGCGGCTCTCGGAACCCAATATTTGCCTCGCGTCAAAAACTTCATGAAGTTCGCAGAAGACAATGCACTGGCCTTGGCCGGCGCTCTCACCGACGCCAAAGGCGACCGCTCCAAGAAAGCTTCCCAGCAGGACAATCCGGATGTTACCCTTCATGTGAAGGAAGTCAAACCGGACGGCATTATCGTCAGTGGCTATAAGATCCAGATCTGCGGCGTGGCCGCCTGTAACTACATCATCGCGATGCCTGGCACCGGTTACGGCGAAGTTGACAAAGACTATGCGGTGGCTTTTGCAGTACCCCGCGATGAACAAGGAATCACCATCGTCGAGTGCCGCGGAATCAGCGACACCCGCGCCGCGGAAGAAGGCTATGATATGCCGCACGCAGGCAACATCACCCAGGCATACATCCATTTCGACAATGTGTTCATTCCGAACGAGCGCGTGTTCATGTGCGGCGAGTTCAAATACAGCGGCATGAACATCGGCAGCTTCGCTTCGATCTACCGGGCAGCCATCGGCCACTGCGTAGCCGGCCAGGGAGACATCATGATCGGCGCCGCCATGGGCATGGCCCGCGCCAACGGACTTTCCGTCAAACCCTTCCAGGCCACGCTGAACGAAATGGCCATCAACAATGAAATCACCGCCGGTCTCGGCATAGGCGCCATGGCTCTCGGCAAGAAAAAGAAATCCGGCGTGTTTGTGCCGGACGCGTTGCTAGCCCACACCAACAAGACCCAGGTGGCCAAGCTGCCGTACATGACCAAAGTCATGGCGCAGGACATCAGCGGCGGCATCGCCGAGACCGGCTGCATTCCCTCCTGGCAGGATATGCAAACGGAATATGGCGCTTTTGTAAAGAAAGCCCTGACAGCCGGAGCTGACGGTGAAAGCCGCGCCAAGATGGCCCGTTTGGTCGAGTGGCTGACTGTCGGCGGCGGTATCCCCGGCTGCATGCACGGCGGCGGATCGCCTGACGGCGCCAAAATGGTAGTCAAAGGGTTGACCAAATGGGAAGACTATTTCGGAATGGCCAAGAAGATCATGGATATTCCGGAAGATGCCATCCAAGAGCCTGCAGCTCCTGTAAAAAAATAGCATCTATGCTGCCGAAACTGCGGCCAAAGCCGGTCACCCCTCGCGGGACAGGACTGAGGCCGACGATGTTCGGAATTCCAACCTGAGCCGGACGGTCGGCCAAAGCCGGTCACCCTCTGTGGGACAGGACTGAGGCCGACAATTTCCGGAATAAAGCAATCTTGGACGCAGCCAGAAACGATAGACGAATAAGAAATAAGTAATTGGAGGCATGACAAATGAATTTTGTATTAACGCCGGATCAAGAAGCCCTTCGCAAAACAGTACAGGAATTCACCGCAAAGAGAATCGCCCCTGGCGCAGCCGAGCGGGACGAGCATGACATCTTCCCCCGGGATATCTACAATGAAATGGGAAAACTCGGTCTGATGGGCCTTCCTTACCCCGAGGAATACGGCGGAGCCGGCATGGACTTTGTTGCTTATGCATTGGCAGTCGAAGAAATTTCCAAAGCGGACGCGGGCATCGGCATCGGCCTTTCTGTGCATACTTCCCTCTGCTCATGGCCGATTTTCAAATACGGCAACGAAGAGCAAAAACAGAAATTCCTGAAACCACTCGCCAGCGGCGAAAAAATGGGCGCGTTCGGTTTGACCGAGCCTAATGCGGGCACCGACGTGGCCGGCGCCACCACCACCGCAGTGAAAGACGGCGACTTCTATGTCCTCAACGGCACCAAGGTGTTCAACACCAACGGCGGGGAAGCGGAAATCGAAGTGATCTTCGCCTCCACCAATAAAGAAGCCGGCCCCTTCAAGGGCATGAGCGCCTTCATCGTTGAATTGGGAACCCCGGGTCTCTCTTTCGGCAAAACCGAGAAAAAAATGGGGATCCGCTCTTCCGTGCAGCGCGAAGTCATCATGGAAAATTGCCGCATTCCGGCTGCCAACCTGCTCGGTAAAGAAGGCGAAGGCTTCAAGATCGCCATGACCACACTCGATGGCGGACGCATCGGCGTTGCATCCCAAGCGACCGGTATCGCCATGGGCGCTATTGACGCAGCCGTTCAATACGCGAAACAGCGCGTCCAGTTCAACAAACCGATCATCCAGCAGCAAGCGATCAGCTTCATGCTGGCCGAGATGGCAACCCAGACCGAAGCTGCCCATCTGCTGACCATGCGGGCCGCTTTCCACAAATCCGAGCACCTGCCGTACGGCAAGGAAGCCGCCATGGCGAAGAAATTCGCTTCGGACACAGCGATGTCGGTCACAACCGATGCCGTTCAGATCTTCGGCGGTTACGGCTACAGCCGCGAGTATCCGGTCGAGCGCATGATGCGCGACGCCAAGATCACCCAGATCTACGAAGGCACCAACCAGGCTCAGTGCATGGTTATCGCCGGCTCTGTCTGCCGGTAACGAGATTTCAAAGCGGGGGGGAGAGGGAAAACTCTCCTCCTCCCCATAGAATGAAGGTGTAACCGTTGTGGAGATAATAAATGATTTCGCCGCCATTCAGGCAACCCGGCCTGTAACAGCAATCGCCCTAGGGACTTTTGACGGTGTTCATGTCGGACATCAACGGATCATACAACGCGCGGTGGAAATTTCCCGTCGATTGTCAGGCACCAGCATGGTGTTCACTTCCGTCAACCATCCATTATCTTGCATAGCTCCTTCCAGATGCCCGCAAAGTTTGACTACGAGTCAGGAAAAAGCCGGACTGATCAGCCATCTAGAGGTAGACTATCTGACCCAGATTGAATTTACCCCGGGTTTTATGTCGATAAGCCCCGAAAAATTCATCGCCCTATTGCATCAAAAATTCGAACCCAAATGCATTGTTATTGGATCTAACTATACTTTCGGACACAAAGGAGCCGGGAACATTCAAACGCTTCGGAGACTTTCGCGTCATTATGGTTATCGCCTCGAAATTCCCGATTCGGTCACCATGAACGAAAAAATGGTCAGCAGTACGGAGATACGAAGACTCATTTCCATTGGAAATCTTTCGGGCGCAGAGCAAATGCTCACTCGTCCGGTTCAGTTGACTGGATATATTCAATACGTGGGGAAAAAATGGTGCTCTCCCAAAGAATACAAATTTTTTGTCGAAGTGGACGATTACATGTCTGTTCCCTGTGATGGGATATATAGTGTCTGTGTTACCACCAACAATGTTCGGCAAACCGAAGGTGTACTGACTCGCCTGACCCGTTCCGTTTCCATGAAAAATGGCATTTTGCGGATTGAAATTCAGTTTCTCGGTTCGTTGAATGAGCTTTTCATATCGCAAAACGGATGTTTTGCCAAACTCGCTTTCGGAGAAATAATTTCTGACGAAATGGTATCCTCCGACGGATAGTGGAAGAAGAATCGGCAACACTTTGCATTGTTGGAGGTCAAGGCGTGCAGACAATCATAGAACGTGTCTGATGATCCAAGAAACATGTGATGTGAAATTGCATCGAGAATCAATTCACAGCATCATTGCGAAAACTGCAGTAAAAATGTAATCGTATTCCACAATGATGAAAGGCGGAGAAATGATGGGGCAAATTCATAATCGATGGCTGATTCTTACCAGTATGTTCGTTATCAACCTGTGTGTCGGATCGGCCTATGCCTGGAGCGTGTTCCAGCGCCCCCTGATCGGCCTGTTCCAGTGGTCGACCAGTGATACTTCCCTTGCCTTTTCGATCTCCCTGTTCATGATTCCGCTCGCCATGATTATCGGCGGCAAGATTCAACCGGTTCGCGGACCCAAATTCCTCATGTTCACAGGCGGCATAATTTTCAGCACAGGAATCATTGCTGCCGGATTCACCACGTCGCTAGCTTCCCTCTATTCGACCTATGGACTTCTCGGCGGTTTTGGCATCGGTTTTATCTACGGGACCGGTATTTCGAACGCCGTCAAATGGTTCCCGGACAAAAGGGGCTTGGCCGCTGGTCTTGTAGCGGCAGGTTTTGCGCTGGGAGCGGTTATCAACGCACCGATCGCCAATGGATTGGTACAGGACTATGGTGTGCTGACTACATTTAAAATTCTTGGCGCTGCATACCTTGTCATCACCTGTTTGGCGGCACAATATGTCAAAGCTCCGCCGACCGGCTATGTTCCCGAAGGCTGGCAACCGCCGGATAGCTCTATTGCAGGGTCGGCAAATGACAAGGATTGGAGGGGCATGCTCGGGTCGCCCATGTTCTACGTTCTGTGGATGATGTACACCATCGCATGTGTTTCCGGATTGATGATCATTGGTCACGCTGCTTCCATCGGGCAGGAGGTAATCCGCCTTGACGCCAAGACGGCGGCGTTTGCGGTCAGCCTGATGGCTTTGGCCAATACAGCAGGACGGGTGATCTGGGGCTGGGTTTCGGACAAAATGGGTCCTTATCCCACGCTGGCTGTAATGTTCATCCTTTCCGCACTGATGATGAGCACGCTAAAATATGCCGGATCTTTTGCACCATTTGTGGCTGTGATATCAATTATTGCAGCATGTTTTGGCGGATTTTTCGCTATTTTCCCCTCGATTACAGCCGACCTGTTCGGGGCAAAAAATCTTAGCATGAATTACGGTATTCTGTTCACATCCTATGGCGTAGCTGCCTTCATCGGACCCCGGCTTGCAGCGCGGGTCAAGGAAATAAACAGTGGCGATTATTCAACGGCTTTTCTGGCTGCTGCCATCATGTGCGCGGTCGCCATTCTGCTAACCTTGTTTGCACGCAGCTGCGCGGCGAGAAAAGTCACCATCACTTAATGGTTATCGCAATCATTTGTTGTGTCCCTCAAAGTAATGAGGAGGAATGAAGATGAGGATTTTGGATCAGATTCTATTGGTAAATCATGAATTCCTGCAGGAATCAAACAAGCCTTCGGTTCAACCTTTTCCCAGCGGTATACCCAGTCGCCAATTGGCTATTTTTGCTTGCATGGACACTCGGTTGGTGAATTTTCTACTGCCGGCGATCGGGGTCAGCCGTGGAGAAGCCAAGCTCATACAAAATGCAGGAAACACGTTGACTGGACCTTTGTGCAGCATTATTCGAAGTCTTGTTGTCAGTATTTTTGAGCTTGGTGTCAGGGAAATCGTGGTAATTGGGCATCTGGACTGCGGGATGGCGAAATTGGATACGAATTCTCTATTTCAAAAAATGATTGCGCGGGGAATTTCACCGGAAGCCATCAAAATGGCAAAAGATGAGCTGAAGCGATGGGTCGAACGTTTTCGAGACCCGTTTGAAAATGTGATTGATGTAGTCGCGCAAATCCGGGATAATCCGCTTATCCCGGCTGATGTTCCCGTACATGGCCTCATGTTTGACCCGAATTTGGGGCGAGTGGAGGTTCTTGTAAACGGTTACGCTGCTGCAGGATTTGATGAAAGCAGCTTGGGAGTAGGCTGAAAAATAATTGTTATCGTTATTATTACAGGCAGCGTTTTTGCGGGTGAAACAAGGCGTTTTATTGGCGTTGAATAAGGCCAATCGATAATGCGTTTTACCGTGGATATGTAATAAAAACGAATAAAAAGCGACCTTAATTGGGTCGCTTTTTATTGCATAATCAAGATCCTGTCAATTGGAGCAAGGTAGTGTCAAGATTTTTGTGCAAATTTGTGGATGGGCTCCTGCGAAGGTCTCAGATAGCTTCGGATACGCCATCGGCCTGTTTTTCCTGGAGCAGTGCCATATTCAAATGTCGCTTCGTCCCCCAACTGGTTGTCGTAATATGACGAAGCCTGGCTCCTACCAGCTTCAAAGCCGATTTCCCGTCTGGAAAACTTCCCACCACCCTCGTTCTGCGGCGGATTTCTCGCATGATTCTCTCCAATCCATTGTTGGTCCGTATCTTGCCCCAGTGTTCCCGGGGGAAGTTCATGTATGCTATGGTGTCCTCAATTCCTTTTTCCAGTCGACTGGCTGCTTCAGGGAGTTTCATTCCTTTGAGTTTTTCTATGACCAACTTTGATTTCTCGCGCGCACTCTCCAGATCTTCCTGCGCGTGAATCGCTTTGAGCATGGCGACCACTTCCTTGCTCTTAGAAAGAGGGGTTACCGAAAAGCTGTTTCGGTAGAAATGAACGACGCAGCGCTGAAACTTCGAGTCTGGAAATACTTCTCCGAGGGCTTCAACAAAGCCCAGGCAGCGATCTGCAACACTGAGTTTCATGCCGGAGCGACCTCGTTCTTTCAAACAGCGTAGGAAGTTCAACCAGCTTTCCTTATCTTCCCGACCGCCTTCTGCGCAACCGATGATTTCCCGATAGCCATCTTCATCTACTGCCAAGGCCACCAATATGGCTACATTGTCGTATGAACCGCCCCAACAGCGCTTTAGATAGATACCGCCAAAGTAGACATAAAGGGTAGGTTGATTTGAGCTCGCGATTTCGCCATTCTTCGATGTGACCATAGACTTTCTTGTTCATCTCGCTGATGGTTCCGGCAGAAACTTTACTACCCCAAAGGACTTCGGTAATATCTTCAATCCGGCGAACAGAAACTCCCGCCAGGTACATCTCGATAAGGGCTTCTTCAATACTGCTTTCCCGCCGTTTGTAGCGTTCGATAATGGCGGTCTCAAAAGGAAGATGGCGAAGTTTGGGAACGTTCAAGGTCACTTCACCTGCCTTGGTGGTGAGTTTGCGCTGATAATGGCCGGCGCAGGTGTCTTTTCTTCCTTCTGTACGTTCATACTTGCCGGCATTGGTGAGTTGATCCGCCTCGGCGTCCAGCATCTTGTTCAGCTCCTTCGTGTTGTTTTGGCTAGCACCTTCAACATACACGGGAAGATCCATCCGTGACAACTCTTTTTTCAAATGTGCGCAACGTTAGGATACGTTATCCAATCAAGCAGGGTGAGCAGTTTTTTGTTCCGGCCAAGGTACGGGAACTGACGATTCATAATTCTGGGGAAGCTACTTTCAAGGCAGTAAGGTGCTTCGGGCCGAATTTATCCCAATCGCACTTATGAGATGCAAACTGGATTGCTAAACAATGTTCGGATGTTAAAATATCAGGTGCAAAGAAATGATAGATATGGCGCAAAATAAATAGAAACAGTAAAAAGGTCGATTAAGGTGAGCATCGGTAGCACCACCTTAACCGGCTTTTTTGCCATTAGACAATAGATTAGTAGTGGGAGAGAAAGACACTTTAATGGATAAACTATTTAGATTCTACTTCTTTCTGCTACTGACGACCTTGTTCAGCACGTCGGTTGCATTCGCGGCCTCTTGCTTGCCGACTTTGGCTGCCAGTCCGGCCAATCCAGATTGGCGATTGAACGAAAATGCTTGACTTAGAGTTAACTCCAAGCTATAGAATGTAACTTGGACGATGAGTTTCTTAGCATAGGTGGAAGATGAGGAAATGAAGAAACTAGGGTTTGGCTTTATGCGCTTGCCATTACAGAACCCGGATGATCCCGCCAGCGAAGGCAGTCAAAAATTTGGCATGCCTCAGGATACACTGCGTTATTATGAGCGAATTGGCCTCATCCCACGGGTGAACCGTAATAAAAGCGGCGGCAGGGACTACATGGATCAAGACTGCAAATGGGTCGAGTTTATCCGCTGCATGCGCGTTTCTGGGCTGCCAATTTAAGTGTTGATTGAGTATGTCGGTCTATTCCAACAGGGAGATCCAACGATTGAGGCCAGAAAGGCCCTCTTTGTTGAGCAACGCAAACTGCTCCTGGAGCGAATGACAGAAATGCAGCGAACATTGGAGCGGCTGGATTATAAAATATCGGTCTATGATCAGACGGTAGTCGACAAAGAAAATGAGCTGAAAATTAATAAGCAGTAACAAAAGGGAGCGATAGCGATTATGGTGAAGAAGGTTTTGGTCCTGGCCATGACATTGTTGATGGCCGTTTTACTCACCGCTTGCGGCGGCAACAGCACCAAGGCGGAAACGAAGAATGAAAAAGCCAGCCCAGCCCCAACCCAGACCCCAAAAGCTGAAGCGGCGCAAGCGCCGATTAAAACCAAGAAAGTATTAGTGACCTATTTTTCGCGTTCCGGCAATACCCGTGAACTGGCCGAGTAAATCCAGAAGATCATGGGCGGCGATATTTTTGAGATCCAGACTGTTACCCCCTATCCTTTTGAACATAACGTGTGACAAAACAGGTAAAACAAGAGTTGGAGTCTGGGTTTAAGCCGCCGATCAAAGCAAAAGTGACCAACATCAAAGAATATGATATTGTTTTTGTCGGTTCCCCAAACTGGAGGAACACCATCGCACCGCCAGTCATGACTTTTTTGTCGGAGCATGATTTGTCCGGTAAGACTGTTGTGCCGTTTATCACCCATGCGGGAAGCGGACTGGGCCGCAGCGCCAACGATATTGCCAAACTGGCGTCACAGGCGACCATACTTGAGGGACTTGCCCTATGGGGGAAAGACGTAAAAAATTCACAGGATGAGATCGCCAAGTGGCTGCAGAGCTTGAAACAGTAATTTCATAAGTAGTCATAATCCATTTGACACGCTAAAATCTCTGTGGTAATATTCAAACCGTAATCCGAGTTCGTTTGACAATTTCATACCGGGATAGGTGCCCGCAAGGGCTTAATAGGGAAGTCCGGTGTAATGCCGGCGCGGTCCCGCCACTGTATTGGGGAGCAAACCCATTTTATACCACTGGGATGAAAATCTTGGGAAGGTTTGGGCGAGCTATGATCCAGAGCCAGGAGAACTGCCTGTTCGACAATCACCGTTTTTACCCACGCGCGATGGGGAGGGGATTTTTGCACAGCTCCTGTGTTGAACTTCTTCCCGGCAATTTTTTTGCCGGGATTTTTTATCAAAAAGTTGCCGGCTGTCCAGAATAGCTTCCATTCCAGGGGGCTATTCTTTTTTTGTGTTCCCCGGATTTCACGCCATTTTAGCTTTTGGCGTGGATTCATTAGCCGGAGGCTCTTTTGCAGGGGAGCCTCCAGATAAAAATAATCCGTTCCGACAACAGGAGCGGTTGCACTGATGGCAGTATAAAAACTTGGTTAGGGGAGTGTGGCAAATGAAACTGAGCAAAAAATATGCTCGTAACTGGGCGAGGCGAACGATGGCTGGCGTAATCGTAGGGGCTCTCTGTGCGGGGATACCGGGACTGGCAAGTGCAGAGGAGAAGCAGGAATATAACTTCGATCCTGTGGTGGTGACGGCTATGCGGCGGGAGTCGAAGGACTTGAAAACGGCGGCGTCGGTTCAAGTACTGACTGGCGAGCAGATAAAAGAAACTGGGGCGTCAAATTTGCTGGAAGCGCTGAAGTTTGCCACCGGACTGACGTATGACGGATATGGGGCGATGGGCCATCTATATTCGTCGATGACGGCAAAAATCGTCATCAGAGGGATGGATCGCGGCACGGTGATTTTGCTGGATGGCATCCCGACCAATCTTTCCGGTTATTATGCACTGGAGCATATTCCTCCCGACAATATTGAGAAGGTGGAAATAATCAAAGGGGCTTCTTCGACGTTGTACGGTTCTTCGGCGATGGGAGGGGTCATCAATATTGTCACGAAGAAAAAGGTGAAAAATAGTGTTGAAGCGGAGACAGGCAGTTTTGGCACTAATCGGCAAAACCTTTCATTACAGGCCGACAAATTTTCTATAACCGCCAGCCATGAAAAGGTGGGCGATATGGGGGCGATTAGCGAGCCTTGGTCAAGCAACGGCCTGAATCGAAAATATACGGCGTTTCGTGGCGAAGAACGCAATTTTTTGCGCTGGGCCTGGGCAATTAATGATGCGATGACGTTGACTCACCAATATGATTCTGATGAATTCAATGTGGAACGGATGAAGGAAATCGGCAATACACTGGATGAGCGGATTGCGCAAAAAGATGTCAAAAATTCAGTTTCCTTGCAGATCAAGCATGGAAGTTGGCTAACCAAAGCATACGGCAACTGGTCGGCCAGGCAGTATCGCAAATATACGTCTGCTGGCGTTCGATCCGGTGATAATACCACCTATTTTGGCACCTTGGGGCTGGACAGCCAGGCCAGCTGGCAGACAAAATTTGGCCAGTACCTGGCTGGAGTGTCGTGGCAAAACGACGCTATCAGTGCTGATGAAAGTTTTTATGCCCAGACAAATGCTTCATCAGCCTATTTGTCGCTCAAGAAGCGAGATTTTTATTCTGTTTTCGCCCAGGTCAACCATCCGCTTTCGGCAAAAACTAATCTGATTGTAGGGGCGCGGCAGGAATTCATCCGGCAACAGGCCGGCGCGAATGATTACAATGAATTCAATCCCCAGCTACAGTTGCTGCATAGCCTGAATAAGGAACAGTCGTTGTATCTCAACGTCGGGAGAGCTTTTCGCATGCCCAATTTATCGGATATGTATGGATCGACCTGGCGTAAAACAGCCAACCCCAATTTGAAACCGGAATATGGCTATACTTACGAGGTGGGTTGGAAAAAAATCGGTACTGCTGATTCGTTGAAAATCGCCTTATATCGAATGGAATTTACAAACTATATCCAATGGGAACAAGTGTCAACCAATGTTTATAGCCCTTATAATTCGGATTTTCGCAATACTGGTCTGGAAGTCACCTACGACCGCCGTGTAAACAAACGCTGGATGTTCAATCTGGGAGCAAACATCAATAACCCGGAAGAGCGTCGTGACGGCGGCGACTGGACGCCAACCTTCGCCAAGTTTCAATTGAACGGCGGCTTGACATATCGATCGGGTAAGTGGCAGAGCAGTTTGACGGCAAATTATCTGGCAGGCCGCAAGGATGGATTGGAGCCGACATTGCCGATCAATTTGGTGCTGCAGTATCAGCTGGCCAAGAATACACAGCTTCAACTGCGGGTGGAGAATCTGCTGGACCGCCGGGATGTGGTGTCAAACGGCACGTCGCACTATTTACAACCAGAACGGGCATTTTACTTGAAACTGAGCCAGAGTTTTTAGGGAGGGCTTACACATGCTGGATATCCTTGAAAAAGGCGGTTGGGTCATCATCACGATTATGGCCTGTTCGCTGGTGGCTTGCGCAGTCATCATCGAACGTTGGCTATATTACCGATCGGCCGATTCGCAGTCGGCCAGGATCAGGGCGCTGTTGACCGATCCGAGCGCCAATGTTGCGGCAACCTTTGCGGAAGAGTCGGTGAGGCGGAGCGTTTACGGCAAGATGTGGGCTGCAGCAGCGATGATCCCGGCTTGTGAGTGCGATGCTCGTCAAAATGCAGTCGACGATGCTGTTCGGGCCGAAACCCCACTGTTTGAAAGCAACTTGTATATATTGACGACCGCTGCGACCGTAGCGCCGCTACTCGGTCTTTTGGGGACGGTGCTGGGAATGATCAAAACCTTTCAAGCGGCTTCGATGACTGGCCTCGGCAATCCGCAGATGCTTGCCGCCGGTATTTCCGAAGCGTTATACAATACAGCCGGTGGATTGCTTGTAGCCATTCCCTGCATCATTGCCAACAATCATTTTCGCAACCGGGTGGAGCGTTTATTGCACTGGACCGAAGGCTGCGTCGGCGAAATTGTTCGCCGGGCCGGCGTATAAACGAAGGAGGGATTCGCATGCGAACCAGGCGTTCTTCGAACCATCTGCCAGTTCATGTTGATATGACGCCGATGGTCGATGTCATGATGTTGCTGCTGATTTTCTTCATGATGTCTACAACCTTTCTGGTTGCCCATCCAGGGTTCAATATTACGCCGCCGCAGGCAAGCAGCGGGACGCCGCAACCGCCGGAACACATCACCGTCTTGGTGAACCGGCAGGGGCAGATTGCCTTGGGCGATAAAGTGATATCGCTCGGCGACCTGGCAGCAACCGTTGCGACCAAAGCGCATAACAGCCCGCTGATCTTTATTAAGGCGGATAAAGATTCGCAGCACGGCAAGGTCGTAGAAGTGATCGATGCCGTGAAACGAGCCGGCGCCAGTAAAATATCACTGGCCGTCGACCCTAAGGGTTGATAATGCGGGGTAACAAACGGTGGCGAGCCGCAATAGCCGGTTCGCTGCTGCTGCATGTCGGGCTGTTTGCAGGGATTAGTTTGTTTTGGCACTGGGACGTCATGCAATCGAGTCAGCCGATTTATGTAGAAGTGAGCATGGCGGAATTGTTTGCGCCGCTGGACGGTCCTGCCGGTGGCGGGGGACAACCGGAGCGCGCCCCCGATCCTGTCAAGCACCAGCCGCAGTCACAGCCGCCGCCAGCGAGTGGTTTTTCCGATCAGGTTGCCCCGCAAGCGGTTGCCGCAGTCTCAGGTGGTTCGAGTATGGGAGGTAGCGGCGGAGGAACCGGCGGCGGACATGGCAACGGCAAAGGAACCGGCGTAGGGCCAGGCCCAGGTACAGGAACAGGAACGACTCGCGGGCCGCGCATCGTCGACGGCGGCAGACCGGACTATCCTGAGAATGCAAGGGCTAAAGGCTGGGAAGGCACTGTGAAGCTTCAGATTTTGGTCAATACAGACGGACGGGTTGAAGATGTACGCATCGTCGCCGGCTCGGGCTACGCCGAACTGGACCAGACGGCGCAGCGGGCCGTTCGGTCATGGCGATTCAGCCCAGCGCTGAAAAATGGCAGTCCGGTTGCGGCCTGGGCAACTGTGCCAGTTGTCTTTGATTTGCGGTAATGAGTGAAAGGGATGAATCAATGGGTTCGACTTTAGTAATAGTGCGCCGGTTATTGCTGGCGGCACTAGCGATATGCCTGCTATTGCCGGCGCATACTTTTGCTGCTGCAGGGCTTCAGCTTTCGCTGGAGCTTCCTTATTCGTTGGCAGGCAGACAAATGACAGTTGCACCGGGGCAGCGGATTCATGCCATGTTTAATATTGAAAACGCGGGACCGGAGCCGCAGCGGGTTACCGTGCGGCTGGAACTGCCGCAGGGATTTCAGGTGGAAGGCAAACCGGAGCACTGGACCGTCTTGCAAAGCGCCAGCTCGGCAAATCAGCTGATGCAGCGGGAGATGGAGTTAGCCGGCGGCTATGGGCAGTGGTTTGATTTGTTGTCGGTGTCGGTCGATGAGCAAGCTGCGGCAGGCGTCTATTTGGCCCGTCTTACAGCCGGAGAAATCAGCCGGGAAGTGCGGGTAAAGGTGGCGCCGCGCACGGACGGAGTCTCGGCCAAGACCAAACCGGTGCTGGAGCGGGTGGTATTGCCACTTGACCGTGACGGCTTGCGCGACGAAAAACAAAATGCCAATACATTGGTTCTGCGTGACCGTTCGCTCGACTACTATAAAAATGTGTTGCGCGGCAAAGGCACGGCCAATTTGGAGATTGAAGCGATTCACCCGGTATCCCATATGGGTCTGGACTTTAGCAATCCTGCCGGACAGCAAAAACTGCTGATGGTGGAGGCCGAATTGATTGACAAGAATATTCGGCGCAGAGTCGCCGGCCTGTATACGCCTGGCAGCAACTCGGAACATGATGGCGCCGGGGCCATGGCTGCCGGTCAGGAGCGACTGACCGCATTTGTTGCGCTGAGCGGTGAGCCGCGTCAACGCTTATTGTTGCCGATTTACGCCGATGAAACCCAGTTGACGGAAGGCAGCTATCTGCTGCGGGTGACCGTAGAGGACGGCGAAACGCAGAGTTGGTCGCAGGAACTGCCGCTGACGGTCATCAAAAAAAATATGCGCGGCATGCTGACGCTGGGAGCCGGCGTGGCGATGCTGCTGGCGTTTCTGCTGCTGATCAGCCGAAAAATGCCGCAGGTATTGGCCGGCATGAAGACGCGGCGACTGATCACGATTGCCTTATTTGGCACTTGCGCGTTCGCGGTCGTCAATGTGCCGTCGACCTTGCTGAACGATTTTTTGCACATCTTTTTGGGGCCGTTTAGTTTTCTGATCAGCGGTATGTTTAGTGGCATCATGTTGTATATGCTGACCGGCGCGCTGGTGACACTGATCCCGCTGCACGGCGTGGTGAGTTTAATGGCGGCGATTCGCCTGCTGCTCGGCATGCTTGCGTTTGGTCACATGTCGCCGCTGGTGTTTCTTTCCTATGGGGTCAATGCATTTTTACTGGAACTGGCGTTAGCCGGTTTCGGCTTTACGACAGCTACGCCCCGATCCAATGAGCCGGAGCCGTTTTCCTGGCGCAGAATGGCCGCATTGGCGCTGGCTTGCGCTTTGGCCGATACCATAGCGACGTTTGTTACGATGCAGGGGATGGCAGTGTTGTATCGACTGTTTTTTGCCGATTGGTATATCTTTATGGTCATGGCTGTCAACGGGTTCTTATACACGATGATCGGCGCGGCGTGCGGCGCATTGCTGGGCGCCCGTCTTTCCGGCGTAGGGAGTGATTGAGCCATGAGCACGATCGTAGAATGCCGCAATGTTTCGTTCACCTATCAAAATAGCGCTACTCCCAGCCTGATCGATATTAATTGGCAAATCAATGCAGGCGATTTTATTCTTTGCACCGGGCCGACCGGTTGTGGCAAAAGCACCTTGCTCAAAGCGTTTAACGGCCTGATCCCCCACGAAATCAGCGGCGCGCTGCAGGGCAGTATCCGGGTGAACGGCGTCGATTCGCTGCAATCTTCAGTCGCAGATTTGAGCCGGACAGTCGGACTAATGTTTCAGAACCCGGATGATCAGATTTTTTCGACCTCAATTGCCGACGAAGTGGGCTTTGCTTTGGAAAACATGGGGATGGACCCGGCTGAAATCCGGCGGCGCGTAGCGGAAACCCTGGCATGGGTGGGATTGGCCGGTCGCGAACAAGGCAGCGTTCATGCATTGTCCGGCGGTGAACGCCAACGGTTGGCGCTGGCTGCTGTACTGGCGATACGACCGCAGGTGCTGGCACTGGACGAGCCGATCAGTCAAATGGATCCGCGCGGCGCGATGGAACTGCTGCAGGTATTGCAAAAGCTGAATGCCGAGCTGGGAATCACGATTATTGTGGTGGAACACAGGCTGCATGAAGTCATGCCGATGTGCAAGCAGGTCATGGTGATGGAACAAGGGCGCATTGCCTGGCAAGGGACGCAACAGGAAGCTTTTTGCCAGCCGGATGTTTTTTTGCGGCAGGGCCTGCGGATTCCGCAGACGGTTCATATTTGCCACCGACTGGGCCTGGCCTCGGAGAGCGCGACAGTGGATGCGGCCTTTGCGAAAATAAGCCAAGCGTATCCGGGTTGCAGCGCGCAGCCCCGGCCAATTGCTCAACAATGCCTCGCGGAACCTGCTGCGCCGGTTATCGAGGTGCAAGATCTTGAATTTCAGTATGATCAAAAAAAAGGCAACGTCCTGGACGGGATCAACCTGACAATCCCCCGCGGTCAATTTGTCGTGTTGATGGGCAACAATGGCGCAGGCAAATCAACCTTGCTGAACCATATCTGCGGCTTGCAGAAAACCCAGAAAGGGCAGGTAAAACTGCTGGGACAAACCGTGAAATCGCTGGACCGCAGAGTGGGGATGGTCATGCAGAATCCTGACCTGATGTTGTTTAATTCAACAGTCGAGCAGGAGATTTCGTTTGGCTTGCAACATGGGCTTGGACGGGGCAAAAACCTGGCCAGCTGGCGACCGCTATTGGAACGGATTGGCCTCGGCGGGCTGGAAGACCGCTTTCCGCTGGCGCTCAGTCAAGGGCAGCGGGTGCGGGTGGCGATCGCCTCCTTACTGGCTTGCCAGCCGGAGATTATGCTGCTGGATGAGCCGACGACCGGCCAGGATTTGGGGCATATCGACGATATTGTCGAGTTGCTGCAAGAGTTCACGCAAACCGGCGGCACAGTCATTCTCTGCACCCACGATACCGAAGTCGCTGCCCGTTATGCGGAGCGGGTTATTGTCATGACAGGCGGACGGGTTGTCGCCGACGCTTCGCCGCGCGAGGTGTTTTCGCAGGATGCAATGCTAAACACAGCGGGACTGCGTCCGCCGACTTCGCTGCTATTGTCCCGGCGACTATATGGTGGTTGCGCACTCGGGGTAGAGGAGGTAGTCCGGCATGTACAACAGACAGATTTGGCAAGCCACGCCGGCTGATACGCCGATTCACCGGCTGGATGTGCGAACCAAACTGGTGCTTTTGACTGCGGTCATGCTGTTTGCCGTCGGCCTTGACGGGCCGAGGCCGCTCTTTATTTTATTTTTGGCTTCATTGGGATTGCATTTCCTGGCCCGGTCTTCTGTGGAGCGCTGGCAGGTGCTGACGATATTTCTGCTCGTGGGAATCTGGGGGACGATGGTCAGTCAGGCCTTATTTTATAACCAGGAACCGCGGACCATGATCGCCTGCCTGATATCGCCGTCCGCGCCGTGGATCGGCGAATGGACGGGCGGAATTTTCATTTACAGGGAAGGGCTGGAGCATGGGGCAGTGCAGGCGCTGCGCTCCGGCATCATGTTATCCTGTGGCCTGCTCATCTGCTGGACCACCGATCCGCGTCAGCTGTTGCAGTGCTTTTTGCATTGGCGGATGCCGTTTGAGATTGCCTTTATGCTGATCACCAGTCTGCGCTTTTTACCGGTCATATTCGAAGAAACGGCCATCGTGTTTACGGCGCAGCGGTTGCGCGGTTTTGAGCCAATGCGCAGTGTGTCGCCGGTGCGCTGGGTTAATACGGCATTTTATGTTTTGTTTCCCATTCTGGCCCGTTCGTTGCGACGGGCGGCAACACTGGCGTTGTCGGTGGAGAGCAGGGGTTTTGGTCGCGGCAATCGCCAGTCGACGTTGCCAAATTGGCCGCTGGTGCAGCGACTTGCCTGTGCGGGGATTTTTGCCGCAATTTTTACTGGGGCGGTGCTGAAAACTTTGTTTTTATTGCAACACAACGGGGTTGCCTATTTTCCCCGCTTACGCGGAGTCTATGATTTTATGGCGGTGTGGCTGTGAACGGGATGAACATCAAAAATATCCGGCTCATTTTGCTATTTTCAGTATTCCTGATTAGTTTAGGGTTTCTGGCGCTGCATATTTTCCCTGAACTCAGCCGGGAATCAGGCCGGAAAGCGCCATTGCAACAGTTGGGCCAGTTGGGGCGCTACGAAAAAGTTGCCGAGATTCCACTCGGCAAAGTCGAAATTCGCGGCTTTCGCCAGATGGGGTCGACACCGGGGCTGGTCAGGCTGTCACCGGCGGGCGACCGGATCGCCGTTGGCACGGAAACCGGTGAAGTCATGGTGTTCAGTATCGACGGCGCGCAAATATGGAGCCGCAAAATCGGCATGGGCAAAATCAGTGCGCTGGAATATACGCCGGACGGGCAGCGGATATTGATCGGCGAAAATAGTCAGCAGGGCGCCGTGTTTTGCCTGGATGCGAACAGCGGCAGTGAAAAGTGGCGACGCAATAGCGTCGAAGAGTTAGGCGTAGACATTCGGCAAAAGACGTTTCCCGGAATTATGTCCATTACGATGGATGACAGCGGCAACGCCTATGCTGTTGCCCTGCGGTCGATCAGGTCCCCTAACGGTCAGACTGAATATTTTGCCCGGATCTATAAAATTAACGCCGAAGGCGGGGTCGAACTATTTCCCCGCGATCACAACCTGGATGTCTGGGTTAGCTGGTGCGACATCGACCCGGCTGGCAATAATCTGGTGTTTAGCACATCGGATTATACACCCGGTCCAGATCGGAAATATAAGGATAATATTTACCTTTTTGATACCAAAACAGGTCAATATCGCTGGAGTCTCCATACTGCGACCGTTGAACCGTACGAACGGACCAACATGCGGTTTGGCCCCCAGTGGTCAACGGACGGCAAAGTTTTGAGCGGCGTCTCGGCAGACGGACGAGCTTTTTTTGTCGATGCTGGCGGCAAGTTGCTCTGGACGCGGGTGCTCAGCGCCCCGCAGCGAATTCAGGGGGTTTTTGTCAATGCAACCGGTTTGCACACCCAACATATCGGCCCCTATGCCATCTTTTCCACCGGCAATACTTATAACCGGGCCAATTGGCAACTGCCGACTCCGGTGGAGCATCCCCAGAGCAACAGCGTGTTTTTGTTTGATCGGGAAGGCAACTTGCTGAAACGGCGCAAGTTGGGCGGCATGATTGAGGAAATTAAAACCGTCGGACCGGAATTGGCAGTGGCTGTCGGGCGCAATATCCGGACAAAAGATGCCAGCATTCATGGTGTTGCGCTATTGTCGACGCCGGAACTGGAACTGGTCGATTGGCTACCGGCGGCCGGACCTTGCGTTGCCGTGGCGGCCAGTCCCAAGTATGTCGTGGCGATGGAAGCGCCGCTGCAACTCGATAGCGGCGAAGTAGTCGGCTCCTATCGGATTTTGGTGTGGAGAAAAATCGGCATGTAATGATATGTTTTGAACCGTAATGATCGGGCTTGTAAGCAAGATTCCTTGACTTAGCCGCTGTCTCCCTATATTATTTATATGGCGGGATGCACCGCCAAACTCTGCTGAAGCAGAGAACAGAGAAACAACAGATAGGCCATGAAGGTTTATCGGTCTCACTGGGGACCGATTTCTGCATGGCTTTTTCTATTTTCCAGGCAAGGGGGACAATGTTTTGCAAGTGCGAATTGGAAAAGAAATGATGAATTGTCTGACCGTCTGTTTGCTGGTGGCGCTGTTGTTGCTATCGGCAGGCTGTGGCGGAACGTCAGATCAAAAAGTTGCTGCGCCGTCAGCAAAATCTGATCCCGGGCTTATGACGATTGCCGATACGACAGGCGATTGGGGACTGCCCAATCCTTATAACCATTATCTGCGCGGGCCTGGCTATATCCGCATGACGTTGGTTTTTGACACGCTGGTCTGGAAAAATGAAACCGGCTACGGGCCCGGTTTGGCGAAAACCTGGGAATGGCTACCGGGCGAAAAAGCTTGGCGCATGAAGCTGCAAAAGGATGCAAAGTGGCATGATGGCGTAGCGTTTACTGCCAGCGATGTGGTGTTTTCCTTCGCATACTACAAAAAGCATCCGTACCCATATATCGCGACGCCGCAGGTGATTCGCGCGGAGGCGGTCGATGACTCAACAGTAAAGATATTTTTGACAGAACCCTTCGCGCCGTTTTTGGATTATATCGCTGCGTCGGTGCCGATTTTGCCCGAACATATCTGGAAAGACGTAGCCGACCCCAAAGGGTTTACCGGCCCGGCGGCCGTTGTGGGCAGCGGGCCTTATCGTTTGGCGGAATATAGCAAAGAACATGGGACTTATCGGTTCATCGCCGTGCCGGGGCACTATCTGGGGGAGGCCAGAGTGAAGGAACTGCGGTTTGTCAAGTTGAGCTGGGACATGTCGGTAGCTGCGCTGAAGCGCGGCGAAGTAGATGCGGCGCAGGTTCCGCCGGATATGGCTGAACCGCTGAAAAAAGAAGGTTATAGGCTGATTTCGCAAGAAGGGGACTGGGTGGCCATCCTGCTATTGAATCATCGACAGGCGCCATTAAATCAAGTTGAAGTGCGTCAGGCGCTGGCCTATTTGATCGACCGCCCGGAATTGGTAAAAACAACCCTGCGCGGGCATGGCCTTGCTGGCAGTCCCGGCTTGGCGCCGCCCGGCAGCCCGTGGACCAATCCACAAGTCGTGGGGAAATATCCCTATGATCCGGTTCAGGCGGCGAAGTTGCTCTCGCAAGCCGGCTATACTAAACAAAACGGACAATGGGTCAAAGCGGGCCAACCATTAAAACTGGAACTGCTCGTTGGTTCGGGTGGCTTGGCGATGACTGGCGCGCCTTCCGAACGGCAAGGCGAATTTATCAAGAACAAGCTGGCTAAAGAGGGTATCGTGGTTGACTTGCGGGTTATGGACCCGAAAACCGTGGATAGCCGGCAGAATTCCTGGCAATTTCAGTTGGCATTAACCGGCAGCGGCGGGCTTGGCTGCGACCCCGAAGCATTCAGTCGTTTGCTGACGCGGGAAATCTTTTTTGGCGCCCGCTGGCAAGGCGATGCGGATTGGCAGGAGGCGGTGGACAAGAGCCGCTCAGAGATGGACCCGACGCTTCGCCGCAACTGGGTTTATCGCGTACAGGAACTGGCGGCGCGTGATTTGCCGTTTTTACCGTTATATTATCCGCGATCCTATTGGGCTTTCAACGATAAAGTGCGGTTGTGGTATACATTCCAGGGAGTCGGCAATGGCGCGCCGATTCCGCAAAACAAGCTGATATTTGTGCAGGGGAAATAATTAGCGTAAATTGAAGGAGGCACATATTGCATGGCAACGTTCACGATTCCAGAGGATTTAAAACCGGTCATTACTTTTCACGGACATGTTTGCCCTGGCCTGATCATCGGCTATCGGGCGGCGAAACTGGCGGTTAGAGAGTTGGAACTTAACCGCGACAAGGACGAGGAACTGGTGGCGGTCGTTGAAAATGATGCCTGCGGCGTAGATGCGATTCAATCGATGCTCGGCTGTTCGATCGGCAAAGGGAATTTGATCTTCCGCGATCAGGGCAAACAGGCGTTTACAATTTTCCGTCGTGATACCGGCAAAGCGGTCCGGCTTGTTTTTAAAGGACAGGCAGGCGCCAGTTCGCCGGAAGGGATGGCGCTGCGCAAAAAAGTAATGACCGGCGCTGCGACCGCTGATGAAAAAGCTCAGTTTGAAGCGCAAAAAACCGAGCGGATGCGCCAGATGCTGGCAGCGTCCGATGAAGAACTTTTTTCGATCAAAGCACCAACCTTTGTTGTGCCGGAACGGGCCCGGATTTTTGATTCTTTTGCCTGCGAAGCTTGCGGTGAAGTCACGATGGAACCCCGACTGCGTCTGGTCGATGGCAAAAAAGTCTGCCTGGCCTGCGCCGAGCCGTATCAGCGCGGCTGGTAAGTTCTAACGGGAGGAGAAAATGCGAATTTCCCGGTTGCTTACGGATTATGCCATCGCTTTTTTTATCCTCTGTTCGCTGGGGTTTGTTTTGCCGCGTCTGTTGCCGGGAGACCCGTTTCTGGCGATCTATGGCGAGGAAGCCGCACTGTCGATGACAGCGGAGATGAAATCCGAAATCTATCGGCGCTTTGCACTTGATCAAAGCTGGGACACTCAGTTTTTCGCCTATCTGGGTTCGTTATTACGGGCCGACCTGGGTTGGTCCTACTTTTTTAATGCTCCTGTTACAAAGGTCATGGCGGGATTTTTGCCCTGGACGATCCTGCTGGCGGGAGCTTCACTCTTGCTTTCGACGGTGGGTGGTTTTGTACTGGGGCTGGAGAGTGGGGCGCGCAAAGGCAGCCGCTGGGACAAGGGGCTGTTTGCCAGCCTCATGCTGATCGGCGGCGTGCCGGACTTTTTTGTCGGGGCGCTTTTGTTATTGGGCTTTGCTGTGGTCTGGTCGCTGTTTCCGCTAGGTGGCGCGGTTACCGTATATGGCGGGCAGGCCGGCTGGGCCTGGGGGCAAGACGTGCTGCGCCATTTAGCGCTGCCGCTTGCTTCGTTGGTGTTGGCGCGCATGACCACCATGTATCTGCTTTGCCGCAATTCGGCCGCCGGCCTGTTGCGGGCGCCTTTTCTCCGTACAGCCCGGGCCAAGGGCTGTGCGGAAGCTTCCATCCGTTACCGGCATCTGGGCCGGAGTGTGCTGTTGCCTGCCGTTACCTCGGCGGGATTGCACTTGTCCCATTTGTTTGCCGGGATTTTAATGATTGAAGTCATCTTTGGCTACCCGGGCATGGGCTCGCTGCTGCATCGGGCGCTCGCCGCCCGTGATTATCCGTTATTGCAGGGGATTTTGTTACTGGCGTCAGTCACGGTGCTGGCGGTCAATTTTTTGCTGGAACTGCTCTATCCGATTGTAGATCCGAGGGTAAAAACACTATGCATATCCAATACGGAAAAAAGCTAAAAACCGGACCTGGCCGCTGGGGGCTATTATTGCTTTGCTTCTGGGCAGCGGTGGCGCTGGCTGGTGCTTTTGCTACGCCGTATGCGCCGGATGCTTACAGCGGCAAGGCGTTTTTACCGCCGTCAGCGGTTCATTGGCTTGGCACAAATGATGTAGGGCAAGATGTGCTGTCCCAGTTGATGGCTGGGGCGAGGACCTCGCTAGGCGTTGCGGTGGGGGCGGCATTGGTTTCTGCGCTGCTCGGCGCATTATTGGGCGCCGGCGGAACGTTGGCTGGCGGTTGTCTGGAACGAGTGACGGTCCGCATGATGGACGTCGGTTTGGTTATCCCGCCGATTTTAGCCGCTATGCTGGCTGCAGCCTATTTGCAGCCCAGTTCGCTAATGCTGGTGGGCATTCTGGCATTTTTTTTCTGGCCGGGCACGGGACGTTTACTGCGTTCGCAAACGTTACTGCTTAGGGAATCCGGGCCGGTGACAGCCGCAAGGACTTTTGGTGCGGGCCGTTGGTATTTGCTCAGGCGGCATATTTTGCCCGACCTGGCGCCGGTGTTATCGGCAGCGATGATCCATGACGCCCGGCGGGCGGTTTTTTTAGAGGCGGGACTTGCCTTTCTCGGCATCAGCGATCCGCTGGCGCAGAGCTGGGGCAGAATGATTCAACAGGCGCTGGCGTTTACGTATCTCGATACCTGGAGCTGGTGGCTGTTGCCGCCGGGGATTGCCGTATCTTCATTGGTGCTGGCATTTGCGCTGATCGGGGCAGGATTGGAGGAACCACATGCTGCAGATTGAAAACTACAAGGTTTCCTATGGAATAGAGGAAATACTGCACGGTATTTCGTTGACCGTAAAACAAGGTGAGACTTTGGCGATTATCGGCGAGTCCGGCGCGGGGAAAACAACGCTGGGGCTAAGTTTGCTGCGTCTGGCAGGCGATGTGGTTACCGGAATGGCGTGTTGGCGCGGCAAGGATTTGCTGAGCTTAACCGAGGCGGAGCTGCGGGATATCCGGGGCCGAACGGTGGCCCTGGTGCATCAAAATGGCGGCGAAGTGTTGCATCCTTTATATACTGCAGCTGATCAAGTAGCCGAAGCGGTAATGGTCCACTTTCCGGTAATAAAGGAAGCCGCCATCGCCAAAGCGACAGCGGCTTTGGCAGCTATAGGGCTATCTGCCGACAGGAACGGGATGCAGCCGCACCGGCTCAGCGGCGGCGAGCAGCAGCGGGTATTGCTGGCAATGGCGCTGGTGAACGAACCGGAACTGCTGATCCTGGACGAACCGACGGCTTCGCTGGATCCGCTTAGCAAAGCACAGGTGCTGCAAATTTTGGCAACGACGTTGCCGGGGCGGACCAATCTGCTGATTACGCACGATTTGGCGACGGCGGCGCAGCTGGCGAATCGCGTGGCGGTCATGTACGCCGGCAATATTGTCGAAACCGGCCCCTGCGACGAAGTGTTCGCCGCTCCCCGGCATCCCTATAGCCGCGCCTTGTTGCGCGCCTATCCCGACATGACAACTTTTAAAGACATTCAATGTATTCCCGGCCATGCGGCAAGCCACGTTGCTGGCTGTGCTTTTCATCCTCGCTGCAGCCAGCGTATTGATGTCTGCGCTACTGTGGTTCCTGCTTTAAACTCGGTGTCCGAGGGCAGAGCCGTGGCCTGCCACCGGGGCGGGATTGTGCCGATGCTGGAAGTTAGCGGGCTGCAAAAAAAACTGGACGGCAAGACAATTTTACAGCAGATATCCCTGACGCTGTATGAAGGGGAAACGCTGGCACTGGTAGGCGAGAGCGGTTCTGGCAAAACAACGCTGGCAAAAACTTTGATGGGGTTATGGCCGGCAGATGGCGGAACGTTTCGGATTGACGGCCAGACTGGCTGGAAGCGACATCAGTTTTATGAACGGATTCAGCTCGTATTTCAGAACCCTAAGGAAGCCTTTAGCCATCGACTGAATGTTGGTCAAATCGTACTGGAACCGCTCGACATCCATGAGAGGGGCTCACAAACGGAACGGGATGAAAAAGTGCGCAAAGTATTGTCCGACGTCGATCTGCCAACAACGGCGGATTTTATGCAACGTTATCCGCATCAACTGAGCGGCGGCGAAGCGCAGCGAGTTGCGATCGCTCGGGCGCTGATCCTAGAGCCGAAACTTTTGATTGCCGACGAAATCACGGCGGCTCTCGATGCCGGGGTGCAGGCGCGGGTTGTCCGCTTGCTGATGCGGCTGCAGGATATGCGGGGGCTGGCGCTGTTATTTATCACGCACGATATTGCCTTGGCGCGGAAAATCAGCGACCGGGCAATAGTGCTCAAAGATGGATGCATCATCGAAACCGGGTTGTCTGGTGAAGTGTTTACGAACCCGGCGCACCCCTATACCCGGCAATTGGTCGATGCGGCGCCGCGATTGCGTGCAGACCGGAGTTTTGCAAAGTTGCATTTTTTCAGCCACTGACCAAATGAGTATTGCAACTCATTACGGCCCGACAAACGAAGGCCCTTGGCATTTCCTACCGGATATGCCAAGGGCCGAATTGTCTGACGAACTGACTATAGCCTACATGGAGCCGGGGTTTCGTACGATGTACCAGACATTGCTTCTGCCCTGCCCAGTCGTATCGCCGGCCATCTTGTCCATGGCAAAGTAATACAGAGGCCAGCCACGGAACGTATTCTGCTTGACACCGCTCGGATGGGTGATGACTCCGAATTCTTTCGCGTCCATTCCTGCCGGAACCATGACCTTTTCGGTATAGAAGATCGGCCAGCGCTTCACGCAGTCGCCAACACAGGTTGCCTTATCCGGACTATCTTTTAAATAAATGTATAGGGTCATGCCACGGGAATCTGCCAGATAGGAATCTTCACCGCTGCCCATTACTTTGAATGGAGCCGCCGAAGCAATCTGGAAAGAGCTTAGAACAATCAACAAAACGCTCGCGGCAAGCAAACCGGACATCAGTTTTTTCATCAATGGCACCTCCTCTATTTGGAGAATATTTCTCCCTAATATTAAGTCTAACATTTCTTGTCGCTTCAGTCCATCGGCGGAATTCAGGAATTTGATTATTGTTATGTCTCGGCCATTATTTCGCCGGTGTGAGTCAGGTCGTAGCCGCCCATGCCGCGCAATTCATTACGGAAGGCTGGTGAGCGGAGTGCGGACAGGAGTGCTTTAAAGGTTGGTTTTTCCGCATCTTCTCGGCGGATGATCAGGTCGTAGCGTTCTTTTTGCAACGGGACAAAATCCAGCTCCTTCACCTGCAACGAGGCTTTTTCGATCCCCAGACCAACGTCGGCTTCGCCGCGGGCAACGCGGCTGGCAACGGCCAAGTGGCTCATTTCTTCCTCGGCGTAACCGCGGATCTGATCACGATCGATGTTGTTTATTCGTAACTTCTCGTCAAGCAACACGCGCGCGCCGGAGCCGCATTCGCGATTCACGAAACGAACCCCCGGAAGGCACAAGTCCGCCCAGTCCTGGATCCGTTTTGGATTTCCATTGAGTACATAAAAGCCTTCGGTTCGAAACACCAAATTGATGATCAGCGTGCGATGTCCCGGCAGCAGCCTGCGGACATACGGCGTGTTATAGCTGTCACTGTCGCTATCCCAAAGATGGGTAGTTACGACATTGGCTTTGCCGTGATAGAGGGCCAGCAGCCCGTCGATGCTGCCGATGTAGTTGCGCAACAAGCGAATATGCGGCAGTTCTTTTTGCAAATGGCGGGTCAGGATGTCGAGCGACGAATCTTGTCCGCAGATGACCAATTCATCCGAACCGATCCGGGACGGGGCTGGCGACGGTTCGTTAATCTGGGGCACAGGGAAACTTGCGCCCTTTGATTTATTGATATACGAATCCAAGTCGGCGGCTTCGACGCGGACTTTACGGCCGATGCGATAGGCAGGCAAATCGCCGCGCTTGATCATTTCATAAACGGTAAACCGGGTGATTTTGAGGATTTTTGCCAATTCTTCCGGCGTGTAGGATTGGCTGTCCGTCATGCTTGTCCCTCCATTTTCTGAATGCTTTATCTTTGCAAAAGCTCTTGCGTTTATCTTACAACAAATTGTATAATGTCGCCATGATGGTTTTGTAGTGTTTTGTTATGTTATGAATTGACACGGCGTTTTGTTGCACATACACCCGTCGTTAGATAAGACAATGATACAAAGTCGTGTCAGTTGACGTAATTCTTGTTTAGTTACGTTTGCTGGCTTTTGTTTTTTTACAGAAAAATAACAATAACTGGAGGACCTCGCAATGAAAAAACTGACGATGTATCTGCTGCTGGGAGTATTGGCGATTAGCCTATTGGTTGCCGGCTGCGGCGACGCAGCGCAACAGACGGCGCCGAAACCTGTGGAACTCAATATTTCTGCGGCTGTAAGTATGAAAGATGCGCTGGCGGAAATTCAGACCAATTACCTGAAAAAGGCGCCGCAGGTAAAATTGCTCTACAATCTGGGAGCCTCCGGTTCGCTGCAAAAACAGATTGAACAAGGCGCTCCGGCTGACATCTTTATTTCAGCAGCGCCCAAACAGATGAATGAGTTGGAAGCAAAAAACCTGATAAACAAAGCGACGCGCAAAAACTTGCTCGAAAACAAGCTGGTGTTGATTGTCCCCAAGGATTCGACGCTGAAAATCAGCATGTTGGAAGAGTTGCAAAACGACGCGGTGAAACAAATCAGCATTGGCGAAACCAAGGTGGTTCCCGCCGGACAGTACGCGGAGCAGGCGTTGAAAAAACTCGGCGTCTGGGAGAAAATCCAGAGCAAAATCGTCTTTGCCAAAGATGTCCGATCCGTCCTGACCTATGTGGACACGGGCAATGTGGATGCGGGACTCGTATATAAGACAGACGCCGCTGCCAGCAGCAAGGTGAAAATCCTGGCAATAGCACCCGAGGGCAGCCATGACCCGATCGTTTATCCGGCGGCTGTTCTTGCCGGTAGCAAAAATACCAAAGCTGCCGAGGAATTCCTGGCTTATATGGCAGGACCGGAAGGCAAACCGGTGTTTGAAAAATACGGCTTTGTCATGAGCAAATAAGACAGTAAGGCAGGTGTCTGGATGTTCGAGTGGCAGCCGGTTTGGCTCTCAATCAAAGTGGCCTTGGCATCGCTGGTATTCGTGGTGATTTTGGGCGTGTCGTTTGCTTATGCCATGCGCAAATGGGAATTTACCGGCAAAGCTGCGGTGGAAGCGATTTTCTCGCTGCCGCTGGTCATGCCGCCAGTGGTGACCGGATTTTTGCTACTCGTCCTGATTGGTAAGCAAGGTCCAATCGGGCGGTTTTTAGCCGATACCTTCCAGACGCAGATCATCTTTACGCCCTATGCGGCAGTTATCGCGGGAACTGTCGTCGCTTTTCCCCTGATGTATCAGAGTACCAAAGCGGCATTTCAAAGCATCGACACCAAACTGGAAGATGCGGCCCGCACGTTGGGGGCGAATGAGTGGCGCGTGTTTTGGACAGTCACCTTGCCGCTGGCCTGGCACGGGCTGCTATCGGGCATTGTTTTGTCTTTCGCCCGCGCTTTGGGTGAGTTCGGTGCGACTATCATGGTGGCAGGCAACATCCCAGGAAAAACACAGACCATACCTCTGGCCATTTACTTTGCCGCCGAGTCCAACGACATGACGCAGGCGGGCTTGTATGTCCTGATCATCAGCCTGCTCACGTTTTCGATGATCTTCGGCGTAAATCTGTGGGTGCGCAAGAAAAACCCGCAAGCCCCGACGCGGGGGGTGTTCTAATGCTGTCTGTAGACATCAGTCATGAACTGCCTGATTTTTCGCTCCAGCTGCAGTTCAATGTGGAACGGGATATTCTGGTTTTGTTTGGCCCGTCCGGTTGCGGTAAAACTACGACGCTGCGCTCAATTGCAGGGCTGGTCAAACCGAATGCAGGGCGAATCGTTTTCAACGGCAAAGTGTTTTTTGACGCCGCGGCCGGGATTTTCGCGCCGCCTTGTGAACGGCAAATCGGCTACATGTTCCAGGATTTTGCTTTGTTTCCGCATATGAATGTGCGAAAAAACATTTGGTATGGCGTCAAACAACACGGTCAGGCTGCGCATGCGATGTATGAAAAACTACTTGGATTACTAAAGATTGAGCACCTGGGGCAACGCTTCGTTGGTCAGCTCTCAGGCGGCGAAAAACAACGGGTTGCGTTGGCCAGGGCGTTGATGGCGCAGCCAAAACTCTTACTGCTCGACGAGCCTCTGTCATCATTGGACAAAGAGACTCGCCTGGAGCTGCAGGAAGAACTGATGGTGATGCAAAATCTCTGGAAAATCCCCTTTGTTTTGGTGACCCATGACCCGGAAGAAGCCAAAACCATGGGCGGTCAGGTGCTGTTCCTGGAGAAAGGACGACAAGTGGAAAGGGAAGTTCCCTGGTAATCGGCTAAGCTCGGCAATAACGATAGAAAACTGTATCGACCTGCATTACCGGGAAGGTCGGTGGCAACTCTTCCCGTGGGATCCGCTCAAACCCATTTTTATCATAGAAACGATGAGCTGCGTGAAATTTATCTGTGGTGCCAAGATAGACGGTTTTCACATTCTGCTTCGATGCCCAGTCTAGCGCTTGTGTTAGTAACTTTTTGGCGACTCCCAACTCGGCGCCGCGGAAGGATGCTTTGACAAACATCTTTCGCAGCGCAACCTGTTGATTGCCGATGTCGATTAAGCCAATCGTTCCCACGACCTCGGCGCCATTTGATGCGACCCAGAAGTTGCCGTTTTCCTGCTGATAAAAGCCTGGAATGTTGGCTAAATCGGGTTGTGCTTCGCGCGTGACGGGAATTTCAAATTCTTGCTGTTGAATTGCTAAAATCATGTTGATCAGATCTTCTTTGTTACCGGATTCATATTCTTTTATCTCAATATTGGTCATTTTTTCCCTCCTGCTGTTGGGGGTATTTTTTTTATCCGTTTCCATTCGCGGCTGATGTTATCACGCATGCGGGCAACCAAGCTGCAGACAATTTCCTTTTCGTCTTCACTAAAATCGTAAAAACAGTGGGAAATATATTGATTTTCCGCTGCGATAACAACACTGTAGTTGCTCAATGCCTGTTCGGTGGGAAACAGTCGCCAGATCCGTTGGTCCGCTTCGTCCCGTTCTTTTCTTACGTAGGCAGCTTCAATTAGTTTTTGGATTGCTTTGGTTGTCGTTGTTTTATCTACTCTCAGGGCCTGGGAGAGCTCGACGAGGTTTATGCCCGGACATTCACAAATACGAGTCAGAAACACAAACTGTCCTTTTTGCAGTTGGAGTTGACGAAATTGAATATCGCTGATGGAGTGGATAGAGCGAGCCACTGCACCGATATCCCGCAATATTTCCCGATCAAGCTTTTCCATACGCCCCCCTGTTAGTTGTAATTTCAACTTGCTTATTGGGATTATATCGAAATATGGTTGAATGGTCAACCATATTTCGGCAATGTCTTATCGCAAAAAAATATTAGCTGAAAAAATAAAATAATCAGAATCAAACAGCAGGATTTTTCAAAATACAAAAGAATATAGTAAAAAAAGAAATATAATTTCAATATGTGAAATTGAATTATCTCATATTGAATGTTTGGCAATAAGAGAAAAGAAATGCGGGGTGTTTTCATGGCGGCGGATGACACGCGGAGTGGATTGAATAACAGTATCACCAAGGCAGTTGCCTTGCTAAATTGCTTTACTTATGACCAACCGCGGCTTCGCCTTAAAGAATTAAGTGCGAAGGCCAAAGTCAATCAGGCTACCGCATATCGTATGTTAAACACATTAAAAGAAAACAACCTGATTGAGCATAATGACGGGTATTATTCCTTGGGGCGGGGCTTTTTGAAATATGAAAGCATCGTTCTCAACTCGATGGAAATTCGGCGAATCGGTTTGCCTTATCTGGAGGAACTGTCGAACAATCTGAGAGTCAATGTGAATCTGGCTGTTTTAGATGATAAAGAAGTGGTTTATGTGGCAAGAGCGGAAACCCCGTATTGTGCATACGGCTATTTTCATATTGGGATGCGGCGGCCAATTCACTGTACGGCCCTGGGTAAGGTATTGACCTGTAAAATTCCCGGGATTGCCAGTGAATCCTTCAAACGTGGCGTTACTCAATACACGTTGAACACCATAACCGACGAGGCGACTTATTTGCAAGAAATCGAAAAAGTTCGCCTGCAAGGGTATGCCGTTGATCGTGAGGAATGGAGCAATGGGATCAACTGTATTGCAGCTCCCCTGGTAGATGGAACCGGTGATGTGGTGGCAGGGATCAGCATATCAGGACCGACGAGTCTTTACCCGGTCGAAAAGATTTTGGAACATGTCCCGGTGTTGATTGACTATGCTCATCGCATATCGGCGCACATGCGATCGCGCGGGAATGGGCGTTGAATTTTTAACAAAGAAAAGAGAGAAATTCTTATAGGGGGATTTGACTATGACAGCTAGCAAAAAACAGTTCCAACCTTGCGGGATTATCCCGGCAGTCGTGACCCCGTTAACAGCAGCAGGGGAATTCAGTGAACCGGCCATGCGAAAATTGATCAGCTACCTGATTGACGGTGGCGTGCATGGTCTTTTTGTTACAGGGACTACCGGTGAGTTTTACGGTCTTTCTCCAGAAGAAAAGCGGGAAATTTTCCAGGTCACTTTGGATGAAACTAAGGGCAGGGTTCCGGTCTATGCGGGAACCAATGGCATAACCACCCGGGAAAGTGTCATGTTGACCCAACTGGCGGAGGAATGCGGCGTGGATGCAGTGTCGATTTTGACGCCGATGTTCATCACGCCGTCGCAGGAACAATTGATTGGCCATTATAAAACGATTGCAGCCAATACATCGCTGCCAGTGCTGTTATATAACAACCCGCCGAAAACAGGCGTTACCCTTGCGGCACCCACGGTTGCCAAACTGGCCGAAGTACCCAATATCGTGAGCATCAAAGATTCCAGCGGCGATTTGACGTTGACGGCAGAGTATATCCGTTTGACTCGCGGTATTGAGAATTTCAATGTGCTGATGGGACGTGATACGCTGATTTATGGTGCGCTTTGTTACGGCGCCGCCGGATCGATTGCCTCGTGCGCGAATGTCGCACCACGGTTGTGTGCTGACATCTATGACAAATATATGGCCGGCGATTTGAAAGGTTCCCTGGAGGCACAGTTCAAGCTGGCGCCGCTGCGCATCGCCTTTACGATCGGCACCTTCCCGGCAGTGATCAAGGAATCACTCGCTTTACTGGGCATTGACGCTGGTCCCTGCATGGACCCGGTCGGCCCGATGACTGCCGAAGAACGGGAAAAAGTCCGCCAGGTTCTGGTCGGTATGGATTTGCTTAAATAAACCCGGAGGGGGCTCTGTAATGACGAAACAGGAGCGTATGGCCGGACTGGTGTTTGCCATTTTTGGCCTGGCAACCGGCATTTATTCTGCTACCGCTTTGAAAATCGGCACGGTCAGTCAGCCGGGACCGGGGATGTTTCCTTTGATCTGCGGCGCAGGGATCGTATTGACTTGTCTCGTATGGTTATTGAAAAACCGCGCTGATTGCCGCGAATCGACTCCGCTTTGGAGCAACCGGAATTGGTACAGGCCGCTATTGGCAATTGTTTGCATGGCAGTGTATGCAGCGTTGATGGAAGAGTTGGGTTATGTGATATCAACCTTATTGTTTTTGATCGCCTGGCAGGTTCTAATCGAAGCGGAACGGTGGAAAAAAACAGCCATGATTGCGATTGTCGGCACGGTGGCCATGTATATCCTTTTCGTGTATTTTCTGCGGGTAGCTTTGCCACAAGGCATGTTCGGCATATAAAGGCGGTGCGTTTATGGATGTATTTCAGGGGTTATTCAATGGTTTTTCAATTGCATCAACAGGTAGTAATTTGTTGTACTGTTTTTTGGGTTCATTGCTGGGAACAGCGGTAGGCGTGTTGCCGGGACTAGGACCGGCAGCAACAATCTCTCTGTTGTTGCCGGTAGTCTATGCGATGAACTCACCGGCAACTTCGATTATCTTTTTGGCAGGCATTTATTACGGCGCCATGTATGGAGGATCTACAACCTCGATTTTGATGCGAATCCCTGGCGAAGCGGCATCAGTGGTGACTTGTATCGATGGCTACGCAATGTCGCAAAAAGGCCGGGCCGGCGCCGCTCTTGGCATAGCTGCCATCGGTTCGTTTATTGCCGGTACGGTTGGAGTCATCGGACTCACTTTCCTCGCCCCGCCACTCGCAGCTTTTGCCCTGCGCTTTGGCGCCCCGGAGTACTTTGCCCTTATGCTGTTTGGCCTGTTGTTGGCAGTGTTCCTGTCCGGTGACTCACCGATCAAGGGGACCATCATGCTGCTGACAGGCATTGTTTTGGCTAATGTTGGACTTGATCCGATTTCGGGACAGGAACGCTTTACTTTCGGCTTTGTGGCATTGCAGGGTGGTTTCGACTTTGTCACTTTGGCAATGGGGCTATTTGGACTCAGTGAGATACTCTTGACCCTGGAATCCAAAGAGAGCGCCGAGTTTGTTACGAAAACCATCGGCAAACTGTTTCCGACAGCAAAAGACTGGGCCGAGAGCAAGTGGCCTATTTTTAGGGGATCGTTGATTGGTTTTTTTGCCGGGATTATCCCTGGCGGCGGTGCGGTTGTCGCGTCTCTTACATCTTATGCGGTTGAAAAGAAAATTTCTGCTCACCCGGAGGAGTTTGGTCATGGCGCCATTGCCGGATTGGCCGGACCAGAATCAGCAAATAACGGGGCATCCAGTTCTTCGTTTATTCCGTTATTGACTTTGGGGATTCCCTGTAATGCTTCCATCGCGATGATTTTTGCCGCTTTGTTGATTCAGGGAATAACTCCAGGGCCATTTCTGATTACTGAGCACGCGGATGTGTTTTGGGGAGTTATTGCTTCCATGTACATCGGCAATATCATTTTGCTGGTACTGAATCTGCCGTTGGTCGGTTTGTGGGTTCAGCTGCTTAAGGTGCCGTTCGGCATTCTTGGGCCGGTAATTGTCCTGTTTACGACCGTCGGCTGTTATAGCCTTGCCAACGAAGTGTTTAGCATCTATGTGTTTATTGCCTTTGGGATTTTAGGTTATATTTTGCGTAAATTAAAATTTGAGCCCGGACCAATGATTATGTCGTTCATCCTTGCGCCATTGATTGAAAATGCGTTTCGACAAGCATTATTGATGTCCAACGGGAGTATGGCGATTTTTGTCACCCGGCCAATTTCTGGCACACTAATGGCTTTGTTTGCCTTGGTGTTGGGGTGGCAGCTCGTTTCAAGCTATCGCAGACGTAATGAGACGACTTGTAAGGATGGGGGCGATGCCCACGAATAGTTGGCGAAAACTAGTATAAATGAGGGGGAAAGCAAAATGTTGAAAAACCAGTGGAAAAAGTGGCTAGTACTGATGGTTGCTGTGATGATCATGGAAGTGGCAGTAGGTTGCGGCGGTACGCCGGCCGCAGACAAAAAACCCGAGGCAAAACCGGCCGCAGCCGCGTTTAAACCGGATAAACCGGTAACGTTAATTGTGCCGATGGCGGCAGGCGGTTCGACCGACATGTTGGCCCGCGCTGTCGAAAAGGTCTGGAGCAAGCACTGCCCGCAACCGCTGCAAGTAGTCAACAAGCCTGGCGGCGGCGGCATTGAGGGGGCGGCATTTACCTCACGCGCCAAACCGGACGGCTATACACTGACCTTGGGTTATGGTTCCGGTCACGACCTGGTTATGCCGCATATTCAAAAAGTCGAGTATGATCCATTCCGCGATCTGGTACCGGTAGCCCGGCTTTCCATGCACTCCGTCGCCGTATTGGTGCCGGAAAATTCCCCATTCAAGTCGATGAAAGACGTGATCGACTGGGCGAAAAAAGAGAATAAGCCTGTTACCGCTTCTGTTTCGGTTACTGCTGGTGCAGTGGACCTGGTCATGCGCGGTATTGGCAAGTCCGCCGGCATTACGGTCACTCCGATTCCCCATGCTGGCGGCAATCAGGCGCTGACGACTTTGGTCGGAGGCCAGACGATGATCGGCGGCGGCCATCCCTCGGAGATTATCCCGCAGATGAAGGCCAACCGGGTTCGTGCAATCGCGATCGCCACACCAGAACGTGACCCGGCAATGCCCAATGTGCCGACGTTGAAGGAGCAGGGAATCAACTTCTATACCTGGGGTTCTGTCAAAGGAATTGCCGCTCCCAAAGGAACCTCACCGGAGATCGTGGCGTATTACTCCGATTTGTTCAAAAAAATCACCGATGACCCTGATTTCAAAAAAATCATGGCGGATCTGGTGCAGCCGATTCAATATCAAAATGCGGCCGATTTCGACAAATTCATGCATCAGGGTTATGACGACTACGGCAAGTTGATTAAGGAACTGGGTCTGGACAAAAAGTAAAACTCGTTTGCAAGTGAAATTGGGAAGATGCTTGGCTGAGAAGGGTACGGAGTCATTCGGCTCTTTGCCCTTCTTTCCACAACAAGGAGGGGACGTATCTTGAGCGATAGTTTGAAAAAGCAACTTACCAGACTGCCATTTCCGGGAAAAGTTGTCCGTGGCCCGGGCGCGCTGGCGACATTGGGGGAAATTTGTCAAACGCAGGGTACTCGGCTTTTTGTTTTGGGTGGCAAGACTGCTCTGGCAAAAACCAAAGTAAGCATCTATTCCAGTATCGCGCAGGCGGGATTGGAGATTGTCGGATTTGCCTGGTATGGCGGGGAGTGCTCCCAGGAAAACATTCAACAGCTTGCAGACGATGCCCTATCGTGTCAGGCGGATGTTATCGTGGCCGTCGGTGGCGGCAAAGCGCTGGATACCGGCAAAGCCGTCGGGGCGAAATGCAATTTACCGGTGGTGACGATCCCGACGATTGCTGCAACCTGTGCGGCAGTTACTCCGTTGTCGGTGGTGTACAATAATCACGGCGAATTCGCCGATAACCTGTTCCTGGACGATTGTCCGGCAGGGGTAGTTGTCGATACTTCGGTCATTCTGGCTACGCCTGTAGCCTGGCTGATTGCCGGGTTGGGCGATACACTGGCGAAAATGTATGAACTGCGAGCCGCTGCCTCGGTTATGCCGCCAAGCAGTTTAACCATTTCGGCTGTGATGAATGGACAGATTTGTTACGAGATCATTCAACGCTTTGGGCAGGCTGCCCGGCAAGCGGTGGCGGAACAGCGTCTGTGTGAGGAATTTGACTCGATCATTGACGCGATTATCCTCAGTGCGGGTTTGTCATCGATTTTTGGTGGGGAAAAACTGCGTAATGCGGCAGCGCATGCGATTTATAACGGATTTACCAAGATTCCGGCTACCCATGCGGTTGCTCATGGCAGCATCGTCGGCTATGGCAACCTGTGCCTGCTTGCGCTCGAAAATCGGTCGAACGCCGAGATTAGCGAAGAAATCAAACTGGCCGAGAGTTGCGGCATTCCGACAATGCTGAGCCAGATCGCCAACCTGTCAGAAACTGAGCTGCAACTGGCCTGTCAGGCTTCAGCCAAAGCCACGGCAATGGCCTGCATGCCGTTTGCCGTAACGGCAGAAAGTGTGCTGGCGGCGATTCGCCGTATCGATCAATTGGCTGTACAAGTGAAAGACTAATTGCTTAAATAAGGGGAGCGATATTATGAATCCGCAACTTGGTAATTTTCCATCAGGCGGGGCGCCCAAAGTTACCGAGATGACCGTTATTCCGGTCGCCGGCTTTGACAGTATGCTGCTTAACCTCAGCGGGGCGCATAGTCCGTTTTTTACCCGCAATATCGTGATTTTAAAGGATAATGCAGGACACACAGGTGTTGGCGAGATTCCCGGCGGCGAACGCATCAGGCAAACGCTGGAAGCGGCAAAACCGCTCGTTATCGGTCAATCCATCGCGACCTACAACAATATCCTCAACCAGGTCCGGCAACAATTTGCTGACTGCGACGCCGCCGGCCGCGGTTTGCAGACATTTGACCTGCGGATTACGATTCATGTCGTGACTGCGATTGAGGCTGCACTGCTTGACCTGCTTGGTCAGTTTCTGGCAGTGCCGGTGGCTGCGTTGCTCGGTACGGGGCAACAGCGAAAAGCAGTGGAAATGCTCGGCTATCTGTTCTATGTGGGCGACCGCCGCAAAACCGACCTGCCTTATCGCAGCGATCAAACAGCGAAAAGCGACTGGTACCGACTGCGTCATGAAGAGGCCCTGACACCTGAGGCCGTAGTCCGTCTGGCGGAAGCCGCCTATGAACACTACGGATTCAATGACTTTAAACTTAAAGGCGGCGTTTTGAGCGGTGAAGCGGAGATCGCCGCGGTGACCGCCCTGGCCAAGCGTTTTCCCAAGGCACGGGTTACCATTGACCCCAACGGCGCCTGGTCATTGCAGGAAGCAATTCGTCTGTGCAGCAACAAGCAGGATGTCCTGGCCTATGCCGAAGACCCCTGCGGCGCAGAAAACGGCTATTCAGGCCGTGAGGTGATGGCGGAATTCCGGCGGGCGACCGGACTAAAAACGGCTACAAACATGATTGCGACCGATTGGCGGCAAATGGGTCATTCCATGCAGCTCAATTCTGTTGATATTCCGCTGGCTGACCCGCATTTCTGGACCCTGCAGGGTTCGGTGCGGGTGGCGCAGCTATGCCATGAATGGGGCCTGACCTGGGGATCGCACTCCAACAACCATTTTGATATTTCTTTGGCAATGTTTACCCATGTCGGCGCGGCGGCGCCGGGCAATATCGCAGCGCTCGACACGCACTGGATCTGGCAGGAAGGCCAGGAACGCCTGACCAAAGAACCGCTGCAGATTGTTGGCGGGATGGTGGCGGTTCCCGAGAAACCGGGCCTCGGTGTCGAAATCGATATGGCGCAGATCGAAAAAGCCAACAAACTCTACACGGACAATTGCCTGGGCGCCCGCGACGATGCGATGGCGATGCAATATCTGATTCCTGACTGGCAGTTCGATCCCAAACGGCCCTGCCTGGTTCGTTAGCAAAATGAACATCATACAGGGCGGCGGCGTATCAAAACTATTACAGGGCGTAGAAATCCCCCGCATGTTCCGGGCCAGGCAGAGTTTCCCCGAGGCAGCCATTTCGCCGCAAGACCTGCCGCAGGCCATTTTTGCCGAACTGTCAAAGCCGGAGATCGCCAGCCAAATTAAGCCAGGCAAGCGCATTGCGATTACGGCCGGCAGCCGGGGCATCGCCAACGTGGCGATTATCACCAAAGCAATCGTCGATTTTGTCAAGTCACGGCAAGCCACACCTTTTATCGTACCGGCCATGGGCAGCCACGGTGGCGCCACTGCAGAGGGGCAGACAGAAGTGCTGGCCGGCTATGGAATCACGCCGGCAAGTATGGGCTGCCAGATTCGTTCCAGTATGGATACGGTCCTGCTGGGGCAATCGGAGCTCGGCAAGCCGGTATTTCTCGATCGCCTGGCTTACGAATCGGACGGAATAATTGTGTCGTGCCGGATCAAGCCGCATAATGCTTTCCGAGGCAAATACGAGAGCGGCATCTGCAAGATGTTGGCCGTCGGGCTGGGCAAGCAAGCCGGGGCGGAAAGCGTCCACACCGATGGCATGGGTAAAATAGCCGAAAATTTGCTGGCGAATACGAAAGTGATTCTAGCCAAAGCCCCCATCCTGTTTGCCGTCCCCTGTCTGGAAAATGCGTATGACGAAACCTGCCAAATAGAAGCAGTGCCCCGCGAGTGGATATTGGACTGCGAACCGGAACTACTCGAACAGGCTTTTGCCAACATGCCGCGCTTATTGGTGGAAGAAGGCGATGTGCTTATCGTGGACGAAATTGGCAAAAACTATAGCGGAACCGGCGTAGACCCCAATATTACCGGCACGTTTTCCACGGAGTATGCCAGTGGCGGTTTGAAGGTTCAACGAACCTGCATGCTTGACCTTTCGGAGATTTCAAATGGGAATGGTCTGGGGGTCGGTCTGGCCAGCGCCATCACAAAGCGTTTGTTTGACAAAATTGATCCGGAGAAAATGTACCCGAACTGCATCACCAGCACGGTATTAAAATCGGCGATGATTCCCATCGTGCTGAATAGCGACAAAGAAGCCATCCAATTATGCATCCGTACACTGAATGGCGTAGACAAAGACGCGGTACGAATCCTTCGTATCCCCAACAGCCTGCATATCGGGCGGATCATGTTGTCGGAAGCTTATTATAATGATGTGGTTCAGGGGAAATATGCCGGTCTGTCGGCAATCGACACACCGCGTGTTTTGCAGTTTGATGCCGAAGGAAATCTGCTGACACCGATTGTTGAATGAAGTTGCTGCAACAGCTACGACGGGGAGGAAATCCTATGTCAAACGGAACAAGAAATGAAATTCCGCTATATATCAAGGTTCATGCCGCGGATAATGTAGCAATCATCGTCAATGAAGGCGGTCTGGCGGCAGGAACTGATTTTGCCGACGGGCTGATTCTGACCGAACACGTGCCGCAGGGCCACAAAGTTGCCCTGACGGATTTTGCGGCCGGTCAGGACATTATTCGTTACGGCGAGGTGATCGGCCAGGCGCGGCAGTCGATTCGGCGTGGCGGCTGGATCGAGGAATCGCTGGTCGTCTTGCCGCTGGCGCCGGAGCTAGATGAATTGCCATTGGCAAACAATACTTCCGCTGCTTTGCCGCCATTAACCGGATATACCTTTGAAGGCTACCGCAATGCCGATGGCACTGCCGGTATCAAGAACATACTGGGCATCTCCAGCAGCGTGCAATGTGTGGCCGGGGTGCTTGATTATGCGGTGAAGCGGATCAAGGCGGAATTGCTGCCCCGGTTTCCCAATGTCGATGATGTTGTCGCGCTCAACCACAGTTACGGCTGCGGCGTGGCGATCAATGCACCGGAAGCGGTCGTGCCGATCCGAACGTTGCGCAATCTTGCCACTCACCCCAACTTGGGCGGCGAAGTAATGATTGTCGGGTTGGGCTGCGAAAAACTGCTGCCGGAACGGCTGTTGCCGGATGACAAGCGGGAAAACATTCTCGTTATTCAAGATCAGCCGGGATTCCAACAGATTATTGCTGCAATCATGAGCATGGCTATGGAACGCCTGGAACGGCTCAATCGTCGTCAGCGGGTCACCTGCCCGGTTGCCGACCTGGTTGTCGGTTTGCAATGCGGCGGCAGCGATGCTTTTTCCGGTGTCACAGCCAATCCGGCGGTCGGTTATGCTGCCGATCTGTTGGTGCGCTCCGGTGCGACGGTGTTGTTTTCAGAAGTGACAGAAGTGCGGGATGCCATCCACCTGTTGACACCCCGGGCGATAAATGAAGAGGTGGGGCGGGCGCTAATCCGTGAAATGAAATGGTACGACCATTACCTGGACTTGGGGCAAGTCGATCGTAGCGCCAACCCCACGCCAGGCAACAAAAAAGGCGGCTTAGCCAATATCGTCGAAAAAGCGCTGGGATCTATTGCAAAATCCGGCAGTAGTGCTATTGTAGAGGTATTACGGCCAGGTGAAAAGCCAACACAACGGGGATTGATTTTTGCGGCCACGCCCGCCAGCGATTTTGTCTGCGGCACCGAGCAATTGGCCTCGGGAATTCATTTGCAGGTTTTCACCACAGGGCGCGGCACGCCTTATGGGCTGGCCATGGCGCCGGTGATCAAGGTTGCCAGTCACAGTGGACTTGCCGCACAGTGGTCAGACTTGATCGATGTCAATGCGGGGACTGTTGCGACAGGTGAAGCCACGATTGAATCAGTCGGACAGGAAATCTTTCAGCTGATTCTCGATGTAGCCAGCGGCCGCCGACAAACCTGGGCCGATCATTGGGGTCTGCACAACGACCTGTGTTTGTTCAATCCGGCGCCGATTACCTGAACCAGGAGGTTTGATTTGATGAAAGAGCATATCTGGATTCCCAGCCGCGGCAAACGGTTGTCGGCAATGCTTCACCTGCCTGCTTTTGTTAATCCGGACACACCGGTGGTTATTTGCTGCCACGGCTTTACCGGCGACAAGATCGGCGCCAATCAGTTGACGCTAAACCTGGCGAAGAAGTTGGTTAAGGCCGGCTATGGTGCACTGCGGTTTGATTTTCTCGGCTCAGGTGACAGCGAGGGTGAGTTTGCCACCGATACGATTGTGGCAGGCTGGCAAGAGGACTTAAACAATGTGGTCGGCTGGATCAAAGTGCAGCCGCAATTTACTGCTGCGCCGATATTGCTTTACGGACACAGCCTGGGCGGCCTGATCGTGCTTACCCACAAGGCCGCAGACCAGAATATTGCCGGGCGGATTGTTTTTGCGCCGGTAATAAATCCAATTGCGAACTTTCGGGATATCATTCTGGGCCCTGAGTTATGGTCGAAATCACTGGCAGGTAAAACCATCGCCAACTTTTTTGCCAAAGGATTCAGTTTGCAGCCGCAGTTCGTCAAGGATATGGTTGACCAAGACTATAATCCGATTGGTGCTGCAACAAAGCTGGCTACGCCGCTGCTAATCATTCATGGACTTGAGGATTTGGCTGTGCCGATCGCAGGTTCGGAGGCGCTTTATCAAAACTATACTGGTCCCAAAATGTTGCAAAAGCCGCAACTCGATCATGTTGCCACCGGAAATATCGATGTATTGCCGCAACTGATTCAGGCCTGGTTAAGCCGAGAATTTCCCCTGCAATAAGTAATAAGGGTAAAAGAGAGGGGAAATAAATAAACAAGGCGTATTTTTGATTAATAGAAAAAGTGAGTAAAATGTTAGGAGTCTGACATTGCGTCAGGCTCCTTTATTGATTCTGCAAACAGAAATGCGGATCGCCCAGAAAACTTTAAGCAGGAACCTTGAACCTGAAAAGAGAAAAAGATAACAGTATCTGTCACACTCAAGATAATTGTATGTGAAACAGCAAAGAAACGAGGTTTTGTTCATGAAAATGCCGGTCTTGTTTATTGGTCATGGCTCTCCGATGAATATCATCGATGACAATACCTATACCCGCAGTTTGCAGGAGCTGGGGCGGATTTTGCCAAGACCGGCAGCCGTATTGGTGGTCTCTGCTCACTGGCAGACCAGGGGGACTTATATAACGAGTGCGACCGCCCCACCGACGGTTTATGATTTTTATGGCTTTCCGCCGGCCCTGTACCGGGTAAAATATGAAACTGCCGGTTTACCCGTGCTAGCCGAGCGGGTCCGCGAGGTTAGCGGCAATCTCGTTTCGCTGGATGCCGCACGCGGCATTGATCATGCAGCCTGGGCGGTGCTCAAGCATATGTACCCGGCGGCAGATATTCCGGTCCTGGAAATGAGCCTGGATGTAAATCTTTCACCTGCCGAACATTACGCGCTGGGAAAGAAATTGGCGCCGTTGCGCCAGGAAGGGATTCTTATCATCGGCAGCGGCAATCTGGTGCATAATTTGTCGCGGATCAATTTTGATTCAATGTATGGCGAGAAATGTGACTGGGCGGAACGCTTTGACAATTTGATGGAGGAACTGCTGCAAAAACGTCAACATGACCGACTGATCAAGTACGAAGCATTGCAGGACTACCGTTTGGCAATCCCTTCCGATGAGCATTATCTGCCAATGCTCTATGCCGCGGCGCTGCAGGGAGCGGAAGAGTCGCTGCGGTTTAGCTGTAATGATATCCAGAATGGGTCAATTGCGATGCGCAGTTTCGTCATCGGGGGGGAATAGGAGAAACAAACTTGCACGATAAAAGGAGCGGCAACCGATGCGCAAATGGAAACCCATTATTGGGATGAGTTTAATCTTAATGATAATAATGGCTGGCGGAGTTGTGTTGGCGGCGCCGCCTCCCAGCTCGGTTTCGGCTGCCAATTATTATGAAATGAAACCGAATCCCTGGTATGTTTCGCTTGGCGTGAAAGGCTATCAACAAACGACTGACTATACCTGCGCCCCGGCAGCGGTGATGTCACTGCTGCATTGGTACAAAGTATTGCCGGCACAGGAACTGACAGCTCAAACGGAAATGCGTATTGCCCGGGAAATGGGTACCCGGGACATGACGTCTCCACAACCAGGAACCACTACCGAAGAGGTGGTGAATTGGCTCGAGCGCAATGGTTTTGTTGTTCTGGCCGGCCAGGATGGAACGTTGGATCTTTTGCGCAGCTATCTGAACAAAGGGATTCCGGTACTTGTCGAGTGGATTGACTGGGGAGGTCACTGGGTGGTGGCGACCGGCTATCATGCGGCCTACGAGTCGCCGGACAAGGGACCGGACACGATTTTTTTTGCCGACCCGGCCTCCCATTGGGGCAATCCCAATAATCCGGACGGCATATCTTCTTTTAATGCCTGGCGGTTTCTCGATATGTGGTTTGACGCCCAGTATCTGAATCCCGGCAAAATTACCCGCAATGTTTATATCGTTGCCGTACCGCGGAAGATACCATAACGAATAACAAGAGGTGAAGACAATGGAATTAGCGCAGGCCAAAATCACTTATCTGGTGCATAGTGGGTTTTCGCTGGAGACGGCCAATCATTTTTTTCTGTTTGACTATTGCCCTTCGATGGACCGTACACCGCAAATCACCGCAGATTTTTTGCAGACAAAAGAAAATGTATATGTGTTTGCCTCGCATAGTCATGGTGATCATTTTGATGCGGCCATATTAAAATGGGCAGAAACGAATCCGGCAATCCAATATGTCTTGAGCAGTGATATTCGTGTTAAAGGCGGCAAGCAAAAATGCCATTTTATGAATCCGTATGAACAATGGCGGGATGGGAAACTCGAAGTCCACTCGTTCGGTTCGACCGACGCGGGGGTGTCTTTTTGGCTCAATGCGGATGGACTGACGATTTTTCATGCCGGCGACTTGAACTGGTGGCACTGGAGTGGCGAAACCCAGGCTGAGCGGGATTTTGCCGACCGCTATTTTATGGAGGAAATGGCGAAACTGCCGAGGCAGCCGATTGATGTCGCTTTTTTCCCAGTAGACCGCCGACTGGAAGAAAATTATGCACTGGGCGCTGAATATTTTGCCAAGCAAATGCAACCGAAATTGCTGGTGCCGATGCACTTTGGCGCTGATTTTGCTGCAACCGGGGCGTTTAAAGAAAAAGTCGCCGGGACAGGCCTGGCGACGGTAGAAATCACTCACAAGGGGCAGGTTATTGATTTTTCCGGATGAAAATTTCTGGAATTATGCTCCTTGCTCCGACTTGATTTTTATCTTCTGGCAGAACAGATTGCTCAGGGGTACGAGATAGAGGTAAAGTGCATAAGGGATGAAGCCGGCATCGGTTGCCAGGGCGGCGGCCGGAACCGCGCCGGCGATATTCCAGGGAATCAGGGCGGCGATCATAATTACACTGTTTTCCAAATCCAGCGCCAGGCGATAATTGCCCAGGCGCTTTTTTTCATAAATCCGTTGCGTCAACTGATGCGTCAACATGATTGCCAAGGTTTGGTTGCAGCTGAATGCGGCGGCAGCGATGCTGGTGATCATAGTGCCGGCAAAAACACCGAGTTTATGACTGAGATTTTCGCAACCGCGCTCAATGTCCGCCAGCAGTCCCGTGCCAGCGAACAAGCCGGAATAAGCGGAAGAGATCAGAACAATCAAAGCAACCTGCAACATTGACAGTACCCCGCCGCCCTGCAGAATCTCTGCCAGAAAGCTGGGTTGGTTCATTTGGTAGCCGGTGGCAATATAGGTGATTAAATCCCACCAGCTGACATTCTGGACGGTCAGTGCGATCAAGGCCGCGGCCACAATACTGAACCCCATCGAAAGTTTCACATCGATTTTGGCCGCGGCCATCAGCAGAATCAGGGCAGCTGGCAGGATCACGATCGGATGGAGCGAGAAGGCCTGGGGGATGGCGGTCAGGATGGGACTATCACTGGCAAGCAGCGGATGGTGCCACGAAAGCGTGATATAACCCAGGCAGGCCAGAACAAAAGGCAACACTGAGGTTTTCCGCATGTTTGACAGATTAAGATACAACTGGGTCCGGGTCAAGGCAGCAACCAAGTTGGCGCTGGAGGACATTGGCGAGCAGCGGTCGCCAAAATAGGCGCCGGCAATGATCGCTCCGGCAGCAACATCGACATTAACCTGACCGCTGCGGGCCAGGACCATTAGGGCAACACCCAGTGTTCCCACCGTACCGAATGAGGTACCGAGCAGAAACGACACAAGGCAGCTTAAGATAAACGCCGACAGGATGAAAAACTGTTCATTCATCAGGGCAATGCCATGGTAGACGATGTAGGGAATCGTGCCGCAGGCCCGCCAGACAGCCGTAATAGCGCCGATCAGAACGAAAATGCGAATTACAATCAGTGATTGGCGTGAACCGTGCAGCATCATTCGAGACAGGGAGAAAAAAGAATATCCGCGCTGCCGGGCTAGCAGAACAAAACCGACCAGTCCCAGTAACAGCGGATATAGCAGCGAAATATGCAGATGCAGACTCAATAACAATGCGGCAAAGAAAAACGTAAACATGAGTATCGGTAACAATCTATCACCTGTTCATTTGTCATTTTATTTAATAATGCTGGTGGAAAATGCAGCCGCATTATTCCATTGGATTACTTAGCTTGATACAAGGATATACATTTTTGATCTCTGTGAGGTAATGGAGTCCTTTGGCCTGGGCGGTCATTAAGGCAAGGTGGGCAATTTTCGGCACATTTTCGTATTGATGAATGCTGGAATCAAGGAATTCGATTTCCAGAATGCGTGATGATTCATCATAGCCAATAGATTTTAAATCCGTCGACATCACATAGGTTCTTTTCATGTAAAAGTCACTCCTTTGGGCTTACAAGGTGAAGTCCCAATTCATAGGCTTTTTGGCAATCGAGGGGGAACTGTTCCTTGCGGCGCTTGGCTTTAGCAGCCGGATCAAAGCGGGGCGCCATATATTTGGCGTAATCATCAAATTGATAAGTGTCGGTGACGTAGAGGGCTTCGACTGTGCCCAGTATCCGGTTCATTAGTGTCTCGGTAATCCGGAAATGTGACTCATAGCCCATTGTGATCATGAGTTCTTCCGGCACGCCCATCGTATAAATCATTGCCGTGGCAATCCGGCGCGTAAACAAAGATGAATATTTGTCATCATAGACGAGATATTGAAACAGCAACCGTTCGAGGCAGGCGCGCATTGCACTGGACGCGGCGCCCAGGTAGATTGGCGACCCCAGCACCAGCGCATCGATTTGCTCGATTTTATGCAGAACCGGCGTCAATTCGTCGCTCAGTGCACATTTACCGTAGCTGAGACTGCCGAGTCGTTTGCAGGCAAAACAGCTTATGCAGCCTTTGAAGCTCAAATCCCCCAGATGGATCAGTTCGGTTTCAGCACCTTGTGATGCCGCGCCTGCCAGTGTTTTATCCAGCAGTTGGGCAGTATTCCAGTTTTTGCGCGGACTGCCGTTTAGGGCTAAAATTTTCATGGCAAATCCTCCGTTTTTCTGAGACTGAATACGAGAGGGTTGTTTTCGCTTATATTGTAAATCATAACATTCGAGGCGGTTGCGAGTTTTTCCTTTCTAACCCTTTGGCGATGCCGCTGGTATAATTTTTATCACCCTGTCTTATTTTGTGAAAGGACCCTGATTTATCGATGTCGAACGATTAGACATAAAATAAAGTTGTTGTTGACATAAGCAGGAGTTGATAACGGTAATGACCGACTGCCAATTGCCTGCTTCTGCTTGGCGAAACAACTGAAGGCTGGGGTACCAGGGACTATCGTTCCGATCAAGCTGCCAACGCGGGTCGGGATGAAACGGCAGGAGCAACCATGTGGGTTTTCCCATTGCGCCTGCCAAATGGGCCACTGCGGTATCGACAGTGATGATCAAATCCAGGTTGTCGATGACTCCAGCGGTCTCGGCAAAGTCGGTCAGATAAGGTGAAATGTCGCGGACGGTTGTGCAGGGTGAGTTGTTTTGAGACAACGGCGCTGAAGTTTGTAGACTGATCCAGTTGAATTGTTCCAGGAAAAACAACGGCCGCAACAGATCAAAAGCGATCGAACGCTGTGCGTCTCTTTTATGCAGACTGTTTCCTGACCATACGATTCCGATTGTGGGTTTGTTGTTGCCGAAAGTGGCCGCTAAAAAGTTCCGCCAATGCTGTGAAATGGCGGAACTGGCTTTAATATAGGGAACTTGTTTGGGAAACGTTTGTTGGAGGGTTTGATAAATCAGCGGTAAACTGAGCAAAGGGCAGGCATAGTCAAATGAGTCTGACGGCAGTTCGTCACCCCGATGTGTGATAAAGGTGCCGGACTGGCCGGACAGCAAACGCTGCAGCGGTTTTTGCAGCCAGAGAACAGTTGTGTCTGCCAGCTCGCTGACTGCTGGAACATATCGTAAATATTGGATGCTGTCGCCGAACCCTTGCTCATGATAAAGCAGAATTGTTTTACCAGCTAACTTTTGACCTTGCCAGCGCCGTAGTTTCGGCTGATAGATTCCATGGACCCGAATCCGTGCTTCATAGTTGGGCCAGGCTTGTTCATTACGTCCCTGCAAAAAATGGATGTTGGCAAGTAAATAATTGATTTCATGATTTGTGGACTGCATTTTTTGCGCCTGAGACAGGATCGCTTCTGCTTCTGCCAGTTGGTGCAGTTCAGTCAGGGTGACAGCCAGGCGGATATGCGCATCTATAGAAGCGGGATTTGTTTTGCAGGCGAACCGAAGGAGTTGCGCTGATTCGGTCAATTGGCCGATCCCTTGCAGTACGGAGCCCAGATTAAGGGCAGTCTCAGCAGATCGATCTCCTAGCGCAAGTGCGCATCGAAACACATCCGCAGCCTCGCTCAGACGATTGAAGTCCATGAGTAGTGCACCTAGATGAACATGGCCTTCTACCAGGGTGGGTTCCAATTCCAGCGCCTGGCGAAGATAGACCTCCGTTTCGGCCATTCGGCCGCTGTCTTTCAGTAGTAGCGCCAACTCGATTATATGTTGCGGATTATTCGGCTCTTGCCGGAGCCTTCTGCGGAGTGAATATTCGTTCAAACGAATTCGACCTCCTGCGATTCATCGCCTTTATTCCCGGACATGGTCGGTTTTGATAAGGTGGAGTGTCGATTGAAACTAGTTAACCCATATCAACTGCATGTGCAGATCCGGCTGGAGAAAGTTCCGCCGGCGCAGGTGGCAAAAGCGATCGGGATGCTTTGCCGCCGCCACGTCAAGCCTCGGCAGGTTTCTTGCACACTGGAGCGTTTGCATGACAGCCCGTTATCATTGCAGGCCGAGAAAGTTGTGCGTAGCCTGTTGGCGTTACCTTCGCCCTGGCGCAAATTGGCCGAACAGGAAGATTTGAGGAAAGTTGTCATTTTGCTGGATGACTGCCGAGCCAGCCGGCTTGCCCGGCAATGGGACAAACTGCCGCAGGTGGACTGCCTGATTGTAGTGCCACATCTATTTTACCTGCCGTTGTTGACCTGTTGCATCCGACATCTGGAGATCCAAGGCCCGCAAATTTTGCATCAACTTTGCTTACTGTTCAGCTACCCAGACCATGTACAGGCAGTGGAGCCGGATTTGATCGCGCAGAGCTTTTTCGGGGAGCGGACTGCCGTGCTGAACTATCTCCGCAGGATGGGAGTGGACTACGTTGATCTGGGACATCAACTATATGTCGAAAATCAAATTTCGTTGGCTGCTTATATGATTCCTGCCAAGAGGCTGATCTTTATCGATGATGATTATTTTGTCCGGCAGGCTGAAAATTTGATCAAGCTGGCTGAACCGCTGAATCAGGGCTATTTGTTGTCAGGTCTCTATTCGCCTACGATGCAAAAGATCCATACTTGCTTCTTTGCCATTGATCCGGTTTATCTGCGCGACGAGCTGCGATTGTATGATAATGGCGAGAATCTATATTACGAATCTCTGCGTGATACAGGTACAATCATTTATGCCGAGTTGTCCAGACGAAATAAAGGGGTCTGGATCATAGAGGAGAGTATTGATGGTAATGGTTCATCCGGTCGGCACCTGGGCCATTGTGGCGGTGAACTTTGGTTTGATTTCCCCACTGTTTTCAAGCAGGTTTACCAACTGGCGAAGATTTCGGCACAGCTGAATCCGGGCAATCTTTCGGCTTCGGTTTTGTTGGATGCACTGGCTTTGTTGCACAGACTACCTGACACCGCGGAACGATACCTGACCGTGGATCAGGTGGTGCGTGACCAGGCAGTACAGGATTTTCCGGCCTATTTCGCCAACATATACCGCAATCACCGTTGGCTGGAAAAACAGGCGAAAGCGACGCACCCTCAGCTATTATAGCTATTATAAAGGAAAAATGGAGGCGGACCCATGGCAAACATTTTGCTTACCAATAAGTGCAACCGTTCCTGTCCTTACTGTTTTGCCAAACGGGAAATGGAAGAAGCCAGCGAGGAAGATATCCTGTCCTGGGAAAATCTGATTTATATTGCTGATTTTCTCAAACTGGCAGGGCAGAACAGAGTTTCACTGTTGGGCGGTGAGCCAACAATTCATCCACAGTTTGTGGATTTTGTCCTGTATTTGCTGGAAAGGGGCTTTGATGTCACAGTGTTCACTAATGGCATCCTGAGTCCAGGCCGTCTCGTTGAATGCCGACAGTATTTAACCCAGGTCCGGCTGGAACGGCTGTCTTTTGTCTGCAACCTGAACGATCCGGTTCAGACTCCGGCGCCGCCGTCAGAAACTGTGCGACTGCAGGATTTTTTGGCGGTGATGGGACCGTGGGCCTCGCCGGGATTTAACATTTATCGGCTGGACTTCCAGTTGGAATTTTTGTTTGACCATATCAACCGTTACGGGATGAAGCGCAATATCCGTCTGGGCGTCGCCCATCCAGTGCCAGGCAAGGAATCCGGTTATATCAAGCCAACCGGTATGCGCACTGTAATCCGTCGACTGTTTTCCTATCGACAGTTGTTTGACGCCAACCGGGTGAGTCCGGGCCTTGACTGCGGGTTCCCGATCTGCAAATTCACCGACCGCGAACTGGGTTGGTTGGGACGGTTTCCCAATCCATCTCACTTCAGTTGTGGCCCGGCTTTTGATATTACACCGGACATGAGCGTGTACCACTGTTTCCCGTTGAGCAATTATAAACGCAGGTCGCTGTTTGAATTTGATTCGATGGATCAGTTGTTCGAACATTTTTCGCAGCTGCGACAAGAAGTGAAAAGCGAATTGCCGGGGATATTTGATGAGTGTGATGCCTGCAGATATCAGGAATCCGGCGTCTGTTCGGGAGGCGGGCTATGTCAGCTGCTGACCCGCATGATTAATGAAGCGCCGGTGAGAATTGTGGAGGTTGAGCATGAGCTTGATAAAAGTCGTATGCCCGTTTGAAACTGAGCTAATCGCCAGCTTTGCCGGACATGATCTGGTGGTGAAAGTCACGGATCTTTCATCGGCTGTCATGGCAGCGGCAACTGTGGCCCGTTCGAAAAACCGCCTGATCTGCATTGCGGTTGAAACAGATAATTGTCTCGATCAGCTGCAGTTTGATGAAGCATTGCAAACGATCCCGCTGGCAGTATTCCCGGCAGCGTTCGGCAATTTCCGCCAGCTGGCGCCACAGCTGGGTTTGTTGCGGCGGCTAAACCTGCGCGTGTATCTGGGTGGCGATAACCGGGAAAATTTGGCTGGTCTGCGGATCCTGTCTTCGCTGGGGATTCATGCTGGCGTGGTCATGGGACCAGGACCGATCGAGTGGGATGGGTTGGCCGACTTGATGACTTATGCTGTATTGGAGAGGACCGCGCATGCCAGCATCGAGCCTTTTTCCTATATCACCGGCAACTATGATCCGTTGGCCCCACGGGACTGGAGCGTGTTTTATTTTGACCAGCCTGGTGTCTATGTGCATCTGGACAAACAGGGCCGGGTGGCTTTATCAAAAGCAGAACTGCAAAGCAAGCAGTTTATTACAGAAAACATTTCGTCGCTCGGCAAACCGGAGACCCAGCAGAAGCTCGAACAACGCCGGGAATATTGGCGGGAGTTTTTCCTGGATAATCATTCCTGTGCCAGCTGTGCCGGTTGGAAACTTTGTCTTGGCAAGTTTGCCGACAAACTGACGGTGGACGTCGGATGCGCAGGTTTCTTTGCTGAAATGCTTGAGGTAGTTCGACAGCATAAACGTCAACTTGAACAAACCGAGAAGGAGCGTTCATTATGGCAACCGTGATTTTTAAAGCAACAGAGGAATGCAATGCGCGCTGCATCTACTGTGATGTAGTTCACAAGCCTGCACATGGTCCGACGACGATGCCGCTGGCAACGTTGGAACTTTTTTTCTCGCGTGTTAATGAGTTTTTACAACAACGCCCAACGGAAAGCCTGGAAATAATCTGGCATGGCGGGGAGCCGCTGTTGTTGGGACCGGCGTATTTTGAACAGGCGCTGGTGTTCCAACAAAAATATTGTACTCAAACCGGTGGCCGGATCAAGCATGAGATACAAAGCAATCTGACCTTGTTTCGTAAAGACTTTTCACCGATTTTGCGCAAACTGGGCATCGGCGCCATCGGCACCAGTTTCGAATCGATCGCGGGTTTGCGGGGCTTGGGGCCGGAGCGGGATTCTCACGGCTATAACAAAAAATTTATGGAAGCGATCAAAATGGTCGAAGCAGAAGGCTTTGGCTGGTCTTTAATTTATGTGGTGACAAAACCGGCACTGGCCGACCCGCTCGGTATTTTTCAATTTCTGGTCAATCTTTCACCTCGCGGCGGGTTTATGTTCAATCCCGTCTTGCTTTATGGCAACAAATTGGATCAACTGCGGGTCACTGCCGAGGAATATGCGGATTTTCTGGGAAGTATATTGCCGGTATGGTGGACAAACAAGGCCGATTTGCCCGACATCCGTCCTTTTTCCTATCTGGCCCGTAATGTAACCGGTAATGTCAAAGGGTTGATGTGCGGCGACTCCGGTCAGTGCGCCTATAGCCACATCAATCTGTTGCCGGACGGAACATTGTCACATTGCGGTCGATCCGGTGATTGGGGCCTGCTGAACTACGGCACGATTTTTGATAAGACTTTCGCCGAAGCTTTTGCTGACCCGCAACGGGCGATTTTGCTCAGCCGTAATGATGTTTTGCCGCAAACCGACTGTAAAGGTTGTCGTTATTGGGATATTTGCCATGGAGGATGTCCGCTTGATGCTTGGTCGGTCGCTGGTTCTTACCTGCATAAGGGAGAATGGTGCCAATCGATGAAAAAATTTATCAGCAGCTATTTGGAGCCTCTGTTACAAGCGTCATCTGCGGATCATGACCCATGCAGTATTGCGAACCCGAACAGGACTATCGGACACATAGCTGTTAGCACATTATCGCAAACAGCAATCCTACCAGTGGCTTCAGAGCGAGAAGTGATATGGATTGACCCCGTCGGCGGTTTAGGCGATACACTGATGATTTCCGGTGTACTGAAACAAGTCAATGAGCAAAACCCGGAGCGGCAGTTCAATCTCGTGGCGCGTAGCAAATACATTTCCCTGCTCAAAGGTCATCCGGCGATTGGCCGGATTGGCCATCCTCGACCGGGGGCCAGACTGATGCGGACGAATTATTGGGATGACGAGCGCTATCGTCTGCCCGGGGCACGGGCATATCAGGTTTTGGCCGCCATGTTTGGCTTAAAAACACCCGTCGAAGAAAAAATGTTTGTGCCGGCTGAGTCGGTGCTTGATCCCGTACTGGTGTCACAAATCCCCAGGAACAAAAACAATGTATTGATCTGTCCGGGGTCTGAGTCGCCGCGCAAACAAATGTCGCTTGAAAAATGGCGAGAATTAGTGGCTTTGTTGCAGGCTAATCGGATTAACGTGGTGCAGAGCGGCAGAATATTCGAACCGTATATACAGGGCGCCTATGATTTGCGGGGACTGACCACTCCGCTGCAATTGATTGACTTGCTGAAAAAAATTGACCTTGTTGTGACCACAGATAATTTTGCCATGCATGCAGCGCATTTGATCGGTGTACCGGCGATAGTCCTCTGGGGGCCGACTGACTCGCGGGTGTATGGTTATGCTGAACATACCCATTTGCAGGCAGAGGTTGATTGTGACTATGCGAATGGTTGTGTCGGACCAGGGCAGGGACATTTATATGCAACAGCATGTTCCCGGGGCAAAGACCAGTGCCTGAATCAGCTATCCGTGCAAACGATTTTTGACACAGTCATGCAGAAAGCAAAAAATAAAGTGCGCAGAAAATGATACTTTCTGCGCACTGATAAATCAAACTGATTAAATTTGCGGTGATTTCCTGTTGCGACCGCTAGCGGGGCGGCGGGACGTAGTAGTTATGGGAGCGGTAACTGGTATAGTACTGGATACTACGATAGCCGGTGCTGCTGTAGTTCAGATAGACCGGGTCAGCGTAACTGCCGTATGTTGAATACTTGCTATAGTTGATGTATACTGCGTTGGGTGCAGCACCACTAGCCTCAGCCGGGGTATCATTGTTTTTTAATGCAACTCCGGCCAGCACAGTTGCCAATGCGATCCGTTTCAATGCTTCCCGTCGGGTTAAACGCTGCTCTTGGTCTGCCATTTCAGGTCCCACCTTTCACTGGAAATATCGATAAGTGGGCAAATCTATTTTCTAGTACAATTTTATTACAACGCGAATGTTCTGTCAATTTATCAGCTGACACGCAGAACAGATACTTGAACATAAAGCCAATTAGGTTAAATAATTCAAGAGGGATAAGAGCTAGTTCTTATCCCTCTTGGTTTCAGGTTATCTCGGCTCGTCAATTATGGGTTTACTTTTTCCTTAAACACCAGTTGTCCATCTTTGACTTCGATAACAACGGCGCTCTTAACCGGGTTGTGGTTGGCATCGAGCGTGATTACGCCGGAAACAACCTTCAGCCCTTTGGTTTGTTCGAGTGCATCACGGATTTTTTGTGGTTCAGCGCTGTTGGCGCGTTTGATCGCATCGACAATCATCATGGTGGCGTCAAAGGCCAATGCCGCCAAAGCATCCGGTGTCTGATTATATTCTTTCTTATAGTCGGCAACGAATTTTACTACAGCGGGATCTTTGTCATCAGCAGCATAGTGGTTGCTGAAGAAGGTGTTTTTCAGTGCATCTTTGCCGGCGATTTCAACCAGTTTCGGTGAATCCCAACCGTCGCCGCCGATCATCGGGCCGTTATAACCCAGTTCACGGGCTTGCTTTACGATCAGGCCGACTTCTTCATAATAACCCGGCACAAAAATGGTTTCCGGATTGCTGGCTTTAATTTTGGTCAACGTGGATTTAAAATCTTTGTCTTTTTGCAAATAGGCTTCTTTGGAGACGATTTTTCCACCGGCTTTCACAAAGCCCTCTTCAAAGAACTGGGCCAAGCCTTTGGCATAGTCGGAACTTTGGTCGACATAGATGGCAGCAGTCTTTACTTTCATGCTTTGGGAAGCAAAGTTTGCCATGACAGTCCCTTGGAACGGGTCAATGAAGCAGGCGCGGAAAGCAAAAGGTTTCACTTTGCCGTCTTCAACCGTGACTTTGGGATTGGTTGACGTGTTGCTGACAAACGGAATTTTGTTTGCATGGGCGACTGGAGAGGCTGCCAAGGTCGCTGAACTGGTAACTGCACCGACGACAGCAACAACTTTATCTTGCGTAATCAATTTGGTGATGGCGTTGGTCGATTCGGAAGGTTCCGACTTGTTGTCGGCAACAACCAGGGTGATCTTTTTGCCGAGTACGCCACCGGCCGCGTTGACATCTTTCAGTGCAAGCTTTACACCGTTGAGGGAAGATTGGCCAAAGGTGGCCTGTCCGCCGGTAAGCTCAAAGTTGGCGCCCAACTTGATGTCGGCTGCTGCTGCGGGTTCAGGTTTCTTGTCGCCGCCACCACAACCGGCCACGACCGATGCCAGCATGAGGACTGTCAATGCAAGGATCCAATAAATAGATGGTTTTTTTGACACGTTCTCTCCTCCTTACTATGTGCGTGATCACTGCGCTGTCTGATATTTCAGTACGCTGTTAATTATAGGTGTTTCTGGCTTTAACTGTCAATATAAATAAAATTGTTTTGTAATAAAATGTCCGGTGGTAACAGACGAATGATGATTGAAGACTGTCTTGTTATGGACAGCTTCGGCAAAGCTATTTATAATGAAATAAGCAAAGAGATCACATTGGGAGGCGCGGCATGGAAATTCAAGCATTGGAAACTCTGTTCAAATCTAGGCGATCAATCCGAAAATGGAAAACTGATCCCGTTCCTGAAGAGCTACTGACCAAGGCGATTGAAATAGCCTGTTGGTCGCCGAACAGCGGGGGAAAACAGCCATATCATTGCTATGTCATTACCAATCCTGATAAAATAGCGACCATTGGCAATGCCGTTCAGGAAGTAACCGATTACCTGGCTTCGCTTTGTAAAGCCGAAGCCGATCAGGCTGTTGTGGAACGCTGGCAAGCCAATTCAGGTTTTTTCCGCCATGCGCCAGCCTTGATCGCGGTGAGCGCCAGCATTTACACCAGTATCGCCGATAAATTGCAGGCCGACAACATGGATCAACCAAGAGTCTGTGAAATCAATCGCTGCAGACAGCTTTCCGCATCGAGAATTCAAACAGTCGGCGCCTTTGTCGATCACTTGTTATTGGCGCTGCACACACTGGGATTAGGCGCAGTTTGGATGGCTGGACCCACGCAGGCAAAAATGGCCGTGGAAAAAATCATCAATATTGGCGAACATGAAGATTTTGTGACATTAATTCCGGTCGGCTACCCTGATGAACAGCCCGCAGCGCCGGCGCGAAAACCGCTGGAACAGATCGTCACTTTTATCCGTTGACGCATATGCTGCAAGGATTAGCGACGGCGGCTGAAACGAGTAGATATGCCGTAAACCATCCTGAGCTTAGCTACCGTTGTTTTGGCAATCAAGGCCTGATGGTCAGTGAAGCAGGGTTTGGCGGTTATCGTATTGATATTTCGATCGCTGAACATCGTCAGGCATTGGAACATGCGCTGGTTTCCGGGATTAACCTGATTGATACCAGTGCGAACTATGCTGATGGCGGTTCAGAGCGACTGATTGGCACTGTACTGACTGGTCTGGCAAAAACAGGCGCCGTTCAGCGCGAACAGATTGTCATCGTGTCTAAGGCAGGGTATTTGCAAGGCGAGAATTTCAGCCTGAGCCAGAAGCGAAAACAGATTGACAATCCATTTCCCGAGCTGGTTTTGGTTGATTCGGGGATGGAGCATTGCATTCATCCGGAGTTTTTGGCTGATCAGTTGACCCGAAGTCTGCAACGGCTGCAAGTGGCTCATATCGATTGTTTTTTACTGCATAATCCTGAGTACTATCTGAAATGGGCCAAACGGAATCGAATTACCCGGGTTGAGGCGCTGGCAGAGTATTCACGTCGTATTCAGCTGGCTTTTCAATATCTGGAAGGCGAAGTTCAGTCCGGCCGTATCGGTTGTTATGGGATCAGTTCCAATACGTTGCCCCGGCCAGTTGCTGATTATGAACGGACTGAGCTGGCGGCCATCTGGGAGATGGCGCAAACTATTTCACCAGCGCATCATTTTCGGGTTATTGAATTTCCCTGCAACCTGTTTGAACCCGGCGCCGCGACTGAATTAAACCAACCGGGCGATCGAAGTTTACTGGAGTATGCCGCGGATAAAAACATGACGACTTTGATTAATCGCCCGTTGAATGCCATTCAGTCGGATCAGTTGATTCGCCTGGCGGAAAATGTTTACGAGGGTGATGCCGCCCTCCAGGCCAAGGAATTTCGTGAACGGGTCGCCAAACTTGACCCAGAATGGGACGTGAAAAAACTTAGTCATCTGGCGCTGCGCGTTCTGCGTTCCACGTTCGGCATCACCTCTGTGCTGGTTGGCATGCGGCAAGGGATTTATGTCGATGACGTTTTACAGGAGTTACGGCAACCCTGCAAGGTTGGTGACCGCAAAAGAGCTTGGGCAGCAATCGCTAGCGAGATTTTGACTTAAAAATAACAAGGCACAAAAAGAACCGGCAGCATTTGATACTGCCAGTTCTTTGCTTTTTTCGCTTGGTTGTTAGAATGCGATTTTACTGTCAACGAAGCCGATTAGTTGTTCGATTTCCGGTTTGGTAACTTGGGCGAAGGCGCCCAGGGCCTGGCCTTTGAGTTTCATCTCATCATTAATTAATGACGAAAAGATGATTACCGGTAATTCCTTGAGATGGGGATTGCTCTTGATGCGTTTGATCAGGTGATGTCCATCCATCTGCGGCATTTCGATATCGGTGATGATCAGCTGAATGGTGTCGGTTATCGGTTTCCCCGATTCAGCCAGGGCTTCAAGCTGCGTCCAGGCTTCCAAGCCGTTTTCATTACTGATCGTTTTGTACCCGGCCGTGTGTAGCGTACCGAGCAATAACTCGCGAAGCATTCGGGAGTCTTCCGCTATGAGGATCGTTTTCGTCTGGCGGATTTTAACCAACTCAGGGGTAGAATGCGGGACAGCCGACATCTTTTGATTCATTTCCGGATTTACATCAGCAAGAATCTTTTCGAAGTCAAGCAGGATAATCATCCGCTCCTGCATTTTGACGATTCCGACAACCAAATCGGAACCGGCAATGTGGGGAGCAGGTTCCATCTGCGTCCATGAGATGCGGTGAATGCGATACACGGCATCTACTTTGAAGCCGACGTAGAAATTGTTGATCTCGCAGACGATAATTTTAAATTCTTCCGAAGCCGGTTTGGTATTCAAACTGCGAGCGAGGTTAACCAAGGGCATAACTTTGGAGCGCAATGTAAATATTCCATCGAGGTTGGGGTGGGCTTTTGCAATATAAGTGATGGGAACGGAATTGATCACTTCCCGGACTTTAGCTACATTCAGACCGTAAAAAACGCCACCGACAGAAAACTCGATGATTTCAAATTCATTGGTGCCGGACTCAAGCAATATGCCTTTTTTATCTTCCATAGCAACCTCCAATGGTTTCGATATGAGTTTCTATGGATAGTAAATTCGTGTTATACAGCCGAAATCCTTTTTCTGGCGCTAAAATCCTTTGGATAAATTTTCGCTAGGTTTAAGCTTCTTTATTGATTGCTGTCCATGAGTTGGTTGGCAAATTGATCTAGTTTTAGGGCCATCGCATTGATTTGTTGTATGGAGGCGGCAATTTGTCCCATCGCATCAGCGATTTGATTGATCCCGCCTTCAATTTGCGTAGTTTGTTGTAAAGAAGCATCACTGGCCGCCTGGATCAGTTTTGTGATCTGTTCCACTTTTTTGATCGATTCTGCGCTGCCTGAGGCGAGTTTGCGAATTTCTTCGGCGACTACGCCAAAGCCACGGCCAAGTTCACCGACCCGCGCCGCTTCAATTGCCGCATTTAATCCCAAAAGATTGGTCTGGGAAGAAATGATTCGGATCAGCCCCAGGACCTCGTCGGATTCTTTGGCACGTTTCTGGGATTCTTGCGAAGATTGGGTTACTTTACGACTAAGCGCCGCAATTTCTTCCGTTTGTGCTGAAATTTGTTCACTAGTGCTGGCCAGGGATGAAAGGGAATCTGTTAGATTGCTTGCCATTTCCTTGAAACTATCATAGCGCTCAATTGATTCGCTAATCACGATACTGCCAATGACTTCGTGTTGATCGTTGAAAATCGGGTTGGCTAAGGCAACGTAAGGAATTCCCCGAACAGATTTGTCAATTTTGTTGAAGAAACGTTTCTTTTCCGTAATCGCTTTGTGGGTAGCGCTGCCGGGTCGAATCGAATCTCCGACAATAACTTTTAGATCCAAACTTTTTGCTGGCTGGTACAACAAATATTTTTCGCGGTCAGCGATGGTTACACCATAGTCGGCAGGGATGAATTCATTAAGTTTCGCCATGACATAGATATATTTTTCCAATATGTCCTGATCTGTTGAGTGCAATATTTTTCCCCCTTACAAGGTCTTGGCTAAAATCATAGAAAATTTCATTATACTAAGGGGGAGACTCCCAATCAATCATGATCAGCAATCTCCCCGCATCGATTTAACAGGCTGAGTTTACCAGAGACCGAGAACTTTCCACCAGAGTCCGCCGACGCCGACCCAAATTACCATATTGACGACAGATGAGGCAAAGCCGAGTTTCCACCAGGTTCCCTGGTCCACATAGCCAGAGCCGAAATAAATCGGCGCTGTACCGGTCGAATAGTGAGTGAGGCCACCGCAAAGGTTGGAGAGATAAGCCAGAGAAAGCGCTGCCAAAAAGGGCGGAGCGCCGGCAGCCACGGCCACGGCGATAAATGCCGGGTACATGGCGGTGACGTGCGCGGTTAAGCTGGCGAATCCATAATGTGCATACATGTAAACAATAAGTAGAATGATCAGGGCTGGCACCCAGGCGATACCGCCCAGACTGGCGCTGACTGTCTTGGCAAACCAGGGGATGAAACCAAGTGTGTTCAGGAAGCCGGCCATGCCGACCAGGCCGCCCATCCACATCAGAGTGTCCCAAGGGCCTTTATCATCCAGAATATCTTGCCAGGTGAGCACTTCAGTGACCAACATGACGCAAACACCCATCAACGCGACGAGAGTGGCATTTATTTTTGTGAAGTTGGAGGTGCTCCAGAGCAACAAAGCTCCGATAAAAACAGCTAAGACAATTTTTTCGGCAGTGCTCATTGCACCGCGTTTAGCCAGTTCACGCGTTGCCAACTCTTTTGCTTCCGGTGTTTTTTTCAGTTCGGGCGGATATATTTTGTAGAGGAAATAGGGCATAATAATCAATGCTATCAGTCCGGGAACCGAGGCTGCCAAGGCCCAGAGGCCCCAGCTGATGTCAATTTTCAAAACCTGTTTGGCGAGCACTGCTGCCAGGGGATTGGCGGCCATGGCGGTCATAAACATGGCGGAAGTGATACAGTTGCCCTGAAACTGGGTAACCATCAGGTAAGCGCCAACGCGGCGTGATGTGGCGCCGGGCTCTGACTCAAAAGCCGAACTCAGGCTGCGTACGATCGGGTAGAGGACGCCGCCGCCGCGGGCGGTGTTCGAAGGAGTGGCAGGCGCCAGTATCAGGTCGCTGATACACATTACGTAGCCCAGTTTCAAAGTACTGTCACCGATCGAGCGCATCAACATGTAAGCGATCCGGCTGCCCAGGCCGGTTTTAATAAAACTGCGGGCAAATAGGAAGGCACAGACAATCAACCAGATGGTAGCATCGGCAAAAGCCGATAACGCCTGTGGGACAGTTAGGGTGTTGGTCAGGGCGCAGACGGTGATGCCGATTAACGCCATAGCGCCCATTGGTAATGGTTGGAGAATGATGCCGATGATTGTAGCGACGAAAATTGCCAACAGATGCCAGGCTTGCGGTTTTAGTCCGGCGGGAACGGGGATGAACCAGATTATGGCGCCGATCAATGTAACCAAGAGGAAGGATTGCCATTTTCCCATCCGAGTCACTCCTTCAATTTTATTTTAGACACTCATATAATTTTGACTGAGACATGTGACTATTGGTTTTGGCATCAACTTTTTCGGTCACCAAATGTACCGCGGCGATCAATTTTTCCAGATTGACACCGGTATCAATATTCATGCCCGAAAGCATATTGACCAGGTCTTCGGTCGCAGTATTGCCGGCAGCGCCTGGTGCAAACGGGCACCCACCCAGACCGGCGATAGAGGTTTCATAAGTTGTGATCCCAGCCGTCAAGCCGGATAAAGTATTGGCGATACCCATGCCCCGAGTGTCATGAATATGCAGTGAAAAATTGACTGCAGGAAATTTTTGCTTAATCCCGGCCGAAAGCTGGAAAACCCGATCCGGCGTTGCTACGCCAATTGTGTCCGCCAGCACGATATTGCTGATGCCAAGTTGTACGACCTTTTCTGTCAAGGCGTAAACGGATTCAATGGCTGTCCAGCCTTCAAACGGGCAGGCAAACGCGGTGGCTAAGTCCACCCTAACCTTCATGCCTGGCAATGACTCGACAATTTTTGCCAATTCAGCGAGCGATTCTTCGTGGGTCCGGTTGATGTTGGCCTTGTTATGGGATACTGAGACCGAAATGACGCAGGCGACTTCCCGGATGCCGGCATCCCAGGCCGATTGGGCGCCCTTGAGATTTGGGACAAGGGCGCTGGCGTTGATTTTGTCACCATATTTTTCAATGATCGTGCGACAGACATCTGCCGAATCAGCCAGTTGCGGGATGGCTTTGGGCGAAACGAAAGAAGTCAGTTCAAAATCTTTCAATCCCGCATCGATCAGGGAGTCGATAATCGCAATCTTATCGCTGGTGGGAATGAAGGTTGCGACATTTTGAAATCCGTCGCGCGGACCGACTTCATTGATGATCACACGGGCCGGCATAGCCGTAAACATTTTAGATAACCCCTTCCTGTTTTAGGGTTTCGATTTCTTCTTTGCTCTTGCCCAGCATTGAAGTCAGCAGTTCTTCGTTGTGTTCGCCAAGAGACGGGGATGGCGTACGAATACTGCTCTTGGTCTCTGAAAACT
>CAZFSM010000013.1:0-106378 GCA_964521625.1 uncultured Veillonellaceae bacterium | reverse complement strand
AGCCGCCGCGTTCTTCCGCAGTCTGCAAATTCCAAAACTCGCCGCAGTGCACGTCAAACAAGACTTTGTTGCCGAGGTAGGAGCCGCCGATGCCAAATGATACCACCGTATCCACCCGATTGCGCAAGGATGCGCCAAAGGCTTGCAAGCGGGCAATCGAACCTGGCGAATTGAGGTGACCGTCGGCAATATACGGCAGCTGCGTGAACAAAACTTTTTCCGGCGCACCATCTTTCGACAGATGGCCCTTCACTTCACCGGTCGCTCGCATATGCTGGATCGCAGCATGCGCCTGGTCGGTCTTTGCCCGGATGGCAGTAATCTCTTCGGCAGTGACTTTACCCTCGCCATATAGGTTTTGGTAGTCGAACGTGAACCCGGAAGCCGTTTGCAAAATGCCAGCTGACATGGAACGCACCTCCCGAAATTATTAGGCAAAACAGTAATGAAAGCAAGGTTGCTTCTGGAAAGGGGATGAGAACGCTTCGACGCTGGCGCTTAACCTCCGCTTATCTCATGCCCCTTTCCGAAGCATGAAAGAGCGCGATTGCTATTTCTCATAACCGTTCGGATGAGACTTGTGCCAGTCCCAGGCGGTTTGCATAATCGTCGGCAAATCGCTGAAACGCGGTTTCCAGGCGAAATCTTGCGCAAACTTGGCCGAAGATGCCACCAGGACTGCCGGATCGCCGCTGCGCCGCGGCGCCTCCACCACCGGAAAATCGACGCCGGTGGTTTTTTTCGCCTGTTCAATGACTGCACGTACCGAAAAGCCTGTCTGGGACCCGAGATTGTAAGTCCGCGGCCCGCCGCCAGCCAGCAAATGCTCGACCGCCAGCACATGCGCCGTTGCCAGATCGGTCACATGGATATAGTCGCGGATGCAACTTCCATCCGGCGTCGGATAGTCCGTGCCGTAAATCGAAATCGCCGCGCGCTGTCCTAGCGCCGTTTTGAGAATCAGCGGAATCAGGTGGCTCTCCGGCGAATGATCTTCGCCCACGCCGCCGGTAGGCAATGCGCCCGCCGCATTGAAATAGCGCAGCGCTACATAAGAAAATCCATAAGCCATAGCAAAGTCAGCCAGCATATTTTCGATCACCAATTTTGTCCGACCGTAGACATTCGTCGGGCATAGCGGCGCTGTTTCACTGATCGGGCAGGACTCCGGCTCGCCGTACACCGCCGCCGTCGAGGAAAAAACAATCTTGCGGACGTTTGCCTTGTGCAGCGATTCCAGCAGCGACAGAGTCGCCGCCACATTATCGCGGTAATATTTGGCCGGGTCGGTCATCGACTCGCCGACTTCGCTCACCGCCGCGAAATGCATCACCGCATCAATTGCGAACACATCAAAAGTTTCGGTCAGCGCCGCCGTATCGCGGATATCCGCCTGCACAAAAGGGGTGTCCATTGGCGCCGCGGCCCGGTGCCCTTTCACCAGATTGTCCAGCACCACGACCCCATGCCCGGCCGCGAGAAGCTCCCGCACCGCATGCGAACCGATATAGCCGGCGCCGCCGGTTACCAATACATTCATTACAGCCCTCCGTTAATTGGGGACAGTCCCCAATTTATCAATAAGGAATCATTCTGACTATCTTTGAAGCTGGTATTGCTGCAGTTCATTGAAGTATAATGTACTCGGGTGATAATATATGAAAAAGCCTGTCAATTTGAGCACGGCGCTCGAAAAAACCGGTCAAAGAACTGAACAGTTGCGGTCTATTGGCGTAAAAACCCCGTCTCGCCCGCCACGGGTCAAGCCGCGAAGTCACAGCGAAACATTTGCTTTGTGCCGGTCGGTTTGGTCGGCGGTCGAAGAAGCCAAGCGCTCCGGTCGTTTGACCAAGCTCTCGCCAGTTGGTTATCGACTGCAGTGGGAGGATTGAGCACCAATGGACGCGCTCAAGTTAGTGTTGCAGCAACTGCAAAAAAATAAACCTCTTCTGGAATTGCAACTCACCGTCGCCGGCGTGATCAGCGAGGCGTTTAAAACATTTGGGGTGATTCCTGTAGTCGTAGGCGGCTCCGCTGTCGAATTCTATACGCTGGGAAATTATACAACCCGAGATATCGACATGATTGTTGAGGATCCCGAGTATATCAAAACAGTGATGACTGGACTGGGGTTCCTCAATGATGCAGGCACTTGGTATCTGCCTACAAACCCTTCGGTTGTCGTTGAGTTTCCCAAAGGACCGCTGGCGGGAGACAGAAAAAGAATTCAGCCGGTCCAGCTTCCCAATAATCATACCGCATATCTGATTTCGTTGGAAGATATCCTCATTGATCGCACACTGGCTGCCAAGTATTGGACTGACGGCTCGGAAGAATGGGTCCGGTTCATGATGGTCGCACATTACGATGAAATCGACTGGAAATATCTTCGCCAGGTTGCAAAGCAGGAACTGTGTCTCGACACATTGGACAAAGCCCGTAACTGGGCGCGAAGCAAACGAAAGAAATTACTGTAAAAAGGGGGACGCAAGTCCCCCTTTTTACAATTATAGCCCCGTCTCCTTGCCGACTGTTTTCAGCAGATAACGCAGGAATGGGTCGCGCAAATCAGGTCGTTTCAGTGCAAAATCGACCGTTGCCTCCAGATAGCCCTGCTTGTCGCCGACGTCATAACGGCGGCCTTCAAATTCATAAGCATAGACCGGTTCCGTTTCCGACAGTTTCTTCAGCGCATCGGTCAGTTGGATTTCGCCGCCGCGGCCCGGTTCCGTTTTTTCCAGTATGTCGAATATTTTCGGAGAAATAATATAACGACCGAGTACAGCCAGACGCGACGGCGCCTCTTCAACCGGCGGCTTCTCCACCAGATCCACCGCCTGCCATAGACGGTCCTTGACGGCAATCGGCTTCACGACGCCATAGCTCGACACCCGATCTTTCGGCACTTCCTGTACGCCGAGCACCGACCCGCCGCAATCGTCGTACACATCCATCAACTGCTTCAGCACCGGCACTTCCGCATCCATAATGTCATCGCCGAGCAGTACCGCGAACGGTTCATCACCGACGAAATGGCGCGCGCACAAGACAGCATGTCCCAGTCCTTTCGGTTCCTTTTGCCGCACATAATGAATCGTCACCCGCGACAATTCCTGCACCAGGCCGAGGAGGTCGTATTTCCCCTGCGCCTTCAACGTCAGTTCCAGCTCCACGGCGCGGTCGAAATGGTCTTCAATCGCCCGCTTATTGCGACCGGTAATAATCAGGATATCTTCGATCCCCGAATCGATCGCTTCCTCAATAATATACTGAATGCAAGGCTTATCGACAATCGGCAGCATTTCCTTGGGCTGCGCCTTGGTCGCCGGCAAAAACCGCGTGCCGAGACCTGCCGCCGGAATCACCGCCGTACGGATGCTACGCTTGTTCTGCATAGTCCACCGCTCCTTTCAAAATCGTCTCTACCGCTGCATCGCTCTGCGCCTCGCAATACACACGAACGATCGGCTCAGTGCCGGAGCCGCGGAAAATAACCCAGCCATCGGCCAGTTCCAGCTTGATTCCATCACCGACATGAACAGAAATAACTGGCTTGCCGCCGATTTTTTCCGGCGCTGCCGTCTCCAGCGCGTTCATTAGCCGGTCCTTGCGGGCCGGATCCAGATGCAGGTCCCGACGGTCATAGGCAAAATAGCCAAGTTCTTCGGCCATTTCATCCAGCAATTGCCCCAGTGTTTTGCCATAGGCGGCGGCGGTCTCAACCAGCAAGAAGCCAAGCAAAATCCCATCACGCTCGGGGATATATCCCTTTACCGACAACCCGCCGGACTCTTCGCCGCCGATCAGGATATCTTCCTTCACCATCAGTTCGGCGACATATTTGAAGCCAACCGGAGTCTGGCGCGTCTCCAGGCCGTATTTTTGCGTCAGTCGTTTCACCTGTTCCGACAGAGTCAGCGTCTGAACCACCAGTCCACGCAGGCCGCGTTTTTCCACCAGATATTTCATCAGCAGGCAGAAAATCTGATACGGCGTAATATAGCGGCCATCGGCGTCAATCGCGCCGATCCGGTCGCCATCGCCGTCTGTCGCCAGACCGATATAGGCTTTTTGCTCCAGCACCGCTTGCCGCAGCGCCGCCAGGTTTTTTTCAATGGGTTCCGGGTTAATGCCGCCGAACATTGGATCGTAGCTACTGCGAACCTCGGTGAGGTTCAGGCCATAGGTTTTCGCCAAAGCGGTCGGATAGCCCTGCGACGAACCGTGCATGACATCAAACACAATCTTTTCTTTAAAACTCATCAGTATTTCCGGTTTCATCATCTGGCGGACATGGTCCAGATAAGACGGCCCCGGTGTATATTTTTCCACCGAAGCGGGCAGTGGTCGCTTGGAAATGACAGCTTTTTCCGCTTCCAGCCGACTGACGCAGGACTCGATCTCAGCCACCAGTTCCGGCGGCGCTGAACCACCAAAAGCTGCCTTAAACTTTAACCCATTGTATTCGGGTGGGTTGTGACTAGCCGTAATCATCACGCCGCCGGCAGCCTGCCGGTCTTTTACCTGCCAGGTCAGCGCCGGACTCGACAGCATCGCGTCCGCCAACCACACCTTAACCCCTTCATCCGCCAGCACCGCCGCGCAATCCTGCGCGTACTGCGCCGACAGGAATCGCCCGTCATAGCCGACCACAATCCCCCTGGACTGCTCGTCGCGCCGCTTTACCCAATCGGCAATCCCCGCCGCCACCAACCGGACATTGGCAAACGTATAGTCCTCACTGATTACAGCGCGCCAACCGTCGGTACCAAATTTTATCTTTGCCACAAATTATCCCTCCCGAACTAAACCGATCAGATTATTGGCCAGCCCGGCCATACACATCTTCAAACCGGACGATATCATCTTCGCCCAGATAGCGGCCACTTTGCACCTCGATCATCACCAGCGGCACTTTCCCCTGATTCGACAGGCGATGTTTCACTGTCTGCGGCACAAACACACTTTCATTTTCACAAATCAGCTGTTCCCGTTCGCCAATCGTCACCAACGCGGTGCCGCTAACCACGACCCAATGTTCGCTGCGATGATGGTGCATCTGCAGACTGAGCACCTGACCCGGATTGACGACAATTCGCTTGATTTTATAGTCGGCGCCTTCACCCAAAATCGTATAATTGCCCCAGGGACGATAATCGGTCAGATGTTCGCTGGCTTCCCGACGCCCCTTGATTTTCAGTTGGGCCACAACATCCTTTACCTTTTGGGACTCGCCTTTTTTGGCCACCAAAATCGCATCCGCCGTTTCGACGACCAAGAGGTCCTCCAGACCAATCCCGGCGACCAGATGACGGTGCGACAGAATCAACGTATTGGTGCAGCCGATATTGATGCAGTCGCCCTTCACGGCGTTGCCGTCGGCATCTTTGCCCAGCACATCATAGATCGCATCCCACGAACCGATATCATTCCAATACGCAGTCAGCGGAATAACCAACACTTCGGACGCCTGTTCCATGATGCCATAGTCGATCGAAATGTCCGGCATCCGGCCAAACTGTTCCAGCACGGTGTCCACCGGCGCTGCCGTCAGTGCGGCAATCTCAGGTTGCTGCGCCGCCAGTTCCTGGATAAATCGGCCCAGAGTAAACGCAAACATGCCCGAGTTCCAGAAATAATTGCCAGCGGCCAGATATTGTTCCGCCGTCGCCTGGTCCGGCTTTTCGCGGAACGATTGCACGGCAAAGGCGCCATTGATTGCAGCGCCCGCCTGAATATAGCCATACCCAGTCTCCGGTGCATTCGGCTTGACGCCAAAAGTTACGATACTGCCATTCTCCGCCAGCTTCACCGCTTCCAGCACGCCGGCGGCAAAAACATCCACCGGTCGGATCACATGGTCGCAAGGCGTGACAAACAGCACTTCCGATTCAGCCGACCCCAATTTGTCGCGGCAATAGGCAGCAGCCAGGGCAATCGCCGGCGCAGTATTGCGGCCTTCCGGCTCCAGCACCACATGAGCTTCAGCAGCGCCGCTGGCAGCAAGCTCGGCCTTAACCAGGTACTCATGCATCCGGTTGGTAATTACGACCAGGTCGCGGGCCTGCGTCACTGCCAGAAACCGCTGAACCGTCTGGGCAAATAACGAATCATCGCCGGTCACCTTGAGAAACTGTTTGGGAAACCGGGCGCGCGAAAGCGGAAAGAGGCGCGTGCCGCCACCTCCCGCAAGCAAAATGATCTTCATCCTCTATCAAGTCCTTTCCGAAACAATGCAATCGATTATGATATGCTTATTTCGGCAAAATGCCGCACACTTCCTGCCAAAACCGAAATTTCGCAAAAAAGAGAATTGGGCTGGGTATTTGAGGACAGTCCCCGATTACCCATGATATAATTTGACGATAGTCGCAAATCTACTTGCCAGGAGGAGTCTGTTCATGCCTCTGCACAAAAATATCCTTGTCATCATTACCCACGGCGGCATGGGCGACCTTTTGCTTGCTTCGGTATTGGCCGAAGCTCTGCATCGCTGTTTTCCCGGCTGCCACGTCACTTTTTGGACCCAACGCCGCTTCGCCGGATTGCTGGAAAACCATCCCTTCATCGATTCGCTGCTCGACATGGACCCTGCCGCCCCGCTGCTGCAGAACGCGAAGCTGCTGCGTGCACACCATTTTGACACCGTCCTCGTCCCTTGGTCGGTCAGTCGCCATGCCTGGCTCACTACTTTTGCCGGTATCCCGACCCGCGTCGGCCAGGGCGGGCGCCTTACCTACAGCTTTTTGTTCAGCCATCCGGTCCGGGTTCGTTCTGTCTACGGCGATACCACCAGTCACTGGGCTGACATCCAACTGGACTATGCCCGGGCCATCGGCTGCCAGACTGAAGGCGAGCTGGAACCCATCGTGATTACGACCGCTGCAGAAAAAACAGCCGCCGCTGCTTTGCTAACAAGCGTCGGCGTGACAGGAAACAGACCGATCTGCGGCCTGCATATCTGCAAAGGCCTGGCAGTAGACGAAAACCGCTGGCCAATCGACCGGTTCGTCGATATTGCCGCCGGGCTGCGGCAAAACGGCTACGACGTCATCCTGACCGGAACGGCAGCAGAAAAGCCGCTCACAGCAAATGTGGCGGCTCAGGTAGCAAATGTCATCGACTTCGCCGGCGCCTGCTCTTTGCGCGAAACTGCCGCCCTGATCGAAAAAATGAACGTCTTTATCTGTCCGGACACCGGCCCCGGCCACCTGGCCGCCGCCCTCGGCGTCCCGGTCGTCGACATCTTCCCCCTGCGCAGCGACTTCCCGGCCCGCTGGCGTCCGGCCGGAACCAGCCATCGCATCATCCGGCCAACCGCCTGGGAGTGCGGCGGCCCCTGCGTCAAGGAAACCTGTCCCCGTTTCACTTGCCTGCTGCACATCGATCCGCAGGAAGTAGTGAAGGCAGCTATAGATCTTTCTTGACGGAACTGCCTTTTTTGTCTTCGAACGCTTTGCGGAGCACGCCATATGTATAGTCCAATCGCAGAATAAAGACCGCCGGCCCCGGGCCGGATGAACGCAGGATGTCGAGCACAATCGCGTTGACAGGCTCCTGACCGACCGGAAACAGCCATATTGTCTTCTGATCGAGATAGCGTCCGGTCCGGCGATTCGCCGGGCCGTATTTGTCTGATATCTCTCTGGCGAGCGCATCGAAATTCTTCAGAATATCATCGGTTGGCGACCGCAAAAAAACCGTGCCATCAAAAAACTTGCCGTCATAAAAGCCGAAGGCGATATCAGCTGGCCGACCGGCAAACGTGCCTTTATAAACGAAGGTTTGCAGTTCTTTTTCCGAACCGCCGGCGGAAACATAGGTGAAGCCGCCCCGGTCCTGCAACTGCTGCTTTAACGCTGACGGCGCCACATTCCATTCTATGCCCAAAAAACCGTCCAGTGGAATAACCCGTTCGGGCGCAGCAGTGGTCACCGGAGCCGACGGAGTTCCTGATCCAGGCGCGGCGCCAGCCAGCGATACAGCTTGACCATCGCGCCAAACGACGATCTTTTGAATCGTGGCAGCTTGTTGGACCTGCTGCAAAAATTTTGGCACGCTGACCACCGATTCGCCATTGAACTCGCGAATGACATCGCCCAGTCGAAGCCCCATCAAGTCACCGGCACTGCCCTTCGGCACGGAAGCGACAATACAGCCGGCCGTATCCGGCAGATTCAGACGCAGCTTGTCGTCCGCATAAATCGGACGGATACCGATGCCAAGTCCTGCCGCCTCCGCCGCTACGGCCCCGAGCGAAACCAATAAAAAACAAATCAGACATCCGAACCACCAAAGACGCGCTGCACTGCCTGTTTTCATCAACAACCCTCCTGTTTACGGCTGTATCAACTGTGGCAATTTTGCCTGAAAGTCCTGATAAAACAATGCCGGCGTGACCTGAAACGCGGTCACAAACGCATCCTCCGGTCGAACACCCTGATGAATCAGCTGGTAATAATATACTACCCCGTCGAAACCTTGCTGGTCAGCCAAATACCATACCATCAACGTGGCCATGTTGTAGATCACGCCGCCTTTACCCTGCTGGAACATCGCACTCCAGTTCGTGACGACCTGCGCCACGCTGGGCAGGGCTCCTGCCTGGCGCAATCTGGCTTTCACCCCCTGAATATATTGGGCAAAAACCCCTTTGCCAGCCTGATGCAGCGCCAACTTTTCAAACAGTTCGGCCGATCCCTCGGTAATCCATATCGGCGTACTGGTCGTCGCCAATTGCCGCTGCGCCTGATGAAACAGTTCGTGCGGCAAGGTGGAGGCAAATCCATCGGCATAGTGACCGTTGAGAATGACCACAGGGCGGCTATTGGAGCTCATCCCGGCCGACAGTTTTGCATATTGGGCGGCTTCCGTCGGCGATGCGTTGAAATAATGCATCAAGGCGCGGGCGTAAGAATCTTGCGTCGTAGCCACCCGAATCGTGACGATCTCCGGCAGGATCAGTTTGTAACGGGTAAAAAGTTCTCCCGTCACCCGGATTGACTTCCAGACTTCGTCCATCACCGGCTGGGGCGGATGGTTGCCTTTATCAACCAGCAGCGTGTACCACTGCGCAGCAAAAACTGCCGGCATCCAGGACACAATCAGCACAAAGAGTGAAAACACAATCAATCGATGCACCCGTCCAAACACAACGCCACCTCCAGATTAAAACGGAAACAGTCCCCACTTGCGCAGTGACAAAACAGCCAGCCCCATGTATTCCTTCATTGCCAGCCCGGTACCACGCATGGCGGCAGCGGATGGGACCCAGCTTAATGCGTTCCAATAATCCCGGCGCGACGTATAATACCCCACCGGATAAGGCTCCGCTGAAACTCCGGCCTGTTTGAACTCTGCCAGCGAACGGGGCATGTGAAATGCCGACGTCACAAGAACTGGCTTTTTATATCCGCGCAGCCGCATAATATCAGCTGACATTCTCGCATTTTCCGTTGTGTTCAGACTCTTGGGTTCCACGATGATTTTGTCCGGCGACATCCCCAGGCTAACCAGAATTGACTGCATCACAATCGCCTCGGTGCCATCGCCGCGAAATACTTCGCCGCCAGAGACCAGGATCGGCCAGCCGGTACTACGATGCAGCGCATAAGCACCGATCAGGCGTTGCGCCGGTACATCGGCAACCTGCCCCCGCCAGCCTTCCGGCATTGGCACATCCGCCATCGTTCCGCCGCCGAGCAGGACGATCAAATCGCCCTCCATTTTCTGCGGTAGAGCATGTTTGTATTCCAACGACCGCAGTAACGCTTCGGGGACCAGCTGGATTGACGACAAATAGAGTAACGCAGCGATGGTAAGCGCCATCCAGGCTTGATTGCGCGCCTTGCGCCATAATCGCCAGCTTAGCCAGAGTAACAACAGGACAAAAATGGCTGGCGGCAATAGCCAGGTATATATATATTTAAACACATAGATCATGGCCCGCGCCTCCAAGTTTGGCATTATCACAAACTTCATTCATATTTACTCAATTCGGTGTGAAAAAAAATAAATCCTGCCGAATACGGCAGGATTTATTCAAGGAAGGCTTTGTTTAATTCACTAATGATATCCGTGACTCTTGCGGGTATCGCGCCACCGCATCGGCAATGGCACTAGCCAAGGTCTGTTGACTTTCCGGCTCCGTCAACAGTCTGCATTCCGCCGGGTTTGACAAAAAAGCAGTTTCAACCAGTACAGCCGGACAGGCAGTTTGTTTTAGCACGGTAAATGTTGCCGGCTTAAAGCCTCTATCGGCTGTGTGCAGTCGCTTGACCAGCTGCACCTGGATCAACCGGGCCAGTGTCAGTCCACGCGCACTGCTGGGGTAGTAGTAAACTTCCGAGCCGTGCGCGGTCGGCTCGCCGAAACTATTGGCGTGGATGCTGATAAACAGGTCCGCGTTCCAACAATTGGCCAGCTGCGCCCGCCATTTCAGCCCGGTCAGCGGGCAGTCGCCGGAGCGGGTCATCAGTACAGAGTGTCCGGCGGCCAGTAGCAGCGGGGATAACCTGCCGGCAATCGCCAGCACGACGTCGGCCTCGGTCACGCCGCCGGCGCAGGCTCCGGGCTCACAGGGCCCGGAGTGGCCAGGATCGATAACGATTTTCATTGCAGCGCGATGAACTCTTCGTCGTCTGTTTCATCGTCGCCTGCTTCTTCCAACCGGATGATATCGATGATCGCGTCGACCATTTCTTCGGCTTCATCAATCCGGCGCCGCTGCACGCCGGTCAACGGCACGGTTTTCTTCACGATCGACAGGATGGCCAGAATGGCCTCATTATATTGACTCCAGGGACTCATAGTTTATGCACTCCTCTCATTACGTTCAATTTGTCTGCGGTGATATTCCCGACACTCCAGACAGCGGTTGCTATGCGCCTCGAGCCTCGCCGCGAACGCCGCGGCTGCCCTTTCGAAAGACTCGAGTTTTTTGTCGAGGCGAATGAGCAGCCACAGGGCGACCGCGATCGGGAAACCGACTTGACCCACCATTTGTGTCAGTTCCATGTCGTTTCCCGCCGGGGTTAAGCCAACGAGTTGACTTCGGTCGTACGGATGCGGATCTCGGCAACACCGGTCAAATCGCCGGTTTTGGTCGTAAACACATTTTTGGCGATGATCGTATTGGCAGCGGCGGTAGCAGCGGCCAAAGTCAGCCCGTCCAGCGGGGCCGGCACGTTGAGGACATGCTGTCCATCCAGTGCAGTTTTGCAGACGATTTCCAGTTCTTTTTCCATAGCCATAGCGGGTTCCTCCTTTCTTTATTTTTTCTTACCTACCCGTTTGCGAGATCTGCAGAGCTGGTGCGGGTGATGCCCACTACCGTCATCTTCTGCAATCCTGCCAATGCAGTACCGGCGTCCAGGACATCCTGATCGGTTGCACCGGCCTTGAGCCCGGCGAAGTTCCGCGCATGAGCCGCTTCCTTGCCATTGACCAGTTCACTGACATTGAGCGTGAGTCGGCCTGCTTGCGGTGTGCTGACAACTGCCATGATTCACTCCTCCTTTCTGCGTTAGTCCCCCGTGAAAACGCAAAAGACACGACCATGATCATGTCGTGTCTTTCGTGCAGCGGGAGCTGGTTTATGGTAAACGCACGAATGCGTCATACCCCAACTGTTTTGCGCCTTCGTCTCCCGCTGAAGCGCTATGAAGTTATTTAAATCAACCTTATGTCTATATTATATTCTTGCAAACCTTTGTAGTCAAAGGGTTTAGCTTTCGCCTGACGAAACTCAGCGGCAGCTTTGCCGCAGGCTGGAGTCCGTGTTGAACGTGATGATCTTTGTTGTCGCCCGCAGCCGGTCGATGATCCGGTCGGGATAGCGGGACTGCAGGGCGGCGCTGCCCAGGTTGGTGGTCACGATCGTCGACCGTTTTCGATTGTAGCGCTCGGCAAAAACCGCATCGACTTTGGTCATCACCCAGCCGCTGCCCCATTCGGCGCCGAGATCGTCCAACACCAGCAAAGGAACCTGACGCAGCCTGTTTTCAAAATGAAGCCAATCTTCGGACGATACCGCCTTGGCCGAGAAAATACTGTCGATCAGCGAAGGCATGGTCAGAAACAGCGCGCGCTGCCCGAGCTGCAGATTGTATTGCAGCACCGCCACCGCCAGGGTCGTTTTCAGCGTCCCCACCGGCCCCCGCAGCAACAGCCCTTCGCCCGCCGCCAGATGCGCCGGCAGTTGTTCGGCAAACTTGCGGACGACTTCGACTGGTTGCCGCAATGGCTCCGGCACGCCGCGCGCCAGGATCGCGGCAAAGTTGGCATCCTGATAGCGACTATGTACGCCGCACTGCTCCAGTTGTTTCCAGTCACAGGCCGTACAGGGGTTCGGCTTGCCAGTCGGTGCCGGTTCGACTGCTGCCGACAACCCGTTGCCGTATTGACGCAGCTTGTCCAACAGGTTGCGCCAGTCCATTTCCGAGGGATCCGCCATTTTGCATACACCTCCCTGGTTTTAATTTTTGTTTTGAGGTTTTGGGGTTTTGAGGTTTTAGCAGGCTCGACGATGGCTGAAAAATCAGCTCTCTTGCGCCTTCGGACCGGTCCGCTGATGGATCCGGCATTGGGTCCGCCGTTGGATCCGCAGATGGATCATCTACAGGCGCTGCCTCTTCTTCGTAGAGCATGGTCATTTGGTACTGCGTCACCTCGCCGCCGTATTTTGCTACCTCGGCTTCGATCAGCCCCGCCTCAATCAGTTCATTCCGCGCCCGTCGCAGGGTATTGATGCCGATCCCGCCCATGAGCTGGCGCAGGTTGGCGCTGGATAGGGTAAATTGCTCCGGCCACAGCCGGTTGTTTTGCTCCAGGGTCAGGGTATACCACAGCAGTTGTGCAAACGGGGGCAGCGCATGCTGCCCCCGCCACCTTCGAAACCCGTTGAGTTGGCATATGTAATTCATTGCGCCACCACCCGGTTATCCTCGATATATTTCAGTACTGCCTGCACCTCAAACCGTACATTACGATCCACTTTAACATAATCAATTAGACCATTCTTGCAGCGTCGATATAGGGTTTGCATGCTAATACCCAGATGTCCGGCAACAAACTTGCCGCACAAAAGTCTGGTGGGGTCCTCGTTGCTTAGAAAAATCTCGACTTCTTTGTTTCCGTTATCGTTTTCCATATTCATTGATACTCATCCTTTCTGCTCTTTTTCTGTCTTGATTACCGCTTGTTTTTGCCACAGCTTCACAAATTCGACAGTCGACAATTCCAGCTCCATACAGATACGGCTTACGCGTTCGAAGCTGGCGCTACGCCGACCGGTTTCGATTTGTGAGTAGGTCGATTCTGAAATGCCGAGATGTCGGGCTACTGTCGACGCTTTGATGTTTTTTGCGCGTCGTACCCTGGCAAACAGCGGTCCGTAATGATGGATAGTAATCATAGGTTCACCTCCCTTCTTGGAAATTTATTTTATTTATGCATCAAACATGTTTTATTTTACGCCTGGTTTTTGCCAATTTCAACCCACTAAAATCGTTCAGGCCTATCTTTAATGGCTTTGGTAGATAACATAAGACGACAGGAGCATACATAAGAATACACAAGGATACAAAAAATGGCGAAAAATATTTTTTCGGTATGATAAAAACCCTGCTGAAAATTCATTTCAACAGGGTCGCATTTTTGTTGTAACTTTTAAATGCTGGATTACTCGTCCGCCAACTGCAAATGCAAATGGTAGTTGTCAGCCACTCCATGCCAAAGAGCACCTAGCCCATGTTGATTGGCAAACTGAACAACCAAAGTCTCCTGCACCGCAGTTACCCCCGGAACCACCAAATCGACGGCTCTTCCCTGCAAATGGAAAGAGTGAAGGACACCTCCCACCACCAAATTTTTTGTTTCGTCACGTAGACCGGAGGTGTAAGTTGGTTGCAGTCTTAAAGTTCGCCGGATGAAATCATCCACCTTTGCTACGCGACGCAGCATCTCCGCAGTCACGCCGGTCAGCGCCGCTTCCTGCCGTAGCGCCACTGCCTGAACCTCCAGTTCAAACCGAACCCGCTTGCCATTGACATACTCCACCCGGTATCGCTCTTCAGAGCCAAATGGTCGATAAATGCCTATCCCATGAATCACCCCGGTCACAAATTCGCCGATATAACGATCACCATTAACAAAGGTATACACGCCCTGCCCTTGAAATTTTCCCTCAGCGAAATCCCCGGTGTAGCGTGATCCATCAGGCAACGACAGAGTACCTTTGCCGATGAATAAGCCGCCAGTCATCTCTCCGGCATATACCCGGCCATCGGCGAATGTGGCTACACCGCGCCCCTCCGGCAAGCCCCCCTGTCGATCGCCGCTCCAGGAGAAAGATTCCACAACAGGTGAAGCAGCAGCAACGCAGACGGTCAGCAACAATACCCCAAAAAGCATCAAACTTGACTTTATCATGTGATATACTCCTAAAATTACGATATGATTATTTTACTTTCTTCTACAGCAAAAGACCACAGTAAAACATTCTTCTGGACTAATTGTGATAAAATAGGCTGTGAAAAACTGCTGAAAGGGGCCCTGTTTTTGAACCGTAGTCTTGGCTCAGTCCTGTTGCTACTCTGTGTGGGTACGGCCCTTTTTCTGGTCGATCCGGCCAACTCCACTTTTTATACCGACGACGAATGGCTGTATATCGGTACAGCTTATGAAATGTTCACCCGAGGCGAACTATGGATCACTTACTGGCTGGGTGAACCGGCCTACTACAAACCACCGATGGCGTACTGGATGATGATGCCGTTCTTCCTGTTCGGGCAGGACCCTCTCCTGCAGGGACGACTGGCAATCGGCCTGATGTCGCTGCTGACAGTCCTGTTGACCTGGTGGATCGGCAAAAAGCTTTATGGCGAGCGGCAAGGCTTACTGGCCGGCCTGCTCAGCGCTACCTCGCTTGGCTTTCTGACTTACGGCCGTGTCGGCATGCTCGATATGCCTTTTACACTCTGGCTCACGCTCGCTGTGGCCTGCCTGATCCAAGCCTGGCAAAAAAAATCCGGTCGTTGGGCCGGTGTCTTCTGGGCTGTCGCCGGGGCCTCTGTTCTGGTAAAAGGGCCGGTATCGGCAGCCATTCTGTTTTTGCTGTGCTTTTGTGTCGCTTTGTTCCACAAAGGCTGGCGATTTTTGTTTTTTTCACCGGGCGCCTGGTTGGGGATGTTCACTGCCGTGTTGTGCACAGTTGCCTGGCCGCTGGCTTTGTACTTCAAAGGTCAGTTTGAAAACTGGTACCAGTTTTTTATCATCACCGAGAACCTGGGGAAATTCGGCGACCCTTCCGTATATCCTGCCGGCCAGTTTCTGTCTTATGCGCTGCAGTGGCAACTTCCCTGGACTTTGCTGTTGTTGGCGGCGCTGGCGGCTCTGCCGTTCCATCGCCGGGTGTTGACGTTTCCGTTCATGCTGCCGCTACTCTGGGCGGCGGCAATCATGCTCATCTACCTGATCCCCCGTGTCCGGCTGCCCTGGTATCTGCTGCCGGTCGTGCCGGCAGCCAGTCTGCTCACGGCGGCGATGTGGGCGGAATACAGTGAAAAAATCGGTTTTAAGATTTCATTGCGACTAACCGGATTCCTGCTATTGATTCCTGCCGCAGTTCTCGCCGTACTCGTCTGGACTGCCCCGTTCACGCTTGTGCAGCGCGGCTTCTTCCTGCTTGCTTCGCTATCTCTGTTCGCTGGCTTCGGGTTTGCCTGGCGCAATAAACTGGCTCCTTTGTCGGTCTCCTTTGGCCTGTGCGTTGTCATGCTGGCGCAGGGAATCGGCAGCCTGACCGATGGCCGCCTACCGCAAAGCATCGCCCGTGAACTGCGCAGCGTGCCCGCTCCGGCGGCTGCGGCCCGGATTGAAACAGGACGCCTGTCCCAACAACTCTGGTTTTTTTCCTACCATCTTGGGCGCAAAGTAGATGAAGCACGCGGCTCAGCTGCAATCAACAGCTTTTTGTCCGAACAGCACGGCCTCATCTTCATCTCCGACACTGACCTAGAGGCATTAAAAAAGGACCGGCCAGACCGGGGTGCGGCCTTGCAGGTCCTGCATAGCTGGAACTATTGGAAGGAAGCGATTTCGCCGGAAGATATTCAGGCGGCATTACTGCAGGGAGAACTGCATCGCCTGATGGAAAAGATCCATGTAGTGAAGCAATAAGCCTACTCAAATCTGCAGTTTTATTTTTCCTGTTTACCAAACACAAACCGCGCATACAGGAAATAATCGATGACGGCCGCACCGGCGATGCCGATCGCAACATTCACGATATAATCGATGGCAAAGTAATAATCAAATAACGCAAATAACCCAATCCGGCTGCCCACACCAATCGTCAGGGATCCGGCAAACAGAAAGAATTGACGCAGCAGGGCGTATCCGTGACGTTTTGTTGCGTCTTCCCATGTCCAGGCCCGGTGCAGAAAAAAAACTGCAATCGCACCAATCCCCATCGCCAAAGCATTAGCCAGCCCTTTGAGCCAGAAGGAATGCATCTGCAATCCTTCGACCAGCAAAATCATCACCGCCAGATTCACGCCGGTTCCCAGCCCGCCGGCCAGACAGAACCGGATCACGCGGGGCAGCGTTCTTATCCATTGTTCCATATCAATGATGGGCCTTGAACCACTCATAAGTCAGGCTCAATCCTTCCGGCAAAGAGGTTTCCGCTTGCCAGCCCAGTCGGTTGATCCGACTGACGTCCAATAATTTCTGCGGTGTCCCGTCGGGTTTCGTCGTATCATAAACCAAGTCGCCGGTAAAACCAACAACGTCAGCAATTTTCGCAGCTAACTCAGTAATCGTATGATCCACACCTGTGCCGATGTTTACGATACCGGCTTCATCGTATTGCCGCATCAGAAATACACAGGCCCGCGCCAGATCGTCGACGAACAGGAACTCCCGCCGGGGCGTCCCGGTTCCCCAAAGCGTAACCGCCGGATTGCCAGCGGCTCTTGCCTCATGAAATTTGCGAATCAAGGCTGGCAGCACATGGGCGTTCTCCAGGTCAAAGTTGTCACCCGGTCCGTAAAGATTGGTCGGCATCACAGAAATGAAATTACAGCCATACTGACGGCGAAATGCGTTGCACAGCGAAATGCCGGCCAGTTTGGCCATGGCATAGGGTTCATTGGTCGGTTCCAGTTCGCCGGTCATCAGATATTCTTCCTTGATCGGTTGCGGCGCCAAGCGCGGATAGATGCAAGAGCTGCCGAGAAACAGCAGTTTTTTCACGCCACTGCGATAGGCGGCATTGATGATGTTCGTTTCCATCATCAGATTGTTGTAGATAAACTCAGCCGGATAGGTATTGTTGGCATGAATGCCGCCGACTTTGGCCGCAGCCAGGAAAACGTAGTCCGGCCTTTCCCGTTGAAAGAACTCCGCCGTAGCCTGTTGGCTCGTCAAGTCCAGTTCAACATGGGTTCTTTCGACCACGTTCCGGTATCCGTCGGCACGCAGCTGCCGGGAAATCGCAGACCCGACCAGTCCTCGGTGCCCCGCCACGTAGATTTTCGAGCTCAGTTCCATCAATCGTCATAGCCTCCGTTGATACGATAGCCATGTTGTTCGCACAGACGGTCTTTTTCGGCCGTTTTCAGATCCTCCGCCACCATCATTTTTACCAGCTCAGCAAAAGAGGTCTTGGGAACCCAGCCGAGTTTTTCTTTCGCCTTCGTTGCATCGCCCTGCAGAAATTCGACCTCTGTCGGTCGGAAATACTTGGGATCGATCGCTACCAAAGTATCGCCGGTAGCGGCATCCATTCCTTTTTCCGCCACGCCGGCGCCTTGCCAGACAAGCTTAACGCCAACCTCAGCGAAGGAGTATTCAATGAACTCGCGCACCGAGTGGACCTCGCCGGTAGCGATGACAAAATCCTCCGGTTGATCCTGCTGCAACATCTTCCACATCGCCCGCACATAATCGCCGGCATAGCCCCAGTCGCGCTGCGCATCCAGATTGCCGACCCAGAGGGTCTTTTGCAGCCCCAGCTTGATCCGCGCCACAGCCCGGGTGATCTTGCGCGTGACAAACGTCTCGCCGCGGATCGGCGACTCATGGTTGAACAAGATGCCGTTGCAGGCGAACATACGGTAAGCTTCCCGGTAGTTTACGGTAATCCAGTAGCCATAGAGCTTGGCCACTGCATAGGGACTGCGCGGGTAAAACGGCGTAGTCTCTTTTTGCGGTCGTTCCTGTACCAAACCATACAGTTCGCTAGTCGACGCCTGATAAAAGCGGGTTTTTTCCTGCAATTTCAGGATGCGGATCGCTTCCAGCAGACGCAGTGTTCCCAGCGCATCGCCATTCGCCGTGTATTCAGGCGTTTCAAATGAGACCTGCACATGGCTTTGCGCCGCCAGGTTATAGAGCTCATCTGGCTGCACTTCCTGGATAATCCGGATCAGATTCGTGGAGTCGGTCAAATCCCCGTAGTGCAAAAAGAAATTCGGTTCCGTCTCGTGCCGGTCCTGATACAGATGGTCGATCCGGGCGGTATTGAACAGGGAACTGCGGCGTTTGATGCCGTGAACGGCGTAGCCTTTTTTCAGCAGATACTCTGATAAATAGGCGCCATCCTGACCGGTCACGCCGGTAATCAAAGCAACTTTTTGCATGGTCGTCAACTCCATTTCCAATGATTAAATGAACTTTAAGCGCAATGCGGCAAATACCAACATCCGCAGTAAAATCGCTCCATGCGTCCAGCGCGAGATGTTGGTCGTGCCGTAGGTCCGGTTTTTATACTCAATCGGCAGTTCAACAATTTTCAGTCCCAGCCGAGCTGCCCCGAATATCAGGTCGAAGTCGCCGAAGGGATCAAAGTCGCCAAAGAATTTCCGATTTGCGACCAACCGCTGATAATGATACCGAGACAACACTTTGGTCCCGCACAGGGTATCCTTGAACCGCTGACCCAGAACAAACGAAAAAGCCATGGCAAAAAACTTGTTGCCGAGCATATTAAGAAACCGCATTGCTTCGCCTTCCATCGGGTAAACCAACCGGCTGCCATTGATGAATTCCCCTTTATTCTGGACCAACGCCCGATAAAACTTGGGTAAATCCTCCGGCGGCACCGTCATGTCAGCATCCAATATCATCAACACGTCTTGCGTTGCCAGCGAAAAACCCTTGCGAACGGCATCGCCTTTGCCTTTCCCATCTTGACGGGCGATAATGATCGTACGATTCGACCCATACTTTGCCGCAGCGGCCTCGATTTTCTCCCACGTATCATCCGTAGAGTTTCCCTCGACAAAGATGAGTTCATCATGCGGGCCCATCAGCGGCAACCGTTCAATGATTTTTTCAATATTACCCGCCTCATTGCGAGCTGGCACCACGACCGATACGGAAGGGATTTCACTTGCTCCCGCCGCTATCACCGGCCTGGCAACCAAAATGTTCACCATGCACAGCAAACGAAAGAAAGGCAACGGGGCAATAAAACGATTCAAAAAGCCACTGAGAAGCGGAATATATACCGGACAGAGGACCCGTTGATCCAGGCGGACCATTTCAAATCCGGACAGTAGCAGGAAGTTCGCCATATCTTCATGGCCTACCCAGTTCTGCTCCGCAGTCTTGTTTCGCAGCCCCAGCCATGTGGCGAGTTGCAGGATTGGTCGCCATAAGGCGCTGTAGTAAATCACGATCACCCTGGTCGTTGGCGAGCAACGGGTATAAAGATTTTCAAAGAAACTTTGAATATCTTTCAGATAGTGAACTTGTCCGTCGATTACCACATAATCGGGAACCCGGCTTTGTTCGGCAATTTCAGCGGCCAGATTCTGCGCTTCAATCCGTAAATAACGGTCTTCAGGACGAATAAACAAATCCAAATAAGACTGCAACAATTTATAAAAGTACTTTTTCATCTATCTCGGACACAATCCTTTCCCTTGACTCGCAGCCCAATCTTTAGCTCCTTCGGTTGTGACAAAATTTGGTTTGCTCTTGCGGTACCCTTCCGAACTCTCTACGATCGGTACGCAGTCAGTACGCAGCAGCGCCGGCATCAGCGGTTTCGGTTGCCAATCCTTGCGCAACGACATTTCACCCCAGCCTTGCGCTATATAAAACACCGAGCAGATGATCAGGAACACATATAGTCGCAGAATCGTTGCCGCTTTTATGCCGGCCAATATTTCACGATGATAAAAACCGAACACCACGGCTATCCCGATCAGCGCCGTAGCAAAATATCTCGGATAAGCGCCCCAGGAAGATAAGAAATAGCCACCGAAAAAAGTTGCCAGGAATAATATAGGCAGGGTATTGGCAACGCTGCCGCTCAGTTTCCGGTTACATAACAGACCCCAGCCAATCATCGCCATAAACGCATACACCGGCAACAAATAGGGTAACCGCTGAAAGGTCAGTTCGATCCAGCGCGACAGGCCATACGTCCCCGCAATATTCCCTTTGCTGCCAAACAGCTTGAACACATGCCAGCCGCCCATATAATTTAACGGGTCGTAATAATAGCTTGCGAGATGTCCGAGCAAAAGACCGGATAGTGACAACAAAAATATCCAGGGGGTGGCCAGTTTTTCTTTGGTTGAAAAAGAGAAAACCTTTGCGGCACCCCAGCTAACAGGAACAAATAACAGTGCAGCAGCAAAAAATGCCAAGCCCCACTCATTTTTGCCAAGACCGACCAGGAAAGAAGCGACGAATAACAGTCCGGCAAATTGCGCTGGACCAAGTGTGCTTCGCTGATGGAACCAAAACAACAGAAAAAACAACCCATTCAGTAATACGCCGGAAGTATTATCTGTCTGAAGGTCGATGGAGTTTTGAATTGCTAGTGGCGACATCGACAGCAGCAAAACCCCGGTTAAGAACAATTTTTCAGCCGGACTTTTTTGCTCCGTCGAATTACGGAAATAAAAATAAATCCCCAGAAAACCAAGCCAGAAAACATACTGGAACAGCGAAAAACTCCAGCGACTGACAACCACCGTCCAAAACTCGTTTAGCTGCGGCAGGTCGATAAACAAACGAAAACACGTCCCCAGCCAGCTTAACAGCAGATACAACATTGCCGGGTGCGTCGGCGCGGTAAAATAACTGGCGCCATCAATCCACCCTGTCAGGAAAAACTCCGGGCCGGGCGGAGATGTCAAAAATATATTTGCATGGTAGGCATCCTCTTCAAAAAACGGAATGGTATAAAACGGCAAGCGTATCAAGAAATACAGACAACTGAACACCCAGAAATATTTTCCCGGGCTACTGCAAATATATGCCTGAACAACCGGAAAATAGCCCCTGGAATAAAAATAATGCAATATTTTGAGCAAAACCCCGCCCAACAACAGGGCAAACCCTACGCCGCGCGTTTCCAGAACAGCTCTGGCACTATCTGCAGGAGCCGGCAGTAGGATTTCCTGGTAAACAAGCGCCCCCAGTACGATAAGCAAGCTCCATAGAACCCGCCAAAACAATGACTTCAAAAAACGATCGCTCCTTTTACTGTCAACTGCGATATAAGTCAGCGCCAACTGCCGACTTAAATACTGTCATCCAGAGAATCCGGCAATTCAATACCCATGACCGGTGCTGCACGTAATAGTGATCCAATTCCACTTTCCGTTCCAAGGAAATCGAATCTCGCCCATTCACCTGGGCCCATCCAGTAATTCCCGGCTTTAAGACATCAATTCCGAGTTGGCTGCGCATTTCATTCAGATCATATTGGTTGTACAATGCCGGCCTGGGACCGATAAAGTTCATCTCGCCCTTCATCACGTTCCACAACTGCGGCAACTCATCGAGCGATAACCGACGCAAAATCCTGCCCACCTTGGTAATACGCGAATCCGTCTCGCCGACCTGGTCGGATGGCAAATCCGGCATCCCCGTAACCATTGTGCGGAATTTATACATTTGATAAAGCTGACCATTCCGACCGACACGTTTCTGTGAAAAAATAAATGGTCCGGCAGAATCAAACTTCACAAGAAACGCAATGCCAAGCAGCACTGGCAAAAAAATAAAAAAAAGTAGTCCGGCAACCAGTCGATTCAACGATTTTTCCCTCTCCTCCGGTTCGTTCTTATTCTCAGGAATTTATGTTTATTATATCCGTCTTACTCGGCCCGAGCAACTGCCTGCCACACTACCCCAACAATTTGCGCCGATGCAGCAGTACTTGCCGCCAGAAGTCCGCCTGCCGAAAACGACGGCCAACAAAATCTCTGCCCGCATTTCCCATCTCGGTACGCAGGTTTTGATCTTCACACAGCCTCAACATTGCGGCGCGCAACGCCTCTGTATCCCTTGGCGGAATCAACAGACCGGTTTCGCCATCAGAAATGCCCTCGCGCGGACCGGGAATATCCGTCGTAATAACCGGCACAGCCATAGCCTGCGCCTCCAGCAGCACCGAGCCAAATCCTTCCCGATAGCTCGGCAACACAAACGCGTCCATGACCGCATAGTACTTTTCTACATCCCAGCGTTCGCCAAGGTAATGGATGTCCGAGCGGCTATCAATCGCCTGCAAAATGGCTGGTTCCAAGCCTTCCTGTTCTTCCATCGGCCCTATCAGTAGCAGATGAATTGAACCATGAACTTGCGCCAATTGCAAAAAGACTTCAACCAATTCGTTGATGCCTTTATCCCGGGTTAGGCGTCCAATAAAGCCGAACACCATATCCTCAGCGCCTATCCCCAGCGCAGTTCTTGCGTTGCGGCGCCACTCGTCTTTCTGGTCCCAGGCAAACCGGTCCATATCTACCCCATTCGCACTGCCAAAGTGGACAACAGATGCTTTGTCTGCAGTATACAGTCCTTCTTTCACACTGAATTCGAGATTTCCCCGGCTATCAGGCGAAACATGAGTGCTTAAAAGGCAAGTAAGCCACTCGAAAAATCGGAACAGGCGCCGCCGCCAGCCCTGCACTCCCACGTAGCGAATTCCCCACTGGCAATACAAACGGACCGGCACTCCCGTTATCCAACCGGCGAGCGATGCCAGAAGCGCTGCTTTGGGCGTCTGATATTGAATCATGTCAAATTTTTCTGCTCTAAATAAGCGATACATTTGCCATAAACTAAGCCACGTACTTCCCATGGAAGTTGTCCGGTCCATTTGAATCGGTCGATAGGAAATAGACGCAGGCAGGTCCTGCCGAAAAACAGGATCTTCATCGCACACCACCGAGACTTCAAACCCGTTATGCGCCAAATAATCCAGCTGTTCCATCAAAAAAACGCGCACCGTAAATGGAATGGTGGCAACATTGCATAACTTCACCATCTGTTTAGTCCCGTCCTCCAGGTTTTCGCCGCAAATCTGACTGCAAACTTGCTGACCGACCATATTGCCAAGAAACCAAACGCAAAAAAGCTCAGCCGTCCCTGACGATAATAATATCGATAAACCGCCAGTTCGGCCTTTTCCATGGCCCACAGCTGTCCACTAAGTCCGGCATCGCCATACAAGTTCTTGTACAGTTTGGCCAGGGTCACTTCGAGAAACGCCAGCTTATGCCCATTATACAAAATTTCCAACCAGAGAAGATAATCTTCAGCAAATCGCCAGTTTTCATTGAACCGGAAAGCCAGCTCCCTTTTAAGCATTACTGCAGGAGTGGGATAATAATGGGTAAGCAAAAATCTGGGCAGCGTAACTGAATGTGAGCAGAAACCAGCTGACGGAGAGCTCGCCACCGATGCGTCATTCCCGGCTATGGCGCATCGGTGGGCCGTCACCGCGTATTCGGGATTCTGTTGCATCCATTCATACTGCAGTTCCAGCTTTGAATCCAGCCAGGAATCATCTGCATCCAAAAAGGCGATATAAGGCTGTGAAGCCCGTTGCCAGCCAATATTTCGCGCCGCCGAAGCACCGCGGTTGTTTTCAAAACAAACAATCTCGATTACAGTCGTGGATTTCTGCCATTTTACGCGAAGTTCCGCCAGTTTGTCGGCGGTAGCGCCGCCATCCGGGCTGCCGTCTTCAACCAAAATCAATTCTGTCGGTGGGCAGGTCTGCGCAAAAACCGAATTAACAGCCCGCTCTATCGTCAAAGCACAACAATAGCAAGGAATAACTACAGAAACCGGGATCATGGCTTTGTCACATCCCGGCATCGATTCCGGTACCAGTCCCAACTGCCGTTTATTTTTTGTTTCAGTACCTGCTGGTCATCGCGTGTATCAATAAAGGTACGGCAAAGCAGCAATGGATCTCGTCCCTTGCGGTTGAGATCCATCCGGCTCGTTCCAGCCCGGATATAGCCGGCTGCCGCTACTGCGCAACGCACACGCCAGTCAACCGCGCCAAAAGGATAGGACATGCTGGGTACTGGCTGCCCCAGCAGGTCTTCCAGCTGTTGACGACTCTGGGACAATTCGGTCGCCAGCTGCGCATCGTCGCATTGACTCAAAGCGACATGATTTGCTCCATGAGCGCCGATGCTGGCGCCAGGGACTGCCGCCAATTGCCGCAGTTCCTCGCCGGTTAAATATTCTTGCCGACCGGAGCCAATCAAATTAGCAGCGACAAATACAGTGAAAGGGATTTGCAGTGCCTGTAGAATGGGCGCCGCAACATATAAATTGTCCTTGAAGCCATCATCAAAGGTAATGGCGATCTCCGGAACGATTGTTGCCAAATTGCCCTCGTCGAATGATACCAACTGAAGCTCCGGCTGATTGCGCAGCCAACTCATATGCTCTTGGAAACGCTTGACCGAAATATTGTTGATACCCAGTCTGTCATCCGGCACAGGGGTTCCCACCGCATGATACATCAGCACTCTGAAGCCCGGCGGAGGCGCGTGCTGTCCTGTCCCAAGTGCAACAAGATCTGAAATTCCCCGGCTGATTGCCCGCCGCCAATCCATTTAAAGGGTCCCGCCTCTTCTGGCAATAGCAGCGTTCGCTGCCCAGCGTAGCCATTCGGCTGATGCCCATTCCCATTCGCCCATATATTCAATAGCCACGGCGCCGGTTCCCTTTTTAAAGTCGTAGACGCCTCGATTATTCAGCGGATCAATCCCCATCATATCGTAAGTATATGCGCCCCGCGCCTTGCATTCGTCCGCCAGTTTGGCAAACAAGGCATACGCAGCGTAAACTCTGCGCCCTTCCACGGTTGTGGCCGCCAACATATCCCACGCCTTGCGTCCCAGGACGACGCACGCCCTGAACCCCAGTAGTTCGGCCTGTTCATTCCAACATGTATAGAGGACCAACGAGTCGCCAAAAGCGCGGAACAAAGACTGCAGCTGGGGTTCCGTCCATTGTTGGGCCAGATCTTTAAACCCTTCCATAGACCGGTAGCCTTGCATCAGCGTCTCAACAGCCGTTCCTGTTTCTCTTTTTAACAACAATGCCTGGCGGGATGTGCGCCGCAGGTTATGCCGCCAGTTGCCGGAGGCACTGGCCGGAAAACCGTTATTTTGTTCCCGCAGATCAAGCAGCATGCTCAGGCCGCTTCCCATCGGATGCATCGAACGCTTCCAACCGGTTGAGGTCATATTCAATGTCATTTCCGCGCCATAACCCACCTGCGGAAAAATTCGGCAATACATGCGTTTCGCGCCGATCGCCTGACGCAATTGCGTGCGCAGGTCCTCGCTCCATAAAAGGCTGTCGCCAAGCGGGCCGCCCGGACCCCAAACCAAGCCCGTCGACCCAGGATACTTGCGTGTCAACGCCTGAAACAGGGCCTGAACACTGCCGGACTCATCATAGGCTGCCCAGCGCAGCGGACGCCAGCCCAGGTCTTTTTTATGCTCTCCCCAGGCATGCGATTGAAAAACACTGCTGGATTCGAACCCATCCAGCCAGCCATTCCAGGTAACCGGGTCTATGTCTGTAACGTCATGCCATTTTATCATACAAATGAACTCCCCACAGCGAAATATAGTGTTCCGGCGCCTGGTTCACCAAAGCATCCGGCAGCTCGGGCCAGGGAAAGGCTTCCATTCCAGCCTGCGCCAACGCTTGCCGCACCTCGCGAACATGATCCGGCTGGACAAAGAACGGGAACATATACGGCGCAACCCCTGCCGGCAAGGCGTCGAATACCGGGTTGGCTGGAGTATGCGCCAGAACGGCGCCGGCTTTCTCATACAGCGCCCGCCGGCGAATCCGCTCATTTTCCGGATCCACGCCGGACAGATAATCAAACAGTTTTGCACAAGGATTGGGAATGCCCGGCAATTCGGTTTCCGCTTGCGGCAGCGAACGAGGCACCTTTTCTCCTGTTCGTAGCCAACGAACCCAGCGAACCAGCCCCGTCAAGCAGCGAAATGCGACAGGACCAACCAGTGGAACATGATTGACCAGCAACTGTTTCACTTGAAAGGACAGCGGCTCTGGACCAGCAAAAAAATCGATCTGTTGCGAAAGCTCACAGCCCATATCGGTGCGGTTCAGCGTCAATGCGGCGCCATCCGGCATGGCGATTGTCTTGCGAAGGCTAAATATACCCAAGTCGCCCCGCGTACCAAGGAAGCAGCCATCCGCAGCGAGACTAAACAGTCCGTGCGCGTTATCTTCGACCAGCACTGCGCCTGTTCGGGCGCAATATTCCCGAAACCACTGCAATTCCTGCGGGAAGCCGAAGTAGTTAACTGCCAGCACCGCTTTGGCGACAGGCGCTTCACCCGGCAAAATCGACGGATTCAATCTTCGGTCCACCGGATAGTAAACGGGTTCAGCTCCAACCGAATGAACTGCCGACAATAGATCGCGGCAAATGAAAGACGGCAACAACACGGCATCCCCTGGTAGCAGGCCAATACTGCGCAACCCTTCCGCCAATGCGTACCGTCCATAGCTGAAATAGCGAACCTGGTCGTGGCCGAGCCAGTCAGTCATAACAGACCGGGTAATCAAAGCTGCACCCGCAAGGTTGACAGCGTGAGTATAATCCAGCCTTTTACGGAAACCGGATTACAGGCTAAGCCTTTTCTCGCATAGTGTCTGGCCGTATCAAACACACCTTCCTTCAGCAGCATCCGCGCCGCTGTGATCCAGACTCTGCCCTGTCCCTTTTGAATTCTCGCCTTATTGTACCCGTTCTGGCGCAAAGATTCCAGATGATGGGTCACTACAGCCACCAACGCCTTGGCATGCTTTTCTATCCGTGCGCTTTCATTCCCGCCATGCAGATGATACTCGCCCAAAGGGTCCGTCAAAAACAGGAACTTCCCCTGCTTTGACAAGCGCAGCCAGTATTCATAGTCCTCGACCGTCACAAACTCCTGTTGTTCGGAAAAACCACCCGTTGCCAGCAAAACATCCCGCCGCACCGCGGTAGCCGAAGTACTGACCGCATTGCCCACAAACAGCAGCCGCTCATACATATCCGCTTCGGCTGGTCCATACTGCAGCACACGTCCCGCCACGCCGCTCACGACTTCCACCTCATCATGACAGACAAGCACCACTACAGGGTCTTGGCTGATGGCCCGCCTTACTCTCGCCAACTTTTCCGGCAGCCATACATCGTCCGAGTCCAGAAATGCCACCCACTCGCCCTTTGCTTGCCTGATCCCCATATTCCTCGATGCGGCAATTACCCCGCCGTTTGCGATTTCCAGACGCGTTAGCGGTAACCCGGCAAACTCGGCCAGCACCTCCCCTGTATGATCCGTCGAGTGATTGTCGATGACGATGATTTCATAATCCTGACAAGTCTGCGCCTGAACCGACAACAGCGCCCGTCGCAAAAAATCGGCGCAATTGTAGGTAGGAATGACGACACTGAAAAACGGCCCGTTACTCACGGCCAAACGCCTCCAGGCAAAAACGCAGGGTTTCATCCACTGCGTCGGCAATGTTGCCAGTTGGGTGAAAGCCAGTTTGTGCAATTTTCGAAACATCATATAACAACTCAGGAGAATCTGTTCGTTCTCCCGTTTGAACAAATTCAACAGGGATCTCGATTCCGGTCCGTTCCCGATATGCGTGGGCCACTAGGTTAGCCAAATCAATCACGCGCGCTGACTTTCCACAGCCCACATTATACAAACCATCGCCAAGAGAATCGGGCTCCAGCCCCAATAAATGCACCACAGCCTTTGTCACGTCTTGGATTGAAATAAAATCTCTTTGTTGTTGGCCATTTGATTTCAAGGCAACTTTTTGTGTCGTGACTGCCTGGCGACACAAATCATTCACGAGGAGACTCCAGCGATCCACTTCCATATCCAATGGTGCGCCGACCGCATTGGAGAGGCGAACTACAATCCCCTCTATCTCGCCTTTATCATGTGCAGCAAGCACAAAATCCTCCGCTACCTTATGGGTAATCGCATAAGGGTGAATTGGCCGGCAATTTGTCTTTTCCGTGATATGCCCCTGTAGTGGTGCGCCATAGACATGAGCCGTCGAAAAAAAGATTAACCGGCGCACGCCAGCGTGCCTGGCCGCCTGCAACAATTTCAAAGTTCCTAACCCATTTATCTGTAACGCTGCTTCCGGATTTGCTGCGCACTGGATCTCGTTCAACGCCGCCAGATGGACAATGCAGTCAACGTCCTTGCAAGCCGCTCTCAGCGATACTTCGGACAACATGTCCAGCTGTATCGTCTGCACTTCATTCCGCCATAAATGATTCGTTTGACGCACCCTGTTGAACCCGATTAGAAGCTGGCAAGCCAACTCCTGATCAATCTCCTGTGAAATCCGTCCGCCAAGATACCCGAGTCCACCGGTAACTAAAATTTTTGCGTTCATTTTTTCTCCCTTATCACGCTCGGAACAATCATTCTCGGATTCGAAGTGTCATTTAACATCCGGCGAATTCTGGCGCCGTCGATATATTTTCCGAGGGCTGGATCTTGCTCCATTGCCAGTGTCAAACGGGCATAACTGCGTTCGCTGCCATGATACCCGTCCAGAGTCTCATCATCATTGGACCCATACCAGGTAACGTCACTAAAATCATAAAAATCGATTCCCTCTTCTCGACAAAGAGTTGCCAAAACGCTGCGGGCTTCCTTGAGATAGTCAGCATACTGCGGCATTTTCTCCATCATCCCATAAATTTCATGGGCATATGGCGGTGCAAATGCGGTAATATTATTGGTTCGCGTTTTCAGCTGCCGCAGGAAAGCACGTAGTTTTTCCACTCTTTGCGGATCCACCCGTTCGGCATATGTAAAAACGCCTCTTCCGGTACGAATCGCCTCTTTGGTGTCCGCAAAATCCTTGTCTCCGATTATTTCACCGCGCACTACAGATCCATATTGCCAGCTTCCATCGTTACGAAACCCGTCGCCGCGTATTGCAGCCAAAAGTCCAATACTCCGTTTCCCTTCCACGGGATCCGGCGCCGCCTGAAAATTTCTGTTATCAAAAACAGAAACGCCAATTTTGCCAAATGTTCTTTTCAGTAAATGATCAAACAGAGTGCCATATAGCCTTACCCGGCTTGAAACGAAATTGCCGCCATCTATATCAGCCTTGATATCGCGATGGTCAACGTAATTTCCATTCACCCACCATAAATCAAGCCCCAGCAAAATTCCCTTGGGGCGATATTCTTTCGGCAACTGCTCAAGAAACTCCATTCCTTTTTCAAGCGTCGGTACGGATCCTCCAGCATTATAAAACCGCACAGCATCGCTAAAAAACTCTTTTCGAAACACCATCACGCGGGAGGAACCAATCACCAGCAACTCAGGATTCCACGCGGATGCCATCTGCCTCTTATAGGCAAAATCCTGCCCACTCAGGAGTCGTCCATAGAGAGACTCTTCTTTTAGCTGAACTGCGATGGCTGCGCGTGTATCGAGATTTTCATTGAACCGGTACAAAAGCAATTCTGCCGCGCTACACACCAGCAAAAGCCCGGTCAGAATTACTCCGGCAACAATCCGGTTCCATTTCTTCCAACTCATATTGTACTAATCCCTTTCACAATTCAAAACTGGAAATAGAGAAATTCTGATACGCGTCCCATGCACGCTAATGAAATTAATCCCAATAGCGCAATGCCAAACGCCGTCCACAGATTCGGTCGTATATGCGAAACAATTTGCTTCGTGTTGGGGACAAAAAGCACGACACCAAATAAAGCAGCCAGCACCGGAATTTCCGTTCGCACTCCGTCATACACCTGAAGAGTACCAGTTTTTGCCACGATGAAGGAGGGCAAAAAACGATTGATGGTCCCGGCAAAATCGACAGGTACAACCAATCCCTTTGCTCCCGTCATTGCCAAAAGAAATGTCTTTGCATCATCCAGACTGTTCGCCCTAAAGAATACCCATGCAACCACTACGCAGAGAAATGTCATACCCCATGATGCCGGTTTGGGAATGCTCATACCAACCCGACGCCACAGGTGGTTAACCACCAGATACATGCCGTGGAGGCCGCCCCACATCACAAAAGTCCAGTTTGCCCCATGCCATAGCCCACCCAGAAGCATCGTGAGCAGAAGGTTTCGCAGACGTTTCCATTCTCCTTGCCGATTGCCGCCGAGTGCAATATACAGATAGTTTTTTAAAAACGCAGACAGGGACATATGCCATCTGCGCCAAAAATCAATGATAGAAGTTGCTTTGTAGGGCGAGTTAAAGTTCAGCGGCAAGGTAAGATTAAAGCACAATCCCAACCCGACAGCCATATCGGAATAACCGGAAAAATCAAAGTAAATTTGGAAAGTATAGGCCAATGCGCCAATCCATGAATCAATCAATGATAAAGCAGCGGGACGGTCAAAGGCCGCCTTGACCCATGGCGATAATGTATCTGCAACGATAACCTTCTTGAATAAACCGATAACAAAAAAACATATACCCAAGGCTGTATTTTTGTGCGAAAAAACAAAGGTGCGCAACCGCGAAAACTGCGGCAGCATATCTTTATGATATAGAATCGGCCCGGCGATAAGGTGGGGGAAAACAGTGACAAACAGAGCGTAGTCAAGCAGACTGTAATGGTCAGTTTCGCCGCGGTAAGCATCTACCAGGAAGGCGATCTGGGTAAATGTGAAAAACGAAATCCCCAGCGGCAAAACAATCTGGGGAACCCAAAGATCGAGCCCGGCGGTGGAATTGATCGTACTGATAAAAAAACCGGTATATTTGAAAAAAGCCAGCAATAGCAAATTGACTGTCAGCCCAAATACCAGCCACTTTTTTTGTTTCGTGTGTTCAATCCTGCTGCCGACAAAATAATTGAACAGCAGCGAGGCTGCAAGCAGGGGGACATAGCGAACATCCCAATACGCATAAAACGCAATCGATGCACCAACCAGCAACGCAATTGCAATTCGGGTAAAACGCAATTTCGCTGCTAAAAAGAATATTCCCCATGTCAGCGGCAAAAACAAAAATATGAATTCATATGAATTAAACAGCATGTTGGGAGTTGCTCACTTGTCTTGTTTCCTCCGGAAGGCTTCGATACAGTGCGGAACATTATCAAACGGCATACCGCTCAACTCATTCAGCGGCAAGTCCCACCATCTGCTTGCCAGTAATGCAGCAATCTCATCCGTTGAAAATCTGTAGCGGATTATTTTTGCCGGAACTCCACCGACGATTGCATAGGCGGGAACATCTTCAATGACGATAGCGCCTGCCCCAATTACTGCCCCGTCGCCCACAGTAACGCCCCGGCGGATAACCGCATTGGCGCCGATCCATACATCATTGCCAATAACCGTGGCGCCTACCTGTTCATTATAGCTCTGCAACTGCGCCAACCCATATTCCGGAGAGTATTGAAAAGGATGTACCGACAACCAGGACAACGGGTGTTCGGGCGCTGCAATCATCACATTCCAGGAAACAGCGCAAAAACGGCCAATCGTTGTTCCAGCAAAGATTCGGCCAGAATTCACATATGTATAGCGGCCGATCGACACATCATCTTCAATCCACGCCTTGTCAAAAATACGAACTGGCGACTCGAAATTGATTTTGGAACTGATGTTTTCAGGGTCATTCGCAAAAAGCCCCTGCCGCGCCAGCCACCATCGTTTTATTGTCTTGCGGATGCACATCGGAATCCACCGTCTCACCCGTGCTTGATCCCCCATTCATAGGGTATCGACGCATCGAACGGATCCCGTCGGTTGATCTCGGTCGGATCGTGCGGCAGTGTAGCACAGTTTGCCACAATAGACAGCTCCTCGCCGATACCCTTGAACCCGTTCCAAACCAGCGGGGGAACCGTCACCAGGCAGTAGTTTTCCGGTCCGAGAAAAATCTCCTGAACCTCTCCTCTGGTCGAGCTGCCTGCCCGGTCATCGTATAAAACAAATTTAATCTTACCATGCGGCACCGCATAGTTGAGCGTCATCCGTTCGTGAATATGCCAGGCTTTGATAGCGCCAGGATGAATACAGGAAAAGTATATCTCGCCAAATTGCTGAAAATGCGGTGCATCACATCGCATCATATGCATGATCTTGCCCCGCTCATCCAGTATCTGTCGCAGTGGTGTAATGACAACGCCTTCAATCATGGCCAAGCCCCCCCATATATCCTTGAATTTGCGCGTGGCTAACTGCGGCGACATCCTCGCCGTTGGACCAATGTCGATACCATGCGGCCGTTTCGGACACAGTCCGGTCAAAATTCCACTGTGGCCGCCAGCCGAGTAGCTGCCTTGCTTTATCACAGTTCAACGTCAATTTCCCAGCCTCGTGAGGTTTGAAAGTATTCACCGCTGCGGTGATTGTACCCTGGCCCCAGACCTCGATAAATCGTCGGGTCAGTTGCTCCACGGTGCGAATCGCCTCATCGCCGGGTCCGAAGTTCCATGCTCCGACAAAAGCCTGTGGATCCTCCCATAAACGCTGGCCCAATAACAGATAGCCGCTTAATGGTTCCAGCACATGTTGCCAGGGGCGGGTCGCGCCCGGAAAACGCAGTTCGATTGGCTGGTTCTGCCGTAAGGCGCGGACGCAATCCGGCACTATCCGATCTACAGCCCAATCGCCGCCGCCAATCACATTGCCGGCGCGAACACTGGCTGCGCCAAATCCTTCACGGTGCTGGAAAAAAGAAGACTGATAGGAAGCGAAAACGATTTCCGCCGCCGCCTTGGATGCGCTATACGGATCATGGCCGCCCAGTTCGTCGTTCTCCCGGTAGCCCCAGATCCATTCTTTATTTTTATAGCACTTATCCGAGGTTACGAAAATCACAGACCGCAATGAGGAACAACATCTCACCTGCTCCAGCACATTCACCGACCCGCCGACATTGGTATCAAACGTTTCCTTTGGCGAGGCGTACGAAAGGCGAACAATCGGTTGGGCCGCCAGATGAAAAAGAATCTCGGGCTGCACTGTCGAAAATACTCGCGCCAGACTCGTGGTATCGAGTATGTTTCCATCGACGTGCCGGATTTGTTTGGTTAGGCCCAATAAATCAAAGTGGCTGGGTGTTTGGTCGGGCGGCAATGCATACCCTGTAACCTCGGCACCCAGTTCTTTTAGCCACAGGCAGAGCCAGGACCCTTTAAAACCAGTATCGCCTGTCACCAACACCCGTTTGCCGCGATAAAACTTCACCAACTCATCCATGGCGCCGCCCCGCTTTCACACAGCCGATTCAACAGCGAATATTCCCGGCTGGTATCCATTGGCTGCCAGAATCCGTCATGTTCGTATACCATCATCTGTCCGTCAGCAACCAGTCTGCGCATCGGTTCCTGTTCAAACACCAGATCTTCTTGCTCTGGCAAATACTCCAGCAGTTCACGGCGGCAAACGAAGAATCCGCCGGATATTCGTCCGCCGGCCGCTTGCGGTTTCTCGTTGAATTCCTGCACCCGTCCGCTGGAATCCGCGCTGATCTCGCCAAACCTGCCTGGGGGACGGACTCCCGTCACCGTTAACAACTTTCCGTGCGCATTATGGAACCGAACCAGTTCGTCCAGATTCACATCACCGACCCCATCGCCGTATGTCAGCATGAAGTTGGCATCATCGCCAATGTACTTTAACGCTTTACGAACTCTCGCGCCGGTCATGGCATTCACGCCCGTATCCGCCAGCGTTACCCGCCAGTTGTCCTCCGCATGGCAAGTATGGTACTCGATGTTGCGTTCTTTGCCCAATTGAATGGTAAAATCCCGGGTATGTGTTTCATAGTTCAGAAAAAAATCTTTGATAATCTGGCCCTTATAACCCAGACACAAGACAAAATCCCGATGTCCCCAATGCGCATAATATTTCATGATATGCCACAAAATCGGATATCCGCCAATGGGAATCATCGGTTTGGGAATATCGTCGGCCACATCGCGGATTCGGGTCCCAAAACCTCCGCACAAGATAAGCGTTTTCATACTTTTGCCTCCCCCACCAGTTCACGATACAACTTTTCATGCGCCCGAACACAGTCCAACAGCAAAAACCGTTGCAAAAACAGCTCGCGGCCTGCCTGACCCATTTTTCGCCGCAACTCTTTATCCGCCAACAATGTTGACAGCGCCTCGGCTAAAGCCTCAACATCGTAAGGAGTTACAATAAACCCCGTGACACCCTGTTCCACGGCTTCGGCGCAGCCTCCCGCCGACGTTGTCACTATCGGCGTTCCGGCACGCGCCGCTTCTTTACTCGTATAGGGAGTCGCTTCTCCATATAGAGAAGGAACAACCGCAATATCCGCGATACAGTTTAGCGCGTGGATGTCGGTCCGGTAGCCTAAGAATCGGATATTATCAGAAATGAATAGTTCCTCGGCCAAACTAGCCAAGACTTGCTGCCGTTCAGGCGAAGCTTCACCCGCCACCAACAAAACTGCCTGAGGGAAAGAACGCAGGGCGATTGCAAAAGCCCTAAACAGCTCTGCATGCCCTTTCTGCGGATCTTCAAAACTGCCGGCAACCAAAATGAGCTGGACTCCGTCCGGCAAACCAAGCGCCGTTCTTTTTGCACTTTTTTCAGCTGAGTTCAGCGCAGCTATATCATCTAATCCACAATAAATCGTTGTCACTTTTTCCGGGTCAAATCCCCGAAAATTGATAAGTTCCTGTCGCAAAACGTTTGACACGATGATGGTATGTTGACAGTACACGGCTATCAGTCGATCCAGCACGATATGGAAAGGATGACGCCAACTGCGCTTTGCGGGTTCGCTGTGAACAGTCATTACAACATTTTTGACCCCGGCTTTCTTTGCCGCCAACATAGCAATCAACCCTGCGTCTTTACCAGGATATCCACCGTTATTAAAATGAAAAACATCAATGTTATCCCGGCCTGCTTTGAAGCGGGGATAGAAAATATGCCAATTGTGCCAGCTGTCACGAAGCCATTGCAGGGAACATACGCGGAAAAAATAGGCCAGGGTACGCCCCCAACGCCTCGGTACAAACAATTTCGGCTGCGTGTCAAGGTATTCCACAGGAACCGAATTGTTTTGCCATTGAGAAGCTCGCTTTTCAAATTCCGGATTTATATCGGTGCAAATATTCGCAGTAAAGGCTTCCGGCGATAGGCCGCCAACTACATCAAACAGGTATTTTGCGTCACCACCGACTATTTCGCAGTGTCCAGAATAGAAACAGACGTTAATATTGCGATTACCCATATTCATTGAACCCCAGCGGAAAACATTTTGCGTATCCCTTCATCCTTAAGGTGCATTCCGTCCAGAAAATCATCCCCGCTTACCTTGCTTGCCAAAGGATCATAGGACCCGATAACTCTGATTCCCAAAGAACTTGCCACACTCCGGAAATATTTCTCTGCTTCACCAAGCATTGCATAGCGTGAATCAGTCGTCAATACCTTGTAGACATACGGATGATACGGCGGCAAAAAGAAAACGACTTGCGTTCCATTCGCCTGCAAATCCCTGAGTAGAGCTTCAAACATTTTTTGCGTTTCATGATCCAGTTGATAATACTGCCCAAGCAGATAGACCGGATGCGACGCGGCATACTGTTGCGCAATGATTTCAACTTCAGCGGCTGTACGTTCGCGTTCTTTCCGGGAATAACTCACAGTTCCATCTTTGCGACGAATGGGAACATTCGCTTCGTTTTCGTCGGTTGCATAAAAACCGGTTGTGTTTTTCTTTTCCCGTAGCGCCTGCCACGATGCCCGCAAATAAGAGATTGAAACCAACTCGGAAAACTTGACAGCCTGATTGGTTATTGTAGTCCAACCAGCATGTTGTTGATTCATCCCCAACCGAACTGCAGCAAGATTGTACTCTTCTTCCAGCGATTTAGTCCTGCGGTACCCGCCAGCCCGGTTCAACAGCCACGGGTCCAGTCCAATGATCAAAACGTGCGGGCGTTTGTTTTTCCTCACATACATTTCATGGATCGCGACAAGTTCACCCAGTCCGGCGCCTGAAACAGAATGGTTCATGAAAGACTCTCCCGGAAATAAATCCAGGCCGATCTGCATGGAGCGACTAGATCCCAAAACAATAACATCCCTTGATTTTTTATCATTTTCAATAATAATGCGTTGCAACAATCGCTCATCATAATTGCCGATATTGGCCACATTCTTTCCATTCAACAAATAAGCCGCAACCCCTGTTTCATATTGTCCCCGGCCAAATAAATGGGCCGGGTCCACAATAAAATTAAACAGAGCGGCGCAACTTAAAAGCAGCGACATAATCAGCGCGATTTGGATCAGATGGTTAATCAATAAACTCTTTTTCATAAACCCCACTACAGAAAAGATTTATATTAAAACTGAAAATACAAGAATTCTGATGCCCGCCCCAGGAAAAGAACCGATGACGCCGCCATTATTGCCAGGCAACAGGCCCACACTAGCGAAGGTTTCCATGCGAAAAACGCATACCATGACGGACAGGAATATTGTTGCGGGATATTCAAAGCCGGCTTATATTTTCCTGTTATCTCCAACACATTCGGAACAAAAAATGCCAATGATGCGGCAATGGTAAGGAACCCCAATGTTTTACCCACAGACAAATGCGTAACCGGAAACAGGTTCGCGGCGGAAACGCTGCCGGCGGTGTGAACATTCCCCATCGACTGCAGTATACGCAGTGCGGTTGATATATCATCGGACCGGAAAAACACCCACGCCACCACGACAGCCAGGAAAGTGATCCCTTGCGACGCAATTTTGCCAATACGACCCCTGCCAAAAAAAGATATCGACGCCACTTGGCAAAAATATTGCCACGCGTGATTCACTACCAAATAAAAACCATGGAGCAACCCCCAAACAATAAACGTCCAGTTTGCACCATGCCAAAATCCGCCAAGGATCATCGTCACCATCAGGTTAATATATCGCCGGCTCAATCCGTGGCGATTTCCGCCCAGCGGAACATATAAATAGTCGCGCAAATACCTTGATAGCGTCATGTGCCACCGGCGCCAAAAATCAACGATGCTGACCGCCCGATATGGTGAAAAAAAGTTCACCGGCAGCCGGATATTGAATAGAAGCGCTAAGCCAATCGCCATTTCAGAGTAACCGGAAAAATCAAAGTATATCTGGAAGGTATACGAAAGCGCGCCGATCCATGCTTCCCATCCGCCCAGGCGCGATCCCGTTGCCGCTGCACCAAATACTGCCACTGCCGCTTCCGAAAGATTATCCGCAATACAAACTTTTTTGAATAGGCCAAGGATAAAAACAACTGTCCCCACCCCGATGTTTTGCCAATCAACGACCATAATCTCAGGGTTTTCAAACTGGGGCATCATTTCGCGGTAATGAAGAATCGGACCGGCAATCAGGTGGGGGAAAAACGTCACAAACAATACGTAATTCAGCAGACTGTATTCTTCGGCTTTTCCTTGGTACGCATCGACAAGGTAGGCGATTTGGGTAAACGTAAAAAAGGAAATCCCGATGGGAAGGATAATTTCAGGGATCTGTAATCCCAACCCATAAAACGATTCGATCGTGGTTACGAAGAATACCGTGTATTTGTAATAACCTAACGCTAAAAGGTTGCAAAGAATACCAATAAGCAAAATGTGCTTCCGCCGGGGGATTTCATCACCCTCCCGGCGCCGCACAAGTTGATTGCCAATAAAATAGTTGAACAGGATTGATACAGCCAGTAAAACAAGATAACGAAAGTCCCACCATCCGTAAAACACGAGAGAACAAAGCGCTAGCCATCTCAGGGCGCTCTGCAAGCGTTGCGTCCGGATCGCAGCGTAATATACCGCCAAGCAAATTGGCATAAAAACAATCAGAAAGAACCATGAATTAAACAGCATCTGATAATTGATTCCTTTAAATCCATTTTGTTACGAGTGCAATCGTGATTCCGCAGCTGCCAGGATAGTATCGCGAATATGCTGATAAGCAGGAACTGGCGTTGTATATTTCATGATTTTTTCCCGGACTACTTTGGTCATGGAATTATATTCGTCATCCTCAACAGCACGCAAGTAATCCATTTTGTTTTTAAACAATTCATAATTGGGTTCGGATAAAAACCACGGACCCGCAATCGCTAAATCATTGCCGGGGTCACCGGAAAAGTTGCAAAATAATATTTTTTTGCCCCACCCCAGTGCTTCGCGACCGGTGGTTGAAGTAAACGTAATTCCTACACTACTTTGATCCAATGTTCGCAAACTGGAAAAAGAAGTTTTATCGTTCCTAACAATGATTGCATTCGCGCCGTATTGTTGCAGAAAGTGTTGGTATTCACTCTCTACTTCGCTGCGCATTGCAACCGCAATCTGTAGTTTATACTCGCGAATATATCGCGCCAAAAAATCATCCAAAATCGTATTAGCTAGTTTCAACGCCGGATCTGGACTCGCTTCAACCATAATATATGGTACCCATTGCGAGATCAGGCACACATCATATTTTAACGTCAATTCTTTTCCCTTGATCCGGTCAAAATACCACGAGCCCATTACTGAACCGACCACATGATAACGATCAACTTGATGGCCATAATGACGGTAAGCTTCGACTTCCGCCTCACCAAAACAGAAGAAGTTTGAATGATAAATTTGCGAACGGACATCGGGTTCATGGGGCAAATAAGGTGGCTTTAGCATCCAATCAGGCCGAGTTCCGTTCTGAATCGCAAAAAAACTTCTTGTTTTGCAAATGCGATCCAAGATTTGAAAATCGCTGTTCGAGTCAATCCAAGTAACTACTGCGGCGGGATTAATGAGGTCAATGCAGCTAAGATAATACAACGCCGATAAATAGAACTTTCCCGTATTGGCGCTTACTCGATATATTGTATTAAAGTTCCGAATCATACCCCAGACAATTTGCGGCGTTAAATATAAGGTCCTTTGAATAACTGGCAGAATTACAACGTTGCAATCGCACAAAACCATGGTTTTGATATAATTGCTGCCTGATTCATCAAAAATAGCAATGGGCGCCCTCATTGGATTACAAAACGAAATAGCCTTTAGGCAATGCCAAAGATGTTTGATTCGGTTCCAACTCATTACGTTGCCCAATTAATGCCTTTTTTCGCTTAACAACAAATCGCACACTTCCCGCACAACCCCATGTCCGCCGCGCGAGTTTAATACCAGCACTGCTTTTTTTCGAACCGATTCCACTGCGTCCATTGGGCATGCAGATACGCCGGCAATGTTTATCGCCGGTAAATCGTTCACATCATCTCCGACATATAAGATCTCAGACAGTTTAACTCCTGCCTGCGCAGCCATCTGCCGGAGCGCAAAGTCCTTGTCCTGAGCCCCCATCATGAGATGATCCACTTTGAGTTTTTTCGCGCGCCGCTGTACGAGCTGGACATTTTCCGAAGTGATAATCCCGATTTTAAAGCCTGCCTCGCGGATTAAATCCAGTCCCTTGCCGTCCCTGGTGCAGAATTTCTTTATCTCATCACCGTTCTCCGTATAATACATGCCGGAATCAGTCAAAACTCCATCCACATCTGTCACCAGCATCCGAATATCCTTCAGGAGGCCTATTTTTTTTGCCTTTTCACGGTCAATCAATATTTGCTCGGTAATCAACCAGTCGATGGGTTCATCCAAGTCGATATAGGTTTCTTCCGGCATCTCATGAAAATCGATCTTGCCAGAAATTCGGCAACCGGATTCGAGAATCCGGGCTCGCTGGGAAATATAAAAAGCGCCGTTTTCCATCAGGTATCCCGAAAAGTCCTGCCGCCGAGGCCGACAAACCGGTTCATAGTTCGTAGGGCAGGCGCCGCCTTGCTCCAGTTCACGCCAGATAAAATGTTTCTGGCGGACCAGTGACAGCAGCGAATCGCAACACCCTTCGCCATATTTTTTCCAAGCCTGGGTCAAATCGTTCGCAGTCAGCAGCGGCGATGTCGCCTGAATGAAAACGACCTGCTCGAAGTCATAAGCACTGCAAAATTCAAGCAGCGCCGACTCCGATGATGCCTCATCCGTGCAAGTGGCCGGACTTCGCCCGATAACAGACACCTTTTCTCGCCCCAATGCATTGACGCAGGCAGCGATTTCATTCGAATCCGTCGCTACATAAACGTGATCGATCGCATCACAATCGAGTGCGGCTTCAATGGTCCAGTGCACTAAGGGTTTACCCGCAATATTTCTAATATTTTTCAACGGGATGGATTTGCTCCCACCCCGAACAGGAATAAACGCAACCTTATTATGATGAACTGTTTTCACAAACACACTTCCTTTTTACCAGGCGGTCCAGCCACCGTCTGCCATCAAGATTTGCCCTGTAACGTATTTTGATGCGTCGGTGATCAGAAACAACATGGGACCGATGATATCATCCGGTTTTGCCATCCGCCCCAGGGGGGTTTGCGCAATATAACGCGCATGAAACTCCGGATGTTGGTGCGAATCATCCTGCACGCCGCCGGGACATAAACAGTTGACCCGAATATGATTTGCGGCCAGATAGGTCGCCAGATAACGGGTAAAATTGTGGATTCCACCTTTGATCATTGCATAAGCAGCCGGCGAGGTCATGCCTGTACCCTGATAAATATCAAAATGTGGACCTACCGCGCCGTAAATGGAACCCATATTCAGAATGACTCCCGTGTTTTTTTCTTTCATGTACCGGCTAGCTTCCTGACAACACAGGAAATAACCGCCGGCATGGTCACAAAGATTCTTGTACAGGGAATCCACCGGAACATCTTCAAATACCGTCAACCAATCTTTGGTTCGCGGCCAGGCATTATTGATCAAAATATCGATCCGGCCAAACTTTTGTTGTACTTCAGCGAAAAATCCGCTGATCGATGCAGAATCCGCGATGTCCAATGGAATCGCCTGCGGTTTTTTGACTCCGTCCGCATAATCGATCTTTTCGATCATGCGCGCCAACTTATCCGTATCACGAACCCCGACAACCAACTGCCCACCAGTCTGCGGCAATACTTCAAGCGCCGTAGACCCGATTAGTCCGCTGCCGCCGGTCAGCACTATCACTTTATCCTGCAGGTTCCAGAGTGATTCCAGTTTCATACGACCAACGACCCCACCAGTTTCATATCACACTGTTCTGTGCACTTGATTCCACAGGGTAATTCGAAATGATTCCGGCGGAACTGTCGATACTTCTCGCCATTCCAGATATCACGCATCGATTCGAGGTTGGCATCGCCCAAAATGATTTCGTTATTGAAGTCTTCCACGCACATCGCGCATTCACCATTGGACTTTACGGTCATCGAACTCCAGGGGAACTGACAGAACTCCCGCCAGTGGATCGACTGCGTTTCATGTTTTGCATCCTGATACCATTGCTGATCCTGGCTCTTCAGATAGAGATAGACATCTTTGCCGGCAAAAGCCTCACGCAATCTTTCAAACTCCTCTGCCTGATCGCGCCGATTCAGGTTGAGCATGGTAATTACGATTACAGTGCCATAATTATTGGCAGCCTTAATTTCCAGCAATTTGCATATCTTATCGTAAGCTTCGGTAAAGTTGGAGGCCTGACCGCGGACTTTTTTGTGCACCAAATCATCCGTGCTCTCAATCGAATATTTGATGTAGCCCAGCCCATTTGCAAACATTTCCACACTGCGGTCCAGATCAATATTAGCCGGATTGCAGCTGAAATAAGAAGGAATTCCCCTTTCGCTCATCAAACGGACCCGGGCCGGCATATCGCGGTCCAGCAGTGGATCGCCATAGCCATGCAGTACAATGACTTTGGGAATGATGTGAAGGAAAAAGTGATTTTCACTCATGTCATCCCGCCGGATTCCATAGCTTTTTTCGACGAATTCCGTCCATTCGTTCCACTCGGCTGCTGTGTAGGGTCGCAGTTGATCAATGATTTTCGTAAACAGCGGCAGCGAAATCGTATCAATCGAGCGAGTCATCATCGTGGTCCGCGGACACATTTCGCAGCGCATATTACAGGCATTCGTCGTTTCAATATTATAGACCACCGGGTCTTCGCGTCGATACTCTTCAAGCAAACTCCAGACCGCTTCCTGGTCGTGCAGCTCTCCCCGCATTATGCGCTGTTTCAGATCAAAAACTTTCCGATAAAAATGGATATCAATCATAATTTATCCCTCCCTTAAAATACAAAACAAGGTGTCTGTCTGCCAATGGTTGGCCAACGATTCGACATAATTCCGGTCACATTCTGCGGAAAACAAATCCCGGTATTTTCCTTGTCCACCGGGTACGCCGCGGGTCATCCAATGAACATGATTGGAAAAGTCGTAACGCTGCAGCGGCATTATTTCGGCAGACCATCCAGCCTGCCTGCAAACATATTCCAAACTTTTTCGGTTAAAATACCACAGATGAGCCGTCTGATAATAGAAATCGCTAAACTGCTTCAATTGGTATGTTTTCAGCAGAACATCATCCCGATTTGGCACTTCCAGATATATGGCGCCGTTTTGTTTAAGCAAGGGACGCAATCCAGCCAAAAAAGCAATGGGGTCTCTGATGTGCTCCAGAACGTGAAACAAAAATATTTTATCAAAAGGGGTAGCAAAATCGCGGATGTCCTTACGAACAGAAAACCCTTTGGATTGGGCGAACTTTGCGTTGGGAGTATCCCACTCGGTTCCGCAGGCAGTTTTGACAAAAGGGGCAATGGCTGCCAAAAAATATCCTGAAGCGCAGCCAATCTCGACGATTTCGTCCGTCGGCAACAGCTGCGATTGAACTCGTGTTACGCGTTGCCTGGCTTCCGGTGAACTGGTTTCAAAGAATTTTTCCATTTCCTGCTGGTTGTAATAGCCGTCATTTACATATTCTTTTCTGTATTCCCCATCGTAAAACGCAGCAAGTTTCTTTTCCTCTTCCATGGGATGCAGGAACTGCACATCGCAAGAATCGCATTGACGTACGCGGAGTTCGGCGTTCGCCGCATGGCGGATCTCCGTATCGATTGCAGTCGTTGTTTCACTTGAACAAAGCGGGCAATTGAAGTTCATGATCAATCCCGCTCGCAAGCAGCATGATTGCGATATTTCAGTTTATCCCTTTGAACTTGCTCAATATCGAGAATCTCCTTTGTCTTGTAGGCCAATGCCTCCTGGGTTACCATCAGATTACGCTTCAATTTCCGCATGCCATCCGGTTCAAGTGACGCCGCATGGTCGGTTCCTTTCCAGGTACGGTTCAAGGTAAAATGCCGCTCAAAGGTGGTCGCGCCCAAAACGTACGCCGCCACATCGATAGCAATGCCGTTGTGGTGTCCGGAAAAACCGATTTCTTTCACCCGGTTGCCATATTTCTCTTTCAATCGGGAAATTTCGAGCAGGCATACATCTTTGAACGGAACAGGATAGCCGGAAGTGCAGCTGTAAACGACCAAATCCTGGTTTCGCCCTTTTTGTTCAAATAGCTTTACAATTTCTTCTTCTTCTTGATGAGTCGTCATCCCAAAGGAAACATGAATTTCACCGACATAGTTTGCGCAGAGCCACTCCAGCATCGGGAAGTTGTTGTTTGATGCGGACGGAATCTTAATAAGTTTTGGCTGCAGGGACGCGATTTCCTTGGCGGAGGTCAAATCCCATACGGAAGTTGTGTATTCCATACCAAGTGATTCACACAGATTTTTCAGTTCTTTATGTTGCTCCAGATTGAACTCCAAGAATTCCCTATGCGCGCCGTACGTTTCTCCATAAGAAAAATCTGGATTGGGATGAGGCGCATCGTACTGCTCAGGCGTCAACAACTCCCGAACATTCCGTTTCTGAAATTTGACCACATCAACTTTGCAAAAAATAGCCGCATTTTTTACGAATTCCTTGGCGATTTCAAAATCGCCCATATGGTTGCACCCAACCTCAGCTATTACCCGGGGCCGCTTATTTGCTTCCACCATGTTCTCCCCTTTCCATTTTCCGAATCTCAGCAACAATCACTTCCATCATGGTGAGCTCGTCACTGTCGCGCGAACGGATATACTTTGAAATGTATTGCCCATATCTCTTTTTAGACCACCCATCATAAGAAAGCGACAACTCTTGCCACGTTTTTTTATCATCAATATTTAATAATGGGCGATCCAATTCTTTTGCCAGTGGCTCAATCCAAATACTCCGCCCTGCCCGGATTAATTCGTTTGTTGTGATAAACAGGATTGGTTTGTCACAGAGAACGGCAAAATTGATCGAGGTGCTGAAGTGAGCCACTACCATAGAACTGTCGGCCACCAAATCGATTGTCTTCCCTTTAATAATTCTCCGGGTCCCGAAAACATCAGGCATCTCCTCATATTTTGAACGAGGATGCGCCGCAATGACAACCTCCAGCCCGGTTTCTGCCTCTATTCTGTCAAATAGTTTCCGCATGCTGCCAAAATATATCTCAGGATCCACTGGCGGCCATTTTAAAATTTCAAAGTCCAAATGGTGGGTCTGGGCATCATCAAGAAATACGCAAATTCCACGATTATTTTCTTGTCGCAGCAGCAGCTTTTGCTGTTTCATGTACTGCATATATTTATCATAATCAACATAATTGACATATACGATCTGACTTTCTTGCAATTGATATCGTTTGATAAAATCATCGAGTTCTTCACAAGCAGTACCAAAAACTTTAACCGGCAGTGGATATAACCAGTCATTTTGTCGCAACCGCTTAATCATTTGTTGTGCAACATATTGTAGCATCCCAGAAATGCCTAACGAAAAGGCCCTGCGGATTTTCCCCTTAAATATTACTGTTTTTGATTGCGGACCGCCTGCGGTATTCCAAAGCGGCAATCCGCCAATCACAATAACAAAATAGCGAATGTTGCACTGACGTAAAGTTCGATAGATTTTTTCATGGCTGGGCAATATATTGGCATGCCCCATTGTCCAATCAATAAAGATAGAATCGGCCCGAAACCTGACCAGATGTTCGGCTAAATCGCGATAACTTTTGATTTTATGAATAAAATCGCCGTCCAGTCGATGCTGAATCGATAAGATCTGTTGCTCATCCACGGACAGCAACATGGAAAGGTCCAGGATATGGACCGCAAACCCTTCCTGTCGAAGATAGTCAAAACAAAACAAATCGGCTTCCCGTTTCGACATGGGTAACCAGGAAAAAAACACAATCGAGTTAATCTGCTGGTTGGACAATTTCCAATCTCCCTTTATCAATCTCATACACTACATCACAATGTCGAATGGTACTAAGACGATGGGCGATAATAATCAAGGTCTTTTCGCTGCCAATCGCTTCTACTGCCGCCATAAAAGAACTTTCCGTTTCCGTATCAAGAGCGGAGGTGGCTTCATCAAGAACCAGTATCTGCGGATCGTGATACAGGGCGCGTGCAATCCCGATTCGTTGGCGCTGCCCACCAGAAAGGCAGATTCCCTGTTCACCAATCTTGGTGTCAATTCCTGCTGGTTGTTGCATGACGTACTCCTGCATCTGGGCAATTTTAAGCACTTGCCATACACGGTCCATATCGACCTGGTCGTCGGGTACGCCAAAAGCAACATTACGGACAACCGTATCATCCAACAAATAGATCTGTTGGGGAATATAGCCCAAATTGCCATGCCATTCTGAAATATCATGTTGCCAGATATCTGTTTCATCTACGGTTATCGTGCCTGTTGATGGCGGCAATAATCCCAGTATAATGTCGACCAATGTAGTTTTCCCGGCCCCGGAGGAGCCGATCAAGCCCACCGAACTGCCTTGCGGGATAGAAATATTTATATTCTGCAATACTTCGCGCGAAGAACCTGGATAGCGATAGCTGATATTGTTCAGCCGGATCTGCTTTTGGAGCCGTAATGGCGCCAAGGGTTTATTACCAGCAAGCAGCCTGGTTGGTTCGCTGGGTGTTGCAGAAACTAAATCTGCATAGATAAGATTCAATTGGACCACACCAAACCGGATCGTCGTCAACATGGTTGCCATCCGGCTCATCGCCGGCATCAGTCGAAAAGCCGCCATGGCAAAAAGCCCTAAAGTAGCCATCAGTACTTGTGGCGGCGTCTCGGAAAGCAAGTTAATCACGACAATAATACACATGGCTGCCACTGTTACAGTTTCAAAGTAAATACGGGGAGCCGCCAGCAGCACTTGATGCTTTGCCGTGGCATCGGCGCAGCCATAACTGTTTTCCAGATAGCTGCGAAGGAAAAAGCCCTCTTTTCCCATCACTTTTACTTCTTTGATGCTGCCAATCCCCTGATTTAGCCAACGAATCATATTGGCATAGGATTGGGTGCTTTGTTGGGCATACTCCTGCGCCCGTCGCCGGGAAGCCCAATACGACAACCCCAGCGCAGTTCCAATGAAGGAAAATGCCAAACAGGATGATAATGGATCAATGAACAGCAAGAGAAAAAAGATTGCAGTAACTACCAATACTTCCGAAACCAACCCCATGCCATTCAACAATACGCCATTGGCTACCAGGGAGACTACTCCATTCAGGTTTCGCTGCAGCTCGGCAGTATTGACCGTGAAAAAGAATTCATAAGGTTTCTGCAAATATGCTGAAAAAAGATCCCGTGACATTGCCACCTGTTTTTCCGCAATAAAACGGTTCTGCCGATAGCTGACAAAAAAGAGAAACAGATTTTTTAATAAAAAAACGATGACTAGTAAGGCGCAAATAAGAAACACAAAGTTCTGGCTGGATGTTGTACCTGACCACCGATATAGCTGCTGAAGCAACGGGTACCGTTCAATCAGGGAAGCGTCCAAAACTAACGCGATAAAGGGTAATACTGCGCTGATACCAACCACTTCCAGCACAGCGCCGAGCAGCATGAAAATTATCAAAACTGCTGCATGTTTTCGTTCGTGCGGACTTAGCAGTCTATAGATTTGATGCCAAATTTTCACGCTCTACCTCGTTTCGTGAGTCGATACCATAGAATCTTCAGCACCCAGGCTAGTCCTTGCTCGTGTGCAAATAGGATGAAATCGTTATATACCGCCTGCCAAGTAGTCTTGAAAGGCATTCTTCGCCGAAAAGCGCGATAAGTCAGCGGGCTGACCAGAAAATCCTTTTCGTGGCTCATTGCAATAGTCAGTAATGATGAGCAGACATTTTCCAGTCGGGCAAACTCTACTGCAACAAGCACATATTCATTGGGCGCCAATTCTCGCGTATTGGAAATCTGCCGCCAACCATCCCACTTCAAGTATTGGAGAAAGGTAACTGTCGCTTCTGCGACATAGCCTGACCCAAGTACTGCAAGCCTGCGGCCTTGGGCCTTGGATTGGATATATTCTTTTACTTTGACAAGAAAGTCATCGATGGTCACAAAATCGGCCAACTTCAAAATCTCGTCCAGCTGCTCAGCGGATTTTTCTGCCATACGCCCCTTTTGTTCTAAACTTTCATCTGTATGAAACCAAATTGGCTGATTCATATAATCTAAATTCCCATTGCCATGTTGCCGAAACCAGTTGAAATGCAATGCAATCATTGGAACATTGGGGAAATCAAACGGAATATCATAGCCTTCGGTCACAGGACGCAAGGTCAGCTGAACACCTTCATCAGAATCTTGAAGGATATACAGGGAATCAACCCCATCCCGCAGGATATTGTGCGCTAATACTGTATCGAGTGTGAAGGAGCGCCAACCATCATTTTGTAGTAGAAATTCAGTTTCAGGAAAAACCATGAACGGATGAAGCTGAGTACTTCTTACCATAAAATTGCATTCGCTGTCTCCCCAACCTAGAACACAAGGTGTTGCACTGGGGAAATGTCTCAAATTCCAAAGAAAAAACGCCGAGGTTGGGTGTTGATGTTTCAACCCAATCGCCACCGTCTGCCGATGCGAAAGACAAGCCATTTTTGACTGCCGGTCATAATGGTACTGAAGATAATCTTCGATGAAACGGTCGCGAATGACGTGAATTGGAAAAAGCAAAACTCCTTTGTACCCTTGCATAACCAACTCGAACAAGCGGGAAAAAGAACCATCGGAGTAAATATGATCCGGCGAAAGAAAAACCAAATAGGCCGCCTCTCGCCGTGCTGTTTGGATTGCAGAATTATGACAATCTGTCATGCTGAAGCCTTTATTGGCTGTGTTGAGTTGGTCATCGATCCAGTAAAACCGAATGGGCATGTGTGCTGAAAGTTTCGCGAATCTTTCATCTGCCTGCATCACAGCAGCATCAGCAGATCGTGTATATAATTCAAAGGAACACTCTGCGTTTTCCGCCAGCGTTGGCAAATTGTCATTTGCCAATAAGGACGGCAGACAAATTCGCAAGAAAAAATCTGTATACTCCGTCCCCCACACGACCATGTTCAGATGAAATTTATGCATTCCCATAGTCTCCTCTTGTCAACTCAAAAACCGAAACCAATCAGCTGTTGCTTCCTGAATCTTCTCTGGTGTCCACAAGGGAGCTTCACGCCAATAGTCAATGTGTTGCAATACCTTTTCAACCCCGGCTTCAAACGACACCTGCGGCTCCCAGCCGATTTCACTGCGTATTCTGCTGATGTCGGCATAAGTGCAATCAGGCTCGCCAGGACGTTTGGGGATATAGGCAACTTCGCTGCCAAGCAGCTCCACCAGGCGGTTTACCGAATACGTATTCCCACTGCCCACATTAAATATTCGATTATCGACGTTCGACTTTGCTGCCGTGACAAAGGCATCTGCAATATCAGTTACATAGGTGAAATCGCGGGTTTGTTTTCCATCGCCCACCACGGTAAACGGTTTTCCCGCCAGCTTCTGCGCCAGGAAGACGCCGAATACTGCTCCATAAGTCCCCGATGTTCTTGACCGGGGTCCGTACACATTGAACAATCGCAGCGAAATCGCCGGCAGTTTGTAGACCTGCGCCCAGTGCATGACCATTTGCTCACCCAGGTTTTTGGTCAGAGCATAGGGGTACTGAGCACGAATCTCTGCCGGTTCTGCTGTCGGGTATACGTCGGGAATCCCGTAGCACGAAGAAGAAGCTGTGTAAAGAAACTTTTTGACGCCGGCCGCCCGAGCCACTTCCAAAACCGAAAAAGTCCCATCCACATTCGCACGAAAATAATCCTGCGGTCTTTGAATAGAAGGGACAATATCGGCTAGCGCAGCAAGATGGAACACCCAATCTACGCCGTCAAAATATGGCTTGATCGTCTCCCCGTCATTGATGTCGGCCTGAATGAGTCGGAGCTCGCGGCAACCTTTATGATGCTCCAGGTTTTGCGGTCGCCCTGTACTAAAGTTGTCAATGACAGTAACTTGGTGCCCTTCCGCCAGCAGACGATCCGTCAGGTGCGATCCGATAAATCCGGCGCCGCCGGTTACAATGCATTTCACAGATTTTACCGCCTCTCGTGATAGTATCTTTAAATAAAATTGACGTGCATGGGGCGGGATCCGTCTCCGCTAGCCAACAATTCCGGCTGATCTTTGACCTGCCATAGGTATTCATTTACTTTGTGTTGCAGGCACAATGTACCGCAATCTGTCCGCGCGTCAAAACGATCGGAAGCAATTTCACGCATAACTTCCCAATAACGTTCACTTTGCCAGATCTCTTTAAATGAGGTATCATTTATGTTTCCGATATGGAAATGTTTATATTTTTCATTGAACAGCATCCCGCAAGGCGCTACAACGCCAGAGCCGGACAGTTGCAGAATGAATGGCGGGCCATAACAGCGGCTATAATTCCGTTGGCCCTGGCTCAAAATTTTAGACCATTTTGCCTGCACCAAATAGGTTTCATCACTATAGGTTTCAGCAGTCTGCAGCAATTCGACCAGTTCATCGTATTTTGAGTAGTCAACGCCCAAACTGCCGTCTTCATCATCACTGCAATGTTTAATCACCAGATAGTCCACTCCGAGTGATTTGCCCAACAGTGTCAGCGGCAAAATCTGGTCCTTGAAATCGGGCATTAATACCATTTGCAGCCCGATCGTCACCGGCAATTGTTCGCGTTTTTTGATTGCAACCGCTTTTTTGATCGTTTCACAAACCGTATAAAAGCTTTCCACCTTGCAGCCATGGATATATGCATAACGTTCCGGCTCGCCTGCGGAAATATTGAAACGCAGGTAAGTCAATGCTGGCAGTATTTCCGGTAAGCGTTCCGGTTTGAGCAAATATCCGTTCGTGCCCAGCGCCATGTCCAGTCCATTTGCATGTCCGCGCAATATCGCATCGTATAGGTGCGGACTACAGGTGCTTTCGCCATCACTAACAAAGCTGACCGCTTTGACACCGATTTCAGCAGCATCATCTAAAAAACGAAAAATCTGCTCCCTATTCAGTCCGGAATCCTCTTGTCGCTGCAACTGCCCATAACAATAAACACAACGGTAGGTGCATTTGGGTGTTAATGCGCAATCAATCGTAATCGGCGCAATCCGCTCCCCTTTCATCCACGCCTCGACTCGGTCCCGGTGCCAGGCCAATTTGTGTCCGTCAAGAATCAAACGTTCATTTTTCATAGGTTGCAATCCTCTTCACTTCATCAATTATTTCGCGAACTCCCGGATAAAATTGTTCTTCCAGTTTTGTCCCGGCCGGAACAGTAGAGCCTTTCCAGCCAATTCTTTTAACCGGAGATTTTAGACACGTCCAGCACTGTTCGGTCACTGCGGCGCTGATTTCCGCCCCAATTCCCATCGTTACCGGCCCATTTTCCACAATCAGCAATCTGCCGGTTTTCTGGACAGATTGAACAATGCTTTTCATATCCAGTGGCTGAATCGAGCGCAAATCAATCCATTCGGCGGAAATTGCGTGCTCTTGCCGAAGCGGTTCAATGGCTTTTTGCACATCGCGATTAGTCAAGGACATTCCGACAATCGTTATGTCAGAGCCTATTGCGCGAACGGCTGCACTGTCCAGCGGAACCAGATAAGGTTCGACGGGGACGACAGCCTTGTCGCCGTAAAGCCACCGGTGCTCCAAAAACAAGACCGGGTCCGGCGAAGCGACTGCGCTCAAATACATCCCTTTCACATCATAGGGAGTGAACGGCATCACGACCCGCAAACCATCCAGACCGGCAAACATGGCGTGAAAACTTTGCGAATGCTGTGCGCCAGAACCCCAGCCTCTGGCAACGATTGCCCTCAGAACCAGCGGCAAACCGCTGGGGCAGGGAAATATCTTCTGCCAATGGGCAATGTGATTCACGATTTGGTCTGCCGAAACTAGCAAAAAGTCGTTTCGCATATGCATCAAAACCGGACGCAGTCCTGCGACAGCAGCTCCTGTTACCACGCCAGTCATGGCCGCTTCAGCAATGGGCGTTTCTATTACCCGGCGAGTTCCGTACCGTTCACTGAGTCCGGCAGTGGTGTCGTAAAGAAAGCCGGCGGCGTCTATCCCTTCACCCAATATCAAAACCCGGGGATCCAGTTCCATCGACTGCTGAATCGCTTCGCGGATCGCTTCACCATAGGAGATTATCCTGCCAGATCCAGAATCCTGGCATGTTTCGTCCAATCGGCAGGCAGATTGGTCTGCCGCCAGTTTAGTCCAGGGCATACTCTGCCTCCTTGGCGCTTTGCAAAGCGCATCGAATCTTTTCGGCAATGATTCCTTCTATCGTTTTCACTCTTTCGCCCGCTGCAGCTGGATCAATAACCAAAAGGTGCTTTCCCAACGCCCGGATCGGACAGCGGCTTCGCCAACTGAAGACATCCGCTGCACTCCGATAACCGGTGTGGGTATCATCCTCTACGCCAACATGACCGTACCAGCGAAAGGTATGACAACGAACAAAGCCTGGTCCTTTTCCCGTGCGAATTTTCCGGATTAGTTCGCCCATTGTGGCAGCAACGGCCAAAGGATCATTCCCATCCAGTTCGGCAGTCATCAGACCAAACCGTTCGACAATCGGCAGAATATTTTTATAAGCATGCCGCTGCGATGATGGCGTTTGCGATGCATATCCATTGTCTTCCTGCACAAACAAAACCGGCAGCTTTTTCAAGCCGGCAAAATTGACCGTCTCCCAGAAAACACCCTCATCCACTGCACCATCGCCAAAATATATCACGGTAATGTTTTCTTCAGCATTATACTGTTGCTTCAGAGCCAATCCGGCGCCGATCGGGATTCCGCCGGCGACAATAGCCGAAGTCCCGGCAATTCCTTTGTCCATGTCACACAGATGCATCGAGCCTCCCCAACCTGAGGAACAGCCGCCGCTTTTGCCGTAAAGTTCCTTGAAAAACGAACTCAGGTCTAATCCTTTGGCGATACTATGCCCATGCGAACGATGGTTGGAGACAACATAATCGCCATCGCTTAAGTGCAGCGAAATCCCCGCAGCGATAGCTTCTTGCCCGACATACAGGTGAACCGGCGTGCGGATTTGCTGGGCCGGGTATTCCTGAACCAAGGTTTCCTCGACCAATCTGATTGTAAGCATCGACTCATATAATCGGTAAGCTTGTTCCAACTGCATCGCCACGTCCCCTTACTGTTTCAGATAAAATTCGCGTGGGCTCCTGGATTTTTCAGCTCATGGAGATAGATGTTTATCTCATCCAATCGACAGATCTCCCGACACTGTTTTACATCCATTTCATTTGCGACCATACGAAGAACTTCCAGCCGGCGGGACCCTTCCCATATTTGTGAAAAATCCGCTTCGTGCAGGTCACCATAGCAAAACTCCGTCTTGCCAAGATGCGCACTGCAGGCCCAAACCCTGGACTGCGAATCGAGGTACGCCCAGAAAGGGAGCCCTCTGCATTGGTCATAGCTCCTGGCGTATTTGAGTTTTTCCATCGCTTGCGTCCGAAATGCAATTTGCATATTTGAGCTGTATTTCGCGTAGAGGTTTCTCTCTAGTTCGAGAAATTTTTCGTAATCAAACTCTTCGGACAAGTCACAAATACTGAGCGGATGTTTGGAAAAAGGCTTAACAGAAAAGTAGTCTGCCCCCGCTTCGGCCACACGCTCGGCCAACTGCAGCGCCTCTGACTGATTTTCCGGGATCAGCAGCATTTGCACCCCGATTGTGGTCTGGAGACCTTTTTCCTTTTTGTATGCCACGGCTTGACGAATATTTTCTAAAACCCGTTCAAAATCGCCACTGCGGCAACGGTGAATTTTTTCATAGGACTCGCTAGTTCCAGCATTGACCGAAAAGCGGACCCAACTAAACAGCGGCAGGCATTCCTGCATGACTGGTTTGGTGAACAAGGCCCCATTACTTGTCATCGCTACGTCAATGCCTAGTTCCTTGGCCGCCCGGATAAAAGCGGGGGTATCCGGGTTTAATAAAGGCTCCCCTTCACCGGCAAACATCATGCTCTTGATCCCTTTATTCGCCATAATCCGAACATTTTTCAGAAATAAATCTTTGTCGAGCATTGTCGGTTGATAGCCTACGTAATCCAGTGCGCAGAAAATACAGCGGTGATTACAGGCGCCCGTGGGAGAGACTTCGACATAGAGAGGGTAGATATTTTTGTCGGCTAACCAATCGGCTACCCTCTGCGGGTGAAGAATCAATTTATGCGAGTCAATACGCATTTCATTTTTCAATTGCCTCGGCTTCCTTTCATCAAAAGATCCAAAAAGCTATGACACAAAATTCCATGAGCCAACTCAATATAGCCATAGTCGACACTCGGAACATAAAAGTTCAAATCGCCCCTGGCTCGCAGAGGATTATCCGCTTTAAAACCAGATAAAGTAATCACTTTACAGCCTTTTTCTTTGGCCCTGTCGACCGCGTTGAGAATATTCACCGACTGCCCGGAACTGCTGATCGCCACCAGGACATCGCCGCTTTCAGCGTATACGCCAATCGGGCGGGCAAAAACCTCCGGGTAGCCAAAATCATTGCCCATACAAGTCAGCAAAGATGCATCCGAAAAACACTGGGTTTTTATATTCCCGGTCCGAAAGTAGTCTGCCGCCGAATGAGAAGCAATCGCCGCACTGCCGCCATTGCCTACCCACAGTACCTTGCGTCCTGCATTTTTCACCGTTGCAATCAGGTCAATCGCAGCATTCACGCCCTGATCAATCGTAAGGGCGCTCTTTGCATCGGAACACTCCATCTGACTCAAAATGCGTTGAAATTGCAAAAGATATTCCTGAAACATGCTTCTCAATCCCCTCTGACGTCTTCTAAAATTTTAACAAGGTCGAGGCAAACTTTAGCAAATCGCTTTTTTGCACGGAACTAGAATTCCCCAGAATATTTGCCGCCAGTGCTCCCGCCAGATTGCCCAGGAAAGAGCTTTCTTCCACAGTGGCCCCGACGCCGACACCTAAACTGGCAAGGGCAAAAAACGCATCGCCCGCCCCGACTGTATCTTGTACAGACAGTGTAAGCGCAGGAGTTTTCACTTCTGCCAGATCCCGGTCAAGGGCCACGGAACCGAGAGACCCCAATGTTACCCAGCCCACCTTTGCCTGCAAATGATGCATCAGTTCTTTTAACAACGTCACTTCCGCAGCTTTACTGTTGGCAAGCGCCAGGCGCAATTCCCGAATGTCCAGCGTAAAACAATCGGCATGATGATATTTCGTAATCAGGTTGGTGCCAAAGTTTGACGAGTTGGTCTGGCAGTTCAGCGCCAGCAACGGCGACTTTGTCTGTAAAATATCCATAGCGACTGGATCCAGTAGCCCATGCCCAAAATCGGTCACGACGACCAGGTCATACTTGGGAACTTCTTTCTCCAGTCTGTCGTGAAAAGATCTCCTATCGACTTCCCGGATGTCATCTACATCATCCGGCAGATAATTCATGGAAAACAGCTTATCATATTCATTGCGAATACCCCGACGCTCGACAAACCGACGTTTGACTGTCGTCCGGAAATCATTGTTGAATTGAAGATCGAGACGCATAAGCGGACTAAGGTCATTTAAGATTTGACTATGAATCGCCGGGTCTTCACCCACAATGGCGCACACACCGACATGGTTGGAAAAACCGGCCAAGTGCTTGGCTACGGCCAAAGATCCGCCCAAATAACGTTCTTCACGTTGATAGCGTGCGGAAAAGGTCCGGTCTTTGGATGTCAGGCCCTGAACCGTGCAAAAAACATATTCGTCAATGATAATGTCACCGACAACCAGCACTTTTAACTTTTTCATCTGATCGACCGTTTTCCGCACCGATTCGAAAGGAACACGGCTGGCAAAGTCTTGGGCAAATTCTTTGACTCCCGGTGGAAATACAGAAAAATTCTGGTTCAGCAGTTTTGTCGAACTAAACACAATGCCGTCGGTAAAGCGAATGTCGCCGCCATAAGAACGGACCCGGTCCGCTTCTTTGTCGATGTTGCCTGTTACATCGTCTTCGGCCACAGCGTATTCCTTGCCTTTGACATAATAGTCAGGCTGAACGCAATCAATCGCTTCTGCCGCTGTAGCCGCCTCAATCGCAATGACATAGTCTGTACAAGCCAGAGCCGCCAGCGATTTCAACCGCAATTCATCCGAAAAATATGGCCGTCCCGGACCGCGGTTCACATAAGGAGCGGAAGTGATCGACACTACCAGTACATCGCCCATCGCCTTAGCTTCTTCGAGATGTGCGATATGCCCCGGATGCAGCAAATCAAAAACACCGTGACAAAGCACTGTCTTTTTGCCAGCTTGCTTAAGCTTGTCCCGCAGTTTCGGCATCTGTTGCATCGTAACAATTTTTTGTTTAGTCAATTCTTTTCATCCCCTTACGTCAAATAGCAAGGAAGTTTTTAATAATCTTCAATCCCATGGGGCCACTTTTTTCCGGATGAAACTGGCAACCGTAAAGATTGTTTCGACGGATAACCGCCGAAACCCGCTTGCCGCCATAGTACGCATCGGCGAAACGGTTGTCAGGATTGATCGGCAGTGCAGTAAAAGAGTGAACAAAATACATACTGGTCGTCTCGGGTATGCCGGATAAAATTGAATGCTCCCAGTATGATCCGTCTTTTTCAGCCGGAAGACCCAGTTGATTCCAACCTATATGAGGAACTTTTTGCGGGAAACCCTGGCTGTCCAGCGGATCAATCTGAACTACTGTCCCTGCGATCAGATCCAGTCCATCATGCTGACCAAACTCCTCGCTCTCGGAAAGCATCATTTGCATGCCCAGACATATGCCAAGAAACGGGCGATCATGATGCGAATACTGTTGAATGGCTTCAATGAAACCTCGTGAACGCAAATTTTTCATCGCATCGGCAAAAGCCCCTACTCCAGGCAATATCAAGCGTTCTGCATTCAGTATTTGCTCTGGAGATTCTGCAATATCAATTTTCGCCCCGCAATGTTCAAAGGCCCGACAGACGCTAAGCAGGTTTCCCACGCCATAATCAACTACAGTTGCCTTAAGATTCATGGATCACATCGCGTCCTTTCCGAAACCCTTGCCGAACTGCTTCATTGGCAATATCGTCCACTGTCAGCTTATTGTAATGCAATACGTGAGCCATTGCCACTGCATCAGCACGGCCTTCATTAATCACGTCAATCATATCAGTTAGCTTTCCCATCCCGCCGCCGGCGATAAGGGGAATGGGCACCCGCGTAGAAACTGCTTGCACCAAGTCGCAATCAAATCCTTTGGCCGTCCCTTCCCGGTCAACCGATGTCAGGATAATCTCGCCAGCCCCCAGTTGCACTGCTTCTTGCGCCCATTCTACAACGTCTCGTCCCGTATGCTCCCTACCGTTGTCACAATAACATTCCCATTTTCCTGGTGCTCTTTTTTTCGCCTGGATGGATAAGACCATACACTGCGACCCAAACGTATTGGATATTTCCCGAATCAACTCCGGTCGTTTGATTGCTGCAGTGTTGATCGCGACTTTGTCAGCACCGGCGCGAAGCATTGTACGGACATCTTCTACCGAACGCAACCCGCCGCCGGCAGTTATCGGGATGAACACATCTTGTGTCGTACGCCGAACAATGTCATAAAGGCTGTTTCGTTCATACAGGCTGGCAACAATATCAATATATAGGATCTCATCAATGCCCGCTTCATAGTATTTTTTGGCAAAGACATTAGGATCACCCAGTTTGCGTAACCCTTCCAATTGGACCCCTTTCACAAGATTGGGCCCCTTCACATCAAGGCGGGCAATGAGCCGAATATTACGCATGAAATCCTACCTCATTCCCCATAAACTGCATGACGCAGTTTCCATACTCCATGATCGCGCCGCCACAGGTGGGGCGAACGAAACTTGTCGGTTAACGTATCGTAGTAATCTCTGTCCATGATTGGTTGTTCAAACATTGCGGATGCGATCGGATATTCTTTTGCAGGCATACTCAGGTATCTGAATATCTCCTCAGCAAATCTTTCAGGAAATTCTCCATCAAACTTTTTGACAAGTGCAACGCCTTCTTCGCGGGTTATTTCATCATTGCGAATTTCCTGCGCTGCATCGTAAGTTGCCCGGCCAATTCCAAACTTTATGAAAGTCGTATGGTAGTGAAAATCATCGATGCGATCATCAATACTATTGTATTTGCTATAAGTACCGGGGGTACGCTCAGGCGATGCCTGGAATCCGCCATTTTCTACAGCATAATAGTAGCATTCCTGCGGATGCCACTTCAGATAATAGCCCAGATAGTGAACCTCAACCTTTTTTTTCTCAATTTCGTTAGGGTCCGCCGGCATATACGGTCGCAGCTCCACGGGTTCGACACCGAAGTCTTCTTCCAGGGATTTTATCGATGTCCCGCCAAGATAAATCTGACTCTTATCATCGGAAGAAAAGTATTTCCAATCGCGCTTCGCGGTCATCGTATCGCCAATGGGATTTCCATATTCGGCTTCATTTTCGCCATAAAAAACGAGCGGAACATCATGAAGCAAAGCCATTTTAGGGGCCAGAGACTTTTGTCCGAACATAAACGCTTGAAAAGGATGAAAAAGGTTTTCTACTGCCAATCGGGTCAGCAGGCGATGTGTCCGGGGATTCGGCGTACACAGGAAATTGTCAAACCCGGCATTGAGCCATGCCTGAAAATTGTGCCAACCCCAGGTAGTATAGATATGTGGAGCCCATGTCACAGTAAGCGGATGCATACCGTATTTGTATTTGAGCATATGGGCGGCAAAGAAGCTGTCTTTTCCGCCAGACCCTGGAACGATACAGTCATAATGCCCATCATTGCGGCGATAGCGGTCACACAACTCCCTGAGCTCTTGCTCGCGAAGCTTCCAGTCGATGGTTTTATGCTTTTGTTCCGAAACCCGGCATGCATCACAAACGCCATCATTGTCAAAATGAATGGTTTCTTTTTTGCTTTGCTTGGTATGGGCATATTCCACTGCCGAATTGGGACGTTGGTTCGAAATAACACAGTGTTTACAAAACTTTACCTCTTGGGGCAACCCGTATTTTGCCTCAAGATCCTTTTCAGGAACCGTAAATTTTTCTATATCGATCGGTTTCGGCGCTGCATATCGTTTCAAGTTGCAATCCCTCCAAAGCTTTGTTGAGCCAATCAAGTCATTACCAGGCGCTCCAGCCACCGTCCACAATCATATTATGTCCCGTCATGTAGCTCGACGCATCCGAAGCCATGTACACCAATGCGCCGACGAGTTCATCGCCCTTGGCCATTCTTCCCAAAGGCACTTTGGCTGAGTAACGGCGTTTAAATTCATCATTTTGTCCGCTTTCCACTCCGCCCGGCGTCAACGTATTGACCCGGATGTTCTGATCGGCCCAATAGGTTGCAAGATATTTCGTCAACCCAACGACCGCTGCTTTGGAAACGGTATAGACTGCTGGTGTATTGATTTGCCGGTTCAGATAAAACGAACCTTCATAAATTCGCTTGTCAGGACCGTTGATCCCGTAGTGGGATGCCGTTTGGATAATGCTGCCGCCGACGCCTTGCTTTATCATTTGCTTACCCACCGCTTGCGCCACCAAAAACATGCCATCAATATTTACGGCCATTATTTTTCGCCATTCTTGCAACGCATAGTCTTCAAACGGTGCAAAAAAAGCGTCCAGATCCGTCGATTTTGTTGCTGCATTATTGTGCAAAATGTGAATTCCACCAAGCGCAGCCACTACTTGTTCGACCATAGCGGCAACCGAGGCGGGATCGGCTACGTTGCACCCCACACCGACAGCCTTCACACCGTATTGTTTTGACAGTTCCTCCGCATACGCGGCAGCGGCGGACTCATCCAGATCAATAACGCCCACTTGCGCCCCGAAAGTCGCCAGTCCTGCACAAAATCGTTTTCCCAAAATCCCGAGGCCGCCGGTAACAATCGCGGTTTTTCCCTGTAAACTGAATAAATCGCGATAGGGATCTTTTTCATTCATAGTCTTTCCTCCTCTTGTTCGCAATAAACTCGACAAGTTCAAACTCCAATTCCGAATCGATGTCGATGGACCGATCTTCTGGCATTACATACAACATCGTATCTTTGTCAAATATGGAAGTTTGCCGCAATAATGCCTCGCGTTGCCACACATAGATCGATGCATTCATATCGTAACATGCCGGTGCATCTTGCCGCCGAAAAATTTGGACGGTAGGCGGTTTGCTCAGATGGACAAACCCTGCACCATCCATTTCAACCAGATTAAAGTAGGGGGACTTGCGCGCAGGCGCACCGGTAATTACATTGGAAACGTTATTGCTCTCCAGTAATCGTACTGCCCCGCAGATGTCGTCGACTGTCCGCAGCGGAGCCGTCGCATCCAGATCGACAACGACATCGCACTGAAAGCCTGCTTTTTTTTCAGTTTCAATCATACAGTGCTGAATCACTGGTAATTTAGCCGCAGTGTCTGTTGCCAGTTCGGCTGGCCGGTTGATCAGGATATCTGCCCCCCAGTTTCGTGCAGTATCCAATATTGCCTGGGAATCGCTGCTCACGGCAATCAACTCGAACAATCCAGTTTCCCGGGCTTGCCGGATAGTATGCGCAATCAATGGCTTACCCAGAAAATCGCGGATGTTCTTGTTCTTAACGCCCTTTGATCCGCCACGGGCACAGATTGAACAAATTCGTCTCATCGTTTCACCCATCTTTGCTCGATCATTGATTTTTCAGCGCCATGGATCAACGCCTGAACTGCCAGTCCTTGCGAAATGGAACACAACGAGGCGGCATCACCATTCATCGCTGCCATATGCTCGGCAATGTATGTATCATCACGTGCAACCACACAAGTTTCAACCTGTTGGTCAACCTGGAGAACGCCGCGCGCCAAATCGAGCGTAATCGTCTGTGTATCTGTGTTTATGATAATTTCGCGGCGTAAAACACGATCCAGATAATTCAGGTGAATCATCGCCAAAGGGCATTTATCCATCGCAACAAGCAAACCAAATGCATCATCGCTGTCGCCGGCCAGATGACTGAAATGCCCGCCAATAGCCACTACCTGTTTCCATCCGCCCAAAAGCCAGTTCAGGTAGTCCAGTTCGTGACTGAGGTCGCGCAACACTCCGCCGCCTTCCAGTTTTCGCACGGAATAGCTTTGCCGATAATCTTTACCTGGCCGCCAGTCCGGCAGATATTGGCCGACGTAGGCATGGGCGGTGACAATAGTCTGCCCCTGCAGTAACGATTTTAACCGTTGGAGTAGCGGATGAAACCGCAGATTGTACGCGACGTAAACATTTTTGAATGAATGTTGCGGCAAACCCATATCCTTATGGAACAGCGGTTTTTCAACCATAACCGTTCCCGCGAATCCTGCGTTGGCCAGCGCTGTCAGCGTATCATGATGTTGATGGGTCTGATTCGCAATCACGACATAGTCTGGTTGTGCCTTATCCAATGCCATTGTCAACTCGCCAAAACAGGGATACTCCGCTGTGCCATGTTGGCTGACAACGGAAACGCTGTTCCCCATTTCGTGTAGGACTCTGGCATGACGGGAGCCAATCGAGCCGAACCCAATGACCAGACATTTCATCCGAACACCTCGGAAAATTCACCATTTGCTCTTTCAAAATCACTCATTCGCCCGATATCCAACCAGTATTCGCGGATGGGAAAAGCCACAATTTTTTGATCGTTTTTCAACAATAGGGCAAAGAGATCCGGCATATCAAGGTAGGTTTGGTCGGAAATCAGGTTTAACGCCGCTGGTTCAAAAACATAGACGCCCGCATTCACGAAATGACTATAGATCGGTTTCTCCTCAATCGCCAGCAATTGATGTTGCTCAAGGCGCACCACTCCATATGGAATCTGCGTCGTAAATTCCCGCACGCACATCGTTGCCGCCGGGCCATGTTCCTCATGAAACCGCAGTAGATGGTGGTAGTTCACTTTGGTCAATACATCGCCGTTCATTACCAGGACAGGAGCGGTAGGCGGATCTTGCAAGAGGCTTAGCGCCCCGGCGGTCCCCTTTTTCTCCTTTTCGCGTACATAAGTGATCTCGGCGCCCCATTTTGATCCATCGCCAAAATAAGCTTCGATCATTTCCGCCTTATAGTGAACAGCAAAACAGAACCGGTAGAAACCGTATTCCAGAAAACTTTGCAAAATAGTTTCCAGTACCGGTTTTCCGCCGACTTTCAGCAGAGGTTTCGGGCAATCATTGGTCAACGGGTCCAGCCTGGCGCCTCGACCGCCGACCATCAGCACCACCAGGTTCTCCCTGCGAAAAACATTTGTCAAACCGCCAAATGTTTCGACAAAAATCAGGTGTCCGTTTTCATCCAGTACGGGTACGTGCTGAATATCCTTTTGTCGCATCATCGTTAATATATTTTCTCGCGGTTCAGCGATACCGGCTGTTGTTGGGTCTGCATTCATGACTTGCGTCACCGGCGCTGACAGTGCAATCCCTTTTAAAATCGCCCGACGTATATCACCGTCCGTAACAGTGCCTAGCAGTTTTCCGTCTTCGGCAACCACGATCGCAATCTGCATGGAGTTTCGGTCAATGCTTTCAATAGCTTCCGCCACCGATATGGTTGCATGAACCAATGTATTTCGCCAGTCCTTCATTCTTCCACCACCCGCGCCGGAACTCCGAAAGCAATGGTCGCTGCCGGTATATCTCTAACGACTACCGAACCGGCGCCAATCAGTGCTCCTGGCCCAACTTCTATTCCTTGAATCACTACCGCACCGACGCCAACATGAGCTCCATCCCCGACACGAACCATTCCTGACAACGTTGCTCCCGGCGCGATATGTACGTGGTCACCGATTTGGCAATCATGATCAACACTGGCGCGGGTATTTACAATCGTATTGCAACCGATTACCGCGCCTGTCTGAACAACCGCGCCAGCCATGATTTGCGACCCGCAACCTATGACAACATCGAGGGCAATAATCGCCGATGGATGAATAACCTTTGTGAAATGATAACCCATTTGGCCAAAATGTTCAAACACTTTTTTCCGCAGTGACGTTGAGCGAGCTGACCCTATCCCATTGGCCAACACCACTTCATTCGGTGCATAGGTGCTGATGGCATCGTCCGGGCCCAGCCACGGCAAATCTTTGGGCAGCATTGACGTTGGGTCGCAAGTATCGAGTACGCCCAAGACATTTTCTCCATTTAGGCGCAATGCATCGACCACGACTTTTGCATGTCCGCCACCGCCGATGATAATCACCGGGACTCGCTTACTCATTTGTCAATCCTCTCGTCTTTCCGGTAATTCCGATCAGCTTTTTTCCCCAACCAGTTCCAATACTGCATGGGCGAAATCCCATCACCTGGTCTTTTGATTCCCAGGTTCTGTTCATTAAAAGTTTCACCGCACTTTATCGGGCGAGAGGCTATCAGGCTTTTTCTGGCTATGGCCATGTTTTTTCGTTCGGACGCGGCAGGGCATTTGAGCCCGCAGCCAACCGCCTGTTCAATTTGGCGGATTCCTCTTACCAACTCGATCAATTCTGATGGTTCAACTGAGGCTTGATGATCGGGGCCTGGCAACGTTCGATCCATGGTAAAATGCTTTTCAACGATTGTCGCCCCCCTCGCCGCCGCCGCCAACGCAATCGCAATTCCGGCAGTATGGTCGGAAAAACCGACTGGTAAGCCAAAAGCAGCTTGTAAGGTATCCATCGCTTGCAAATTGACTTCATAAAAAGGCGCCGGATATTCTGTCGTACAGTGGAGCAACACAACCTTGTCGCGCAGCAACGCTTGCCCCCGGCTAGAGGAATAGGCGCTAGGAAACAAGGTGGAAGACGGTTCGCCCTCAATGTTCGAATAGCCATACGCCAATACTGCCAGTGCTGCTTCAACGTCAGCGAGCGTACTCATGCCTGTTGAAAGAATAATTGGCTTGCCCGTCCTGGCAGCCTGCAAAAGCAAGGGGCCATTAGTTATTTCCCCGGATGGGATCTTTATACGGGAAATGTCAAATTGGTTTGCCAGCAGTTCCAAGCTCTCCGTATCAAAAGGCGTGGACAAAAATTCGATACGATTGTCGCGACAGCATTCAATTAAGCTTATATGGTCTGAGGCATCAAGTTCTAGTTTGCGCAGCATATCAAGCTGGAAATCATCGGTTCCTGCCATTTTTTTCTGGTACGCTGCTTTTTCCGCGTCTGCGGTCACCAATTTTTCCGCTTTGAAAGTCTGGAACTTCACAGCATTGGCGCCCGATTTGGCAGCCACCTCAATCAAATCCCGGGCCATGTCCAATGACCCGTTGTGATTCACGCCAGCTTCCGCAATGATATATACAGCTTTGGGTATTCCATCATTTTTCATATGCGACCTCAAAAAAAGATTTCTTTACCAACGGCCTAAAATCATCAATGCTTTTAAGAACACTCAATATTCTAGCGGAGCTGTTACCATCGCCATAAGGATTAACCGTCAAGGAGCAATCCATTTCCAAGGATTGCAAGATAGTTGCCAGAATGTCCTCGGTGTATGGTTCGCAATTTAACACCGACAATGCTTGCAGTCGTCCCCGCTGACGATCGCCGATATTGACTGTGGGAATTTTAAACGAAGGCGCTTCATACAGACCGCTGGAAGAGTTACCTGCTACGGCATCCACTTGCGCCATTAAACTCAGATAGCGTTGTTGTCCAAGGGATGAAAATGCTTTTGCCTGTTTATGCATTGCAACAAATTCTTCCAGTCGGGAAATGAGCCGACGACCTTGCGGATCTGCATTGGGATAGGTAAACCAAAGCCCTGTATCATGCAACTGTGCCAACGCAGCTAACAGTTGGTCAAATTGCGCATTGGCATCGGCGCTGTCCAACGTGGAAGGATGAAAGGTTATCAAAAGATTGCGGGCAAGAAACTTAAAGTCGAGTTCCTGTTCCAATTCTTGCCGATTCAAAAACCGCATGCGTGGCAAATGATCCAAACCTGGACTGCCCACCGTGTAAACATGTGCTGGGTTTTCCCCGAGTTGGCGGACTCGGTCGGCAGATTTTTCATTGGTCACAAAATGCAAATGCGACATTTTCGTTATGCTGTGACGGATGGCTTCGTCAAAGGCGCCTTCGGTAAGGTCGCCGCCAGCGATATGCGCCACCGGAATTAGCGCTATCAAAGCCGACTGCGCGACTGCCAGCATTTCAAACCGGTCACCCAGAACAACGATCAAATCTGGTTTCAGTCGGTCCCAGACATCAGCGAAACCGATAATACCCAGACCAATCGACTTAGTGATGCCCGTCGCTGTATCGCTGGACAGGAGCATTTCCACCTTTTCATCAATCGGGAATCCATCATTTTCGATTGTTTTATAGGTCAACCCGAACTCTGGCGACAAGTGCATCCCGGTTACAACAACCTGCAGGCAAAACGAATCATCAGCCTGAATTTCTTTCATCAACCAGTATAATAAACCGTATTCAGCTCGCGATCCGGTAACAACGCAAATCTTACGCATGTTCATTTTTACAGGAATACACTGCTGGGAACATTGATCAAGCGTGATTCTATGCTTTCTGAGACCGTCAGATCCATCCGCGGACATTCTTTATACATGGGCAACTTGTGCATCAGGATCCAGGCTGGTCTTACCATAATGCCGGAAGCGTTTAGCAATTGAAGGATGTCGTTTCGCTGATCGGCCTGCTGCTGATCCAACATTAGAACATTGAGCCAATAGTTGCTTGTGGAAAAATCAGGTTCCGAAAAAACGCGAATACCCTTAACATCCAGAAATGCCTGTTGATATCGACTGGCCAGCGCTCTTTTTTGCTCGAGAAATCTTGGCAGCGCTTCCAACTGAGCGCACCCCAGCGCCGCATTAATATTGGGCATGCGATAGTTATAGCCCACTCTGTCATGGAAAAAATCCCATGCATGGGGCAATTTCGCCGTAGTTGTAATATGCTTTGCCAAACGGCCCAAAGACTCGTCATTGGTCAGTAAGGCGCCGCCACCGCCGGTAGTGATTATTTTGTTTCCATTAAAGCTCATTGCATTAATCCGGCCAAAGGTACCCGTGTGTCGCCCTTTGTAATAAGTTCCCAGCGATTCGGCAGCATCTTCCACCAATGCAAGATGGTACTTTTCACAAACATCAATCAACGGGTCCAAATCCATCGAATGACCAAAAGTGTGCATGGGAACAACCGTGCTGATCCGTCGTCCCGTAAGGCGGTTATAGCAGGCGCCATCGCGGATGACGCCGACTTCTTGCAAGTATTGATCTAATTTTCCTGGGTCAAGCCCCAGCGTGTTTTCAGCCGAGTCGACAAAGTGCGGGATAGCGCCTGCATAAGCTATCGCATTTGCAGTGGCGATAAAAGTCAAATCCGGCGCCAGAACCTCGTCATCCCGTTCGACGCCAGCCAGCTGGAGGCATACTTGCAAAGCGGCAGTCCCGTTAACAACAGCAACGGCAAAACGGGCCCCGGTAAATTCGGCCAGATTTTTTTCAAAAGTATCAACATACTTGCCGGCTGAAGAAACCCACCGCGTGTCAATACATTCTTTAACATATTTCCACTCATTACCTTCAAAGCAGGGTTCATGCAATGCAACATTCTGGGGAACTACCGACTGCATGGTTTTTAATACAGTTTGCGACAAACCCGACATGGCGTCTCACCCTCCACTCCCGCTGATTGGTCTCTATCGGCGCGGATAGTCTATCTCGTAATTTCCGTAAAAGTTTCGTTCAGCGTCAACATTTAAAAAGAATTTTTGATCAAGGCAGTGAATCAGTTCAGCAATACCATCATCAACAGAATACGTTGGCGCGAAAAGCAGGGTCTCTCTGACTTTGCTGAAATTAACCCGATAGTTGCGAGGGTCGGAACCATGCTCCTTGTATGAGACAGGTGCATCAGGCAACTTTGCTTTTACGGCGTTAACAATCATCTGTTTTGTGAAATTATTTTTTTCGCCGCCCGCATTGAATACTTCAAATGATATCCGTTCTTCCGGCGCTTCAAGTGTCCGTTGAATCAAAATCGAGAAGTCGCGCACATGACAGTATGGACGCCAAGTTTCCGCGTCAAAAACAACAAGGTCTTTGTTGAGATACATATCACGGGTAAATTCATTAACAGTCAGGTCAAAGCGCATACGGGGCGATACTCCGAAAGCCGTGGCGAAACGAAGGACGGTCGGACAGTAATCCACCTTGCCCTGCCCCGCAAGCAACAACTGTTCCATCTCCACTTTCGCTTTCGCATATAGCGATAGTGGTTTTAGCGGAAACAATTCATCTGCCAACACATCGCCCTCAATCAAGCCATAGTTGGAGCAGGTGGAAACGAAAATCACTTTCGCCAACCCTTTACCGTTTAGATCTTGTATGGTTTGGCGAATTGCATCCGTGTTGATAATTTGTGAAGCTTCAGGATATTTTTTCGTTATCGGATCACCCACCAACCCTGCCAAAATGACTACATCAGTAACGCCTTCCAGTCCCGCTGCAACAAAATCACGATCTGCCATGTCGCCAAATGCAAATTCGTAGTTTGGGCGCCCCAAAAACGGCAGGACGCATCTTTCATTGTTATATAGCAATAAATCCAGACACTTTACCGCATAACCCTGCTGTAACAAATGATCAGTCAGCATGGTTCCAATATAACCTGCGCCGCCGAAAATAGCGACCTTACGCCGTTCGATTCCCTGATGTTTCTTGTTTAAGTGGTCGAAAAGCCGGACTCCCTCGCGAAAGATTTCGGCCTGATACCATAAAGGAAGATCTGCGTTGTTTTTGATAACATCGTCGAGCAAATGCTTTTGAAAAGTTTTCATTTTTACACTCCTCACTGTCATTTTTATGCTGTGTAAACCACGAAAAGAGGTTTTCCCTTCAACATCTTTTCGGCAAGTCTTTCATATTCTTCGTCGGACAGCACTAAAGCCCGGATTTTTCGCCCGCCGATTTTCGGTTCAGTAATCTGGATCAGTTCGTCCAGAACATTGCGGTCAACTTTGCCCACGATGACGATATCGATGACCCCGCTGTCAATGCCGCGCGCGTAATCATCCGTAATAAAGGCTAGTTTTACATCGCCCAGACGCGCAACCACATCATCAACCAGTTTATCAATCCCCAGTGATTTTTTTACGATATTTTGAATATCGGAAAACAGCGGGTGGGCGATATTGGCTCTAAACGATTTAGTCCTCCCGTCGGGCACGGATTCCAGTAGTTTTGCCTTTTCCAGGCGGTCCAGTTCTACGCGTACGCCGTTGGACGATTCACCCAGTTCTGTGGCGAGTTCGCGCAAGTACGCCTTTCGCTCCGGATTCATAAAAAACCGGAGTAAAAGTTGAATACGGGTCTTCGAAGTGATGATAGATTCCAGCATAGTATGCCTCATTTTTCGTTATTATATCGAGTAAAAAAATTACTCATCATTCATGTTTTATAAATTCTATAACAACGCAAAGATTCCTGCAATAATCAAATATTTTTCAAATTAAAATAAGATAGGCCGGCTTGACTCAAGCCGGCCTATCTTATTCTGACGGTTTATAGGTGGGAACCAGTGCTGCGATGTGAGCCTTGATCTGCTCGCCCTCAAGAATGGGCGCTAGTTCCGCCAATTGGCTTAACAACCGCTCGCAATCGACTTGCCGCAAATTCGCTGCAAAGATTTTCTCATGTTGGGTGGCCCGCGTTCCTTCTTCCGCCGTGAGCAGTTCTTCAAACAGTTTTTCGCCACGCCGCACATTGGTAAATGTAATCTCAATATCTCTATAGGGTTCGTAGCCGGACAGCCTGATCAAGTCTTCCGCCATATCGAGGATACGCACAGGTTCCCCCATATCGAGCACGAACACCTCGCCGCCTTTGGCGATGGCGCCGGCTTGCAATACCAGTTGGGTCGCTTCGGGAATCGTCATGAAATAGCGCTTCATTTCTGGATCGGTAATCGTCAGCGGGCCGCCGGCCGCGATTTGTTTCTTGAATAATGGCACCACACTGCCGCGACTGCCTAGAACATTGCCAAACCGGACCGCCGCAAATCGAGTCTTGCTCTGTTGACTTAAGTTTTGCACGACCATCTCGGCTACACGTTTGGTGGCCCCCATAACACTGGTGGGATTGACCGCTTTGTCGGTGGAGATCATAATGAAGGTTTCCACGCCAGACATATCCGCTGCCTCGGCAACGACTTTGGTGCCGAAGATATTATTGCGAACTGACTCAACCGGCTGCAATTCCATCAATGGCAAATGCTTGTGAGCGGCCGCATGGAATACTACCTGGGGAGCGCACGCAGAAAAAACCTGCCGAATCCGCTGGGCATCCCGCACATCGGCAATAATCGGCTCCACAGAAATACGCGGATAATGTTGCCGCAACTCCTGATCAATATCATAGATGCTGTTTTCACCTTTGCCCAGCAAAAACAACGCACCTGGCTCAAACCGGGCAATCTGGCGGCAGATTTCGGCGCCGATGGAACCGCCGGCGCCCGTAACCAGGATTCGTTTCCCTTTCAAATAGTTGGAAATCGCGTCCATATCGAGTTTTACCGGATCCCGCCGCAACAAATCTTCCAGGTCGACATTGCGCAGGCTCTGTAAACTGACGCGGCCATCAATCAAATCTGAAAGGCCCGGCAAGATTTTCACCGTACAGCCGGTTTCCCGGCATTTGTTTACCAACGTGCGCACGATCGCCCCCGATGCCGAGGGAACCGCAATCATGATTTCGGCGACTTTATAGCTTGCCGCCAGTTGAACCAAGTCATCCCGTCCGCCCAGAACCGGGATTCCCATGAGTTGTTGTCCCCATTTTTTTACATCGTCATCAATGAAGCCAACCACTCGCCGGGTCTCCGACCATCTGTTCCGGATCTCTTTGGCCAGCATCGCTCCCGCATCACCCGCCCCGATGATGAGAATATTCACCGAGGGGCTCATCAGCCGAATCCGAAAATAGTAATAAATGCGAAGTCCCAGTCGGCTAAATCCGATAAATGCGATCAGCATCAGCCAGCTGAGCAGGTGAACGCTGCGCGGCACGCCGGACTTTAAATAAAGCATTATGCCGGTAATCACCGCTGAACTGACAGATACAGCGCCGATGATCGCCAGCATTTCATGGATGCTGGCATATCGCCACATCCGGTGATACAAGCGAAAAAGATAAAAAGTTATCAGACGCACAGCCAACATAAAGGGTAAAAAAGGCGCCAGCAAGTCAAAATAACTTGGATCCACATCCCCTTCAAACCGAATGAACAGGCCAATGAAAGGAACAACACTTACAATAGCCGCATCATGCAGAAACAAAAGTATCGGAATCCAGTATCGACGCAGAAACATTGCTGACCTCCCCTAAAACAATTCCTGACTCACTGCTTTGAAAACCACTTGATTGTTTGCTTTAACCCTGCCGCAAGCTGAATCTGTGGCTGCCAGCCTAGATTTTCTTTGGCCAGCGAAATATCTGGACGTCGTTGCGTGGGATCATCGGACGGCAATGGCTGGAAAACCAGGGTTGATTTTGAGCCAGTTTGCCTGAGCACTTCTTCGGCCAGTTCCAGCATGGTGAATTCCACCGGATTTCCCAAATTCACCGGCCCGATAAAATCTTTTTCAGAGGCCATCATGCGGATAATTCCATCCACCAGATCGTCGACATAGCAAAACGAGCGGGTTTGCCTGCCAGTCCCATAAATGGTCAGTGGCTCGCCCCGTAGCGCCTGCATCACAAAGTTGCTGACCACACGGCCATCGGCCGGATGCATATTGGGACCGTAGGTATTGAAGATACGAATGACTTTTATCGCAACCTGATGTTTTCGCTGATAATCAAAAAACAGTGATTCGGCGCAGCGTTTCCCCTCATCATAGCAACTGCGGATTCCATGGCAATTCACATGCCCCCAGTAGGTTTCTCGCTGCGGATGTTCGAGCGGATCGCCGTATACCTCCGACGTTGACGCCTGCAAAACACGCGCCTGCTTTTTCATTGCCAGTTCCAGCGCGTGGATTGCTCCCAGCACGCTGGTTTGCGTCGTTTTGATCGGTTCGGCCTGATAATGCACCGGGCTGGCCGGGCAAGCCATATTATAAATTTCATCGACATCAAACTCATACGGTTGACACACATCATGCAAAACAAACCGGAAGTTCGGATTGCCATCAAAAGATTCGATATTTGCTTTGCTGCCGGTATAAAGGTTATCCAGGCAAATGACCTGATTTCCCTCGGTTAACAGCCGCCTGCAGAGATGAGTGCCGACAAACCCGGCGCCGCCGGTGACCAGAATTCGTTTATTTGACATGGCCGTTCCTTCCTATGCAATAGTATTCAAAACCCATTTGACGCAAACTAGCCCCGTCGTACTGGTTTCGTCCGTCGAAAATTACCGCTTGCTTCAGCTTGCTCTTGATCAGAGCAAAATCGGGTTGCCGGAACTGCCGCCATTCTGTGACCAGAAACAAGGCGTCAGCGCCGTCTAACACTTTCATCATATCATCCTGTATCGCCACTTGTTCCGACAGGTCGGTGAAATATTCCGCTGCAGTTTTGCGCGCAGCCGGGTCGTAGGCGCTAACCCGGGCGCCATTGGCAGCCAGACGACGGATCAGGGAAATGGAAGGCGCTTCGCGCATGTCGTCGGTTTGCGGTTTGAACGCCAGTCCCCAGACTGCAAACCGCAGGTTATTCATCTGTTTGCCAAAATACTGCTCCGCCTGCTCTGCCAGATATTCCTTTTGCGCTTCGTTCGCCGCATGCACAGCGCCGAGCACTTTCATGTCCAATCCATTTCGATAACCGATATGGGCCAACTCCTGGACGTCCTTGGGGAAGCAGGAACCACCATAACCACAGCCGGCGTACAGGAACGGCATCCCGATACGACGGTCAGTCCCCATGCCGGTCCTGACTTTGCTGATATCGGCGCCGACCTTGTCACAGAGTTTTGCCAGTTCATTCATAAAACTGATCCGGGTGGCCAACATTCCATTGGACGCATACTTGGTGAGTTCTGCCGAGCGGATGTCCATAAACAGAACCGGATTTTGGTTCTGCACGAAAGGTGAATAGACTTGTCGCATCAGCGCCTCGGACTCAGGGTTATCCGTACCAATTACGATTCGGTCCGGTTTCATAAAATCGTCGATGGCTGCGCCTTCTTTGAGAAATTCGGGATTGGACACAACATCGATCTTTACATCCACGCGATTGCACTCTATGAGCGTCGTGCGAATCAATGCGCGAACATTTTCGGTCGTGCCGACCGGAACGGTCGATTTTGTAACCACAACACAATTGTTCGTCAACGACTGCCCCAAATCCTTTGCGACCTGCAGTACTTGCGACACGTCGGCGGACCCGTCCGGCAAGGTCGGCGTACCTACAGCAATAAAGCAGCATTTAGCGTCAGTCAGCCCTGCGGACAGATCCGTAGAAAAAGACAGCCTGTGCTCTGCCACATTACTGAGTATAAGTTCTGAAAGTCCAGGTTCAAAAATGGGCGTCTGCCCTTGTTGCAGCATGGACACCCGCGCCGGATTTTGATCGATGCAACAAACGGTATTTCCCATTTCCGCCAGACAGGTCCCGGTAACCAATCCGACATATCCGCAGCCTACGACACAAATATTCATCTATTCACCCGCCCATCGGTAATTGTTCGCTTCGTTTTGATAATCAAAACTGGTCATCGGTATAAAATCAGACCGTTGCAAATGACTGGCAGCCTGGCGAATGTCTTCCATATAATATAATGGCGCTTTCCCCATAAAAGATGCCCACCCCGAAAAAGAGCTCGGCGGCCCAATAATATAGTCGCACTGCGCCAGCGCGTACATATCTTCTACAGCGCTGCCAGGCCCTAATGCATACGAAAAAGAGCCAAAATGCTCCTCGGGGACTGCTTCGTCAGAGCAAAGCAGGAAGGTCGTTTTTTCGCCGAACAGGTCTTGTATCCGTTGTAATAGCTGTCGATAATCTTCCCATTGAAAATAATACTTGCCATCGCAATGGGTTTTATAATCGCCACGGCGGATATGGATACCGACTAAAACACCGGATTCGCCTCTGGCTTTATGCACATGCTCTTGAACTTTTTTCTCATACGGGTCAGCAAGGCGAAAATACTGCCGGATAGACTCCGCATGCCGAATAAAATTTTTGTGATCCCAAAAGACCCAACCGTTGGTCAGTACGATTTTTCGTTTGACAAAAGACAGGTAATCATTCGTCTGCCATGGGTAGTTTTCGGGATGGTGCAAATCAATCGTTTCATGCCATGGACTACTGAGTATCGCAATACGGTCGCGGCGTATCGGATTGGCTACCCCGTAAACAGTCCCGTTGGCAATTGTGGCTGCAGCCTTGCGCAAGAATCCTGGCAAACAACGGGGCAGGGGCGAACTTGCCGGGAAACTGCAAAGCGCAGCAGCGTTCCATGAGGCAAAAAAACTTGCGTACTCCTGCAATACTGGGCACAATATTGTGTAATTCCCATGTTCCAGCGAATTCGCAATATAATGGGCGAATGAAAACAGGCGATTTCCCAGTCGCCCTGATCGGCGCGCGATAACAATCATACGAGTCCGAACTTTTTCTTCATCAAATACCAGTACCAACGGGGACGATTGTAAATCTGGCAGTCTGACTCTTGCGGATAAACGGTGCGCCCGTCAACCGCAGCTTGGGATTCCTGATATAATACCGGATATTTCTTTACGGCTTCATGAATCGTCGCCGGGTAAGATTCATCCAGTTTCACAAAATGATACTTGACAGGATTTTTATCCATTTGCAACGACGAAAGCCCTTGGCTGATTGCCTCGGACACTTTGCTTTCGGCAGTATTTTCCGGTATGTTTGCCTCTTGATGCGCAAATGCATTGAACTTTTCAATGACACGCTGGACCCCGCCCAGGTAACTGAAATGCCAGCCTCCATAACGAATCCGCGGCATACGTTCCCGGTTGTTTCTTGCTTCCTGGGGCGTCTGCAAGTTTCGTTGTTTCATGCACACAGTCCCATGCCACAATCTGGGCTCAATGCAATTCACAAAATAATAATAATTGCGTTGGGCAAAAGCGACTGGATGTTTATCAAGTAGTTCACGACCTTCGGGGCCGCTTATTAAAGCATGAAGAGTTTCGGGCCGGGGGATTTCATCCATATCCGATATCAAAATGATGTCTTCCGGTTTGCTCTGCGCCAATCCACGTAAAATGCAGTTGCGTTGAAAATTCTCCCGCAACCAGGCATCTTCGCCTGCGGGCATATCACTTACCTTAATATAGATCAACTTCTCTTCGAAATCGGCAAAACGGGCGCGTTGTTGCTCCAGGTTAAACTCTTTGGGCTGGCCCGAATGCGTTTTATCCGCTTCGACGACAACGAAACGATCGACACTATCCCATAAAGTCCGCAACCGCAACTCCAGAAGTTCAAATTCGTTATAGAAAGTAAAGCAATCGTAAATCACTGGGAAAACCTCCCGCGCAATGAATAGTTATGATAAAATAACGTCTGGAAATACGTGAAATTATAACATATAATCTAAGCACCTGCCAAATATCGCTTAGGAGATGCTGCGTTGGATCGTTCAATTTACTTTCTGCTACTAATATATGCTTTCTTTTCAACAATATCGGTTGTCGTGATCGACATCGCCATGTCTGCAGGGTTTATCCTTGCGGCGGTCAGTCTATATCGAAACAAGCCCAGCCTTGGTTTCGATACCAGCATTCTCCGTTTTAATGGCCTCTTCCTGTTGGCTTGTGCATTATCCATCATTTTCGCCTATAAACCACTGCTTGCCGTCAACAGAACCTGGGGCTTTTTTTTCGATATGATGCCCCTCTTTTTAACTCTATTTTTCATTCGCAGTCAAACACAGATCCGCACCCTATTATATGCTTTGGCCGCTTCGTTTTTCGTCAGCACCCTCTTTGCCCTATATCAAGGTTTATCGGGACACGAGCGTGCATCCGGCTTCATTGCCAATCAGCCGCCACAGGGATTTGCCAGTCTATTAGTTTTATTCATTCTCCTGTTTCTTGTTTTAACCACTAAAAAGTCCGTCTATGTTACTAAGATTAAATGGTGGGCGCAGCTATTGGTGATTGCCAGCTGTGTTGTACTGGTGTTAAATGGTACGCGTAGCGCCTGGCTTGCACTGATAGTGCTCCTGCCTCTCTTTGCAGTCATTCATCTGCGATCATATCGAAAAACTCTCGCCGGGCTGGTTGGCAGCTTTTTGATTATCTGTCTGTTTTTTGCCGTTACCCCGCAACTGGAAGAACATCGAGTCCGCCTTGTCAGAATTACCAAGCCGTCCAACTACTCAATGACCAACCCGGATTCAGAACGTCTATACAAGTGGCAAATGGCAACTGCAGTATTTCTTGATTACCCCATATTGGGGGTTGGTATTGACAACTATACTTCCATTCCGGACTATGATCGTTATTTGCCGCCCAAGGCCATAGAACGCCGCCCGTCAAACGCGCATAATGTTTTTTTCCATCTACTGGCCGAGACTGGAATTGTTGGCCTGACTGCATTTATAGCCATGTTCGGTAATATATTATATTATTGCTGGCGTCAATATAAGACAAACTCAGAAAACCTGCTCTGTCTTGCCACCATTTACGCTACCTTGGGGCTATTGCTATTAGGACAAACCGAATATAACATCAACGATTTTGCGCTCATGCGCCTATATTGGCTATTGGTCGGCCTTGCATGGCAGAACTCAACATTGTTATCCCGTGAATCCGGCTCCACATAGTACTATTTAAAATTGTATCATTTATGTTTTTTGCAAACCATTTTTTCCACCAGATACTTGCCATACCATTTTATCCCAGTCCCTATATCTCCATCACGCAGGGATAACCGCGCGTAGATTTCCATTTCTTTATATCCGGCAGGATCGAGCAATGGACTTCCCGCCCATAAAGATGAAGCTTCATATTCTCGATAGTGGCGACTCAGAAAATGTCTGCCCGTTACCTTCCAGGGTTTTACAGCCCCTGTGTAATGCAGAAAAATCGTCTCCGCCGGAATCGCGTGTTTCATTTGCCCCAAATCATAAATCGCATTCCAGATCGGATCGAGTTCGACCCAGTTGCCGTCAAGGACCAAATTCAGTGCATCTTGATCAATCAAAGAAAACTTGCCGATGTTGTCACTCAACTTTGCCAGTGTTTTCTCGGTTATTTTTTCGTCGATCCATCGTGCTACGTCAATTAGCATAACACCCGAATTGAAATATTTTTTTTCCGCCAGCGCCAGTTCCCGCGTCTTTTCTTCCACCACTCTGCCCACATCGGAAACAGCGGCGGCTACTTTCGCTTGCATATCAATTTGCGCCAAGTTGTCGATACGGTTCAGGCAACTGATATCTGCATCCAGATATAGCACTTTCTCCACTGTCCCTGATAAAAGAATCGGGATCAGCAGTCGGTAATAGGCAGCGGTTGAGTAATGGGCAGAAGCGCCGAGTTTAAGCAAAAAGCTATTATCAATATAATAAATAATAACGGTTGATTTTGTCTGCGACACAAAGGATCTAAATCGCTGCTCGTCCTCAGGATTGATTGCATCTGTCAAAATATGATAACACACATGCAGATCCGGATTTGTCCTGGCAACAGAAGTCATCAATACGCCTGCATAACGTGCAAATCTGGCGTCGATTCCCATCCCCGCGTGAAGATCAATGGATGGAAGCAAAATAGTCTGTCCATGCGGGCTCATTATCTCTTGTCGTTTTACTATATCAGTCACGGTAAACGGGCTCAATCCCATAGTCCTCACCCTCTCCATTCAGTTCAAACTCATTTCGTATTTTATGCTTTTTCATTATGCTTGGCAAGTTTCTCACTGTTTGATAGTATTGTATGAAACCATTTTTCGTTGATAACCCATGGAGGTGTTGGATGTCTATTCGTATCAGTGTTCAAATCTGCAGCTACAACCGCTGGCATCTGCTCAAACGATCTTTGGCAGCGCTAATTGCCCAGGATCTGCCCAAAGATGAATATGAAATCGTGTTTGTCGATGACGGCAGCACCGACGACTCGCTGGCGATGGCCCGTGAATTGGCCAAAACCTCTCCCTGCCAGTTAAAAGTGCTGACCAAAACGAATGATGGGCTGTCCCGCGCCCGCAACCTGGGCATCCGAAACTGCGAAGGCGAAGTGATCCTGTTCATGGATGACGATACTTTTGCTGATCCCGGACTGCTGCGCGAACATCTGTCGGTCCATGAACAGCATCCCCGCTGTGTGGTACTGGGTTGGGTCAATCATATCGAAGAACTTGATCCGCAAGGACCGCGCAAGTATGTGATGGCGGATTACTCCCGCTCGTTTTTCTGGACCAGCAATGTTTCGGTCCGGAAAAAGTATGTGGAGGAAGTCGGCCTGTTCGATGAAGATTTCCTCGAATATGGCTGGGAAGACCTGGAGCTTGGCTGGCGGCTAAAAAAATTGGGCCTGGAGCGCAAGACAACGGACAAGGCGATCGTGTCGCATTTCAAACCGCCCAAACAAAAGAAAGATCTGCCGGGAATGCTGCGGCAGGCTGCTTCCAGCGGGCGCAGCGCGCTGGTTTATATCAAGAAGCGCCCGCAGATCAATGCGCATATGGCCACGGGGATTACCTGGCCGCGCATGGCGCTGGACTTGTTGTTGCGACCTTTTCGTTCTGTTTTCCAGAGCGGTGTGGACAATGCGCCGGAGGGGCCGCTGGCTGGCTGGGCGTTTTGGTGTGCCCGCATTCTGTGTAGTTTTGAGTTTTTTGACGCGGTGCGCAAGGGAGATACTAGCCGACCGCCGCGAACCACATGATTGCTCGGACAAATTCGCCAAAAATCCTGATCATCCGACTCGATGGCCTGGGCGATACGCTGTTGACCCTGCCGCTGCTTGATGGCCTGAAAAAACACTGGCCAGACTGCGCAATAACCTACCTCGCTTCACCGCGAGGCGCCGCGGTGTTTACCGGAGATTCCCGGATAAGAGAACTGTGGGTGCATGAGCTAACCTCTCTGTCGCGGACGGAAAAATGGAATCTGGGCCAAACCATCCGTGCCCACGCTTTTGATCTGGTTTTTTGCCTGAACGAAAAATTATGGCCCTCTCTTTGGACACGCATGTCCGGAGCACCGCTGCGCCTGGGTTTCGACCCTGGCTGGACCCAGCCGCCGAAAGCGCTATTGCGGCGGCTGACCCTGACGCACTGGCTGCAAACTCCGAACGATCCGTCGCTGGCATCGATTCATGAGGTCCAGCGCTATGCGGCCCTTGCCGCACTGGCCGGCTGCCAGATGGCGCAGGCCCCTATGCACCTCGCGCTGCCGACGTCTGATGACGCGTGGGCGAGTGCGCTCACCCAGGAAACATCCCTGCCGCTGGCACTGCACCTGTCAGCCAAATGGACCAGCGAAGGCTGGCCGGCTGACTCCTGCGTATCGGTTGCCCGTTCCATCCTGGAGCGTTTTCCCGACGCCTTCCTATACGTCACAGCCGGTCCGGGTGAAGAGCGTTATTTTGCCGATGCGGCCGCTGTACTGCCGCCGGGCCGTTTTCGTCTGTTAAACGGACTCTCTTTTTCCCAATGGGCAGCTCTACTGCGACACTGCCGGGCACTGGTTTCGATGGATACGGGAGCCGTCCATCTGGCTGCATCAGTCGCTACACCGGTCGTTGATATTTTTCCGGCGATGAATTTTACCCATGCGTCTTCCCGCTGGTCCCCCTGGCAAGTGCCGCACCGGATTATCCGCCGGCCTGCAATGGACAAGGCGGACATTTTTTTGACAGAGATTCATACTGCGTTGGAGGCTTTATTATGACCCCCATCATCAGCGTTGTCATCCCCACATTTAATCGCCGGGAAACCCTGGCTGTCGTGTTGCCGCTACTGGCTGGGCAAACTTTGCCGGCAGAGCAGTACGAACTGCTGCTCTGCGATTCCGGCTCAACCGATGGCACGAACGAACTCGTAGCCGAGCTGGCGATTCCCAATCTGCGGCATATCCGCCCGGCGGAAAACCGGGGCCGCAGCGGCGCCCGCAATGCCGGCATCCGCGAGGCAACCGGCGAGTTTGTTTTATTTACGGATGCCGATATCATTCCGTCGCCGGATTTATTGGCCGAACATCTGCGGCTGCACCGCGCCCGCCCCCACTCTGCGGTGGTGGGTCTGGAAGTGCAGGTGGATACGGTCGCCGAATATGAAGCAGTCCGCGATAATCCCTATGACAAGGGACGCCACATGCACGGGCGAAGCGACAAGGAAATGTCCTGGCTGTTTTTTCTCACCGGCAACGCCTCGGCGCCACGTCAGGCGCTGCTGGACGTCGGTCTGTTCGATGAAAATTTCACGGTGTACGGCCATGAGGATCTGGAACTTGGCTACCGCTTGCAGAAAGCCGGCTACCCGATCCGCTACAATGCACAGGCGGTCAATTACCACTGGCACCCTGTGCCGTTTGCTGAACGCTGTGACAAGATGCGTCATTCGGGCGTGGCCACCAAACGGTTTTACAACAAGCATCAGGATTGGCTCATTTTGCTGCGCCTCGGTGTCAATCCGGTCACACTGGCCTTGCACGCACTGATTTCCAGCGTCGGCGGCTGGCGTAACCAGTTGCGCTCCAAATCGATCCAGACCGGCTTTGGCCGTGAATTAACGCTGCAATATTATTACCTCTGCGGTTATCGGGGCATTGACCCGTGAAAACTACGGTAGATTTTTCCCAGGTCCGGAATGTTTTAATCTTACGTACTGATCATCTGGGAGACCTGTTATTGTCGACCCCGCTGATCCGAACCCTGCGGCAGGCTTTACCTGGCCGCCGTTTTACTTTGGTCGCTTCGCCGGCCAATAGCGGCGCCTTGACGGGGTGGGACGGCATCGATGAAATCCGTCTGTTTGATCCACAGTGGCCGCTGCTGCAAAAGTGGCGGTTTGCCCGTGAACTGGGGCGCGAGCAGTGGGACCTGTGCCTGACCTTGTCGCCGCGTACGCCATCCTATATCCTGGGCTGGCTGTCCGGCGCGCCGGTTCGCACCGGGATCATCTATTCGCGTCGGGCGGTGGCACGGCTGCTCAGCCCGCTTTGGCTAACTCATCCGGTGGTGATGTCGGTAGACGAACTGTTGGCCGAAAAACAGCCGGCGCCGCATGAAGTAATGCAGTTGGCAGAGATTGCCGCTGCCCTGGGCCTGACCAAAACTGAACCGGGTCCGCTGGAAATCCCCCTGAACCCCAGTGACGTCGCCTGGGCCCAGCAGCAACTGGGGCAACATCCCTTGACGCTCATCGGCATCCACGGCGCGGGCAAGTGGTTGTCTCAGGGCTGGACCGCCACTGATTTTATGGCTATGGTCCGCAGCGTATTGTCCAGCTGCACTGCCGCTAATTTCCCACAAGCCAGACTGCTGCTTACCTTCGGCCCGGGCGATGGCGCGCTGGCAACCGCAGTGACGCAAGCGATCGGGCTGCAGCCCGATCCGGACATCATCCTGCCCGGCCCGTTGTCGATTCCCCGCTGGGCTGCCTTCGCCTCCTTGTGCGACGTCATCATAACGCCCGATACCGGCTCGCTGCATCTGGCAGTTGCCGTCAATCGCCCTGTCGTAGCCATGTATGAGTCGTCGACGTTTTTGCACTGCTCAACCCAGTGGGCCCCCTGGCAAGTACCGCATGCCCTGATCCGGCGGGGAACCCCCGCCGCGACCATCCCTGTGATCGTTGCTGAAACGCTGCGGCTATTGTCCGCTGAAAACAGCGAGAGTGCTCATGAATAAGCCGCTGAAGACCTTGGCCCAGGAACTGATGCTGCACATCGAGACAGCGACGCCGCCTTTTTCCGGTCGAGGCGAAACCGCCCTGGCCACGCTGGTGCTGCCGTTGACATTTATTTATAAAGTGCTTGATTCCTTGTACGGAAAAAATGCGATCGCCGGCCAGCCCTGGCCATATATCCTGTTACTTTCCGCCTTCATCGCAGTTGCTTTCAGCAGTGTGTTTTGGTTGGCGACTCCGCTTGGCGCGCGCTGGCTGCCCAAACTGCTGACAAAAAAATGGCGGCCCTGGCTGGCCGCGCTGCCCGCTCTCCATGTGGGAGCTTTTTTGTCCCTGGTCTGGGGGCTTGGTTTGCCGCAGCTAAGCAGCCACGCGCTGGCAATGGTCGGAGAACCCTGGTCTCAGTTGCCGCTGCCATTATTTCTGTTTTTTGCTGCTGTTATCTTATCGGTCAGTTTTTGGGGCGGCCTGACACTGGCGGACAGTCTGGCGCTACGACGCAGCGGCAATCACCCGGAGGAATCCTCCTTTGGCCTGCGTGAGCTCGGCTGCGTACTGCTTGCTACGATGCCTTTCTTCTTGTTGCAGGAGCAGTTGCCTGTGCTGTGGTGTTTTACAACTCCGGTTGCGGTCAGCGTGATGGTTTATGGAACCGGCCTGGGCCGGCAAACTTTTTGTTTTTCATTTGTCCCCCGGTCTCTGAAGGAAGCCGGCTTCATCCTGTTGCTGATGGCAAGTGGGCTGCTGCTATTCCTGCTGGTCACATTAGTTGCCGGCACAATCACCTATACAGGCGGTCTGTGGCGTTCCGGTTGGTTTGTTATTTATGATTCCCTGTTCACCTGGTTGCTGGTGGTCGGGATTTCCGAAGAAATCATTTTTCGCTGCGGCGTGTTGACGTTGATTGTCGGGCTGTTGGCTCAAAGACAACGGACTGGCTGGTGGAAACAGCACCCGCGTCTTGGCGCAGTAGTCCTGACTTCTTTGTTATTTGCCCTGGCCCATTTGTTTCGCGGTGCAACCCTGATTTTCCTGGCTCTCTTGGCCAGCCTGCTTTACGGCCTGGCCTTTGTCGCCGGCAAAAGCCTGTTTGGCCCGGTCTTGCTGCATGGACTCCTGAATGTGCTCATTTTGATGAATTTTCACTTGTCCGACTTCAAATAAATTGGGGACTGTTCCCGATTTCCCAAGGAGGAATTTACTTGCCGCAAGTGATCTTGTCCCGCGCGGTCGCCGTCGGTTTTGCCACCCTGCTGGCTGCCCTGACAATCCTGTTTGCCGACAACTCTCTGCCGGATCAATTCGCGCACTTTCTCAGCGACCATGTCAATGATGGATTCCAGATTTTTGCTCATTTACTGATGTTCTTCACGGGCTGGAAACTGCGCAGCTGGCAACCGGTGCTGTATGACGCGGTCGTCGCCTTGACAGTGACCTCGGTCGTTCAACTGTCGAAGCGATTTTTGATTGCCGACATCGCTATCCGCCCCTCCGGCGGCTATGAGGGATTCCCCAGCGGGCACGCCTCGGCGACATTCTCGCTGGCTTTTGTGCTGTCACTGTACTATCCCCGCCTGTGGTGGATCTGGTACAGCGTCGCCGGACTGGTGACCTGGTCGCGAATTCAGACCAATGCGCATACTGAGCTTCAGATTACCGCAGGCATGTTGTTCGGAACCATTGTGTCCTATTTTGTCGCAGTATTGATCAGGCGAAAAAAAGCAGTAACCCGTTAATAACAGCTTACTGCAGAAGAAATTCTTAATTTATTTAGCCAGGCCGAACTCCTTAAACAGGAATTCGGCTATTTTTTTTGCGCCACCCGGCGGACCCATCCGCTGCCGACCGATTTCGCCGCGCCTCTGCCGCTCTTCGGGGTGCGCCAATAACCAGGATATTTCGCGGGACACACCGGCCGGAAAGTCGCTGATGTAGGCTGCCGATCCGCCAAGCAAACGTTCCTGGTCGATCATGCGGGCCGGTGTCGTCTGGGCGCCAGCGCCGACAAAGCTGATTACCGAACGTCCCATGCCTGCCGCCTGCTCATTGGCGGTACCTGCCATACCGATCACTACTGTGGAATCATGCAGTACCGTATCAAACAGGTCTTTACCCATCACTACCGTTTTATCGCCCTTACACAGCAATCTGCCGTCAACCAGCGTCCAGCCGTCCTCGCGCACCGATTCCGCCATTTTTTCAATATCGAGCACTGGCGACAGTGCACATAAATACTGCGCTGCCTCGGGCACCCCGTCAATCACCGTCAAAATGCGGCGGAAATTGGCATCGGCCTCTTCCCGGCTTCCCGGCAGCAAACCGATGATCGGCGGATCAACCGGTTTTTCCGGTCCCGGCTCGCCAATCCCATCCATGATCGGATTGCCCAAAAAAAGGGCGTCAATTCCTTTGGCGCGAAGCCGCTCAGCGGTATAAGCATCCCTGGTCAACACCCGCGATGCAAATTTGCGGATTACCCATTCTTCGATCCCGGAATGCGGATTCATATGATCGGACTTGGCCAGCGCTAAAAAAATCGATTTGCGCCCCAGACCATAATAGGCATGAATCAGCAAAAAGACATCGCCGACAACAAAAGCATGGTCAATTTCTGATCGTCGTCTGGCCAGAAATCCCAGATAACGAAAATAGTCGCGCGCGTAAGGAATGTCTTTTAAAAACAGGCGAAATTCCTGGCTGCCAAATCCCTGCCCGGGCGGGAAAGAACCTTCCCATACCGTTGAAAATCCTTGTTTTTGAAATGCATCCCCATTTGAAACCATGGGAATCGCCACAATCGACTGTTCTGGCGCCAGTTGCCTGAGTTCGCCGGCAATCAGCGCGCCGGTGCGGTCTTCACCGTAGCCGTTGGTCAGAAAGGAAATGTTCACGTATGGCCTCCGCTATGATCCGCGCAGCTCCACGCTCACGCGTTAATTCGAGTAGCTCCAAGCGCAACTGCTCCCGCCGGTCGGAATCCTGCCATAACGCCGATGCAGCAGCGGCCACTTCCTGCGGGGTCAGCACGCCGCGCATTTCCGGGGCCAGCATTCGTCCCGCCATCCGGTTTACCATCGACATGTAGGGCACGCGCGGGCTCATCCAGGCAATAATCCATTTTTTAATATGGTTGAACGGGAAAAACCGCGGATACAACAGTCCCAACAAGCCTTCAAAGGGAATACTTTCAATCGAGTTTAGCGGCATCAGCATGATGAATGGCGTCCCGATCGCAGCGCACTGCAGGTTATTGGTTCCCGGCAATACGATTGCCAGATCGGCGGCCACAATCGCATCGTGACCGTAGGTAAAGACGAACAGGATCTGCCCGGTGTTGCCAGTGCGGAGAATTTCATCGTCTGCCAGCATTTCAGTTGACATCTGGCGCTGGCGCAATACGTCCAGCACCATTCTCTTATCGATGAAGGGGGAAATCGGTAGTAGCAGTCTGGCGGCCGGGTACTCCTGCGACAACTGCTGTGCTGTGTCCAACATGAAATCCAGGCTCATTGCCACATAGGATGGCCGGCTACCGGCCATTAGCGAGATGATCGGTGTTGCCTCATCCGGCAGGCTCAGCCTTTGCCTGACCTGCGCTGCCGTACCGGAAGGAATTACACTGTCCAGCGCCAACGTCGGTACAACGACGATCTGCTCTGCGTCAGCCCCTTTACGAACCGCTCGCTCCTTTTCCAGCGATGTCGGTACAAAAATCCGCGCGAAGTTCTGTGGACTATACACTCGAGGCATGTACGCCATTGAGTCGCATTGCAAAAGGCGCGACAGACCTTTGGCATACAGTGCGTCGCCGCCGAGAAACAGTACCAGGTTTTGTTGTTGCCGAAGAACCTTGCGCTGATGCCACAACTCGCGGATCAGGGGAAATACGCCTATCACCCGGTCCACCGGCAACTGCTCGCCAAATTCACGTTCGCGGCCGCTGGTAAACCAGTCGGGAATCAGCGCCACCGTAATCCGCGCTTCCGGCATGAGCAGGCGGACCTGTGTCACCACCGGCGCCACCCAGCCAGACATTTCGCCTGGCGAGTTAGCCAAAACATATAGGTTAGTGTCCATCAGCTTTACCCTTCCACGGACAGTCCGGCGTCGGTCAAGCCTTGGCGCAGGGCCGATGCATACAGGTGCGTCAGCAGAACTTTGCGCAGCACTGGATACAGGAAATGCCCCTGTTGTTTCCATTCGGCTGCCCGTTGCACTGTCGCCCAGGCGGTCAGGCCCAGTTTTTGAAACCGGGCATCCCAGCTCAGGCTGTTCCAGTTGATCAATTTCTTCACTTCCGGCAGCGGATACTTTTCGTAAAACAGAGCGCCGTTGCTGCCGCATTCACGCCGTTTCTTCATTTCACTTTCCAGCGTGGGCGTCCCGTCGGTATGATGCAGCACATACGCACTGCGGTTGCGGACATTGCCCAATCCAGCCAGACGCAGCCGAACCCCGAGTTCGGTATCTTCATATCCGTACGCTTTGCCGAACCGGGGGTCAAAGCCACCCACCCGCAGGAAATCTTCGCGCGGACAGGATACGTTGACACTGACAAACGGCACGCCAAAAAAATCTAAAAACGCCAGCAGTTTTATTTCCCGAGAAATAAGCGGTGGATGTTCGATTGCGGCCTGGCCGCGAACATATACGGCGGGCCCGTCGACAAATATCGGCTTGCCGGCCTGGCGATGACTCTTCACATGCTCGGAAACAAAACTGGCGGATGCGAACGCATCGCTGTCGAGAAAAATCACGAACTCGCCGGTTGCTTTGGTTACGCCAAGGTTGCGGGCCGGGCCCGGTCCCTGGTGTCCGGCAGCAATGCAGCGCAAATTATAGCGGGCCGGCCAGTCCTTGACCATCTCGACACTGCCATCGGAAGATCCATCATCGACTACGATCACTTCATAGTCCCGACTGGGATGGTCTTGCGCGTCAAGGCAGCGCAGGCAGGTAGCCAGCAAATCTTTGCGGTTGTAGGTGGCAATGATGATACTGGCGTCCAAGTTGTCTCCTCCAAAATAAAAAACTAGACTAGATGAGAACAAGATGCAGTATGATTTTTTCTTTCAGGCAAGCCATTACTTTGCATCAAATTCAGGGATGTTAGTCCGGACAAATTCCAATAGATTCGAGCCGGTGAACAGGTAGCCGGTGATTCCCGCTGCAGTAGCTGCTGCGATGTCAGATTCCTTGTCGCCGATCAAAAACGAAGTTGCCGGGTTCCCCTGCCAGTCGGCCAGACCACGCAGGATCATTCCCGGTTGCGGCTTGCGACAATCGCATTCCACAGCATACTTCGCCTGTGCGCCTTGCGGATAGTGGGGACAAAAATAAAAGCTGTCGATATGGGCGCCTTGTTTTGCCAGTTCGTCATTCATCCAGGCATGCAGTGACTGAACATCAGTTTCCTGGTAGTAGCCACGGGCAACGCCGCTTTGGTTGGTCACCACAACCACCCGCCAGTCGAGTTGATTGAACAGCCGGACCGCCTCCGGCGCTCCCGGCATCCAGACAAAATCTTCTTTGCGCCACAGGTAACCAATGTCAGCGTTCAGCACGCCATCCCGGTCCAGAAAAACGACTTTCGTCACTCTTCAATCCTCTGGCAGACAAGATGTTCGACGAGCAGGTGAGCTTCCTGAATCCGGGCGGTGACATCCGACGGGATGCAGATGCAGATGTCGCAAAACGCTTTCATCTTGCCGCCGCTGCGCCCAGTCATGCCAACCGTGACAGCACCCCGTTCATTGGCCTTTTCCAAGGCTTTCATGATGTTGGGGCTATTGCCGGACGTGGAAATGCCGACCACCAGATCGCCTGGACGGACCAGCGCCTCCACCTGGCGGGAGTACACGACCTCGAAACCATAGTCATTGGCCAGCGCCGTCAAAATTGAAGTATCGGTGGTCAGCGCTACTGCCGCCATCGCCTGCCGTTCTTTCTGGAACCGGCCGACGAGTTCCGCCGCGAAGTGCTGACAGTCGCAAGCGCTGCCGCCATTTCCCATCAGATAGATCGTATGCCCGGAGGCGATCGCAGTCCGACAGGCTTCGGCAAACCGGCTGATGTCGTCCATGCACTCCGTTTGCATCGCTGTGATCGCGCGGGTATGTTCCTCAATCAGTTTGTTGTAATCCATGCTCCGCTCCTTATACGGGAACTTTTTGCGAGCCGCTGCGCAATGATTTTTCGGCCGCTTCTAAAATTCTGACCACCTGGAGTCCGGCATCACCGTCGGCTACCGGCGCCTTGCCAGTGCGAATCCCTTCCACCAGCTGTTTCACTTCGTTACGCAAGGCATCGCCGGGGGGAATGAATGGCGACAGGACATCGCCCAGATGGTAGCCCGTTTTTCCTTCTTCGTTGCAAGTGACGCAACGGTCATATACCCGTAGTTTCTCCGAAGCTTCCAGGTCATTATAATACACGCTCTTTTGCGTGCCGACCAATACACCGTGCCGCATCTTTACCGGCGACAGCCAGTTAACATTCACTTTGGCGACAAAGGAATTTTCAAAGAACATGTGTAGTTGCGCCATGCTTTCCGGATGTCCCGGCACGTGACTAGTGCCGACAGCCAGAACTTCTTTGGGCATTCGGCCGATGACATGATAGAACAGCGATACATCATGCACAGCCAAATCCCACAAGACATTATAATCGCTCCTGACCGCCCCGAGATTGAGCCGGACCGAGTCCCAGTACAGCAGTTCCCCCAACTCACCGCGCTGGATCAAATTGCGCAGGTACTGTGCTTCATTTGTATACACCAGTACATGATCCGTTGCCAGTAGTAACTTTTTTTGCGCTGCCAGGGCGATCAGTTCTTTGGCATGCTCCACGCTGGCTGTCATCGGTTTTTCGACCAATACATGCTTGCCTGCTTCAAGCGCCGCTTTCGCCAGCGGATAATGACTGTCGACCGGAGTAGCAATGGCTACCAGGTCGACTTTGGGGTCGTTCAGGATATCGATATAATCGGTTGTCGTCTGAACATCATGAAAGGTCTGTTTCAGAAACTCAAGCCTGGGTGCGCTGAGGTCGCACATCCAGCGCAGCTTGGTTTCGGTATTGGAAAAGAAAACATTTAATAGATTGGGGCCCCAACCGCCGCAGCCAATTACGGCCGCCTGTATTTTTTTCATCTCGATCTCGCCTCACTTAACGCAGAATTCACGGACCGCTTCGGTCACCTGGTCGATTTGTTCCTCCGTCATTTCGGGGAACATCGGCAGGGTCAGGCAGCGTTTGGCCACCGTTTCACTGACCGGCAAATCGCCTTGTTGATAACCGAGGTGTGCGTAGGCTTTTTGCAGGTGAACCGGCAACGGATAGTGCAGCGCCGTCTCCACGCCGCGCGCTGCCAGATGCTTTTGCAAATCATCCCGACGGGGATGCTGGATCACAAACAGGTACCAGTTGCTTTCGCACCATTGTTTAATCTCTGGCAATACCAGCCCCGGCAGTCCAGCCAGCGAGAGTTTATAATTCTTGGCGATCAGATGGCGCTGAGCCGTCCAAGCCTTCAGGTGCTTTAGCTTGACGCCGAGAATGGCACCCTGAATCCCATCCATCCGGTAATTGAAGCCGAGTTCATCATAGTAATAGCGTTCGCCTTGCGAATGATTGCGCAACCGCCGCAGGTGATCGGCCATGTTCGAATCATTCGTGCATACACCGCCGGCTTCGCCAAAAGCGCCGAGGTTTTTGCCCGGATAAAAGCTGAAGCAGGAGGACACGCCAAAGGTGCCGGCGTTTTTCCCTTTATAGGTCGAACCATGCGCCTGGGCGGCATCCTCGATGAGCACCAGGTTGTGTTTCTTGCAGATATCGCTGATTTCGTCCATGTCACAAGTATGCCCGTATAGGTGAACCGGTAACACCGCCTTGGTTTTCGGCGTGATCGCGGCTTCCAGTTTACGCGGGTCCATGCAGTAGGTATGTGGATCGATATCGACGAACACCGGTTTGGCGCCAATATAGGAAATAGCCCAGACCGTCGCAACAAAGGTATAGGATACGGTGATGACTTCATCGCCGGGCTCTACGCCGGCAGCAATCAGCGCCAGGTGCAGGGCATCGGTGCCACTGCCGCAACCGATGCAGTACCTGGTACCGACATATTTGGCGAAGTCTTCTTCGAACTGGGTTACGGCCGGACCGAGGATGTAGGCGGCTGACTCGAGTACTTTCTCGATTTCCGGGGCGAGTTCTTCCTTAATGGTCTGGTATTGCAGGGGTAAGTCCTGCAAAGGTACTTTTTTCAATGTAATTCCTCCATTTATCTAAAATAGCCGCCAGTCTTTTCCAGGCAGTCGCAGTATTCGGCAACTGCCTCCGGCAGCGGGGTAAACGCAACATCGCAACCACTCGTTCTGAGCAAGCTCAGATCTGCTTCGGTGAAGCTCTGGTATTTGCCGACCAGGCTTGACGGAAAGGGCACATACTCAATATGGCCGAAACCAAGGCGGGTAATCAGCGCCCGGGCCACAGCATTAAAGGGGTTGGCCGAGCCGGTGCCGCAGTTGAATACACCGCTTCGGTGGTGGTTTTGCCAAAAATAGCGGTGCACCCGGACGAGATCCTTCACATAAATAAAATCTCTGCTTTGTTCCCCGTCGCCATAACCATCGGTGCCAGCGAACAGTCGGGCAATGCCATCCTTCTTCAACTGGTGATACAGTTGCCAGACAATCGAGGCCATCCGACCCTTGTGATTTTCCTGTGGACCAAATACGTTGAAATAACGCAGGCCAACAACCTGGCTGCCGAGCGGCGGGCGCAGACGCCGGACGTAGTTGTCAAACAAAAACTTGGAGTATGCGTAAACATTCAGCGGATGCTCGCAAACCGGATCCTCGCGAAAGCCATTCTTGCCATCGCCATATACGGAAGCGGAGGAAGAATAATGAAACGGAATGCCGCCGGCCAGGCAATGGTGCAGCAAAATCTTACTGTACTCATAGTTCGTTTCCATCATATACGCGCCGTCGGATTCCATCGTATCGGAACAGGCGCCGGTGTGAAAGATTCCATCGATGGCGCCGAGACCGACTCCTCCCTGTTCGATCCGCGACAAAAAACGAGTCTTATCTTGGTAATCGATAAACTTCAGGCCACGCAGGTTTTCCATCTTGGCGCTGTTTTTCAAATGGTCAACAATTAAGATGTCGTCCATGCCTGCTTTATTGAGACTCTGTACCAGATTACTGCCGATAAAGCCGGCTCCGCCGGTTACTACAATCATTGTTCCCACTCCTCCGGACAGTTTACCTGTGCCAAAGCCGCATCGAGCTCTGCGGCGCTGATGGCGTATGTCCCCAGTTTACCGACGACCACACCGGCGGCCAGGTTGGCCAGGTGGGCGGCAGTCACAGGCTTCAATCCGGCCGCTAGTGCTGCTCCCATCACTGCAGCGACCGTATCGCCGGCCCCCGATACATCAAAGACTTCTCTGGCATAGGTCGGAATGTGGACTGCCGGCCCTTCCGCCAGCAAGCTTAATCCTTTTTCCGAGCGGGTGACCATCATCGCGCTAAAATTAAACCGTTGCCGGATCGTCGCCGCCAACGTTTCAATTGAACTATCTTCATTGCGAACCGGCTTGTGGCAGGCTTCGCCCAATTCCTTTACATTGGGCGTAACTAAAAAGGCCCCTTGGTATTTTTGCCACTGGGCGCCTTTGGGATCAACCACCATCGGCACAGCTGCCGCCCGACATTCTGCAATCAACTTGCGGCATAATCCGGGCGAACAAACTCCCTTGGCGTAGTCGGATAAAATGACGGCATCGAGCCCTGCGGCAAGTTTAGCGCGAAAAACAGCCAATAATTTTTCTTCTACCTGGCGCATAATCGGGCTGGCATCTTCGAAATCAAGCCGGATCATCTGCTGGTGTCCGCCGATCACGCGAACCTTGGTCGTCGTTGGCCGCGGCGTATGTAGCAAACCAGCAGCGTCGATTCCCAGCGCCGCAAATTTACCGTCCAGTATTTGCCTGTTTTCATCGTCGCCGCTGATTCCCGCCAGCGAAACCCGACAACCTAGCCGCGCCAAGTTGTGAGCGACATTGGCAGCGCCGCCCAGCGTATTTTTGCATTGTTTAACCAGTGCCACCGGCACTGGCCCTTCAGGCGAAATGCGACTGACTTCGGCAAAGTAATAGCGGTCCAGCATCACGTCCCCCAAGACGAGAACGCGCGCGCCCGAAATTTTATCAAGCCATGGATGCACTATGAATTGTCCTTCCCTTCTGTGTCCGGTTCAAGTCCGTTTTGTTGCAACCGCCGGATCACATTTGTTGTAGAACGGCCTTCCACCATCGGCGCCAATACCGTTCGACCGCCATACGCCGCTACGATGGCAGCCTCCGGCAGGCGGTCGAGCGAGTAGTCGCCGCCCTTGACATAGATATCCGGCTGGATTTGGCCTATCAGCGCCTCTGCCGTTGCCTCGCCGAATACCAATACGTGGTCCACGGCCCTGAGTCCTGCCAGCACCTCGGCCCGGTCCTCGGCCGAATTGACTGGCCGGCCATCGCCTTTGAGCCGGTGAACCGATTCATCGCTGTTTAAGCCGACGATGAGAATATCGCCGAGTTTTTTCGCTTCCGTTAAATAGCGCACATGCCCGGCATGCAGGATATCGAAACAGCCATTGGTAAATACCACGGTCCGCCCAGCGGTTTTATCAGCGGTCAGTTGGTTTATCAACGCCAGACTATTGTCGGCAATCATACTGTACTCCCCTTACCAGCGGACAACATTGACTGTCCAGATAAATTCTTGTTTCACTGCGCGATAGGTCAAGTTCATTTCCCAGCAGTGGAAGCTATGTTTCAATGTGTAATAATTTTCATAGGCACGGCTGTTGGCCAAGTCATAACTCGTGGCATAGGATAAGGTGGTTCTGTTGTTGACTTTCCAGGACAGGCCCAGCACGCCTTCCTGGGCAACGTCGATCTTGTTGTAGGCGAATGCCGAATTATTATTATTGGTGAAGTTGTAGCCGATCCAGGTAGTAACTGCCGGTGAAAGTGCTTTTGATAAGCCAATATTATAGCGGTAGATGTTTTGGTATGAATTATCATAACTTTCCCGAACATGCTGTATGCCGGTACCCATACTCATTGTCCATGTTTTCGCCTTATCGAAATAAATCGGGGCATGGCTAAAGTACAAATTATAGTCTTGGTGCCAGCTGGATTTCACATTGTCGGTCCATTTGCCATAGACTGCACTGGCAGTATAACTAATCGGCAATGTGCCGATTTTTTTCGCGTACAGATTCCAGACCAATTCGGGTTCTTTTTTTATCCAGTTGCCGTTCCCATCACGGAATTCACCGTAAATTCCCTGAATTCCGTAGGTGGACATCTGTTGATTAAACCCGAACGCCGGTTTAAAACCAGATGCAGAATAGTAAGTCGCATCCAGATAAACGGACAAGCTGTCTGAAACCGGATAATTGAAGGATTGACTGATATAAAATCCATCTTTGTCCGCATAACCAAAACTGGGGAACTCATCCTTTTTCTCGTCTTTTTTAAGCGATCGCTTATACTGTGGCGTCGTATACGCAACAAAGTTCTTAATCCAAACTTTGGCATCGTAGGCAATCAACTTATCATCCGGCCAGATTTCGACTTTCCGGGCCGTGGTACGGTAGTCAGGCGTGCCTTTGGTCGGGCAGCCGGTCATGGTCGCGTCATATACCGTGTATTTGCCCTTTTCAAACCGGGCTCGCTTGCCGGTCACCAGATCATTGCCGCACTTGCCGCTGATCTCCTGCATAGAACCAAATGCCAGTCCATAATTATAGTGAATTTTCATCCCGACCAAATCTGTTTTCGGCTCAATTAGGCGGGCTTTGCCATCAACCCACATTTCGGTCTGTTTGTCATTACCTCGCACGATATCGGCGTAAATTTTGCTTTTATCCTGCGTGATTACGACATTGCCCCGGGCAAACAGTTCGCCCGTCTTGTCGCTGAAATACATTTCATCCGCCACAATTTCAATCGGTTGCGGCGGCTTTTTTTCTTTTTTCTTGCGCGGCGCGGCTTGCGTAGCCAATGTGCCGGCAAACAGCATACAACCGATCAATAATCCGGCAACAAGCTTGCTAACTCTCACCCTATCGTCTCCTAGCTCTTACTTCGCAACCATACCGACCAATTCGATATCATTTTGCGTCTGAATGTATAATAAGGTCCCCGCGGGAATGGAAATATTCTTGCCGTGGACAAACGCGGCGCCGACTACACCGATCGGGCCGAGCAGGATCATGCCGGCGACACCGGCGCCTGCAGCAAACGCCATCGATTCTGTTTCCTTTTTCGCTTTCTCACCCAGCAATGTTGCCACAAGCGTCATATCCAGCGCTTCGACGGTTTCAAAATTGACTTCCATTTTGGCATCCCGACCGAAGTTCTGCGCCTGATCCACCTTGGTCAATTTGCCGCGACCTGCAGCACCCTTGGCGATGACCAGCATGCCGGCGGCGTAAACATCCTCCGCCACAGCAAATTCGATTGGATCACCGGTTTTGTTTTTCTTACTGTCCAGCGGCGTGACCGTCTTGATCTTGATTAACGTATCTTTGACCAATGTGGCCTGTCCAGCCTGCAGTTTGCCGCCGGTAAACGTGATCGTCATCAGACGGGAAACCCGCGCATCGATTGCTCCCGCACCGACCGTACCTGATACGGTTCTTTCCAGTGTTTCCAAGCGGGGTTGAACCGCACCCTTGACAACCGATTGGGTCAGGCTCCATTCCAGCGCATTCATTTTATAGGTTAATGAAGGATTTGTCGCTGTCGTTTCGCGTACATAGACATAGATCCGTTCTACTTTTGCCATCAACGCCTCGCGCCCCGGCAAGCCAAACAAATCTTTCTCCATTTTATTAGTTCGCTCTACCAATGAGCCTGTCTGTTCCGTCCCATATACCAGTTGTTCCGCCACCGCGATTTTTTCCAGCGGCGTCTGCTCAGTCCGTGCGGCAAAAGCCAACGCAGGCAGCATCGTCATACAAAAAGCGGCCAGCAAAAAGACCGTTAACCCCTTTTTTAGCATCTGTGTTCCTCCTCAATGCAAATCTTATTCTACAATATATTCGCGACAGAAAAAAGAAGTTCCTGCCGCTTTGCGACAGGAATCACGATATCATATTCAATTTATCACGTCAAATCCGCACATCAATCATTGCGGATACGCCGACGCCGCTCACTCGACTGAAATTCACCGGAATTTTGCTGTCGATGGGGATCAGCCCTTTGACTCGAAACATGTTCCCGTTGAAACTGCTTTCGACCTGTACCACTGCCTGGACTTTATTGACCAGGTTTTGCGGACCCATGACCTGTGCTGCGCCGATATAACCACTGTTGCCGAGTACGCCAACCGTCAGGATCGGTACAACTTTGGTCGCAAAATCCGGCGTCGCATTGTGTTGCGCCATCAATGTATTGATGAAGCTATTTAACTGGGGCCCGAACTGATCGACCAGCAAACCGATGCCTGCCACTTTTATAATAGAACCGAGATTGATTGCGTCGGCGACCGGAACCATGACTACGGCGAGCATACTGATCACAAGCAGTGAAATCCAGATTTTCTTCTTATTCATCTCGGAACCTCCTTATTACTGCTACTGAAACCATTATACCATAGGGCAAAAACGTCAGAAAAAAGACCCCGCCGAAGCGGGGTCTTTCGCTGAACGCAATTCTTAGAAGTTGACGTTCAATTGCAGATAGTAGAACGGGAGTTGGTCTCTGCTGTCTTGCGTGCTGTTGCGGCTGAGTTTTTCGTAAGTCGCGGTCAGCACAGCATTTTTGCTGATGGTGTAGTTGGCTTGGAAGCCCCAGCCTTTGGTACCGAACGAGTTGGAAACAGCAGCGCCAGCGCTGTTGCCCAGCAGACCGGAGGTGTTGCCGTTGTCGATGGCCCAAGGTTTGATATCGCGGTAGTTGACTGCGAGGCCCCAAGAACCGACTTTAGCTCTGTCAGCACCTTTGAACCAGAGTTCAGCCATCCAGCCGTTGTGGTCGTTGGCGCCGTCCATGTCAGCAACAACTTTGGCAGCGTTCCAGAAGTAGTTGGCGCGGAGGTTGAAGTCTTGATTCAGTTGTCCACGGAAACCGAGGTTGTACACTTGGAACGGATAGCCATTGGTGTAAGTACCAGCAGCTGTCGTTACAGCAGCAGAATCAAGAGCAGTTGTTTTGTCAGCGTTGGTGGACCAGTACATGGCGCCATTGACGCTCCAGTCTTTGTTGACAGCATAGTTCAGGTCAACAAGCAGAACCGGTTTGGTGGTATAGGTCGTGAGAGGGGTTCCGCCGGCAGAGTAGGTGCCTACGTCGCCGTAACCGATTTTAGCTTTGAATTTGTCGCTAGGAGCGCCAAACATAGCTTGAACGGAATCATATCCGCCGTTGGTCCAGAACAGGTCTTGAGCAGCAGTGATCTGTTGACGGCCAACAGCCAGTTTGAAGCTCGGGTTGAAGGTCCATTGGAAGTAGCCATAATCCCAGAACAGAGCGGATTCTTGGCTGGTTCCATAAGCGGTGTTGTCTGTCCAGTTGGCCATGATGCGACCAGCGAACATTGCTTTGTCGTTTACATCAGCTTGTGCGTAAACGCGGAGACGTTGGTCCCAGCGGGAAGCTGCAACAGCGCCGCCAGCGTCAACGGTAGAAGCGGTGTTTTGTTGGAAGCGCAGACGGCTGTCGCCCCAGAACTTAATCGTGGAGGCGTTTTTCTCGAGTTTCGCTACGCGAACGCCGAGGTTGTTCAGTTCAGCTGCGAATTCAACAGCAAGTTTGTCGATGAGGGCTTTCATTTGGGCATCGGCTTTGTCAGCGCGAGCCATGGCTTTGGCGGTAGCTTGAGCCATTTCATAACGGCTGGCAAGACGCTCGCCACGATAGGTGCCGTCGCCGTAACCATCAAGGATACCAGCTTTGGCCAATTTGCTTACTGCATCATATGCCCAGTGTTTCGCGGGAACATCAACGAAAGGATTGGCGGCTGCGAAGGCGGTACCGGCGATTCCGAGCACGAATACCAACGCGAGAGCAACGATAAGATTCTTTTTCATTCTGTTTCCTCCCATAGGTTTTATTTTTTTATTTATGGTCCCTACAGGCAGGTAGAATATCAGATGAGTGTCCATGTTTCCTCTTCCTTATTCTCCTGTCAAAGAGCCCATATCTTCACACCTACTTCAGACATCGATGCGGGACCTATGAGTACACCTCCTTTCTTCCCCGACAATGCCCTTCGGTGGTCAGACCACTGAAAATGCCCAAACGCATTTCACTTTTATATGTATTCTATGCAAGTTTTGGTATTCCTGCAAGATTTTAAAAATAATTTAAAAATATTTACAGATTCTTGGAAAAATATCGCTCCCCCAGTATTATAGCCGCAAAGTCATCGATAGCGCAAGGGGGGGTAAGCAATCCGACGGGAATAAATTTTCGCCAACCGCTGGGCGGATGAGCCAGCCAATAGCGCATGCGGGCTTCTTGCGTGGAGTTTCGTTCGTCAACGACCACGATCTGATCGACAATATTTTCTGTCAACAGCAGCGACACTTCTTTTTTTGTTTCGGCTGTGGCAGTCCCGTCGCCCAGAACAATAGTCCTGCACTCAAACTCCCGAATAACCGTTTCAGCAAACAGTAGCAGTCTAGTACTCTCGACCACCGCTTGCCTCAGCACACCGCGTTGCCGGTCTACTACCGCAACGCCGCACTTTTCCCGCCCGGGATCGACTGCCAACACCCGATCCGTCTTCATAGCGAGTTGGTCAGCGAAGAAGCAGCCGGGCGAACCTGGATCGTAATCCGCAATGGACCAGCCGAAAAGACGGCTTCGGTCGTGATGGCCGAAATTTCGACAGCGCCTTTGTAGCGCCTGAGCTGATTGATCGCCTCAAAGTACTGCTCCATTGAAACTACACCGACGGTCCCCTGGAGGGGATCGGGGATTATACCCTGCTGCACGGCGCTTTCATTCACCCGCCGCAGAAAAATGGTCATGAGTTGTTCAGCATCCTTGGCTTCGCCGCTGTAGTCCACTTTATCACTAAGCACCACGGCGCCCTGGGCAAACACCTGGCGATTGGGGAACACCTCAAACTGGCCGACGACCGCTTCGCCAACCACCACATTGCCAGCCGACTGCAGACGGAGCACGATGGCCTCCGGACGGGCAGCCAAAAAACCGATCACCTCTTCGGCATGAGCCCGGGGAATAAAAATCAGATCGAGCTGAGGATCCTGGATCTGGAACCGCTCCCGTAGCCTGGCGTTGGCAGTCTGCATATAGTCAGTCAGTCGATGTTCGACATCGGCCCGGCTGCCGCCGCCCTGAATCACGTTGACCGCAATCACTTCGCCCGCCCGCAGCACGATCGTGCCTTCCCGCACGGTAACAATGCCTTTGCGCAGATTGGCCGTCAATTCTGTTAACCGGTCAATATCTTTCTGCAGCTCTGCTTTGGTTAAATTCAGTTCGGTCAGCCTTTGCTCAAGAGCCTGTTTATTTACCTGCAGTGACTGCAATTCGCGTGCGATCGCAGTAATTCTGGCATTGGTGGCGACAAATTCCTGATTTTGTTTATCGATCTCTGCCCGTGCCTTCACCAGTTCACGATTTTTTTGTTCAACTGCCACCGAAAGCTGATTGGTCTGAGTTTTAAGCGCTTCCATGCCAAACAGGGCGGTCCGCACGTCATACGAGATAACGGTCAACACGCCCATTGTGGCGCCGGCAATCAGGATCCCGGTCAGAATGGTGATGATGATCGAAGTGTAGCGTGGCCGCAGACCCCACAGACTCATCCGACGTTTGCCGACCCGGGTGCCGATGCGATCGCCGAAAAACGCGATAATTCCGCCTGTAATAACAATGACGAAAATCAAACTGAAGCCGAACATGCGCCGCTCCTTTAATTAATGCATATAGTGCAAATTATCTACTTAGAGGCTCGGTGAACCAGATAAATTCCGGCGGCAAGACCCAGTAGATTGGGAATCCAGACTGCCACCAGCGCCGGCAGGGTTCCGCCCTGCCCGAGCGCCATGGTCATACTCATGATGGCATAATAAGCAAAAATGACGATCACGCTGATTCCCAGCCCGATCGATGAACTGGAGCGCTGGCGCTGGATGCCCAGCGGCACGCCGATGAGCGAAAAGATAAAACAGGCAAACGGCACTGCCACCCGCTGGTGCAGCTCCACTTCAAAAAACCCGGTGCGCACCTGTTCGCGTTTCAGGATCGAGATATGTTGCTTCAGTTCCCGGATTGTCATTTCTTCCGGCCGTTTCTGATCCCTGGCAATGGTCGCCGGAGCTTTTTCCACCGGCATCGCCTGTTCGACAAACCGCATGGTGCGTTCCACTTTGCCGTCTTCGGTCATATCGTAGATGATCCCGTTGACCATCGTCCAGCCGCCGTCTTTCCAAAGCGCTTTTTCAGCATTTTCAATCCGGACCAGTTTGTCTTTTTCATACTCCTGAACGGTGACACCCATCATCATACTCAGGTCCTCGTCGAAACGACGAGCATAGGTCAACCGTTCCAACTTACCGGAAGCGATATCCTTGATTACGATGTGTTCCTGCGATTTGGGCCGGGTATTCTTCATGATCTCATAGTGCACAATATAGGAATAAGCGGCATTAGCCCGCGGCACCAACACTTCATTGAAGGCCATCGAAAACACACTGACGCCGAATGCAACCAGAAAAACCGGCGTAGCTAGGCGGTAAAAGCTGAGGCCGCCGCATTTCATTGCCACGATTTCACTGGAACTGGACAACCGCCCGAACGACATCAGCGATGCCAGCAGCATCGCCATGGGAAATGTCAATGCAATAATCCCCGGCAGGCTGAAGGTCAACAGTTTGACGCAAGTCCACAAGGATGCGCCATATTGACTGATGTACTGGGCAATGCGGAACAGTGGGCCGGTGCCGACCAAAATGCTGGCAAACACACAGATACCAAAGAAAAATGGTCCCAATAGTTCTTTCAGAATATAACGGTCAAGAATGCGCATCGATTACTCCTCGCTCCGTAGTTACAGGTAAAATTTATCGCCGAGGTAGAATTTCCGGGCGATTTCGCTATCGATGATCGTTTGGCTGTCACCCGCGATCAACACTTCGCCTTCATTGACAATATAGGCGTGATCCACGATGGCCAACGTCTCCCGCACATTATGGTCGGTTATCAGAACCCCAATTCCACGGTGCTTGAGGTAGCCGATCATTTCCTGCAGTTCCCCCAAAGATATTGGGTCGATCCCGGTAAATGGCTCATCCAGTAGTAAAAAATTAGGATCCGTGACTAGGGCACGGGCGATTTCCACCCGCCTGCGCTCGCCGCCGGAAAGTTCAATTCCTTTGCGTTTCCGCACGTGAGTGATGCGAAATTCTTCCAGCAGACTCTCCGTTTTTTCTCGCCGCTCGGTCCGGGTCAGTTCAGTTGTCTCCAGCATCGCCAACAGATTATCTTCGACCGTCAGTTTGCGAAATACGGATGGTTCCTGGGGCAGATACCCGATGCCAAAGCCGGAACGGCGATACATCGGCATATGCGTCACGTCCATGCCGTCAATTTTCACGTCGCCGCTATCTGGACTTACCAAACCCACGATCATGTAGAAAGTGGTTGTCTTGCCGGCGCCATTGGGGCCGAGCAAGCCGACCACTGATCCCCGGTCGACGCGCACACTGATCCCTTTGACGACCTCGCGCCCTTTGTAGGCTTTCTTCAGCTGATTGGTTTCAATATACATCAACGCTTATCCTTCGTCACAGGCGCAGTTTGCTTCGGTTGAATGATCAATTTTGACAGACCATCCGCGTCGGCAGCGCTATCATCCAGATACAGGACCACATGATTTCCGGTCAGCACATTGCCATCCTGCACTGCCCGCACATTGCCGATCAAGTCGGCTTTGCCGTTCTTGCCGTTGATACCGTAATAAATGGCATGATCCGATACGGCATCCAGTTTGCGCGCCGAACTGACGATATGCACATTGCCGTCGGCCGTCGCCCGGTCTTCCTGAAAGAAGGCTTCCGCCACCGTGGAAGTCACAACGGCATCCTTATTGGTCAGGCGCGATCCGCCGGTGATTTTGGCATATTGTTTATCAGGCAGATATTCCATGCGAGGGCCGGCCGCTGTTCCATCTTTATGAACCAACAGCGCATTCCCCGATGCGATCAGTCGCTTCATCTCGTCATAGGAGCGTACTTCCGCCGCGGTAAGGGTGCTGCCATCTTTGACGACTTTGACGTTGCCAGTGACCACGGCTTCTTTGGTTTTCGTATTGTATTCGCCGACATCGCCGGTAAGAACAGCAGCGCCCTGCGTCATCCGCACGCCGCCTTGCGCCGTCATCACGCCAGTTTTGGAAACGTAAGTGATCACATCGCCATCAAGTTGGGTGGGCACGGATTCTTTTTCCGGCGCTGCCTGCAATCCGGTTGCCAGTAACATGACACAACCGGTTATCGCGACAACTTTGTGCCAGAGCGTATTGGATTTCCCGTTTTGTTTCATTGCGGCGGACCTCCTTTGACGATGCGGGCATTGCCTTTGACCACAATCGTTTCAAACTTGTCATCGGTCTCCAGTTCGTTGGCAGTCAGGACATAATCATCCTTGGTCGCCCGTATCGAACCGGAAGCGAAAATTTTGCGGTCTTTGGCCACGTAGCGCCCTTTGTCCGCTGTAAACGTCGGGCCATCGCTGGCTTTCATGTTGATCGAGCCAGACAGTTCAAGGTTACGCGTCTGTGGATCAACCACGGCATTTTTCGCTGTAATGTCGATCCGGCTGCCGTCCGTACGGAAAACAACGCCGGATAGGTCGGTCATATAAACCCAGCGGGTTTTGGGATCGACTTCCATCACCCGGGCGGTCAGTTCCCATATTCGTTTTCCATCCTGATCCTCGGTCAGTTGCGATCCCGAGAATGCCATTCGGGTGACTACGTTTTCCTGCCGGGTATCTTCCAACGATTCCTCGCGCAGGAAATAATAGAGACCGCCGGCGATAATCGCGGCAATAAGCAGTCCGTAGAACCAGGTCTTAGAATTAATTTTCAACTGTTTCACCTGTCTTCGGGTTCGTTATCCAACGTCGCTGAAACCACCACCAGTGGTCGGGGTGACGCCGGATCCGATCCTCCATCACTCGGGTCATCTGCTCGGTGAGCCGGCTGATTGCAGCGGCTGGGTCACCATCATTATCGCCATAGATCGGCGGGGACAATAAAATGCGATGGCCTTTTTTCGGTTGTCGCACAATAAAGGCGGGAATCACCGGCGCGCCGCATCGTAGGGAAAAGACTGCCGGCCCTTGGGGCGTAGATGCCGGACGTCCGAAGAAATCAACAAAGACGCCGTTTGCTTTGGCATCCTGATCCGCTAAAAATCCCAGCACATTGCCTTTTTTCAAGGCTTTCATCGCGGCCACCAGGGCATTGCCCCGGGCATAAGGCGCTAATCCTACCATTTCACGATACTCATTCAACAACCGGTCCACGCCTGGACCCGGTTGGGTTTCGGCAATCGCGGCCATTGGCAGCTGCGCCTGAACCAGGCGGGCCGCCATCCATTCCCAGTTGCCAAAATGTGCGGTCAGAATCACTACCCCGCGTCCATGCGACAGCGCCTCGGTCATGTAGTGAAGATTTTCAATCGTTACCCAGCGTTGCAACTTTTCTGGCGTCAGTGCAGGAATATACAGGACTTCCAGTAACGTTCTGCCGATATTGCCAAACATGCGTCTGGCAATCGCCGCCGCTTCTTTGGGCGATACACCCAATCTTTCCTGTAATTGCGCGATGGCCCGGCGGCGCTGACTGCGCCCCAGCGACCAGTGCAAAAAACCGATTCCCGACCCCAGCCAAAGCACGATTGGATATGGTAAACGGCACAACAGGCTGCTGAAAAATTTTAAGCAATAATACTGCCAGTGCATATTATACCATACCACGCCGTAGTAGGTCAGTAAGATGCAACATCCCGATTGACCGCCTCTGGGAATCAACTACCGGCAATACGGTGATCGGGCGCGGTTGGTTTGTTTCCATAAGATGCAGCGCCGTTGCGGCAAGTTCCGTGGGGCTGATCGTTTTCGGCGTCCGAGTCATAAATTCTTCCACTTTCAGGTCGAGAAATTCATTGCCTTTACCAAAGCCGCGCCGGATATCGCCATCGGTAATCAGACCCAACAGGGTCCCGTCAGCTGACACGACCGCCGTCGCGCCGAACCCTTTGGCGGTAATGACAAATAAGGCATCTCTGACAGTTTTGCCGACAATAATGGCTGGGTTATCGTCGTCTTTATGCATGTAGTCGGCGACAGTCAATAATTTTTGTCCCAGAGCGCCGCCTGGGTGAAATACAGCGAAATCTTCGGCGCTGAATTTACGGGCTGACAGCAGTGCCATCGCCATTGCATCGCCCATCGCCAACGCCGCGGTAGTACTGGCGGTCGGCGTTAATCCCAGCGGGCAGGCTTCCCGTTCTACGCCCACATCCAAAAACAAGTCTGCATTGCGAACCAGCGTTCCGTCATTTCGCCCGCACATAGCGATAATCCGGGCGCCAATCCGTTTAAGCGCCGGCAACAGGCCCAATAGTTCAGCGGTTTCACCGCTATTGGACAAGGCCAGCACGATATCTTCGCCAGTGACCATCCCGACATCGCCATGCAATCCTTCCGAAGGATGCAGAAAAAAAGACGGTGTTCCTGTGCTGGCAAGCGTCGCCGACACTTTGCGGCCAATCAGTCCGGATTTACCGATACCGGTAACAACTACCCGTCCCTTGCAGGCCAGAATCATTTCAATCGCTTTGTCAAAATCGCCGTTCAGTCTACCAACCAACGACTCGATCGCTTTGGCTTCCAGTAATAGGCACCGACGGGCTTGATCACTGTGCATGACAACACCCCCGCACACTCCGGTCCACTGCCAAAACCTGGGTCAACAGCGCTTCAAGTTCAGACAGCGGTACCATATTGGGTCCGTCCGACAACGCTTCTGCGGGTTGGTCGTGGACTTCCAGAAACAAGGCGTCAATCCCAACGGCAGTTGCTGCCCGCGCCAATACAGGAACAAACTCGCGCTGACCGGCGGAACGGTCGCCGCCGCCGCCTGGCAGCTGCACGCTGTGGGTCGCATCAAATACCACCGGATAGCCCAGCGAGCGCATAATTGCCAACGAACGCATATCAACGACCAAGTTGTTGTAGCCGAAACTGGAACCGCGTTCGGTCAGCAAAATAGAGTGGCAGCCCGATTCTTCCAGCTTGCTGACAACATTTTTCATTTCAGCCGGCGATAAAAACTGTCCCTTCTTCACATTGACCGGTAACCCGCTAACCGCGGCAGCATGCAACAAATCCGTCTGGCGGCAGAGAAAGGCCGGGATCTGCAATACATCCAGTATTGCAGTAGCCGGCGCGACCTGCGCTGTTTCATGGATATCGCTGAGTACCGGCACAGCCAATTCCCGTTTTATGTCGGCTAATATCTTCAGTCCGTCAATCAGGCCGGGGCCACGAAAAGCACTGAACGAAGAGCGATTTGCTTTGTCAAACGAGGCTTTAAAAATATAAGGGATGCCCAAACGGACTGCAATATCGCGGATTGCCCGTCCAATCTTTAACGTCCGGTCTGCCCCTTCAATAACGCAGGGCCCGGCAATCAACACCAGCGGCTCACCACCGCCTACTGTCACATTACCGATTTTCACTTTGCTTGTCATCGGGTTGCCTCCTGCTGTGCAAAAAATAATTGCCGTACCCGCGCCAGGTCTTCCGGCGTGTCTACGCCAATCGAGCGAAAAGCGGTTTCAATCAGCCGAATTCGGAAGCCGTATTCCAAAGCCCGCAATTGTTCGAGCGATTCGGTCAGTTCCAGCGGCGTCGGAGCGATCCTGGCAAACTGAAGCAGAAAATCCCGCCGGTACGCATATACGCCAATATGTTTGAAATAGCGGCAATGCGGACCGGGATTGCGCCGGTAAGGAATCAGCGAGCGGGAAAAGTATAGTGCGTGACCATCCAGAGAGGGTACGACTTTTACGGCTGCCGGATTGTCAAATTCTTCTTCTGTCAAAGCGGTCATCAGGGTGGCCATCTGCAAGTCCGGTCGGCCGGAAAATGCATCGGCCAGGGCATCGATCGCCTGCGGCGGAATCAGCGGTTCATCGCCTTGTACATTGATGATCAGCTCTGCTTCCAGTAACGTCGCCGCCACCTCCGCCAATCGATCGGTGCCGGTCGGGTGATCGGCAGCCGTCAGTCGAACTTCGCCGCCGAAAGCCTGCACCGCCTCGACAATCCGTTCATCATCGGTAGCGACAATAATCCGGCTCGGACAGTGCGCTTTACGAACTTGTTCCACCACATGCCGGATCATCGGTTTGCCGGCGATATCCAGTAGCGGTTTTCCCGGCAACCGGGTCGATGCATAGCGGGCGGGAATAATACAAACCACATTCATGTCGTTGCCCCCGGGTTCGTTAAAATCTGTTTCAGATGCTCCACTGTTCTGATCGCCGCACCCTGGTTTTCGGCGACAATCGTTGCCGCTTCCCGTCCCATTTTTTCAGCACCGGCCTGGTCGGTCAGCAACTCAATCATTTTAATTGCCAACTCCTGGCCGTCCAATACGGTGGCGCAGGCGCCACGCGCCGAAAACAAGGCGTAGGTGGATTTGAAGTTAAACATGTGCGGTCCCACAATAATCGGCTTTCCTTGCGCAGCCGGCTCCAAAATGTTGTGTCCGCCATGCGAGACAAGACTGCCGCCGATAAAGACCAAATCGGCTAGGCTGTAGAATCGGCCCAGCTCGCCGATGGTATCGAGCACCACCACGTCGATATCAGGTTGTGTTTCCGACGAAGCCACCATCCGGCTGCGCAGTTCAGCGGAAAAGCCCTGACGGCGAATCATCTCGGCAATACTCTCACTGCGCGGGATATCCCGCGGCGCCAATAACATTTTCACGGTGGGGAATTTATTGCGAACTGCCCGCAATACTTCCAGCAGAATTTCTTCTTCGCCGCGGTGCGTGCTGCCGGCGATGATGACCGGCGCCGAACCGGTAAACCCCAATTCTTTCATGAAAACCATTTTTTCAGTTTCTGTTACCTGGCTATAATTCTGATCATATTTTGTATTGCCGGTCACAATGACTTTGTGCGGGTCAGCGCCCAGCTGGATTACGTACTGGGCATCGATGGTCGATTGCATACAGAACCGCACGACGGTATCCAGCATCTTGGTGAACATCCGGCGCAACTGACGATAATGCTCCACGCTGCGTTCGCCGATCCGCCCGTTTACCATTACGACCGGAATGCCGCGTTTGCGGGCCGCCCGGATGAAGTTGGGCCATAGTTCGGTTTCCACCGGCACGTAAGCACGGGGCTGGACCTTGCCGACGATGCGGTCAGGCAGCCACAACAGATCCGGTGGATAAAAGATGATCGCGTCGGCTTCCGGAATGATCCGGTACGCCATATCATAGCCGCTGATCGTACCGGAGGAAATCAACACAGGGACTTCCGGAACCTGCCGTTTGAATTCCCTGATGATCGAACTGGCTGCGACCACTTCGCCGACTGAAGCCGCCTGAAACCAGACCGGTGAACGTCCGGCCACTTTTGCCAACGTTTCCGGCGGGAAAAACCCCAGATTGTGCCGCAGGCGCTCACGAAAACGCCGCTCCCTGATAAAGCGGAAAGCAAAAAACGGCAGTCCGATTACCGCCACCATAACCATCAGGATATTGTACAGCAAATCCAAGGGCAATCTCCTTTTATGTGCTCTCTTCGGTCTGCAGGCTGTAAAGCTTGCAATAAAGCCCCCCGGCGTCAAGCAGGTCCGCATGGCCTCCACACTCGATCATCCGGCCTTTTTCCATCACCAGGATCTTGTCGGCGCGTTGAATCGTCGACAATCTATGCGCGATCACAAAAGTAGTACGGCCAATCATCAGTTTATCGAGAGCATCCTGGACCACGCGTTCGCTTTCTGCATCCAGAGCAGATGTCGCCTCATCCAGAATCAGGATGCGCGGATCTTTCAGAATAGCACGGGCAATAGCAATGCGTTGGCGTTGTCCGCCGGACAGTTGGCAGCCACGTTCACCAATCTGGGTTTCATAGCCGTCAGGCAGTTGCAGGATAAAATCGTGCGCATTGGCGGCCTGTGCGGCTGCAATCACAGCGTCCCGGTCCGCATCCAGTCGTCCGTACAGGATATTTTCATAAATAGAGGCGTTAAACAGGATGGTTTCCTGCGGCACCATGGCAATCTGTTCCCGCAACGAGCGCACGGTAACGTTTCGGATATCGACGCCGTCAATTCGGATGATCCCTGCCTGAGGATCGTAAAACCGGGGCAACAGATTTGCTATCGTCGACTTTCCGGCGCCGCTTGGCCCGACGATCGCCAGAATTTGCCCCGAGGGGATTTCAATCGACAATTGCTTCAGCGCCGGTTCTCCGTCACGATACTCAAAGGTGACATTTTCAAAACTGACATTGCCTGTTACTGGCGGTAAATCAATCGCATCCGGCGCATCCGCGATCTCCGGCAGTGTATCCAGAACCTCAAATACACGCTCGGCTGCCGCCACAGCGCGTTGAATATTGCCATATACATTGCCCAGCCGTTTTACCGGGTTGGAAATATTGACCGCATACACGAGAAAGGCGATCAGCGAACCCGACGTCAAGTTGCCGCTGATGACTTCGCGGCCGCCATACCAGATGATCACCGTCACCGCAAT
>CAZFSM010000012.1:0-122923 GCA_964521625.1 uncultured Veillonellaceae bacterium | reverse complement strand
TTTCACGCGATAATTAACCTGTTTTACCGGTGACATTTTCTCAAGTTATTGACAACAGAAAGGATGAGGCAGCATGGGACTGGCTAATTGTAAGGAATGCGGTAAACTGTTCATGCAAAATCCGGCAGGAATCTGTACGGACTGTTATCGAATCGTCGAAGAGCAGGAAGGAAAAGTGGCCGCTTATCTACGGGACAACCAGCGTGCTTCAATCAAAGAGGTGCATGAGGCGACTGGTGTGCCGGAAAAAGTAATATTAACGATGATTAAGAAGGGACGCATCGTCGGCGATGTTACGTTGGAATATCCTTGTGAAAGCTGCAGCAAACCGATTACCGAAGGTAGGGTCTGCGCCGAATGCGGTCGCCGGGTCCTGAATCAGATTAAAGCGGATCCCCGATCAGCCCCCAAGCCGCCAGAACCGCCTGCTCCCCGCAAAACCGGCGAAGGCTTGCACACGACTTTCGGCAAGCGCTAGAAAAATAATTTTCAAAAATGGGGTGGAGTCGGTTAATGTCCGGCTCCTTTTTTGCGATATATACAATGAACGGAATGTCACAGATCGAGGAATGGATCGTGGCATCGCAATGAGGTGTGAAGAATGATTATTTCAGGCAACAATGGGATCAATAAAACGAACAAAGTTTACGGCGTGGATCAGGTCCGCACCGGCAAAGGCCCGCGTGAAGCAGGCAAGGCTGGGTCCGGGCGCAGCGATGCCGTGACGCTCTCTTCGGAAGCGCAGGAACTGCAGCAGGCCGTGAGCGCGATTAAAGCTTTGCCGGGCGTTCGCGAGGATCGCGTGCAGGAATTGACCCCGCTGGTGGAATCTGGCCAGTACAAGGTTGAGGCCGCTAAAATCGCCGAACAGATGGTCGGCAGAATACTGGCTGACCGACTGAAGTAGGAGGCGGAGCATATGAATACGCATTGGGGAGAATTGCTCACAGTACTCGCAGAGTCTGTGACGCTTTACCAAGACCTCCTCTTGCTTGGCGAGGAAAAACGCCAGGCATTGGTGGGAGCAGACACCGCCGAGCTGGACGCGATAACCCGGCGGGAAGAATTGAGAATTCTCGATGGAACGAGATTGGAAGAGCGGCGGGCGAAAGCGACCGCCGCGCTTGCTACCCGTTACCATATGGCAGACAAAAAACCGACGCTTTTGATGTTGGCCGATGCTGCCGATCCTGATACGGCAGAACGGATTCGCACGCTGGGCGCCGAATTGGACATCGTGGTTAAACGCTTGGTACGTCTTAACGATACCAACGCAGCATTGATTCATCAGGCGTTGCATTTTGTCCAGTACAACCTGAACCTGCTGACCCGTAGTCAGGCTGAAACCACCTATGTACCGACCGGTAATCGCAAGAATTCCGGTGGATCCGCGGCAATGATTCTTGACCGCAAGGTCTGACAGAGCGCGATGCGAAATAGCCAAGGATGGCGGCAAACTCTTGAATAGCGGAGGTTTGAGCCATGCGTTCAACATTTGCCGGACTGAATACGATGGTGCGGGGGATTTATACCCACCAAATCGCGCTCGATACAGTCGGGAACAATATTACCAATATTAATACCGATGGTTATTCCCGGCAACGAACCAATATCGTATCAACGCCGCCGGAATTTACGCTTGGTAGCCAGGGCTCTGTCGCAATCGGCACCGGTTGCGTTACCGAGTCCATTGTTCGTTTGCGCGATGAACTGATTGACTCCCAAGTCCGCAAAGGGTCAACTCCGCTCGGCTACGCCGATACCATGGAGGATACGCTGGGCCGGATTGAGGATATTTTTCAGGAACCCTCCGATACCGGACTGCAATCGGCGCTGGATAATTTCTATACAGCATGGCAGAAATTGGGCGTCAATGCGGCAGACACCGGGTCGCGCTCGGTCGTACGTCAACGGGGGCTCGAGCTGGTCGATGCGATACAGCGGGCAGCTGGTTTACTGGAGAATATTCAGACCGATTCTACTATCGCGCTCGGGACCAAAGTGAAGAATCTGAACCAGCACCTGACTGAACTGGCTGCTGTGAACAAACAGATTATCGCCAGCCCGACGGATCAGGTGAATTCGTTGAAAGACCGGCAAGATCTGTTGCTGGAAAAAATATCGCTGCTGGCGCCGGTCAATGTGACCAAAGAATCGAGCGGTAGTGTTACCGTAACGATTTCCGGCATAACCGTCGTTAATCAGGATCGGGCCAACTTGTTGGACCCGGCTGTCGGCGAGACGGGTAATCTGAAAATGGCTGGCTCCGACTTGGAAGTGAAACTGGGCAGTCGAGGCGGCGAACTACAGGCCCTGATTGATTCGCGCGACTCCATGGTATGGGGCGCGCCGGCTTATTTAGAGCAACTTGGCACAATGAGCCAGTTTTTATTGAACGATTTCAATGCTTTGCATCGCAGCGGCTATGGTCAGGACAACTATACCAACGTTAATTTTTTTGGCGATACCGAGTACGGCACAGGCGCTGACGCCATTGGGACGACGCTGCAATTGACCTCTACGGCGACTGTCCCCGACTCGACAACAGTTCCGGCCAATATGACGCTGACCTTGGGCGACGGGACTTCGACGATGAGCGTCAACCTGGTCGCGGGATGGACGATGGCTCAGGTCGCCGACGCGATCAACGTGCAGGCGAAGTTTGACAAAGTCAATGTCAGGGCGGAGTATACTGCGGATAACCAGCAATTTCAGATCTATTCCACCGGCGACAGCAAAAAGTTGACTGCCAGCGAATCAACCGGCAGCAGCTTTCTCAGCAATGTTTTGAAATTGGAGAAGCCGACAGCCGACTACTGGCTGAGCCAACTGCAACTCAATCCCGAGCTGACGGGGACAGCGGGACTGTCCAAAATTGCAGCGAGAAGTTCGTCCGGAAAAATTGGTGTGACGCCGCAGGAAGTGAAGTCCAGCAACATTTGGCGCGGCAATGCCAAAGGCGGCGCCATGACCGCGACCGTGGTCGGCGATTATACGTTTGATCCTGCTTCCATGCCAATCCGGGTACGGATTGCCGGACTGACAACGAATCCGGACGGGACCAAGGTTCCCTCCAGCCTCGAATATTCAACCGACGGACAAACCTGGACTGCAGCCGGAGCGACAAGCGAAGCCAATAAGTTTACCTTTACAGTACAGGGCGCAACCGTCAAAATGAGTATTGCCGCCAATGCCAACAATGCGCAGAATGACATCTATGTGGTGACGCTGCCCTATGGCAGTCAAGGGGTGGCCGGCGGCGATCTTGCCATTGAGATGGCAAACTTGCTCAAAGTCACCAAAAGCGAAAGTTTGGGCAATGTTTCACTGGATGGATATTATAACAACCTGATCGGCACACTGGGAACCCAGAGTCAAAATGCCCAGAACCAGTCGATTAATCAGAAGTCGTTGGTCGACCAGACCAAAAAAATGCAGGATGCCGTTTCCGGTGTCAACCTGGATGAAGAGCTGACGGCTATGATTAAATACCAGAAGGGGTACAACGGCTGCGCCCGGATGCTGACCGCAATGGATGAGATTTTGGACAAGCTGATCAATGGAACCGGTCTGGTGGGCCGATAAGCCGATAGGAGGATCTGAACATGGGGATTAGCCGCATTACTGACAGCATGATGAACTATGGTTTTTTGTCAGGGATGAATAAATCGCTGAATGCACAATACAGCCTCATGGAACAGATGTCCGACGGTAAGCGGATTCACCGCCCCTCGGACGATCCGGTCAGTGTCATTCGCAGCCTGCAGTATCGCAGTGCGATTATGCAAAACGAACAGTTTGTTTCCAATGTCAAAGACGCCCAGTCATGGATGGAAATGACCGATAAGGCGACAGGCGATCTCAGTGACCTGGTCAGTCAGGCCAAATCGCTGGTTGTGCGGGCAATCGCACCCAACAGTGAAATCGGTTATGCTGCGGCTGCCAAACAACTGGACGGCCTGATCAATCAGTGTGTACAGGTTGCCAACACCAAAATCGGCGACCGCTATATTTTTGCCGGCAATATGGACAAAACCCAGCCGTTCGAGCGGGTGATGCTGTCAGATCCTACCGGGCAGAGCAACCTGCAAGCGGATACCGTGGTTTACTATGGCGATGACAAGAAAATCTCGATGGTTACCCAGTCCGGTATTGCCAATGAAGCCCGGGACGGGGTCAATCTGACCGGGATTGATGTTTTTGGCAGGACTGCTTCTACCGGAACCCAGTATGGGCAGGCGACCACGGATGTATTTAATGCGCTGATCCGGATCAAGGAAGAGCTGGAAAAAACGGCGGCAGTCACCAAGACGAACTCGCTTGGCGGTACGCTCGACGTGGATGGCGGCTATACCGGGCCAGCTGCTTATCAGGATTTTGCTGTAAAAATTGACGCACTGAAAGTGCGGCTGAATAGTTATGCCCAGACCAACACCACCGGCGGGTCGCTGGCATTGTCCTGGACAGGGAAGAAGACCGCCATGCCGGCCTATGCTTCGCCCAATTCGCTGCGAATGCGGATTGACGCGCTGAAAGTGTCCGCCAATGTTGCGGCGCCAGTGGGACATACTACCGGTGCTTTGACGCTGGAGTCGACTTCGAACACGATTCCCGTGGCGGCCTCCGGTGCGCTGCAGTTTCGGGTGGATGCCGTGCAGGTGGAAACAGGCAATGTAAGGCAAAGCAATCCGCTGGCCGGCAATCTGCAAGTTTTATATAATGGATTTACAGGCACGCCGCCGGCCAATTTGCTGGTGAAAGCTGTGTCTACGCCGGCAGCCAACGTGGTGCAAACGAATGCCGCCGGTGGTGCGTTGACCGTGACCGGGATCAGCGGTTCGGCCGAGGCGGCAACCAAAGTCAGGATTGATTCGGTCGCAGCCGGTTCTGTTACCGGAGCCAGCTACTTTGATACGGTTTCCAACAGCTGGCAGTCGGCCACTGTGGTGGCAGGCGCCCCGTCGACCCTGACACTGGGTACGACAGGGATGACTGCTTCAATTGCCTCAGTTGCCGGCAACGCCGCCGGTGATGAGTATACCCTGAATGCAACCAAACGCGTTACCGGCGTGGAGTATTCCCTGACAGGAACCTGGCCGGGCATTGCCGCTGCCGGAACTTTTGTTACGCAGAGTAATGCGACAGGCGGCGCAGCTACGGTAGCGCCGAACCAGGCGATTCCCTATATGGTGAAAGTGACCGGTGTTGTTGCCAATAAAGTCACTGGCGCCAATATTTCGACCGATGGCGGTTTGACCTGGAGCGCTGCTACGGTGACAGCAGGCGCCGGTAACGCTACCGTAACGCTGGCCAATGGCGCCGGGATGACGATTACTGACAGCGCAGGGACCCTGGTCAATGATACCTATGAGTCTAAAGTGCCGCCCAGCTTTACCCTTACCGGCACTGGCATGCAAATATCGATTGCTGACTCGACCGAAAATGGTTCGGGCGCTGCTAATGTTTATACGATTCCGCTGACGAGTACTGGTAAAGTGATGCAGGCAAGTTATTCAACCGATGGCGGCGGAACCTGGACTGCCGCGACGGCGGATAACTCGGCTAATCCTTTTCGGTTTAGCCTGGGCGGTTCTTTTGCCGGTGTTTCGGCGCAACTGGGTACGGTCAGCACGAATACGGTCGGTGATGTACACACGATCACTCCGGTTGTAACGGCGCCGACAGGGCACATTACGGGCGCCTTTTCCATCGCGGCTGCCGCTGACACGGTCATTCCGGCAGCAGAACTGCAATTTAGGGTCGACTCGATCAATGCGGGAACCGGCCAGGTGATGACAGCCAGTTACTCGACAGATAAAGGTGCGACATGGGTTGCCGCCGCGCCTGATGTGCCGGCAAACCCGGTCAATTTTACCCTGATGGGAGGCGTCACGGCGCAGCTCGGTGCTGTGACTACCAATGTGGTCGGTGATGTGCATACGATCCGGATGACAGACGGAACTGTCGCCCAGGCCAGTTATTCGACCGATGGCGGCGGGACCTGGGCTAAAGCGACAGTAGATACAGCCTCGCCAGACGGTGCTTTCCTGCTTGGCAATACGGGATTTGCGGCTGACATCGCCAAAAACTCCACAAATAACGGGACCAATATTTATACGCTTTCCGATCTTTCAATCGATGCCGCGACCGAGACTGCCGCGCTCAGTTATTCGCTTGACAAGGGAAATAACTGGACAAAAGCTGCGGCGCCGGCGGTCACTCAATCGACGCCGGACAGCGGCGCTTTATCGCTGGGCGGACACTATACCGGTCTGCCGGCTTTTCAGGATCTCGTGGTCACCGCCCAGGCATGGAAAGTCAGCACCACTGCCATTAATCAGACCAATACGGCGGGCGGTGCGATGAAGATAGCCTATAATGATACGCTGGTTACGCCGATGCCGGCGGTAAATCCACATGTGCGGATCGATACGGTGGATACCAGCGGGCATGTAACGGCGCTTAGTTCTTCAATCGATGGCGGACTCACCTGGCAGTCTGCCACGGCTCAATCCAGTATAGGACCAACGGTTTTTGCTTTGGATGCGGCGACGTACGCTGGCTTTTCGATTACGATTGCCGACAATGCCGCTAATGCAGCCAATGATACTTATACTGCCGTCGGTTCGACTATGGTTGCCGGCGACCCTGCGTTGGTGAGTTATACCACTAAACCGGCGCCGGATGTGAATGGCACGCTTGCCGCTTCGACGCCGCCGGTGTGGTCGATGAAGGGCGCCAATCCCACAGTGCAGGATTTTGCCCTGCCAGATGGCGTGACCGCCAATATTGCGGCAAATACGGCGACGGTACTGGGAACATCGACTTACTCCTTCCGCATTCCGCCCCGGTTTGAACTGGCGTCTGGCTTGAAGGTAAGCGTGGACCCCAATGCAAATAATGCCGTAAAAGACGCTCACACTTTTCATATGGCCCGGGATACCGAGCACACGGAAGCCAGCGCTACCATGGGCCCTGATCTGGACTGGCTGTCGGACAAAGGATTGGCCGACCTGGATGCAGTGCATGATCAGATTCTCACCGCGGTGGTGGATGTGGGAACGAAGTCTTCAATGTATGAGATGACCGGCAATATGCTGGAGTCAAGCAATGTCAACCTGACTTCGGTTCTGTCGACCAACGAAGACCTCGATATGGCGAAAGCCATCATTGACTTGAAAACTGCGGAAAACACCTACAAAGCAGCCTTGTCTTTCGGGGCGCGGATTATGCCGACTTCACTGGTGGACTTTCTGCGATAAGCAGGGTGCTCAGTAATAAGCTATAATGGAGGTGACGACGTGAATGGAATCCCGTCGCTGCAAATCCAGAGTACACCTGCCCGTCTGGACTTGCCAAAACTCAAGGGTGATTTGGCAATTGACCAATATCCAAGCCGGGCGTCCTACAACTTGAAAACCATCCCCGACACCACGCGCGACGATGCCCAGCGGGGTTATCAGACGGCCCTCGCTACAATCGGCCGGATTGCCTCGGATGGCGACGCTGTTGCCAATATGCAGGCCACTGTGGGAGCACTGGCGGCATCCGCCGCAGAACCGGTTCCTGCAGCCGTCGACCTGGTGAGCATCGCCCGCCCGGATATCCGCTACGACGTTAATCGGCAACCCGGCGATTATCAACCGGCTCAGGTTTCAATCGATATTAAAACATAATAAGAAATATCGCATGAAATATTAGAAAATCATTTAAGGTTCACGACACAATTTCCGATATAAAAGGCAAGACAGGGAAGGCCTTTAGTTCCAAGGATGGAGCGAATACCCCAAATTATTTCGCTTGTCATTCAAGGGACTAAAGGCCTTTTTCCGCCCAAAAACAAGGATGAGGATTATGATGGAAAAACGGAAGGATCCGCAAACACGCTCCAGTCTGCTGTACCAGCAGGCCCGGCGTTATCATCAGATGGGAGACCTCGGCGAAGCGGTGACACTTTATGGTAAGGTGCTATCAGCTCGCCCCAGGCATACTCCTTCCTTGTTACATCTGGGCGAGATTGCCTGGCAGACGGGGAACCTCGATCAGGCGACCATACTCCTGGCCCGGGCGTTAGCAGTAGATCCGCAATATGTGGAAGCCTATGATCTGCTCTGGCAGGTCCGCAAAGCCCAGGGCGACTTCGAAGGCGCCGTTAACATACTACGACGGCTGATAGAAATTCGTCGCCACGAGGGATTCAATTATTATCATCTGGCTCTGTTGCAGCAAGAGCGAGGCTATATGGAAGACGCCGGCGATTTGTTCGAACAGGCCATCCGCTATAAACCCGATGATTCCCGCATTTTTTTCGCTTATGGCGAACTGCTGCAGGCCCAGGGCCGGATTGACGCGGCGGCAAACAAAGTGCAGCAGGCATTGCTGCACGACCCGCGCAACGCACTGTATCATGCGCGATTTGCCTATCTGCAGGCGCTGTGTGGACAGACGCAGGAAAGCTTGATTCATATTGAACGGGCGATTTTGCTGGATCCCGGCAATGAAAAATATCAGAACCAACGCTGGCAGATGCTACTAAAAATGGGAATGCTGGCGGAAGGGTTTGCAGTGGCGGAACGGCGTACCCGCTTTCAATCGTATCAGGATGCTGTAGCCGCTTATGCAGGCATAGCGCAATGGAATGGGAAATCATTTTCCGGCCGGTTGTTGATTCATCCGGAAGTCGAGCTGGCAGACATCTTTCAGTTTGCCAGATATTTTCCCCAGGTCAAGGTGCTGGGCGGAACGGTGATTTTGGCGCTGCCCAAATCTCTGATGAAATTGTTCGGCAACCTCTACTGTGTCGATGAAATCGTTGAAGCCTCTCCAGGGGGAGTCGCCAGCAGCAAGGCGGACATTAAAGTATCCATCGCCAGCCTGCCATTCTTGTTCGATACTTCGCTAGAGTCCATCCCGGCTCACATGCCCTATCTATTTGCCGATCCGTTTCTGACTCACTCCTGGGTCCGACGGCTGGAATGGAAATCGTTCCGCGTCGGGTTGGCGTGGTCGGCGGCCGCGCAGTCGATTCCATTCTCCAGCTCAGAACAGCTGATGAAGCTGCCGGGAATTTCCTGGTACAGCATGCAGTTGGACGGGACTTCCAGTACAGATTCCTCTTGCCTGGCGCTTCCCCTCGTAGACTGCTCCGGCGGACTACGTGATTACGCTGATATCGCAGCACTTGCCGCGAACCTTGATTTAGTCATCGCTGTCGATTCGCCGCAGGCTCATCTGGCCGCCGCGATCGGCCGCCCGGTCTGGACACTGTTGCCGTTTGAATCAAGCTGGCGATGGCTGCACAGACGGGAAGACAGCCCCTGGTATCCGACGATGCGATTGTTTCGTCAAAGCCAGCCTGACGATTGGGATGGAGTTATCAGACGGGTGGCAGACGCCCTTGGCCCCAAGTCCCGACCGTTCCGGCAATTCCAGCCACTGCAGGGGAAACCGCGCGAATTCTTTGCAGATTCGGCTGTCACATATTCGTGTTGAACATGAAAAACCTGAAAACCAGAGAAATTAAAAGGATTGACTTAACAGTCAAGTGAGGAGGGACCCTCGATGAAGATTCAGACAACCCGGTTTGGCGAACTGAATGTGCCTGCGGAGTGTATCATCCGCTTCGTCTCCAGTCTCGCCGGTTTTCCCCGACACAAACGTTTCGCCCTGTTCCCTTACGAAGAAAATAGCCCGTTCTATCTCTTGCAGTCCGTCAGTAACGCGGCGCTGACATTCTTGATGGTTGACCCCTATCGTTTCTTTGACGGGTACGTGTTCGAACTGGAAGATGAGCTGGCGGCAGACCTTGGATTTTCTACCACGAACCCGCCGGCCGTTTACACGCTGACCACGCTGCATGACAAACTGGAAGACGCAACCGTGAATCTGCTCGGACCGGTTCTGGTCAACTGGTCCAATCGGACAGCGGTGCAGATGACGCTGCAAAATTCGTCGTATGCGGTTCGTCAGCCGCTCTTCCCGGAGGGGTTTAGCCTGGACCGGAAGCGGGACGGCAACCGGGCAAGGCAAAATGTCAAACCCGTAGCGTACGAGCTGAGGCAGGAGGCGATCGGATGAATATAGCAACGACACGTTTCGGTGAAATTGAGGTTCCGGAGGAATGTATCATCTGTTTTGCAGATGGGCTGCCCGGATTCCCCGGTGAAACGAAATTCGCGCTCTTTCCTTATGAACAGGACAGCCCGTTTTCGATTCTGCAGTCGATCAGCGACCCGGACCTGACGTTCTTGTTGGCAGACCCTTACCGGTTTTACAACGACTACGCATTTGAACTGGATGATCAGGCGGCAGCGGAGTGGGGATTTTCGGCTGACAATCTGCCCCATGTCTATACAGTGGCTACACTGAAGGACACGCTGGAACAGATGACAGTCAACCTGCTGGCGCCGATCGTGGTGAACTGGGTCAAACGGATCGGCGCACAGCTGATCATTGAAAACAAACATTACTCGGTTCAACAACCCTTGTTTCCCGAAGGGATCAAGATGAAACCCGCCCCCAAAGAAACCAAGCGGGGGGGCTGAGCATATGCTGGTATTGACAAGAAAACCAGGTGAAAAAATATTCATCGGTGACAATGTTTCCCTGACTGTGGTCGAAGTCAAGGGGGACAGCGTACGGATCGCGGTGGACGCACCGCGCGAAGTGAAAATATATCGCGGCGAAATTTATGAAGCGATCATTGCGGAAAATAAAGCGGCAGCCATCGCCGGTGACATGAAACAACTGGATGGCCTGAAGAAAATCAAATAAGCGCGGAACAGAGAAAAAATCCCCGGCTTTAACAAAAAGTGACAGGGAAATAAAAACAGAATCAAGGAGGATATGAGCCATGATTATCAACCATAATATATCGGCTTTGAATACCTATAATCGTTTGATGCTAAACAACACTGGTGTATCCAAGTCTCTTGAGAAGCTATCTTCCGGCATGCGGATCAACCGCGCCGCCGACGACGCAGCAGGACTGGCCATTTCCGAGAAGATGCGCAGCCAAATCCGCGGTCTGGACCAGGCTCAGCGCAATGCCCAGGATGGCATCTCCCTCATTCAGACGGCGGAAGGCGCCCTGAGCGAAACCCACTCGATCCTGCAACGTATGCGTGAATTGGCGGTTCAGGCTGCCAACGATACTTATACATCCCAGGACCGTCAAAACATTCAGGCGGAAATTGACCAATTGACAGCTGAGATCGACCGGATTTCTTCCTCGACCCAGTTTAACGGCAAAAACTTGCTTGACGGATCGACGGCAGCGCTCGTATCGACCGACAAACTGACTACAAAAGTATTCATGCGCGACGGTCTGCGGGTGCTCGACCAATTCGGCCAGAAATCGGCCGGCGGCGGCAATTATCGTCTGGATATCGAGGCAACCGGCGGAGCGGCTCAAGTGCAAAAGTCGGATATCTTTAAAATAAAACATGCGGCCAGTATGGACACAACCAAAATCGGCAATGAAAATTACTGCGATGGCCGGTTTTCTTCCTCGGCAGTCACGATGGCCGCAGGCAATGCCGTGGCCAATAGCGGCGACGCTTGCGCTCAGCTTACCGTAACCTTTGATTTTGGCGGCGGATGCGTGTATAGCGTATGTGTTTCCACTCTTACTTCGACAGGTGCTACGGCATTATCGGCAGCGATTCGCGGCGATGCCAATCTGAGCAGCCGTATTTGCGCCAGTGCTTCTACCGGTGACACACTGCTGTGTCTCATCAGCAAGACTGCCGGTCAGGATTTTACGGTTACCGGTACGATCACGACCAATTGTAACGGGACTTCAGCAGGCGCTTTCCGTTTCGGCACGACCGTCAGTGCGGCAGCGGCTGCCACAACATATTCGTTTACGACAAATAATTCATGTTACAACAACGTGACGGTTGATACCAATATTGTTACCACCCAGGCGACCAAAAACGTGACCAGCGTAGCCATGAGCTCAGCAATGAAAGAAGGCGTTTATGGGATCAACACTTGCCGGACGCTTGCTGTGGTTGCCGCAGCGGTATCGTGCGTCGGTTCATTCTATAGCTGCACGGGAATCAACATGGTTTCAGCTGTGGCTACGGAAAATACCTGCACCAGCATCAACCTGTCCAGTATCCTGGTAGTTGACAGCGTTTGCCAGACAGCCTGCACAGCTATGGTCAGCTACATGACCCACGGCGTCAACAAGACCGGCTGCAATATTGACAATGCGGTCTGGACCACTGTTTGCGTAACTCTTTCAACCACAAACTGGATTGATTTTGGAACAGGCCTAGGCTGTATTCAACTGAATCTTTGTTCAGCCAATACTGTCAAAGCCTGCGATAAAACTGTCATCAATACAAAAGCAGCCACGGCAATCACCGATTCGGCAGTCATTGTGACCTGCAGCAGTGATGGAGGCGTCAACTTCACCTGCTTTGCAACCTTCGCCTTTAATACGACGCGGGTCGATCGTAACAGCGTGAATCTGAAGTTCTTCCAGGTGGATAACTTGAAAGGCGCCTACAGTGACGCCGCCCTGACGGTGACAACCGATACTTTCATTCACAGCGCCAGCAGCACAGCCACCTTCACGGTCACAAAGTCGGTTGTTTCCGATGACAGCACGATTGGCTGTCTGGCCGGATTGAGCACAAAATTGTACGATGTGGACAAGTTCTGGGATGCCAATGGAAACTTCATTCTGGAAACACCGCAGACAATCACCCTGGTACAGGGCGATGGAAAAAAAGTCAATATCTCCATCACTGGCGCCGATACTTTCTGCACCCTGCAGAACAAACTCAACGAAGCGATCGGCACAGGTCTCGGACAGACGGCGATTGTCGGCTGCGCCAACTCCGACAAGTTCGTGTCCTTTGTCACCAGCCCCTGCGCTGCCGGCCTGGAAGCCGTAAAAGGAACATTTGTCATCCGTTCGGCCATCGCCGGCAAAGATGGCGAGATTAATTTCGTCGGCGACGACAACGTGATCGCAGCCCTCAGCCTGATGACCATCCAGAAAGCCACCGGCAACGTCTACTCGATCGACGTGACAGAGGCGCACTACGGTTGTGTGGTGGCAACCAATGTCACAGTGGCGGACAACAATCTGGTCGGTGTTGTACATGAAAACGTCGATGTGCAATTTGCTTCCAACTCCGGCCTGATCACCTGCTGGGACGCCACGACAAGTTCGTTCGTCATGACAGGCGGCGCCAACAACTACTGCAGCACATTCATCCATCTGGCCGACCGGACAATGGTGTTCCAGATCGGCGCCAACCAGAAACAGGACGTGGGTGCAGCGATTGGCAACATGAGCAAGTATTCGCTGGGCGTCGACAATGTCCAGGTGACAACCAACGCATTGGCAAATGAAGCGATTGGCAAGATCGACAAAGCCATCGGTTTGGTTTCCTCGCAACGGGCCACCCTCGGTGCGTTGCAAAACAGGCTGGACCACTCGATCAACAGTCTGGCGACAACCACCGAAAACCTGACCGCCGCCGAATCGCGTATCCGCGATGTCGACATGGCCAAGGAAATGATGAACTTCACAAAGTTCAACATCCTGAACCAGGCGGCCACGGCGATGCTGGCCCAGGCCAACCAGCTGCCGCAGACGGTTCTGCAGCTGCTGAAGTAAAACGCAGCAACTACATCACAAATATAAAAGCAGGGATCGACTTCCGTATGGTTGTCGGTCCCTGCTTTTATTGCGTTGCATATCCATCTGTTCAAGCCAAAAAATATTTTCAAAAACTTTTCAAAAAACACTTAAGAAAATAAAACTCTATTCCGATAATCAGATTGAGAGCCAATAGAATCTTTTTTCAAATCTTCGGCGGCCACTGAAGAGGAAGAGAAAATCTGGCGGCGCTCACAGCACGGGCAAGGACGTCCGTGACTAAACTTCAAGGAAGAAGGGAAAACTAATGATTATCAATCACAACCTACCAGCTCTGAACGCGTATTTTACTCTCCAGTCGAACAACAGCAATGTATCCCGTTCCCTGCAAAAACTGTCATCCGGCCTCCGGATCAACCGGGCTGCCGATGACGCAGCCGGTCTGGCGATTTCCGAAAAAATGCGCAGCCAAATCCGCGGGCTCGACCAAGCCACCCGGAACGCGCAAGACGGCATCTCGCTGATTCAGACCGCTGAAGGCGCCCTCAACGAAACCCACTCGATCCTGCAGCGTATGCGCGAACTGTCGGTACAGGCAGCCAACGATACCTACACATCGCAGGACCGCTCGAACATCCAGGCGGAAATCGACCAACTGACCTCGGAAATCGATCGGATCGCCGGCACGACCCAGTTCAACGGCAAGAGCCTGTTGGATGGGTCTACTTCTGCTGTCGTTTCGAGCGACAAACTGACCACCAAAATCTTCATGCGCGACGGTCTGCGGGTCCTTGACCAGTTTGGCCAAAAGGCTCCTGGCGGCGGCAACTACAAACTAGCTATTGAAGCCGAAGTAGGAACCGCGCAGGTCCAAAAGTCTGATATCTTCAAAGTTAAGCATGCCTCCAGTGTTGAATCGGCAGCGGTTTCAACCAGCTCTTTCTGCGAAGGGAGATACTCTGAAATCTGCCTAGAGGTTACCGCAGGAAGCGTAGCAACAGGAGACGGCTGCTCGACATTAACTTTGACCTTTGATTTTGGTGGCGGCTGCGTGTACTCCGTAACCTGTTCTGACATCAATGGCTCCAATGCCACGAGTATTGCAGGCATGATTAATGCCGATGCCAACCTTTCAACCAAAGTGCTTGCTTGCATTGATACCGACCTGCGGATCACTTCGAAAACTTGCGGCCAGGACTTTACTCTGACCGCAACCATCGTGAAGCCTTGCACAACGGCGGGCACTTTTGTTTTTGGTGCAGCTAGTGGTGTTGATACTACTGGTGGCGCCAGCACCGGCCTGTCTTGTTCGCAGAGCACGAACAACGCCTGCTATGGTTGTGTTGCGCAGAATGGCTGGGTGACCACCCAGGCAACCAAAAACGTGACCGGTGCGGTGATGAATAGTGCGATGAAGGAAGGGACTTTCGCCATCAACACAACCCGTTGCATCACTGCTGCAACTGCCGGGACATGCACCTGCATTGGCGGCTACTACAGTTGTCTCGGCCAACAGATGGCGTATGTTTGCGTCGGGTATACCTGCTCGGCTGGCAACATATCCATGTTGTTCGTTGTTGACAGCGTATGCGGCACGAGTTGTACGGCCCAGGTTCGCTACATGACCCACCATATTAACCAGAACGGCTGCAATACCGACAGCGCAACCTGGAGCATTGTGTGCGTTACGCTTGGTACTTGCAATACGATTGAACTTGGCAATGGGTTGGGCTGTGTTTCGCTTGGTTTCTGCGCATCAACCTCCATTAAAGCCTGTGATAAACTCGTTGTCAACGGGACTGGAACGAACGTTGCCAACGCAGATTCGCAGATTTCGCTGTCCTGTAGCGACGATGGGGGCGTTACCGCTACTTGCTTTATTCGATTCACGTTCGATAAAGCACGGGTAGACCGCAACAGCGTCAATCTGAAGTTCTTCCAGGTGGACAACCTGAAAGGATCATACAATGACGCGGCACTGACAGTGACTACAGATACCTATTTACACACCAAAGCCAATGCCGAGCTATTCACCGTACTTAAAACAACGGTAACGGACAACAGCACGATTGGTTGTATTGCCGGCTTGAACACCAAACTGTATGATGTGGATAAATTCTGGGATGCCAGCGGCAATTTCATCCTGGAGAATCCCCAGACGATCAGTCTCGTCCAAGGTGACGGCAAAAAAGCCAACATCACGATCACCGGATCCGACACTTTTGGCAGTGTACGCGACAAACTGAATGCAGCGATTGCCAATGGTTTGTCTCAAGCGGAACTCGTCGGTGCAGCAAACACCGACAAATTCGTGTCTTTTGTTACCAACCCTTGCGCATCTGGACTGGAAGCGGTCAAGGGAACCTTTGTCATCCGGTCCGCCGTAGCCGGCACCGCAGGCGAATTCACCTTTGTCGGTGACGACAATGTGCTTTCGGCGCTTAGTCTGTCGACAATCCAGAAGGCGTCAAACAACAACTTCTACGTTGATGTGACGGAAGCGCATAAACTCACCACTATTGCGACTTGCGTCAAATTGTCCGACAACAATCTTATCGGCGTTGTCCATGAGAATGTTGACGTTCAGTTCGCCGCCAATACCGGCGTGACAACCTGTTGGGATGCAACCGCCAACACATTCACATTCACCGGCGGTGCGTCAAACAAAGCCGAAACCTTCGTCCACTTGGCTGACCGCACGATGGTCCTGCAAATCGGCGCCAACCAGAAACAAGATATCGGTATCGGTATCGGCAACATGGGTACGGCGTCTCTCGGCGTGGACAACATCCAGGTTACCAGCAACGAACTGGCCAACCGGGCGATCGGCAAGATCGACCTGGCGATCAACCGGGTGTCCAGCCAACGTGCGACCCTCGGTGCGGTGCAGAACCGGATCGACCACACCATCAGCAACCTGAGCGTTGCTTACGAAAACCTGACGGCAGCCGAATCCCGCATCCGCGACGTCGACATGGCGAAACAGATGATGGAATTCACCAAGTACAACATCCTGAGTCAGGCGGCTACCGCCATGCTGGCCCAGGCCAACCAACTGCCGCAGAACGTGCTGCAACTGCTCCGGTAGTAGAAAAATCGGGCAACCGAAACAAGAAAACGGGGACAGTCCTTTCGGGGACAGTCCCCGTTTTCCTTTGCCTCTTTTCTTTTTTGCCATTTTTTACGATATACTATTTGTATCGTAGAGGATTTTGGAGAGCAGGAGGCGAACCGATGAAATATCCAGATGAATGGCAAGGCACAGTTCCCGAAAGTTTGTATCAGGTAAAAGTCGGCACAGGGCAGGTTACCGTAACCTCGTTTCATAGTTTGGCCTGGATCGAACATTTTGGCTTTCCGGCATGGAAACCATTTGAAAAATTACAGATTCATGATGTTGCCTGCGGCACTGGCGAAAGCGCCATTGTCTCGGCGCTGGTTCATACGGGTGCGCAATACTTGCTGACCGATGCCGATGCGGAATCGTTGGCGCAAGCCAAGGACTATGCTGAACGACTTGGCCTGATTAATGTGCAGTTCACAGATACTGACGAAAAGCAGGCCGACATTATTCTTTGCAGCCGCCCGCTGAATCAGATCGATGATTTGGTCAATCAGCTAATAACGTGGTCAAGCAAACTGGCGCCGGGCGGCGTTATCGAGCTGCAGTGCGATACTGACCCGGGTTCCAATGGTATTAAAGTGGCGCGGGAACGGATCAATCAACGCATAGAAACGGAAAGTCAAACCTTGGTCGACTCGGTCTGGGTCGAATTGCAATCGGCAGAAAAACCAGGTGAATGGACGATTCCTTTCTTGACTACGTTGGTGGAGGGCGCGGGGTTAAAAATACTTGCGTTTCTGCATCCGCATATGTATGATCCACGGGTATATTTGCCGGAAGCAGGGGAGCTGTTGCAACAAAGATTACAAGGGACTTCATTGATCGAACAGGCGATGCTGGCAGAAATTTTGGCCGGCGGAATCCGCAAGCATACGATCTTGTGTGTACCCCTTGATGACAAGCGACGGATGCCAACGCTGGACGATGCGGCTCTGCGTTCGCTGATCCCGTTTCGTTCACCCTATGCTGAGCTGCGGCGTGAAAACGGCCAGGTGTTTTTCCAGGTGGAGCGTTGGGCGCTGCCAATCAACGATGCTGTGCCGATGGGCGAAGTCTGCGCCCCGGAATCGATGGCGGCGATTTATTCTGCGATCGATGGTAAAAAAACGTTTGAACAGTTGCATCGGCGATTTTTGCCGCTGTCGTGGGATGTTTTCCTGCATTTCATGAAGCTGTTGGCGGAAAATGGCTTGCTGCATCTGCATAGGGAGGAAAAATAAATGGAAATGCTGGACAAAATTGATGCGGTGGAACGACACCTATTCCAGTATGAGATTGCCAAAGCCGGCAAGTTACTGACCGATACGGTCACGCATCTGGCAGCACTGTCAGCCGGATTGGCGGCCGAGAAGACCAAAACGTTCAATGCCATTTTGGAATACCTGAACCTGGGGATGCAAAACGGCGATTATCTGTTTGTTGCTGATGTGCTTCATTATGAACTCAAGCCGTTTTTGCGGCAGTCGCTGAGCTGACGGGAGGATTGGGACATGCCGAAATTGAGAAAAAAAGTATTGGAACATCCTAAAGCGATGAACCCGGCTAATGCGCCGGATTCCCTGGAAAGCGCAATGCAGCGGTTTGCCCGTGCATTGCAGTCGGAAGAGATCCAGTTTCCCGTTGTCGTGGAACGGGTCGACGGGCAGGCCAACTATATCGTTGAAGCGGGGAAATCCCGATGTTTTTTGCATAGCGCTTATGACCGGGCGCATGAGTTACGGGAGCTGTTTCGCGATGTTTCACCATCAACGCAGATTCTGGTGTTGTATGGGTTTGGCATGGGCGATGCGATCGTCTGGGCCGGCGAAAATCTGCCCGAATTAGAGCGGGTCATCGTGATTGAACCCTCGTCGCAATTGATGACTAGCGCACTAAAATATCCGGGTGTAGTCGATAAACTGAAAAAAGTGCCGATCGTTGATTTTGTCGTAAACAAGCCGGTGAAGGAAGCCGCAGATTTCATGATGGGGCGAATGGAACAGGATTTTCACAAGAAATACGGTTTCGCCTATCATCTGGCCCATCGTTCGTTGTTCAAAGGCTATTATGAAAATTTCAGCGAGCAGGTTTTGACTTATTTCCGCCGAACCGGAGTCGCAATTCGGACAGTTGAGGCGAATATATTCGTTAAAACCCAAAACATCCTCAACAATCTCAAGGCAAAAAGCGTCAATATCGATGAATTGCTGCTCCATCTGAAAGGGCGGCCGGCTATCATGGTTTCCGCCGGACCCTCACTGGACAAAAACATTCATTTGCTGGAAAAGGCGAAGGAAAAAGCGTTTGTCATTGCGGTCGGCAGTGCGATCAAAATTCTCTACAACAAGGGGATCAGACCGCATGCCCGGGCTGCGTTCAGTCCGCATCCGGATGAAAACACGGTTTTTGACGGGATCGCCGATTTTGAGGATATTCCACTGGTTTATTCCAATACGTTGGATTATCTGGTCGTGAAAAATTATGATGCGCCGAAAGCCCGGATGGTTATGGACTCGGATCCAATCACCCGTTATCTTTACGATATGGGCGGCATCCCCCACACGCTGGTCGGTAGCGGCGGCACGATCGCCAATGTCACCTTTGACCTGCTCTGTCGGTCCGGCTGCTCGCAAGTGATTTTTACCGGCCAGGATATGTGCTATACCGATTTAAAACTTTACGCAGATGGTTCTTGGTCCGATCCGCGTGTTGCTTCCGAAGGACAGGGACTGCTCAAGGAAAAAAACATTTACGGGGAAGAGGTGTTCACATCGGCTGCTTTTGCCGGGATTCGGCAGGATTTTGAAGCTGCGCTTGCCCATTATTCTCACCTGACATTCTGGAATGCAACCGAAGGCGGGTTGCAGATTGCCGGCGCTCCTGCCAAACCGCTGCAGGAAGTGCTGGACGCGATTTCGGAAACTTTTGACTTTGATGCGATGCTGCAACAAGTGTTTTTCCAGCAAGAAGAAAAAATCAGCGAATCGACGGCACTCGATATAGCAATGAAACAGACGCTGGCCGAAGTGCGGCAGATCCTTGCAATCAATGAACGACGTAAAGCGGCGATTGAGACGGCCTATGGCGATGGCAAGAATGTCTATCGAATTCTGCGCGAATTGGACAAGCTGCAGACATTTGATGCAGAGTTAATACAGGTTCCCTATTATCAGCAGGTTGTACAGTTTGAAATTGCCACGCCGCTTACCGTCATCCAAAAAGCCTATCAATATACCGGTGACGATGTGGCGAAAAAAGTTCATTCACGGTTGAATACCCTGAATGGCACCGCGAAAAAGCTGGATGAATATGCGGGGTTCGTCAACGAGACGCTGTCGCAGCAGGTTCAGGAGGAATAGGAATATGGGATTACGGTTGTGTTCGCGTTGTGTGACGCCGGAAACGCACGAAACGATCTTTTTTGACCAGGAGGGCGTTTGCAACGTCTGCCGGCAACAGGAATATAAACAGGAAAAAATCGATTGGGCCTTGCGGGAAAAAGAATTGCATGCCCTGTTGGACAGCTATCGCGGCCAAGGCGACTATGACTGCATAGTGCCGTTCAGCGGCGGAAAAGACAGCACCTATACGCTGTATGCGTTGGTGCGGGAATATGGCATGAAGCCGCTCGTGGTCTCGTTCGACCACGGGTTTTACCGGCCGACGGTACAGGAAGGGAAACTGCGGACTTACCGCCGCCTGGGCGTCGATGTGTTGCAATTTACGCCGAGTTGGCATGTGGTAAAGCAACTGATGCTGGAGAGCCTGAAACGCAAGGGCGATTTTTGCTGGCATTGTCATACCGGCATTTTTGCCTATCCGATGCAGGTATCGGTGAAATACAAGATTCCCTTGGTGATCTGGGGTGAACCGAGCGCCGAATACACTTCCTACTATTCCTATGATGACGGACCGGAGCAGGTCGACGAAGAACGGTTCAACCGTTTTGTCAATCTGGGCATCACAGCCGAAGACATGGTCGGCATGGTCGGGCGAGGAATCACGCCCCGTGACCTGGCGCCGTTTACCTATCCGAAACTGCGCGACCTGAAAGCGATCAATTCGCGATCTTTCTGTCTGGGCAGCTATATCCCCTGGGATGTCAAAAAACAGTCGGATCTGATCAAGCGAGAGCTGGACTGGCGGGAAGAAGCGGTCGAGGGCGTGCCGCCGGAGTATGGCTATGAAAAAATCGAGTGTATGTTCCAGGGCGTCCGCGATTACCTGAAATATATCAAACGCGGCTATGCGCGGGTTTCGCATCTGGCCAGCATCGATATCCGCAATGGCCGGATGGCGCGGGAAGCGGCGCTGGAGTATGTAAAAAAATATGAAGGCAAGCGGCCGGCCAGTCTCGATATTTTCCTTGAATATCTGGAAATCACCGAGGCGGAGTTTAACGATATTGCTGTCAGCCAACTGGTGTATCCGAACGAATGCGACCCGGCCAAATTGGAAAAAGGCGCCGAACTGTGGGATCAGAAGCTTTGGTTCCGTGATCCGGCGGCAGGGAGCGAACCGCGTTGATCGCGATAGTCGACTATGGGATGGGAAATCAGCACTCGGTGCTGAATGCACTGCGTTATTTGGGCGTCGAAGCTGAGGTGACGGCAGACCCGGAAAAAGTCTGCCGGGCCGACCGGGTGATCTTGCCCGGGGTCGGCGCCTTTGGCGCGGCGATGGAAAACCTGAACCGCTCCGGCCTGCGTGCGGCGATGAATGAGGCGGTGCTGCAGCGGGGGAGACCTTTTCTCGGCATTTGCCTGGGTATGCAACTGGTTGCGGCCAGTGGCACGGAAAAGGGGCTGTTCGAGGGACTGGGCTGGATTCCCGGCGAAGTTCGGCTGATGGCGCCGACCGATCCCGACATCAAGTTGCCGCATGTCGGTTGGAATGACATCGTAATAGAACGGAATCTCCCGCTCTTTCAAGGATTGAAAAAGGAGCGGGCCTTCTATTTCGTTCACAGCTATGCCCTTTGCCCGCAGGACCCCGCTCACGTTGCAGCCAGCTGCGAATACGGCGGTTCGTTTGTCGCGGCGGTTTATCGGGACAATATCTTTGCCACCCAGTTTCATCCGGAAAAAAGCCAGAAAAATGGCCTGACCATTCTGGAGAATTTTGCTGAATGGGAGGGCGGCGCATGCTGAAGCAACGGATTATTCCCTCGCTGCTGCTCAAAGACGGACGGATGGTCAAAGGAAAAAACTTCACCAGCTTTCGCGATGTCGGCGACCCGGTAACGGCAGCCAAGGTCTACAATGCACAGAAAGTCGATGAGTTGATGTTCCTCGACATCCGGCCGACGGCCCAGAGCCGCGAGCAAGTTCGTGAAATTATTCAGGCGGCGGCCTGCGAATGTTTTATGCCATTGACGGTGGGCGGCGGGGTCCGTACGGTGGAGGACGTCCGCCATCTGCTGACCATCGGCGCTGATAAAGTGGCGATGAATTCGGCGGCGGTGCGGACGCCGGAACTGATCCGGGCTGCGGCCGAACTGTTTGGCGACCAGTGCGTGGTGGTGAGCGTAGATTACCGGCTGAATGAGTCCGGACATCGAACGGTCTGGATCGATTCGGCCATGACCGATACGGGGCTTGACCCGCTGGAACACGTCAAACGCTGCGTGGCGCTGGGCGCTGGCGAGATATTGCTGACCAGCATCGACCAGGAAGGTACGCTGGAAGGCTATGACTTTGATTATCTTGATGAAGTGGCCCGTGCTGTGAAGGTCCCAGTGATCGCTTCCGGTGGCGCCGGACGGCTGGAAGATTTTTACCGGGCGTTGACGACGACGAAAGTCTCTGCGGTTTCGGCTGCCAGCATTTTTCATTTTACCGACCAGAGTCCGATCAAGGCGCGGTTCTTTTTATCGAATAGCGGTGTGAATGTGAGGGTGTAGCGTGATGCCAGAGAGTGAACGACTATTGCTCAGGCCGGTTGAATTGACGGATGTGAACGAAACGTACCGCTGCTGGATGAATGATCCGGCCGTGATGCAGTATACGGAAAGTCGATTTCAGACGCATTCGCTGGAGCAGATCCGGCAGTATGTCTTGTCGGTGCAGGCGGATGCCAGCTGCCGATTTTTTGCGATTGTTGAAAAGGAAACAGGTAAACATATAGGGAATATAAAAATCGGCCACATCCATCCGGTACATCGACATGCCGATGTCGGCATCATCGTGGGTGACAGGGCATGCTGGGGCAAGGGCTATGCGGCGGAAAGCCTGCGCCTGGTCGCCGGTTATGCGCGGGAATCACTGCAACTGCACAAATTGACGGCAGGGATTTATGCCAATAATATCGGTTCGCTGCAGGCTTTTTTGAAAGCTGGGTTTGCCCAGGAAGGCCGGTTTGCCAGTCACTGGTTTTGTGACGGCGAGTTTGTCGACGGCTTGCAGATGGGGCTATTGTTGGAGGAAGCGTTATGATCCTGGCGATTATTCAGGCACGGATGGGCTCGTCCCGCTTGCCGGGCAAAGTTTTGCTCGACCTGGCGGGACGCCCTGTTTTGTGGCACGCTGTGTCGAGGGTGCAAAAAGCTCGCCTAGTCGACCAGGTGCTGGTGGCGACCACCGACCAGCCGGTTGATGAGCCGATCCGTCAGTTTTGCGCCGAACAGGCAGTCCGCTGTTTTGGCGGCAGCGAGCAGGATGTGCTGGACCGCTTTGTTCAGGCGGCCCGTTTTGCCGGCGCAACGGAAAGCGATGCGATTGTGCGGATCACGGCGGATTGCCCGCTGATCGACCCCGATGTGATCGATCTTGTTGTTGCGGCCTATCAGCAAACTGGCGTCGACTATGTTTCCAATGTGCAACCGCCGACATTCCCCGACGGGTTGGATGTGGAAGTGTTCCGTTTTGCGGCCCTGCTGACAGCCTGGCGCGAGGCGAAGCTGGTTTCGGAGCGGGAGCATGTCACGCCCTATCTGCGCAATCACCTGGAAAAATTCTCATCGCACAACGTGACGCACACTACTGATTTGTCGGCGCTGCGCTGGACACTGGATGAACCGGCGGATTACGCGCTATTGCAGCGGATTTTGGCAGAACTGGACCGCAACCAGCCGAACTTTCATCTGGCTGATGTGCTGCAGGTTTTGGCGGCGCACCCCGAGTGGCAGGAATTGAACCGGGATTTTGCCCGCAATGAAGGCTACGCCAAATCGTTGCGGCAGGAACAGGCGCCGATTTGCCTGGGGACAGTCCAGTTTGGCCTGGCGTATGGAATTAACAACCGCAGCGGCCGACCGGAACAGGAGCGGGTGTTTGCCATCCTCGACCGGGCGCTGTCAGCAGGAATTGACCGGTTGGACACGGCGGCGGCCTACGGAGAAGCGGAAAAAGTGCTGGGCGAATATATCCGTTCGCGGCAAGTTGCTGACCGGGTAAAAGTCGTGTCTAAACTTCGGCCGGATTTTCTCGATAATACTTCTAAGGGAACTATTTCATTCGAGCAGGCTTTGTCGGAAGAAGTGCAGGCTTCGCTGGAACGACTGGGGCTGGCGCGACTGGATGGCTATTTACTGCATAGCGCCAGTATCGAGCAACTGGAACATGCCGAACTTGGCGCGGCGCTGGCGGCAGTCCGCGAATCCGGCCTGGTGCGCCAGGTGGGCGCTTCGCTGTACACGCCGGAACAGGCGATGACAGCGCTAAAAACGGATTGGCTGGATGCGGTGCAGGTGCCCTATAATATTTTGGACCGCCGCCTGGACCAGGCCGGCTTTTTTGACCGAAACAGCCGGCGGTCCCGTCCGCTTACCGTTTACGTCCGCAGTTTGCTGTTGCAGGGGTTGCTGATGATGCCGGAACAAGAACTTCCGACGCATTTGTCGGCGATCGCGCCGCACCTGCGGGAACTGGACCAGTGGTTGGCCAAAGCAGGGATCGACCGATTGACAGCGGCATTTTGGTTTGTGAGTAAGCGGTCGGGCGTAGATGCCATGGTGGTCGGCGTCGATTCACTGGAACAATTGGAACAATACTTGGCACTGTCAGCACGAATTGGTGATTATTCGGCAATTCTGTCTGAAGGACTGCAGCGTTTTGGCGAAATCGAGCCGCGGTTATTGTCACCCAACCTATGGGAGGCGCTGCGGCAGGAAAAGAGGGATGGACAAGATGGCTAAGCAATACGCAAAAAGCCAGGCATTATTGGCACGGGCGCGCAAGGTGACCCCGCTGGGGTCCCAGACCTATAGCAAGAGCGTCCGCTATTTCTGTGAAGGGGCGGCGCCGGCGTTTTTGGACCGGGGGCTGGGCAGCCATGTCTGGGATGTCGACGGCAATGAATTTGTCGATTTCATGTGTGCGCTCGGTCCGGTGACGGTTGGCTATAACGATCCGCAGGTCAATGCGGCGGTGATGGCGCAGCTGCAAAAGGGCATTTCCTTTTCGATGGCTACCGAGCTGGAAGTGGAGTTGGCGGAAGCGTTGACCCGCATTGTACCTTGCGCGGAGATGGTCCGGTTTGTCAAGAACGGTTCGGATGCGACGTCTTCGGCGATCCGACTGGCCCGTGCTTTCACCGGTCGCGATCTGGTGGCGGTGTGCGGCTATCACGGGATGCAGGACTGGTATATCGGTTCGACGACGAACCGCCGGGGCATTCCGGCGGATGTGTGCGCGTTGACCAAGACGTTTGTCTATAACGACCTGGATAGCTTAAAAAATTTGCTGGACGAGTATCCGGGCCAGTTTGCCGCTGTCATTCTGGAGCCGATCCAGGCCGATGGACCTGTCGAAGGATATCTGGCCGGCTTGCGCGAACTGACCCAGGCAGCTGGCGCGCTGCTAATTTTTGACGAAGTGGTGTCGGGTTTCCGCTATGCGCTCGGCGGAGCCTCCGAACTGTATAAGGTGACGCCGGACATGGCGGCATTTGGCAAGGGTATGGGCAATGGGCTGCCGATTTCGGCGGTGGCCGGCCGGGCGGACGTGATGGAACTGATTGGCACGCAGGGAGTTTTTATTTCGACCACCTTTGGCGGCGAAACGCTGTCGATGGCAGGCTCGATGGCAACATTGGCCATTCTGGCCCAGCCGGGAATTTATCCGCGCATCTGGGCGCTGGGCGATCGCATGCTTGATGGCGTGCGAGCTGCCATTGCCAAACATGGCGTCGGCGAGGTAGTGAAAGTCAGCGGGCTGGCCCCGCATGGCGGCGTCGGTTTTGACGGCAAGGGCAGCCTTGATTATCTGGATATTCTGTCGGTTTACCAACAGCGGATGGTGGAACAGGGCATCCTGACTACAGGCATCAATAATATCAGTGTGGCGCATAGTGAAGCCGATATCGACCAGTTTGTCGCCGCTGCCGATGCAGCCTTCGCCGATATCCGCCGCGCACTCGACGCGGACTCGCTGAACGGAATCCTGCTGGCCTGCAAGGTGAATCCGATCTTCAAGAGGAACAAATAATGACAAATAAGAACGCAATTGATAAATTGGGGACTGTCCCCACTTTAAAATGTTATTTAATTGCTGAGATGTCGGCCAATCATGCCGGTGATCTGTCGCGGGCGCTGGAGCTCGTGCACGCGGCGAAAGAGGCCGGCGCCGATTGCATCAAAACCCAGACCTACACGGCAGATACATTGACGATTGATTGCGCCAACGATTATTTTGCGATTCATGAAGGTCCCTGGAAAGGCAGAACCCTCTACGATCTTTATCAGGAGGCGCATACGCCGTGGGACTGGCTGGCCCGGATCAAGGAAGAGGCTGACAAAGTCGGACTGGACTATCTGTCGACGCCGTTTGACCGGACGGCAGTGGATTTTTTGGCCGAGCTTGGCGTCAGTTCCTATAAGGTGGCTTCATTTGAATTGAATGACTTGCCGCTGCTGCGTTATATTGCGGCCCAGGGCAAACCAGTTATCGCCTCCACCGGCATGGCATCGCTCGGCGAGATCGAACGGGCGGTGCGGACGGTGCGTGAAGCCGGCAATCCCGATTTGTGCCTGCTCAAGTGCTCCAGCGCCTACCCAGCCCCGCCCGACGACATGAATCTGCGCACAATCCCGCATCTGGCCGAGACATTCGGCGTGGCGGTAGGGCTGTCGGATCATACGTTGGGATCGGCGGCGGCAGTGGCGGCGGTGGTGTTGGGCGCCTGCGTGGTCGAAAAACATTTTTGTCTCAGTCGCTCCATTGCCAATCCGGATGCGGCGTTTTCGATGGAACCGGCCGAGTTCCGCCAGATGCGCGATGATATCCGGGCGGTGGAACGGGCGATGGGAAAAGTTCAGTACGGAATATCCGCCGCCGAAGAGGGGAGTGCCGTGTTTCGGCGTTCCTTGTTTATCGTAAAAGATATGAAAGCCGGCGAGGAATTTACGGCGGAAAACCTGCGCAGTATACGGCCCGGCTATGGGCTGGCGCCGCGGCATTACGACGAGGTGATCGGTCGCCGGGCGGCCGGAGATATCTGCCGGGGAACGCCTCTGGCCTGGAATCTGGTTCGTTAGCAGTTAGGAGGACATAGGATGTATCGTAACCAGCCGCAAAAAATCGTCGCCACCATCGAGGCCCGCATGACGTCTTCCCGCCTGCCCGGCAAGGTATTGCTGGATCTGGCAGGAAAACCGGCGCTGCAGCAACTGGTGGAACGATTGCGCCGCAGCCGTTATCTGGATGAAGTCGTGGTGGCGACCACGGACCGGTCGACCGATGATCCGGTGGCGGAAATGTGCCGCCAGATCGACTGCCGTGTTTTTCGCGGCAGTGAAGACGATGTGCTGGCGCGGGTCCTGGGGGCGGCTAATTCGGTGTCAGGCGACCTGATTGTCGAAATCACCGGCGATTGTCCGACCGTCGACTGGCGGCATGTGGATCAGCTAATTGAAACCTTTTTTGGTGGCGAATATGATTATGTAGCTAATGTGGCCGGCCCGCGCCCCTATCCGGTGGGATTCGAAGTGCAGGTTTTTCCCGCGGCGGTGTTGGCGGAAGTGAACAGGTTAACGCAGAACCCGGTCGACCATGAACATGTTTCGCTTTACATTTATTCGCACCCGGAGCGATACCGGATTCACTATGCTGAAGCCGGCTCGGATCTCTATCAGCCGGATCTGGAAGTCACCCTGGACACGCCGGAAGATTATCAGCTGATTCAGGCGATATTTACGATATTGTTGCCGATTAATCCGGATTTTTCGGCGCTTGACGTAGTGACACTGTTGCGGCGCCAACCGGAACTGCTGGCGCTGACCCGGGAAGTGAAACGTAAATACGCGGAAGATGCGTTGGCGGAAAGGCAGCAAACCGATGCAGACGCATAAGCCCTTGCGGGCGCTAGTCGTCGGCGCCGGTAAAATCGCTGCCGGTTACGATGCGCCGGGTGCCAAAGAAATCCTGACCCATGCGCACGGTTTCCAGGCGGTACCGGGTTTTACGCTGATCGGTTTTGTCGACCGGGACTTGGCGCAGGCGGAGCATGCAGCCGCGAAATGGGGCGGCAAAGCGTTTTCGGAGATCCGTACAGCCTTTGCTGACGGCCCGATCGATGTGGTGAGTGTCGCGACGCCGGACGAAACGCATGCAGCAGTGCTGAAGGAACTGGCGGAGTTTTCTCCCCAACTGATTTTTTGTGAAAAACCGCTGGCGCTCAGCTGGACCGACGCGCAGGCGATCTATGAACTGTATCGTCATTTACCGACGGAAATCCAGGTCAATTATCTGCGCCGTTTTGTGCCGGAGTTCATGGCTGTGAAACAGGCGATCGCCGCTGGTGACTATGGCCGGTTTCTGACCGGGTCAGGCTTTTATGTCAAAGGATTTCTGCATAACGGCTCCCACATGGTCGATTTGCTGCAGTACTGGCTGGGAGAGGCGACGGACATTCAGAAACTGGCTGGCGGAGATAATGCGGAAGAGTTGTTTGCCAAAGAATTTGGCATGATGAATGCGGCAGACAGTGCCTTGGACGAAGAGCGGTCCGCGCTGCTGGCTTTTGCCGAAGGCGGCCTGTTCACGATCCAGTCGCTTGCCGGCAATCCCTACTGGATTTTTGAAATGGATCTGTTGTTTGAGCAGAAACGGCTGCGGATTTTGGATTCCGGCTTGGCGATACAGGAATATACACTGGGCGAGAATCCGGTTTTTCCCGGCACGCCGGAAATGCAGCCGCAACCGATACGCGCCACCGGGCTTGACCGGGCGATGCAGTTTGCGATGGAGAATATCCGTGATCACCTGCTGCTTGGCGAGCCGTTGCTTTGCCCCTTGTCTGAGGCGCTGGCAACGCTGAAAACGGGGTTGTTGCGTTCATGAAAGTTCTGTTGTTTGCCCGCGATCCCGGCGGCGCCAATGTCGTCGTACCGCTCGCGCCGATCCTCGCCGAGCGGAGCCATGAAGTAGTGCTTTATGGCAAAGACGCCGCCTTGAAGCAGTATCTGGCTTATGGACAGGCAGGACTGGACTTGGCGGCGGCCGCACCGGAGATGACCGTCGATTCTTATGCCGGGTTCCTGCAACAACTGGCGCCCGACTTCCTGATTACCGCCACCGGCTCGGATGATTTCGCCGAGAAGCTATTGTGGCAGGCGGCCGAACGATTGGCGATCCCCAGCTTTGCGATCCTCGACCATTGGTTCAACTACGGAATCCGCTTTTCACCCTATAAACTGGTGGAGCAGGAACTGTATGAACAGGATAAACGACATCCGTTTTTGCCGAACCGGATTCTGGTGATGGATGACGAGGTGCGGACGGCGATGATCCAGGAGGGGTTTGACCCGGAGCGAATCCTGGTTTCCGGTCAACCGCACTTTGATAGCCTCAGGCGGCAGGCGGAGCGGTTTACGGCAGCTGACATCAGGCAATACAGGGCCCGACTAGGCATCGATGAAGCAGGTTTTTTACTCTGCTTTATTTCGGAGAATATCACCGAACCGGATAAAGGCGATGACCTCAGTCAATATTATTGGGGTTATACCGAACGGTCGGTGTTCAGCGAATTGATGGATGCCCTGCAGGCAGCGACTGCGTCCAGCAGGCGCAAGGTTCATGTAGTGGTTAAACCGCACCCGAATGAGACGTTTGATGCCTACTCGGATCTGATCGCGGCGAAATCGGGCGGTTTGCTAAGCGCCAGCGTCGATGCGGCGGTGCATCCGGTCAAACTCTGCCAGGCGGTGGATCTGGTTTGCGGTATGTCGTCGATGGTACTGGTGGAAGCGGTTATTCTGGGATTGCCGGTGCTGAGCGTACAAATTGGCCTGCTGCATGACAATCCGTTTATTCTGGATAAAAAAGGCGTAGTTCGCTCGATGCTGGATCGGCGTGAGTTGCAGAATACGTTGACTGGATATTTAACAGGGATGACGGTGGACACAGCAAAGTTCAGTGTGCCGACCGGTGCGGCGGAGCGGATTATCAAATGGATGGAGGAATGGCGATGAGTAAGTTGGCGCTGCTAGGTGGAAACAAGGTTCGTCCGGAGCTGTTTCCCGGCTATAAAGTCATCGGAGCTGAAGAAAAAGAGGCAGTCGACCGGGTGATAGAATCCGGCGTATTGTCGCGTTTCCTCGGCTGCTGGCATGACGATTTTTACGGTGGACCCGAGGTTCAGGCGCTGGAGGCGGAATGGGCCGCACATTTTGGCGTGAAGCATGCCGTCTCCGTCAACTCGGCAACTTCCGGCCTGTATTGCGCCGTCGGTGCGACCGGCGCCGGCCCGGGCGATGAGATCATCGTTTCTCCCTATACCATGGCTGCTTCTGCTACTGCCGCGCTGGCCTACAATGCGGTGCCGGTGTTTGCCGATATTGAACCGGACTGTTTTTGCCTGTCGGTGGAATCGGTGGCGCAAAAAATTACCGAGCGGACCAAGGCGATTTTGGTGGTTGATATCTTTGGCCAACCTTATGATGTCGATGGCATCAACGCGCTGGCGAAAAAGCATGGCCTACTAGTGATTGAAGATGCGGCGCAGGCCCCGGGGGCCACGTTCCGCGGTAAATTTGCCGGGACATTGGGTGATATCGGCGTATATTCGTTGAATTATCACAAGCATATTCATAGCGGCGAAGGCGGCATCGTCGTGACTGACGATGATCTGCTGGCCGAAAAGGTCCGGCTGATCCGCAATCATGCGGAAGTGGTGGTAGGCGCGAAAGGGTTCACCGACTTGGTGAACATGATCGGATTCAACCTGCGGATGACCGAACTGGAGGCTGCAGTATCGCGCGAGCAGCTGAAAAAACTGCCGGCTTTGCTCAAACAACGCCAAGAAAACGTGACCTATCTCAATGAACAGTTGCGCCAGATCCCTTGTCTGACGCTGCCGAAGGTGCGGGCAGGCGCAGAGCATGCTTCCTATGTGCATGCGATCAAATTTGACGCGGCGGTGGCCGGGGTTGCCCGCAACCGCTTTATCGAGGCTGTCAAAGCGGAACTGTCGCCCAGTATGTTGCGGGAACGCGAAGGCGTAAATATGGGCTGCGGCTACGTAAAGCCGATTTATCTGGAACCGATCTATCAGAATCTGATCGGTTACGGCGACAAGGGCTGTCCGTTCAAGTGTCCCTGGTACAAGGGCGAATTGAACTATGGCAAAGGGCTCTGTCCGACGACTGAACGGATGCATTACGACGAACTGTTCACGCATGAGTTGATGCGGCCGCCGATGACCAAGCAAGACCTCGACGATGTCGTCGCAGCTTTTGTTAAAGTGTGGGAAAACAGGGAGGAGCTGAAGGCATGAGGCGGCGGCAATTTTTAGCCGGGGCGCGGATTTATCTGCGCAATCTGGAGCGCAGCGACGTGGAAGGAAACTATGGTTATTGGCTGAATGACCCGGAAGTGTGCCGGTTCAATGCCCATCACCGTTTTCCCTACGCCAAGGACGATTTGGCCGACTACATCGAAGGCTTGCGAGGCGCCCATGACCGGCTGGTTTTGGCGATTATTGACCGGGAGGGCGATCAACACGTCGGCAACATTTCACTGCAGAGCATTGATCCGCTCGAACGCAGCGCCGAATTCGCCATCGTGATCGGTGAAAAATCCGCCTGGGGCAAAGGTTTCAGCAAAGAGGCGGCCCGGCTGATTCTCGACCATGGTTTTGGCGCACTGAATTTGCACCGTGTTTACTGCGGCACTTCGTCAGAAAATCTGCCGATGCAAAAGCTGGCCCTGGCGATGGGATTTAGCCTGGAAGGCCGCCGGCGTGAAGCGTTGTATAAAAACTTCGGCTATCTGGATGTTTTGGAATATGGTTTATTGCGCCGTGAATGGCAGGCTGCATCGACAGGGGAGGCAAGCTCATCATGAAAGAATTTTTTAACGGCAAGACCGTTTTGGTCATCGGCGGAACCGGCACGATCGGTCGGCGGCTGGTAGAATTGCTAATGCCATGGGAGCCATCCGTCATTCGGATATTGAGTCGCGACGAAGGCAAACAGTTTGAAATGGCTCATGAGTTGGATAATAACGATCTGCTGCGGTTTTTCATCGGCGATGTGCGGGACAAGGACCGGGTGGAACGGGCTTGTCGCGGCGCTGATATCGTATTCAATCTGGCGGCGATGAAGCATGTGCCTGCCTGCGAATATGACGCCTATGATGCGCTAAAAACCAATGTGATGGGCACGCAGAATGTGATTTGCGCCGCTTTCCAGAACAAAGTGAAACGGCTGGTATTCACCAGTACGGACAAGGCGATCAGTCCGACCAACGTGATGGGGGCGACCAAATTGCTGGCCGAACGGTTGATGGCGACGGCCAACTATAATCAGGGGCCTACCGATACGGCGTTTTCGGCGGTGCGGTTTGGCAATGTCATGGGATCGCGCGGTTCGGTCATTCCTTTGTTCAAAAGCCAGATCATGCGGCAACGGCGGGTCACGATCACCGACGGCGAGATGACCCGGTTCATGATGTCGATCACCGATGCGGCGATGTTGACCCTGCGGGCGGCGACCATGCCCAAAGGCGGCGAGATTTTCGTTTTGAAAATGCCGGTGATTCGTTTGCGCGATTTAGTCGATGTAGTTATTGAGGAAACTTGCCGTAAATATGATGTACCGACTGGAGAAGTCCGCCGGGAGGAAATTGGTCTGCGGTTCGGTGAAAAAATGTTTGAGGAACTGATGACGGTGGAAGAGTCCAAGTTTGCCTTTGAACTGCCGGATATGTATGCGGTCAGCCAGGCTTACTTCGCTTTTGCCGGTAAAAAAGGCGTTTCGCCGTTAAAAGGATTGCCACCGGCTGAAGTGCGTTCCTATTCGTCGCATGATCAGGAACCGATCAGCAAAGAAGAAGTGCGGCGGTTGATTCTCGACGAAAAGTTGATCTGAGGAGTTAACATGGACGAGGTGCGATTGCGGCCGGCCACCATAGCCGATGCCGAGCTATTGTTTGTCTGGCGCAATGACCCGTTGACCCGGGCGCAAAGCATCCATACGGAACCGGTTGCCTGGGAGCGACATCTGGCTTGGCTAGCGGCCAGTTTGCAAAATCAGGCCCGCCAGCTATTCATCGCTGAACAGGTATTGCCGGCTGAACAAGCGCCGGTTGTGCTCGGTACCGTTCGTGCCGACCGGATTAATTCGGACTATGAGATGTCCTGGACGGTGGCGCCGGGGCAGCGAGGCAACGGCTGGGGACGCAAAATGGTGGCGGCTTTGATTGACCAGCTGCCGGCAGGGGCTGCCTACCAGGCCGTCGTATTGAATACGAATCCCCTTTCACAGCGGATTGCCGTTGGGCTAGGTCTGGTTGAGAAATCCAGTACGTCAACGCTGACCATCTATGAAGGAAGGAAACCAGTTCTATGAAAGTCGCCATTCGCGCTGACGGCAGTTCTTTTATCGGCATGGGGCATGTCATGCGCATGCTGGCGCTGGCGGAAGCCTTGCAACGACTGGGCCATGAACCGATTTTTTTCAGCCGGTTTGAACCGGGGCTGAGTCGCATAAGGCAGCAGGGGTTGGCTGTGCGCGAAGTTGTTGGCGGATTGCCGGACGGCGCCAATAAAGACTACGAGCCAGCCGCCGATACAGATGCCATATGCCGGATTTTAGCGACCGAAAAGTTTGATAGTCTGGTGACAGATTCGTATCGTGTAGATCCCGCGTATTTTCAACTGGTTCGGCCATTAGTCGCCGCATCGTTTTATGTCGATGATTTGAACCGTTTTCCGGTTGAGGTTGACGGGGTAATCAACGGAAACATCAATGCAGTTGACTTGGCGTATGACAACTGGCAGACTGCTACCCGCCGCTGGCTGGGTTGCCGCTATAATCTACTGAGACAGGAGTTTGCCGACGCGCCGGAACGGTTAACCGCCGAGTCTGTGCGCAATCTGCTGATTATTGCCGGCGGCGGCGATGCAGGGCAATTGCTGGTGCTTTTGCTAAACAGTCTGCTGGAATTGGCGATATCAGAAAAAATAGTATTACAGCTTGTGGCGCCGATTCATTCGACTGCTGATAAGGAGTTTGCGGCACTGGCGGGCAACTATCCTGAGCGGGTGAAACTGCACCGCGGTGTGACGGAAATGGCTCAGTTGATGCAACAGTGTGATTTGGCAATTTCCGCTGGCGGCTCGACGCTTTATGAACTCTGCGCGACCGGAGTCCCTCGTCTGGCAATCGTATTGGCTGCTAACCAACAGGGCGTCGTCGACGCGATGGAGCGGCAGGAACTGGTCGTGCCGTTAGGTTCAGCGGCCGAACTGCAGCCAGCTTTAGTAGCGGAGTCGGTATCTCGATTATTATGCGACTGGCAGAAACGTGACCGGATGAACCGACAGGGACGAAAATTGGTGGATGGTCAGGGTGCCCTGCGTGTGGCGCATAAAATGGAAGAAGTGGTGGCTGCGGCCGAAGGAGGGCAACAATGTGAATAAACCTGATTTTATTCCTTATGCCAAACAGTGGATTGATGAAGACGATATTCAGGCAGTGGTCGATATTCTGCGCGGCGACTTTTTGACAACAGGACCTTCGGTGGCTCAGTTTGGCGAAGCGGTGGCGCAGGTTGCTGGAACAAAGTATGGAGTGGCAATATGCAACGGTACGGCGGCGCTGCATGCTGCCGTGGCGGCAGCCGGCATCGGACCTGGCGACGAAGTCATCACCAGCCCGATCACGTTTGTGGCGTCGGCCAATTGCGCCCTGTATGTGGGAGCTACGCCGGTGTTTGCCGATATCGATCCCCGTACCTACAATATTGATCCGGTCGATGTGGAACGCAAGATTACTGCCAGGACCAAAGCGATCATTCAGGTGCACTTCACTGGTCAGCCCTGCGATATGGACCGGTTGCGCGAGATTGCCACGCGGCGCAGATTACTGTTGATTGCCGACGGCGCCCATGCGATCGGCGCAAGCTATAAGGGGAAACCAGCGGGAAGTTTCGCCGATATGACGACGTACAGTTTTCATCCGGTAAAACAGGTGGCAACCGGTGAAGGCGGTGCGATTGTAACCGACAACCTCGAACTTTACGAAAAAATGATGATGTTCCGTTCACACGGGATTACGCGCGATCCGGCCAAGTTTCGCTTTGGACACCAGCCTTGGTATTATGAGCAGCAAACATTGGGACTGAACTACCGGATGACCGATTTTCAGGCCGCACTTGGCTTGAGTCAACTGAAAAAACTTCCGATGTTTTTGCAGCGCCGAAGAGAATATGCCAAGCGTTATACCGAAGCATTCCAAAATATGCCTGGGGTTGCTACACCCTGGCAGAGTCCTGACGGGGAATCGGCCTGGCACCTTTATATCTTGCGATTGCAACTGGAAGAATTAAATGTCGGACGGGATCAGATTTTCCAGGAACTTTGGGACAGGGGCATCGGTGTCAACATCCACTATATTCCGGTTTATTACCATGCCTATTATCGCGATCTGGGTTATGCCAAAGGATTGTGTCCGCAGGCGGAAAAATTGTTCGAAGCAATGCTTACCATTCCGCTGTATCCGGCGATGAAAGAAGCGGCGTTGGAACGGGTAATCGAGACCATTCAGGCAGTGGTTAAATCTCACTTGCGTTAATCGAAAAACAGGGAGTGAAAACATTGAAAGTTTTGGTTACCGGTGGCGCAGGATTTATTGGGCGATGGGTCGTCAAGCGACTACTTGATGACGGACATGATGTATGGGCGCTGGACGATCTGTCCAATGGCAGATTGGCGAACATTGCGGAATTTGAGGAGCAGGCCGGCTGGCGGGGATTCACCCGTGGCGATATCAAAGATGGTGTGCTGCTGGAAAAACTGTTTCAAAACCGGTTTGACCTCTGTTATCACATGGGCGCCAGCATCAATGTGCAGGATAGTATCGATGAGCCCAGGCAGACTTTTGACAATGATGTGATTGGGACTTTCAATGTACTAGAAATGTGTCGCCGCGATCAAGTTAAAATGGTATTCATGAGCACTTGCATGGTCTATGACCGGGCAACCGATCCGGCGGGCATTAATGAATTGCATCCGACCAAACCGGCGTCACCGTATGCCGGCAGTAAGATTGCCGGCGAAAATATGGTGCTTTCGTATTGGTACGCCTATGGCATGCCAACGGTTGTGGTTCGTCCATTCAATACCTATGGTCCGTTTCAGAAGACCGGCGGCGAAGGCGGCGTAGTGGCGGTTTTCATCAAGCGGGCGCTGGCCGGAAACGCGCTGAATATTTACGGTTCGGGCGAACAGACCAGGGACTTGCTGTATGTCACCGATTGCGCCCGGTTTGTCGTCGAAGCCGGCTATAGCGACAAGGTGAATGGACATATCCTGAATGCGGGACTTGGTCGTGATGTGTCGGTCAATGAACTGGCGTCGCTCATCGAGCCGAATCCGGCGAAAATTATTCATGTGCCGCATATTCATCCGCAAAGCGAGATTATGAAACTGCTGTGCGATTCGCGCAAAGCCGGTGAATTGCTCAGCTGGACTCCGGCTGTCAGTCTGGAACAGGGGTTAAGACTGACTCGGGAATGGATTGAAAAAAATTTTGCTTTAGTATAAAAACCGCTTAACTTTTATGGCGAATATTCCGATAAAAGATAAAGGAAGACCATAAATTAATTATGGGAGGGAAACGACATGGATGTCGGAACAGTACAAAACCCGGTAGCCAATGTTACAATGCCGGGGCAAAAGGCAGGGACGCCAACACCCGCCACAGAGGTAAAAACCCCAGCGCCGATGCAGGTTTTGCAGGTGCAAGCTGCTGAGGCCAAACAAAGAATTGCTAACCCATATGAAGCCGACAAAGACAACAAAGAAAAAGTGGTCGTTGAAAATACGGTTGAATCGTTAAACAAGTTCATGGATCTGATGACGGCGGACATTCGTTTTACCATGCATCAAAAATCGAATCGCTTGATGGTGCAGCTGGTCAGCGAAAAAGACCAGACGGTATTGCGCGAATATCCATCCAAAGAGTTTCTGGACATGATCGCCAATATCCGTGAATTCGTGGGGATTCTGACGGATAAGAAAGCCTGACGGTCTCCCCTGACCCAAGGGCAGCATAGTAGGAGGATGATTGCCGGTGGCGACTAGACTTAGCGGCCTTGCTACAGGTTTGCCTATTGACGACTGGGTCACGGCGATGTTGAAATCGCGCAAAGCCCAAATCACTAACTTTTCACAAAAATCGACCATACTGTCGTGGAAGCAGACTGACTACCAAACGATCTATGGCAAGGTTAAAGAGTTGGGTGATACGTCGTTTAGCAACACACTGGTTGCCAATTTGGCGCCATTGAAGTCGAACAACACCAATGAGTCGGTTGCTACGACTACCGTGAATTCAGGTACAGAAAAAAAATCGCATCAACTGACGGTAAAACAGCTGGCGAGTAGCATCTATACAGCTTCCGCGGAGCAGGTGACTCCTTCGGGTAATGCGAAAACGACCTTGGCGACTCAGTTTGGCATTACGGCGGATTTTTCCGTGGTAATCAACGGAAAAACAGTCAATGTTTCCAAGGATGCCAGCCTAAATACGTTTGTCAGCAGCATCAACAACGCCAATGCCGGGGTGACCGCTGTTTACAGTACTGCCGTTGACCGTTTCTTTCTAAGTACATCCACCAAAGGGGCCTGGGACGGAACCTTCGGTTCGCGGATTGATTTTGCCGGAACGAGTACTGCCGGGATGAATTTCTTTACCAACAACCTGAAGATGCCGCTGGCATCCCATGTTGCTTCGAATGCGACAATCACGCCGACAGGCAACGCCAAAACGTCGCTGGCGACCCAATTTGGCTTAACTGCGGGAACGAATTTTAATATTTCCGTCAATGGAGCCGCGTTAAATGTGAGTACTGATCAATCCATCGATACGTTGGTTACGAACATTAATGCGTTGAATGCGGGGGTCACGGCATCGTACAGTGCGGATCTGGATCGGGTCATTTTTACCGGGACAGGCACGACACCGCAAGTCACCTTGTCGGGTGACGCAAACGGACTGGCATTTCTGACCAACAATCTCAAAGTCATGGCGGCGGATTCGCGGATGATGCTCGGCCAGGATGCGATTGTCGACATTGACGGCGCTACCAACATGCATGTGCTTGACAATACCTTTACGATGGCTGGCGTGACCTATACGTTGAAAGGAACAGGCACGACCAATATCGATGTCGTTTCGGACATAGACAAAGCCGTCGAAAATGCCAAGGCGTTTGTTGATAAGTACAACTCGACTTTGAAAGAAATCTTAACCGAGTACAAGGAAACCCGACCCAAACAGAGCTCCAGCACGCGAAACGGATTTTCATACTACCAACCACTGACGGATGAACAGCGAAAAGCGATGAGCGATGACCAGATCAAGGCATGGGAGACCAAAGCCAAAGCAGGCATGCTAAGCCGTTCGCCAATCCTCGGTACAATCCTCGACGAGATGCGTACTGCCATATCCCAACCGGTTTCAGGCTTACCAAAAGATTACAAGTATAAGACGGCGGCGTCACTTGGGATTACCACCGGTCCCTCTTGGGAAGCTTACCAGGAAGGCGGCAAACTATACCTGGATGAAAGTAAGCTGCGGGAAGCGCTGACAGCTGATCCGGATGCGCTAAAAAAAGTGTTTGGCACAACTGGAACAACTACTGCAAAACAGGGGGTTGCCGTCCGGCTCAAAGTCGTCATGGATGCTGGCAAGAAAAATATCACCAGCGAAGCGGGATTGGTTGGCACCGATGTTTCAACAAGTAATCTCGGCGAACGCATCAACGAATACGGTAAAAAAATCTATGAGCTGACCCGGAAAATGAATGATGAAGAGACTCGCTATTACAATCAGTTTAGTGCGATGGAAACGGCATTGCAAAAACTAAGCTCGCAAAGCAGTTGGCTAGCCCAACAGACGGGGCAGTCGAGTTCCAAGTAGCGGAAATTGAGCGATCTGGACCAAATGATAACAGCTGTCGATTAGGGTTAAGGGATTGGGAGGAACTCCATTATGAATGCTTATGCGAATGCCGGACATCAAGCGGCTGCCTATAAAAATCAACAGGTCAAAAATGCAGGGCCGGAACAATTGACCTTGATGCTATATTCCGGCGCTGCCCGGTTCGTGGCCGAGAATATCAAGGCTGTTGAAGAAGGTCGTTACGATGACTCACATAAAGCGCATTTGCGGGCGCAGGATATTGTGTTGTATCTGATTGACACACTAGATATGCAGTATGAAATTGCCCAGAATTTGTATCAGTTATATGATTACATCAACTTTCGACTCAATGAAGCCAACCTGAAAAAAGATGTTACTCAGTTGGAAGAAGCGAAAACGTTGCTGATTGAACTGCGTGATACCTGGTGTGAAGCGATGAAGAAGGCGCAGGCGGAAAACGGAACCTGTGCGCCGACCAATGGAGTGACAAAAGCCGATCATGCGGGCGCTGTCAAATTATCATTGGCTTCGGTCGGTGGTGACAATAATATGACTGCGGAGCAGACCGGCGCGGTGAAGTTGACCTTGCAAAGCATGGACAATATGCCGACAGGGAAGTGATAATAATGGAAAATCTTTGGCTGGATTACTGTTTTTTGACCCGTGAAATGGCGATATTTATCGCCCAACATGAGCTGGATATGTTTTATGAGTTGCAGAACCAGCGTCTACAACTGCAGGTAATGATCGAAGAAGCGGCTGACTTTGAATATCTGCAGACCGAAGCCGGTCGCGAAATGGTCTGCGAAGTGCAGGACGCAGATGCCCAAATGTCCACGCAGCTGCGGGGAAGCATGAACCGTCTGACCCAGCAACGGCAGGTGCGGAACTCATACAACGCAGCCTATTCAGCGCCACAGAGCTTTCGCGCTGATTTCTCCGGTTGAAATTTTCACACTTTTCCTTGCTTTATCTGGAAGAACTGATTATAATTGTGGCATAAAGTACCTTTTGCTTAGGTCCGTGGTTGAAAATCGATGCCAGTCGCAGGCGAAACGATCCACGTAAGGAGCCCAAAGCGGCTTTGAGCATGGTGCGGCTTAGAAATAAGCCCTGCCGGATTTCGATCCGAGAGAAGTAGTAGTGAGAGGCGATTGCCGGGTAGCAAACCTTCCAGCAGGCGAGTGTGGGGTAAAAGACCAGGTCGGCTAAGCAGGGTTCTTTAATTTCAAACAAGGTGAGGGGATTGGGGTAATGGCGTTCGAGGACAAAACACTCAAGTGCAAGGACTGTGGCAAAGATTTCGTATTCACAACCGGCGAGCAACAATTCTATGCGGAAAAAGGCTTCGAAAACGAGCCGGTTCGTTGCAAGGATTGCCGCGATGTTCGGAAACGTGGCCGCGATGGCGGAGCGCCGTCTGGCCCTCGGGAAATGTTTGACGCTGTATGCGCACAATGTGGAGCGGAAACGCAAGTTCCGTTCAAACCGCGCAATGATCGTCCGATATTGTGCCGGGATTGTTTCACTTCCAACCGCGGCTAAAATAGCGGCGCCCTTTCTGATAGAAAAACGGATTCATATATGTTATCTTTGTCCGGACAGCAATGTCTGGACTTTTTCGTCGATAAGAAATTTTAACATTATATCTTATCGATGTTCGTTACGGTTTTTCGACCGGCCAGTTATGGCAGCAATTCTTTGAAAATCAAAGCAATCTCGGGACAATATCCTTTCGTTCCTATATATTCCTACTCAAAGTATTATGCGGACCCTTTTCCTGTTTTACCAATTGGCCCCAATTGTGATAATTTATAAATACCGGCTGCTTACGCGGTCGGCATTTTATTTTTCAGGGGAGGTTTTATCATGACGGGAAAGGTCAAGTGGTTTAGCGGGGAACGGGGCTATGGTTTTATCAAGCAGGAAGATGGTGAGGACGTATTCGTGCATTACTCGGCGATTGATGCGAAGGGTTACCGTTGCCTGGAGTCAGGACAGGCGGTTCAATATGATGTGGTAACGGCAGAAAACCGTAAAGAAGCGATTCATGTTGTGAAATTATAGTTTTTCGCAGGAGTTTCACCGTGAAGCAGCGAATATTAATAGCATAGATCATGAAAGGAGACTAAAACTCATGGCTATTAGTGTACGCGGCAAAAATCTCGACATTACCCCCGCATTAAAAGACTACGTCGAAAAACGGGTCAAAAAAGTTACCAAGTATTTTGACAAAACAGGTGATATTGCCGTTATTCTCAAAGTAGAAAAAGGGCACCACCAAGTTGAGGTGACCGTCCCGGTGGATGGGATTCTGCTCCGCGGTGAAGAATCAACCTCAGATATGTATACCTCGATTGATCAGGTTATGGACAAAATTGAGAAGCAAATCGAGAAGCACAAAACAAAGTTGTCCAAAAAATTCCGTGGCGGCGGGTTCCGGGCCGATGTGGCCTCGACGGTTGTCGTACCTGAAGCGGAGGATGAAGGGGTAGTCCGGACCAAGAAGTTCGCTGTCAAGCCGATGGACCCGGAAGAAGCGATTATGCAGATGAATTTGCTGCACCATGACTTCTTTATGTTCCTCAACATCGAGACCGAACAGGTGAATTTGGTGTATCGGCGTAAGGACGGACAATTTGGTCTGCTCGAACCCGAATTCTAAGCAAACGGATTGCCTATCGGGTAAGCAAGAGCTCCCCGGCTATCGCCCCGGCGATGACCGGGGGCTTTTTTTGCACTTTATAGGGGACTCTGATAAAATATCTTAGATAGGCAAAGGAGTGATCAAGTTTGTTTGGTTTTTTGAAAAAAATATTTGGTGATGATAACGAGAATGAGATTCGCCGCATGCAGGAATATGTCGACCGGGTTAATGAATTGGAACCGGCGCTGAAAAAACTCAGCGACGCATCGTTGGCGGCAAAAACAGTTGAGTTCCGAAAACGTCTGGAAGATGGCGAAACATTGGAACTGTTGTTGCCGGAAGCTTTCGCCGTGGTACGGGAAGCGTCGGTGCGGACAACTGGCATGCGTCATTTTGATGTGCAACTGCTCGGCGGCGTGGCCCTGCATGAAGGAAAGATTGCCGAAATGAAAACCGGCGAAGGCAAGACTCTGGTGGCGACGCTGCCGGTATACCTGAATGCATTGGAAGGCAAAGGCGTACACCTGGTTACGGTTAACGACTATCTGGCCAAGCGTGACAGTGAATGGATGGGCCAGATTTATCGCTTTTTGGGCCTGTCGGTTGGCTTGATCGCCCATGGTCTTGATTTTGCTGATCGGCGGGCAGCTTATGCCGCTGATATCACTTACGGCACGAACAATGAATTCGGCTTCGATTACCTGCGTGACAACATGGTCATTTATGCGGAACAGATGGTGCAGCGCCCGTTGCACTACGCGATTGTCGACGAAGTGGACTCGATTTTGATTGATGAAGCGCGTACGCCGCTAATCATTTCCGGACCGGGTGAAAAATCGACCGATCTCTATTATGTGCTGGCCAAGGTTGTGCCAAAACTGCGCGAAACCGAAGACTACACGATTGACGAGAAACTGCATACAGTGGCGCCGACGGAGACTGGCATCGCCAAAGCCGAGCGGGCGCTGAACGTGAAAAACCTGTATGAGAACGAAAACATGGAGCTGTCGCATCACTTCAACCAGGCCCTGCGGGCGCATGCTCTGATGCACCGCGACAAGGACTATGTGGTGAAAGACGGCGAAGTGATTATCGTCGATGAGTTTACCGGGCGACTGATGTTTGGCCGTCGCTATTCCGACGGGCTGCACCAGGCGATCGAGGCCAAGGAAGGCGTAAAGATCGAACGCGAGAGTCAGACGCTGGCGACGATTACTTTCCAGAACTATTTCCGTATGTATAAAAAACTGGCCGGCATGACAGGTACGGCCAAGACCGAGGAACAGGAATTCCGCAAGATTTATGGGCTGGACGTCATCATGATGCCGACGCATCAACCGATGGTCCGAACCGATTTCCCCGATGTGATCTACAAGACCAAGCGGGCCAAATACAAGGCGGCGGTGAATGAAATCGCCGAACTGTATGCCAAAGGGCAGCCAGTGCTGGTGGGGACCACTTCGATCGTTCAGTCGGAAGCGCTATCGGATATGCTGAAACGGCAGGGCGTAGTGCATAATGTGCTGAATGCCAAGTTCCACGAGATGGAAGCGCAGATTATTTCGCAGGCTGGACAACGCGGCGCCGTGACGATTGCCACCAATATGGCCGGTCGCGGTACTGACATCGTGCTGGGCGAAGGGGTGCCGGCGCTGGGCGGTCTGCACATCATCGGTACGGAACGGCATGAAAGCCGCCGGATCGACAATCAGTTGCGCGGTCGGTCCGGTCGTCAGGGCGACCAGGGCTCATCCCGATTCTATTTGTCACTGGAAGACGACCTGATGCGCCTGTTTGGCGCCGACAATATCTCGACGTTAATGGACAAACTAGGCATGGAAGAAGACGAGCCGATCGAGCATTCGCTGATTTCGCGTTCGATCGAACAGGCGCAGAAGAAAGTCGAAGCCCACCACTTCAATACCCGGAAACACGTGCTGGAATATGACGACGTAATGAATCAGCAGCGGGAAGTTATTTACGGACAGCGCCGCCAGATACTGCACGGCGAAAACCTGCGCGAAAATATCTTCTTTATGATCGACAAGCTGGCAGACCGGGGTCTGCAGTTGTTTGCCGATGAAAAAACCCATCCGGAAGACTGGGGTTTTGACGCTCTGATCGAATATGCCGAGGATTTGTTTGCAGCGGCAGGCGATCTGAAAAAAGCCGAACTGGAAACGATGAGTCGTGATGAACTGCGTGAAGAGCTGATCGATGCGGCCAACGAGAACTATGATCGTCGCGAATTGCTGTTCGGCGCCGAAAACATGCGAGATCTGGAAAAAGTGGTCATGCTCAAGGTGGTTGACGCCAAATGGATGGAACACCTGGACGCGATGGACATGCTGCGCCAGGGTATCGGCTTGCGCGCCTACGGCCAGAAAGATCCGCTCATCGAATACAAGATTGAAGCCTTCGATATGTTCGGACAGATGATTGAAAGTATCCAGGAAGATATCGTTCGCTATATCTATCGGGTCAATATCGTGACTCAGGTCGAAGACCGCCTGGCCCAGGCGACAGAGGTGCATGGCGACGAACCGCTGCCCAAAGAACCGGTGCGAAGCAAGGATGCGATTGGCCGCAATGATGCCTGTCCCTGCGGCAGCGGTAAGAAGTATAAAAAGTGCTGCGGCGCTAAGTAGCAGGATTTCCAGACGGCGCATCTGCAGCGTTGCAGCTGCGTTTCGGCGATCGACGTATGCGGGAACGCTGAATAACCCGATTGCTATCGAAAGGAGTCTTGATTCGCAGCGTCTTGCGACTGGTTTTTCTGGTCGCCCAGAAAAGCTTCATCCATCGCTTCTGGTCTCAAATCAACATCCTTGTTGATTTGCCCAGGCAAAACTGCGTCGCTTCGTCGGCGAATGCTACGACTCCAATCCAAAGCAATCTCCGTTATTTCAGCGGTTCCCTTGTAGGGCTTGTGGTTTCGGCAATTAGCCTTTTGCTAATGGTTCTACTGCCAAAACATCATTGCATGAGATTTTGGTTGCCAAAATAGTCGAATTCATTTGATTTTCAGCTTACAATTCGTCGACGAGCGGAACGGATTTGGATGGTAAAATCGGCAAGGATGCCGATTTTAGGCCTCGCAGTGGCGGAAGAAACGTTTGAGGCCGACCAGCAAATCAATGACGCAAGTCGATACGAATTGTGGTGAAAATATCAGTAAGAGACTTTTGGCACCAGAATCAATTACTGCCCTCTATTTTTAAAAATTTAGGAGTGAAGCGCAATTGTTGCTGTCTGAATGGAAAGGCCCGATTGAACAACTAGGCCAACAGGTCGAAGACCTCCGGAGGTCACTTTGACGTAGCCGAGAAAGAAGTCCAGATCGCCCGCCTGGAGCGGGTGACCGAGTCACATGATCTGTGGGAGGACCCCGACGCGGCGCAAAAAGTGATGCGTGATCTGAACGCTTTGCGGGGGCCGGTCGAACAATACAAGGACCTGAAAAAACGTCATGATGATATCGCGGCGCTATGGGACCTGGGCATGGAAGAAAATGACGATAGTGTCCAGCCCGAGCTGGAAGCTATGGCCAAGGAACTGGAGCATGACATTGAGCAGCTGCAGTTGTCATTGATGCTATCCGGCGAATATGACGCAAATAATGCGATTTTGACACTGCATGCCGGCGCCGGTGGCACCGAAGCCCAGGACTGGGCCCAGATGTTGCTGCGGATGTATGTGCGTTACGCGGAACGCAACCGCTATAAAGTGGAGACGCTGGACTTTCAGAGCGGCGATGAAGCTGGCGTCAAGAGTGCCACCCTGATGATCAGCGGTCGCAACGCCTACGGTTATTTGAAATCGGAGAAAGGCGTGCATCGCCTGGTGCGAATTTCGCCGTTCGATTCCAACGCCCGCCGCCATACTTCGTTTGCCGCCATTGATGTGATGCCGGAAATTGATGACAGCGTTGAGATCGAGATCCGGGCGGAAGACCTGAGGGTGGATACTTTTCGCGCCGGCGGCGCTGGTGGCCAGCATATCAACAAGACCGACTCGGCGGTGCGGATGACTCACCTGCCGACCGGCGTGATTGTCCAGTGCCAGGGTGAACGTTCGCAGATTCAGAACCGTGAGCAGTGTATGCGGATGCTGCGGGCCCGTCTGTTTGAACTGGAGCGGGAACGGCAGGCGGCGGAGAAAGCCGAGATTGCCGGTGATTACCAAAAGATCGAGTGGGGCAGTCAGATTCGCTCTTATGTATTTCATCCCTACAGCATGGTCAAGGACCACCGCACCAGTCATGAAACAGGTAATGTGCAGGCTGTGATGGATGGTGAACTGGATGGGTTTATCGAGGCTTATCTGAAAAGCAAGGCGGGCGTTTAGCCGACGCTATTGCCAGGAGGTTTATTTTGCCAAGCAAACGAATCATTTTGATCGGTTTTTTGGCCGCAGTACTCATCTTTAGTGAAGTGATCGCACCATTTGCGATCTCCTTGTGGTTGGACAGGGCATTGGTTCGGGTGATGCCGGCCAAACAGCATACTGTATCCGCCCGATCCTTTCCTGGCCTGCTTCTCTGGCTGGGGCGTTTTGACAATGTGAGCGCCGTATCGGAAACTGCCAGTATTGATGGGTTAAAAATTCAGGAAGCCAAGATTGCAATCGGTGATGCCCGCCTCAATATGAGTGAACTGATCGCCAAAAACCGGATTACGGTTGAGCAGGTCAGAGACTTACAGATTATGCTGAAAGTTAACGAAAAAGATTTGGCCGAATATCTCGGCAGCAAGATTAAAGAGGTCAAGAATCCAACAGTCAAGATTTTGGCCGATAAAATCGAAATCCGCAGTGAAGTCGATCTGGGGCTGCTAAAGTTTTCCGTTGGCGTAGATGGACGTCTTGTCGGTGATGCGACTTCAATCCGATTTCGTAGCGATAAACTGGAAATTAAAAATTCCGGTGGAATCAATTTTGGCGCACTGTTTGGCGAGATTCCCCTGCTGGACCTGACCAAGTTGCCGTTTAAAGCCGGTGTGCGCAAGATCGTCATGGAACCGGGGACGGTCACGATTTACGCCGATAATCACTAAGTATTCTGCGCGATAAGGTGGAATGAAGCTTGCTCGTTTTTCGCTATAATCGGATACTGATTGCATTGATTGTTATTGGACTGGTTGCGGCATCGTTCGTGATCTGGCAGCGCCATGTCATAGAGCGGGCCAATACCCAGGTCGAACTAGTGTCGGATTATGACGAAGTCGTAGAGATGGCCCGGATTGATGGAATTCCGCTGCAATCTGCGTTTCGTCAGTTGAAGGCGGCAGGCCTGACTTCGCTGGCCGTTTATGAAACGAGCCTGGAAAAACTGGCTGCCAGCGGGGTAGTTACCGCAGTATCGACGACCAATATGCTGCATAGCTATCACGCAGGAACCTTGGCCAACTGGTGGTGGCGCAACGAGGTCGAGACCGGTCGGTTGGCCGCGGGACAGGTCTATGTGATGGACCGTGAAACGGATCGTTTCGCGGAAGTGCATAGCGATCTGGAACGACGTGTTGGCAAGCATCGGGTCCGCTACTTCAAAGAAGGTAGCCGCCGTTTCCTGATTGTTGATGCACCATTCGAATCACTGATTTACTGGAACCTGGGGTTACCGACTGCAGAAATGCAGACAGCGGCGGCCAACGGGTTTCTCGTGCTGGCCCGGCCGACCAATTATGCGAAAGTCACACCGGACGATGTGAAGGCGGTCTTTGAAAGGATCGATTCGATCGGCCCGGCAGTTTCGGGATTGTACTTTGTCGGCGAAGAGGTACTGGGTTTTCCCGACCAACTGCCGCTGGTCGCGGCGGAAATGATGAAACGCGGCATGTCGCTCGGTATGCTGGAGCATTATACGCAACTGCAGTTCAAAAATCAGGATGGCATGTTTGAACTGGGCGAATTATCCGGTTATGCGGTAGCGCGCCTGCATCAACTGCTGAAAGTGGAGCAGCCCAAGCTGTCGGTGCCGGAAGCGATTCATCGCCAGGTGCTCGGCAGCCGCGAGCGCAATATCCGCATCCAGTATCTGAAAAGTTACCAAAGACCGCTGCCGGGAAAAAGTCTGATCGAAACCCATGTGGAGTACGTCGGCGGGGTTAAAAAAGGGCTCGATTCGTATGGGGTACCGACAGGACCGGCTACGACCTTTCCACCCTATAGACCGAATCCGTTATTGCTGCTGCTGATGACGATCGGGACCGTTGCCGCCGGGGTGCTGCTAATCAGTGTTACAGTGCCGATGCCAAAACGGGTGCAGTATTTTCTGCTGGTGCTGTTTTCTGCGGGGCTCGGCTTGCCGCTGCTGTTCGGGCCGGCTACGCTGGCGCGCCAAATTACGGCATTTGGCAGTTCTGTACTGTTTCCGGTGCTGGCGATGACCTGGCAAATGGATCGCTGGCGGGCGACGGCGCCGCGTGGCGGGGCTAGCCTGTGGCGAATTATGCTGGATGGAATCACCGGTGTTTGCCGCACCTTTGCGATGGCGATGGTGGGCGGGATTTATCTGGCCGCCTTATTGGCCGATACTCGCTTTCTGCTGGAAATGGATATTTTCCGCGGCGTCAAACTGACCTTTGTCTTGCCTCTGCTGCTGATCAGCATCGTATACCTGACCCGGTTCAACCTGTTCCCCGGTATTGATGCGGATGATTCAAGGCACCTTTGGGCGCGACTGTTGCATGTGCTCGATTATCCGGCCTATATCAAGACGTTGCTCGGTTTTGGCGTGGCAGCGGCAATCATTTATGTGTTTGTCGGCCGGTCTGGTCATTCGGCCGGCATACCGGTACCGGAAATAGAAATCAAACTGCGACGGTTTCTGGAAGTCACATTGTATGCCCGTCCGCGTGAAAAAGAATTTCTGATTGGCCACCCAGCATTCTTTATGGCTGTGATGGCCCTGTATAAAAACTGGCCGCGACTGTTCCATTTCGCGTTTGTTCTGGCCGCGACGATTGCCCAGGGCTCGCTGGTGGAAACTTTCGCGCATATGCGGACACCGGTTTATATGTCACTGGCCCGCGGCGTTGATGGCCTGTTTCTGGGCATTGCACTCGGCCTGTTGGCGGTGGTCGGTTTTCACTGGCTACAGTCGCTAACCTTCCTGCTGCGAAGGAGACTGCCGGCGGATGAGTAAATTGGTGATCTCTGGTTACTATGGGTTTGGTAATGCCGGTGATGAAGCGATGTTGTCGGCAATGGTGGAGGCGCTGCGCGCGCTCGAGCCGACGCTCTCGATCACGGTAATATCCGGCAATCCGGCGGATACCCGCCGCCGTTATAATGTTTTCGCTGTGCACCGGTTGAATCTGTGGGGGATTGCCCAGGCTGTCCGTCAGGCGGATTTGTTGGTCAGCGGCGGTGGAAGCCTGTTGCAGGATGTGACTAGCGGGCGCAGCATTTTTTACTATCTGGGGATTTTGCAACTGGCCTGTATGCTGGGCTGTCCGATCATGTTGTATGCACAGGGAATCGGTCCGATCCGTAGCAGCGTGGCCCGCTCGTTTATGCGCCATATTGGCAACCGAATCGCCGCCGGCACGGTGCGCGACGAAGGGTCGCTGGCCGAACTGGCGGGACTCGGCGTTGCCCTGCACAAAGTGTCGGTAACAGCCGACCCGGTACTGGCGTTGTTACCGGCTGCGCTCGACTCCGGCCAGGCAATCCTGTCACAGCTCGGCCTGCAGGGAGACGGTCCGTTGATCGGCTTTGCCGTCAGGGAGTGGCAGGGGCGCGAGCATTTTAAAAATATTTTTGCCGCAGTGGCTGACCGGTTGGTCGCTGAAATGGGCGTCCGGATCGTTTTTTTGCCGATGCAGTGTCCTGACGACCTGCAGGCGGCCCGGTTGGTAGCCGGACGGATGAAACAGGGACATGCGATGATTGGAACCAAAGCCGACACGCATGATTTATTGTCGATTGTCGGTAATCTCGATCTGTTGGTTGGCGTAAGGCTGCATGCACTCATTTTTGCTGCCGTGATGGATACGCCATTTCTCGGCGTTTCCTATGATCCCAAGATTGACCGGTTCCTGGAAACGTTGGGAGAAAAACCGGTGGGTACGCTGGACTCGCTGACGGAAGAAAACTTGTTTGGCCGCATACAGCAAGTCCTGACTGGAAAACCGGCTGATGAAGCACGTCGGCAGCGGGTAGGCGAACTTCGCAAACAGGCTTTGTATAATGCAGAACGAGCCATTGAGCTGATCAGAAAAAAGGGTTAATGTATCTTCTGGCGAATCTAAATAAAGTTAAGCAAACAATTTGCGGGAGTGGTATATCACTTTGATCCAATTAAATGAAGTCACTAAAATTTTTGATGATGGGTTTGTCGCTTTGTCCAACGTAACCCTGAAGATAGGCAAAGGCGAATTTGCTTTTGTTGTCGGCCCCAGCGGGGCTGGAAAATCGACGCTGATTAAACTGCTGTTTCGCGAGCAGTTGATTACAGCGGGTGAAATTATTGTCAACGGGCGGAACCTGTCTGAGCTGCAACCGCAGGAAATCCCCTATTTTCGTCGATCACTCGGCATCGTATTCCAGGATTTCCGATTGTTGCCTGATAAGAACTGTTACGAGAACGTGGCGTTTGCGATGCGCGTAATCGAGGCTTCCCGCCGTGATATTCAGCGCCGGGTAAAACATGTGCTGGATCTGGTCGGTCTGCTACCGAAGGCGAAAATCTATCCGGCCCAGCTATCGGGCGGCGAACAGCAACGGGTGGCGATTGCCCGGGCTATTGTCAATAACCCGGCTGTTCTGATTGCTGATGAACCGACTGGCAACCTGGATCCGGAAACAACCTGGGAAACGATGAAGATCTTTGAGCGAATCAATCAAAGCGGCACGACCATTTTGATGGTGACGCATGATAAGCCGATAGTCGACCAGATGATGAAACGTGTCATTGCGTTGGAAAATGGCCGGATTACCCGTGACGAGTCCAAGGGAGTCTACGGTTATGAAGATTAGTACAGCGGAATACTTTATCACCGAATCGATCAATTCGATCCGCCGCAATGGTTTGATGAGCCTGGCTTCTTTAATGACAGTCGCGTTGTCGCTACTCATTCTCGGCGTGTTTATCATCCTGGTCATGAACCTGAACCATATGGCTTCGGTAGTCGAATCCCAGGTACAGGTCACTGTTTATTTGCAGGATACATTGAAAGAGCTGGAAGTTCGTGAAATCGGCACCCGGATCACAAAATTGCCGGGCGTAACCCGGGTCAACTTTATTGCCAAAGAAGAGGCAATGAACCGTTTCAAACAGCGTCTCGGCGAACAGCAGGGATTGTTGGCCGAACTGGGGGAAGCCAACCCGCTGCCGAATTCGTTCGAAGTCAAGGTGGACCGACCGGACCGGGTCAAACAGATCGCTTTGTCGATTTCGCAAATTAAAGGGGTCGAAGCGGCCCGTTACGGCCAGGAAGTCGTAGAGCAACTGTTCAACCTGACACGAATGGTGCGGATTTTCGGCATGGTGTTGATTCTGTTCCTCGGCCTGGCTGCGTTGTTTATTATCGTAAATACGATCCGCTTGACTGTGTTTGCCCGCCGCCGTGAAATTGGCATTATGAAGTATGTGGGGGCCACCGACTGGTTTATTCGCTGGCCATTCATTATCGAAGGCGTCTTGCTCGGTTTTTTGGGCGCCTGTATTGCGATATTGCCGTTAACCCAGTTTTATAGCATGCTGACCGGTCAGGTGTACGAATCACTGGCATTTTTGCCGTTATTGCCCAAGTATCCGTTCATGGGTTATGTGAATATGTTTCTGCTGTGCGCCGGCGTCGGTATCGGAGCATTGGGCAGCGTGATTTCGGTGAAGAAGTTCCTCAAAGTATAAATTGGGGGTGCGGGATGCAGGGAAAGCATAAAGGGGTTCGTTTTCTGTCGGCTATTCTCGTGCTGTTGTTTACGGTTTTGGTTGTGACGCCGGTTTTAGCTGATGAACTGGTGGAGAAGCAGCAACAGCTCACGAATATTCAGCAACAGATCGAGGCCCAGCAACGCAAGACTGAGCTTGCCAGACGCAAGGAACAGACGATTGCGCAGCAGCTGAGAGCGATCCAACAGGAACTGGATACAGCCGAAGATGAGTTTGAGGCTGTGAATGACCAGTTGGAAAATACGGAACTGCATATTAAGTCGAATGTCGAAATTTCGAACCGGTTGACGAAAAAACTGGAGACGCAGACCAAGACGCTGCACCGCCGGATCAGGGATATCTACAAGAACGGCCAGATCAACTATCTGGATGTACTGCTCGGCGCCAAGGACTTCAATGATTTTGTCAGTCGGATGGACATTTTGAAAAAAATCCTCGCCTACGACAATGCACTGATTCTGGCAACCAAAGTCGACCGGGAGGCCTTGCGCAAAGCAAAGGAACAACTGGAAACGGATCGGGCCAAAATCGTGGAATTGCGCAAACTGGCCGCTGCAAAACGAGAACAGGTGGCTAGCCGTCGTCAGGAGCGCCGCAGCGTGCTGAATGCGGCGACATATGAGCGAGAAACTGCGGAACAGGCTTATCGGGAGCTGATCGAGACATCGCGCCAGATCGAGCAATTGATCAAACGAATTCAATCCGGTGAAAAGAACATCGGCGGCAGTACCGGTACGATGACCTGGCCGGCGGAAGGCGAGATCACCTCGCCGTTTGGTTGGCGGGTTCACCCGATTTTTGGCACCCAGCGCCTGCATACCGGGATAGATATCGGCGCTGATTATGGCGATGGAATCCGGGCCGCCGATGGCGGCGTGGTCATCCACTCCGACTGGATGGGCGGTTATGGCAATGCGGTGATTATTGATCACGGCAATGGCATCTCCACATTATATGCGCATAACTCGCAACTGTTGGTTAGCGAAGGCCAGACTGTCGCCAAAGGACAGACTGTAGCACGTTGCGGTTCCACGGGATATTCCACCGGTCCCCATTTGCATTTTGAAGTGCGTCAAAACGGGTCGCCGGTCAATCCGCTGAATTATCTGCCCTGACATAAAATGAGGTGTGAATTTTGAATAGTCGACGCAAACTGATTATCGGCGCCATTGCGCTGGTTGTGCTGACCTTTCTGCTTACAGCCGGCGGTGCTTTGTATTTGTTCAGCCAGATGGTTCCCGATACAACCGGAGCGGTAAAACTGATGCGGGCTATGGATGTGGTGCGGACCCGCTATATAGAGCCGGTATCGACCGAAACGCTGATGAACGGGGCCATTCAGGGTATGGTAAAATCGCTGAACGACCCTTATTCGATTTATATGGATGCCAAGATGTACCGCGATTTCCGCATGGAAACCGAAGGGACTTTTAGTGGCGTCGGTATTGTGATCAGCGTGAAGGACAAGCAGCTGACCGTGGTTTCGCCGATCGAAGGGACACCGGGTGAAAAGGCCGGCATTCGCAGTGGCGACCAGATCGTGAAGATCGACGGCAAAGATACCAAGGATATGGCGCTTGACGAGGCGGTCGGCAAAATTCGCGGCAAGGAAGGCACCGATGTGACGCTGACGCTCAGGCGGGCTGACAATCTGCAGGACTATAAGCTGACACGGGCCAACATTGAGATCAAGACGGTATCCAGCCGGATGTTGCCGGACAAGATCGCTGTAATCCGCCTGTCGATGTTTAATGAGAAAACCGCCGCCGAATTTTACAAACAGTATGAAGCCATGGAAGCGCAGGGAATGAAGGCGACGATTCTTGATCTGCGCGATAATCCGGGTGGTCTGCTCGATTCGAGTGTTAAGGTTTCCAATAAACTGGTGCCGAAGGGAACCGTGGTTTCTGTCGTCACGCGGGATGGGCAGACAGAGGTGCATCGGTCAAATCTGGACAAAGTCAAATATCCGCTGGCGGTCCTGATCAACGGCGGCAGTGCCAGCGCTTCGGAAATTGTTGCCGGCGCCGTTCAGGATACCGCTGCCGGGACATTGATCGGCGTGAAGACCTTTGGCAAAGGTTCCGTGCAGTCGATTTTGAAATTAAGCAATGATACGGCGATCAAACTGACGATCGCTAAATATGCGACGCCGAAAGAACGATTTATCAATGGCATCGGTATCGAACCCGACATAAAAGTTGAGAATCCAGAGCCCAAAGCAGATGCAGCAAATCGACCGGGGCGGTTGCCGATTACCAGCAACAACGGACAACCTCCCAGTACTGAACAGCCGGCCGACCTGCAAATGGAGGCGGCGATTAATCTGCTCAAAGGGAAATTGTAATGACTGTAGCTTGGTTTGACCTGTTGCAACTATTGGTGCTGACGATGCTGACCGTACTGGTGGAGCCCTTGTTTTGGGGCGTCATGGCGCTGGTGGCCCATCAGTACTGGCAGATGCAGCGTAACCAGCTGTCCATGTTCGGGGTAGCAGGCGTGCCGCTCAGTCGTCAGGTGATGTGGGCGATGGTCTACGGCACTATCGGCGGACTGCTTGGCAGCGTAGTGCTTACTCTGGTCGGTGTCAATATTGAACGAATGGGTTTTCAGTACATCTGGCCGCTGGCGATCTTCCTGGCGTTGATCAACCTGCGGTTTTTGTGTTTTGCCTATGCCGGCGGGATTGTCGCGATATCCAATGCATTGTTTGGCTGGCCCGATGTTGATGTACCGCAGGTCTTGGCCCTGGTGGCCGCCCTGCATGTAACGGAGAGCGTGCTGATTGCCATTAGCGGGCGTTATGGAGCGACACCGGTGATTATCAAGCACGGAGACCGCTTGGTCGGTGGTTTCAATCTGCAAAATTTTTGGCCGTTGCCGCTGGTTGTGCTGGCGACGGTCGCAATGCAAACCGGCGCCTTGCCGGAAGGGGTTTTTCATACGCCGGACTGGTGGCCGTTGTTGCCGCTCGGCATCGAGCCGCCGGCTGGTTCTGAATGGGTTTATGTGATGATGCCGGTGGTTGCTGCTCTGGGATACGCAGACGTAGCAATTTCCAGTACCCCGGAGCAACGCAGGCGCCACTCGGCGATTTCACTGGCCCTGTACAGCCTCAGTCTGCTGGCGATGGCGCTGCTTGCGGCCAAGTTTGCCTGGCTTAAGTTGCCGGCGGCATTGTTGTCGCCACTGGGGCATGAGTATCTGGTGCGGCGTGACAGCCGGATGGAGATGGCTGGTATCCCGCGTTATGTTCCGCCCGAAAAGGGCGTCATGGTTCTGGAACCCATTGAGGGCGGGATCGCCAGGCAACTGGGACTGCGGACCGGTGATATCGTGCTCGATCTTTCCGGGATGCCGACCGACCGGGGCAGTGCGCTGGCCTATGCAATTGACTGGGCGCCGCCTTTGTTTGAGCTGAGAGTGTTGCGTGATGGACAGGAAATGCTGCTTGCAGGCAGGTTCCCGCCGGGGCCGCGGCTGCTGGGAATGATTTTGGCGCCGGAAGGGCATGAAACTTATTATGTGACGATGCAAAGCGGGTCTGATGGACCGCTTGTCCGACTATTCCAGCGTGTCCGCCGCTATTTTAGGAGAGAACGCTAATGCCTGAATTTCATGTCGAAGCGCCGTTTGTCCCACAGGGGGACCAACCGGATGCGATTGCCAGGCTGACGGAGGGAATCAAGCGGGGGGACCGGGCCCAGGTGCTGCTTGGCGCTACCGGCACTGGCAAAACCTTTACGATGGCCAAGGTGATCGAAGCGGTGCAAAAACCGACATTGGTCATCGCCCACAATAAAACACTCGCTGCCCAGCTGGCCAGCGAGTTCAAGGAGTTTTTTCCGCAGAATGCGGTAGAGTACTTCGTCAGCTACTACGATTATTATCAACCGGAAGCTTATGTGGCGGCTTCTGATACTTACATCGAGAAGGACTCTTCGATCAACGACGAGATTGACAAGCTGCGTCACTCGGCGACCAGTTCCTTGTTCGAACGGCGCGATGTGATTATTGTGGCCAGCGTGTCCTGCATCTATGGCCTGGGTTCGCCGGATGAATACCGGGGAATGGTGCTGTCGCTGCGGCAGGGCCAGATCCGCGAGCGCGACGATATCCTGCGCAAATTGATCGAGATCCAGTATGATCGCAATGATGTGGCGTTCACCCGCGGTAAATTCCGCGTGCGCGGCGACGTGATTGAAGTTTATCCAGCCAACGCCAATGAAAAAGTGATCCGGATTTCTTTGTTTGGCGATGAAATCGAAAAAATTCAGGAAATCGACAGCGTGACTGGCGAGATATTGTCGGAGCGCAAACATATTGCGATTTATCCGGCCTCCCACTTTGTTACTTCACGCGAGAATTTGCTGCGGGCAGCGCATGACATTGAGGCCGAACTGGATGAACGACTGGCGCAGTTCAAACGGGAAGACCGGTTGTTGGAAGCGCAGCGGATCGAACAACGGACCCGTTATGACCTGGAAATGATGCAGGAAATGGGCTACTGTTCCGGCATTGAAAACTACTCACGTCATTTGACGGGGCGGACGCCGGGCGAGTCGCCGTTTACACTGGTCGATTATTTTCCTGAAGATTTTTTGATCGTGATCGACGAATCTCATGTGACGATGCCGCAGATTCATGCGATGTACAATGGAGACCGTTCACGCAAGCAATCGCTGGTGGATTTCGGCTTCCGTCTGCCGTCGGCGCTGGATAACCGGCCATTGAAATTTGAGGAATTTGAACAGCGCATCAAACAAATTGTTTACGTTTCAGCGACTCCGGCCAGCTTTGAACTCAATTCAGCGACCCAAGTGGCTCAGCAGATTATCCGGCCGACCGGACTGGTTGATCCGGTAGTGGAAATCCGGCCGGTCGCCGGGCAGATCGATGACCTGATGAGTGAGATTCACGGTCGGACCGCAGCGAACGAGCGGGTGCTGGTTACGACGCTGACTAAGAAAATGGCCGAGAACCTGACGAATTACTTCCGCGAGTCCGGTATCCGCGTACGCTATCTGCATTCGGAAGTGGAGACGATTGAGCGGGCCGAAATCATTCGCGGCTTGCGAGCCGGCGACTTTGACGTATTGGTTGGCATCAACCTGCTGCGGGAAGGGCTCGATCTACCGGAAGTGTCTCTGATTGGCATTCTTGACGCCGACAAAGAAGGGTTCCTGCGTTCGGATACATCGCTGATCCAAACCATCGGCCGAGCGGCGCGCAATGTGAATGGCAAGGTCATCATGTATGCCGACCGCGTAACCAATTCCATGCAACGGGCGATTGATGAAACCGACCGACGGCGGGCGGTGCAGGAAGCATATAATGTGGAGCATGGAATCACACCGACCAGCATTCAGAAAAAAGTCCGCGACCTGATTCAGACTACCAAGGTCGCCGAAAGTCTCGTGCCTTACGAAGCCAAACAACTGAAGAAGCTCAGTAAAAAAGAAACCTTGGCGCTGGTGGCCAAACTGGAAAAAGATATGCGGACGGCAGCCAAAAACCTTGAGTTTGAACGGGCAGCCGAACTGCGTGATATGATCTTTGAACTGCGAGAACACATTCGTAAATGAGAAATAAGGGATAGTCCCCAATGAATTGAGGGTGGTCCGAGATGGACCACCCTCTTGTTGTGTAGCTATAATGAGATCCCTGTGAGTTTTTATCTGTAGGATGCCGTTCCCGACGGATTGAGTGTAACGCTGGAGATTTTTTTGAGGTTGATATTTTTCCATGTATGAGTTTTTTCGCTTTCGTCGACAACCCGCAGGTCCCACATTGTTGCATTTTCGCCACGGGCAAATGTGATATCCACTTTTTCACCAGACATCAAGACTCCATCGCCCAGGATATCTTCCTGCCAATCATCCACGGCGGAAGGGGAGACGAATACCTTGATGATATTGTATTTGGCATTGTTGATCAATGTGAAGTCCTGTGCACCAGCAAAGGCGATATTGCAGGACAATACCAGCACGAACATAACGGTAAGCAGCAGAGTAAGTTTTTTCATTTGATTATTACCTCCATCTTTTTTAACACCAATTGACGCTAGACTATCAGATTTAGTCGGGGATTATTGCGATTGCCTCCTTTCAGTATCAAAACAAACAGCTTATGCCCTTTAAGTTTAAAGGGCATAAGCTGGAAAGACTACTATCCGAAAGTATACTTTTTGCTTAACCGACCTGGTGTTCGATGATGATCTTGGTCAGCGTAGTCCGGCTATTGATGCCTAATTTTGCATAGATGCTTTGCAGGGCCTTTTTTATCGTAATTTCCGTAACAAACAAGTTGGCGGCGATCCTTTGGTTGGAAAGTCCGTCCGCGACCAGTCCGGCAATTTCTTTCTCTCGGGCTGTCAGCAGCACGGCGTAGTGATCGGCGGCAGTCAGGGAGGCTTGAATCAGAGCCAAACTTTCGGCATAGGCCGGATAATGTTTTAAAATACTGCTAACCAACGATTGTTGCGGGGCGTTTTTCGCCCGCAATTTAATAAGCAAATTCATAATAAAGCTGCCGTTTTCGACAAATGGCATCAGCAAATTATCCGGTGCGGCCAGATCCAGCGCCTGGTGTAGCGCCAGCTCCGCTTCGCGTTGATGATTCAGGCGATCCTGCGCTGCAGCTTCGTAAATATAGGTATAAATATGGGCCAATAGATTGGGGAATATCGCGGCGATCTGATGAAACTGACCGGACAGTCCCAACAATTTGGCATACTCAGACTGCATAAGCAATGTTTTGCCATAAACGATATTGTAAAAACCATGGGCGGGGAAGGGCAGCAGGTTTTGTTGCAGATTGCCGCCGGCAATCCAGGCGGGGACTTTTTTTACATTGCCCAGTGCAGCGTAAACATAAGCTTCACATAAGTCAATTGTCCGGATATAAGAATGCAGTCCAGTTTGACGCAACGCCGTGTGCATGCTGTCGATGATTTCACTGACACTTGCGGTTTGACCATTTTGCAATGCGAGGCGTAATTGAATAAACAGCGCAGCTAGCTGGGATGCCAGTTGCTCATCGGCTTGCGCGACGTATAAAGCGGTATGGGCACTGATTTCCGCCTGCTGAAAATTGCCGCAATAGTAGTGCCACTCTGCCAGCATCACATGTTCGCCGCCGGCGCCATGACCGCTACAAACTTGCTGGTAAAAGGGCATCGCTGACTGGAGCTCCTGCACCGCCTGAGCCAGGTGACCGCTTTCACGATAGAACAGATAGAGCACGGAGGGCGATTCGAACGACCAGGAGCCGTTACGGTCATAGAAAGCTAACGGTTTTTGCAATAACATGCAGGCTTGATGATGGTGGGCCGCCATTTCGGGAATCCGGTTGAAGCAGGCGAAACTGCGCAACACTTCCAGTTCTCCGGCTAGTTGATTTCTTTCTGCTGTGGTCAAGTCCAGGTTGTTGCTGATGTTTTCATGGATTTTTTCGCATTGTTCGGCAAACAATTCATATTCGTTAAAGGAAAACAAATTGATTGCATAAGACAAGGCGGCCCGTGGATGAGCAGCGACAATATTCGGCGGGCAGTCGCTGAAAGAGCTGATCAGGCGCTGTTTATGCCCGGAATCGATGCTGAAGCCTTTGTCAAGTTCGAGCATGATGAGGTAATCGTCGTAAGCGCCGGCTTTGTGAAAGAAATCCATGGCCCGGAGGTAGTCGGCGACTGACGCGTACCAATGTCCCGCCGCCTGCCAGGTTGCCTGCTTTTGCGACAGGCTTTTTTTATCGAATAAGCTGCGCAGATAGCTGGTCAAAATATTATGCAACTGATAGGTTTGATTCAGTGGGTCATAGCTGATAAAAGCATTCTTCCGGAGTAGTTCCCTTAACAGTTTTTCGGCGTTTCCATTGGCACAGAGAAAATCGGCCTGGGCCAGGCTAAAACTATCAAATACGCAGAGTGCAAGCAACAGTTCTTTAGCGTTGTCCGAACACTGCTGATAGACAACTTTGTCCAATAGTTGCTGCAAACTGACCGGCTTTTCGACTCTGCCTTGCTGCAGATAGTTTAGCAGACATAGGTAGAGGGCGCTGATCCAACCTTCAGTATATGCGAGCAGTTCTTCGGCTTCGCTTTGTTTCAGCTGCACGCCGCAGTTTTTATAGTACTCGATGATTTCGGCTTTGGTCAGTTCGAAATGTTGTTTGCCGATTAGGTTACAGTATCCTTTGAGCGCCAGTTCACTGGTGTTTTCACCGAAAATGACCCGCGACATGATCACAATATGCAGGTTGGTGATTTCTGTTTTGATCAGACTTTCCAGAAACCAATCCACTTCGGCGGCGCACAAAAGATGATAATCGTCGATCACAATTACCGTAGGGGTAACGAGTGTCGGCATTTCCATCAAGCGGACGGCTTCCTCGACAAAACGGGGGCTTTCGGGGAAACCCAGCTGAGATAGTCGCTTGGCGCAATCCATGTCGATTTTTTCCCAGAGCCTGACAAACCCTTGCCAAAAACTGCTGACAGAATCGGTCTCTAACGTTTTCCAGAGAACGCAGGCAGGCGATTTTTCCAGGAATGTTCGTACGGCGGTGGTTTTTCCATAGCCCATCGGGGCTTCGATTACTGTCAACGGCGATTGCCAAATCTTTTCCAGGGCGGAAGTCACGGTCTTCCGAAGAAATAGAGCAGTAGGTTTATGTTTGGGCATAAGAAACTCCCTGTCTTTCGTTTCAAAACTAATAATAATATTAATAATTAATTCGGTGCTGAACCGGTTCCTCCTGCCGCGATACTATACTTTCGGATACTATCTGTTGCAGCTGAACTGCATTATGATAGAGCGTAAGAATAAACTGGCGGGTTTGTGACCAATCGGTTTGAAAGAAGTGGATGAAGTTGAAAATAACGGAAGTCACAGCGCACGATCATTATTTGATCACCATCCGATTCGCTAATCACCACTCGATCATTCTGGATATGCAGGAAAAGATAAAAACGGCGCGCTTTTCCAATTTGAGCGACCTCGAAATATTTTGTCAGGCGACTACGGATGGTCGGGCTATTTTATGGCCGAACGGAATTTCCATCGCGACGAATGAGATTGTGGAACTGCTCGCAAAATAGTGGTAAAATAATATCAGAAAATAACAAATTCTCTGGCGAAAAACTGCATCCGGGTCTGGCTGATTCGACAATAGCTGACTGGAGGTGTTCATGATGAGAATTCGTTTATTATTGCTGGTATTGGTATTGGTACTGGGGTTTAGCTGTATTACCGCAGTGAGTCAGGCAGGGGCGGAAACGTCTGCCTGGGACAGGGCTCTTGCGAATAGTCGGGCCATTACCGCCGCCACGTTTGATTATGGGATTCAGGGGCGAAGCTGGAGTGATGGCCGCTGCTCGGGTGGCAGTCAAATAGTGACTCTGGCTGCCGGGTGTCCGGCCGGATTTCCCATCGATTGCGGTAACGGTCGATGTTGTCCGAGCGGTACGGTTTGTTGCGGGAGCGGTGGCTGTTGCCCGGTTGAAACGCCGCTTTGTTGCGGCAATGGTAAATGCTGTGGCGCAGGGAAACCGCATGCCTGTCCAAGCAAGGGGAAGTGTTTTGTGACGCTGAATGATGCCATTGAAGCCGGATGTTCGATGCAGGAGGTATTTGTCTGCGGACAGCCCGTGCGGTGAAATAAAAACATATCAAAAAGAAATAATGAAGATCCTGGCCAACTCCTGCGGGACTGGACAGGATCTTTTTTGGTCGGGTTTCGCAATGCTGCCAGTGATTTGTGGGATAATATTTACAGCGAGAATAGAATCCGCTATACTTGAAAAGAAACATACGTTCGAAAAACTGTGAAAAAGATTGTGAAAAGACCTTTGCGATAAAAACTATTATTTAGTAGAATATAAATGTTGCTTTGCGCAGTGCGAAGTCGAAACAACACAAGAAAGGACCTGAAATGAAAGATAAACTGATTATTAAAGGCGCCCGTCAGCACAATCTGAAGAACATTGATGTAGAGATTCCCCGCGATAAACTGGTAGTACTGACCGGTCTGTCCGGTTCCGGCAAGTCGTCGCTGGCTTTTGATACAATTTATGCCGAAGGGCAACGTCGCTACGTGGAATCGTTGTCTGCCTATGCCCGCCAATTTCTCGGCCAGATGGACAAACCGGATGTCGATTATATCGAAGGGCTGTCGCCTGCGATCTCGATCGACCAGAAGACAACCAGCCGTAATCCCCGCTCCACAGTGGGAACGGTGACCGAGATTTACGATTATTTGCGCTTGCTTTACGCCCGGGCGGGCCGACCGCATTGTCCGGAGTGCGGCGAGCCGATTGCGCAGCAAACGGTGCAGCAGATGGTGGATGCGCTGATGAGCCAGGGCGAAGGCGCGCGGCTTACGCTGTTGGCGCCGGTGATTCGCGGCAAAAAGGGTGAACATCACAAACTGCTGGAAGAGATCCGCAAGGATGGCTATGTCCGGGTGCGTGTCGATGGTGAGTTGCGTGAACTTAGTGAGGAAATAAAACTCGACAAGAATAAAAAACACACGTTGGAAGTTGTAATCGACAGGATCGTGGTAAAAGAGCGTGTGGATCGCCGCTTGGCTGAATCGCTCGAAACAGCGCTGAAACTCGGCGAAGGCCTGGTCGTTGTCGATGTGAACGGCGAACAGGAACTGACCTTCAGCGAGAATTTTGCCTGCATCGATTGCGGGATCAGTCTGCCGGAAATCGCGCCGCGGATGTTCTCGTTCAACACGCCGTACGGGGCGTGTCCGGCTTGTACCGGACTGGGGGTTAATCTGGAGATTGATCCCGATATGATCGTGCCGGATGGCAGCAAGACGATCAAGGATGGCGCGATTGTCGCTGTATCCAGCAACCCGGGTTCGTTCTTCATGTGCCAGCTAAAAGTCCTGTTGGAGCGACGCGGTTATTCTTTTGATACTGTGTGGAACGAGTTGCCGGACGAACTGCGCGAATTGATTCTGCATGGCTCAGAGGGAGAACGGCTTTCGTTTGAATATGAAAACCTGTTTGGTGAAATAAAAACACACTTTACCTCCTATGAAGGAGTTTTGCCGATGCTGGCCCGGCGGCATCGCGAGTCGACTTCAGATTCGATGCGGGAAGAAATCGAACGTTATATGACGTCCAAACCCTGTCCCGTTTGTAAGGGGGCCCGGCTTAAAAAAGAGTCGCTGGCGGTGAAGGTCGGCGGCAAAAATATCCAGGAAGTCACGCATTTGACTGTAGGCGAAAGTCAGCGCTTTTTTCAGCAACTGGAACTAACGGCGCGGGAAAAAACGATTGCCGTACAGATCCGCAAGGAAATTGACGCCCGGTTGGGCTTTTTGATCAATGTCGGTCTGGATTATCTGTCGCTTGATCGGGCGGCTGGCACGCTGTCCGGCGGCGAAGCCCAGCGGATTCGCCTGGCGACTCAAATCGGGTCGGGACTGGTTGGCGTGTTGTATATCCTGGATGAGCCGAGCATCGGCCTGCACCAGCGCGATAACAAAAAACTGCTGGAAGCGCTGAAAAAACTGCGCGACCTTGGCAACACCCTATTGGTGGTGGAGCACGATGAAGAAACCATGTTCAGCGCCGACCACATCATCGACATCGGTCCGGGGGCCGGCGTGCATGGCGGCCATGTTGTGGCGCAGGGCACAGTGGATGAAATCCAGGCCTGCGAGGAGTCGATTACAGGGCAGTATCTGTCCGGGAAATTAGTGATCCCGGTACCGGAAAAGCGGCGCTCGCCTAATGGAAAATGGGTGGAAGTCCTCGGGGCGGCGGAAAACAATCTGGCCAATATTGATGTGCGGTTTCCGCTTGGTGTGTTTACGGCGGTCACCGGAGTTTCCGGTTCCGGCAAGAGCACGTTGGTCAATGAAATTCTATATAAAGCGTTGGCGCAAAAGATTTACGGCGGGCGGACCCGGCCCGGGGCGCATCGGGAAATTCGCGGCGCGCAATATATCGACAAAATCATCGACATTGACCAGTCACCGATCGGCCGCACGCCGCGGTCCAATCCGGCAACCTATACCGGCTTGTTTGATTCGGTGCGCGAACTGTTCAGCCTGACGCCGGAAGCCAAGCTGCGCGGCTACAAACCTGGCCGGTTCAGTTTCAATGTCAAGGGCGGCCGCTGCGAGGCCTGCCGCGGCGACGGCATTATCAAGATTGAAATGCACTTCCTGCCGGATGTTTATGTTCCCTGTGAAGTTTGCAAGAGCGCCCGCTACAACAGGGAGACGCTCGATGTGCATTACAAGGGAAAGAATATCGCCCAGGTGTTGGACATGGTCGTCGAAGAAGCCCTCGACTTTTTTGCCAACTTGCCAAAAATCCAACGTAAATTGCAAGTATTACATGACGTGGGATTAGATTATATAAAACTGGGACAACCAGCCACGACGCTGTCCGGCGGCGAAGCGCAGCGGGTCAAACTTTCGACCGAGCTGGCTCGGCGTAGCACAGGCAAAACTCTGTATATCCTCGACGAGCCGACCACCGGTCTGCACATGGCAGACGTGCATCGACTGCTGGAAGTTCTCGACCGTCTGGTCGACGCCGGCGATACGGTAATTGTCATCGAACACAATCTGGATGTGATCAAGCGGGCCGACCATGTGATTGATCTGGGACCGGAGGGTGGTCTCGGCGGCGGCCGAGTCATTGCCGCCGGCACACCGGAAAAACTGGCGGCAGTGGCGGAGTCCTATACCGGGCAATATCTGAAACTGGTACTCCCGGCTCAACCGGTGACAACTCCTGCGAAGAAACCGCGAAAAACCGGCAAGAAAAGTTCGGTGTCATGACTAGCTGCGAAGATCATCGCGATTCCCTGGCTGCTAAAGCTGAATTAACGGCGCAGGTCGCCCTGCTGCCGGATAAACCCGGAGTTTATTTGATGCGGGACCAGGCTGGCAAGATTATTTATGTCGGCAAGGCCGTTAATCTGAAAAACCGGGTTCGTTCTTATTTCCAGCAACGCGGCCTCAGTCCAAAGACAGAGGCTTTAGTGGCGAGGATCGTCAGCTTTGAAACCATTGTGACGGCAACCGAGATGGAAGCGCTGATTCTGGAATGCAATCTGATCAAAAAACATCGCCCACGTTACAATATCAGCCTACGTGATGACAAGACCTATCCGTTCATCAAGGTGACCCTGAATGAAGCGTACCCGCGCGTGTATGCGACGCGACGGTTGGAAAAAGACGGTGCGAAGTATTATGGACCCTATGCCAGCGCCGGTGCGATGCATGAAACGATTGCGTTGTTGAAAAAATTATTTCCCTTGCGCAGCTGCCGCAGCATGGATGCCACGCGGCCCTGTCTGGAATACCACATCAACCGGTGTATGGCCCCTTGCGCCGGTTTGATAGACCAGGAGACCTATATGGCGATGGTAAAAACGGTCTGCCTGTTTCTGGAAGGGCGATCGGGCGATGTGGAAAAGGATTTGAAACGCCGGATGCTGGTGGCTTCCGATACGCTGAAGTTCGAACTTGCTGGCAGGCTGCGGGATCAACTGGCGGCGGTGCGGCTAGTGATGGAAAAACAAAACATCGTTACAGGCGCCGGCGATCAGGATGTATTGGGGTTGGCCCGACTGGGCGCCCAGGCCTGCGTGCAGGTGTTCTTTATCCGTAGCGGCAAGATGGTGGGCCGGGACCGGTTTATGCTGTCTGGCGGCGAAAGCGATACGGATAGTGAAGTTTTAGCTGCCTTTGTTAAGCAATATTATAATGAGGCAACTTTTATTGCCCGGGAAATATTGACGCCAGTTATGTTGCCGGAAACTGAACTGCTCACCGCCTGGCTGACGGAGCGAAAAGGCGCGGTTGTGAATTTGCTGACGCCGCAGCGGGGCAGCAAACGGGATTTGATTGAACTGGCAGCCGACAATGCAGCCGAAGTTCTCAGGCAGCGCTGTGAACGGGATGCGGCCAAACTGGGCAAGCGCACGGTGGCTTTGCAGGAATTGCTGGAACGGTTGGCGCTGGACCGGCTGCCGCTGCGTATCGAGTGTTTCGATATTTCCCACATTCAAGGAGCTGAAACGGTGGCCTCGATGGTTGTGTTCACCGACGGCGAGCCTGATAAAGCCGAATATCGCCGTTTTAAACTCATGACCGTTGAAGGCAGCCCTGATGATTTCGCCTCGATGCAGGAAGTGACGTTGCGGCGTTATCGGGAGGCGGCCGAACCTTTGCCGGACCTGATCGTAATCGACGGCGGCAAAGGGCAGCTGTCTTCAGCGCTGGAAGTAATCCGGGGAGTGGGCTTGAATGACATTCCAGTAATCGGCCTGGCCAAGGAGTTTGAACACATTTTCCGCGAAAATATCAGCGAACCCTTGATTTTGCCCCGCCACTCCGAAGCGTTGCGATTGATGCAGCAAATTCGAGACGAAGCCCACCGCTTCGCCGTGACGTATCATCGGAAATTGCGGGCCAAACGAAATCTGGTTTCGGTGCTGGATCACATCAAAGGAATTGGCGCCAAGCGTCGGCAAGCGTTGTGGAAGCATTTCGGCGCGCTGGAAAAGATGCGTGCGGCATCGGTGGAGGAACTGGCTGCTGCGCCGGGCATGAACAGCAGGGCAGCGCTGGCGGTCAGGCAGTTTTTTCATCCGGTGAACGAGTGACGCAGCAGCTGCTGGTCAAACCGCTGTGAATTGAGTACAATAAGAGAGTACGGGGGTGAAAGCTTGGCGACTTGGCTGGAGAATCTGGCAAAGGCAACCCACCAAAGATTTTATTTCTTTGCTCCGACTCTGATCTTGCTGGTAGTTGTTATTGTGCTGAGTGATCAACGCATTCACTGGATTGAGAGTATGTTGCCGTTCGAACGTATTGGCAAATTGGGCGAAAGCATTGGCAAAGCCGCGTTTTTTCTAGGCTTTGTTGCAACACTGTACTACGGGGTGCGTGATGTTTTTGTGACGCTGCGGAAAATGCATGCGCCCATGCCGGTTTGGCTAGATTCCATAGTAAAATACTGGATCACGGTTTTGCGTCTAATGCATCCACTGTTGGGAGTGTTGGTGTTTTCCGTCGTGTTGCTGCATGGCTATGTCATCTGGCAGATCTGGGCAGCAGGTAATTTTAACTACGCAGTGGACACCGGACTGATGGCAGCAGCCATTCTGGTGATGGTTGCCGTTTCGGGGCTGTTTGTCCGCTGGATGCCCAAGTTGACCAAACTGCGATATGTACACCGTCTGGTGGGGATTCTGTTTGTGCTGTCCTTTGTAATTCACCGGTTTGTGGCTGATTAGTGGATTGAGAAAAAGATAAATTGGTAAAATGAAAGGAAGAATGCAATGAGTAAATCAACAATTGTTCTGATTGCCATCGTAGCTGTCGTAGGGCTGTTCGGTATGACGCTGATGTCTTCGTATAATGGATTGGTCGCCGACCAGGAACAGGTAAATGCCAAATGGAGCCAGATTGACAATATGCTGCAACGCCGGGCCGACCTGATTCCGAATCTGGTGAATACGGTCAAAGGGTTTGCTGCTCAGGAAAAAAGCGTAATCGACTCCGTGACCAATGCCCGGGCCAAACTGGCCGGAGCTCAGGGTCCGGCTGCCAGAGGCGAAGCCAATGGTGAACTTAGTGGCGCATTATCCCGATTGCTGGTGGTAGTGGAGAATTACCCGCAGCTGAAATCGGACAAAACTTTTATCGGCCTGATGGATGAGTTGTCCGGCACGGAAAACCGGATTTCGGTCGCCCGCCGTGACTACAACCAAGCAGTCCAGTCCTTCAACACCCGGATCAAAACTTTCCCAACCAGCATCATCGCCGGCATGTTCGGTTTCTCGGCGAAAGAATACTTCCGGGCGGAAGAGGGCGCGAAACAGGTTCCTGCCGTTAAATTCTGATGTTGAAACGCATAACCGCATGGGTTGCCATTGCCGGCTGCGTATTGTTGTTTGCCGCGACGGCCGGAGCCGAGCCCAAGATTCCGCCGGTACCGACCCGTGATATTTATGCCCAGGACTATGCCAATGTGCTGTCCAAGGAGACCGAGAGCCGGATCAACCGGCTCAGTACTGAACTGCAGTCCCGCACCGGAGCGCAGATTGCGGTGGTGACGATTCCTTCGCTGGAAGGCGAAGCAATCGAAGACTACAGTTTGGCCCTGTTTCGCAAATGGGGGATTGGCGACCGCAAGAAAAACAACGGTATCCTCATCTTACTGGCAGTGGCGGAGAAAAAAACGCGAATTGAAGTCGGCTATGGGCTAGAAGGCGCGTTGCCGGATGCCAAAACCGGGCGGATCCAGGACGAATCCATGCGACCGGCGATTGATGCCGGCGATTTCAATGCGGCATTGATGAATGGCTACCTAAGCGTGTTTCAGGAAGTGACCAACGAATACAAACTGCAGATAAAGGCTGATCCCCGGTCCAGTCCGCGGCAACGCGACGTAAGTTCCGGCTGGGACTCGTTGCCCTGGTGGCTGAAGATTGCCATTGGGGCGGGAATCGCGCTGTTCCTCTTGATTGATTGGTTTGTCCTGGGCGGTTTTTTCACCCAACTGATCTTTATGTTAGCCTTTTCTGGCCGCGGCGGCGGCAGTTCCGGCGGGGGAGGGTTTGGCGGCGGTTCCGGCGGCGGCGGAGGTTCCAGTCGCTAGGCGGCCTTAACCATAATGGGTCGCATGACTCATGGCAAAGCGATGAAAAGAAAAGGAGCGATGAAAATGCAAAAGTATGTCTGTACAGTATGTGGCTATGTGTATGATCCAGCCGAAGGAGATCCTGATCATGGGGTCGCGCCCGGCACTGGCTGGGAAAATGTTTCGGAAGACTGGGTTTGCCCGGTTTGCGGCGTGAACAAGGATCAATTCGAAGCTGAATAAATGATCATCAGAACAGCAAAGAGGCTGCGGGAAACTTGGCGACAAGTTTTCCCGCAGCCTCTTTAATATGGTACAATTTTAACGTAATTTTTTCTGATGGAGGAATAGTGCCGTGAATAAGAAACAGACAACGCCGCGCCCGGTGGTGCAGACAATCAAGCCCTATATGCCAGGTTGGCCGGATCGAACGCCGGTTGAACTTTGCAAATTGCTTGCCCGCGATGAAGTCGCAAAACTGTCTTTCAACGAAAGCCCCTATGGACCGTCGCCGCTGGCGGTGCGGGCAATGCAGCAAGCCGCATGTCAGGTTCATCTCTACCACGACATGGAGGCGAAGGAACTGCGGCAGAAAATTGCCGACAAGCATAGCGTATCTCTGGACCATGTATATATCGGCAACGGTGGCGACGAGGCGATCGCTCTGTTGGTCAATGCGTTTGTATCACCTGGCGATGAAGTGATTATGCCATGGCCGACTTTCGGCCAGTACGCCAATGCCACGACCATCATGGACGGCGTTCCGGTAAAAGTGCCGGTTCGTAGCGATGATTTACGGGCTGATTTGCCGGCGATGCTGGCCGCAGTCACGGCACGGACCAAGATCATTTTCCTCTGCAATCCCAACAATCCCACCGGTGTCGTGGTGGCGGGCAATGAACTGAGAGAATTTCTGGCGGCCGTTCCTCCCCATATCATTGTCGGATTGGATGAGGCCTATTTTGATTATGTCGAGACGCCCGATTTCATCTCCGGCCTAGCTTTGCTGGCGGAGTACCCCAATGTGGCTGTCATCCGGACTTTTTCCAAAATCTACGGATTGGCCGGCATGCGCGTCGGCTATGCGATCGCCAGTCCGGATATTGTTGCTTTGGTGCAACGGGTCCGCCCCTTGTTCAACGTGAATACGCTGGCCCAGTTTGGTGCGATGGCGGCGCTGGACGACCAGGAATTTGTCCGGGTTTCGGCGGAGCGGAATGCGGCGGAGCGGGCAGGGCTCAGCCAGCACCTAACCAACCTTGGCTGGCGGGTGTTTCCGTCACAGACCAATTTCGTGTTTGTCGACACAGGCAGGCAGGCAGCGCCACTGGCGGATGCCGCCCGGGACGCAGGCATCATTATTCGGGCCGGCGCCGGTTGGGGCTATCCGACGTTCCTGCGGATTTCTCTCGGCACCCATGAACAGAATTCCGCACTGATCGATGTTCTGGAAAAAGTTTCAGCAACAGCAGGAGAATAAAAAATAAACGCGAATTAATAATTCTGTGCTTTAGTACAATAAAGAAAGAAAAGGTGAGAACGTGAACAAAAAAATAGCTCTTGTATTGGCAATCCTGATGCTGGTCGTAGTTGTGGCAGGCTGCGGCAAAACCGAACCGGCCAAACCTGCACAACCGGCTCAGCCGGCCGCCAAGGCAGAACCGATTATTATTGCCTATACTCCATGGAATGGCTATGGCGCATTGTTCATTGCCGCTGAAAAAGGTATGTTCAAGGCTAAAGGGCTCGACGTGCAAATCCAGTCGATCGAAGATGTCGGCGCTCGCAAACAGGCGATTGTCGCCAAAAAAATTCAAGGGATGGCCGCCTCGGTAGACGTTTCGATCGCGGCTCTCGGACAGGGTGTGCCACTCAAGTTCGTCTGGGCGTTTGACGCTTCAGCCGGCGCTGATGGATTGCTTGTCACCAAAGCCAGCGGCATCAAATCGATTGCAGATCTCAAAGGAAAAGAAATAGCCTATCACAAAGGCTCTGCTTCCCACCTGTACCTGACTACACTCTTGAAGAACGCCGGCATGAAAGATGCGGATGTCAAAGCGGTTGAAATGAAAGCCAGTGAAGCTGCCAGCGCATTGATGGCCGGAAAAGTTCCTGCCGCCGTGACCTGGGAACCACATCTGACCAAAGCTGCCGCAGCAGGCAACATTATTCTGTCCACCACTAAAGATACTCCGGCTTTGATCGCCGACGTCCTGGCCCTGCATGAAGATTTCGTCAAGAACAGCCCGGACAAAGTGCAGGCGCTGGTTGCCGCTATGGCCGAAGCAACTGAGTTTATCCAGAAAAATCCGGCAGAAGCCGCCAAAATTATGGCGACCGTACTGAAGGAAAAACCGGAAGAAACACTTGAAGGGAATAAAACCATCCAGTTTTATAATCTAAAGGACAATGTCGCTCTTTTTGGTACTGCGGAAAAACCAGGCGCCTTGCAGGATGTGGCCAAGATTGCCGGCGAGTTCTATGTCGGACAAAAAATCCTCGACAAAGTTCCAGATACTTCCAAAGTATTTGACAGCACTTTTATCAACAAGATAAAATAAGACGATAAACAGCGGAGGGGCTGTGGAAGAGGCGTCTGATGCCGTTTTCACAGTCCTTTTTTATTTTGTCTGTCATATTTTAAACTTGCTGGATACGCAGTGCGCATAATGGTAGAATGTTGCTGTAAACATCCAGATACTTCCTAACCGGATTATGTAAAGGAAGAAGGGGAAATTATGTTCGGGCGAAGGATAACGATTTGCAGCTTGGCCTTTTTGCTGATTAGCCTCGCCGGCTGCACAACCAACCAGTCGAAACCTGCGCAGCCATCCGCCGCAAGAACCTTTTCAACCGACCGTTTCGTGGTTGCCGGTTCGGGAACCAATTTGCCTGTCACAATGAAACTTGCTGAAGCGTATCAAACAAAATTTGGTCTCGCCGTCGAAATCCCGCCCAGCATCGGAACGGACGGAGCTACGATTGCACTCGACTCCGGAGCTCTCGAACTGGGATTGATTTCGCGCCCCCTTACGCCCAGTGAGATTGAAAAAGGGCTTAAGACCATTCCTTACGCGAAAGTTGGCATCGTATTTGCTACTCCTGTCGCCGTCTCGGATTCTAATATGACAGCGGAAGAGCTACTGAAAATACATCAGGGAATAAAGAACACCTGGAGCAACGGAAAACCTATCTTTGTAATCATCCGGGAAAAACATGACAGTTCGAATCAGGTTCTATATCAGCTGATTCCTGGCTGGAAGGACGCGATTTTCCGTTCCATCGATGAAAAGCGCTGGCAAATCGCTTACAAAGATGCGGAAGTGCCCCGGGCGATATTAAATACTGCCTGGTCAGTCGGTCTTACTGACACGACTGAAACACTGCAGCACAAAAATACATTGAAACCGCTACGGATCAATAGCGTTTCACCTGACCCGGCAAACATCGCCAACGGTACCTATCCTTTTTCAAAAGAACTGTCGTTTGCCTATAAAGGAATCCTTACTGATCGAGCAAAACATTTCGTTGAGTACGTGAAATCCAAAGACGGAAAAGCAATTATTGCAGCGATGGGTGCGGTCCCTGTCGCCGAATAGGCGGTCGATCTGATGCAGTCAATCAATTTTTCCCGCAGTTTCGCCAGACGAATGGCCCTGCTTGCAATTTCAGTAGGGTGTATCGTCTGCTTTGTTTTGCCTGCGACTTACTTTTATATGAGTTTGGCGGATAAGAAGAATCAGGCTGCCATTCGCGGCGAAGTTCTGGCAAAATCGCTGGAACCGACCGTGAAGTCAAACTTGGAATTGTGGTATTACGATGTACCAAAATTCGTCGAAATTGCCGGCGGCATCAGTCATAAGGAAGGCGTCGATGCGTTCCGCATCTACGACGAGCAGTCCAGGCTAATTTATGAAAAACGATTTTCTTCACCATTCGGACTGCAGTTTGAAGAGAAGACACCGATCCGTTACAACAATCGACTCTATGGTTATGTGGTGTTCGAATATGGACTGGGTAGTATTACTTATACGACGGCTTTGCTTCTGACCGGTTTTTTCTTGATGGGCCTGTTGATTTCGGGCAGCCTCTTCTTTTTCCCGACTTTCATCGTGCGAAAGGCCGAACAGGAAGTTTTGCAGACGATGAGAACCTTGGAGGAAAGCGAAGCAAGATATCGGGCGGTGATGGAGCAATCACCCGAAGCCATCGTGCTCGTGGAACCGTTAAGCGGCAAGATCGTCGAGGCTAATGCGCGCTTTACCGAGCGCTTTGGCTATGATTTGCTCCGGGATACCGAACTGATCTTGCACAATTTGCTCCTCAATGAAACAGAACTGAACGAAGCCAATCCTGATGATGAGGAATCGCTTCAAAGTGTTCCTTTGCAACGCAGGTTGCTTATGCATAAAAACGGTTTCGCCGTAAGCGTCGAAAGATCCGTACAACGTGTCCTTTATCGCAATCGGCAACTGTTCATGATGGTCTTGCGTGATGTGTCCGAGGAAGTGCGGCGTGAAGAGCAAATGGAGCAGGATGCGCAGATGGCAACGCGGGTACAGATGGCGTTATTGGCCAATCCACAGGCCTCGGAACAGATTGATATTTCCATCATGTATCATCCCTTGACCTACGTCGGTGGAGACTTGTATTATTTAGACTGGCGTTATCGCGGACAGGTGCTGCGGGGGTTTTTGGTTGATGCCTGCGGTCATGGTCTGGGTACATCCCTCCATACCGCGGCGCTTCATGTGCTACTAAGGGAAGTGAACGAGCTCGATCTGCCGCTGGCAGAAACGATGCGGTGGTTGAACCGGCGTACATGTGAATATTTTGAAGACAGCTCCTTTGCGGGGGCATTGGTTTTCGAGCTTGATATTCAAACAGGAGAGTTGCGTTGGTCTTGCGCCGGAATACCGGAGTTCTGGGTATCGACGGCTGCGTATAAAGGGCGTATAGCTAAACAGGGTTTGTTTTTGAGCATCCGTGAGAATGAATTTTTTGAAATGCATACCTTGCAATTTTCAGCGGGGGACTCCTTTTATTTCATGACCGATGGCCTTTCCGACATCGTTGGGAAAAAAGAAATTGCTCCGTTGGAAAGTTTCACGCACATGGTGCAAATGCTGAAATCTCTTGCTCAATCCGGTGAATGCCGTGATGATGCGACGGCACTGTGTATCAACGTCAAAGCATTGCTAAGCGCTTCCCCCTGTCGAAAAAGCTGGCCTTACATTATCCATTTCATCAGCTACGGCGATTACCAACGCTTAAAGAGGGAAGTCGCAGACATTATCGCAGAAGTGACCGGGCAGCAGCACTCCATGCAAGAGGTGGCCGTGAATGAAGCTCTTGTCAATGCGCTGGAATGCAGGGACGGGTATCCACGTCAGCACAAGGCGCAAGTGCGGTTCAACAAACGGGGTCAGTTGTTTGTAGTCAGAATAAAGACGTCAAGAATTGGTTTTGCAGGAAATGCAATTCTGCGGCGGTTGCGTTCTCAACCAGAGGATATGTTCTCATTCGGAGAAGACGCTTCGATGGGGCGGGGACTGCCGATGATGTTGTCGCTGTCACACCGGATGATTTACAACAGCGAAGGAACCGAACTGCTATTGGCTTGGAAACTGTGATGATTCTGGATGGATGGTGATTTTATTGGCGATGAGGAAATGGGCTACTGCAAAAGCGGATATTGCCAAGCCTTTGTACTGGACATTGGCGGCGGCTGCATTTTTGCTTCTATTTGTGATCTGGTCGTTTTTGACGTATGGCGGATATGTGCCGCCACTATTTTTGCCGGCGCCGGATGCTATCGTCAAAGCGGCGATATTATTGTTTGCTGAGTTTGATTTGACCCAGGATATTATTGCCAGTGTGGTGCGGGTCACGGCAGGGTTTATGATGGCGGCGGTCATTGGGGTGCCGCTGGGGATCATGATGGGCGGTCTGAAAGTTTTTGAAGCTTTTTTTGAACCGTTTCTCGGCTTTATCCGCTATATGCCCGCTTCGGCCTTTATTCCGCTGTTCATTCTCTGGCTGGGTATCGGCGAGACGGAAAAGATTGCCGTGATTTTCTTCGGCACTTTTTTCCAGATGACACTGATGGTGATGGATGTGACGAAAAACGTGTCGCAGGAATTGATCGACACGTCTTATACACTGGGCGTTTCTAAGCGAAGTGTATTTTGGCGGATCATTTTGCCGGCCAGTCTGCCGGGAATCATGGACACAATGCGGATCACGTTCGGCTGGGCCTGGACTTATCTGGTGGTGGCGGAGATTGTGGCGGCCAGTTCCGGTCTGGGTTACATGATCATGCAGTCGCAACGATTCCTGAAAACAGCCCACATCATCGTGGGAATTCTGGTGATTGGCGTGATCGGCATCATTATCGATTTGGTATTCAAATGGCTGTATGGACGGCTGTTTCCCTGGATGGGCAAGGGAGGGGCCGCGTGATGGAAAACAAGCTTTGTATTGAAGATGTATCGAAAGTATTTCCGGAAAAAAATGGCACAGTCACCGCCTTGCAAAACACGAGTTTTTGTGTGGCCGAAAGTGAATTTGTCACCATTTTGGGACCGTCTGGCTGCGGAAAATCGACAATCCTGCGCATTATCGCCGGACTGGAAGAAGCCTCGAGCGGGCGTGTGCTGCTTGACGGTAAAGAAATCCGGGAACCGGGCAAAGACCGGGGCATGGTGTTTCAGGCGTATACGCTGTTTCCCTGGCTGACGGTGGAAGAGAATATCGCCTTCGGTCTGAATGTTGCGGGGCGTTCACGTACGGAGCAACAGGATGCAGTGAAATTTTACATTGAACGGATCGGCCTGAAGGGGTTTGAAAAAGCCTATCCCCGCAAGCTGTCCGGCGGCATGAAGCAACGGGTGGCAATCGCCCGGGCGTTGGCCAACGATCCGGAAGTGCTGCTGATGGATGAGCCGTTTGGTGCCCTGGATGCGCAGACCCGTTCGGTGATGCAGGAATTGTTGCTGTCGGTCTGGGATGAGTCTCACAAGACGATTTTGTTTGTCACCCATGATGTGGAGGAAGCCGTGTTCATCGGCGATACTATTTATGTCATGACGGCCCGGCCCGGCCGGATCAAAGCCCGGATCGCAGTTGACTTGCCGACGAAACGCACCTACGACCTGAAATTGTCGGAACAGTTTTTGACGATTAAGCGGGATGTGCTGGAACTGATCCGTGAAGAAGCCTGGAAGGCGGCCAATGCCAATCTGCCGGAGGAGTGAATCGAATGATGAAAAAACTGGTCTGGATTCAGATCAAGCGTGGAATACTGGCCTCGGTTTGGTCGGCGCAGGGATTATATGAATTGACCTTTCCCTATCCAACGCAACAGGAAGCACTGACGCACCTGACAACGACAGGAGTGGTGGAAGAGCCGCTGAATTCGTTGCAAAAATCTTGGTTACAGTCATTGACCACTGAACTGGCGGACTATTTCAGCGGCAAACAGGTCGTGTTTTCTGTGCCAATCGACTGGTCCGGCTATAGCGAGTTTCGTTTGAAAGCGCTGCAGTTTACGGCGGCGATTCCTGCTGGACAAGTAGCGACCTATGGCGGCGTGGCAATGGCAGTCGGTCGATCGGGCGCGGCGCGGGCCGTCGGTGGCGCCATGCATGCGAACCGGACGCCGATTGTGGTTCCCTGCCATCGGGTGATTGGATCGGACGGCAGCCTGACCGGATTTGGCGGCGGCCTGACGCTCAAGCAGGAACTGTTGGGCCTGGAGCAGAAAGAAACTAAATAAAACTGGTGGCAATCACCGATATAATAGGAGTAGATATGGCGATTAAATTAATAGCAATCGATCTGGATGATACGCTGCTGAATAACCAGCAACAGTTAAGCCCTCGTACTTGCGATGCACTCGGCAAGGCGATGCAGGCGGGCGTGGCAGTCACTATTGCTACCGGACGGATGTTTCAGTCGGCGCTGCCATTTGCCCGGCAACTAAAGCTGGACCTGCCGATGATAACATATAACGGGGCACTGATTCGTCAGCTGCAGTCTGGCGAAACTGTTTTCCATCGTCCGATCGACACGGAATTGGCCCAGGGATTGGCGGATTTGTTTTGTGAACGCAACTGGTATCTGCAAAAATATGTCGATGACCAACTGTACGTTGCGGAGTTGGATGAAAACGCCCGGTTTTACGCCGACTATGCCAAAGTGGAGGCCATTCCGCTTGGCTCTGCGTTTTACTGCATGAACGAGGCGCCGACGAAAATGCTCAGCATGGGTGAACCGGAAGAGCTGGCCCGGATTGCTGCGGAATTGACAACTCGTTTTAATGGCCGACTTTATCTGGCGTCGTCCAAGAAGCGCTATCTGGAGATGGTGGATGCCCGGGTAAATAAAGGCCAGGCACTGGCGTTTCTGGCCGGAATGCTGGGGATTGGACAACAGGAAGTTATGGCGATAGGCGACTCGATGAATGATCTCGATATGATTGAATATGCCGGCGTCGGTGTGGCTATGGGCAATGCAAACGCCAAGGTTCGTGCGGCGGCGGATTTTGTCACACTCGGCAATGCCGAGGATGGCGTGGCGGCAGCGGTCGAAAAATACGTTCTGGCTTGAAGCCGGGGGTGGGTCTGTGGTTGTTGGTATTGGCATTGATCTGATCGAAATTCATCGCATCAAAAAAGCGATTGAGAACCCATTGTTTTTGCAACGTATATTCACCGCGGCGGAGCGTGAATACTGCGACAGTCGCGGACGTCAAAATTCGGCCTCCTATGCAGCGCGGTTCGCGGCCAAGGAAGCGGTGATGAAAGCGCTGGGAACAGGGTTGGCCGGCGGCGGGACCTGGCAGGACATCGAAGTGTTGCCTGATGCGCAGGGCAAACCGGTCATGACCTTGACCGGGGTATTTGGCCAGCTGGCCGAAAAACTGGCCGTTTCTCAGGTCTTTGTTTCGCTGTCGCATGCGCAGGAGTTCGCAACGGCCCAAGTATTGCTTTGGAGAGGTGAGCCGGCATGAAAATCGCAACTGGACGAGAAATGCGGGAAATTGACAAGTCTACTATGGAATGGTTTGGGTTGCCGGGCATCGTGCTGATGGAGAATGCCGGGCGGGCTGTCGCCGAAAAGGCGGTTGCCATGCTTGGCGAACCGCGGGGCAAGATCGTTTTCATAGTCTGCGGTCGCGGCAATAATGGCGGGGATGGTTTTGTCGCTGCCCGCTGGTTGCACAACTACGGGGCACGGGTTAAACTGTTTTTGGCGATGGATCGGACAGTCGTCAAAGGCGATTCGCTAATTCATCTGGAAACTGCGTTGCGGATGGGAATTGAATGTTTTGATCATACGGAACCGCGTGGCCTGGAAAAAGCCCGTATTGCCGTTGCTTTTGCCGATCTTGTGATTGATGCGCTGGCCGGAACCGGTTTGCATGGCGAACTAAGCGCCATTTATCTGGAAAGTATCGAATTGATGAATAGCTCCGGCAAAAAAATACTGGCAGTGGACATTCCCTCCGGCGTGGATGTGGATACGGCTGCGGTCCGTGAAAAGGCAGTGCAGGCAAACGCTACTGTCACTTTTGGTCTGCCCAAACCGGGATTGTTGCTGCAACCCGGCGCAGCCTGCGCCGGCGAGGTGGTTGTCGCAGCCATCGGCATCCCCCGGGAATTATTGACCGCAACTACGATCCGTCAGACGCTGATTACGCCTGAGTATGTTGCGAGCCGTATGCCGCGGCGGGAGGCGGATGCACACAAAGGAAACATGGGTCATGTGCTGGCGGTGGCTGGGTCGCGGGGCCTTAGCGGAGCAGCCTTTCTGGCAGCGCAGGGCGCATTGCGGGCTGGCGCTGGACTAGTCACGACTGCTGTACCGGAAAGTATCCGTACGGTGATGGAGACGAAGACGACCGAGGCGATGACGCTGGAATTGCCGGAAACCTTGGCTGGCGGTCTCGGTGCAGATGCAGTGAAGCTGATTCAGGATTTTTCCGCTCGTTCGTCGGTTGTCCTGATTGGACCCGGGTTGGGTCGGCATGAAGAAACTTTGGCTACGGTGCGGGAATTGGTGCGGACGATTGACCGACCGTTGGTGCTGGATGCCGATGCGTTATACGCTTTGGCCGGGCATAACGAAATTTTGGCTGCCGCAGGCGGCTTGGCTATACTGACGCCGCATCCGGGTGAAATGGCCAGGTTGACCGGACTGTCGGTGAAGCAAATTCAGACTGATCGGCTTGGCTCGGCACGGCGGGCGGCTGCTGAGTGGAACAGCATTGTCGTATTGAAGGGGTCCCGCACCGTGGTGGCGTTCCCCGATGGGGAACTGTACGTCAATCCCAGCGGTAATCCTGGCATGGCAACAGGCGGTACTGGCGATGTACTGGCAGGGATGATTGCAGCTTTGATTGCACAGGGCCTGTCAAGTCATGACGCTGCCGTACTGGGCGTCTACCTGCATGGCCGGGCCGGCGATCTTGCTGCGGCAGGCCGGGCGGTAGGCATGACAGCGATGGACCTGGTAGAACAGGTTCCTGCTGCTATTCATACGCTTGTGATATAATAAATCTCAATAAGTCTCCCGAAAAAAGGAGGTGAAGCCGTTTGCGTTTGCGCTATTGTCTGAGCTGGCTGTTATTTCTCTGGTTTAGTTTGACGGTGGGGCTTGCCTCAGCGGCTCCTGCCGATCCAATTGTATCAATAACCGGCATGCGTTGGGGACGAACGGCTGATGCAGTGACTGGTTCACAGATGATCAGGTTGGTGCTGGAAACCAGCGCGCCAGTGACGGTGGATCAGTTTATTACAGCAAAACCAAACTGGCGCATCGTTCTAACTATGCGCGGCGCCAATGCTGATAAATTGACGATTGCTCCTTCGCCGGATACGACAGTGGTCAAGGCGATGAGCGTTGTAAAATCGACCCAGGATACTGTGCATGTGATGCTGGAATTGCCGGCTGAACTGACGGAAAACCAGTATAAGGTCTTTACGTTGAAAGCAGATCCCAAAGCAAAAAGACCGTTCAGAATTGTTGTTGATATTGAAAAAACAGTGCCGGTAACAGATGTGAATTTTTCGACCGGCCTGCGGGGAAAACTGATCGTGCTTGACCCGGGACATGGCGGAACCGACCCCGGCGCGATCGGACCACGCAGAACTTACGAAAAGAAAGTCAACTGGGATTTGACGGTGCAAGTGAAGGCGCTGTTGGAAAAAGCCGGTTCTACGGTGGTTCTGACCCGACCGGGCGACGTTGACCTGACGCCTGCTTCGGCCTCGGACCGCGAAGAACTGGGTGTCAGAACGATGGTGGCCAATAACCGGAAAGCGGATATCTTTGTCAGTATTCATCACAATTCATCGGTGAATTCTGGACTGACAGGAACCACGACCTATTATTATCCCAAGACGTCCTTTGATGCACTGCTGGCCCAATGTATCCAGTCTGCAATGGTTCGCGGCGGCGGCTTGGATAATATTGGCGTACGGACTGCCAACTTCTTTGTCGTCAAAAACACCTGGATGCCGGCGGCACTTTTGGAAATCGGCTTCATTTCCAACCCGCAGGAAGAACAAATGTTGACTTCTCCTGCTTTTCAGCAAAAGATGGCTGTAGCAATCGTAGCCGGGATTGACCAATTCTTTGCCCAGGCCGCGAAAATACGAGGTGGAAAATGATGACGCGCCGGATGTATACAATTCTCTTGTGCGCTTTGGTTTTATTCGTGGTGACGGGCTGTTCCCCCGATCTCGGCGGCAAGACGCCGCCAGTCAATAATGGCGCCGCATCGGGACAAAAACCGGTGGAACCACCCAAAGTTCCGGTAACTGAAACAGTGCCGGTAAAAGTGTATTTTGGTACACATGATGCCCGATACCTGGTGGCGGAAGTACATCAGGTCAAGGCTGGCCCCCAGCTGATGCAACAGGCGATGGAAAAACTGGCGGCAGGACCGCGCAGCGCCGACCTGGTGTCGGTCGTTCCCAAGGCGACAAAGGTGAAAAGCGTAGTTGTCCGAGATCGGATGGCTGTGGTCGATTTTTCCGAGGAGCTGGTGAAACGTGGCTTTGGCGGATCGGCGACCGAAATTCTGGCAGTCGCGGCTATTGTAAACACATTGACAGAGTTTCCCGACATCGAGCGGGTGCAGATTTTGGTCGAAGGGAAAAAAGTAAGTACTTTGTTTGGCCATATCGATGTATATGATCCGCTCAGCCGCTCGCCAGCGATTATCAAAAACAAATAGAACACATAGAAATGCAAAGCGGGCTGTGTGAGAACTTTAAAAGTTTTCCTCAGCCCGCTTTTATTATGCTTTTTCGGGTCTATTGTTTGTTATTCCACATACACTCTTGGCACGCGGGCGCTGATGGCACAGGCCAGCTCATAGTTGATGGTTCCGGCCAGAACGGCAAGTTCGGTGAGCGTGATTTCTGCCTGTCCCTGTCGCCCGAACAGCACGACCTCGTCGCCAACGACTGCATCACAGACAGGACCGAGATCGATGATAATTTGGTCCATACAAACCCGACCAACGACTTTGCGCCGGATTCCATGCACCAACACTTCGGCTTTGTTGGAAAGAGCCCGACTATAACCATCCGCATAACCAAGCGGCAGAGTGGCGAGCCAGGTCTGTTGCTGCGTGCGATGGGTGCAGCCATAACTTACGGGGGTATCGGCGGGAACCTGTTTAATATGAACGATTCGGCTCACCAAAGACATCACCGGCTGCAGGTCGAGTTGCAACGGCATATCCGGCGCCGGTGGCAGGCCATAGAGGATAATGCCGGGCCGGGCTGCGCCCAAATGCGCCTCAGGATAGGCATCGGTTGCAGCGCTGTTGGCTGCGGACAGCAGTGGCAATTCAATGCCCTGGTCCCGTAGGGTCTGGATAACTTGGGCAAGGCAATCGAGTTGTTTCAAAGTAAAGGTGTTGTCAGCTTCATCTGCTGCAGCAAAATGAGTAAATAGGCCGACGACTTCGATGTCGGACAGTGCAAGCGCCTGTTGGACAAAAGCGACGGCTTCGCCCGGCTGAATGCCGACCCGTCCCATGCCGGTATCCAATTTGATCATGACACGGGCCCGGGATTTTTTTGCCGACGCGGCGCGTTGGAAAGCACGCAGGCTGTCCAAAGAGCAGACTGCAGCAATCAGGTTGTGGTCGACAAACAAGCCAGCCTGTTCCGGCAAGGACATGCCGAGTACCAGAATAGGCGCCTGAAGCCCGGCGGCGCGCAGTTCAATTCCTTCTTCCGGAATGGCGACGGCCAGCCAATCGGCGCCGGCGCCCAGCGCGGTCCGGCTGACCGGGATTGCGCCGTGTCCGTAAGCATTGGCTTTCACCACTGCGATGAGCCGGGTGGATGCGGGTAAGTGTTTCCTGATTTGGCGGACATTGCGCCGCAATGCCGACAGGTTGATGATCGCTCTGGTAGGTCGCAACAAAAATCGCCTCACTTTCATTCTTTAAAATATTAGCCGTGGCAGCTGGTTTTTCCTTGTGATGCGCATCAATTTTTATTTTGTGGTATACTACTTTTTAGAAAATCCGGCGAAGGCGGGTGCCTGTTTTGCAGATCTATTCCAGTGCGTCGCCAGAGGCTACGCGGACGTTTGCCCGAAAATTGAGTGAGCGGTTACAAGCCGGCGATGTCGTCCTGTTGCAGGGAAATCTCGGCGCAGGCAAAACGGAGTTTGTCAAAGGCATGGCTGAAGGATTCGGCGTAACTGAACCGGTAACCAGCCCCACCTTTGCATTGCTGAATCTTTATCAGGGCCGAATCCCTGTATATCATTTTGACCTGTATCGCTTGACCCGTGCGGAGGAACTGTATGAAATCGGTTTCGACGAGTTTGTCGGCGGCGGCGGGCTGGCGCTGGTGGAATGGCCTGATCTGTTTGCGACGGAGATGCCGGATGAATACCTGAAAGTTGTCATCGGACCTGGCGCTGGCCTGACAGAGCGGACCATCCAGGTTGAGCCTCATGGTCGCCGTTTTTCCAAGCGGTGGGAAGGGAGCGAACCAAGCTGATTTTAGCGATAGAAACCGCAACGCCGGTTTGTGGCGCTGCCTTGGTCAAGGCCGGCAGGGTGTTGGCAGAAATTAATGTACAAACAGGCAACACGCATTCAGAACGCTTGATGCCGCAAATTGAGCGGCTGTTTTTGCTTGCCGGCGTACTGCCGTCAGAAGTTGAGGGACTGGCTGTTAGTATTGGTCCCGGCTCGTTCACCGGCCTGCGGATCGGTCTGACTACGGCTAAAACACTGGCCTATGCCTGGAGAAAAAAGATCGTCGGCGTGCCCACGCTGGAGGCACTGGCTTATGGTTGTCCGTGCGCTGACGGCTGGGTTTCGGCTATGCTGGACGCACAGAAAGGGCGCGTGTACCAGGCGACCTACCGCTGGCAGGACGGAGCGCTGCAAGAAGTTTGGCCGGTGCGGATTGTTGCGGCAGAACAGGCGTTTGCCGAATTGACGGACCTGGCGGGACCGGTAATGGTGGTCGGTGAATCGGTACGTGAATATGCAGAACTTATAGCTGCTGCGAACAGCCGGATCATTGCGGCGCCTGAGCAATCGCTGACTCCTCGGGCAGCCGCGGTCGGCATGTTGGGTTTTGCCCGCTGGCAACAGGGATTGGCGATGCCGCCGGTGGAATTGAATCCCTTGTATGTCAGACGGGCCGAAGCGGAAGAGCTGTGGGAACGCCGCTGCCGGGAGCAGGCATGAGCAGCCGGTTCATCGTGCGAACGATGACGGTAGAGGATCTGGATGCGGTGATGATTGTCGAACAAGATTCATTTCCCACCCCCTGGTCACGTTCGGCTTTTGAGGACGAATTGGCCCAGAACCGATTGGCTCGCTATTTGGTTGCGCTGGACGGAGATGCTGTTGTTGGCTATGCCGGGACCTGGTTGGTGATCAATGAGGCGCACGTGACCAATGTAGCAGTTCGCGGCAATCGGCGACAGGAAGGAATCGGTAGGCTTCTCATGGAAGCCTTGATGGACATGGCCCGCGACGAAGGCATGGAATCGATGACGCTGGAAGTCCGCGTTTCCAACGAGGCGGCTCGGGCGCTGTACCATCAGCTGGGGTTTGTTTCGGCCGGCATCCGCAAGAATTACTATTCTGAAACCAAGGAGGACGCGCTGATTTTGTGGCGTGAACAGTTATGAGCGTTTTGCTGCTCGGACTTGAGACCAGTTGTGATGAAACCTCGGCCGCTGTGATTGCAGATGGCCGTAAAATATTGTCCAATGTGATTGCTTCGCAGATTCCGGTTCATCAGAAATACGGCGGAGTTGTGCCGGAATTGGCTTCCAGGCGTCATGTTGAAGATGTCATTCCGGTGATTGATCAGGCGTTGTCGCTGGCAGGGGTCGGATTAGCCGATCTTGACGCAATCGGCGTAACCTTCGGACCGGGACTGGTCGGCGCACTGCTGGTCGGTGTCGCAGCTGCCAAGGCACTGGCGTTTTCAGCCGCAATTCCCTTAATTGGCGTGCATCATCTGGAAGGCCACATGTTCGCGCCGCTACTCACTCATCCGGAACTTGTCCCGCCGTTTGTCGCGTTGATTGTTTCCGGCGGTCATACATCGCTGGTTCATGTGCGGGACTATTCGTCGTTTCAGCTATTGGGCCAAACCAGAGATGATGCGGCCGGTGAAGCCTTCGACAAAGTCGCGCGGGTGCTGGGATTGCCGTATCCGGGTGGTCCACAGGTGGAAGCCTTGGCGAAAACGGGAAATCCGGCGGCTATTCGGTTTCCCCGTTCTTTTTCCGGTGATGGAACCTTTGAATTCAGTTTCAGTGGTCTGAAGTCGGCGGTGATCAATACGATGCACACGGCTTCGCAGCGAAATGAAACTGTGGTTGCGGCAGATGTGGCGGCGTCTTTTCAAGCTGCTGTTGTGGATATCCTGGCGGAAAAGGCGTTACAGGCGGTACGCCATTGTGAAGTTTCATCGCTGGTGTTATCTGGCGGCGTCGCGGCCAATGGATCCCTGCGTACAGAGCTTGACCGGCGCTGCCAGTTAGCGGGGGTTCGCCTGTATTGCCCAGACACGATTTTATGTACGGACAACGCCGCCATGATAGGCTGCCGGGCGTATTACCAATTGCAAGCCGGAGACATTGCCGACCTGAGCTTGAATGCAATTCCCAGTCTGCCGCTCGGTGGAAAACCTTAATAGGATAATGTGGATACTCTATGCAGGGACGTTTTAAAGCCAACAAAACAGGCGACTTCCCCTGTGGATAAACTTGTTGATACTGTGGATAACTCAGGGATAAACCGTGGAAAGAAATTTATTTGAGGAGTGCGAACTGCCGATACTATGACCATGCTGGATGTACATCTGCAATTGTTAGCCAAATTCTCGGCCACAGAAGTTGATTTGCTGGAAAAAATACATGATCGGCTCGAATTGGCCGGTGATATTTCTCATGCCCAGGTCAGCTTATATGTTCGGGTGGGTCGGTCGAAGAAAGTTGCCCTGATTGGTCAGGCTCATTCGCGAAACAGTCTTTCCTTGCAACGTTCCGGTCTGGATGGCGCGACTTTTGCTGCTGCGGAAGAACCGTTGGTGTGGAAGACGCTGGAAACCGGCGACAGAATTACCGGGCAAAGGGAATGGGCTCTGGGGATGGAACCGTTGTTTATGGAAACATTCCCGGTGAAGACGCCAAAAGGTAAAATAATGGCCGTGCTGAGCTTTGAACTAAGCGGAGAAGATACCGGCGCCGATCATCAGATTTTACTGGAAACGGTTTATATGCTACTGATCTCTGACTTTGATCCACAGAAAAAATCAGTGTATCGCCCGTTGTTTTCGCAGGACGGCATTCTGGTCGTCAATGAACGGGGCCAAATCATTTATGCCAACGCGGCAGCGGCAGGGATTTATCGGGTACTTGGCGTGGGACGCCTGCTTGGGCGCCGGGTGCATGAACGAGCCCTGTCGTTCCGCTTGGCGCAAAAAGCGGCGATTACCGGCCAGCCACAGGAAATGGAAGTGGAAGTCGCTGGTCTGGTCCTGTCGGAAAAAGCCGTACCTGTCGTGCAGGCAGGAAAAACTTTGCGGATGCTGCTGTTTGTGGCTGATGTCACACAGCTGCGCAAAAAAGAAAAAGAATTGCTGGTTAAATCGGCTGTAATTCAAGAGATTCATCACCGGGTCAAGAATAATCTTCAGACCATCGCCAGCTTACTTCGCCTGCAGGCCCGCCGCAGTGAGTCGCCGGAAGTTAAGGCGGCCTTGCGGGAAAGCGTCAACCGGATTCTGAGCATTTCGTTGGTGCATGAGTTTTTATCGCAGCAGGATGAAGAAGTGATTGATGTGGCGGAAGTTGCTCGCAACATTTTCGATCTGGTGATTCAGAGCATGATCGAACCAGGTTTTGCCATTGAAAAGATTTTTGAGTCGGAACCGGTGATTTTGCCGTCGGAACGGGCCAGCAGCCTAGCGCTGGTGGTGAATGAACTGGTGCAAAATGCGATTGAGCATGGCTTTATTGGCCGCAGCAGTGGTATTATAGGATTGCGATTGTCAGTTGAATCCGAGACGGCGTATCGTCTGGAGATATATGACAACGGCATTGGTTTGCCGGTTGGGTTTGACCGGGCCAAAACCAAGAGTTTGGGGATCCAGATTGTGCGGACCCTGGTGGAGACCGATCTGGGCGGAACCTTTGAACTGTTTAGCAGCGGCGGAACTCATGCGATGATTACTATACCCCGCACTTAGGAGGGAGAAAGACAATGGACAGCTTGCGAATACTGATTGCCGACAATGAATCGATTATTCGGATGGATTTGAAAGAACTGTTGGAAGAAGCCGGCCATGAAGTCATCGGCGAAGCGGCGGACGGACTCAAAGCTGTCGAATTGACGCGGAAATTGAAACCGGATCTGGTGATCATGGATATCAAGATGCCGGAGATGGACGGGATAGCGGCAGCCAAAATGATTTCCAATGAAAAGTTGGCGCCGGTGCTGCTGCTTACCGCATATAGTCAGAAAGAAATTGTGGAGAAAGCCAAGGATTCTGGTGTTTTGGCTTATCTGGTCAAACCGGTGAAGGAAAGCAACTTGTTCCCGGCGATGGAGATTGCTCTGTCACGATTTAAAGAATACATGGAAATTGAGCAGGAGCTGCTCGACTTGCGTAATTCATTGGAAACCCGTAAAATTCTTGACCGGGCCAAAGGCCTGCTGATGGATGCGTACAACCTGAGCGAACAGGAAGCATTCCGCCGCATCCAGCAATATAGCATGGCTAAACGCAAATCAATCCGCGAGGTGGCGGAAGCCATTATCGACGCATCAAAAAAGAAAACACGCTAGGCGGATAAGGAGCGACTAAATGGCGGAGCGCCGAACCCAGCGCCATTTCGTGGTCGGAAAGAACTCTCTGCGTTTCTGGCCGGAAATTGTCCATCCAATTAAAGTGTTTTTTTATTTTTGTGTTCTTTATACCGCGCGTTTTAGCCCTTCGTTTCGCTTGAAAAATTGTTTGTACCGGATGATTGGCGTTACAGTAGGTCATAATGCGTCGGTGGCGCCAGGGGTGATGCTGGATATGCTTTTTCCCGAACAGATTGAAATTGGCGATAACGTTGTGATTGGCTTCAATACTACGGTTCTCGCCCATGAATTTTTGGTGCGCGAATGGCGGATCGGAAAAGTTGTAATTGAAAAAGATGTCACAATCGGCGCGAATTGCACAATTCTACCGGGTGTGATTATTGGCGAAGGCGCTGTTGTCTCGGCGATGAGCTTGGTCAACCGTGATATTCCGGCTCACTCATTTTGGGGTGGCGTACCGGTGCGCGAAATTCGTCCGGCGCCGGAGAATGAATGATACATTTAGGCAAGAGCTCCTGAAAAAGTTTGTTCAGGGGCTCTTGATTTTTTTATGTAGATTGAGTATGATAGGAAAGGAGTTAGCACTCGAATGATGTGAGTGCTAACAAATAAAAAAACATCACACTAAGGGAGGAAAACGCAATGTCTGACAAAATCAAACCGTTGGGAGATCGCGTCCTAATTAAAGCACTCGAACGGGAAGAAAAAACCAAGAGCGGCATCGTATTGCCGGATACAGCCAAAGAGAAGCCGCAAGAGGGCAGAGTCATCGCTGTAGGATCCGGTAAAATGCTGGACAACGGAACCAAAGTGGCTCTGGAAGTCCAAGCTGGTCAAAAAGTTATCTTCTCGAAATACGCCGGCACCGAAGTCAAGCTGGATGGGGAAGAACTGATGATCCTTAACGAGCGCGACATTCTCGCTATCGTTGAATAAAACAAACCAATTGATTTAAGGAGGAAAACACAATGGCCAAACAAATGTTATTTGATGAAGAAGCTCGTCGCGCCCTCGAAAGAGGAGTCAACGCGCTTGCCAATGCAGTTAAGGTAACCCTGGGACCCAAGGGCCGCAATGTCGTGCTCGACAAAAAATACGGCGCACCGACAATCACTCATGACGGTGTGACTGTAGCCCGTGACGTGGAACTTGAAGATGTGTTTGAAAACATGGGCGCACAACTGGTAAAAGAAGTTGCCACCAAGACCAACGACGTGGCCGGTGACGGAACTACCACGGCTACCGTCCTGGCGCAGGCAATTGTTCGCGAAGGCCTCCGCAATGTTGCGGCAGGCGCCAACCCGATGGGTCTGAAGCGCGGAATTGAAAAATCCGTGAATGCTTTAGTTGAACAGATCAAAAAAGACGCCAAAAAAGTCGGCGACAAGGCTTCAATTGCTCAAGTCGCCACGATTTCAGCCGGCGATGACGTGATCGGCAATCTGATTGCCGAAGCAATCGACAAAGTTGGTAAAGACGGCGTAGTGACTGTGGAAGAGTCCAAAACGATGCTCACCGAACTGGAGTTCACCGAAGGTATGCAGTTCGACCGTGGCTACATTTCTCCCTACATGATCACCGATGCCGATAAAATGGAAGCGGTTCTGACCAACCCCTACATCCTGATCACCGACCGCAAGATCGGCGCTATCGCCGACCTGCTGCCAGTATTGGAAAAGGTTGTTCAGCAGGGCAAAGAACTGCTGATCATCGCCGAAGATGTCGAAGGCGAAGCGCTGGCAACCCTCGTGGTCAATAAACTGCGCGGCACGTTCAAAGCGGTTGCTGTTAAAGCTCCCGGATTCGGCGATCGCCGCAAAGCGATGCTGCAGGATATTGCTATCCTGACCGGCGGTACCGTGATTTCCGAAGAAGTCGGCCGCAAACTCGACGGCGTGACGCTGGACGATCTCGGCAAAGCCGAGAAAATCCGTATTTCCAAGGAAGAGACCACTATTGTGCATGGCAACGGCGCTGCCGATGCTATCGCAGCCCGGATCAAAGAAATCCGCGCACAGGTGGAAGAAACCACTTCTGATTTCGACAAGGAAAAACTGCAGGAGCGTCTGGCGAAACTTGCTGGCGGCGTAGCCGTCATCAACGTCGGCGCCGCGACCGAAGTCGAAATGAAAATGAAGAAGTCACGCATCGAAGATGCACTGAACGCGACCCGTGCAGCTGTGGAAGAAGGCATTGTGGCCGGTGGCGGCGCAGCGCTCTTACATTCGCAGAGTGTTCTGGATGCGCTGGTTCTGGAAGGCGACGAAAAGACCGGCATGCAGATTGTACGCCGGGCGATCGAAGAGCCTCTCCGTCAGCTCGCTTTCAATGGCGGCGTAGAGGGATCTGTCATTGTCGAGCATGTTCGTACCAAAGGTGTCGGCATCGGTTATAATGTGTTGACAGGCGAATATGTCGATATGATCAAATCCGGCATCGTTGATCCGGCGAAAGTTACCCGTTCTGCACTGCAGAACGCAGCCAGCATCGCTGCGATGCTTCTGACCACGGAAACCCTGATTGCCGATAAGCCAGAAAAGAGCGCCGGCGGCGGAATGTCTCACGGCGGCATGGGCGGCATGGGTGGCATGGGCGGTATGGATATGTAAGTTCGGGCAACCGGACAAAAAACCGGGTGGAATATTCCACCCGGTTTTTTATTGCGCAAAAACGAATATGTCGGCTGTCATAAACCAAAGTCCGTCCAACAAACTTGACCGATACTTAATAGCAGAGGATAATGAATTGTAGGATTCTCTACAAATAATCCCATCGAAAATGTCTGAAAACAAGGAGGGTATCATGGGAAAAGTGCCAAAAACAATCAAGAATATGCGCAAGTGTATCTGCAAGAGCTGTCCTAGTTATACCTTTGCCTGCAAAATCAAATCGATGCCAGCGAATGTGATGGATCTAATCAAAGGGATTGACAAGACCGACCAGCTTGAAGGAATGTATTGCGCGTACGAAAAAAGCCGCTGCATCGACGAAGAAAAAGGCTGTGTCTGCGGCAAGTGTGTGCTGACAACGGAGCACGGTCTTGACAAAAAGTATTACTGCACTGTGACAGACGGGAAATAGGGAATTTGCGACTGCTTTTCAGGTGCAATCAAGCACAATGTTGAGTGAAAGAAGGAATTGCTGTGGTAAAGGCTTATTTCAAAGACACCCTGATTGCCGAGACGTATCAGCCGGTTGAACTGGAAGGGAACCAGTACTTTCCGCAACAGGATGTAAAAATGGAATATCTGAAACCGAGCGACCATCATACTGTATGCCCATGGAAGGGAAAAGCTGCTTATTACCATGTGCAGGTGGGCGGCGAGTCCGATAAAAATGCCGCCTGGTATTATCCGGAACCGTCAACCGAGGCCGGTATGATCCAGGGACATATCGCTTTTTGGAAGAACGTCAGGGTGGTCAAGGACTGAGAGAGGAGATTCAAGATGGACACTCTGTTTACTGTGAAAACCCTGAAACAATTTTTTTTCCTACTAGTGATTTTTTTTGGCAATCGATATGGCTTGGCTGCTTGTGATAGCGAAATCGTTCTACGCAAAACATCTGGGTTATCTGCTGGCTGAGAAGCCAAACTTGATCGCCGCTTTTGTCTTCTATCTGATCTTTATCGCGGGGATGCTGTTTTTTGTTGTTCAGCCGGCACTCGCAGCAGGCAGTTGGCAAAAGGCGCTGACTACCGGTGTATTCTTTGGACTGGTGACTTATGCCACTTATGACTTGACCAATCACGCAACCATTCGCGACTGGCCGCTGATAGTTAGTCTCGTCGATATTGCCTGGGGTTGCGTTCTCAGTGCATTAACGGCCACGATGGGCTACCTGGCTATTGAGCGGCTGATTTAGGCGGGTTTGCCTGGAGGATAATGTAATGGAGTTCTGGAATAATAGAATTAAAGGACCGATAAAAACGCTGCTGCTTCAGGGGGTCACCCCGGACAAGCTTGCCTGGAGCCTGGCTGCGGGAATCGTCGTTGGCGTCTTTCCTGCGCTGGGAACGACGACTGCTTTTTGTGCAGCCGCTTCGGCCCTGTTTCGCCTCAATCCCGTTGCGATTCAGCTGGTAAATTGGCTGGTCTACCCTCTGCAGTTATTGCTGATAATCCCTTTCTGGCAATGGGGAGACCGGTTGTTCGGTTACCCGCCGGTTGAGCTGTCGATAGAAGGCCTGCAGGCGCTGGTAAGCCAGGATTGGGGAGCGGCTGTTGTCAGGCTGGGCTGGACCAGTTTTCGCGGAATGGTGGTCTGGGCCCTGATATCGGTGCCAACGGCATTTTTTTTACAGCGGCTGTTGCGAAAATTATTGAGGGCCCTGCTGAATAACAGCGGTAAGGAGCGGTTGTGATGGATGGAAAAAGAGCGGAAATCGCCATCGTCGAAGCAGGCTGGAACTTTGATAACAGTTATGCCCGCCTGCCCAAAGCTTTTTTTAGCTTGATCAATCCAACCCCGGTACGTTTGCCGAAGTTGATTCTTCTGAATGAGCCCTTGGCAGCATCTCTGGGGCTGGATGTTCAGGCGCTACGAAGCAAAGCGGGAGTGGCGACGCTGGCAGGCAACCGCATTCCTCCAGGGTCTTTACCGCTGGCCCAAGCCTATGCGGGGCATCAATTTGGACATTTTACGATGCTAGGGGACGGAAGGGCCCTGTTGCTGGGCGAGCAGATCACTCCCAGCCGTGAAAGATTTGATATACAACTCAAAGGGTCGGGGGAAACACCCTATTCCCGCCGGGGCGACGGTCGTGCGGCTTTGGGTCCGATGCTGCGCGAATACATCATCAGCGAAGCGATGCACGCGCTGGGCATAGCCACGACCCGCAGTCTGGCGGTGGTGACTACCGGTGAGGACGTCCTGCGAGACACGGAACAACCGGGCGCGGTTCTGACCCGCGTGGCTGCCAGTCACCTGCGCGTCGGGACCTTTCAGTATGTTGCGACCCGGGGCACGCCCGAAGAACTTAGGGCCCTGGCTGATTATACTATTCATCGTCATTTCTCTCCTATTGAAGCGGAGGAAAATCAATATCTTGCGCTGCTTCAGGAAGTGACCAGGCGTCAGGCGGCACTGCTTGCCCAATGGCAATTGGTTGGCTTTATTCACGGGGTGATGAATACCGACAACATGGCACTTGCCGGCGAAACGATCGACTATGGTCCTTGCGCCTTCATGGATGCCTACGATCCGGAAACGGTATTCAGCTCGATTGACACGCAGGGTCGCTACGCCTATGGAAATCAGCCGGATATTGCAGGCTGGAACCTCGCCCGGTTTGCCGAGGCGCTTTTGCCGCTATTGCATGTTGACCGGTCGCAGGCGATTCGCCTGGCTCAGGAGGCGGTTGCGAGTTTTCCGGCGCAGTTTCAGTATCAGTGGCTGGCTGGCATGAGAGCCAAACTGGGAATTTTTAACGAAGAAGCCCAGGACGAAGCACTGATTCAAGGTCTCCTCGGTATGATGAAAAAGGTTCGCGCTGACTATACCAATACCTTCCGTTCTCTGGCCTTTGACAGACCGGGTGGCGATGCGTTGTCCGGCAGCGAAGAGTATTCCCGCTGGAGCGAGCTTTGGCAGGCGAGGCTTGGCAGGCAGCAGCAAACAATAGAGGCTTCGCGGCAGTTGATGCAGCAACGCAATCCGGAGCGCATCCCCCGCAACCATCGGGTGGAAGAAGCCTTGGAAGCCGCCGTGCAACAGGCTGACTACAGCGTGATGAATCGGCTGCTGGACGCATTGGCAAGGCCTTTTGCCTACTTGCCTGAATATGCCGAGTACGCTGATCCTCCTCCGTCCTCAAACCGTCCGTACCGGACTTTTTGCGGAACTTGAAGCAGATTTTCCATTAACCAAATAGCGGGAAGGACACAGCGGCAAAGATGGACTAAGAAGGGAAGTGCTGGTTTGAAAAGTGTTGTTGGTTTGATTGTCGCCGGGATACTCCTGCTGGTGTTGTTCCTGGCGGCGAACAAAAACAGTGCAGTGCCTCCCAACCTCGGCGTGAAAGACGGGATGCTGGCTCCGCTGCCAGACTCTCCCAACGCGGTATCGTCGCAGACGGATCAAGTGGATAAGCGCGTTGAGCCGTTTCCATATTCCGGCGATCTCGCGCAGACGAAGTCTCTTGTAAAAAAGGCGACGGCAGAATTCGGCGGGGCGCAGATTCTCGTGGAGAAGCCGGACTATCTGCATCTGGTTTTTACCGTGTCGTTAATTCCGTTCAAAGACGATGTGGAATTTTTCTTCAGCGAGAAAGACCGGGTGGTTCACTACCGTTCTGCCTCGCGGGTCGGCTATTCGGATCTGGGAGTTAACCGGAAACGGTATGAGCGACTGCGGAACCTTTACGAACAGGCTGAAAAGTAAGGCTATAATCATCGACGGTTTTTTTTGTGCCGTGCCCGGTCAAATCTGGATGGCATGCCAGGTGGCATGGATACCAGCGAGTCCATGACTAGCGAATAGAAGAACGGATCGGGTGGAATCCTCCACCCGATCCGTTCTTTTGTGTTCAATAATCATCCGAATAAACCATGCCAGCGCTAAAATCGGTTCTAAAATAATTAATCAATATCAATTATTAAATAGTTAAATATAGCGTATAATTAAACTTAGGACGTTAATAAATGAATGGTGTATAAAACCGTTGTTGTGGAGTTGAAAAGATGACAGCCGATATTGTTTTTCTTGCCGGAATCCTATCATTCTTTTCTCCCTGCACTTTGCCGTTGCTGCCGGTCTATTTTGCCGAACTTGCCGCCGCAGCAGACAGCTCTGCCGTGGTCTCCGGCAGTAAGAACAGTCTCGATTTACGACTGATCCTGCGAACTTTGCTATTTGTCTCCGGTCTGTCTACCAGTTTTGTTATTATGGGCTTTGGCGCAGGACTGGCGGGGAAGTTGCTTGATAGTCGGCTGTTTTTGGTGGGTTGCGGAATTTTGGTGATTGTTCTGGGGATTCACCAGACTGGACTGATCCGATTTCGCTTTCTCGAAAGGCAGAAAAAGTGGGAGTCAAACGGGAATCCCCGCCCGGGAATCATCGGCGCGTTTTTACTTGGCTTTACTTTCAGTTTTGGCTGGACTCCCTGTGTGGGACCTGTACTGGCTACGGTGCTGGCGCTGGCGTCCAATCAGGGAGAGTCTTTTGGTGCGGCTGTTCTGATGTTGGTGTATTCGGCGGGACTTTCACTACCCTTTGTCTTGCTGGCGTTCCTGGGCGCCAGGGTTCTGGTGAAGCTGAAGAAAGTGCATCGCCATTTGCCAAAGATTCAGGTTGCCAGTGGAATTTTGATCATCATCATGGGCGTGCTTTTAATGACTGACAATCTGAATGTATTGGCGATCAATTTTTTATAGGGGAAAGGAATTGGAAATATGAGAATGATTACAAAAATGTCGCTGGTTTTAGTACTGACGCTTTTGCTTGCCGGTTGTTCAGCGACCGGAGGGGAAGAGAAAGTCGGGACCGGTAAGAGCGGAGCCGGAAATGTGGAACAGAACCAGGTTGTAAAACCGGCGAATGAAGAGCGCAAGGTTATCAATTTCCAACTGAACGATCTGAACGGGAAATCGCATTCGTTGTCGGACTATCGTGGCAAGAAAGTATATATCGAATACTGGGCCAGTTGGTGTCCGGTCTGCATCAGCGGAATCGGCGAGTTTGAAACTTTGGCCGGCTCCTATGAAAAAACAAGTGACGTTGTCGTTTTGTCGATGGTCGCTCCCGGAGCTTTCGGTGAAAAATCTTCGGCTGATTTTACCAGATGGTTTGCCGAACGCGGCTATAAGTTCCCGGTGTTACTCGACGAAGGAGGAGTGATGGCCAGACAGTTTGGCGTGAGAGCGTTTCCGACCTCGCTTTATATCGGTTCTGACGGAGCTCTTGTCGCAGCGGTCCCTGGGCAGTATCCCAACACTAGTATCAATGCGAAGATTGCGGCCATGAAATAACGGTATTGTTGAATAGGGGGATGGCCGGTGAAAAAAACTCTGGTTGTTGTTTTGATGGGACTGATTATCATAACAGTAATGGCAGCAGTCAGTGGCTGCGGAAAGGGGTTAATCATGAATACGAACAATGTTGAAAACAAAGGGAAAACTTTCGATAAGCCGGTGCAACCGGAACTTAAACCAGGCCACAGGGAGATATGGCTTGCCGGAGGTTGTTTTTGGGGGTTGGAGGCTTATCTGGACAAGCTGGACGGCGTTGTTTACGCCGATGTGGGATATGCCAACGGCAACACCGAAAATCCTACCTATGAGCAGGTTTGTTACAGTAACACCGGGCACGCTGAGGCAGTGTATGTGCAATATGATCCACAACGCATCGAACTTGCCACACTGCTGGCCTATTTCTTTAAAGTGGTCGATCCGACAAGTCTGAACCGGCAGGGTAATGACCGGGGAGTACAGTACCGCAGCGGCATCTATTACCGGGATCCTGCCGATAAAGCGACGATAGAGCAGGTAGTAGCCGGCGAACAAAAAAAATACTCGGCCAAGATTGTCACTGAAGTCGTTCCACTGCGCAATTACTATGTCGCAGAGGCCTACCATCAGAAATACCTGGTGAAGAATCCAAACGGCTATTGCCATATCGATTTGAAAAGCTTGGATAAGGATCCGATGAATAAGGAAAATGTGAAAGCGAAGACAGACAAGCAGTCGGAAACGGCTGTTGCCAAGACCTACCCAAAACCTTCGACTGAAGAGATCAAAAAGAAATTGACCGACCTCCAGTATCAGGTGACGCAGAAAGATGGGACTGAATCCCCCTTTAACAATGAATATTGGAACAATCACGAGGCGGGAATCTATGTTGATGTGGTCACGGGAGAACCGTTGTTCAGTTCCAAGGACAAATTTGATTCCGGCACCGGCTGGCCCAGCTACACCCGACCGATAGCGACAGAGGCGGTAACCGTTCGCAAAGATAAAAAGCTGTTTATGGAACGGGTGGAAGTGAGAAGCCGGGCAGGTGACAGCCATCTCGGACATTTATTCAATGACGGACCGGCGGACAAGGGCGGTTTGCGCTACTGTATGAATAGTGCGTCGCTGCGATTCGTACCATTGGCAAAAATGGCGGAAGAGGGTTACGCTGAATTTATCCCGCTAGTGAAGTAGAAATTTCTGCAATGGCTGTCAGATTGAAAAATATGCTATAATTGACCAAAACATTATCGCGCAGGAGGCAATGAATCAAGCATGACAGTCAAACATGACGAACTGGTTCTGGTCATCGATTTCGGTGCGCAGTACAGCCAGCTGATCGCCCGCAGGGTCCGGGAATGCGGCGTGTACAGCGAAATCATACCTTATCACGCATCGCTGGCGGAGATTAAAGCGAAAAACCCCAAAGGGATCATTTTCTCCGGCGGACCGAACAGCGTCTACGGTGAAAAAGCGCCGCACAGTGATCCGGGGATCTATTCACTGGGTGTTCCTGTTTTGGGGATCTGTTACGGAATGCAGTTGATGGCACTACAACTGGGCGGCGAAGTTGCCCGGTCTGAAGCGCGCGAATACGGGCATGCGGACTTGAACCACGATGTGGAGGCAGCTTTGTTCAAAGGGATTGCTGCGCCCACGCCAGTCTGGATGAGTCATGGCGATTCGATTGTCCGTCCACCGGCCGGATTTGTCGTATCGGCCAACACCTCCAACACGCCGACGGCGGCGATGTCCAACGCTGCGCTCAAGCTATATGGCGTTCAGTTTCATCCGGAAGTAGTACATACCCGTGAAGGAACACCGCTTTTGAAAAACTTCCTGTTCAACATCTGTTGCTGTCGCGGCGACTGGAATATGGGTTCCTTTATCGATATGGCCGTGGCGAAAATTCGCGCACAGGTCGGTGGCAAGAAGGTTCTGTGCGGCCTGTCCGGCGGCGTCGATTCTTCGGTGGCTGCAGTGTTGGTACACCGGGCGGTCGGTGATCAATTGACCTGCGTATTTGTCGATCACGGATTTATGCGCAAGGATGAAGCCAAACAAGTGGTGCATACTTTTCGTGATGAGTTTCATATCAACCTGGTTCACGTCGATGCCACAGAACGGTTTATGAACCGGGTTGCCGGCGTGACTGAACCGGAAAGCAAACGCAAGATCATCGGCGAAGAATTCATCCGGGTGTTCGAAAGCGAAGCGGAAAAAATCGGCGCTTCCGATTTCCTGGTTCAGGGAACATTATATCCGGATGTGATCGAAAGCGGCACCTCGACGGCAGCGGTGATCAAGAGTCACCACAACGTCGGCGGCTTGCCGAAGGACATGAAATTTGCCCTGGTCGAACCGCTCAGGGAGTTGTTCAAGGACGAAGTCCGCGTATTGGGCGCCGAGCTGGGTCTGTCGGAAGAAATCGTCCAACGGCAGCCATTTCCCGGTCCGGGTCTGGCGATCCGGATCATTGGCGAAATCACCGAAGATCGGTTGAACATCTTGCGGGAAGCTGATGCAATCGTGCGGGAAGAGATTCGCAATGCTGGCCTGCACCGCAAGATCTGGCAATCGTTTGCCGTACTGCCGGCGATCAAGAGTGTCGGGGTCATGGGCGATGAACGAACCTATGCCTACACGATCGGTATCCGCGCGGTTGAAAGCGAAGATGGCATGACGGCCGACTGGTCGCGTATGCCTTACGAAGTGCTGGATAAAATGTCACGCCGAATCGTCAATGAGGTCAAAGGAGTCAATCGGATCGTATATGATGTGACATCCAAACCTCCTTCGACGATAGAGTGGGAATAAATGCAGACTTACTTCAGGTGTAATTTCAATTACAACTGAAGTTTAGTCGAATTTATTTCGAGCTACAGACTGTTTATCTCTGGCCTAAGGGTGAAATAATACAGACTGTGCGAAGAGGAATCCGAACGATTTCTGTTAAAATTTAATTAAAGTTCATATTTCGGGTTGACATGGTTTTCGGCTCACTGATACAATGGTGGTGAAGTATATATCCGCCGTATATTTTTGAGCTGTCTCAAAAGTCTTACGTGCGAAAGTGTGCCTAGGGTTCCGCACGGCCGACGTTGCCCGTGCCGTTCAGATTTGAACGGGTGATGTTGGTGTGGCTGCGACCAAGTGGCGCAGGCGCTTATGCGCTACACCGAGGGGACAAAAGCCCGGGCGGGGAGGTTTCGCTGATTCAATGATGCGAAGCTCCCCGCCTGTTTTTTTACCCTAAAATATATGTCTTAAGTAGAACGACTTTAAAAAAGTATTGAAGGAGGGTCGGTTGTGAAAGTCGCTATAATCATGGGAAGTGATTCCGATTGGGATGTCATGGCGCCGGCAGTCGAGGTGTTGAAGGAATTTGGGATCGAGACCGAAGTTGTCGTGGCGTCGGCCCACCGAACGCCGGATAAAGTGCATGAATTTGCCGAAGGTGCTTCCGGCCGCGGCGTTGGCGTGATCATTGCGGCGGCTGGGGCGGCGGCGCATCTGCCAGGCGTGGTGGCGGCCTATACGACAGTGCCAATCATCGGTGTGCCGGTGAACAGCACATCGCTAGGCGGCATGGATGCGTTGCTCAGTATCGTGCAGATGCCGGCAGGAATCCCGGTGGCCTGCATGGCAATCAATGGCGCTAAAAATGCCGGATTGTTCGCGGCGCAGATCCTGGCGACCTCATCGCCAAGCTTGCAGCGCAAATTCCGTGCTTACCGCAAGACGATGGCCGAACAGGTCGAGAAAAAAGCGCAAAAACTGGCGGCGAAATTAGAAAGCTAGGAAAAGAGAGATTAGTCAAGCAGCTTGTTTTATTGGAATAGCGGAGGTTAAGCGCCAGCGTCGGAGCGATCCAATAAAACAGTGCTGCAAATAATGATGTGAATAATTTTGAAAAACAAAATTTGGAGGGTGACAACATGGAAGAGAATCAACTGTACGAAGGCAAAGCGAAAAAGGTATTTGCGACGGCGAACCCGGATGAATACCGTGTATATTTCAAGGATGACGCCACCGCGTTCGACGGGACCAAACGTGGCACCATCATCAACAAAGGCATCATCAACAACAAGGTTTCGGCCTTTTTCTTCAATCTGCTCGCCGAGCATGGCATTCCTCATCATTTCATCAAGCTGCTTAGTGACCGCGAGATGATCGTCAAAACGCTGAAAATTCTCCAGGTCGAAGTTGTGGTGCGCAACGTGGCGGCGGGTAGCCTGGCCAAACGGATTGGCTGGGAAGAGGGAACAAAGATGCCGATGCCGGTGCTCGAACTTTACTATAAAAACGACGATCTGCATGACCCGCTGATCAACGAATATCACATCCAGGCGATGGGTCTGGCGACGCCGGAGCAAATTGCCGAGATTAAGGTCTATGCTTTGAAAATAAATGAAATTCTGTCGGCTTATCTGAAAACCAAAAATGTCGAACTGATCGACTTCAAACTGGAGTTTGGCGTGCACAAAGGTCAGGTCATTCTTGGCGATGAGATTTCGCCGGATACCTGTCGGTTATGGGATAGCGAAACTAAACAAAAACTGGACAAGGATCGTTTTCGACGCGACCTCGGCAATGTCGAGGACGCTTACCGCGAAGTGTTAAAGCGTTTGACCGGCGAGGTTATGTAGCCTGATGAACGACGATAAACTGCATGAAGAATGCGGGATTTTCGGCATCTATGCACCAGGCGTCGATGTGGCGCTGAACACCTACTGGGGTTTGTATGCATTGCAGCACCGGGGCCAGGAAAGCGCCGGCATCTGCGTGGCCAATGGTTATGCGATGGATATCCGGCGCGGGATGGGTCTGGTCAACGAAGTGTTCCGTGATTACCTGCCGGAGATGCCGGGACATATTGCAATCGGTCATGTCCGGTATTCCACCACCGGTTCCAGCCTGGCGGCAAATATTCAGCCGTTACTTGTGTCGTATGCCGGCGGTCGCATCGCTATGGCTCACAACGGCAACCTGACTAATGCGCCGTTGTTGCGCAAAAAACTGGAGCAGGGCGGCAGTGTATTCCAGACCACGGTTGACAGCGAAGTGATCGTGAATCTGATTGCCCGCTCGAAAAAGAAAAATGTCGAAGACCGGATCGTTGAAAGCATGAATCAGGTCGAGGGCGCCTATTGCCTGGTGATCATGACAGAAGACCGACTGATTGGCGTGCGTGACCCCAACGGTTTCCGTCCGTTGTGCCTTGGGCAGATGCCGGACGGCGGTTGGGTTTTTGCCTCGGAGTCCTGTGCGCTTGATGCAGTCGGCGCCAAGATGATTCGTGATATTGAACCTGGCGAGATGTTGGTAGTCGATGGCAAAGAGTTGCGGTCCCGACGCCTGGTCGACGAAAAAAAACCACCGGCGCTCTGCGTTTTTGAGTATATCTATTTTGCCCGTCCCGATAGCATAATTGACGGACAGAGCGTTCATCTGGCCCGTCTGGCCATGGGGCGTCAGTTGGCGATCGAAAGCGGCCTGACCGCCGATATCGTGATTTCGGTGCCGGACTCCGGCACGACTGCGGCGCATGGATTCAGTTCCCAATCGGGGATTCCGTTTGCTGAAGGATTAATCAAAAACCGCTATATCGGGCGGACCTTTATTCAGCCGGAACAAAAGAAACGCGACGCGGGAGTACGGATCAAACTGAATGCGGTTGCGCCGGCAGTGGCCGGAAAATCAGTCATCATGGTTGACGACTCGATCGTTCGCGGTACGACCAGCGGCCGGATCGTCAAAATGTTGCGCGAAGCCGGTGCGAAAAAAATCCACATGTGCGTCAGCTCGCCGCCGATTGTTTATCCCTGTTATTACGGCATCGATACCACGGCCCGCAAAGAGCTGATTGCCAGTTTCAAGACGGTCGAACAGATCCGGCGCTACATCGGTGCGGATTCTTTGTACTACCTGTCGCTGGAAGGACTCAAGCAAGCGGTGACTCAGGTCAATTTGGGCGGACTTTGCTCTGCCTGCTTCCATGGCGAGTATCCGACGGAAGTCGCCTGCGCCAAGGAATTGCAGGGATCGAAGTTTGTTTTTGAAGAGACTGCCTGTGCCATGGGGCAGAAGCCGAAAGGGAGGAAGCGCTCATGAACGGGAAGCAAGCGGACAAGGGGCTCAGTTATCGCGATGCCGGGGTTGATATTGACGCTGGCAACCGTTCGGTCGATTTGATGAAAGCGCATGTCCGGGCCACCTTCCGCAAGGAAGTGTTGTCGGACATCGGCGGTTTTGGCGGGCTGTTTGCCCTGGATATGAAAAAATACGCCGAGCCGGTTCTAGTATCGGGAACTGACGGCGTCGGAACCAAATTAAAACTGGCGTTCATGATGGATCGGCACGATACGATCGGCCAGGATGCGGTGGCCATGTGCGTCAACGACATCCTGGTGCAAGGCGCCGAGCCGTTGTTTTTCCTTGACTATCTGGCCGTCGGAAAATTGGAGCCGGAAAAAGTCGCCACTGTCGTCAGTGGCGTGGCCAAAGCCTGCAAAGAGTCCGGCTGTTCGCTGATTGGCGGTGAAACAGCTGAAATGTCGGGCTTTTATCCGGATGGCGAATATGATGTTGCCGGTTTTGCGGTCGGGGTGGCGGAGAAGTCGCGGCTGATTACCGGTGAAAAAATTGTCGCTGGTGATGTGTTGCTCGGACTGCCCTCCACTGGTGTGCACTCCAATGGATTTTCACTGGTGCGGAAGATTTGCTTTGAACATCAGGGATTTACGGTCGATACGCAAGTCCCGGAACTGGGCAAGACGCTGGGCGAGGAGTTGCTTACGCCAACCCGCTTGTACCCCAGAATATGTCTGCCGCTGATCGAGAACTATGAGATCAAAGGGATGGTTCACATCACTGGCGGCGGTTTTTACGATAATATTCCCCGGGTGTTGCCGGCGGGTTGCGGCGCGGTAGTCAATGTCGAAAACTGGCCCCGACCGGAAATTTTCGCCTTGCTGCAACAGTGGGGTAAAGTAGCTTGGCCTGAGATGTACCGGACCTTTAATATGGGCATCGGCATGATCCTGGTAGTGTCTGAGCAGATGGCGCCGCAGGTGCAACGGGCGCTGGCCGACCAGGGCGAAATCTGTTACCGGATCGGTCGCGTAGTAACCGGTGATCAAACCGTAGAACTGAAGGGAGGCGTGTTTGGTGCGTAAAAAAGTGCTGGGGATTCTGGTGTCGGGACGCGGCAGTAATTTGCAGGCGTTCGTGGACGCAATCAATTCGGACCGTCTTGTCGCCAAGATCGGCGTAGTGATTGCCGATAATCCCGAAGCAAATGCATTGCGGCGGGTGGCCGGGCTGAATATCCCGACTGCCGTTGTTGAGCGCAAAAAATACGCCACCAAACAAGCTTTTGAAGCTGCTATTATCGAGCAACTGGACCTGCATCACGTCGAACTGGTTTTGCTGGCCGGGTTCATGCGGATTCTCAGCCCTCAGTTTATCAACCGGTTTCCGACGCGGATCATGAATATTCATCCCGCATTGTTGCCTGCTTTTCCCGGATTGGATGCACAGCAGCAGGCGCTTGACTATGGAGTAAAGGTGTCAGGCGCAACTGTGCATTTTGTCGATGAGGGGATGGACTCGGGTCCGATTGTTCTGCAGGAAGCAGTGCCGGTGGAAGAAGACGACACGGTTACGACTCTGGCAGAACGAATTTTGCATCTGGAACATCGCTTGTATGTGCGGGCGGTAAGACTATATTGTGAAGATAGAATTCACATCGCAGGGCGGGCCGTAAAAATATTGCCGCCCCGGCAAAAACCAAAGGAAGAAGGCGAGCTGCATTGAAGGCGAAACGGGCGTTGATCAGTGTATCGGACAAGACGGGCGTGGTGGATTTCGCCAAAAAACTAACGGAACTGGGAATCGAGATCGTTTCGACCGGCGGCACAATGAAGGCGTTGCAGGAGGCGGGGATTCCCGTCATTTATATCAGTGATGTCACTGGATTTCCTGAAATGATGGATGGTCGTGTGAAAACCCTGAATCCCTATATTCATGGCGGGATTCTGGCGGTACGCGACAACCCGGAACACGCGGCGGCAATGCAGGAACACGGGATTTGTCCGATCGATCTGGTCGTTGTAAATTTATACCCGTTTCGCCAGACGATTGCCAAACAGGGCGTGACCCAGGAAGATGCAGTGGAGAACATCGACATCGGTGGTCCGGCGATGGTGCGCAGCGCAGCAAAGAACTACCGTTATGTGACCGTGGTCGTCAATCCGGAGCGTTATTCCGAGGTGGTGGCTGAGCTCTCAGCGCATGGCGAAGTGACTGCGCCGACTCGCCTGACTTTGGTACGCGAAGCGTTTACCCATACTGCAGAGTACGATGCGGCGATTTCGCGTTATTTCTCCGAGCAGACTGGCGAGGGTGAATATCCCTCGACTCTGATTCTGCCCTGGGAAAAACTGCAGAATCTGCGCTATGGCGAAAACCCGCATCAGACGGCGGCGTTCTACCGTGACAATGATGCCAGGAGTGGAGTGGCCTATGCCCGACAACTGGCTGGTAAGGAACTTTCCTTCAACAACATCGTCGATCTTGAATCGGCCTATGCAATTGCGGCGGAGTTCAGCAAACCGGCCGCGACGATTATCAAGCATACCAATCCTTGTGGTACGGCAACAGCCGATGATATAGCAACTGCTTACAAACTGGCTTATGAGGCAGATCCGGTATCGGCATTTGGCGGTATCGTGGCGCTGAACCGGCCGGTGGATGCGGCGACCGCCGAACAGCTCAAGGCGATTTTTCTTGAAGCGGTGATTGCGCCGGTCTTTGAGCCGGCAGCGCTGGAGATACTAGGCGCCAAAAAAAATGTTCGGCTGTTGACGGCGGATTTGCCGCAGCCTGACGCCAAACAACGCTATGACATCAAGACGGTGTCAGGCGGAATGCTAGTTCAAGCGACCGACACAGCTGACGCACAGCCTGGCGAATGGAAGACCGTTTCCCAAAGAATGCCGACGGAAGCCGAACTGAAAGAGCTGGAATTGGCCTGGAAAGTTGTCAAGCATGTAAAATCAAACGCCATCGTGATTGCCCGCGAAGGCCGCACGATCGGCGTGGGGGCTGGGCAGATGAACCGGGTCGGCGCGGCGGAAATCGCCCTGAAACAAGCCGGAGAAGCGGCTCGCGGCGCGGTGCTGTCGTCGGATGCCTTTTTTCCGTTTCGCGATACGCTGGATGCGGCAGCTAAGGCTGGAATTACCGCGATCATCCAACCAGGCGGTTCGATGCGCGATGAAGAGTCGATTGCCGCGGCGGATGAACACGGCATCGCGATGATTTTCACCGGGATGCGCCATTTCAAACATTGAACTAACTGGAGGTTGTACTATGCGAATCCTGGTGGTGGGCGGCGGCGGGCGCGAACATGCCCTGGCGTGGAAGCTGGCCCAAAGTCCCCGTGTGACGAAGATCTACTGTGCGCCAGGCAACCCGGGGATCGGAGCCTTGGCTGAATGCGTGAACATATCGGCGGATAATATCAAAGCCCTGTGTGGTTTTGCTCAGGAGCATAACATCGACCTGACGGTTGTCGGGCCAGAAAAGCCGCTGACGGATGGAATTGCAGATTATTTTTCAGCAAGGGGGCTGAAAGTGTTTGGCCCTTCGCAGGAAGCGGCGCAGTTGGAGGGGTCCAAGAGTTTCGCCAAGGACCGGATGAGAAAGTATGGAGTGCCGACGGCTGACTTCGCTGTGTTTGACTCAGCCGCAGATGCCCGCAACTATATCGAAGCAAAAGGTGCCGGTATTGTGGTCAAGGCCGATGGGCTGGCTGCCGGCAAAGGCGTCGTAGTGGCGGAGACGGCGGCGGAAGCGTTACAGGCGATTGACGAAATCATGTTGAAAAAGGTGCACGGCGATGCCGGCAGTCAAGTGGTTCTGGAAGAACGGCTGATTGGCGAGGAGGCTTCACTATTGGCCTTTACCGATGGTTTCACTGTCGTGCCGATGGTGGCGGCGCAGGATCACAAACGGGTCGGTGATGGCGATACCGGTCCCAATACCGGCGGCATGGGCGCTTACGCACCAGCGCCGGTGATGACGCCGGAATTGCTTGCCGAAGTGCAACAGACCATTTTGCAGCCAATGATTGATGGTCTGCGTAACGACGGAATCCTTTATCAGGGGTGTCTCTATGCTGGGCTAATGATCACGGAGTCAGGACCGAAAGTGATCGAATTCAACGCCCGGTTCGGCGATCCCGAGACCCAGGTGGTATTGCCGCTACTAGAAGGAGATTTGCTGCCGGTGCTGGAAGCCTGTATCGACGGCACACTGGCTGAAGCAGCAGTGCACTGGCAAAAGGGCGCTACCGTTTGCGTCGTGCTGGCTGCCGGTGGTTATCCGGGTGAGTACCGCAAAGGTGATGCCATCAGCGGTATGGCGACAGCAGAAACGAAGGGCGCCGTGGTATTTCACGCCGGCACGGCTTTGGCCGGCGATACAATTGTAACTCATGGCGGTCGTGTGCTCGGTGTGACTGCGGTGGCGGAGGATATCGCGGCGGCAGTGGCAAAAGTCTATCCTGCCGTGGAACAGATTAAGTTTGCCGGGATGCAGTACCGCAAGGATATTGCCCATAGAGCGTTAAATAGAGACTAAGTTAAGGAGCCGCTGAAATAAAGGAAAAGACTGTCGCTGATCCAGTATTCTGGATTGACGACAGTCTTTTTGTTGTTGATATTTTGCGTTACTCCACATCAAATATTTTGCCGGGATTGAGAATCAGATTGGGGTCGAGCGCCAGCTTGATCCGGCGCATCATGTCCAGCTCCACCGGATCGGTGAACTGTTGCATCAGATCCTTGCGTTTGTAACCGATGCCATGTTCGCCGGACAGGCGGCCTCCCAGTTGGTAAACGACTTGGTACAACTCGTTTTCAAAGCCGTTCAGGCGGCGGTCCCATTCATCTTCCGGCAGATCACCGCGGAACAGAGTCAGGTGAATATTGCCATCTCCGGCATGACTGACCATTCGGATCGTCAAGTCATATTGACCGGCAATTCGATTGCTGGCCGATACTGCTTCAGGGATCCGGTCTACCGGAACCACAATGTCTTCGAAGGATTGAACCGCACTTTCCAGGCGGGTTGCTTCCGTGAAGGCCTTGCGGGCTTTCCAGATCTTTTGCGAATCGGCCACCAGCACGGCAATCGCGCCATTTTTACTGCAGAGCTCATCCAGCGTCACTGTTTTATTTTCCAAGTCTTCTTCGCTGTCTGCTTCCAGCTGGATGATCACGTAGTGTCCGATTTCACTATGCGGCAATTTTTCTTGCAAAAACCTTTCAACACTTTGCACGGCTGCGTTGTCCATGAATTCGACGCAGGTCGGTGTCTGGCCGGCCCTCAGCATAAGGCCGACGATTGCGATAGCAGGCTCGACATCGGCAAAGACGGTTAATACATCGATGACGTGAGCAGGCAAAGGCTTGAGTTTTAACGTAGCCTGGGTGATGATGCCAAGGGTTCCTTCGGAGCCGATGATCAATTGTTCCAGGCAGTAGCCGGTGGTATTTTTGTTCAGGCGGCTGCCAAGCCGAACAATGTCGCCCAAGGGGGTCACTATTTCAAATTCATAGACTTGGTGTCGGGTAGTGCCATACTTCACTGCCCGGTTTCCGCCGGCATTGGTGGCGATGTTGCCGCCAATGAAACAACTGTCGCCGCTGCAGGGGTCGCCGGCATATAACAGTCCTGCCGCTTTGGCGGCTTTTTGCACCTCATCCGTTCGCACACCGGCTTGCACGATCATATACATTGCAGCAGCGTTGACTTCGATGATTCGATCGAATCGTTCCAGAGACAGCACAATCCCGCCGGTGATCGGGATGGCGCCGCAGGCGAGACCTGTGCCGGCCCCGCGGGGCACAACGGAAATCCCGGTTCGGTTGGCCAGTTTGATGATGCGGGATACTTCATCGGTCGTTTGGGGCAGCACAACGGCTTCCGGCTGACAGGCATATTTACTGTCCGGCGTTTCATCGCATGAATAGGTGGCGCATTTCTCGATATCTGAGAATGCGAATTTATCGCCGACAATTGTCTTTAATTGGGTAAGAATATCGGCAGTAACATGATTGTAGTTTTTCACAGAGACAACTCCATTTCTGTTTGTTAATATTGGTTGATTCTTTTTATTCTAATTCGCACCCAGTCACTGATTTTCCTTTGCATTGGATTGGTGAACGCAGTGTAGGATGACTTTAAACAATCGGAGATTTTGTTCTAACTGACCTTGAATATTTGTAAAATAGTGTTATAATACTAATAGGAATACATACCAATTAAGAATAAATTTAAATTAAAAGGAGCGATGAAAATGTTAGGTAAAAAAATGCAAGACATGATGAACACGCAAATCCAGGCTGAATTCTATTCGGCTCAATTGTATTTGGCGATGTCGGCTTATAGTGAGTCGGAAAATTATAAGGGGTTTGCCCATTGGTTAAAACTGCAATACAAAGAAGAAACCTCTCATGGAATGAAATTTCTTGGCTATATTCTGGAACGCGGCGGCGAAGTGGAATTAAAACCAATTGCTGCTCCGCCGGCTAAGTTTGGTTCAATGCTGAAACTGTTTGAAGAAGTGTTGGCTCATGAGCAAAAAGTCACCGCGATGATTACCAATTTGTATGAAGCTGCGTTGAAAGAAAAAGACTATGCTGCGCAAATCTTCCTGCAATGGTTCATTAACGAACAGGTCGAAGAAGAGGCAAATGCTACAGAAATTGTCAACAAACTGAAAATGGTCGGCGAGAAGAATGTTAATGGTGTGATGTATATTGACAAGGAAATGTATCGCCGCGCCGAATAATCATTAAGCTAAAATGATAAAAACCGGAAGTTCTCCTGCGGAATTTCCGGTTTTTTGTCAACATTTTGAGTTTGCGGATTGTTCAGAGTTCGCCGATTGACTGAGTCATTCATTATCAAGTAAAATGGAAGCAGCAGTACACCCCCCTGGTTGAGGGGGGTTGGAAGGTTGGTGCATCCGTGGAGTCAAACCAAACGGTGGCTCGTAATATCGTCATCATCGGCGGGGTTGCTGCCGGTCTCAAGTCAGCAGCAAAAGTGCGTCGCGGCGATTCCCGGGCAAAAATCACCGTGATCGAACGCGGCGATATCGTCTCCTATGGCGCCTGTGGCATGCCCTATGTCGTATCCGGCAATGTAGCCTCGATTGATCATCTGATGATGACACCGAATGGATCGATGCGAAATCCGGAGTTTTTTAAAGCCACCAAGGACCTGGATGTCCTGACGAAAACAGAAGCGCTAAGTATTAATCGGGCAGAAAAAACCGTCCGGGTGAAAGATCTGCCTAGTGGCGCAGAAACCGATATTCCCTATGACAAACTGGTGATTGCCACCGGTTCGACGCCGGTGCGGATTCCATTTCCTGGTGTTGAGCTGGGTAATATTTTTCCGATGTGGCATCCTTATGATGCACAGGCGATCCGCGTTTTACTGGAAGGCCGCCAGGTGAAAAATGCCGTTATCATTGGCGCTGGTCTGGTCGGAATCGAAATGGCGGAGGCGTTTCATCGCTGGGGTGTACATACTACGATTGTGGAGATGCAGGACCATGTTTTTCCTGCCTTTCTCGACCCGGAAGTTGCCTTGTCGGTTGAAAAATATGCCCAAGGCAAAGGTATTGACATTCGGATGCAGGAAAAAGTTCAGCGATTTGAAGGCGATGGCGTGGTAAGTGCCGTTGTGACAGATAAAGGAACATACCCTGCCGATGTGGTTGTTTTGTCAGTCGGGGTGAAGCCTACAGTTGGTTTGGCGCATGAAGCTGGCTTGGAAATCGGCGCTTCCGGCGCGATTATGGTCAATAAGAATATGCTGACCAGTGATCCGGATATTTACGCCGGCGGTGACTGTGCGGAAAATACCCATATGGTGTCCGGCAAAAAAATGTTTGTTGCCCTGGGATCGATTGCCAACAAGCATGGGCGGGTGATTGGCGAGAATATTTGCGGCGCCAACGTCAAATTTCGCGGGATTCTTGGCACGGTAGTTGTGCGCCTGCTCGATATGAATGTCGGTAAAACCGGTCTGACTGAGCGGGAAGCCAAGGAAGCCGGCTATGAGATTGTTACGACAATGACGACAGGAAATGACCGGGCGCATTATATGCCGGATTCAAAACTGCTTACCATCAAATTGATTGCTGATGTGAAGAGTCGAAAAGTGCTTGGAATTCAGGCGTTCGGCGAGGGTGATGTTGCTAAACGCATTGATGTTGTGGCTTCGGTGTTGACCTTTGGCGGAACAATCGACGACCTGTTTGATGTTGATCTTTCTTACGCACCGCCATTCAATAACCCGATTGACAATGCCGCGGTGGCCGCCAATACTCTGATGAACAAAATATCCGGCAAGTTTAAGGGCATTTCGACGTTGGAGGCTAAAGAAAAACTGGCATCGGCCAAGACGGTATTTTTGGATGTTCGCAGTCCGGAGGAATGCAAGTCGGTTCGTATCGCCTCCTGCCGCAACGTGACTTATATCCCGCTGGAGCAATTGCGCAGCAGGCTGACTGAATTGGGCAAAGCGGACGAGATTGTCGCGTTCTGCAAAATCAGCCTGGGTGGTTATGACGCGGAATGTATCCTGGAAGGCGAAGGCTTTGAGAACGTCAAGGTGATCGAAGGCGGTGTTGCGGCCTGGCCGTTTGAATGTGAAGATGATGAACATCAGCCACCTTTTAGTGATTCACTAATGGAAAAATAACATAAATTTGACCGCCAAGGGGGAGGAAAACGATGAAACGCAGAGAATTTATAAAATTGGCGACAATTGGTTCGATTTCGGCCATGTCCCTGTCGGGATGTGGTACCAGCAAATCCAGCGCTGATGTCGGCATCCCCCCGCAACTTCAGCCAACAGCAGCCACGGCTGCACCTGTTGCAAGTTCCGGTAAACCGGCTATGGTGGTTGTTAACGGCACCGAACCGGAAGAACTGATGGAACGCGGTTTGCAGGCGATGGGCGGTATCGGGCGTTTTGTAAAATCAGGACAGAGCGTCGTCATCAAACCGAATTTCAGTGTTCCGCGCACACCTGAACAAGCGGCGACAACCAACCCTCTGTTGGTAGCGGCGCTGGTTAAACGTTGCCTGGGTGCCGGAGCGAAATCGGTCAAGGTGATTGATTATCCGTTTACCAATTCTCAGATGTGTCTGGAAAACTCCGGCATCCGCCGGGCTGCTGAGGCCGCTGGTGGCCGGGTTTTTACGATCAACAAATTGTCGGCGGAGTTTTATACCGCTTCCAATGCCGGAGGTACGGTACTTCAGTCGCTCCAGTATTCTAAAGATGTGTTGGAGGCCGATGTATTCATTAGTTTTCCGATTTTGAAGCACCATAACGGCACAGGATTGACGATGGGGCTTAAAAATATGATGGGGCTGGTCTGGGATCGGGGCTTTTTTCACCGGACCGACCTGCATCGGACAATCGCTGAACTTGCGGCATTCAAGCAACCGAACCTGGTTATTATGGATGCAATCCAGGGAATTACCAGCCATGGCCCGATGGGGCCAGGCACGATCCGCGAGTATAATCAGCTGATTTTCAGTGTTGATCCGGTGGCGGCCGATGCCTACGGGGCTGAGCTGTTTGGCATGAAAGCGTCGGATGTTGGTTATATTGGTATTGCTGCCGGGTTGGGCGTAGGGACGGTCAATTGGCAGAGTCTGAATCCGGTACGCGTTTAGTGTGACGGCAGTTGAAAGGGGAGGGGAACTGAAGCGATCAGCATAGAAGTTCTGTGGGCCTGTTTCATCATTTCCAGCCTGACAACAGTCTTTTTATATCGTCGGCGTCAGGTTGAAAAGACAATTGTTCATTGGCCGCAGTGTGTGGCGCGAGTAATTCCCGGCTCTCTCGAATTCAAGCCGGGTGGTTGGCAGCCAGGCAAAAAACAACGGGGTCTGCGTATTGCTGCGATTGAGTTTGAATATGAACGAAATGGCGTGGCTTATCTGAGCCGCAAAATGTTACCAGTGCACTGGACACTCCGGGCCGGGGAACAGGAACGGGTGCAACGGGAGCTGGAAACTTTTGCGGTCGCCTTTTGCAATCCGGTTGATCCAGGCGAGGCTTATCTCGATATTCCGGATCGTTGGCTGCGGGGTAGCATCAGTTGGGTTACGGTGGGTCTGTTAGTGTCCGGTTCGGTTTTAGTTATCACGGGGCGTTTCTTGTTAGCAAGTTATCTTTGACAGGAGGTTTTTTCATGTTGGAACAGTATGGGGCCATCGCAATTTTGGCCGGTGTGGCATTTATCTTTCCCTTTATTCCACTCATTGCATCTTCGCTGATTCATATCCGCAAACCAACCCGGGAAAAGTTATTGACCTATGAATGCGGCATCGATACGATCGGGCGTTCCTGGGTCCAGTTCAAAAGCAGTTATTTCCTCTATGCCCTGGCATTTGTTTTGTTTGATGTGGAAACTGCATTTCTATATCCGTGGGCGGTTGTTTTTCGGAGTATGAATGCTCCGGCATTTATGGCGATGTTGGTATTCATGGCCATCCTGCTGCTGGGACTATGGTATGCATGGAAGAAGGGGGCGCTTGAATGGAAGTGACAACGGAGAACCCGGTCGCCCAGAGCCGGCTGTCCGGACTACTGGGGCCGGAAAACGTTATTGTTACAACGGTAGAGCAGGTTTTTGCCTGGGCGCAGGGGAATTCTTTCTGGCCACTGACCTCCGGCCTTGCCTGTTGTGCTTTGGAAATGATGGCCTGTGGCGCCGGTCGCTTTGATTTGGCCCGGTTCGGCTACGAAGTGTTTCGCCCCTCACCGCGGCATGCAGATCTGCTGATCGTGGCTGGTACCCTTACCTGGAAAATGGCGCCGCCACTGGTGCGGTTGTATGAACAGATGCCGGAATCCAAATGGGTGATTGCGATGGGCAGCTGCGCCAGCGGCGGTGGTCCGTTCGTCGATTCGTACTCGGTAGTGCCGGGAGTCGACAAATTTTTGCCTGTGGACGTCTACATCCCAGGTTGTCCGCCGCGCCCAGAAGCCTTGATGCATGGCATGCTCACCCTGAAGGAAAAAGTGATGGCAGCCAAGAGACGAGGTGGCAAAAAATGAATCAGGAAATGATTGCAGCTGGCATGTTGGAATCAACACCGGCCACGTTGCTGAATGACATGCAGGAGCTGCGGGACAATGTCGCCTATCGGTTTGACCGTCTGATCGACCTGACCGCCGTCGACCGCGTTGAAACATTCGAACTGGTTTATCGGCTGAATTCGCTTCAGACGGATCGTGACCTGGTCGTGAAAGTTTCGATTGATCAGGCACAGCCGGAAATCCCCTCGGTTTCGGCAATCTGGGAAACAGCCCTGTTCGGCGAACGAGAGGTCCAGGATATGTTCGGTATCGTTTTTGTCGGCCATCCTGACCCGCGCGCCTTACTGGCGCCCGAAGACGGATTCGGTTTCTTTCCGCTGCGCAAAAGCTATACGCTGCCCGGACGATCCGGCCAGCAGGCGGGGAGGTAACGCGAATGGCACAGATGCAACTGGAGCATAATGGCATCACTCCGGCAGGTACGGAGCTGTATTTATTGAATATGGGACCGCAACACCCCAGTACGCATGGTGTTCTGCGGGTTTTGCTCGAACTGGACGGCGAGACGGTGGTGAAAGCGACGCCAGTGTTGGGATACTTGCACCGGGGTCTGGAAAAACTTGCCGAAGTCAGGACCTATCCTCAGTTTATTCCTTATACCGACCGTCTTGATTATGTTTCTTCCATGTGCAACAACCTGGCTTACTGCCAGACGGTGGAAAAACTGATTAGTGCGGAAGTGCCGGAACGGGCAGAATACATCCGGGTCATCATGGCTGAACTTAACCGTATCGCCAGCCATATGCTGTTCATCGGCGCCACGGCGCTTGATTTGGGTGGCATGAGCGGCATGATGTATACGTTCCGCGATCGTGAATACATCCTGGATCTTTTCAATCTGGCGTCCGGTTCGCGTCTGACCTATTCCTACGTGCGAATCGGCGGCGTGATGAACGATGTTTCGCCGGAATTCATCGAGCTGTTGCGCAAATTCCTGGCCGATTTGCCGGGGATGCTTACCGAGTACGACAACCTGATCAATGGCAACGAGATTTTCCAGGCCCGGTTGAAGGGTGTGTCGATCGTGCCTGCCGGCCGGCTGGTCTCACATGGAGTGACCGGACCGGTTTTGCGCGCCTCAGGGATTGATTATGATCTGCGGGTAAAAAAACCATATGGCATTTATAACCGGTTTCAGTTTGCGGTTCCCACCGGCAGTGTTGGCGACAATTGGGAACGTTATCTGATGCGGGTGCTGGAAATTAGCGAAAGCGCCAAAATTATTGCCCAAGCGCTGGAAAACCTGCCGGAAGGTCCGGTAATGGCGAAACTGCCAAAAGTTATCAAACCGCCGGTCGGTGAAGTGTATCACTCTAACGAGACGCCGCGCGGTGAACTGGGATTCCATATTGTCAGCGACGGATCGACCAAGCCCTACCGCTTGCACATTCGCCGGCCGACCTTCTACAACCTGGGCTGTGTTAATGCACTCTGCCAGGGAGTGAAGATTGCCGACGTGGCTGCGGTTCTGGCTGTCCTTGATCCCTGCATGGGAGAAGCCGATGCATAGGAAGGTGGAAATTTGATGCAAGAGTCTGCAAGCCTCTGGGTAGGACTGGGAAGGGCGCTCAAACAGGCCGTTCTGGATGCGACAGGCACGTTGTGGGCGGCGGAGTTCGTTCACACACTTGCCGGTGTCGTTAGTATTTTAACGATTATCTTATTATCAGCACTGGTCTTGGTTTATCTCGAGCGTAAAGTCTGCGCATGGATGCAGATGCGACTGGGACCTAATCGGCTGGGTCCGTTTGGCATGTTCCAGACGATAGCCGATATCATCAAACTGATGACCAAGGAAGATATCCAACCAACTATGGTATCGCCTGTAATGTGGGGGTTGGCGCCGATTTTGCTGTTTATGGCGGCGATGACTACTTATGCGGTAATTCCGTTTGATGCTGGCGTGATTTTTGCCGACCTCAATATCGGCATCTTCTTTTTCGTGGCTGTCGGCTCGCAGGCGACGCTGCCGATGCTGATGGCGGGCTGGGCTTCCAACAACAAGTACGCAATGCTCGGCGGTATGCGGACCGTGGCCCAGATGATCTCTTATGAGATTCCACTGGTATTTTCACTGCTTGGCGTTGTGATGATCACCGGCTCGATGAAAATGAGCGATATCGTCAAGGCGCAGGAAGGGTTGTGGTTTATCGTAACTCAGCCGATTGCCTTTGTGGTCTACCTTATCGCGGCAGTGGCCGAGACTAACCGGACCCCGTTTGACCTGGTCGAAGCCGAGTCGGAACTGGTGGCCGGTCCGTTCACGGAGTATAGCGGCATGCGTTGGGCCTATTTTTTCCTGGCTGAATATGCTTTTATGGTCGGGGCGTCCTGCATTGCGGCCACGTTGTTCCTCGGCGGCTGGAATGGACCGTTTCTGCCGGGATGGATCTGGTTTTTCATTAAGGTGGCGGCGATGATTTTCCTGTTCATGTGGTTCCGTTGGACATTCCCGCGGATCAGGGTTGACCAACTGATGTCGTTCGGCTGGAAAGTGCTGCTGCCATTGTCGATTGTTAACGTAGTGGTGACAGGCATTGGATTATGGCTGTTCTTCCCGTTGGGTTGAGAGGGGTGATGTTGTGTTTGGCGTAGGATTGATTAAAGGCCTCAGCGTCACTTTGCGGCGCTGTTTTTCCAAACCGAATACGGTCGAGTATCCGGAAGAGCGTTTGCCGGTGGGGCCGATGTTTCGAGGCGGAACCCTCGATTTGAACCTGGAAAAGTGTATTGCCTGCGGCCTGTGCGCGCTGGCCTGCCCGAATGGCGCAATTGAGCTGGCGACCGAAAAAATGGAGAGCGGCAAAAAAGCTCTTACTGTTTACCGCCATCACCTGCCGGTCTGTCTGTTCTGCAATTATTGTATTGAAGCCTGTCCGACGCAGGCGATCCACTGGACCCAGAACTATGAAATGAGTTCTCTGACCTATGGCGAGCAGATTATTGACTGCATGGCAGTGAAGGGAGGTGCGCGCTGATGGAAAGTGGCGGCCTGATGCATACATTGGCATTCTTTCTGCTGTCGGGCATTACTCTGGCGTCCGCCATGGGCGTGGTGTTCAAACGTAATCTGGTGCAAAGTGCTTTTCTGCTGTCAGTTACATTTTTGGGTGTGGCTGGCCTTTATATGACACTGGAGGCCGAGTTCATGGCAGCGGTCCAGGCTTTGGTTTACAGCGGCGCAGTCGCCGTTTTGGTGGTCATTGGCGTGATGCTCACGCATCGCGAGCAGATGTCCCGTTCTAATCCGCCCAACAAAATGCTGTTCGCCGGAGCATTGGCAGCTCTGTCGGTTGTCGGCGTGATGGTCTGGGCGATCCTGGCAACACCCTGGAAAGTTGGCAAAGGCAGCGTTGTGACGGCTGGCGATATCGGACGGCGATTTTTGACGGATTTTGCCCCGCCGTTTGAAGCTGTTGCACTTTTACTACTGGCGGCGCTGATTGGCGCAGTCGTATTGTTTAAAGGGGGCAAGGCGCAATCATGATCGGACTTTCGCATTATTTGCTGGTTGGCGCTGTGTTGTTCGGGCTGGGATTATTCGGATTACTGACGAAACGCAATCTGATTGCCGTACTGATGTCTATTGAGTTGATGCTGAACTCGGTTAATATCAATCTGGTGGCTTTTTCCCGCTATACTGCGACGGATGCGGCAGCCGGCCAGGTGTTTTCCCTGTTCATCATCGCCGTCGCCGCGGCTGAAGTAGCCGTGGGACTGGCTTTGGCCTATGCCATCTATCGCGGCCGGGATACCGTGTCGGTCGATGAGATGAACTGGCTGAAGTGGTAAGGGGGTGCTATGAATATGTGGGCTGAATTTTCACTGCAATATGCCTGGCTGATTCCGTTATTGCCGGCAGTGACATTTGTACTGATCGCTTTCTTTTTGCGGGACTTGCCTGACATGGCAGCGCGGCTGGCGATCAAAGCGATGGCGTCATCGTTTATCATCTCGGTCGGAGTAGCCTGGGCGGTGCTGTCACAAGGAATAAGCGTGGAAAAACCTTTCGTCATCAAAGCCGTCTGGTTTTCGATGCCGGGGTTGACTGCCGAGATGGGCGTTCTGATTGACCCGACTTCCTCGATGATGCTGTTGGTCGTATCGCTGGTATCATTGTTGGTCATGATTTACTCTACCGGCTATATGACCGGCGACCCCGGTTATGGCCGCTTCTTTGCGTTCTTATCATTGTTTGCCGCCTCGATGATGGCGATGATCATCTCGACGAATTTCCTGCAGCTGTTTGTGTTCTGGGAATTGGTCGGCCTGTGTTCCTACCTGTTGATTGGTTGGTATTTCCATAAAATTTCGGCGCGCGAGGCAGCCAAAAAAGCGTTTATGACGACCCGGATCGGTGATTTCGGCTTGCTGCTGGGAATCCTGTTTTTGCAGATCATGTTTGGCACGCTCGATTTTACTGAGTTGGGCACGAAAGTGCCGGCTTATGTGAGCCAAAACGGCGCGGCGCTTTTGACCTGTGTGGCGTTGCTGATATTTGCCGGACCGATTGCCAAATCCGGTCAGTTTCCCCTGCACGTATGGTTGCCGGATGCGATGGAAGGTCCGACGCCTGTGTCGGCGCTGATTCATGCAGCGACAATGGTTGTGGCCGGGGTATATCTGGTGGCTAGAGCCTTTGCGATTTTCAGCGTGCTGCCTGGTGCGATGACGGTCATTGCCTGGATGGGTTGCTTCACGGCGCTGTTTGCAGCCTGCATTGCGCTGACGCAACGTGAAATCAAACGGATTTTGGCGTTTTCGACGATCAGCCAGCTGGGTTTTATGATGATGGCGCTTGGCGTCGGTGGCCTGACTGCCTCAATGTTCCATCTGATGACGCACGCCTTTTTCAAGGCGCTGCTATTCCTCGGCGCTGGTTCTGTCCTGCATGCGCTACATGACAAAGCGGATATCTTCGAGATGGGCGGGCTGCGCAAATCGATGCCTGCGACCTGCGCCATGATGGGCATCGCCGTGCTGGCGATCTCAGGTATTCCACCATTCGCCGGTTTCTTTTCCAAGGATGAAATTCTGGTGGCGGCGGCGCATGTTTCCACTCCACTATATATCGGCGCTTCATTTACCGCGTTCCTGACGGCATTTTACATGGCGCGGCTATTCCTGGTCGCGTTCTTTGGCGAGGAAAACCCGCACAATCATCCGCACGAATCAGGCATGTCGATGTTGTTTCCGATGGGCGTGCTGGCAGTGCTGAGTGTTTTTGCCGGCGCAGTCCCGTTTGCGCTGGGGTTTGGCGACTGGGTCCGTTTTGGGCCGGCTCACCATGCGGGGATTGACTGGGGAATTGCTTCCGCTTCCACTTTAATCGCGCTGGCCGGTTTTGGTCTGGCCTGGTCGATCTACGGCAGCGGGACAAGGCGCTCCGATGCGATTGCCAAGCAGGCAGGGTTTCTGTATTCGCTGAGTTTGAATAAGTTCTATATTGATGAACTCTACCAGTGGTTCAACCGGAATATCTTGACGGGCCTGGCCCGGCTGCTCTACTGGGTCGATCTGAATGTCGTGGATGGGATCGTCGATGGCGCTGCGCAGAAAAGCGGCGCAGTCGGGGCGATTCTGCGGCGGTTCCAGACGGGACAGACGCAGCAGTATGCTGCAGTGATGCTGATTGCTACGGTAATGTTGGCCCTGATACTGGCGTTTTCTGCCGGTGCGGTCGCCGGGGGAGGGAAAAGCTGATGTCGTTTCCTGTACTGTCTACTATACTGTTCGCGCCGATTGTTGGCGCTGCGGCGATTACCTTCCTGCCAACGACGGCTGGTTCCTCAATAAAAAAAGTCAGCGCGGCGGCGATGGGGATCTCGTTCTTGCTGTCCTTGATGGTGTTCTTTGGTTATGACTGGCATAGCGGCGGCATGCAGTTCGTGGAAGAACTGGCCTGGCTGCCCGAATTGGGTGCTTCCTATAGTCTGGGTGTCGACGGTCTGTCAGCGCCAATGATCCTGCTGACGGCCCTGATCGGCTTTGCTGGCGTGTTTGCTTCCTGGCGGGTGGATGAACGGCCGAAAGAGTTTTTCATCCTGTTTTTGCTGCTGGTGGCTGGAGTCGCTGGCACCTTCGTGGCCAGGGATCTGTTCCTGTTTCTGCTCTGCTACGAAGTCGTGGTCATTCCGATTTATATCATGATCATCCTCTGGGGCTCGAGCAAACGGGTCACCAAGGAATATGCCGCGATGAAACTGACGATCTACCTGTTGCTCGGTTCGGCATTTCTGCTGGCAGGCATCCTGATGCTGTATCTGAATGCCTATCCCGTCGGTACGCGGACGTTTTCCATGGAAGCGCTGACTCAGGCGGCAGCGGGCGGCGCCTTGTCGCCGGAGTTCCAGAAATTCGCCTTCTTTTTTGTGATGTTGGGTTTTGGCTCTCTGCTTTCGATGTGGCCGTTTCATTCCTGGTCACCGGATGGCTATGCCGGCGCTCCCACGGCGGTGTCGATGGTACATGCCGGGGTATTGAAGAAAATCGGCGGCTATGGCCTGATCCGGATCGGCCTGTTGATGCTGCCGCTCGGTTTCAAGTTCTGGGCGCCGCTGATTGCAGCATTTGGTGTGGCCAACGTCGCCTATGCCGCATTCATTGCGTTGGTGCAGAAAGACATGAAATATGTGGTCGGCTATTCTTCGGTTTCCCATATGGGTTATGTGTTGATCGGGATTGCTGCAGCCGATGTCATCGGCATCAACGGCGCTGTGGCCAATATGTTCGCGCATGGCGTCATGGCGGCGCTGTTCTTCGCCATGATCGGCCATATCTACCATGCCACGCACACGCGGCACATTCCTGATCTGGGTGGCCTGGCGCATCAGATGCCGCGGGCAACCGTGGGCTTCTTCCTGGCCGGGATGGCGTCGCTGGGGCTACCTGGTTTGATTAGCTTCGTGCCGGAGTTTACCATCTTCGTCGGTTCTTTCAAGGCCTTTCCGTTGTTTGCCGTGCTGGCGATTGCCGGGATCATCCTGACGGCGCTGTATGTGCTGAGGGTGCTGGCGGATGTATTGTTCGGGCCGCGTCGCAGCGAATGGGACGGCGTGCACGATTTACACGGCGCCGATTGGGTACCGCTTGTACTCTTGGGCTCGTTCCTGATCGGGTTTGGCTTTTTCCCGTCGTTGTTGATGAATGTGGTGAATAGCGGCATTGAACCGTTGATGCCGCTGCTCGCGAAGCTAAAACTGGCGGCGACGCTGTGGGGGGGACTGTGATCATGAATTTCAATGCATTGATGCTGGAAATGGCGGTCGCCCTGCTGGCGCTATCGATCCTGGCGGCGGACCTGTTGATGGAACCCGGCCAGTCCCGCCGCAAACTAGGTTATCTGGCGATTGCCGGTCTGGCGGGGGTACTGCTGGTTTCATTCAGTCGTTATGGAATGAATCAGACTTTTTATAGCGGGTTGTTCCGGCTTGATGATTATGCCGTGTTTTTCAAACAGACCTTTATGGTCGGAGCGATTCTGGTGATGCTGTTTTCAATCGACATTGTCGACCGGTTGCCTCACTCCCGGGCAGAATTCTACGTCCTGCTGCTGTTTGCGGTCGTGGGGATGATGGTGCTGGCCTCGGCCAATGACCTGATAACGCTGTATGTGGGGATTGAACTGATGACGTTCAGTTTTTTCATCCTGGTCGGCTATGTACTGACGGAATCCAAATCTACCGAGGCGGCGATCAAGTATCTGGTGCTGGCTTCGGCTGCTTCGGCCGTGATGCTCTATGGCATGAGCCTGTTGTTCGGGGTTGCCGGACAACTGAGTTATGCGGCAATCGCCAAAGGACTGATCGTTTCACCGGCGTTGCTGGTTGGCTGCGTGATGGTTCTGGCCGGTTTTGCCTTCAAACTGGCGGCGCCGCCGTTCCATATGTGGGCGCCTGACGTGTACGAAGGCGCGCCGGTTCCGGTGACGGCAATGCTGGCCATGGGCTCCAAGGCTGCCGGTTTTGCGGCGCTGATCCGCGTGTTTACCGAAATATTCCCGGCGACAGGTTATCCGTGGGCCTTGCTGGTGCTGATGCTATCTGGGGCAGCGATGCTGCTCGGCAATCTGGCGGCAATTCCGCAGACCAACATGAAACGGATGCTGGCCTATTCGTCGATTGCCCAGGCCGGTTATCTGTTGATCGGACTATTGGCCGGCAGTACAGCCGGTATCAAAGGGATGATGTTTTACCTGCTGATCTATGTGTTCGCCAATGTTGGGGCATTTGCCGTCGTCACGGCGGTCAGCAAACATCGTAACGGTGAAACCATCGCCGATCTGGCCGGCCTGTCGCGTCAGGCGCCGGTGCTGGCGGTAGTTATGACGGTATCCTTGCTGTCGATGGCGGGGATTCCACCCTTGGCCGGATTCGTCGGCAAGTTCTTCCTGTTCTCGTCGGCGATTGATGCCGGCTATCTCTGGATTGCCGTACTCGGGTTTGTCCTGTCAATGGTGTCGGTATATTATTACCTCAATGTGGTGAAGGTGATGTATCTGGGTACGCCGGCGGATACCCGCCCGTTTGACATCGCCATGCCGGTTCGGCTGACCGCCATATTCGCGATGGCGGCTACCTTGGCGATGGGCGTATACCCAGGCCCATTGTCAAGATTAGCAGATATGGCTGCCAAAACGGTGTTCAAATAAGCCGCTTGGAAAAATGAAGCTGTATTTGAATGAAAATGTTTAAATTTAAGAAGTTAAAGCGATGAGTAATGAACTAAAATAAATTAATATAATTTAATTAAACAAGTAGAATATAAAATAATATATTTAAGACAATGCTTTTATTTATCTAATATAGGCATTGTCTTGTTTTTTATTAATAGGGATGTATTGGCTGGGTTTGCATGAAATGGATGCGAAAAAAGATGCCCTGAGGGCACCTTTTTATACCGGATTTCAACAACGCCGATTTTTTCCCTACGACACGACAGTTGTATTTTTCCAGACTATTTTCGTTTGACCAAAAATTGATTCATCAGCACACCAGCGAGAAAGCCACCGACATGAGCCCACCAGGCGATGCCTGCGCCAGCCATTCCCGCAGCAACTGCCCCGCCTTGCAGCTGATAGAAGAACCATACACCAAGAAACAGCATGGCCGGTATTTCAATAATGGTGAAGATGAAAAATAACGGCACGAGTGTCTGTATTTTGGCCCGGGGAAAGCAAACGGCATACGCGCCCAAGATGCCGGAGACAGCGCCGCTGGCGCCTATGACCGGAACTGTGGAGGTGGGATCAAACGCATACTGGGTCAGATTGGCGATGATGCCGCAAGCAAAATAGAACAACAGGAATCGAGTATGGCCTAGACAGTATTCCACGCTGTGACCAAACAACCAGAGGAACCAGACATTGCCGATCAGATGCAGCCAGCCGCCATGCAGAAACAAACTGCTGAACAGGCTTGCGATAGCTCCGGGATCCAGCAACCCGGAATTAAGCATTTGGCTTAGCCGCGCCGGAACCATTCCCAGCTGCCCGACCCATTGCCGCAGCTCGGCAGGAGAAAGCTGCAGTTCATTGATGAAGACACCGATATTCAGTGCGATCAACGCAACAGTAACGAATGGAATGATATCTGGTCTGACGTTGTCACGTAAAGGAATCATATCATCACTCTTTCTTTGGTTCTGTTTCTGGCTTGACCCGACTGCCCTCTTGCAGTCCCTGGGGTGAAATTACAACAATATCGCCCGGGTTTAACCCAGAAAAAATTTCAACTCTTCGGCTGTCACGCAGCCCTGTTTTTACTGATTTTTTATAGGCAAGGTTGTTGTTGACCGTCCAGACGGTCGAACCATCAACAACTGCGTTGGTTGGAATCAGCAAAGCCTGTGTTTTTTCCTGCACCAAAATGTTCAACTCTGCAGACATTCCGGAACGAACCGGCATATTTGCCGGAATATCCACCTTGATTTTGAAGGACTTGGTGGCATAATCGATTCGCGGTGCAAGTGAGCGAATCGTTCCTTCGTAGATTTTTCCAGGCAGGCTGTCCAGACTCAGCAGCACTTTTTGTCCGATCCGCACCCGGTCCGCATCCAGTTCGTCAACCTTGCCCTCTATACTCATTGCTTCTGACGATGCCATTGCCAGAATGCCATCGGTGTTGGTAACCATGGACCCTTTGTCAATTAGTTTTTCCAGCACGAGGCCGTCAAAGGGGCTGAGCAGTGAATAGTCGGTTGTTCGGGACTGAAAAGCTTCCACATTGGCCTGGGCCCGGTTCAATGAATTTTCCGCAGAATGCAGCTGGGTCAGCGCATTATCATGTTCGCGAAGCGAGATGGCCTGTTGTGAATAAAGTTTTTGGATACGCATATATTCACGGCGTTTATAATCGGTTTCGCTTGTAAGTTGGGCCAACTCAGCACTGGCTGCTCTTAACTGCGCCATGGCTTCATCGGATTCAAGGCTGACCAGTAAATCCCCTCGCTTTACCTGTTGCCCTTCCTCTACGTGGAAACGGGCAATGCGGGCAACGACTTTACTGCGCAGGTTGATTTTTTCTTCAGGGACAACTTGACCAGAAGCATAGACGAACAATGCAGAAGAGCCATATTCAGCAGTTGCGGTTTGGACAGAAATCGCTCGCAAGGATAGGGAAACAGCGATTGCCAAAACAGCGAGGATTGTCAGTATTATGAGGACTGATTTGCGTGGCATGCAGAAGGACCTCCCGGCAATATATTTATCATTTGGCGGATAATCTATTGTTTCGCAGGTCGCTTTCCACTTTTCCATCGGTAATCGTGATAATTCGGTCACAATCATGAACAAAGCCGACGGTATGAGTGACAACCAGAAAGGTCTGTCCCAGCTCCTGATTTAACTTGCGAAAATAGTCAAAGACGATTTTCGAATTGGCGCTGTCAAGGTTTCCGGTCGGTTCATCGGCAAGAACAATAAGTGGCTCATTGGCCAAAGCTCTGGCGATAGCCACTCTTTGCAGCTGACCGCCCGATAGTTGTGATGGGTAATAGTTTTGGCGATCCGCCAGTCCGAGCTGATCGAGCAGCATTTCAGCCCGCTCTTGCTGGCTGGCTTTGTTCAGTCGTCCAGCAACCTTCATCGGCAACATTACGTTTTCCAGTGCAGAGAACTCTGGCAGAATAT
>CAZFSM010000011.1:0-125516 GCA_964521625.1 uncultured Veillonellaceae bacterium | reverse complement strand
GAACCAGCGACCTCTTGAATGTGAATCAAGCGCTCTCCCGCTGAGCTAATACCCCATGTATACTCTTAGTATTATACCTTCTGTATGCACATATTTCAATCGGTATGGTTAGCAATTTATTGGATTTTTTTGGGTGAAGTTGCTTAACGTCTCTTTATTAATAAGGTTATTAATAAGTATCAGCAACGCAGACGGTGTTGCGGCCATGATTTTTTGCATCATATAGCGCCTGATCTGCTCGATTTAGCCACTGGTCTAATATTTCGTCAGTTCGGCTTTCGGCGACACCGATGCTGACTGTTAATTGGTCAATAATAGAGAAATGATGGGTGGAAACCAAGTGCCGAAGATGTTCGGCGGCGACAAGAGCCTGTTGAATATTCGTTTCCGGTAATAAGATCGCAAACTCCTCGCCACCCCAACGGCAGAGAATGTCAACATTGCGGGCATTATCTTTCAATAACGATGCAAATTCATTTAATACGCGATCCCCGGCTTGATGTCCATGAGTGTCGTTGATTGTTTTGAAGTGATCTACATCCAGCATGATCAGGGACGCCGCATTGCCGTAACGCTTGATCCGGTTGAATTCCAATTGCATCATTTCATTGAATTTTCGTCGATTGAATATACCGGTCAGACTATCGAGCGTAGCCAATATTTCGACTTCATTCAATACTTTTTCAAGCTTTTCTGTACGTTCCTGAACGCGCAGTTCGAGTGTTCGATTGGTTTCTTCGGTTTGGACGTGGGCCTGTTCAAGCTCTGCGATGTTGGTTTGCAATTTATCCGCCATTTTGTTGAAGGCGGCTGCAAGGGATCCCAGTTCATCACGGGATGTTACCTGCAACCTGGAGTAAAAATTTCCGTGCTCAAAATCGCGGATGCCGTCAATCATGCGGGTGATTTGCTGAGTGATAAAACTCGCCATCCAGACGGCAACAAAAATTACTGCAACAATCATCAAGAGGGTCATAAACGTAAGATTTGTGAAAGTATTGGCGATAGAATAGTTAATTGTTTCGAGTGCGGACTTTTGCTTGGTGTCGATTTCCAAGGCAAAGGCATCGACCATCTGGGTGATGTGGGCCGCTGTATTTTCGGCAGGGCGATGGAACTCTTCCACATTGGCGCCAATGGTCACATATCCGAAGCCTCGACGTTGTTGCCCGTAGTTTCCGGTATAGTAAGGGATGGCAGCAGCTGTAGTTCTTTTCCATAAGCCGCTCCAAAGAATAAGGAAAGAACCGGAACCGCCATTTTCAGTCAGTTCATGCCAACCAGCGCACTGGGGGGCGAAATTCAGATACCTACAGTCAAGCCCAACCTGGCCGGCCTGCGTGAGAGCAGAGGCTGGTTTTTTTGCCTGGGAAGGGGAAAGAAAAGTGGGTACTCCGGATAAAAAACTTTTGAGGTCAAGGCCGCTTTGCTTCCAGGCTTGATATAATTCTTCGTCCAGCCAAGGAGTTGCCATATCGCCGGTTTTGGGGTCATAGCCGACAATAGAGTGTTCGCGGGGGTGACAGATGGAACGCCCCATATAATCCCACATAAAGGCATAGTTGCCGCTGGAAGCATCTTTAATCGGTGAAAACCTTTGCTCGGTGGGAACGATATGATCGGTGAACTCCATAATATGGCGGTGGTCAAGAGCCAGCGTAAGATAGCCGGTTATCCGGCCGTTCACATCAACGGGAGTAACCCAGCGAACTAAACCCTGAAACCGTTTGCCTACAGGGTTTTCCTTGCCGGCGTAAGCAGCCTGTTCCGGAGTGAATTCGATCTCCTTCTCCTTGGCCCGATTGGGTGTATAAGGTCCGATAATCGGCGAGCCAACGTAAGGGCCGATAACGTCCGATACATAGATTTCGCCGGTTTTTAGCCCCTGTAGGGCAGACCAGTATGTTTCTGCTTTGGCATACGTATTTTCACGGCGGGAGATATCGTGCAACTCATTGGGTAATAGATCGGATGTAGTGACTTTGATCCGTTCTTGCCCCGTCAGATCGATATAGGTCATTTCCAGGTACAAGGGACGGAGGACCGGTTTGCCCATACTATCGGCCGGACGATAATTCCAGTCGGCTTCATTGTCCCTTACCCGCGGTCGGACAAGATCCTGTTTTTTTTGGGACACCTCGACTGGCACCCAAGACTGCCCATCCGCGGCAAGTATCCAGGCATCATGGTCAAAAACCATGCGGGTACGACTGGCAAGAAAGCGACGAAAAGCCTTTTCAGAAAACGGTTGCTGCGTTGCCAGACGTAAATCGGCATCGCGATCGTAGAGGAAGGCAGCCACGGCCTGAGCGGTAGTCGTCGTCAATTGCTCAATGTCTTCGCGGGCTCGGAGATTCAACGCGCGGACGGAGTCTTCAACCGCAACTTTGCCAATTTCACCAACTTTACTGCGAGTGGTGGCGATGATATCGGTTGATTGTTTCGTTACTACGTCACCGAGTTTTACGACCTGACTCCAGGCAATCCAACTCAGGAGAACGACAGGTATAATTTTTATCACGATAAAAATTACAATCAGTTTTGCCTTTATTCCATAAGAGGAACCTACGGCAAGATCGATCCATTCTCTGGTTTTTTTCGCAAAACGCATCAAATTACTCCTAGTTTGAGAAATTTAGCAAATTTATATTCAGTTTCATTCGGCAAAAATCGCCGCATATCCTGTTTGTATAAAAATATAAAACATAATGCATTCAAAGTATGTAATAAAATTTTTGCCACGGGAAAAATACGCATGAAAGTGGAGTTGCTTTATACTCTAATGGCGGGAAATTTTCAATCTATGTATTGCCATGAAACAATTAATTTTGCATGAATAAGCGGGAATCAAGTATAACACAGAGAAAATGATGCCGTGTGCGTTGATGTCAAATGTTCACGAAGAAAACAAAATGCCCTGTGCAATTTGCACAGGGCATATAAATTAGCCATTATCAAAATATTCATTTCCGATGGACCAAACCCTTTAATAGCTGCGGACGGCCAGTCGGGCCTGTTGCGCCCGCGACACCAATCACGAGTTGAGTTAAACTTTTTATCATTTAAGATAGGGAATCGACAAAAAGCAAGAATAAGTTTTCCGGCAACTGGTTGTGCAGCTACCAGGCGGCGACAGCGCCGTCGGTGCGCGGTTCGGTGCCGCCAGCCAGAATGCCGTGTTCATCTCGCCAGATGATCTGACCGCGACCCATAGCCAGATTTCCCACCGGACGGACAATGTTGTGCCCTTTGCGCGTGAGCGCTTCGGCCAGTGATTCCGGGAACAGGTGCTCAACCTCGACGGTTTTGTCTTTGGTCCATTGCCAGCGCGGCGCGTCGAGCGAGGACTGAGGATTCAGGGCAAAGTCGACGGTGTTCATCACCATCTGCAAGTGCCCCTGCGGCTGGACAAAGCCGCCCATGACTCCGAACGGGCCGACCGCCTGGCCGTTTTTGGTCAGGAAACCGGGGATGATCGTGTGGTAGGGCTTTTTGCCAGGCGCAAAAACGTTGTCGTGCGCCGGATCGAGCGAGAAATTGCAGCCACGGTTGTGCAGGGAGATACCGGCGCCGGGCACAACGAGGCCGGAACCAAAGCCCATGTAGTTGCTCTGAATATACGAAACCATGTTGCCTTCGCTGTCGGCAGTGGCCAAATAGACCGTGCCGCCTTTGGATGGCGATCCAGCCGTGGGTGTGAGAGCCCGGGTTCCGATCTGTTTGCGGCGTTCGGCGGCATAGGCGTCGGAGAGCAGGTCTGCCACCCGCACCTTCATCTGGCGGGCGTCGGTAATATATTTCATGCCGTCGGCAAAGGCCAGCTTGATTGCTTCAATCTGCTTGTGGTAGGTTTCGACGCTTTCTTTGGCGTCAAACTCCATTCCCTTTAAGATGTTCAGCGCGATCAGGGTGACCAGGCCGTGTCCGTTGGGCGGAATCTCCCACACATCATAGCCGCGGTAGTTTACCCGGATCGGTTCGACCCATTCGGGGCGATAGGCGGCGAGGTCGCTGCTGCGCAGCCAGCCGCCGTGCTTTTTAGCAAAAGCATCAATTTTTTGCGCCAGTTCGCCCTGATAAAAATCGGCCGCATTGCTGGCGGCAATGGCGCGCAGTGTAGCGGCATGTCCTGGCGATCGCCACAATTCTCCTGCTTGCGGTGCATGTCCGTCCGGGGCAAAGGTTTCAAACCAGTGGCGAAACTCTGGACCGGTCGCAGCACTGAAACGCTGAAAGCCAAGCTGCCACTGCCGGCTGATGATGGGCGATACCGGATAGCCGGATTCGGCATACTCGATGGCCGGCGCTAAAACCTCGGCAAGGGACAGTTTGCCAAACCGGCTCACCAGTTCGGCCCAGGCCGACGGGGCGCCGGGAACCGTGACAGGCAGCCAGCCGTTAGTCGGCAGTTCTTTCAGCCCCTTGCTGAGAATGGTGTCGAGGTTAAGCGCCATCGGGGCAGGACCGCTGGCGTTGAGACCGTGGAGGCGGTCTTTCATCCATACCAAGGCGAATGCGTCGCCGCCGATTCCGTTGGAGGTCGGTTCGACTACGGTGAGACAGGCGGCGGTGGCTACGGCGGCGTCAACCGCGTTGCCGCCCCGGCGCAGGATGTCCAGGCCCGCCTGTGCAGCCAACGACTGTGAAGTCGCGACCATGCCGTTTTTCGCATAGACCGTGCTGCGGCGCGATGGGTACGGGTTGTATAAAGCGTCATAGTTCATAGGGATTCCCCCTTTTTATTTTCTCTCTGCATCCGATACGAAAACCCTGGGGTTATCTTTCTCCGCTTAGCCTGATTTTTCCTGTGCAGGTGGACAATAGGAGTATGGCGAATAATAGTGAATGCCGATTTGCAAAAAAGTCTGTTCAGCGATTAAAATAGTGGCAGAGAGACATCTGAAGAAGTTGGAGGGCGCAACATGAAGGAAACTTGGCAGTATGCCGGGGTTGGTGTAGGCATCGGCGTACTTAGCGGATTGCTCGGGGTTGGCGGGGGAATTTTTTTGGTTCCCATTCTGACCTCTTATTTTGCGGTTGACCAGCATCTGGCGCACGGCACCTCGTTGGCCGTCGTTGTGCCGACGGCGATTATGGGCGCAGCGGTATATTCCTACCATGGCACAATGGATGTTGCGCTGTCGGCCCAACTGGCGGTTGGCGGCGTAATCGGCGCGGCAATCGGTTCGCGGCTGATGAAGAAAATCCCGGCAGCGCAGCTCAAGCGGATGTTTGGCGTCATGCTGATTCTGGTGGGGATAAGGATGGTGCTGGCATGAGCGAAATGCTGATGATTTTGGCGATGGGCCTCTCCACCGGACTGCTCAGCGGGATTCTCGGCGTCGGCGGCGGAGTGGTGTTGGTGCCGATGCTGGTTTTCCTGATGGGAACCCCGCAGCATCTGGCCCAGGGCATTTCGATGTTGTTTATCATACCGACCGCACTATCCGGGCTGTATCATCTGATCAAGACCAACATGGTTGATCTGCGGGTGGCGATGTACGTCGCGGCTGGCGCTTTGGCCGGAGCTTTGATCAGCGCCAATTTAGTGCAATATATACCGGCTGCCGATTTAAAGAAACTATTCGGCGCTTTTGTCATTTATTCGGGCATTCGTATGGTTATGCCGAAGAAGAAATAACAGCTGAGAAGGAGACACTGCATGAACAGAATTCAACTGGCCGATGGCGCAATGGGGACGATGCTGCAGACAATGGGGCTAAAACCGGGGGAATCGCCGGATTCATGGGCAATAAAAAACCCGGAGCCGATCTTGACCGTGCATCGCGGCTATGTGGCGGCGGGGGCGGAGATGCTGACCTCCTGCACCTTTGGCGCGAACCGGATCAAACTGTCCCATTACGGATTGGCTAACGAAGTCTTTGCGCTGAATAACGCCGCTGTCAAATTGGCCCGGCAGGCCGGCGGAGCAACCGTGCGGGTTGGCGGCAATCTCGGACCGACCGGCAAGCTGATCCAGCCGCTGGGCGAGCTATCGTTTGACGAGGTGTTCGATGTTTACGTTGAACAGGTGCAAGCGCTGACGGAGGCGGGCGTCGATTATTTCATCATCCAGACGATGATCGATATTCAGGAAATGCGGGCGGCGCTACTCGCGGCCAAACAATACGGCCGGGTTCCCGTGATCTGCCAGATGACGTTTGAAGCATCGGGGCGGACCGTGACCGGCACCGACCCGGCTACGGCGGCGATCACACTGGAATCGCTGGGGGCTGATATGATTGGCGCCAACTGTTCGCTCGGACCAGACCAACTGCTGCCGGTGATTGCCAAAATGGTGGCGGCGACCTCGTTGCCAGTCACTTTGCGGCCCAATGCCGGGATGCCTGTGTTGCAGGCGGACGGACGAACCACGTTCCCGCTCAGTCCGGAGCAGTTCGCGGCATGGATTCCGAAAATTGTTGACGCCGGCGTGACGGCGATCGGTGGCTGCTGCGGCACGACTCCGGCCCATATTGCGGCCGCCAAGGCAGCACTGACCGGGTTGAGTCCAGTTGTGGTTCCTTCTGCCTTTCGCGAGGCGCACAGCCTGACCAGCCGTTCGGCGACGGTGTATCTCGGCAATGGATTCCCCGTCCGCATCATCGGCGAGCGGATCAATCCGACCGGCCGCAAGCTGATGGCCGCCGAACTGCGCGAAGGCAACCTGGCGACAGTAAAGCATGACGCGCTGGCCCAACAGGCGGCAGGCGCGGCGATTCTCGATGTGAACGCCGGGGTTCCTGGCATCGACCAGCCGGCGCTGATGGTGCGACTGGTGAATGAATTGTCGCAACTGGTGACGTTGCCGCTGGCGATCGACACCACCGATCCCGATACGCTGGAAGCCGGCCTCAGGGTCTATCCCGGCCGGGCGCTGGTCAATTCGGTGTCGGCGGAACCGGAGCGGTTGGAAAAGTTTTTGCCGATTGCTAAAAAATACGGCGCAGCCATTCTGTGCCTGCCGCTTGCCCCCGGCGGACTGCCGGCCAATGCCCAGGAGCGGGTAGACACGGTGCGGCAGATTATTGCGGCGGCGACGGCAGTGGGTTTCCGGCGCAAAGACCTGCTGCTGGATGCGCTGGCGACTACGTTGGCTGCCAATCCGGACTCGGCAGTCGATATCCTGGCGACGATCCGGCTGTATGGCAGTGAATTCGGTTTGCCGGTGTCGATGGGGTTGAGTAATATTTCGCACGGTCTGCCGCGGCGCGACCTGATGAACTCTCAATTCTTCGCCATGGCGGCTGCTGCCGGCATGCATGCGCCAATCCTGAATCCGCTTGATCCGCTGATGAATGAAGCGATCAGCTCGGTGCAGGCGCTGCTCGGTCATGACCGACAGGGTCTGGAATACAGCAAACGATTTGCTGCGCAGGCGGTGCCGACTATTTCCCGGGAAATAGCTGGCGAAAAACCGGACCCGGTCAATCAGCTGCGCCAGGCGATCGTCCAGGGCGAAAAAGAAGCCGTCAAAGGCTTGGTGCTGGCTGCAGTGGCAGCGGGACGCAATGCCGCCTACATCATTGATAACGGCCTGACCGCCGGCATGAACGCGCTGGGCGAAGACTTTGGCGCTGGGCGCTGTTTCCTGCCGCAGGTGTTGCTGTCAGCCGAAGCGCTTAAACAGGGGTTCGCGGTTTTGCGCGACGCGTTGCCGGCGGAAAAGACCAAGACCTTGGGCAAAGTGGTGCTGGCCACGGTGGCCGGCGATATTCATGATCTGGGCAAGAACATCGTTGCCGCTTTGATGGAAAACAACGGGTTCGAAATCATTGACCTGGGCAAGGACGTGCCGGTGGAGAAAATCGTGGCGGCGGTAGCGGAGCACAAACCGGATATTGTCGGTCTGTGTGCGCTGATGACCACGACCCTGCCGCAGATCGACCGTTCGATTGGTGCATTGAAAAAAACGGGCTTTGCAGGACGCACCCTCGTCGGCGGCGCCGTGCTCACGGCGGAATATGCTGCCAAAGCTGGTGCTGACGCCTATGCCCCCGACGCCGTGATGGCGGTGTCGATCGCCAAACAGTTCGTAAAAGCCTGAGCGTAGCAGAGCAGGGGGGGAACGGGATGAGTGTCTTTTTGCTGTATATAGCAGTAGTTCTGTTGTTGTCGTCATTAGCGGTAGTGGTCATGTTGTGGCTGCGCAAGCGCATCGGCGGCGAAACCCTGCGACGCAACCACGAAGTAGCCGGTTTCGTTTACTCGGTGGTAGGCGCGATTTTTGCTGTGACTGTTGCACTGATGGTCGATACCGTGCATGACGAATATATCGCCGGCGAACGCTGTGCTTCGTCCGAGGCGATTGCCGCCAGCACCATTTACCATCTGGCGGACTGGTTTCCGGAGAGTGGCGGCAAAGTATTGCAACAAAACCTGCGTGACTATGTGAACGCGGTAGTGGGCCCGGAATGGGCCGGCATGGCCCGGGCAGTCCACCGTCCGGCGCCGGAAGCAGAGGCGGCGATGTTAGCTGTGTCGGCTACTCTCAAAGTAATCAAGCCTGAAACAATCCAGCAACAGGCCGCTTATACCGAGATGTTGCACCGATTTACGGACATGCGTGAGTTCCGCTATACCCGCTTGTACGGAAAACGCTACGAATTGCCTTTTCCGATTGGGTTTTCCGTAGTATTCGGCGGCTTGGTTACCATTGGATTCACGCTGTTTTTTTCGATGCACAACACCCGGGCTCAGGCGTTGTTGATCTTTTTTGTCTCGGCGATGATCTGGAGCAATATCATCATCATTTCGGAAGTGCAGTATCCATTCAACGGGATTAGCATCACCCCACCGCGGGCCATGTTGCAAATGCAGCAACGGTTTTGACAGTGCGGCGCTAAGGACCAGTGCGAATGAATTGAAATGTTACATAAAGCAATTGTCCGGGCACACAAATTGCAAAAGGTTGACACTTTGGCTGCTGCCTGATACAATGGCAACAATCAATCCCACAGGAAAAAGTGAGGTTACTTCCATCGTGAACATTGCATTGGCATCAACTCGGCAAACCCAATATTTTACCTCTTTTGGCTGGCGCTACTTTTTTAGCGTTGGCTTTTTTTATTGGGGTAAAAAAAATATGGGTTTTGCGAAGGAGTTCTTGCCGGTGAGTTGACCGCCATAAAGTAGCGGCAGCAAAAACATAGGCAAAAAGAGAAGGCTCGTTCGGGCCTTCTCTTTTTTTATTGTTTTGCTTTTACAACGCGAGAGGAGATGGAGTCATGGTTATCGTAATTGATCCGTCGGCGAACGAGCGGCAGATGGCAGAGCTGCAGCAGGAAATCGAACAGGCAGGCTGCTTTGTGCACCGTAGCACAGATAGTGTGCGGACTATTTTTGGCCTGACCGGCGATGTGGAGAAACTCGACCAGGAGCAGTTGCTGCGCAGGACTTGCGTCGAAAAAGTGGTGCATCTGAAAGAACCGTATAAAAAAGCCAACCGCTTGTTTCGTGCGACCAACACGGTAGTACAGGCGTCGGGGCAGGAGATCGGCGGCGACCGGTTGACGGTGATCGCCGGGCCGTGTTCGGTGGAAAGTGAAGCGCAGATCCTCAGTATCGCCGAATCGGTGAAAGCGGCCGGCGCGAGATTTTTGCGCGGCGGCGCATTCAAGCCCCGCAGCTCGCCCTATAGTTTTCAGGGGTTGAAAGAAGAAGGGCTGGAGCTGTTAAAAATCGCCCGGGCAGCCACCGGCTTGCCGATTGTCAGCGAAATCATGTCGGTTTCGATGCTGGACCGCTTTGAACGGGAAGTCGACGTAATACAGATTGGTGCGCGCAACATGCAAAACTTCGATTTGCTGAAAGCGGTGGGGCAGACCCGCAAACCGGTGCTGCTAAAGCGGGGGATGAGCGCCACGATTGAAGAGTTTCTGATGTCTGCCGAATACATTATGGCCGAGGGCAACGAAAATGTAATCCTCTGCGAGCGCGGCATCCGCACGTTCGAGACGTACACCCGCAATACGCTGGACCTGAGCGCGGTGTTGGCAATCAAGCGGCAGAGCCATTTGCCGGTATTGGTCGACCCCAGTCATGCGGCCGGCCTGTCCTGGATGGTGGATTCGCTGTCTAAGGCAGCGGTGGCGGTCGGCGCCGACGGCGTGATCATCGAAGTGCACAATGACCCGGCCAATGCCAAATGCGACGGACCGCAGTCGATCACCCCGGCGCGTTTTGCCGTACTGATGCAGTCGCTGCGGGCGATTGCCCAGTGTGAAAACCGCGTGGTCTGAGTTTCTTTAACATACAGCGTCCTCTCTATTATATAATGCTAGTAGCTGCAACCAGTTTGGTACAAGTGCAAAGGAGCTGCGAAACCATGGAACGCTATAGGACTGTCGGTGAATTTGAAAGGCAAGAATCGATCCTGCTAATCTGGCCCCTGTCCCCTTGTGCAACCGCACAACTCAATAACGACACTGTCAGCACAAAGGTGGTGCAGGCAATCATCGGCGAATGTGAAGTGATAGTTTGCTGCTTTGATGAGGCGGTAGAGCAGCGGGCGCAAAAAGCACTGACCCATTGCGGGATTGACATCACCTTGATCTGTTTTGTCCTATTTCCGGCCGAAATAGTTTATCCGCGGGACTTTGGCGCCGAGGTCCTGACCAGTAATCTTGGCAACCGTACCAGAGTAGATTTTCGCTTTAATACCTATGGATTTGCTTCCGAAACGGACGATATTTCTCTTCTGCTGCGCAAGTTTGGTAAATTTCACGCAGACCTTGCGGGAATAACGAATTGCATTCCTTCCACTTTAATCAGCGAGGGTGGCGACCGCGAATTTAACGGCGGCGGTGTCATGATGGCCATCCATGAGACGGAAGTAACAAAACGCAACCCTGAAAAGTCTACAATCGAAGTGGAGACGGAACTGAAGCGTGTATTTCATCTCGATCAGATCCTCTGGATTCCGCAAGGCTCGTATGACGATGAGTTTCCCTTTTCTGGCGCGATTCCCTCCATCGACGGTCGCTTTAACTCCTATCGTAGTTCCTCTGCCAATGGACACATTGATGAATTTTGCCGCTTTGCCGGCAAAGACACTATTATTATCGCGCATATTTCCGAAGCAGAAGCCCAGGCCAGCCCATTGCATGCGTTGAACAAGCAGCGGCTTGACAGGGCGTATGACGTTGTGAAAAACGCGAAAAACATCGCTGGGACGCCTTTTACCATTCTCAAAATGCCTGTACCGGAACCCATTTATATTGATCTTTATCCGGAAGATGACGTGTTTTCACTTTGGAGCAAGGCAAAGGCTGTTTTGGGCGAATCTTTATTAGACGGAACCCCGTTTCCGTCTGCACCAATCAATGTGCTTCCGGCACTAAGCTATTGTAACTTTTTGATTGCAAACGGAGTGGTCGTTGCTCAGAAATATTACGAGGAAGGAATGCCGGAATTAATACGGCAAAAAGATGAAACTGCGCTGCACGTTTTGCAAACGGCTTTTCCAGACCATCGTATTGTGCAAATAAATACAATGGCATTAAACTTATACGGGGGTGGAATTCATTGCCATACGCGCAACATTCCCGTCGCATTAGATTGATATAAAAGACCCTGACGCTTCCGCAATGGAATCGTCAGGGCCTTTTTGGCTTCTAATTTGAGGCCGACTATTAGGCTTTTGGTACCGACATATGCTTGAAACGGTCGCGCTCCTCGGCCCGTTTGGCATTGTTGAACCGGTCAAGCGTGCCCACCAGGTAGCCGGTGATGCGGCGAATCCTCTCAAACTGCGGGCCGCCGTCCGCTTCCTTGCGACTGCATTTGGGGCAACTGCCGTTGATGATACCGGTATAGCCGCAAACGGGGTCGCGGTCGACCGGATGGTTGATTGAGCCGTAGCCAACACCGCTTTCCTTCATGCAGCGGATGATCGCTTCCATCGAAGAGGGGTTTTTGGCCGGGTCGCCGTCCAACTCGACATAGGTGATGTGGCCGGCATTAGTCAGGGCATGATACGGCGCTTCCAGCTGGATCTTTTCATAAGCGCCAATCGGGAAATAAACGGGGATGTGGAATGAGTTGGTATAGTATTCTTTGTCAGTGATTTCAGGAATTATGCCGAACCGTTTGCGGTCAATGTTGACGAAGCGTCCAGCGAGTCCTTCAGCCGGGGTGGCGAGCAGGGTAAAGTTTAGTTTGTATTTTTGCGCGGCTTCGTCGAGACGCTTGCGCATGCGACCGATGATTTCCATACCGAGTTTCTGTGCTTCCGCTGTTTCGCCGTGGTGGCGACCGGTCAGCGCCTTCAGGGCTTCGGCCAGACCGATGAACCCGATCGACAGGGTGCCGTGGCGCAGGACTTCACGCAGTTCATCCTCAGGCCCCAATTTTTCAGAATCCAGCCAGATGCCGTTACCCATCAGGAAGGGGAAATTGCGGATTTTCTTACGGCACTGGATTTCGAACCGGTCCAGAATCTGGTCGATGCACAGGGCGATGACAGCGTCGAGGCGCTCGTAAAAATCAGTCAGGTTGCCATTGCTGAGCAGTGCCAGGCGCGGCAGGTTGAACGAGGTAAAGCTGAGATTGCCGCGCCCGGTGACGATTTGCCGTGTTGGGTCGTTGACATTGGCAATGACGCGGGTGCGGCAGCCCATGTAGACCACTTCGGTCTCCGGCCGGCCAGCCTCGTAGAATTGTATGTTGAACGGCGCGTCGAGGAACGAGAAGTTGGGGAACAGCCGTTTGGCGCTGACGCGGCAGGACAGCTGGAACAGATCGTAGTTCGGGTCTGTCGGATTGTAGTTGACGCCTTCCTTGACCTTGAAGATCTGAATCGGGAAAATCGGTGTTTCACCATACCCCAGACCGGCTTCGGTGGCCAATAGGATGTTGCGGGTAACCATGCGGCCTTCCGGCGAAATGTCGGTGCCGTAATTGATCGAGCTGAACGGAACCTGGGCGCCGGCGCGGCTGTGCATGGTGTTCAGGTTGTGAATCAGGGCTTCCATCGCCTGATAGGTGGCTTTTTCGGTTTCCTTGAGTGACTGTTTCAGCGAGTACGCTTGCGCTTTTTTTAGCAACTCGGGATTTACACAAGCCGACAACACGTGGAATTCTTCTTCCAGATAACCATTGCTGCCGGTGATTTCCGGTTTCAGCTGCAGCCGCTCGTTGATTTCGCGGCAGGCCAGTTTGATTTTATCAGCAAGTCCCTCCTGATTGTCGGTGGAGAACTCGATGGTTTTGACCAGATTGTCCCAGTAGCGGCGGGCAAAGGTTTTGCGCACGCCGTCGGCCAGGCCGTAATCGAAGGAAGGGATGCTTTGACCGCCATGCTGGTCATTTTGATTGGACTGGATGGCGATGCAGGCAAGCGCCGAATAGCTGGCGATGTCGTTCGGTTCGCGCAGATAGCCATGACCGGTGTTGAAACCGTCCTTGAACAGTCTTTGCAGGTCGATTTGGCAACAGGTGGTGGTCAGGGTGTAAAAATCGAAGTCGTGAATATGGATATCGCCGTCATTATGCGCTTTTGCATGTTCCGGTTTGAGGATATACATTTCATTGAAGATCTTGGCGCCTTCCGCACCGTATTTCAGCATCGAGCCCATGGCGGTATCGCCGTCGATGTTGGCGTTATCCCGCTTCAAATCGCTGTTCTTGGAATCGCTGTTGGCGATCTCCTCGTAGGTTTTCATCAGGCGCGTATTCATTTCGCGGGCCCGGGTACGCTCGGCCCGGTATAGGATATATGATTTGGCGGTCTTTGGCAGACCGGCGTCAATTAAAATCGTTTCAACGATGTCCTGTATTTCTTCCACATCCGGTGCTTTGCCGCCGGCTGCCAGATTGCGTTCGGTTTTTTCCGCCACCAGGATGGCCAGTGACAGTGCCTTGCTTTCGTCGGCTTCTCCGGTGACCCGTAGCGCCTTGGCAATCGCATTGGTGATCTTCTCCAGGTTGAATGTCACGGTACGCCCGTCGCGTTTGGTGATTGTAGAAATCATAATTGCCGGCTGCAGTCAATGGTTGGACCCAGCCTCTTCACACTCCTTTGTAGATGATTTATCGTGGTATTTTAAATGGTAACACTATATATAGTGTTTGTAAATGGTTTTATACGCAACATCTTGTAAAATTTCTGCGAATTTCAAATATTTCTACTGATTCATAAGATGCTGTGGAGAATGATTATTGAAGAAAACTGTTGATTTTATGCGCCGCACGGCTTCAGGTCTTTAAAAGATTTTTAGCTTAATCGGTCGCAAAAAAAATGCCGCGCGAAATGGCATGAATGGCCTTTCGTACGGCATTTTTTTCACCCAGGCAAGCTGAGGTTAACTGAAATGTTATTTGATTTCATCCAGCGAAGAAGTATCCTCGATGACGGGGCAAGCTGTCTGTTCAGCAACTGACGGCGTCGCATTGCGCGCAGCCAGCCACATACAGATGAGCAGCGCCGCAGTGCCGGCAAGGACGATCTGCAGGTTCCAGAAGTCGGTCGGCACATTTTCATACAATCCGGCAATGCCAAAACCGATAAAAAGCAGAGCAGCAACCCATTTCATTGTTCGTTCAGGGATTTTACGCCCCATTACGATGCCAAATACGATGCCGATGCCGTCGGCGATCATCATACCAACAGTGGTTCCCATCCAGACGGGAAATATCGTCTGGTATTTGGCTGCCAGGGCAATTGTCGCCAGTTGGGTTTTGTCGCCCATTTCGGCGATGAAGAAAGCAATCGCAACCGTCCAGAACGGGCTGAACTTGTCCTTTTTTGCTTCGTCGCCCAGTTCGTCGCCGCGGATGGTCCAGATCCCGAACACGATGAAGGAAATCGCCGCACCGATCTGTAAGGTCGACAGGGAAATCAGGGCAGTCAGGTAATTGCCGACCAGCACCGCGAACAGATGGTTTAGGATGGTGGCAACCAACACGCCCCACATGACGGTTTGCCAACGGAACCGGCAGGCGAACGCCATCGCCAGTAACTGGGTTTTGTCACCCATTTCGGCCAACACGACAAAGGCCAGGGATGCTAGGAATGCTGTCATTGAAAGTGTACCTCCTTAAATTTTCGGCCGGCGAAGCGTACAAATAAAAAACGAGACGCTTCGGCCTAACCATTACGGTTACGCCGAAGGTCTCGCTGATTGACGGATGTCAACGGTACGGCCAGGCATTTCTGCCAGTATGTTGACCGGACCCGGGCAGCTACTCCCCTTCAGGGTTTGTGAATATTTACTATTAAACCAAGGATCGATGTTCGTGTCAAGAGCAAGCCGACAAAAATTACGGCCAGGCTGAATCCTAGGCCGGGCAGCAACGGATTGCCATAACCCGGAAAAATCACCGGCCAGGCCAGCGCGGCGCCGATTCCGGCCAACATCGAGCATAATGCGGTCTGTTGGTTGATCAGGCCCGGGCAAAGAACGGCCAGCGTTAGCGGAACAAAGATACCAGACCCTCGCAGCGCCATGGACAGAAAATTCCAGTCCAACACCAGCGTGTCCAGATTGTGCAGCACGAAAACGGCGGCAAGAACCGAAATGAAGAGAACTGCACCGCGGTTGGACCACATCAGAACTTGTCCGTTACGGACGCCTGCCAGGTCGCGGATGATGTCGCCGGAAAGCATGGCGCCGATGCCGAGTGCGAGTCCGGCTACGGAGCCGATCACGGAAAGCAGCAGGGCAGTAAGTGCGGCACCGCCGATCCAGGGAGGCAAATAGGTCAGCAGGTATAGGGGAAGTGCATTGAGTGGCAGGATTTCCGGGTGATTGACATGCATAAACAGGCCAATCATGATGGAAGGTAATCCGACCGGAATCGTAAGCGCTGCGGCGACCAACGAACCGACCACTGCCGTGCGGGTGTCGCGGGCCGCGAAGATGGCCTGGGCATAGGTTTGGGTTGAAATGATGCCGACGATCAAGGAACCGGCATTGGTCAGAGCCATTCCGTTGTCCCTCCCGAGCAAATTCAGCCAGGGATCGGCCGGGAACGTGGCCTGAAGTCCGGTGATGCCGCCTAGACTGTTATAGGCCGTGGTCCCGGCAACCAGCAACGTGAGATAAAGCAAGCCTGTTTTCCCTAGCCCGGACCAGCCGGTTCCCTTGATGCCGCCCCAAAATACGCTGACGCAGACCAAGGCGACCACAATAACGGCAGCTGAAACTGCCGAGATTCCCAGGACCGCCGTGAGCAGGCCAAAGCCTGACAGCATACTGGCTACGATGCTGAAAAAGATCCCCGCGGAAGAAGCCAGACTGGTGAGCGGTCCGGCAGCTTTTCCATAGTGGGCGGTCAAAAACTGGGGAATGGTAGACAGACGGGACTGGCGCAGGGGCCTGGCATAAAACGCGGCCAGAATCAACAACCCGATTCCGGACCCCAACGTGAACCACCAGGCGGACATGCCGGCGCAAAAAGCCAACTGAGCGGTTCCCAGCGTTGCCGCGCCGCCAATGATTGTTCCCGTGATCGTACCGGAAACGATTGTCGTGCCGGCAGAGCGATTGCCGAGACTGAAGTCATCGGCGGAACAGATTTTGCGCGCCGCATAGAGGCCCGGTAGCATGAAAAGAAGCAGTGTGACAATCAGACTGAACAAATGCTCATCGGTCAGTTCCATTTCAGTTCTCCTGCGGCTAAATTGAAAAATCTATATTGACGGCGATTTTTCTATCCATTACGATTATAACAAGGTAAAAATAATACTCATAATACTTATTTATTCGCCCAGATATACCTTGAGAGTATACCTGAAAAGGACGCAAACGAAGCAGGTGAAACATGGAAATCGAAGAAATCGAACTCAGTGCGATAAAACGATTTTTGACTATTATCGAGGCGGGCAGTATCAATGCTGCCGCTCAGCGCCTGCATATCGCCCAGCCTCCGCTCAGTCGTCAGATGAAGCAACTGGAAATTCGATTGGGGGTAAAGCTGTTTGAGCGGGGTAAGCGTGCGGTCACGCTGACGGAAGCCGGCAGGTTGCTGCAGAATCGGGCTGGACAGATATTGGGGCTGATCGGCAATACGGTGAAGGAAATGCAGGAACTTGAAGCCGGCACGCAAGGGAAACTCTGTATCGGCACGGTGACTTCCTCCGGTGCTACCCTGTTGCCGCAAGTAATCCGGCAGTTTCGCACCCGGTATCCGGCAGTGACGTTTCAACTATGGGAAGGCGAAACCACGCGGGTTATCGAACTGATCAACGAGGGGTCGGTCGAAATTGGCATGGTTCGCTATCCGTTTGACATGGCGCTGTATGATTCAATTAAACTGCCGAACGAACCCCTGGTGGTCGCAGTTCATAGAAGGCGCAGGCAGACTTGGAACTGTTGCCGAGAGGTAATCGGGCTCGGCGAGCTGGCGGGTAAACCGCTGATGATCCACCGAAAATATGAGGCAACTATCCTGGAGCATGCTGAAAAGGCCGGATTCAAGCCGGAAATAGTCTGTATGAGCGATGACGTGATGTCGATTCTCACATGGGCGGATGCCGACATTGGGGTGGCAGTCGTACCGCGGGCTGCCATCGGCCTGATTCCCAGCGTCAATCTGGAGTATCTGACGATCGTGGAGCCGAGCCTGGAGACGACAGCTGCGGTGATCTGGCTGAAAAAGCGGATTTTGACTGCAGCCGCCCGCAATTTCCTCAGTGTGTTTACCAGTATTCATCTCAGCGATAAAAAGCCTGTAATAAGAACCAAAAAGGGGTAAAGCATGGTAAATAAGGAATCCGAACAAAACAGGACGGAAACTGCACGGTGTCATTTTTTCAAGGGCGCTCTGATTTTGAGCGTCGCCGGTGTGGTGGTAAAGCTGATCGGCAGCGTGAATTGGATCCTGTTGTCCTGGGTTTTGGGCGGCGAGGGAATCGGTATTTACCAGATGGCTTTTCCTCTCTATCTATTGGCATTAAGCGTTTCTGACGCTGGCATTCCGGTTGCGGTGTCGATTCTGACTGCCGAGAAAGCTGCATTGAAAGATTACCTGGGTGCTTCCCGGGTGTTTCGTCTGTCCTTTTTGCTATTGGCGGTTACTGGGCTGTTTTTCAGCATGCTGCTGTATTTTGGTGCCGGGTGGTTGATCGAACTGCGACTGATTCGCGACCCGCGAGCCTACTATTCGATTATCGCCCTGGCGCCGGCAATTTTTCTCGTATCGTTGATTTCCAGTTATCGCGGCTATCTGCAGGGGTGGCAGATGATGACGCCGACAGCGGTATCGCAGATTGTCGAACAACTGCTGCGGGTATTAACGATGTTGGCGCTGGCTTACTATCTGCTGCCGCGCGGGCTGGAGTTCGCCGCTGGCGGGGCCAGTTTGGGGGCCGCCGTAGGGGCGCTGGGCGCACTTTTTGTTCTAGCCTGGTATTATTCCTGTGTTAAACGAAACCTGTTGCAGCATGAAGCGGGTATATCGCCGGTAATGACGCGGGAAGGCAGCACTACGGTCCTGCGGCGGATTGCGTCGCTGGCTTTTCCGGTTGCCTTATCCAGTCTGATGTTGCCGGTAGTGGCGAATCTGGACCTGTTCATCGTGCCGCTGCGACTGGAAGCAGCCGGTTTTTCCGTAGGGCAGGCAACAGAACGGTTCGGCTATCTGACAGGGATGGCGGTGCCGCTAGTCAATCTGGCGACGATCGTGACGGCTTCGCTGGCGGTCAGCCTGGTGCCGGCGATTTCGCAGGCGCAGTCGCTGGGGCAACGCCAGGATGTGGTGTATCGGGCGGCAGGGGCGATGCGACTGGCTTGCCTGACAACGATCCCGTTGGCAGTAATGCTGGCGGTGCTGACTGAGCCGGTGGTCGATGTTCTCTATCATGCGCCGGGAGCAGCCGGGGTTGTGCGGGTCATGTCCGCCAGTATCTTCCTGCTCGGGTTGCATCAGGTATCGACCGGAGTGTTGCAGGGACTGGGCCGTACCAGTATTCCAGTGATCAACATGGGGCTGGCTGCCGTGCTCAAAGTGGTTCTCAATTGGGTGTTGACAGCGATCCCTGCGCTGGGGATACAGGGGGCCGCGTTGGCAACGCTGGCCGATATCGGGTTGGCGGCAATGCTGAATCTGTTTTTTATTTACCGTTACACCGGCTATGTATTTTGCTTCGCCGATCTGATGAAAAACAGCGGCGCCGCTATTGTTTTGGCTGGCATCCTGTATCTGGGCTATCCGCCGCTGCAGGAACTGCTGGGCAACCGCTTTATTGCGATGGGGATCATATCGGGCGTCGGCGGACTCGTCTACGTTGGAGCGATGCTTTGTTGCGGCGGATTGACCCGACGCGACCTGGCCCGGCTGCCGTTTATCGGACCACGGTTGGTGAAGAGCGAGGAATGATGAATAGAGTTGAATTGACAACCATTTCCCGTTAAAAAGAAAAGCCCGACTAGCATTTACAAGCAAGTCGGGCTTAAAATTGACGAATCTCACTATGCACGAAATATCATTGTCGAGTATCCAAAAATGTGCTCAGTGCTTATAGTTTTTGTCCGCGAGTAAATGATCCGTTAGAGTAGTCGAACACCCAACCTTTAAAATTCCAACCATTGGGGTTGTTCTGTGGGTGATAAAAGTCAATTACCAGATTTGTTTTGTTGGTATTGGCACGGGGTAAGTAGGCAATGCCCTCAAACACATTGCTAGTAACGAACTTGCCTGTAAATGTGCCGGAGCCATAACGATTGTCATATATTGTACCAGCGTTAAGTCCGTCAAATCTTATGGTTCCCATTACCGTATTGCTGAAAAAATACTGCCAGTTGCCAATCAGAACCTTTGACAAAGAGGGATCGGTATCTGCATAAACCAGCGTCGGAGTCATAAAAACAACCAGCAGAACAAAGACGGTCAACAAGGCTTTGGTCGAAGCTGTTCTCTTCATTGTGATTTCTCCTTTCAATTTTCAAAATCAGCCCAATCGCAGGTAATGATTTTCCATTAACCAGGAATCCGTCAGAAATGACTTTTTGGTACAGACTGTTTGTTTCAGAACGAATCCTGATGGTTGCAACAATATTCTAACATTTCCCCCACCTTGCTTCAAATAAAAACTGTAAATTCAAAAAAGACTGCTGGAGAACGTTGTAATTTCTCCGGCAGTCTTTGGTATTTTTTAATGCAGTTACAAGCTTGCTTATACCTTGCTTTCCAGCAGTGCCCGCGCGGTCGCCAGAAGACTCTCCGCATCGCCACCCTGCACGCCACCCTGCGCCGACAGGGTATTGCCGCCGCCTTTGCCGCCAAACGGCGCAAGCGTCTGTTTCAACAGCTCGTTCATTGGTAGTGGGGGATTGGTGGCGGCAGCAAAAAGCAGCGAGGTGCGATCGGTTTCGCTGTCAGTGGCGGCCAACAGACAGATGCCGTCTGCTGCCGTGATTCGCGCGGCGAAGTCTTGCAGGTCGCTGGCGGCGTAATTTACAAACGCACGGCTGACGATAAGAGGGCCGGGTCCACGGGTATTTCCGGCTTCCGTCAGCAGGCGGGCGGCCAGCTCTTCGTGATAGGCTTTACGGGTAGCGCTGAGCAGAGCCTGGCTGACGTCCAGTTTTTCCTGCGTACGATCCACTGCGGTCAGGACACCTTCGGGCGGCACCGAAAAACGTGTCGATAACGCCCGCGTGATGTCATGCTTCAGACGGTAGTCGGCTAAAGCCCGGCCCCCACAGACAAAGTCGAGCCGGATATTGTTTTTGCGTTTTTCCCAGCCGCGCAATTTAAACAGTCCTACATCGCCGGTCCGGGCGACATGGGTGCCACCACAGGGGCAGCAGTCGCAATCCTGGACCGATACGAGCCGGATCTGGGCAAATTCTTTACCAGGCTCCTTGCGCAAAGAATAGGCAGCCAGATCAGCCTGTTCGACAAACCGGCCATCGACCGGCAGGTTGTCAAAGATGACCGCATTGGCTGCGTCTTCGATTGCAACAGCTTGCTCCTGCGTCAACGCAGGCAGAGTAACATCAATCTGGCAACTTGTCGTGCTGAGATGAAAGCCGACATTTTCCGCCTGATAGTTGGCAAGCAGAATTCCTGACAAAATATGCTCGCCGCTATGTTGCTGCATGTGGTCGAAGCGGCGCGGCCAGTCGATACGGCCCAGCACCGGGCCCTCGCCGGGATCGCCATCGGTCGTATGCACGATTTCATCATTCACGGTTCGTACGTCGATGACCGGCGTGTCATTCAGCATTCCCAGGTCGCAGGGTTGTCCGCCTCCTTCCGGATAAAAAGCGGTACGGTCAAGTACCACGGCAAAGTTGCCGCCTGACAGCGAGGTTTTATTGATAATTTGGGCATCGAATTCGCGCAGATAGGCATCTTGATAATACAGTTTTTCGGTTGGCAAAATTTAGTTCCCGCCTTTACGTTTATTCCAGCCAGCTGGCTTCGATCAGTCCGTAGAAGATGGTGTGATGGTCGCCGCTGGGATAGCAGGCAGTATTTAAGCTGGGGTCAAGTAGAGCAGGGTTCATCGGTTGCTTGAATACGACTTTGCATTCATAGTGGAGGCCAGCGCCGCCAATTACGGGAGTGGCGATTTTAATCCCCGGCAATTTTTGCAGCCCGGCGGCGGCGAATTTGTCGATATCGAGGCCTGATTTGCTGCCGCAGAGCTCCAGTGCTTTCGCCATGTCGGTGAGCGGTACGCTGACCGTAAATTCGCCGCTGGAATCAAGCAGCCCATAAGTAAAGCGCGACGGACGAACCAGAACACTGAAGATCGGCTTGCTCCAAATCACGCCGAGGCTGCCCCAACCGATGGTCATTGTATTGTCGCGACCACCATGACTGACAGTGAGAAAGGCGCCTTTGGGCAATTGCTGCAAAACATGGGGGGCATAATGGTCAAACGAAATCTGTTTCATGGATAAACCTCCTACTATTTCGAATATTTCGGGTGTGAGTAAATGGATTGATATTTAACATTTCTATGGATAAAATGTCAATAAAAAAATAATTACCTTGATGTAATATTGCGAAGAAGGTATCATTCATGGACTTGTCAACGGGAATCACAGTTTGCACAATGGTCATGTTTATTATCACATCATCATGCAGCGTACTGCTTGAGTTACTGGATTTTGTTCCAGACTCGACGCCAATTTGGCGTCAAGGTGCTATTTTGATTGGGTGGGGAGTATTAATGGTCGTAGCGATAGCTTTTGCGGCAACAGGTTTTTCGCCGTCGCTGATTCTATAAGTTCACCAAGGGGGCGGCTGGTGAATGTGAGGAAGTACTTGGCTACTTTCAATAACATTCTACCATTATGCTTGTCTCGTTTCCAACAAATCCATCAATAATGAAGTTGTAAAAAAGGCTTGACCACACGTAGTGTGTCTTGCTACAAGACAACTGTGCTAAAAAAACACTTGCGTTATCAAAACGGTTACAGTATAATCAGTTATAAATTTAACAAAAGATAAACGCAATGAGCGGGAAACTGCTGATGACAGGATTTCAGAGAGCCGTCGGCTGGTGTGAGACGGCAATCCGCACAGACAGGTCCACCCGGGAGCGGCTGGTGATGAATCAAGACGGGGACCGCCCGATACAGCGGACAGAGTAGGCCGGATTTTCGGCAACTTGGGTGGCACCGCGGGAGAACCTTTTCCTCTCGTCCCTATTTCGGGACGGGAGGTTTTCTATTTTCTTGGCAGTATTATACAAACAGGAGTGATTCGTGTGTCAACAAGTACAAACCGGGCCCACAACTTCAATGCAGGACCTTCGGCATTGCCGTTGTCCGTGTTGCAAAAAGCGCAGTCAGAACTTCTCGTCTTCGGGGGCGCGGGGATGTCTATCATGGAGATGAGCCATCGTGGCAAAGAGTATGAAGCGGTGCACAATCAAACAATTGCCCTGCTGCGCGAACTGATGGCAATCCCCGAGGACTATGACGTACTGTTTCTGCAGGGCGGCGCCAGCCTCCAATTCGCGATGATTCCGCTCAACTTTCTGCCGGCCGGCAAAAAAGCCGCTTATGTGATGACAGGCGTCTGGTCGGAGAAAGCGTTGGACGAAGCGAAGAAGTTGGGCGAAACCTACGAAGCGGCCAGCTCGAAAGCCGGCAAACACAGCAGCATTCCTGCTTTGGACGAAGTGAAGATAGAAGCGGATACCGCCTACGTGCACCTGACTTCGAACAATACGATTTTTGGCACGCAGTGGCGTGAATTCCCCAATACCGGTGACGTGCCTTTGATTGCCGACATGTCGAGCGATATCCTGTCGCGTCCGGTTGACGTCAGCAATTTCAGCATGATTTATGCCGGTGCGCAAAAGAATCTCGGCCCGGCCGGCGTTACTCTCGTCATCATTAAAAAATCTTTCCTGGCCACTGCCAATCCCCAGTTGCCGACGATGCTCAAGTATGGCACGTTTGCCAAGGAAAACTCCCTGTACAACACGCCGCCGACTTTCGGCATCTACCTGATGGGGCTGGTACTGGCCTGGATGAAAGAGCAGGGCGGCCTGACGGCGATCACGGAACGTAACGAAGCGAAGGCGGCGCTCGTCTATGACGCCATCGATGCCAGCAATGGATTCTACAAAGGACATGCCGTCTTGGCGGCCCGTTCGCGGATGAATATCACCTTCAATTTGGTCAGTGAAGAACTGGAAAAGAAATTCCTGGCCGAAGCCAAACAGGCCGGATTCGTCGGACTGGCGGGACACCGCTCTGTCGGTGGCTGCCGCGCATCGGCATACAATGCAGTGCCGGTGGAATCTTGCCAGGCGCTGCGTGACCTGATGCTGAAGTTTCAAAAAGAAAATAGCAAATAGCGGAGGGATAAATAATATGCCAAAGATACTGGTCAGCGACCCGGTGGCGCAAGCCGGCGTCGATATACTCGCCAAAGAATTTCCAGTGGATAGCATCCAGAAAATGACCCAGGAACAACTAATTGCTACGATCCCCGAATATGACGCACTGGTCGTGCGCAGCGAAACAAAAGTGACCAAAGAAGTCATTGCCGCCGCCCAAAACCTGAAAGTCATCGGCCGGGCCGGTGTAGGCGTCGACAACATCGATGTTGAAGCGGCCACGCAAAAAGGAATTATTGTACTGAATGCGCCGGAAGGCAATACGATCGCCGCGACCGAACACACGATGGCGATGATGCTGGCAATGGCACGCAACGTGCCACAGGCATATGCTTCGCTGCAAAGCGGATTGTGGGAACGGCCAAAATTCACCGGCGTGGAAGTGCGGGGAAAAACCCTCGGCATACTCGGCATGGGCCGGATTGGTAGCGGCGTTGCTAAACGCGCGTTGGCTATGGAAATGCATATCCTGGCCTATGATCCGTTTATCCGGGCTGATCGGGCCGAAGCCCTCGGTGTGGAACTGGCCGAACTCGATGAAATTTTTGCCCGCGCCGATTTCATCACCTTGCACCTGCCGTTGACGGCAGATACGAAGAAGCTGCTCAACAAAGCAGCCTTCGCCAAAATGAAAAAAGGCGTCCGCATCATTAACGTCGCCCGTGGTGGCGTGATTGATGAGTCAGACCTGAATGACGCTATCGAAGCAGGAATCGTCGCAGGCGCTGCAATCGACGTATTTGAAAAAGAACCGGTCGATCCCAGCAATCCGTTGCTGAAGAATCCCAAAGTCATCGCCACGCCGCATCTCGGCGCCTCGACGGCGGAAGCCCAGGTCGGCGTGGCGGTCGATGTTGCCCATGGCGTACTGGCGGCCCTGCGCGGCGAGCCGGTGACGACGGCGGTGAATATGGCGCCGATTCCGGCCCATGTGCTGGAAGTCATTCGCCCCTACTTCAACCTGGCGGAACATATGGGTTGCCTGTCTGCCACACTGGCGCCGGGACGGATTGAGTCGATCAGCGTGGAGTACGCCGGCAATATCAGCGAAGTCGATACCAAACTGCTGACCGTTGCCGTGATCAAAGGGGCGCTCAGCCCAATCCTGCAGGAATCGATCAACTATGTCAACGCGCCCGGAATGGCCAAAGAACGCGGCATCAAGATCAAGGAAGTAAAAAACAAGGATACCGAGAACTTTGCCAACCTGATTCAGGTCCGGGTCACGACCGACAAAGACTATTGCTGTGTGAAAGGGACCTTGTTCGGCAAAGAGGGGCGCATTGTGATGATCAACGATTACCGGGTTGACTTTGTGCCTCAGGGTTGGCTAATGATTGGACCGCATATCGACCGCCCCGGCATCATCGGCAAAGTCGGTACGATTCTCGGCTCACATGGCATCAACATCGCCAGCATGCAGGTGGGTCGCTCGGAAAAAGCCGGCAATCAGATGATGGTGCTCAGTGTGCAGTCGCCGATTCCTACGCCGGTACTTGAACAACTAAAGGCAGTGGATGGAATTGTTGGCGCGACGCTGGTCAATTTCGAATCACTGCAAGTATAAGGAGAGAACGAAATGGCCAAAGTAAAGCCTTTTCGGGCGCTGCGCCCGCAACCGGCCCTGGCGGCGGATTTTGCCTCGTTGCCCTATGATGTGATGGACACGGCGGAAGCCCGTGAGATGGTCGCCAAAAACCCGCAGAGTTTTCTGCAGGTGACCCGGGCGGAAGTCGACTTGCCGGAAAATACCGATTCTCATGCTGCCATCGTATATGAGCAGGCCAGCAAAAAAATGGCCGAATTTGTCGCTAGCGGCCTGCTTGGCCGCGACCAGCAAGCCTGTTACTATGTGTACAAACAACAGATGGGGAAAAATGTCCAGACCGGAATTGCCGCGGTGTGTTCGGTTGAAGAATACGAAGCAGGCATCATCCGCAAGCATGAGCTGACCCGCCCGGACAAAGAACAGGACCGAGTCGATCATATCTTGGGCAGTGGTGCGCAAACCGGCCCGGTGTTTCTGGTGTACCGGCGCAATCAGGACATAGCCGAACTGGTTGCGGCAATCACCGCCACACCCCCCGTTTACAACTTTACCGCCGAAGACGGCATCCGGCACAGCCTTTGGGTAATGGCCGATGCGGCGGCAATCAATGGCATCGAAGCTGCGTTTGAAAGCGTGGAGCGTCTGTATATCGCCGATGGCCACCACCGCGCAGCGGCGGCGGCCCGGGTGAGCCGCCTGAGTAACGGGCGAAACGCCGGTTACTTTCTGACGGTGCTGTTCCCCCATGACGAAGTGCGGATCCTCGACTACAACCGCGTCATTTATGACTGGGGATCCACCTCGGCGGAGGAGTTCATGTCGCGTGTCGGTCAGAAATTCATCGTGGAGCCGGTGCGCGGTCGCGGCGATGAAACTGGCAAACCGGAACGGGTGCACCGCTTCGGCATGTATCTCGATGGCGCATGGTACCAGATGACGCCGAAACCGGGAACATTTGACCACACCAATTCCCTGAGCCGCCTGGATGTGAACATTTTACAGAATAACCTGCTGGCGCCGCTGCTGGGAATTCAAGACCCGCGCACCGACAAGCGGATCGGCTTTGTTGGCGGCATCCGGGGCATGGCCGAACTACGGCGCCTAGTTGACTCTCGCCGCGCTGTCGTTGCCTTTGCGCTCTATCCGACCTCGATTGAAGAGCTGATGGCGGTGGCCGACGCCAATGAAATCATGCCGCCCAAGTCAACATGGTTCGAGCCGAAGCTGCGTGACGGCATGGTAATTCACACCCTAGACTAGCCATCGATTATTGGAAAGCTGCGGAAAAACACTATATTATATGTAAATATGAAAAGTGGGGACTGTGATTTTGTCGCAGATCCTCATTTTTTTTCGCCAAGTGGCAGGAAAAGCGTGAATTTGTTTGAATTGAAAGAAGTAGCAGAATGTGCAGAGGAACAATGCGCAAAAAAAGAAGTGCTACAGGAAAGGAAGCGTGATTTTCAAAATGGGAAAACAATTTTGGCGGCTGACTGTGTGTGTATTGGCGGTGTTATTGCTGGCGGGCGGGTCGCTCGCGGTTAGCGTGACATCGGCGGCTGGTCTTAGCGAGGCGATTTTTGAGGGACCGACGCTAATCACCGCGGTCGGGCAAAGTGCGGATGGACAGCTGGTGAAGGTATTGGCGGACAGAGTGGGTCTCGCCTATACGTATGAGACATTGGCGCCAGCTGGCGCAGTGAAAGACTACAAAACTGTGATCCTGGTCGTGGGCGGCAGTTCCAAGGGACTTGGCGCCGCTGGCATTAATCAGGACCAGGAAGAAACCCGGGCCAAACAACTGATTGCGGCAGCCAAAGAAGCCGGTGTCAAAATTCTGTTCATGCATGTGGGCGGCGAGGCCCGACGGGGCGACCTGACCGACCGGTTTGTCACGATCAGCGCCGCTGCAGCCAATTACCTGATCATTGTGGCTGATGGCAACAAAGACGGATTTATGACCAATGCCGCAGGCGGAGCACCGCTCGATATGGCCGAAACCGTAGGCGATGCGGGACGTTTTCTCAAAGCTGCCTATAAATAAGCGTGCCGTAAAAGAGAGGAACAAAATATGTCACAGGAAACAATACTGCTTGGCTTAATGCTGACCTGCTTTCTCGGCCTGGTTGCCGGACTGAAATGGCCGGTCGGATTGTCGCTGGCCGCGACAAGTGTGGTGGTGGCTGCCGCCGATGGGCATGGGTTTCCGCTGCGCCACCTTGTCGAAGGAATGTTCGGCTACCTCGATGTATCGCTGGTACTGATTACGGCGATGATTTTCATGAAAATCATCGAACGCAACGGGTTGCTGGATGCGCTGGCCTGCGACCTGATGTTGCGGTTCGGCCGTTCACCGGCCACCATGCTGACAGCGATGACGCTGATCATCATGTTCCCCGGCATGATCACCGGTTCCTGCACTGCATCGGTTCTCTCGACCGGCGTGCTGCTAGTGCCGGTGCTGCTGAAAATGAACATGCCGCGCGAACGGGCCGGCGCGATCGTGGCGATGGCTTCAGTGTACGGAATGATCGCACCGCCGGTAAATATTGTGGTCATGATTATTGGCGGCGGCATTGACATGCCCTATATCGGCTTTGATCTTCCGTTGTTATACATGACGTTGCCGCTGGCGATCCTGACAACATTGTATCTGGGCTATGGATATGCCCGCCAGGCCGATATGGCGGCGGTCGTGCAGGAGTTTTCCTGTCGTGAACGGGCGCCGGGCGGCTTGCTGCTTTATTTGCCGTTGATTGTTTTGGTCGTGCTGATGATCGGCCCCAAGGCTCTGCCGGGAATTTTCCCCGACCCGCGGTTGCCGCTGACCTTTGTGATCGGTAGCGCTCTGGCGCTGTTGTCTGGCCGGAAATTCAGTCTGCTGGAGACTGCACGGGCTGGTGTGGCAGAGATTCTGCCAGTCGTCGGTATTCTGATGGGAGTCGGCATGTTGATCCAGATTATGACCCTGACTGGCATCCGGGGCAGTATTGCTGTCAATAGCCTCAGCTTGCCGCCAGAGTTGCTGCTGGCCAGTATTGCGGTTACCTTGCCGCTGTTCGGCGGCATATCCGTGTTTGGTGCTGCCAGCGTGCTGGGCGTGCCGTTTATTCTGACGATGCTTGGTCAAAACTTAATAATTACTGCCTCCGCCATGTCACTGATCGCCGCAATGGGCAGCTTCATGCCGCCGGTTGCTCTGACCGCCGTGATTGCGGCCCAGGTGGTAGAGGAACCGGATTACCTGAAGATCGTCAAGCCGCTCATTTTGCCTTCGTTGGTTGCGATCGGCATCGGCGTGCTGATGATCAAATACGCCACGCAGATTGCGCGGCTCGTGCTATGAGGAGTGTACAGGCATGATGACGATAGTGTACCGGCTGATCCTGATCGCAGCAATCCTGTTGATCGTACTGCAAATGATCAAAGAAAAGGAATTCAAATTTCAGGTCAATGCGGCGTGGGTGCTAATCCCCTTTATTCTGCGCGCGCTGATGCTGGCGTGAGGGCGGGGTGATGCGGATGATTGCGGGTAGCAAAAAAACAGCGCTCCTTCTCCTGGCAGCTGCATTGTTGGTTGTAGCCGCAGTGACTCCCGAGTTTCGGCGTATGCACAACGAAGAGCCGATCCGCCAGGGACCCGGCGTGACAACGATCAAACAGCTTAGCGACTACTTTTCCAACCTCAAAGGAACAAGCGGAGATACTGCCGTATACATACTAGACAGCGGAAAGCCCGGCGGCACTGCCTTGCTTTTGGGCGGGACGCATCCCAACGAGCCCTCCGGCTTTTTGAGCGCCGTGTTGTTAATTGAAAATGCCCGGCCAGCCAAAGGGCGGATGATCATCATTCCACGGTCCAATAATAGTGGCTTCAGCCACACCGATTATACCGAAGGGGCGCCGCAGACGTTTCACCTGAAAGCCGCTTCCGGCGAGCGCTGGTTTCGTTTCGGTTCACGGGCAACCAATCCGACTGACCAGTGGCCCGACCCCGATATATATGTTCATGCTGCTTCCGGGCAAAAATTGTCGGGATCGGAGACGCGCAACCTGAACCGGGCTTATCCGGGCCGGGCTGACGGTACCCTGACCGAGCAGATCGCTTACGGGATCGTGCAACTGATCAAGCAGGAAAAGGTCGATATGACAATCGATCTGCACGAAGCGTCGCCGGAATATCCGGTGATCAACGCAATCGTCGCCCATGAACGGGCGATGGAGTATGCGGCGGAAGTCACGATTGGCCTGCAGATGGACGGCATGAAAATCGGCCTCGAACCCTCACCGAAAAGTCTGCGGGGCTTGTCGCACCGTGAACTGGGCGATGCCACCGACACACTGGCCATTTTGATGGAAACCGCCAATCCGGCGCAGGGACGCTTGCGCGGCGCAACCAATGAACAACTGGTGCTGACCGGCAAAGACGTGATGTATGAACGGGCGGCCAAACTGAACCGGCTGTTTGTGCCCTATGATGCCAAAGGCCAGCCGATTGATCTGCGGGTAGCCCGCCATGTGACGGCAGTCAATGAATTTCTGATGATACTGTCGAAAAAGAAGCCGGCCCAGGCAGTGGTGCTGAACCGTGTCCCCTCGTATAACGACATGGTGAAAAAAGGAATCGGCTCTTATCTATAGTGGAAAGCAATATAAATAGAGGAGGGAAATCATGATGAAAAAACTGCAATCCTGGATGTCTGTGTTCCTGGCGGTAATGTTGATGCTGTCCGTGGTGGCGACGGCAGCAGCCGGCCCCTACGATCCGCCGGAAAAACGCGATGTGATCGCCAAGAACGGTGTAGTGGCTGCGGCGCATCCACTGGCGGCCCAAGCCGGCCTGGAAGTGCTGAAAAACGGTGGCAACGCATTTGACGCTGCGATCGCGACCTCGTTCATGCTGAATGTGGTCGAGCCGAACGCTTCCGGTATGGGCGGCGGCGGTTTTGCCGTTATTTATACGGCAAAAGACAAGAAAACCTATTTCATCGACTATCGCGAAATGGCGCCTGCTCAGGCAAAACCTGACTTTTACCCGCTCGATGCGAACGGCAAAGTCAAGGATATGGCGACGACCGTCGGTTATTACGCCAGCGGCGTGCCGGGACAACTACGCGGCATGGAAATGCTGCATCATAAATTTGCCAGCAAAAGCTGGGCCGACTTGGTCGCTCCGGCGATTAAACAGTCGGAAGCCGGTTTGCCGGTGACCAAGAATCTGAACGGAATCATCATGGACAACATCGACCGGTTTGAAAAATTCTCCCCGTCGATGACGGAATTCAAGAGCATCTTTTACAAAGACGGACTACCGGCGCAAGAAGGCAATGTAGTTAAAAACACTGCGTTGACCGATACGCTGAAAAAAGTCGCCGCCGGTGGCGCCGATGTATTTTATAAAGGCGAAATCGCCAATAAAATTGACGCCTATTATGCAAAGAACGCCGGCGGCTGGATTACCAAAGCCGACCTGGCCAAGTATCAGGCGAAAATGCGCGAGCCGGTTCAGGGAACATACCGCGGCTATACGCTGATCACTTCGCCGCCGCCTTCTTCCGGCGGATTGACTGCAGTCAACATGCTCAATGTCATGGAAGGCTATGACGTAGCCAAAATGGGACGAAGCTCATCCGAATTCCTGCACACTTTTATTGAAGCGCAAAAACTGGCGTTTTCCGACCGCAACAAATACATGGCCGACTCCGACTTTGTCAATGTGCCGATGGCCGGCATGACCGACAAAAAATACGCGACTGACCGCCGCAAAACGATCGACCCGGACAAAGCAAACAATGCGATTAAGTTTGGCGACCCGGCCAAATATTCGGCCGGCAGCACAACTTCCTTCTCGGTCATTGACAAGGACGGCAACATGATCACCGTGACCCAGACGATCAATGACTTCTTTGGTTCCGGTGTCATCGTCGATGGAACTGGGATTATCATGAACGACGAGATGGATGATTTCGTCGCCAACAACCCGGACCACAACAATGCTCCGGCCCCTGGCAAACGCCCGCTCAGCAGCATCACCCCGATGATCGTGCTGAAAGATGGCAAACCGTTCCTGACGATGGGATCGCCGGGCGGACCACGAATCATTACTACGATGGTCGGCATCGTAGTCAACGTGGTTGACTTCAAGATGGATCTGCAGACAGCAATCCTCGACGCTCGCTCGCACAATCCGAACGCGGCGGTGGTTCAACTGGAAAAACCAGTAGTCGAATACAAGTTCGCCGATCATATGGAAGTGATCGTGCGCGAATTGGAAGCGCGCGGGCACAAAGTGAATCTGCGTCCGGAGCGTTCCGCCTATTTTGGTGGCGCGCAGGGGATCATGATCTTGCCTGACGGCAGCCTGCACGGCGCCGCCGACAACCGTCGATTGGGTCAGGCCTTCGGGTACTGAGCCGGATGCTCTCACTGATCGGACTGTTGTTGGCCGCAATACTTTTAGCTATCGGCAATCTGGTCGATAATGACGCGATTTTTCTTGCCGGCAGCCTGTTGTTTCTAGTCTGCGGCATGGCGTACTTCAAACGAAGCTGACAAAGTCAATACGACGATGACAGAATAGAGCGGCAGGTAAACTAAGCTTAGTTTACCTGCCGCTCTATTTGTCATAATTTGGAGTAGACGAGAGAGGGGTTTTGTGTGAAAATAGAAAGGTACTATGCGATATTGGAAAAATCGGTTAATTTGAAATTGCATTCATGAATAGCGGGAATGTTTCACGGCGGGACGCGGATCAATCCGGCAGGAGGCGCACACATGTTTCTTTGCGAAGATGATTTGATCAAAGAACCAGTTTTGACCTCAACCCAATCAATCGACGAGGCAATTGCCGTATTCAGTAAGGTGCCTTATTTTTCGCTGCCGGTACAAGACCCTGCCGGCAAGTATCTGGGGATGATCTGTGTGAGAACGTTGCTGTTTGAAGCAGAGAATTTGCAGGCCAAGGGCGAAATATCGGGAAACCTGACAAAGTTGAAGGCGCAACAGATGACGACGCGGCAGGACCAGATCGACCTCTCGATTTATAATGATGTCGTGCCGTTTGTCGATGAGGCGGGGAAATTGATCGGCTTTATGCGGGCCAAACTGATCGGTCGAAAAAACAGCCGTTATTTCCGCCAAATCGCCGAAATGGAACGCAAAATTCTCGAAGCGTCGCATAACGCAATTCTGGCAATTGACAGCGCAGGAAAAATTGTGATATTCAACCCGGCGGCTGAGCGGATACTGGGACGCAAGAGGGCGGAAGTGATTGGCCGGCATATCGCCGAACTCGACCCGAACATGGGGCTGCTTGATGCACTGAACCAGATGACGCCGATGACCGGCGTGCGGACCCAGATCAACGGCGTGAGCATTTTGGCCAACCGGACGCCGCTGGTCTACGAGGGCGAATGCGTCGGTGCCATGAGCGTGTTTCTTGATCTGTCGGAATATGATTTCGTTTGTTCGCAACTGCAAACATCCAACTCAGCGGTCAAAGAACTGGATGCGATATTTGAAAGTTCATATGATGGTTTTTATATTGCCGACAAAACAGGCAAAGTAATACGTGTGAATTCGGCCTGGGAAAAAATCTGTGGCTTTCCGCGGGGAGAGATCATTGGAAAAACCGCGCACGATCTGGTCGATAGCAAATGGTACGATAAATCAGCCGCCGTTGCTGCCCTGGAACAGAAAAAAACCGTCACATTATTGGTTAATATTCTGGCCGGGCCACGCAAAGGCAACCAGGTAATGGCGACCGGAACGCCGATGTTTGATGATAACGGCGAACTGGTCCAGATTGTTGTGAATGTCCGCGACATGTCCGATCTGGAACAGCTGCAACGGCAGCTGGAAGCAACAGTTGAACTGAACCAGCGCTATGTTTCCGAGCTGGAACAAATTCGCCTGCAGCAACTGAAAATGGAAGATTTGGTGGCGAAAAGCCCGGCGATGCAGCGGGTCGTGGAAATGGCGGCGCGAATCGCGACCGTTGATTCGACGTTGCTCATCATGGGCGAATCCGGCGTCGGCAAAGAAGTGATCACCAACAAGATTCATTCGCTCAGCCGGCGCAAGAATCAGCCGTTTATCAAGATAAACTGCGGTGCGATTCCGGAAAACCTGCTAGAGTCAGAGCTGTTCGGCTATGCCGGCGGCGCCTTTACTGGCGCCAAACGGGACGGCAAGCCCGGCATGTTTGAACTGGCTTCCACCGGTACTCTGTTTCTCGATGAAATCGGCGAGTTACCGCTGGGGCTTCAGGTGAAATTGCTGCGAGTATTGCAGGAGAAAACTTTGACCAGGGTCGGCGGTGTAAAACCGATTCCGGTTGATGTACGCGTCATCGCCGCCACGAACAAAGATTTGCCGACTTTGGTAAAAGCTGGCGCATTTCGTGATGATTTATATTACAGGCTTAATGTGTTCGGGATTCAGATCCCGCCGCTGCGCCAGCGACGCGAAGATATTCCGCCGCTGTTGCATGAGATGCTTCGCAAGGTCAATCTGAAATACGGGATGCAAAAACGGTTCACCCCGGCAGCCGTGGAGCGTCTGATGAATTACGACTGGCCGGGCAACGTGCGAGAGATGGAAAATTTAGTGGAACGCCTGGTTGTGCTGGTGAACGAGCCATATATCGAACCATGCCACTTGCCGGAGACCATGCAGGCGAAAAACGAACTGATTCTTGATGGCGGGGAGGCGGTTGTGCTGAACCGGGTTGTTCCCTATAAACAGGCGGTCGAAGAACTGGAAGCGCTGCTTTTGGAACGGGCCTTCGGCGAACATGGTTCAACCCGCAAGGTGGCGCGGGTATTGGAAGTGAACCAGTCCACTATCGTGCGTAAAATGAAACAGTACCAGATTACCCGATATGATGCGTAGTTGCATCGAGACTTGATGCGAGGCATCATTTGGCCGCAAAGCTTATAAAATAAGCTGTTTTAGCTTTTTTTCACCGAATGACGATGCGTAAATGCATCGTCATTCGGCCTTTTTTCTGTTAATTCAAAAATAGTGGAATAGCTAAATAGCCCGATTTACCAACGGTGATGCATAGTTGGCACGAAAGTTGCGAGGAATTAAGATGCAGAGAATTTATTTGCAGCTTTAACCGGTCAGTTCGCAGAGTGCAGCAACCAACAAGTCAAGTGAGATTTATCGGCAGCAAAACAGGCGAAAACTAGACAATGAGGAGGGGTATGAATATCGAACCCGCAGACAGGCGGCGGGTCAATACAGTGGAAGTTCTAGTCGTTGGAGCGCAGTCATCATATATAAAATAAGAGGAGGCTATGAGTAATGGTAAAGGTTACGGAAGAGCAACGGAAAAAAGTGCTGAGTTATCGGTGGGTTGTGTTGGGGACCTTATGGTTGGTGTACTTTTTTGTATATTTTGATCGCGTGGCACCAGCAGTGGTGGCGCCAGAATTGATGAAAGCCTTTGGCATCAGTGCAGCCAGCATGGGTTTATTGTCAGCTGCCTATTTTTATCCGTATGCAGCGATGCAGATTCCTTCTGGTATTTTGGCCGACTTCATGGGGCCGCGCCGGGCGGTAACCATCTTCTTCATCGTTGCCGGTATCGGTACGGCTATGTTCGGCATGGCCCAGACGTATGAATGGGCATTGGTCGGCAGGGTCATGATGGGAGTTGGTGTTGCGGTCGTATACATTCCGATCATGAAAATACAGGCGCAATGGTTCCGTCCTTATGAATTTGCCACCCTGACCGGGATTCTGTTGACCGTGGGTAACATTGGCGCGCTGGGCGCGGCAGCTCCTCTGGCAACATTTGTCGGCATGACCGGCTGGCGGGAAGCCTTCTATTACCTGGGGATTGCTTCGGTGGCTCTGGCTGCGCTGACCTACGTATTTGTGCGTAATCGGCCGCAGGATATGGGATTGCCCAGCCTGAACGAAGTCGACGGAATCGTCGTTTCGGCCGAGGCTCAGGCGGCGGATGACGCGATCGGTTTCAAAGAAGCGTTGAAAATGTCGGTTACCAACTGGAATTTCCGCTGGCTTGCCATATATGCGTTTGTCGTGTATGGCCCAATGATGGGATTCCAGGGCCTGTGGGCAGTTCCCTACATGATGGATATTCTTGGCTTCTCCAAACAAGTGGCGGCTAATGTTATTTCCTGGTGGGCCGTCGGCATGGTGGTCGGCTGTCCATTATCGGGAATCATTTCGGACCGGGTTATGCAAAGTCGTAAAAAAGTCGTCATTATCGGCTCGGTCGTCTATATGCTGGGTTGGCTGTATATCGCGATGAATCCAGGCGGCTGGTCCGTGACGTCCATGTCGGCGTTTTGCTTCATGATGGGCGCGTTCGGCGGCGTTTACATCACCAATTATGCTCATATTTCCGAGCGGTTGCCGCGTAAAGTTGTCGGTACGGCGATCGGTGTATTCAACCTGTTCTATTTCGTCGGCGGTGCCTTTTATCAACAGTATATGGGCAAGATGCTCGACGGGTTCGGAAAAATTGCCGGCAAATATCCGGCTGAAGCCTTTGCATCAACGTTCTGGCTCTGTTTCGGTGGAATGGTAGTTGGGTTGATCTGCTTGTTCTTTACGGTAGAATCCTTTGTGCCAAAGCCGACTCTTGTCGCTCCTGCAAAAGCGTCTTCTGACTGATAGGAACCTTACGTTTGGCGTATCCGGATACTGCAATAACCTAAGAACTGAAAATTGGAACCTTACGTTTGGCGTATCCGGATACTGCAATAAACTAAGAACTAAAAAAATGTAAAGAGAGGCTGAATGTACCATGAATTTTGCATTAACCGAAGACCAATTAAAAATCCAGCAATTGGTAAAAGAACTCGTCGCCAAAGAAGTCGCTCCCAACGCCAAGGAATGGGACAAAGGCGAAGATTTCACTCCGATTTACAAGATGTTCAAGGAGAAATTCGCCCCGCTCGGTTTGATGGGACTGCCTTATCCGACCGAGTACGGCGGCGCCGGCGCCGACCAGATCTCTTATGTGCTGGCCGGGTTTGAAATCAACAAGGTCTGCGCCTCGACCGGCTGCGCCTACTCCGTTCACATTTCGCTCAACGGTTGGCCGATCTTTGCCTATGGCAACGAAGAGCAACGCAGAAAATATTCGGTTCCCCTGGCCCAGGGCAAAGTGGTCGGTGCATTCGGCCTGACCGAACCCGGCGCAGGCAGTGACTCCGGCGCACAACTGACAACCGCCGCCGAAGATGGCGATTTCTTTGTCCTGAACGGTGAAAAATGCTTCTGCACCAACGCCGGACTGGCCGAAGTCTATGTCGTGTTTGCGATGACTGACAAGAGCAAAGGCCTCAAAGGCATCAGCGCCTTTATCGTCGAGAAGGACACGCCAGGTTTCACCTTTACCAAGCAGGAAGAAAAAATGGGCATTCGCGCTACCGTACAGCGCAACCTGTTCTTTGAAAACTGCCGGATTCCCAAAGCCAATTTGCTCGGCAAAATAGGCGAAGGTTTCAAAATTGCCATGACCACGCTTGACGGCGGCCGGATCGGCATTGCAGCCCAAGGCGTCGGTATTGCGATGGGCGCTTATGAATACGCTCTGAAATATTCCAAAGAGCGCGTGCAATTTGGCCAACCGATCTGCAACCAACAGGTCATCGCATTCAAACTGGCCGAAATGGCGACCAAAATCGAAGCCGCCAAATGGCTGACACTGCATGCCGCGTATCTGAAGGACAACAAACTGCCGTACTCCAAAGAAGCGGCGATGGCCAAGATGTTCGCCACCGACACCGCAATGGAAGTTACGACCGAAGCCGTCCAGATCCTTGGCGGTCACGGATTCCTGCGCGACCATCCGGTCGAGCGGATGATGCGCGATGCCAAGATTACGCAAATTTACGAAGGTACTAATGAAGTGCAGAAACTGGTTATTTCCGGTTCGATTCTGCGGTAATAGGTGAGAATATGAGTAAAATCGCGTTTGTATTTCCTGGACAAGGAACCCACTATGTCGGCATGGGAATGGAGCTGGCCGATCGTTATCCCGAAGCTTCGGCGGTTTTTGACCGCGCCAACGAAGTGATGGGGATGGATATCCGCCGTCTCTGTCGCGAAGGTCCGGAGTCCGAATTGGTTAAAACGGAAAATTCTCAACCGACCATCCATACCACTGCGCTTGCTATCCTGAAAGTCGTTGAGAAGTATGGATTTTCCGCCAACGTGACGGCCGGGTTCAGTCTGGGTGAATACGCGGCGTTGGTCTATGCAGGCGTATTCCAGTTTGAAGATACTGTAAAACTGGTAAAACAACGTGGCATATTCATGCAAAACGCGGTTCCCCAAGGATTGGGAAAAATGTGCTGGATTACTGGGCTGGATCGGGAAGCGGTGCAGCAAATCGTTGAAGACTCTAAAGATATGGGGCTGATCGAGTGCTCCAACTTCAATTGTCCCCGACAAATTATTGTCGCCGGGTACGCGGCCGCCGTGGAAAAAGCGGCCGCCCTGGCGATGGAGCGAGGTGCGGAGCAGACGACATTCCTCAAGGTCAGCGGACCTTTCCACACCAGCTTGCTCAAAAGCGCCGGCCAACAGCTATATGACCAGATAGGGACGATACGGATGGGCAAACTGCAAAAGAGGGTTGTCAGTAATGTGACGGCAAAATACTTCAGCGAAACTGACGACATTCGCCAATTGCTCAACGAGCATGTCTACAAGGCAGTAATGTGGGAAGACTCCGTGAATACAATGCTGGATGACGGTGTTGACACGTTCATTGAGATCGGTCCTAAGCATCTGTTGACGACATTCAACAAAGCAACGGCGGAACAACGGGGAATCAATGTACGCTGCCTTAATGTCGAGAATGTCGAAACCTTGGAGACGTTCCTGCGCGAAATGGAAAGAAAAGCGTAGGCGAGCGATAAGGTGGCAGGAAAAAGCCACATTGGCGCAAAATCTATAAGAAGAGACAAATATCACATTAATGGAGGCGGTAGACAAATGGAGATCAAAAGAGTACTAATAATCGGCGCGGGTCAGATGGGCAACGGGATTGCTCAGGTTATGCTGCAGGGTGGTTTGGAAGTCGTCATGCAGGACATCGACCAAAAGTTTGTTGACAAAGGGATGGCCAACATTGAGAAGAACCTCAGCAAAATGGTGGAAAAAGGCAAATTGACGGCGGAAGCCAAAGAGGCCATGTACAAAAACCTCTGTGGCGTCGTCGAGCTGGATGCCGCATCTTGCAAGGTTGACCTAGTGGTCGAAGCGGTCGTCGAAAACATGAAGATCAAAAAAGACATCTTCCAAAAAATAGATGCCCTGTGTCCGGAACACACGATCCTGGCCTCCAACACATCCTCATTGCCGGTCACGGCGATCGGTGCCATGACCAAACGGCCGACCAAGGTTTGCGGTATGCATTTCTTCAACCCGGCTCCCCTGATGGCGCTGGTCGAAGTTGTCAGCAGTCTGGCGACTGCTCCGGAAACGGCCCAGGTCGTGTATGACCTGGCCAAGAAACTTGGTAAGAGCCCGGTTATGGTCAAGGACTTCCCCGGCTTCGTCGGCAACCGGATCATGTGTCCGATGATGAACGAAGCGATGCAGACCTTGTTTGAAGGGGTTGCCACTGCCGAAGAGATCGACGCTGTCGCCAAGAGTGGTTTCGGCCATCCGATGGGACCCTTGGCGTTGTCTGATATGATCGGTCTTGACACGATGCTGTATGTCATGGAAGTTCTCTATGAGGGCTTCGGTGATCCCAAATACCGTCCCTGCCCGCTGCTGCGGAAGTATGTCGAAGCGGGCTGGCTTGGCCGTAAAACCGGTCGCGGCTTCTACGATTACTCGAAATAGAGGCGAAAGGACGGAAAACAGCGATGAAAGAATTCAAAAACCTGTTATTTGAAAACCAGGACGGCTTGGGTATTCTGACGATGAACCGGCCAGCGGCGCTCAATGCGTTGAACAAGGACACCATGGATGAACTGTGCGAGTTGTTGACTGCGATCAAAGAAGACCCGTCGATCAAGGTCGTCATTTTGACGGGCGCCGAGAAGTCCTTCGTGGCCGGTGCGGACATCAAGGAAATGTTGCCGATGACGGCGGCCGAAGGACAGGCATGGGGCCGTCTCGGCCAGACCGTATTCAACATGATCGAGAACCTGCCGCAACCCGTCATCGCCGCGATCAACGGTTTTGCCCTCGGCGGCGGCTGCGAACTGGCGATGTCCTGTGACATCCGTATTGCCTCTGACAAAGCCAAGTTTGGCCAACCGGAAGTCACCCTGGGAATCATCCCCGGCTTCTGCGGCACGCAGCGTCTGCCTCGCTTGGTCGGCAAAGGCGTAGCCAAGGAACTGACCTATACCGGCGACATGATTGATGCCCAAGAAGCGTTGCGCATCGGTCTGGTCAACAAAGTCACCACCCCGGAAGAACTGCTGCCGACGGCCAAGGCGATGGCAGGCCGGATCATGCAACGCGGCCAGTTTGCGGTGCAAATGTGCAAAGTTGCAATCAACACAGGCATGAACACGGACATGGAAACGGGTTCGGTACTCGAAGCCTCCCTGTTTGGCGTAACTTGCGCGACCGAAGATAAAAAAGAAGGGATGACCGCTTTCGTTGAGAAACGCAAACCGGTATTTCCCGGGAAGTAATCGGTCGGCATAACTAATAACGGCCCCTGTATGCCTAATCATACAGGGGCCGTTTATTAAAAGGGGGAGTCAGGATTGCCGAACTATGCGCCATTGAAGAAAGAAGGCTGCGTGCTGGTGGTCGTGGATATTCAGGAGAAACTGTTGCCGGCGATTCATGACTTTACATCGGTCTTGGACCGCTCGGTGAAAATGGTGAAAGCGGCGCAGGCGCTAAACGTGCCGATGCTGTTCACCCAGCAGTACACTAAAGGCCTGGGGCCGACGCACACGGCGATTACCGAGTTGCTGCCGCAATTTTCTTATCTGGAGAAAACAACGTTCAATTGTTTCGGTGCGCCGGGATTTGACGAAGCGTTGGCCAAGCTGGACGCCAAAACCCTAGTGATGATCGGCATCGAAACGCACATCTGCGTCTGCCAGACGGCGCTGGAGGCCTTGCGACGCGGCTATGACGTGCATGTGGTCGCCGATGCGGTCGGTTCCAGAACGACGGCAAACCGGGGGATCGGATTGGACCGGATCCGGCAGGCCGGCGGCGTGGTCACCGCGACCGAACTGACGATCTACGAATGGGTGGAACGGGCTGACGCGGCCGAATTTAAACTGATTTTACCGCTACTGAAATAGTAGAAAAACGCTTATGATTTTGGCGGCCAAAATCATAAGTATCGATGGTTTCGCGGAAAACCTAATAAATAAACAAATTAAGACAGAAAGTGGGGGGCGAGACATGGACTCGGCAGCAAACCGCAAAGAATTGCTCAAGTTGTATACCCCGATGGAATTTGCCTGTACGGTTGCCTACAAGTACTGCAAAGACGGCGCCAATGTGTTCTGTGGAGTAGGGCTTAGTCTGTTGCCTGCCCAGTTGGCACAGAAAACTTTTGCCCCCGATGTTTCGATCATTTACGAAGGCGGTTCGATCGGTTCGGTGGCTGTCGGTCGGATTCCGTGGGGAATTGACGACACCGTCATCCAGGTCAATGCCGAGTGCCAGACCGATGTGCTTAGCACGTTGGGGTGGCTGGTACAGACCGGTCGGGTGCATCTGACCTATCTTGGAGCCGCGCAATGTGACCGCTATGGAAATCTCAACACTACGCTCTACGGCGATGATTATACACGCCCGGCAGCCCGCGTGTCCGGCAGCGGCGGCGGTCATGACCTGGCGGTCGGATCGCAGAATATTGTCGTAATCATGAATCACCGCGAAGACCGGATCGTCGACAAGCTGGATTATCAGACCAGCCCCGGTTTCTGTGAAGGAGGCACCTCGCGCTGGGACAAATGGGGCATGTCTGGTGGCGGTCCGCTGGCTATCTGCACTGATTTGGCCGTGCTGACACCGAACCCGGTCAGCCGTGAACTGGAGATTGCAGCGATCTATCCCTTCACCACGCTGGAGGAAGTCAAGGCCCGGACCGGTTTTGACATTAAAGTTGCAGCCGGTTTCCACATTGCCGGCGTACCGACGGCAGAAGAAATTCGCATCCTGCGGGAGCAACTCGATGTTACCGGCGATTTCACCGGTTGGAAAAAACTGCTGGCTTGACTGGCGTGAGAAGGGAGGCGGCATAAATGAAAAACAAATTGCTCAGACTGGATGTTGCGGTCCAGAAGTTTGTCAAAGACCGGATGTCAATTGCAGCAGGCGGATTCCCACTGGCACGTCAAGCCAATGTGTTCAGCAAGGAAATCTTGCGGCAGAACAAATCAGGCAAGAACAAGGTGCGGGACTTGTTCTGGGTGGAACCGGGAATCGGGTTCGGCGGCAGCATGATGGTAGCCGAAGGAATCATTGACTCGGTAATCTCGACATTCTCCAGTCATGAACGGGCCGGACTCAGCGTGATTACCCGCGATTCACTGGAAAAAGGCATCCCCCGCAAGATCAAATGGGAAGACGAGTCCAACCTGACGTTGAACTCCCGCCTGATGGCCGGCGCGCTTAATTTGCCTTTCATTCCATGTGGCTCCGGCATCTGGGGCGATTTGAAGAAACCCGGATTGTGGGATGGCAAACTGGCCTATCCGAAGAATGTAGTGACGGATGATCCGTTTGGTACGGGTCGTAAAGTAGCACTATTGCAAGCGATCTCGCCCGACCTGTCCGTAGTGCATGTACCGTTTGCCGATACCCATGGTAATGGCATCATTCTTGGTTCGATGTACTATGATTATTGGCTGGCACGAGCCGGCAAAAAAATCGTGCTGATTGCCGACCAAATCGTGGACACGGAAATGTGCCGGCGTTTTCCAAACCTGGTGGCAATACCTGGTGTTGGCGTCGATGCGGTTGTGCCCTGGTACATGGGAGCATGGCCCTGCAACTCGCCCGGTGTTTACGGCGAAGATCTCGATCATATCAGCATGTTCATCAAAAATTCGCGCGGCGAAGCGTTACGCAACTATCTTGATAAATATGTATACTCATGGGAAAATCACGAGCAGTATCTGGCGCTGATCGGCGCAGAGAAAGTTGCTGCGCTGCAGGACAATCCGGCTAGAATACTAGCTGAGTCTTTCGGGCAATGGATTCTGCCGCAGGAGACGGTCAACGGCCTGATTCCAGCCGCTGAGTAGATGTTTCAAACGAAACCCAAATGATTCAAACTGGCAGGTGTAAATACGGTGGTACCCCGAAGTGAACTGGACGCACGATTGGCTTTGCTTCAACAGGCTCTTGGTGAAGCCGGGATCGATGCGGCGCTGATCATGCAGCATGCTGATTTATTCTATTTCAGCGGAGCGGTGAATCGAACAATACTCTATGTTCCGGTCAAAGGAACCCCGGTATTGTTTGCGTTGCCCGGAGCCGACAGGATACGGGAAGAAACGCCATTTCCCAAGATTGCCGATATTCCGCAGCAGGAGCAATTGCCGGAACTGTTGGCTCGTTTGGGTTACGCCATGCCGGCGGTTATCGGTCTGGAAGAGGATGTGCTGCCGCTATCCGTGCATTCCCGTCTGGCCGCTCCGTTCTCTGGCGCCCGTGTCGTGGACGTGTCAGGAGTCATCCGCAAGATCAGGATGATAAAGTCGCCATGGGAGATCGAACAGATTGCCGCTGCCTGCCGGATGGGCCTGGAGATCTTTGACTATGTCCCGCAGGTGCTATGTCAGCAGATGAACGAACTGGAACTGGCAGGCCAGATCGAACGGTTTTCCCGGCAACTCGGCCATCCCGGGTATCTGCGGGCCCGTGCATTCAACCAGGAATTGACCTATGCGTTGGTCCTGTCCGGGCCGGACTCGGCCATTCCCAGTTATAGCAGCGGACCGCTCGGTGGCCGAGGTCTGGCGCCGGCATTCCCCCATGCTTCGACTGATCGGTTGATTGGCAAAAACGAGCCGGTGATTGTCGATTTTTCGGCTTATGCGAACGGCTATCTGGCGGACATGACCCGGACTTACTGTATCGGCAGCCTGCCGAGCCATATGGAGCATGCTTACGAAACCGCGGTGGCGATTCAGCATTTGATCCAAAAGGAAGCAAAAGCCGGAGTCATTTGCAGTGAACTGTGGACTTTGGCTCGGCAATTGGTTCGGACCAATGGCCTGTGTGAACATTTTATGGGCATGTCCCGCCGGGTTCCCTTTATCGGTCACGGCCTTGGTGTCGAAATCGACGAACTCCCGGTATTGGGACCGAAGAGTACAATGGTGCTGCAGGCAAACATGGTCATTGCGATTGAACCGAAGTTTGTTTTTCCCGATGGCGCGGTGGGACTGGAGAATACTTTTGTTGTAGGTGAAAATGGATTGATTCCACTGATTGAAGATAATGACGCCCTGTATTACATACACGAGCATTAAGCGGGGCAACGAGGAGGCCCAGAACCATGGAACTAATCAAGGCAATCAAGGAACGCCGGACTATCCGCAAATTCAAGCCGGATTCAGTGCCTCGCGAGTTACTTGAGCAACTGATTCAGGATGCGATGTGGGCTCCTTCGGCAATGAACGAACAACCCTGGAAGTTCTATGTATTGACGGGGACTGCCAAGGCTGACCTGGCCAATATTGCCGAAGGCTGTATTGAAAAACTGGATTTGCGGATGCAAAAACTGTTCAATGAAAAAATGCGTACGATGGTGCGCGGCTATTTCAAAGATTTTGGCGGAGCGCCGGCAGTTGTTGCTGTGGTCACCCGGATGCCGGAAGAACGGGTCTATCAGCGGGGTAGCGAATACGGTTCCAGTGCGGCGATGCAGAACTTCCTGTTATTGGCTAATGAGGCCGGTTTGGGGGCCTGTTGGATGACAGGGCCGTTGTGGGTCGAGGATGCCATCCTGGAATATCTGGGCTGTCCTGGATGGGCGCTGATTGGTTTAACGCCGGTAGGATGGCCGGACCAAGCCCCTCCGACGCCACCGCGCAAGCACCTGTCGATTGAATGGCTGGGGTGATGCACAATTGCATCGAGGGGTGCAGGAGTGCATCGCGCGGAGAAATGGGCAAATAATGGCGAAAATAAGGCATGTTTGAATTGAAGACCAAGAAGAAATAGTTGTATAGCGGCCGATGCTGATACGCATCGGCCGCGTTTGTTGCACGGTTCATGATTTTGAAGCAAAGCCGGAAAACGCCGGAATAGAAGGATTGGCACGGATATTGCAATAAGAGATAAGTGCAGTGGTACGGAAAAGTTCGTGAGGTTTTTCACAGAAGTATTTCTTGAACGAAACAGTTGGCAGGTCAAAAAATCAGGAGGTGGAGCGCGTTGAAAAACAAGATAATGACAGCGGAAGAAGCGGTAAAACTCATCAAACCTGGAGCTACGGTCGCGGTGAGCGGTTTCATAGGAATGGGGCACCCTGAAGAGATTTCCAAGGCTGTAGAGGAGAGTTTCCTGAAGACCGGTAGCCCCAATAATTTGACCCTGACTTACGGCGCGTCCCAGAATGATGGAAAATCGAACTGGGGACTAAACCGCTGGTGCAAGGAAGGCTTGATCACAAAAATTATCGCCGGTCATTTCAACCTGCAACCGGACATGGTCAAGATGATCAACGCTGAACAGTGTGAAGCTTATGCGATTCCCCAAGGCGTCATGATGCACCTGTATCGGGCCATTGGCGGTAAAAAACCCGGGGTTATAACTCATGTAGGCTTAAAGACTTTTGCCGACCCGCGCGAAACAGGCGGCCGCCTAAACAAGCGGTCCACCGGCGAAGTGGTTAAACTGATCGAACTCGAAGGCCAGGAATTCCTCTGGTACAAGTCATTCCCTGTCGATGTGGCGATTATCCGCGGCACTACCGCCGACGAGTTTGGCAATGTCAGCATCGAGAAAGAACCCATCAAGCTTGAGTTTTATGTGCAGGCGCTGGCAGCCCACAACTCGGGCGGCAAAGTCATCGTCCAGGTTGAACGGATCACCCAGACCGGTACGATCGACCCCCGCCATGTTGTAATTCCGGGAACACTGGTCGATGCGATCGTTGTTGCAAAACCGGAGAATCATCCCCAGACCATGGGCTGCGCACCCGGACAATACGATGGATCCCTGACCGGCGATGTGCGGATGCCTCTTTCCGATATCAAACCGATTGCACTGGATGATCGCAAAATTATCTGCCGTCGGGCAGCGATGGAACTGATTCCTGAAGCTGTAATCAATCTGGGAATCGGCATGCCGGAAGGCGTATCGGCTGTGGCAGCGGAAGAGGGTATTATTGACCAACTGACTGCGACAGTGGAGCCGGGCCTGGTCGGCGGCGTTCCCTGCGGCGGACTGCGCTTTGGTTGTGCTATCAATCCAATGGCGATTATTGACCATCCCAGCCAGTTTGATTTCTATGACGGTGGCGGATTGGATTTGGCCTGCCTGGGAATGGCTGAATTGGATGAAATCGGCAACGTCAACGTATCCAAATTTGGACCGCGTATCGCCGGCCCCGGCGGATTCGTCAACATTACCCAAAATTCGAAGCGCGTCGTATTTTGCGGCACATTGACGGCTTCGGGACTTGAAGTAGCGGTTGAAGACGGCAAACTAAAGATCGTTAGTGAAGGCAAAGCCAAAAAATTGGTGCCCAAAGTCGGCCATGTCACATTTTCCGGCGAATATGCCCGTGAAAAAGGGCAAAAAGTTCTGTATGTCACCGAGCGCGCCGTATTTGAAATGCGACCAGAGGGGCTTACCTTGACTGAAATCGCACCGGGAATTGATCTGGAAAAAGATATTCTTGCCCAAATGGAATTCAAGCCACATATCGCTATCGACTTGAAACTGATGGATGCACGAATTTTCCGTGACGAACCGATGGGAATCAAGGCCGAAATTATGGCCAAGAACGGCAACTAGAAAACTGTTGCCCGTAACGAAACGGACTATTGTGGCGCGGCCACACAAAATAAAAGGGGGATAAGAAAACTATGATGATGAACGGAAAACAGTACATCGAGAGTATCAAAAAAATGCGGCCCAACATCTACAAGTTCGGCAAACTGATCGAGGACGTCACCACCGATCCGGCCACAGCACTCCATATCAAATCGGTCGCCCGTTCCTATGATGCATCCTTTGATCCGGAAAGAGCCCCGATCTACACCGTAAAATCTTCTATCTCAGGCGAAACCATCCATCGCTGGAACTCCTTTATGGGCGATGCCGCGGCCCAGGTCGGTAATGCCAAAATGAAACGCGACCAGTACCACCAGACTGGTACCTGCCAGGGCGCAACCTGCGCCGGCTGGACCGCACTCAACACCTTGTGGGATGCATCCTTTGAATGTGACAAGGAATTTGGCACACAATATCATGATCGGGTCAAAAACTTTATGAAGTTCTGTGAAGACAACGCCCTGGCCCTGGCCGGCGCACTGACCGACGCCAAAGGCGACCGCTCCAAGAAAGCATCCCAGCAGGCCAATCTCGACGTTACCCTGCACGTCAAGGAAGTAAAACCTGATGGCATTATCGTCAGCGGCTACAAGATTCAGATCTGCGGCGTGGCTGCCTGTCATTATATCGTTGCAATGCCCGGCACCGGCTATGGCGAAGTCGACAAGGCATTTGCGGTGGCGTTTGCCGTTCCGCGCGATGAAAAAGGCATCACCATCGTCGAATGCCGCGGCATCAGCGATACCCGCTCCGCCGAAGAAGGCTATGATATGCCTCACGCCGGCAACATTACCCAGGCTTACATCCATTTCGACAACGTATTCATCCCGAACGAACGCGTCTTCATGAACGGCGAGTTTAAGTACAGCGGTCGCAACATCGGCAACTTCGCCGCTATTTACCGGGCAGCCATCGGCCACTGCGTAGCCGGACAGGGCGATATCATGATCGGTGCTGCAATGGGTATGGCCCGCGCCAATGGTCTTTCGGTCAAACCTTTCCAGGCCACATTGAATCAAATGGCGATCAACAACGAAATTACAGCTGGCGTTGGTCTGGGCGCGATGATGCTCGGCAAGACGATGAAATCGGGATTGTTTGTACCAGATGCACTGTTGGCCCATGTCAACAAGACCCAGGTGGCTACCCTGCCGTATCAGACAAAAGTCATGGCCCAAGACATCAGCGGCGGTATCGCCGAAACCGGTTGCATGCCTTCCTGGATGGATATGCAAGCCGAGTATGGCGCATTTATCAAGGAAGCTCTCACTGCAGGCTCTGATGGCGAAAGCCGTGCCAAACTAGCCCGTCTGGTCGAGTGGTTGACCGTCGGTGGCGGTATCCCCGGTTGCATGCATGGCGGCGGATCGCCTGACGGTGCCAAAATGGTCGTCAAAGCGCTGACCAAATGGGAAGACTATTTTGAAATGGCCAAGAAAATCATGGATATTCCCGTTGATGCAGTCAAAGAACCCGAAGTTCCTGTGAAAAAATAAAGTCTCTCCCATTCGGACCATGCCGCTCGGAGCACTGCACCCGCTTAAGGCGGGGCGGAGACTCCGGGTGCATGTGTCCGTGATTATGAAACGTCTCGGCATGCTGGAGTATGTGAAAAATTAGACGTACAGCAGGGTAATCGATGTCGGACGATGGCCGCCAAAGAAGCCCTAGCGATGAAAGAAAAGGAGTTTGAGTCAAGATGAATTTTGTATTGACCGAAGACCAAGAAAGCCTGCGGAAAACAGTGCAGGAATTTACCCAGAAACGGATCGCCCCCGGCGCAGCCGAGCGCGATGAAAAAGAAATATTCCCGCGCGATATCTACATTGAAATGGGCAAACTGGGCCTGATGGGGCTTCCTTATCCGGAAGAATACGGCGGCGCTGGCATGGATTTTGTTGCCTATGCCCTGGCTGTGGAAGAAATCTCCAAAGTCGACGCCGGTATCGGCATCGGCCTGTCCGTACATACCTCGCTCTGCTCCTGGCCGATTTTCAAATACGGCACGGAAGAGCAAAAACAAAAATTTCTCAAACCGCTGGCCAGTGGCGAAAAAATGGGTGCCTTCGGCCTGACAGAGCCCAACGCAGGGACCGACGTCGGCGGCGCGACCTGCAATGCGGTCAAGGACGGCGATTTTTGGGTCATTAATGGTACCAAAGTGTTCAACACCAATGGCGGCGAAGCTGAGATCGAAGTCATCTTTGCATCTACTAACAAGGAAGCCGGCCCCTTCAAGGGCATGAGCGCCTTCATTGTTGAAAAAGGAACCCCCGGACTGAGTTTCGGCAAAACCGAAATCAAAATGGGTATCCGTTCTTCGGTGCAACGTGAAGTCATCCTTGAAAACTGCCGCGTACCGGCAGCCAACCTGCTGGGCAAAGAAGGCGAAGGCTTCAAAATCGCCATGACAGCCCTGGACGGCGGACGTATCGGTGTGGCTGCACAGGCTACCGGTCTGGCCATGGGCGCGATCGATGCGGCAGTTAAGTATGCGAAACAACGCATTCAGTTCGGCAAACCGATCATCACCCAGCAGGCGATCAGCTTCATGCTGGCCGAAATGGCCACCGAAACCGATGCGGCTCATCTCTTGACCATGCGGGCTGCCTTCCACAAATCCGAACACCTGCCTTATAGCAAAGAAGCGGCAATGGCCAAGAAATTTGCTTCGGATACGGCGATGGAAGTCACCACCAATGCAGTGCAGATTTTCGGCGGATACGGCTACAGCCGCGAATATCCGGTCGAAAAAATGATGCGAGATGCCAAGATCACCCAGATTTATGAAGGCACCAACCAGGCCCAGTGCATGGTTATTGCCGGCTCCGTCTGCCGGTAGTCGGCGGCTGAAAAACACAGGATCAAAAGAAAAGAGGGACCTCCGATCGGAGGTCCCTCTGCTGTTTGTTTCGCTCTAGAAAACAGGTCCGTCAGTGCGTCAGAAATTTCGCTGCACCAAAAAATTGGCCCGCTCGCGTGCTTTTTGCAGAACCTCGTCCCGCCTGACCACAATACGTTCATGGGTTCCATGTCCAACGTCCCCCATTTCATCCCATACGGTGATGTTGAAATAAAGGTGTTTCCCTTCAATTGCAGTCAGCGTAGCCTTGATGTTTACCGTCATTCCCAATAGGGAAGAATAATCGTGCACATACTCAATAGCCCGGCCAACAGTGATATATCCATCAGGCAGATATTTGTTCACCGCATCCGTCGTGGCCTTGATGATCATATCAACACAGACGGGAGTGGATAACAGGTCTTGCAGTCCCGGACTGTAATTGCCGGTAGAATCGACTTTTTGCACGATCTTGCGGACGATTGCATTTTGACCCACCATCAGATAGTCTTCGACAATGATACCCAATCAAATCCCTCCCGATAAATCGTAATTCGACGTATTTCCATGTTTATAGTCACTTCGCCTTTTGGCCACGAACCTCCTTTTTTGAATGGTAGTTATTTTACCAAGCCCAAGGTGGAGATGAACACACCCGTTGCAATGGCAGTGACGATGACGCCGCTGATGTTGGCGCCTAGCGCCAGCGGCAATATCATTGAAAAAGGATTGGCTTCATGAGCTGCATGTTGTGCCAGTTTAGCTGTGGTCGGCACACAGGAAACCCCGGCGATGCCGATGACCGGATTATAATTTTTCGTGACCAGATAGATAAGCCAACCGCCAAGCAAGCCGCCGATTGCCGACACCAACAGGGCAAGCATGCCTAGAATGATCAAGATGCCGACCTTGGGGTTCATGATGGTCTGCGCATCGCACAGAACGCCGAGTAATAGGCCGAGAAACAGAGTTGCACAATACAGCAGAGTTTCGTCAAGCAGCTTGCTGTAAGGTTCGATAAGGGCATCCTTGATTGCCAGACCCAGGAAGAACGACATCAATAGCGGTGCTGCCACAGGGAACAACAGGCACAGTACAGCGCAGGACACAATCGAAAAAATGAATTTCGATTTGGCGCCGATGCCGGAGTGGATGATATTGACTTCCAGACCGCGATACTTTAGCGGAACCAGCAGTTTGATCAGATACGGATAGCCGACATAGGTCAAACTAAGGTAGAGATAGGCGATGATCGATATCGGCACAAACAGATCGGGGGCCATCATTAGTGACGTGTATAGCACCATTGGGCCGTCGGCGCCGCCAATGATTGCTACGGAAGCAGCCTCACCAATCGGTAGACCCATTTTATAGCCGACAACCAGGGTGAAAAACGAACCCATTTCGGCAAAGATTGCCACAATCATGCTGGCCCAGGGGCGCGCCAGCAAAAAACCGACTTCGCACATCGAGCCGATGCCGAAAAACACGATGCAGGCGATCAGGCCGTTGCTAAACGTAAGGTTGTAAACTGGCTGCAGAAAATTGACTTGCATGATGTTGACCAGAAGCTCCGGCTGTTCAACCATCGGGTCCAGAAAAAGATTACCGATTTTGCCGGACTTGAGGAATAGCTGACCGGCATTGACAGCGCACATGCCGATGCCCATCGGCACCATGATAAGCGGTTCAAGGGTCCGAGTGAAGCCGAAATAGGCCAATATGAGCCCGAGCAAAATCAAGCCGATCCGGGCCAGTGCGATCATGCTATCCTGAACGAACAGGGATGTGATCCCCGGAAACAGTTGATACAGAATATCCAGCATCAGCTCAGTTCCTCCGGTTTGCTCAGGCGAGCAATAATGTTGTTAATCACGAGGATTACGCCGATGGTTAGCAGGGAGATGGCTGCGGTCAACAGGTAGGCAAAGATTGCATAGGTGTAAATATCCATAAAGAGGATGACCACCTTTCGCTGTTTGGCCGTTATTCGAACCGGGACAGTTGTTTTTCCAGCTTATCGTAATACGCTACAAATCGGGACAAGCTATTTTGAGACTTACTGCTCATTTCGGGCGGAATGACGAAGTCGCCGGTGTTTGGGTCATAAATCGAAATCTCGCCAGTTTCAATAGTGTAGTGCCAACCGCTGACATGCAGTTTGTTGAGGTTGATCAACCGCTGAATATAGGGATAATTCATCAGATGGTTGACTTGTTCGATCACGTTGAATTTTTCCATCATTTGTTTTTGATGATCCTCATCCGTTGCGGATAGATGATTGTGAACATGTTGACTGGTGGAACGGGCCAGCTCCACCCATTTTTTGGTATGGGGCAGCTCGTCCAGATGGCTTGGCTGATGCAATGCTGCCGCGCAGCCGCCGCAGTTCGAATGACCGCAGACGATGATGTTCTCGACCTGTAGTGCAAGCACGGCGTATTCGATGGCCGAGGTGGTCGCCAAATATTCGTCGGACTTGCGGTAGGGTGGAACCATGTTGGCGATGTTGCGGATAATGAATAGTTCGCCCGGCAGGGAACCTGTGATCAGGTTGGGGTCGATGCGCGAATCGGAGCAGGTTATGAACAGGGTGTGCGGTTGCTGCTTGGATTTTAAGCGACTGAACAGTTCGCGATGCACGAGGAAATCTTTGCGCTTGAACTGAGCTAATCCTTCCAGTAATTTTTTCATAAGCAGTCCCCTTTTTGGTTAATTATGCTCATTGATCGACTCAGTCCAGCTGTCTGCGGCGACGGCTATATCCCACGGCAATAACACCTGCAGAAATGGATGCCGCCAGAATGTGCCTGGAATATTTGATAATATAGGGCCCGACTTGCGGATCATCGATGATCATGACGCCTGCCGTCCAAGCTATCAGACCGGCTCCGAGGTAAATAATGACCGGAAAACGTTCCATAAAACGAACAAGGATTCGACTTCCGAAAACAATCACCGGGACACTCAAGCCCAGGCCGGCAATCAGCAACGTTGTGTTATCGCGCGCGATTGCCGCGATGGCCAAAGTATTATCAACGCTCATGATGATATCCGCAAGGACGATTGTTTTGATTGCAGCCAACAATGATCCGGGCCCCTGAGTCGATTCTTCATCGGCACTTTCGTTACTCTCCAGCAGCAATTTGATTGCGATCCACACGAGCATGATTCCGCCAAAAAACTGAAGGTAAGGCATTTTCAAAAGTGTAGCCGCTAACAATGTCAATACGATTCTCAACCCAACAGCGCCTGCGCTTCCCCACAAAATCGCCATTTTTTGCTGCTTTGCCGGAAGAGCGCGACTTGCCATCGCGATAACGATCGCATTGTCCCCGCTCAGTATAATATTTATTAACATAATCTGTGAAAGTGACATTAAGAACTCCATATTAATTCTCCTTTCAAAATTCAAGGCTTGTTATGCTTGATTTATATCCATTGTTACCCTAAATGCGCGCGACAATTTCGTTGTTTGGAATAATCACACCAATCATCATCGGAAAAATGACCATCCATGGGCATGCTTTGTATATACGCTTTTATGTTGCAGAACGACTCCTTATCAGTAAAAAGATATTCTGCTGGCTGACTATTGTTCGCCTTTTGTCCGATCCCAGATGTGCACGCTGATCGTCTTGTGCCAGTTACTTAAATGACGGTCAGTTCGATTGCCTTTGGGCAACTAATCTGTTAGCGGGAAGTACAGACAATAGGTATTTGATTTCTCTCACTGGTGAACGTGTGTTCTATTGATTGCAGCCCTCCCCTCATCTTTTTTTGCGAAATGCTTCCAGACGACAAATAACCCCTAAATAAAGTTGGTGATTTGGAGAAACACAACAGATGACATGCAATTTTTGTGCCAGTGCATGACAAAACGAATTAAAACGCTATTTCTGTGCGTTTTTTGAAAAAAAGCGATTCACCCACAGCCTTTTTCGATGCAAAAATGCATCGAAAAAGGCTGTGGGTGAATGTCCAGAGCCTACAAATGGGCGATTTGTGAATTGACAGAAGAAACGTTGCAACGTGATGCAAAAACGCATCGATATTGGGACGGCTTTGCGAAAAAGCGCTTGTGGAGGGGGCAGGAAATCGACTGGGCGGGACCGAATCTTTGAGACAGGAGCAGACACAGAACAGAGGGAATGGAGCGATGACGATGCGAAAACGGGCATTGATCGGCGGAATCCTGTCAATGTTGTTGGCTTTTGCGCAACCAGCCGCGGTATTGGCCAATTCGACCTTATTATTGCAGGCGGGCACGCCCTGGGAAACGACCGGTTGTATCGTAGACTCCAGGTTGCCAGGACCGACGGCGCTGATTTTGGGCGGCGTGCACGGCAATGAACCGGCTGGGGCGGCGGCGGCGGAGGCCGTCTGCGCCTTCAGGCCGGTGCGCGGCAAGCTGGTGGTGGCGCCCCGGGTCAATGCGCCGGGACTGCAACAGTCGCTGCGTTATCTTCCGGAAGCTGGCGACATGAATCGGGTCTATCCGCCAGCCGGTAATGAAACGCCGGCCGACCGGATGGGAGCTGAAATCATCAGCCTGATGAATCAGTACCAAATTACAATGCTGATCGATCTGCATGAAGCGCGTACCTTTCACAAGATCGACCGGACTTCGCTGGGGCAGACGCTGCTGTTTGCCGACAATGGGGCCAGTACCGGCCTGGCGATGGATACTGTCGATGTCGTAAATCTTCATATTGCCGACAACGTGGCGAAGTTTTCGCTGGTCGGCCACCCGATCCGCTCGAGCTCCGCCTGGTACGCAGGCAAGTATCTTGGCATTGCTGCGTTTACGGTGGAGACCAGTTCCCGCCAGACGCTGACGGAAAGAACACGGCAACATCTGCTGGTCGTAACGGAACTGCTTGCGGCCGGCGGCTGGCTGGCGCGATGAATCTGGCGCTCGGCCCCCACCGGACTGGCTTTTTGGTCTGTCTGCTGTTATGGCTATGCTGGGTTGGCTGGCTGGCCTGGGAAAACTGCCAACACCGCCGCAATCTGGCCCGGTTGCGGCTGCGCATCCATGTCAACGGCACGCGCGGCAAGTCGGGCGTGACCCGGCTTATTGCCGCCGGACTCCGCGCGGGCGGCTACCGGGTACTGGGCAAGGTGACCGGCAGCGCCGCCAACTGGATCGACCCGGACGGCGCAGAGCGGCCGATTCCCCGTCGCGGTCTGCCAAACATCCGTGAATTGATCCGCACTGTAAAGGAAGCGACCCGCTGCCAGGCTGACGCCCTAGTTTGTGAGTGCATGGCACTGCAGCCGGAGCTGCAACAGTTCTCGGAGCGGCGGCTGGTGCAGTCGCATATCGGCGTCATCACCAATGTGCGGCATGACCACGAAGAAGTAATGGGGCCCGATCTGCCGGCGATCGCCGCGTCACTGGCGCGCACCGCGCCACAGGCAGGGCTACTGGTGGTCACGCCGGAGACGGCGGCGCTGCTCGGCGGCGTCATAGCCGACTCGGGGTCGCTGCGCCTGGCAGAGGCGTCACAAGTGTCGGCGCCGGAACTGGCGGCGTTTCCCTTTGCCGTCGAAGCGGAAAATGTGGCGCTCGCCCTGCTGGTATGTGAACTGGCCGGGATGCCGCGCCCACAGGCGCTGGCTGCGATGCAGGCATCACAGCCAGACAGCGGCAACCTGACCGTGCGGCAATTGCCGCTGCCGGGCGCGGGTTCGCTGCGGTTTGTCGACGCGCTGGCTGCCAACGACCCCGAGTCGACGCAGATACTCTGGCAGCGTTACACCAATGGAACTGCCGACGCCGTGTTGCTGCACACCCGGGCGGACCGGCGGCTGCGAACTGAAACACTATGTACGCTTTTGGCCGGGCTGCATGACGGGCCATTTTATCTGACCGGCGATGCGGCGTTTGCGGTTCGCTGCCTGGCGCGACTGGGCGTCGCCGCTGAACGGATCGTGCCGGTCGGACAGGCATCGCTGGCGGCGGTGACAGAACAGCTCCTGCGGACGAATCGCCAGGGACAAGATACGGCAGTGTTTACCCTGTTTGCCGCCGGCAACCGGAAAGGATTTGTGGCCTAACCGATGCATTTTTTATTTATCGGCATCTTGATTTCACTATTGATTACCGAAACGACCGGATTTTCACCCGGCGGCATCGTGGTTGCCGGCTATCTGGCGTTGTTCGCCCATCAGCCGGTCTGGCTGGCCGGCACACTGACGGTGGCGCTGCTCAGCTGGGGCGTGGTCCGGCTGCTGGGCCGCTATTTGCTGCTGTATGGCCGCCGCCAGTTTTCGATGCATCTTTTGACCGGGATGCTGTTGGGGCAGGCTGTGATGCTGTTTGGCCGGGGCTGGGCTCACTGGGACTGGGGCCTGAACGTAATCGGCTGGATCGTGCCCGGTTTGTTGTCGCGTGACTTTGACCGGCAGGGGCTGCTACCGACGGTGGCGGCCACGGCTCTCGCGGTGGCGCTGATCCGGCTGGTCGCGCTGCTGGGCGACGGAGTGCTATGGTAGGGCGGCTGTGGCTGCTGCTGGCAGCGACCGTGTTGTTCCTGGCCCTCTGCCAACCATTTATGCTGACGCTGCCGACACTCTACCAGAGCGAAAAACAGGCGGCATTGGCGCTGGCGCAAAAAGCGCAGACCGTGTTCGGAACGCGGATCAGCGGCCCGGAATATACCTTGATTACCACCACGCTGGCGCCGCCGGAGGCCAAGCGGCTGTCGCTGCATCCGGACTTTGCTGCGGTGGCGGTCGGTTGGCTGAAACAGGCAGGCGTCGGGCCGGGCTGCAGGGTGGCGGTCAATCTGTCCGGTTCGTTTCCGGCGCTGAACATCGCCGTATTGGCAGCTGTTCAGGCCGTTGGCGCCGAACCGGTTATTACTGCCTCGGTCGGTGCTTCGACCTGGGGCGCCACCGACCCCGACTTTACCTGGCTGGACATGGAACGGCAGCTGCAGCAGGCCCAGCTGTGGCCTTGGCGGTCAGCGGCCGCCTCGCTCGGCGGAGTTGGCGACAACGGAGGCGGCCTGACGCCAGAAGGCAAAGAACTGGCGCTGGCGGCGATCCGGCGCAGCGGCGTACCGCTGATTGCCGCGCCGGATCTGCGGAGCGCAATCGACCGGCGACTGGACCTGTACCTGGGCGCGGCGGGCGAACTCCCGTCGGTGCTGGTGAATGTGGGTGGCAGTCATGTGCTGTTCGGCGAAGCCGGCCACCGCGCGCCGCTGCCGCAAGGGCTGAACATGGGGTATCACCCGCTATTGGCGGCTCAGGATGGTTTGGCGGCGGCGTTTTTGCAGACGAACCGGCCGGTGATTCATTTTCTGAACATCCGGCAATTGGCGGCGCAATACGGCATTGCTGCCGACACACCGCCAGGGTCGAGCGGCGCTTTCTTTTCCCGTCAGCTGCCGCTGTCGCTGCGGCTCGTCGGTGCAGTCTGGCTGGTGCTGGTATTGCTTTTGCTAAAAAAGAACTTTTCTTTAAGACAGGATTTTTGGTTTCGCCAGTCAAATAGTAATAGGTAAGCAGAACAGGGGGAACGACATGAAAAAGATGTGGGCAGGTATATTGACGGCTTTGTTTCTGACCGTATGCACAGGCACAGCACTGGCGGCGCCGGAGCCGACCCGGCTGGTCGAAGTGTTTCGCAAACCGGGCATTAACTATGGCGGGTTTAAATCGATCGGCAACGAAGTCTCGATCAGTATCCGGCCGGTGGGGGACTCGTTCTATGATCCCAGCGACCCGTTCCTGCGGCAGCGGCTGGGCGAAATGTCACTCGTGGCAGCGAAAAATCAGGGCTGGGTTGCGATTGACAACCCCAGCGCCGATGTGCGGATTTCCGTCAAATTGACCGAATGGGGCCGGTTTCGCAATAAGCAGGACCAAAATTTGATGGAGTTTTTTGCTTTGGAGTTTCGGGCATACTCCGTCGCATCGGCGGAAATGATTCTGCGAGCCACCGCCCGCTATAACCGGGTCGATCCGGTGGAAGGCTCGATGGAAAAAATGAACGGGGCCTTTGTCTCGGTCATGGAAGAAATCCTGGCATCACTGAAAGCAAAAGACTAAAAAAAGCCCAGGATCTGGGCTGAGGAGTGAAACACTATGTCTGATAAACCCTTTGATATCGCGATTATCGGCGCCGGCCCGGCCGGATTGTCGGCGGCTCTCACCGCCCGTGTCCGCAACAAATCGGTGGCGCTGTTCGAACACATGGATTTCAGCCCCAAGCTGCAAAAAGCGCATGCGATCAACAATTATCCGGGACTGCCGATGACTGCCGGCAAAGACCTGATGAAACAGATGGCTGACCACACCCTGTCGGCCGGGCCGACACTGATCCGGGAAAAAGTGACTAATATTTATCCCGGCGACACCTTTACCCTGCTGACGCCCAGTGACACCTTCGAGGCCAAGGCGTTGGTGCTGGCAATTGGTGTGAGCAATGCAGCGATGCTGGCCGGCGAAAAAGACCTCGTCGGCAAGGGCGTCAGCTACTGCGCCACCTGCGATGGCATGCTGTACCGCGGCAAATCGGTGGCGGTCATTGCCTACACCGAGGAGGGCGAGCACGAAGCCGATTTTCTCGGTGAAATTTGCCCGGTAGTCTATTTCCTCCCCCAATACAAGACCGAGTTCCAGCCCAAACATGCCAGCGTTCAGGTGATAAAAGCGCGGCCGCAGGCGGTGCTGGGCACAGACGAAGTGACTGGCCTGGCGACTGATGCAAGCGAGCTGAAAATGGACGGAATTTTTATCCTGCGTCAGTCCGATCCGGCGGAAACACTGATGCCGGAGCTGGAAATGGACGGACCGTTTGTCAAAGTGAACCGTGAGCAAGCGACCAATGTCCCCGGCGTATATGCAGCCGGCGACTGCACCGGCAAACCATGGCAAATAGCCCGGGCGACCGGCGAAGGACTGGTCGCGGTACTTAGTGCAATCAGTTACATCGACAGCAAAAAGTAAAGCAGGATTCCCTCCCTTCCCCGTAGAATGTAATATTCAGGCTATTCGAAAAAAGCCTGAATAACCAAGAGATAGGGAGGCAACACAGGAATGGGCAGTGTGGTCGAAGAACGGTTTGGTTTTGATGTGGCGCTGACAAAGCTGGAAGATGGCAAGCGGCTCCAGCGGGTAGGCTGGCAAAACCTGGGCGAGTTTATCTTTTTAATTCACCCGTCGACAGAAAAAGTAATTGCCGGCGATTACCTGTCGACGGCATTTAAAGAAGGCGCAAAGATCGAGATAAATCAGTTCATCATGCGTTGCCTGCCGCCCAACAAATGCATGCCGTGGAATGCCACGCATACGGATTTGTTGTCCAAAGACTGGCGGGTCATTTAACCGATAATAAGAGAAACCGCGTTCCTTTTGCGTGGGAACGCGGTTTTTTATGCCCGGCGGCTAGTTTGCCCGCACCGGATTATTTTCCTATGTGAAGCAACGCAAATATCCTGCGCCGGAAAACGCAGACGGAAATCAATTGCCAGCAATGGATAGCAGATGTCCCCGTAATCCAATCCAATCCAATCCAATCCAATCCAATCCAATCCAAACCCCGCTGTGCGGTTTGATTTGTTTTGACAAATGTATCTGAAAAAAACCGGTCAAACAGGGTGCGCAGAAAGTATGGCAAAAATTCAACTCCAATAACGAGACTTCTGCCGGAATCCCCGACGAGATGCAAAAATCGATCGCGGTGGTGGAGGAGGAATACGCGAAAAAGTTCAAAATATATTGTCCGAGGCGTTCGCGAACGGTTAAATGGGTGTATAATAAAAACGTGAAAACTGAATAAACTCTATGGGGATGGGGCGAGTAATACCGGGCATCTCCGCAGGACTAATTACCTTGCGGTCGCCATACGCACTACCATCCCCAGTGCACGGGGACACGTTATATTTTAACGTGTCCCATTTATTTTGCGGAAACTCGGGCATAGCCCGTTTTTCATAGATAAACAGAAGCGCGATGCGCTTCGAAAGGAGGGACCCTCATGGCAGTTGTGAAAACGCCCCAGAAATCCCGGATCGGCATCAAGGTCGCCAATGGGACCAGCGCCAGCGGCGCGGCCCAGTACAAGACGCTGCGGTTCTCCAACGTGAAACCGTCCACCAGCGACCAGGACCTGTACGATGTCGGCGCCAGTCTCGGCGCACTGCAAGGCGCAGCGCTCGTCGCGATCATCCGCACCGACGAAGGCAATAAAAAGTGGGTATATAAAAAAGCGGAGAATAGATCATCTATTCTCCGCTTTTACGCGTAAATTAGCAGTCGTTAGTTTTTTACCCGCGTCCAGACTCCAGCGGCCACGACGGCGTCTTTGTCGCCGACATGCCGGTAAATGCAGGTGATCTTGTCAGGACTGACGATGGTGGCATCGGTGAAGCCGTCCATATCAACCAGATAGAGGGTTTTGTTGTCCCAGCCGATGACGCCGGCCATGTTTTCCGTCGCCAGTTTGGAGGTGAAGGTGGCGTAGAAGACGCGGCCCTGTTGCTTGGTGACGACGAGCTCGGCGGTCAGGCTGCTGAGGGCTTCCTTGTGATGTGTCCAGTCACCGGGCGGGCCTCCTTTGGTGAGCAACCCGGCTTCGGATTTTACGGCCCAGGTCCCGATCAGATTGGGCATACTTTCTGCGGCGAAGCAAACTCCGGTTGCAAATAGAAATACCAGTAACGTGAGGCGAAGCACCATTTTTTTCATCGAAAAGCCTCCTCCTTTGTTATTGGGGTTATGCAGAGAGTATTCGGGAGAGCGAGGGGAAACCCTGCATAAGAATGTTTGGCAGCCAGCAGGGATTTGGCAAGGAATAGGAAATACATAAGAAAAGGGGGTGTTGCTGTGATAATTAAAATCAAGGATTATCGTGTCGGCGAAAACGCAAAGGTGAAGCTGAAAAAATGGCCGACTACGGTAGACCCATATTATGAAACGAAAGAAGAGTACCAGAGCATTTTGTCCAAGCATGTTCATGAACTGAGCAAGCTGGAACAGTTGATGGGCGCACACAATTGTTATTCGCTGCTGCTCGTTTTTCAGGGCATGGATGCAGCCGGCAAAGACGGCGCGATTCGGCATGTGATGTCTGGCGTCAATCCGCAAGGCTGCCAGGTATTTAGCTTCAAAAACCCCAGTCCGCTTGAGCTGGAGCATGACTTTCTCTGGCGCACGACCTGCCGGTTGCCGGAACGGGGCCGCATCGGTTTGTTCAACCGATCTTACTATGAAGAAGTGCTGGTCGTTCGCGTACATCCGGAGATCCTCACGAAGCAGCAGTTGCCGGCAGAATGCCTGGATAAAAAGAAAATCTGGAAACAACGCTATGAATCCATTTGCGACTTTGAAAAGCACCTGCACCGCAACGGGACGCGGATCGTCAAGTTTTTCCTGCACCTGTCCAAAGAAGAACAGCGCAAGCGTTTTTTGGCGCGGATCGACGCCCCGGAAAAGAACTGGAAATTCAGCGCGGCTGATATCGAGGAACGCAAATACTGGGACGACTATCAGGCCGCTTTTGCGGAATGCCTGGAGGCTACCAGTACCAAGGAAAATCCGTGGTATATCGTGCCAGCCGATAAAAAAGAGAATGCCCACCTGATCCTGTCGCAGATCATCGTGGATACGATGAAGCAAATGAAAATGCAGTATCCGGCAACTGACCCCAAGCGACGCGAGGAACTGCAACTGATCCGCCAAACCCTGGAAGAGTAGGGAACTTGCCGAGTGCTTTCGGAGTTTTGCTAGAGGAGCATGAAGAATGTCAGATAAAATGTTGACGGAAGTTGCCGGCAGCAGCGAATTTCTCCTGTACCAGACAGAAGACGGGCGTTCTCAAGTGGAAGTGCGTCTTGAGCAGGATACCGTATGGTTGACGCAAGCCCAGATGACGGCGTTGTTCCAATCGACGAAGCAAAATATCAGTCTCCATATTCGAAATATCTTCGCCGAAGGCGAATTGGTCGAACTGGCAGTTGTCAAGGAATACTTGACAACTGCCACAGACGGTAAAAAATATCGAATGAAATACTACAACCTGGATGTAATCATTTCTGTCGGCTATCGTGTGAAGTCACTGCGCGGCGTACAGTTTCGCATCTGGGCAACGCAGCTTTTGAAGGAATACCTACCTCTCTGTTAATAGCTGCGGGGACTAAAGAAGAAAGAACAGCAATAATTAATAATAACAGTAGCTATTGGAGCGAGTTGAAAGATGATCTATTAGCATTATCTGGCGGTAAGTGCTGGTATTCTGAAGCAAAAAGGGGCCCATCATATTTTGATGTCGATCATTTTAGACCCAAGAATAATGTTAAAAACTTTTCACATCCGGTTGAATCGTGCAATAGCGATGAAGGATATTGGTGGTTGGCTTTTGATTGGCGAAATTATCGTATATCCGGGGAAATTTGCAACCGCGGAAAACGCGATGATACTGGAGTCTGCAGAGGGAAGAAAGACTTCTTTCCACTTTACAGTGGCAGTCGGATTGCTTATGGGCCGTCCGAAGCATTATCTTGCGAACTATACTACTTATTAGATCCAACGTGTTATGAAGATGTGAGCTTAATCGCTTTTGATGAAGCTGGAGTCCCTTTTCCTACTGCAATAAAAGGAAGTTTTGAATACGACAGAGCAGAGCTGACTCGCCATATATTGTATCTTGATTTTCCGGATTTAATTGAGGGTAGAATCACGACTTGGCAAAGATGCAAGCGACTAATTAATGAAATTGACAATAAATTCAAACACAGAGATGCCGCCAGTGCTGTGCTACAAGGTGAAATTAGCAATAAAATGCGAAATTTGAAAGAAATGGCTGCAAAAGAAGCAGAGTATTCGGCAACTGCAATTTCGTGTTTGCTACAAAGTGAATACCAGTGGGCAAGAAGGATTGCTGTAAGCGCATAACAGTGGAAAGAGCTCCATTGATAACACTTGCTCTTCGGCATGCAAAACCGTTTGGTAGGCGTGGCAACCACGTTGGACAAGCAAGGATCGAGATCGAACTGAACATACACGCGAAGTAAAGAATGAAAAACACAAAAGCCGGACCAAGCAGGTTTTATCTGCGAGCCTCCGGCGATGAGGACGCGGAGGATGAAGAATGAGTGAAAAACAACTTGCGGTCGATTCTCTGTTCTCAGATATCCGCTCTTTGGAACAATCCGCCCGCAGGCAGGCGGCCCAGGCGATTAACGTCAGCATGGTTGCCTTGTATTGGCATATTGGGGAACGGATCAAGCGCGAAGTTTTGGGCGACAAACGAGCTGCCTATGGAAAAAAGATTGTTGCGACGCTGTCGCAAGAATTGACGGCGGAGTTTGGCCCTGGTTATACAACAGGGGCATTAGCAAGGATGATCGCTTTTGCCGAGCAATATCCTGACCCGAACATTGTTGCGACACTGTCGCAACAATTGAGTTGGAGAAAGTAGTAATAGGATAGTTAAAGAAGGCGCTATAAACCGAAAAGTAGCTAAATAAGATACTTTGGTAAATAGAAAGTGAATAAGAAAACTGGCTGCGATCCTCTCCGGCCAGTAAAATAAAGGGGTTTGCTATTTATACAAACGTGGCGAATAAATTTAAAATGTAATTAGCCGTGTTAATAGAAGCATTGAAATATCAGTCGGTTACAAATTGTAACCGACTCAACTGAGTTCCATCTGCAAGATCATCAAGTGGCTATAATCCTGAGTAAGGCAAATCAAGATAAATAACAAGAAAGAAGGCGGTTTCATGTTGAAAAGAATCCTGTCAAAAATCCTGGTCACGGTATTTTGTTTTTCTTTGCTCGGTGCGGTTGCCTCAGCGGAAGTCAAGTTTGACACAGTCGCGCCCGGAGCTGCAGATACTGCTCCCAAAAAGAAAGTGGCCCTGATGTTTGTCAACAATGCCAAGACGACGTATGATGCAGAACTGAATGCGATGATCAATGACAACTTCGACAAGGTGTTGAAGCCCAAATATGAAGTGGTGACCGGAACCAAATATGTTGAACTCTTGAATAAAGCCGGTATCGTCGATATCTCCACCGCCGAGAGAGCGGATATTGTCAATATTGTTCAGGGGGAAGATGTCGACTACATCTTGTACGCAGAATTGCAGCCGTTCGTTCGCAAAGAAAAAAGGACCTATTTTACCTATGGGATTGAGATGACGTCGGTCATGCCGATCAAGATCATTGATGTCAAGAAAAACGTGTATCTGTATAATGGCAAATTTACCGAACTGGCCAAGGACAGCAGCGCAATCGGCGGTATTGGCAACAAATCGGTGGCGATCAAGGCGATGGATAATACGCTGGACAAAATGAACTCGGTCATCGCTGCCCGGCTGCCGTAACCTATTATGAAAAGAATTGCGAGCATCCTGCTTGGCGTCCTATTCTTACTTGGGATGTCGGGTTCGGTGGTTGCCCAGGCTGCAGAGCGGACGCGCGCCTCGGTGGTGGTGGCGTTCGTTGACCGCGCGACCAAAGGGGAAGAAGGAAAGGCCTGGATCAACGAGCGAATCCGGGCTTTCCTGGACGGCAAGGTTGCCGGTATTTACGACTTGGTTGTCGGAACAAAGTTTGAGTCGCAACTAAAAGCACTGGACCTGGAAAAAGGCGCCGACGAAAAATCATTGTTTGCGGTACTTGGTGAATCCGGCGCTGATTATGCGCTGCTGGCGGAACTAGTCAGCGCAAAGGAAAGCGGTAGTATGGGGCTGTTTCGTTCTTCCAAAAATGCGAACATCGGTCTCGACATCAAGATTTTGGATCTAGTGAATGGCGGATTTCTCAAACAGGGGCGTTTTACCGGCAAGTCGGTGGACGACAACGCTGTCATTTCCATTGAGGATCGGCTGGTGGCTGTTTTTGTCATCAACAGCCGGGAGATCACGGAAAAAGCGTTGGACAAGCTGTTGTTTCAAACGGGGGAGATCATTTCGGTGAATCTGCCGTTGGGAAAACCGGTGAAAAAATAAAAACAACGGTCCGAGGCAAAAATGATACAGGGATTGTTGTCCGGGAAAACAAGGCGGGTGTAAGGCGAATGCATATTTTTATCAGCAGCGTACAGAGAGAATTTGCGGAAGAAAGGCTGGTTCTGCGCGATTATCTGCGGGGCGACGCGCTCATGCGTCGGGTTTTTGATGTATTCCTATTTGAAGATGTTCCGGCTGCTGACCGCCGGGCGGATGATCTGTATTTAGGCGAAGTCGAACGTTGTGACGTTTTTATTGGATTGTTCGGCAACGAATACGGGGTGGCGGATACAGCGGGACTGTCGCCGACGCACCGGGAATTTGAGCAGGCGTCCCGATTGAACAAACATCGGTTGATTTTTGTCAAAGGGAGCGACGACAGCCGTCATCCCAAGATGCAGGAACTGATCAGGCAGGCGGAAAGCCAGCTGGTGCGCCGCCGCTTTGCCAGCCCGACAGAACTGATTGTCGCCGTCTATTCTTCGTTTGTTGTTCGGCAGGCAGCCGCAGCGGTTTCTGATTACTTCGGAAGTGAAATGCGCTCATTTCCATGGCATCGAAGTCGCCAAACCGATTCCCTCCTATCAGGTATATAAGGGAACCGTCTTTGATTTGGTAGACCAGGCCGTGGATTTTGTGCTGTCAAAAATCAATCTTTGGGTGGGGACCCGACAAGCGGGATCGCAGGTGCCGGTCGAGTACGAAATTCCCCGGGAAGTTGTGACCGAAGCGATTGTCAACGCGGTGGCTCATCGCGACTATACCAGTAACGGCAGCGTGCAGGTGATGCTGTTCGCTGACCGCCTGGAAATATGGAATCCGGGGACGTTGCCTCCGCCGCTAACATTGGAGAAGTTGCGGCAGCCGCATGGTTCGATGCCTGCCAATCCATTATTGGTGGAGCCGATGTATTTGACACGCTACATTGAGCGCATGGGAACCGGTATCCGTGATATGATCCAAAAGTGCAGGGAAGCAGGTCTGCCGGAACCGGAGTTTGAGTTATCAGACGGCTTTACGGTGCGGATCAGGCGCAAGGCCGGACAAGTCACCGGACAAGTTGCCGGACAAGTTACCGGACAAGTTGACCCATGGATTATTCGAGTGTTAAGCGCTTGCCAGACTCAACCGCTCAAAAGCGGTGAAATTCAAGTAGTATCTGGGATCAGGCATCGGGAAACCTTCCAGCGAAACTATCTGGATCATCTATTAGAAGAAGCGTTACTGGAGAGGACGATCCCGGATAAACCTTATAGTCCGCAACAGAAATACCGGATTACGCAAAAAGGCATGGAGTTTTTGACCCAGTCCAAGAGCTGAAAGATTGCTGCAGAGGCGGACTCTCGCCTCTTGCCATGGACGGGGTGACGATCAACGAAAACACCGACGTAACGGAGGTTGTTTTATGAGCAGGAAAGCAAAAAGTTGGCTCGTTCTCGGGAGTTGTCTTTTGGCATTGCTCATTCTGGGCACGGCTAATGCCGCTGCTGTAGACTACGGCGACCAAAGCAATTGGGCCTACTATGGAAACGCGTCTGGCCCGATCCAGGTCGTGGATGTCTTTTTTGTCGGACCGACCACATTCATGGGCACGGCTGCGCAGTGTAACCTGCCTCTTGATGTTCCCGAATTGCGGCGAAGCTTTCTTGGCGCCATCAACATGGAAAAAGGGATTTATGATGCCAAGGCGAATTTCTATGCACCCTATTACCGACAGGCGGGACTGAATGTTTACCGGCTGGATGCCGGAGCGGCGGCCCCCTACTTTGCAGTGGCCTACCAGGATGTAAAAACTGCCTTCGAGCACTATCTGAAACACGCCAATCCGAGTCGCCCGATCATTCTGGCGGGATTCAGCCAGGGGGCCGACATGATTGTACGGCTGATGAAAGACAAGTTCCAGGGCCCGGCGCTGCAGGCAAGACTGGTAGCGGCGTATGCGATCGGCTGGCGGGTGACGGCGGAGGAAATCGCCCAGTATCCGCATTTGCGGATGGCGCGGGGCGAATATGATATCGGCGTGATTGTTTCTTTCAACACGGAAGCGCCGGAGCTGGCATCGTCGCTTAGCGTGCCTGTCAAAACGCTGGGGATCAATCCGTTGAACTGGAAAACGACGGGGGAGCAAGCAGGCAAATCGCTGAACCAAGGGGCGGTTTTTACCGGCTATGACGGTCGCATTAAAAAGAGATTCCCAACCTGACCGGGGCGTATCTGGACCCAACACGGGGGACCGTCAAGGTGACGGACATCGATGCGGCGGCATACCCGCCGGGATTGGATCTGTTCAAGCCTGGCGAATATCATATTTATGATTATCAGTTTTTTTACCGCAATTTGCAGACGAATGTCGGGGATAGAATCGACGTGTACCTAAACTGGAACGCTCTTCGCCCTGCGCTGAAGATCGCGAATTAGCCTGCTGCGGATGAATGGGGAGAGGAGACGGAGCGATGGCGGTTGTTGAGTTTTGCCGGGGCGATTTCCCGGAAAGTGTGCACCAGGTCGATGCGGTGATCGTGGACAGGCAGGCGCAAGTTCGGTGGCGAACTGGGGCTGACGCAGCACCGGTTTACTGGCGTTCTGGCGCGAAACCGTTTCAACTCCTGCCGTTTCTGTCAGCGGGCGGCGCCGGACGGTTTGGCCTCACCGGCGAGGAGATTGCCGTGATGGCTTCGTCCCATAGCGGGGCGCGGTTTCATGTGGAATGCGTGCAGGGAATCCTGCAAAAGCAGCAGCTGACGGCAGAGCAGCTCGACTGCGGCGTGGCCCGGCCTCTGGACGAGGAGATTTCGCGGCAGATGTTTCGTGATGGCGAAAACTACGCCAATCTGCATAACGATTGTTCCGGCAAGCATGCCGGTATGTTGGGGCTGGCGCTTTTGCGGGGTTACCCGCTCACCGGCTATAAGGAAGCGACGCACCCGCTGCAGGCGGAAATGCGCCGCGCGGTTGCCCGCGCTGCCGGATTGCGGACGGAAGAGCTTGGTGAGGGGGTAGACGGTTGCGGCGTGCCGACCTTTTATGTGCCGCTGCGTTCGATGGCGCTGGCCTATGCCAACCTGGCCCGGCCGGAACCCGCGTATTGGGGAGACTGGATCGAACCGGCGCAGACGGTGATGTCTGCAATGATCCGCCATCCCGAATATGTCGGCGGTGCAGGCCGCTATGAGACCAACCTGATGCGTCTGACTGGCGGTCGTTTGGTGGCCAAGTTGGGCGCTGAGGCGACGTTCTGCATTGGCAACGGCGATACCGGAGCAGGGTTTGCCTGCAAGGTCAGGGACGGGGCGCTACGCGTGTTGCCACAACTGTGTACGGAAGTTTTGTGCAAAAATGGCTGGCTTTCTGACGCCGAGGCGGACCAAATGCGTGAATGGTATCCGCCGCTGATTCTCAATGATCATGGTGATGTGGTCGGCAGGATCGTGGTCGGCGGAATTGACGAATAGTTTGACGGGAAGCCAATGAAACAATGCGTAACCGAGGTGACAGCATGGAACAACTTTCCCTGAGCACCCCCGCGGAGGGATTTATCGACATTACCGGGCAAGTGCGCAGGGTCGTGGTCGCAGGCACATTACAAAACGGCCTGTGCCAGATTTTTGTGCCGCATACCACAGCTGGGGTAACGATCAACGAAAACGCCGATCCCGATGTGGTGACGGATATGTTGGCGGCATTGAAACAGATGGTGCCGGATTTGCCATATCGCCATGGCGAGGGCAATTCGCCGGCGCATGTAAAAAGCAGCCTGGTCGGCTGCTCCCTGACGGTTCCTATTGCAGATGGAAAGTTGTGCTTGGGCACATGGCAGGGGGTCTACTTTTGCGAGTTTGACGGTCCAAGGACCACGAAGGTGTGGGTGCAGTTGGTCGGCGATTCATCGGTTGACCCCGGAAAATAAAATGTCGCAGCAATCTTGAGTTTACAAAGGGGATTCTACGTCGCCGCGTCGAAACCAATAAAAAATAAACTGCATTATAAATCTGTAGTAAAATTGTTATTATTTGCTACAGGAACTCGATAAACTTTATGGTGCAATATGAAGCTGTTTTTTCTTGATTAATTTGGGTGGTGATCGATTTTGATTATTCAGGTCACGGCGGCAATTTTTTATCAGGACGGCAAATATTTGATCTGTCAGCGGGCGTATGACGATGCGTTGCCGCTGCTCTGGGAGTTTCCCGGCGGCAAGGCCGAAGAGGGCGAGACGCTGGAGCAGTGCATCATTCGCGAATGCCAGGAAGAGCTGGGCGTCGACATCAAGGTGTGCGGCGAGGTCGCCAAGACCAGTTTTCCACATGCGGGCAGCGATCTGGAATTTACATTCTTTAGTGCGGAGATCGTCGGCGGGACGCTGACCACGGTCGTTCATGAGCAGATCAACTGGGTATCGCCGGAGCAGCTGAAAGAGTATAATTTCTGTCCGGCAGATGTCGAGATCGTGGAAAAACTGGCGAAAAAAAAGCCGACATAGTCAAGGCGCTAATCTAGATCCAGTAGATGGTCGCCGTACTTTTCGCTGACGATGCGCAGAAACAGCTTGGCGGCCCGGGAGACATAGGCGTTTTTCTGCACTGCGACGCAGCGGGTCCACCAAGCGTTCAGGCTGTCGTCGACAAAGTAGTAGTCGCACGGATAGCTGCCGGGGAATATGTTCAGGTACTGCAGCGGCACAAAGGTCGCGCCGATGCCGGCGCAGGCCAGCCGCCGGGTCGTTTCGAAACTCTTGGTCGTCAGGATGACCGGCGGGCTGATTTGTGCCTTGTGCAGCACCAGATCGGCCACCTGACGGATTTTCTGCTCCTTGTTGACCAAAACAAACGGCTCGCTCGCGAACAGGGACAAGTCAATATGAGGATAGGTCATTCCGGGTCTTTGGACGGCAGTGCGTCCAAGCGGATGGCCTTTTTTTGTTGCTAAAACCAGCGGGTCCCGTGACAGCGGATACAGCGTCGTGCTGGCCTGCAGCGCACTTTCCTCGAACGGCAGCGCATGCATCAGGGCAAAGTCGATTTCGCCGGTCGTCAGCGATTTTGCCAGTTCGGTCGAGTTTTTTTCCACGATCGACACTTCGATGTTGGGGCAGAGTTGTTTGAATTCCGGCAAGATGACCGGCAGGATGTAGGTGGCCAGATAGACGGTGATGCCGAAGGTGATCCGGCCTTTTTTCAGGTTATTGATGTCGCTGACTTCAATTTCGAAATCACTGTATATTTTCAGAATATCCTTGGCGATCTGGTAATAGCGCTCACCGGCAAAAGTTAGCACCAGCCCGGTCGTGGTCCGCTGGAACAGGCGGGTTCCCAGCGATGCCTCAATTTTTTGCACGCAGCTGCTCAGCGACGGCTGGGTCATGAACAGTTTTTTGGCGGCGCGGGAAATGCTGCGTTCGTCGGCGATGGTCTTCACATAAATCAGTTCGCGTTCAGTCACAATCGTGCACCTTCCTATATTGAAAAAATCTATGGGGAATATAAAACAATAAGTATTTGAGTATGGTCAAGCCCAATTATATAATCAAATCAGAAAAACACAAGAAAATTCGCGCAATAATTCCCTGTGGAAAATCAAGCTGGAGGAGTGAGCGGGCAATGATGGTGGCAATCGGCGGTATCGTAGTTCTGGCAACTATTTACCTGATGGTGAAGCAGTATGAAAATCGGTTGGTACTCTTTTGTTCCGGCATGTTGATGGCGCTGTTGGCCGGCGACCCGATGGCGGGGTTCAAAGCATTTTCGCATGCCATGCAGGAAAATCGCCTGTTCGAGTCGATCATCAGCGTCATGGGTTTTGCCATGGTCATGAAACTGACCGAGTGTGACAAACATCTGATCCAATGGTTGGCCAAAGGATTGAAGCGTGTCGGACCATTGCTGATTCCCTGCGCGACGCTGGCCACCTTTTTCATCAACACATCGATCACCAGCTCGGCCGGCTGTTCGGCCGCGGTCGGCACTATCATCATTCCGCTTTTGATGGCAGCCGGCATCCATCCGGCGATAGCCGCCGCCAGCGTGTACGCCGGCACTTACGGTGCGATGTTCAACCCCGGTTATGCCCAGATCGCAATCGTTTCCAACGTGGCCAAGGCTTCACCGATGGAGGTGGTGGCCAACCATTTTGTGCCGCTATTGATGTCGGGCATTATCGGCGCGTTCAGCCTGCTGGCGCTGGCCTATATACGCAAGGAAAACAAGAACTGCCAGCCGGCTGCCGACAAGATCATTGACACGACCACCGATTTCAAGGTCGATTATCTGCGTGCGATGGTACCGATCGTCCCGCTGGTGTTGCTTTTGCTCGGTAGCATGAACATCGTGCCTGCGTTCAAGCCGCTCGGCATCTCGCATGCGATGATCATCGGCGTGTTTTGCGCCTTTGCCGTGACCCGCGTCAGCCCAACCAAAATTTCCAAGGAGTTTTGGCACGGGGTCGGTGACTCGTTCGGCCATATTTTCGGCATCATCATCTGCGCGCTGGTCTTTGTCGGCGGCATGAACGCAATCGGCCTGATCGGCGCGCTGACCTCCTACATGATCAGTAATCCCGCGATTGCCAAGATCAGTTCGGCGTTTGGCCCGTTCCTGCTGGCGGTGCTCAGCGGTTCCGGCGATGCGGCGGCGGTTGCCTTCAACAAGGCGGTGACGCCGGATGCGGTTAAGTTTGGCATGAGCACGATCGACATGGGCAGTATGGCTGCGATTGGCGGCGCACTCGGTCGTTCGATGTCGCCGGTGGCTGGCGGCATGATCATCTGCGCCACGATTGCTGGCGTATCCCCGATGGAAGCCGCCAAGCGCAATGCGCCCGGCATGATTATCGCCTGTATCGTTACCATGTTGCTACTGTTGTACAAATAAAGCAGGGGGTGCGAAATGGAACGCAGAGAGTTTTTGAAGAACGTGGTTGCCGCCGGCGCGCTGGTCGGTTCGGTCAGACTGTTGCCGCAGAGCCTGATGCCGGTGGCGCATGCCGGAGATAATGACGACTTGCTGAAGGGGATCATTGACACGCATATCCATACGAACCCGGACGTTCGGGTCCGCCGGCTCAGCGACATCGCCCTGGCCAGGGAAGCCAAACGGGTCGGCGCCGCCGCCATCGTGATCAAATCGCATGTGGTGCCGACGATGGACCGGGCCAGCGTGGCCGAAGAGGCAGTGCCGGGCGTGCGGGTGTTTGGCGGTCTCACGCTGAACCCGCCGGTGGGCGGCTTCAACAAGGAAGCGGTCAGCATCGCCCTGCGGATGGGCGCCAAGGTGATCTGGCTGCCGACGTCTTATTCGGCGAACGACATGCGGCATCAGGGGAAAAGCGGTGGCATGGAGGCCGTGGTCGACGGGCAGGTCGTGCCGGCTCTGGTGGAGATTTTCAAGTTGATGGCCAAGTCCGACGTCATTCTGGGCACCGGCCACCTGTCAGCCTATGACTGCCGGGTCGTAGTGGAAGAGGCGAAAAAGCAGGGCATCCCAAAAATCATCGTCAACCACCCGGAATGGACTACCGTCAACATGCCGATCGACGATCAAAAATCGTTGTCGCAGTACGGTGTGTTTTTCGAACGTTGCTACGCCCGCAATGTCGCCGGCAAATACCAGACCAATTTCAAGATCAACCTGCTGGCGATTGACAAAGTCGGCTACGACACGACAATTATCGCCACCGACGGCGGCCAGACGGAAAATCCGATGTGGAGCGCCGCTCTCGGCGAATATCTGCGGTTCCTGCTCGACGCCGGCGTGCCGAAACAGACGCTGGACATGATGACAAAATATTACCCGGCGAAATTGCTGGGGCTGGCCTAGAGATTTGAATTGGCGGAGGGATAAACAATGGGTGAAAAAATAACCTTGCAGAACGGCAAACTGACAGTGCCGGACCAACCGATCATCTGCTATATCGAAGGCGACGGCACCGGCCCGGATATCTGGGCGGCGGCGCAAAAGGTGATGGATGCCGGCGTTGCTAAAGCATATGCGGGCAAGCGACGCATCGAATGGCTGGAGATTCTGGCGGCGGAAAAAGCGCACCGACTGACTGGCGAGTGGCTGCCGCAAAAAACGCTGGCGGCGATCCGCGAACATGTGGTGGCGATCAAAGGCCCGCTCGGCACGCCGATTGGCGGCGGGTTTCGCAGCATCAACGTGACGCTGCGGCAGGAACTCGACTTGTACGCCTGCATCCGGCCGGTCAAATGGGTGCCGGGCACGCCCAGTCCGGTCGTGCATCCGGAATGGGTCAACGCCGTGATCTTCCGCGAGAACATCGAAGATAATTATTCGGGGATCGAGTGGGCGGCCAAAACAGAAAAAGCGGAGCAGGTCCGCACCTTTCTCAATGGCGAGATGGGTTGCCATCTGCCGGAGGAGTCGGGCATTGGCATCAAGTTCATCAGCCGGGCCGGGACCGAGCGGATCATGCGGCGGGCGATGCAATACGCAGTAGCGCAGGGGCGCAAGACGGTGACGATCGTACACAAGGGCAATATCATGAAGTACACCGAAGGCGCTTTCAAAACCTGGTGCTATGAACTGGCGAAAAAAGAATTCGCCTCGCTGACGGTGACCGAAGAGGAAGTGGCGCAGGGCGCTTCGGCAGACGGCAAAATCCTGATCAACGACCGGATTGCCGACAACATGTTTCAGCAGATATTGCTGCGGCCGCGCGAGTATGAAGTGCTGGTCTGCCCCAACCTGAACGGCGACTACCTGTCGGATGCGATGGCGGCCCAGGTCGGTGGCCTGGGTATGGCGCCGGGGGCCAATATCGGCGATGCAGCGGCTATCTTCGAGGCGACGCACGGCAATGCGCCGAAGTATGCTGGCATGGACAAGATGAATCCCGGGTCGGTGATCCTGTCCGGCGTGATGATGCTGCAATACCTGGGCTGGAATGAAGCGGCGCAGCTGATTGAAGCGGCGCTCGGCAAAACGATCCTGCAAAAAACCGTAACCTATGACCTGGCCCGCGGCATGGAGGGTGCCAAAGAACTGAAGACCTCACAGTTTGGCGCAGCGATTATCGCCAATCTGTAAGGCGAAAAGCAATATGTGACAGGGCTGCAGGCGACCGGCGATGGTTTGCTTGCAGCCCTATATATTTAAGAATTAAAAAAAGCAACAACCTTGTATAGAAATGAAGGACTTTTTCTATCAACGGCGAAGCAAGCAAAAGCTTGAATTGCCTTTGAAGGAAGGTGCCCCGTTGCCCACAGGGAAGAATCATTCGCAGGAAGCGGAACTCTACCGTAATATGTACTCGCTGCTCCGCATGATGTGCAACAATGCGCCGGACCTGATCTGGGCCAAAGATCTGGATGGGCGTTATCTATTTGCCAATCAGGCGATGTGCGATGTTTTGCTGCAAGCCCGCGACACCGATGAACCGATCGGCAAGACGGACCTGTATTTTGCTGCGCGGGAACGGGACGAGCATCCGACAGACCCAACCTGGCACACTTTTGGCGAAGTTTGTGTCGATTCGGACCAGGTCGTGTTGGCTTCGCGACAGGCGGGTCGGTTTGACGAGTTCGGTAATGTCCGGGGCCAGTTTTTGCAGCTGAATGTACATAAAGTGCCATTTTTTGATGATTCAGGCGAGTTGATCGGCACGGTCGGTTGCGGCCGTGACGTGACCAAGGAAAAAGAGATGGAAACGGCGTTGCGACAGTGTGAGGACAGCTGCAGGCTGATTGCCGAGAATACCGATGATGTGATCTGGACGATGGATTTGGCGACAGAGCGATGTACTTATGTCAGCCCCTCGATAGAAAAATTGCGCGGCTATACGGTGGAGGAAGTCCTGGAACAAACGCTGGACGAGATGTTGACGCCCGAGTCGGCTCAGCTTGCCCGGGATTTACTGCAACAGGGAATGCAGGCTTTTTTGGCAGGTGACATGTCGTATCGGGTCAACAGGTCAGAATTTTATCAACCGTGCAAGGACGGAACGATTATTCCGGTCGAGGTTGTGACGACGTTGGTGACTGACGACGCCGGCCAGGTTTCGACGATCCTTGGCGTTTCCCGCAATATCACCGAGCGCCGGCAGGCCGAAGCGGCCCTGCGACAGAGTGAACAGCGATACCGCAGTCTGATTGAGCAGTCGGCCGAAGCGATTTTGCTGGTCGATATCGAGGAAAAATTGATCGTAGAGGTTAATCCCGCCTGTTGCCAGTTGTTGGGGTTTGAATGCAGCGAATTGCAGGGGCAGTCGCTATGGAAATGCAGCCTGGATGATGCCGAAACCATTAAAAAGTCGCAATGTTGCAGCCTGTCTTCCGCCGGGCATCATGAACCGTTGGCCTGTGCCTATCGCCATAAAAGCGGCAAACTGATCTATGTGGAGCAAACTGGCAGTATCGTCGAACTGGCAGGCAAAAAACTGTTTCTGGCTTCGCTGCGCGATGTCACCGCAGAGCACAAACGGCAGCAAAAAATCAGCCAGGAACTGAAACTGGCCCGTGATCTGCAAAAAGCGACGTTGCGAGAGTTTCCGCCGGCGCCGGGCGTGACGGTGCGGACGATTCATGAAGCGGTCGGTGCGGTCAGCGGCGATATCTACCTATTGGAATGGGTTGTGCCCGGGAAGAGGTTTCGCGGTTATATCGCTGACGTGATTGGGCATGATATCGCGGCGGCGCTAGTAACTTCAGCCATGTCGGTGCTACTGCATGAGGCGGCTGAGATGCAGGTTTCGCTGACCGAACAGCTGAGCTGGGTTCACCGCCGAACCTTAAAATCTTTTCCTGATGATTTCTTTGTCGCAGTCGCTGCGTTCGAGGTGGATCTGGATACCCAGTTGCTTCGCTACGCCACGGCCGGCATCAATCAGTTCTGGCATGCCAGAGCGGGTGAGGTGCAGCGGGTCATCGCCCCGTCGCTGTTTTTGTCGGTGACGGAAACCCCCGACCTGTGCGCAGGCAAGATTGCTTTGCAACCAGGCGATTTGTTCTATTTTCCTACGGATGGGCTGACAGAACTGATGAAACCGGAGGAAACCAGCTGTTTTGCCGATTTTGAGCAGGGGGTCCGGTGGCTGGAAAGTCTGGCGGTTTCGCCGCTGCGCCTGGATGATGCGACGGCGATTTGTATCCGCATCGAAGCATAGATGAAAAGAAATAGGATTGTAAAAAAAGCTGTCGATAGGGGGATCGGCAGCTTTTATGTTTTGGCTGTGCGCTACGGCGGCATTGATATGGCCGACGATATGCAATAAAATATAACAATACACAACGATGTATCGAGCGAAAGAGGTGGTCTTGTGGCACTGGTGCGACGGATTTATGTGGAAAAGAAACCGGGGTTTGATGTGGAAGCCGGTGGGCTAATGCAGGACCTGAAGGATAATGTGGGACTGGCTGGACTCAGTCGACTGCGGCTGGTCAACCGTTATGACGTGGCGGGGCTGGACGATGGGGAATATGCGCTGGCGCGGGAGACGGTGTTTGCCGAACCGCCTGCTGACAAGGTGTTTGACGAGACGATCGATTTTGGCGCGGATGCCCGGGTATTCGCGATGGAATACCTGCCAGGGCAGTATGATCAACGGGCCGACTGGGCGGCGCAGTGCATTCAGGTTGTGACGCAGAAGGAACGGCCGGATGTCGTCTCAGCCAAGTTGGTGGCCCTGTATGGCGATTTGTCGGACGAACAGTTTGCGGCTGTGAAGGCCTATTGTATTAACCCGGTGGAAGCGCGCGAGGCGTCGCTGGAAAAACCGGCAACGCTGACAATGGATGCGCCGCTGCCGCCGGATGTGGCCGTGATTACCGGTTTTGGCGCACTGGACCAGGCTGGACTCCAAAGTCTGGCAAGCGAGATGGGATTGGCGATGAGTGTGGCCGACCTGGCGTTTTGCCAGAGCTATTTCCGCGACACCGAAAAGCGTGACCCGTTTGTGACGGAAATCCGGGTGATCGATACCTACTGGTCCGACCATTGCCGCCACACGACCTTTTTTGCGGCGGTGGACCGGGTGGCGATCGAAGCGGGCCAATATACCGCGCCGATTGCTGCCGCTTACGAGGCCTATCAGGCGGCCCGCAGCACGATCTATGCAGATGCGCCGCGCGAGATGTGCCTGATGGATTTGGCCACGATGGGGATGAAGCAGCTGAAACGGGTCGGCAAGTTGGCCGACCTCGATGAATCGGACGAAAACAACGCCTGCAGCATCGTCGTCGACGCTGTGATCGACGGCAAGCCGGAACCCTGGCTGGTGATGTTCAAGAACGAAACCCACAACCATCCAACTGAGATCGAACCGTTCGGCGGGGCGGCGACATGCCTGGGAGGCGCGATCCGCGACCCGTTGTCGGGGCGTTCCTATGTTTATCAGGCAATGCGGGTCACCGGCAGCGCCGATCCCAGACAAAAGCTGGAAGACACCCTGCCGGGCAAACTGCCGCAGCGCAAGATCACGACCGGCGCGGCGGCGGGTTACAGTTCCTATGGCAACCAGATCGGTCTGGCGACCGGACAGGTGGCGGAAATCTATCACCCGGGCTATGTAGCCAAGCGGATGGAGATTGGCGCGGTCATCGCGGCGGCGCCCAAAGATAATGTGGTGCGCAAAACATTAACGCCGGGCGATGCAGTGATCCTGGTCGGCGGACGAACCGGCCGGGACGGCTGCGGCGGCGCGACCGGCTCGTCCAAGGAGCATACCGAGGATTCGCTGGCGACTTGCGGCGCGGAAGTGCAAAAAGGCAATCCGCCGACCGAACGCAAAATCCAGCGGTTGTTCCGTCAACCGGCGGCCAGCCGTTTGATCAAGAAATGCAACGATTTCGGCGCCGGTGGCGTCTCGGTGGCGATTGGCGAATTGGCCGACGGCCTCGACATCAACCTGGATGCAGTGCCGAAAAAATATGAAGGGCTGGACGGCACCGAGCTGGCGATTTCCGAGTCGCAGGAACGGATGGCGGTGGTGGTCGACGCGGTAGACGCAGCCAAGTTCATCGAATTGGCGGCGGCGGAAAATCTGGAAGCCACGTTGGTCGCTCACGTCGCTGGCACGCGGCGGCTGCGGATGAACTGGCGGGGTAAGCCAATCGTCGATATCAGCCGTGATTTCCTCGACACCAACGGCGTGCGGCAACATGCGGCAGTGCGCGTCGAAGCGCCAAAAACGGCGGAGGCTTATTTCGCGCGGGCCTCAGCAGTGCAGACGACTGGCGACCTGGCGGCAGCCTGGCTGGCCAATCTGGCCGATCTAAATGTCTGCAGCCAGCGCGGTATGGTCGAACGGTTCGATAGCAGCATCGGCGCAGCGACGATACTGATGCCGTTTGGCGGGGTGCAGCAGGCGACGCCGCCGGAAGGCATGGCGTCGAAACTGCCGGTACTGGAAGGAGATACTTCTAGCGGCACTTTGATGGCTTATGGATTCAACCCGTTCCTGTCGGAATGGAGTCCGTTCCATGGCGCGGTGTACGCCGTGACCGAGTCGGTGGCGAAAATCGTGGCGATGGGCGGCGATCCGACGCGGGTGCGGCTGACGTTGCAGGAATATTTTGAGAAACTCGGCAGCGACGAAACCCGCTGGGGCAAACCGTTCAGCGCGCTGCTCGGCGCTTATTGGGCCCAGTTGCAGCTTGGTACGGCGGCCATCGGCGGGAAGGACAGCATGTCCGGTTCGTTCAGGGAGCTAAATGTGCCGCCGACCCTGGTTTCGTTTGCGGTAGCGCCGGTAGAGGCTGCTAATGTCATTTCGCCGGAATTCAAAAACTCCGGCAGTAACGTCGTTTTGGTTCCTCTTGTCCGGGATGCTGCCGGCATGCCGGATTTTGACGCGGTAAACCAGGCGTTTCGCCGGGTGGCCGACTTGATCGCGGCCCAAAAGGTGGTATCCGCCCGCACGGTCCGCCTGGGCGGGGTGGCGGCAGCGGTCAGCACGATGGCGTTCGGCAACCGGATCGGCTTTGCCTTTGATGCGGCGATCACGCGCGACGCGCTGTTCCGGCCGGACCATGGTTCGCTGGTGCTGGAGCTGGCAGTAGGCGAAAATCCGGCCAGCGCGCTGACTGATTTAAATTATATTTTGCTGGGCCAGACGCAGCAGGCGCCGGAGCTTTCCGTGCTTGGCGCGAAGGTTTCGCTGGCGGCGGCGCAGGCGGCCTGGGAGCTGACATTGGAGAAAGTGTTTCCCACCCAGACCGGACAGGCGGCGGAAACGGCCGTTTTCAAGCCGTTCAACAGTGCGAAACCGGCTGCTAAAGCCAAAACTTCGCTGGCGAAACCGCGGGTGATCATCCCCGTGTTCCCCGGCAGCAACTGCGAGTATGATTCGGCCCGCGCCTTTGCCAAGGCCGGCGGCGAACCGGAAGTGCTGGTTGTGCGCAATTTGTCGGCCCGTGACATCGAGGAATCAGTGGACGCTTTAGCCAAGGCGATCCGCCGCGCCCAGATCCTGATGCTGCCGGGTGGCTTCAGCGCTGGCGACGAGCCGGATGGTTCCGGCAAGTTCATCGCGGCCCTGTTCCACAGCCCGATTTTGACGGATGCCGTCATGCAGCTGCTCAATGAACGGGACGGCCTGGTGCTCGGCATCTGCAACGGCTTCCAGGCGCTGATCAAACTGGGCCTGCTGCCTTACGGCCAGATCCGCCCCTTGTCTGAGGATAGCCCAACGTTGACCTTCAACCGGATCGGTCGCCATATTTCGCGGATGGCCGATACCCGGGTGGTCTCCGGTCTGTCGCCCTGGCTCAGCCTGGTCCGACCGGGCGACATCCACTCGATTCCAGTTTCGCATGGTGAAGGACGGCTGGTAGCCAGTCGACAGCACCTGGAACGGATGGCGGCGCAGGGACAGATCGCGACCCAGTATGTCAACGCGGGCGGCAATCCGTCGATGGCGATCGAAGTCAATCCCAACGGCTCCGACTGGGCGATTGAAGGCATCACCAGCCCGGACGGAAGGGTGTTTGGCAAGATGGGTCACTCCGAACGGATCGGCAGCCATGTCGCCATCAATGTTCCCGGCGTGAGGGATCAGCAGCTTTTTGCTGCCGGAGTGCGTTATTTCAGCTGATAGTTTCAAAGGAAGCTGCCGCATGGATGATTGCGGCAGCTTCCTTTTTTTTATAAAAAAAAGATTGCTGAAAATTCCGCCCATATAGAAGGAGATGCGCTAGTAGAGCAAGAAAATTAGTAATTGGAAAATTGCAAACATATTATAGGTTAGGAGTGTGAAAACGGTATGACGCGTAAAATCCCCCTGTTTCTGGTAGTGATGGTTCTGATGGCTTTTGTGGTGAGTGGCTGCGGTGGACAGGCCAAGCCCGAGGCGCCAAAAGCGGAAGCACCCAAGTATCCGACCAAGTCGGTGGAAATCATCATCCCCTGGGGCGCCGGTGGAGCGACCGACGTACTGTTCCGCGCTCTCGGCGCTGCATATCCCAAGTACACCAACAACCAGCAACTGGTTGTGAAGAACGTGCCGGGCGGCGGTGCGGCGATCGGCTACACCGAAGCGGCCAAAGCCAAGACGGACGGCTACACGATCGTGGCAACAGCCACGCCAATGATCACCAAAATCCACATGGATAATGTGGCATTTGCGACCAATAGCTTTGCCCCGGTCATCATGATCGCGGACAATGCCTGCATGATCATGGTCCCGGCGGACTCGCCCTATAAAAACCTGAAAGACCTGGTGGAAGACGCCAAAAAACGGCCGGATGCGATTACGGTCGGCAACGGCGGCGCCGGTGGCGGTACCCATCTGGCCACACTGGCGTTCCAGAACTTTGCCGGTGTCAAATTCAAGCATGTGCCGTTTGAAGGCGGCGGTCCCTCGATTACCGCTGCACTGGGCAAACATGTGAACGCGATCATGGTCTCGGCCCCGGAAGGCGTACCGCAGGCGCAGGCCGGACAACTGCGCGTGCTGGGTATCCTCGGCGACAGCCGGCTGCCGAAGTTCCCCGATGTGCAAACAGCCAAAGAACAGGGAATGGACTTCAAAGTTACCATGTGGCGCGGCGTGATCGTGCCCAAAGATACTCCGGCGCCGCTGATCGCCCAGATTCATGACATCTTCAAGAAGTGCATGGATGATCCCGACTTCCAGAAAAAAGCCGCCGAACTGAGCGTCGAGCTCAAATACATGAACCCGGCTGATTTTGGCAAGTTCCTGCTATCCGAGGACGAGCGCTACAAAAATCTGATGATCAAGGAAAAATTCGGCAACCGTTACAAATAGTCGGACTATGGCTCTGACGGTCCGGTCGGCGTAATCCGGCCGGATTGTCAGGGTTTTTGTATGTGTTTTTGCCTGATGGGTCCGGAAAATATTAGCAATGAGAAAGAGGTGCGGCAATTGACCAGACTGGAAGAAGTACAACTGAAACAGCAGCGGATACAGCAACTGCTGGAAGAAAAAGGACTCGACGCGATTGTGCTGAAGAAACAGGCGAATTTCTCCTGGCTGACCGCCGGGGGCTACAATATGGTCGGGATTGCCTCGGAAACCGGTGTGACCTCGTTATTAGTGACGAAATCGGCCCGCTATATCATCGCCAACCGGATTGAGATGCAGCGAATGCTGGTGGAAGAAGGACTGGGAGAACTGGGGTTCCAGCCGCTGGAGTTTGAGTGGGCCGTGGACCGTGAAGCCGAACTGGTGCGGCAAATCGTGCCTGATCTGGGCCGGGTCGGCGCGGACATGGGGTTTGCCGATGCCCGCAATATGGACGGCGAAATTAAAAAACTCCGCTACAGCCTGACGGATAGTGAAGTGGAGCGCTACTGCTTCCTTGGCGGCAAACTGTCGGCGGCTCTCGAAAAAGTAATGCTCGGCATCCGGCCGGGCGACCAGGAATGTGAGATTGCCGGGCGGTTCGGCGTGGAGCTGTGGAAAGAGCGAATCGATCCGACCGGTGTAATGGTGGCCGCCGACGAACGGGTGGCCCTGTACCGCCATCCGATCCCGACGCAGAAAATGGTGAAACGCTATGTGATGTGCTGCATCAATGCCCGCTATAAAGGGCTGATCACCACGATCACCCGGATCATGCACTTTGGCCGGCCGGCGGCGGAACTCACCGCCCAGTTCGTCCAAAACCTGGAGATCGAAAACCGGATGATCGCGGCGACCCGGGTCGGCCAGCCGATGGTCCGCGGTTTTGAAGCGGCTCTCGCCGGGTATCGCCAGATCGGTAAACCCGATGAGTGGCTGCTGCATCATCAGGGCGGCTCGATGGGCTACTATGCGCGGGATATCAAAGTGGTTGCCGACACCAAGGATCTGGTGCAGGAAAAACAGGCATTCTGCTGGAACCCCTCGATCACCGGCACCAAGACCGAGGACGGCTTTATCGCCACATCACAGGGACCGGTCATGATTTCGCAGCCGGTGATTTTCCCGCAGGTCCGGCAGGAAATCGACGGCGTGCAGTTTGTTCGCCCGGGCATGCTGGTGGTGGACTGATATGAAAAGAGTGGGAATTGCGATACTGGGCAGCGGCATGGTAGCCAATGTGCATGCGGCTGCCCTGCAGGAAATAAGCAGCGCCGATGTGCGCGGCGTGTGGGGGCGCAACCAGGCTGTGGCAACTGAGTTTGCCGCTAAATACGGCATGGCGGTTTATCCGGATTTTGCTGCCGTACTGGCCGACCCGACGGTCGATGCCGTCATCAACTGCCTGCCGCCGGGCTATCATGCCGAGTACGGAATTCAGGCTGCTGCCGCTGGCAAGCATCTGTTCGTGGAAAAACCGATCGATGTCAGTCTGGAAAATGCGGCGCAGCTGGTCAAGGCCTACCGTGAGCGCGGTCTGACGCTGTCGGTGGTGTTTCAGAACCGGTTTTCGCCGGCGGCGCAAAAAGTCAGGGCGGCGCTGGACGCCGGGCTGCTGGGCCGGATCATTCAGGGCGATGCCTATGTGAAATGGTACCGGTCGCCCGAATATTACAAAGCCAATGCCTGGCGGGGAACCCATGCGATCGAAGGCGGCGGCGCGCTGATCAACCAAGCGATTCACACCATCGACCTGCTGCAGTGGTTCATGGGGCCGGTCAAGTCGATCTGCGGCCATGTGCGGACGGCGGTGCATGCGATTGAAACAGAAGACCTGGGCGTAGCGGTGCTGGAATGGCAAAACGGCGCGGTCGGCGTTATCGAGGGGTCCACGGCGCTATGGCCGGGAGTGAAGGAAAAGATCGAGATTCATGGCGAAAAGGGCTTCTTCACGCTGGAGGGCGGCAACATCACCACCTGGAAAGTCCAGGGCTGCGACGAAAGCGAATATTTAACCCCGGTTAAAGTTTCATACGGGGAAACCAATTCGCCGGCGATCTCTCATGTGAATCACCAAGCGCAGTTAGAAGACTTTATTGCAGCCATCAATGAAAAGCGCGACGCACTGGTGACCGGTGAAGAAGGAACCAAGGCGCTGGCTATCGTGCTGGCGATTTATGCCTCGTCCCGGCAAGGGAAACCGATTGTGATGGATAGCTGGTCATGAAACGCTGGGAACGCATTGCGGCAATCAGTTTATTTCTGATTGGCGTCGGCGGCGCGATCGGCGCCTGGCAGATCGGTTTCGGTGACTTTCAGGCGCCGGGGCCGGGGTTCTTTCCTTTCTGGCTGGCATCGCTCTTGGCCTTGCTGTCATTGGTGTTCTTTGTGCGCAATCTGGGTGAAGACGCAGCACCTGTGGCCCTATGGGCGAAGGGCGCCTGGGTCCGGCCGCTGAAGGCGGCCTGTGTAATGTTTGTCTATGTCCTGCTGATCGGCCGACTGGGTTTCATTTCTTCATCGGCTCTGCTATTTATCGCCTGGCTGCGCATCGTCGAGCATTCTTCCTGGAAAACCGTTGTTCTGCTCGTCATCGGCGGCACGACCTGTCTGTACCTGTTCGCAAGCTTGTTGTCGATCTCATTGCCGGCCGGTATCCTGATATGAGGGAGGCGCACAGATATGCTTGAAATGCAGGGTTTGCTCAATGGCTTTGCGCTGGCGCTGACCCCGATCAATCTTTTGTTTGGCTTTATCGGCGCGGTGCTTGGGACAGCGGTGGGCGTACTGCCCGGCCTCGGGCCGGCGGCGACGATTTCGCTGCTGCTGCCGATTACCTATGCACTGGGATCGCCGCTGACGTCGATCATCATGATGGCTGGCATTTATTGCGGCGCCATGTACGGCGGATCGACCACATCCATTCTGCTCAATATCCCCGGCGAGGCCGCCTCAGTCGTGACCTGCATTGATGGTTACAAAATGGCGAAAAACGGCCGGGCCGGCGCAGCGCTAGGCATCTCGGCGATCGGTTCGTTTATTGCCGGCACGTTCGGCATTGTCGCGCTGACCTTTATTGCCCCGCCATTATCTTCCTTTGCTCTGAAGTTCGGGCCGGCGGAATATTTTTCGCTGACGCTGCTCGGCCTGACCCTGGCTGCGTTCCTGTCGGGGAAATCGATGTTGAAAGGCATGATCATGGCGGTGTTCGGCCTGCTGCTGGCCACGGTGGGGATCGATCCGGTGGGTGGGGCGTTGCGGTACACCTTTGGCACGATGATCCTGATGGATGGGTTCGACTTCCTCGCTCTGGCGATGGGCGTATTCGGCATCGGTGAAATCCTGATCAGCATGGAAGAGGATATGAACGCCGAACTGGTGACGACCAAAATCAAAAATGTCTACCCGACGATGAAAGATTGGCTGGACAGCCGCTGGGCGATTGCGCGGGGCACGGTAATCGGTTTTGGCGTGGGACTGTTGCCGGGCGGCGGCGCGGTCATGGCCTCGATGATCGCCTACGCGATCGAAAAACGCGTTTCCAAGACGCCGGAGCGGTTTGGTGAAGGGGCGATCGAGGGTGTTGCTTCACCGGAATCAGCCAACAATGCCGCCTCCAGCGCCTCATTCATCCCGATGCTAACACTGGGAATCCCCGGCAACCCGGCGATTGCGATGATCTTTGCCGCACTGCTGATTCAAGGGGTGCAGCCGGGCCCGTTTCTGATCGTCGACCATCCGGATGTGTTCTGGGGCGTCATCGCTTCGATGTATATCGGCAACGTGGTACTGCTGTTCTTCAACCTGCCGCTGGTGGGGGTCTGGGTGCAGATGCTGCGGGTTCCCTATTCGATCATGGCGCCGGTGATCGTGATGATCTGCTCTATCGGCGTTTACAGCCTGAAAAATGATGTCGATGATGTGCTGATGATGTTTCTCTTCGGCATCTTCGGTTACATCCTGCGCAAGTTCAAATTTGAACTCGGCCCGCTGATTCTGGCGTTTGTGCTGGGGCGGATTCTCGAACGGTCGCTCAGTCAGGCGCTGATCATCTCCAGCGGTGATGTGTCGGTGTTTTTGACAAAGCCGATTTCGGCGGTGCTGCTCGGCATCGTGTTCCTAATGTTGCTGACGCCGCTGGTGCTGATGCTGCGAGAGAAAAAAGCCGAAAAGGCCTTGTGAGGAACCGGCAATAGGACAGGTTGATCCCTCGGAACGTTCTGAACTTCCGGGGGATTTTTGCGTGTGCAGGAGTTTTTCCGGCAATGGCGAAGCTAGTCAAAATTGTTGTTGCCTTTCGTTGGCAGCGTTACAAAGAACGGAGGGAACCTTATGGCAAAACAACTGCGGATCATTTTTGATTTTTCCTGTCCCTACTGTTATCTGGCCTGGGGCTATTTTAAAAAAATGAGAGAAACAACAGTCCTGGCTGACGACTGGTTCAGTTGGGAGATTCATCCGGAAGTGCCGAAAGCCGGCAGTCCGCTGCAGGACGTGGTCCAGGTGGCCGATATGGCCGAGCGGAAGCAGCGGCTGAACGCGCTTGGGGCGCCGGTTGGCATCGCTCCCGGCGAAAAAGTGTTTGTACCCAATACCCGCTTGGCCTTGTGTGCACTGGAATTTGCCCGTGAGCAGCAGAAGCAGCACGCCTGGATCGACGCGGTATATCAGGCCAGTTTTGTTGGTCAGAAAAACATTGGTGAGCTGGACGTTCTGCTATCTATTGCCCGGGAAATAAACCTGGATGCGTCCAGACTCGCGCGCGCGCTGGAAAGCGACCGCTATCTGCCGGTATTGCTGGAACATGACCGGCAATGCATGGAACAGAAAATTGAGTGGGTGCCGACCGTGTTTGCTGGTGAAACAAAAATTATCGAAGGGGCATTCACTTTTGCCGAGTTTACAGCTGTGATGCAGGAAAAAGTGCTGGATCGATAATAAAATTGGAGTTGGCCAATTTTCGTCGGAAGGGTGACGAAGGGAATGAAGTATGGATAACAATAGATCAGATAATAAAGATAGCGGGGCCATCTCGCAGATGACCAGGGCTGAGCTGGAGCAGATTATTGCTGGACGAACCTTGGAGTTGCGCATGGCCAGCGACAGCTTGACAGCGCAAAATGAAGAAATCACCGCGATGAATGAAGAAATCGTCACGTTGAACCATAAGCTCGCGGCAATCAACGCAGGGCTGGAACACCGGATTGAAGAGCGGACCGTTGAATTAACCGCGGCACATCAGGAGTTGACGGCGCAACACGAAGAGATTCGGGCGGCAAATGACGAACTGCTTCGAGGCGCAGAGATTCAGACTGCCTTGCGGGAGATCGCTGAAGCCGCGTTGGCGGCGACTTCACTGGACCAGTTGTATGAAACCGTTCATCAGGTCGTGAAAAGGATTCTTCAGGCGGAAAACATCTATATCACGCTGTTGGAGGCAGACTCCGACCGGGTTGTCCGCCCCTATTCGATGGGAAGGACCAACAATGTGCCCCAACGCCGGCCGGTGGGCAAAGGCTGGACCGAATATGTGATGCAGTTGCGGCGGACGGTGCATATCACCCAGCCGCTGCTGAAACAATTATTGTCTAGCGGCGAAGTGACGATGCAGATTGAGCGATGTAATGAGTGGCTGGGTGCGCCATTGTGTAATGCACAAGGCGAGCCATTTGGCGTGATTGCCATCTTTTCTAGCGATGCTGCGCAAGGATTTAGCGCCGAAGACAGCGCAATCCTGTCGATTATCGCCGCGCAGGTGGCACTGTCGATTGATCGCAAACGGGCCGAAGAAGCGCTGCTGGCAGGGGAAAGCCGGCTGCGGCGGTCGCAGGCGCTGGCGCGGGTCGGCAACTGGGAGATCGATCTTGGCCAAAGGCAGGTATGGGCTTCCAATGAAGCCTACCGGATCTACGGACTGGAAAAACAAGGTGAATATTTGCCAATGCAGACCATCCGAACGGTCGTACGTCCGGAGGACGGGCCGCGACTGGACCGGGCGATGCAGTTGTTGTTGACTGGCAAAGAAAAATACGACCTTGAGTTCACCATCCGGCGAGCCGATAATGGTCTGGAAACGATCGTGCACTCACGAGCCGAAGTTGTGGCCGATGCACAGGGAAAACCGCTGAAAGTACTGGGGGTAATCCAGGACATTACGGAGCGCAAACGGATAGAAAGCACTTTGGTAGAGAGCGAAGCCCGCTATCGGGCGGTACTGGAACAGGCGCCAGAGGCTATTTTCCTCTGCGATCCGGACACCGGTGAAATCATCGAAACCAACTCGCGGTTTACCGATCGGTTCGGCTATGACCTGGCCTCTCATGGACCACTTACGCTATATGACCTGTCGGTTGACCGGCCTGAAAATATAGCTGTTTTTTTGGCGCAGGTGAAAAATACCGGCGTGTTGCCGTTGCAACGGCGGGTGGTGCGGCACAGCAACGGTTCATATGTGCAGGTGGAGCGGTCCGGCACGTTGGTTCGTTATCGTGATAGCAGCATGTTGGTGCAGACGATGCGGGACGTATCGGAAGAAGTGCGGCGCGAGCAGGAAATCCGCCGCGACGCCGAACTGGCGACCAGGGTGCAGAATGCGCTGCTGAAGGAAGCCGAGCCATCGTCGCATCTGGAAATTACAACAATCTATGAACCGCACAGCTATGTGGGCGGTGATCTGTACTTCATGGATTGGCGTTATCATGGCAGCCTGTTGCGCGGGTTTCTGATCGATGCGGCGGGACATGGACTGGCAACAGCGCTGCACACCTCGGCGATGCATGTGTTGCTGCGGGAAGTCAATGAACTGGATTTACCGCTGCCCGAGCAGATGCGCTGGCTCAACCGAAGGGCCAGCCAGTATTTTGACGACGCCGCATTTGCCGGCGCCGTGGGGTTTGAACTTGACCTTGAAACACGCGAACTGCGCTGGAGTTGCGCCGGTATGCCGCATGTCTGGCTGGACGGTAGCGACCGACGAGGGATCGTGGCGTGCGCCGGGATGTATCTGGGGATCTGTGCGAGTGAGGCGTTTGAAATGCAGACATTACCGCTGTCGGTTGGCGATTCGGTATGTTTCATGACCGATGGGATATCGGAAGTGATCGACCGCAACGTGGACCGACAGCCGCAGGACTATAGCGAAATGGTGCAACTACTCAGGGCGATTGCGAGTGGAAGCGAACGCCACGATGATGCAACCGCTATTTGCATTCGGGTAAAGTCGTTGCCGGATTCGGCCATCACCAAAGATGGCTGGCCGCGTACGTTGCGGCTCAATGGTTATGGCGATTACCAGCGACTCAAAGGCGAAGTCCGCAAGATTTTGGCCGAAGTGACCGACCAGGAACACTCCCTGCAAGAAGTGGCGGTGCATGAAGCGCTGGCCAACGCCATGGAGTGCAGAGATGGCGTGCCGCGGCAGCATCGGGCCCGATTGCGGATTAACAGGATTGGCAGTTGGCTGATCGTGAGGGTTAAGACTTCGCGGCTGGGTTTTGCCGGCAATACATTGCTCAGGCGGCTGCGCTCCCATGGCGAATTATTTGCCTTTAGCGAGGATGATTCGATGGGGCGGGGTATTCCGATCATGTTGGCAACAGCACACCGGATGACTTACAATAGCGAAGGAACCGAATTGTTGTTGGCCTGGAAACTGGACCGATGCGCAGGAGTTTTCGCCCCCACCCAGAACATAAAAGAGTAAGACTACGATCCATTCGCAGCCGAGTTGATCACGGAGGAAACAGGCGGATGATTGAGCAGGGGTTGGGTTTTTGGGAACAGATCTGGGCGTTGCGCGGCGAAGTCTGCGTGCTGCTTGTTCAACATGCAGCGCTGGCGGCCGCGGGGATTGTCGGCGGCACCGCCATCGCCATTCCAGCCGGCGTGTTCATTTCGCGCCATCCATCCTGGGGTTCGCCGTTGATTCAATTTGCCGGAATGCTTTACACAGTACCTTCACTGGCTCTGCTCGGACTGCTGATTCCGTTTTTCGGCCTGGGCTGGGCGCCGACGATTGTGGCGCTGACGATTTATTCGTTGCTGCCGCTGCTGCGCAATACCTATGTCGGGATCATGGAAGTGGATGCCGCACTAAAAGAAGCTGCAACAGGGATGGGGGCCACCGACCGACAACTCCTTTGTCAGGTTGAGTGGCCTCTGGCTTTACCGTTTATCATGGCTGGACTTCGCACCGTCACGGTGATGACGATCGGCATTGCCACACTGGGGGCGCTGGTTGGCGCGGGGGGCCTTGGCGTTTTGATTTTTCGCGGCCTGCACATGATGGACAATTCGCTGCTGTTGGCTGGCACACTGCCGGTCGCCCTGCTGGCGGTGGCAGCCGACAACCTGCTGGAATGGGGCGAACTGCGCGTGCAGCGGGAAATGGGGGTTTTCAGCATCACGAAGGAAGAGGAGAGGTGAGTTTTGCTATGAGAAAGTCGACAAGTTGGTGTCTGGTACTATTGGTTATTGCACTTGCAGCGATATCCGGCTGTGGGTCCGCTCCGGCACCGCAGGCAACAAAGCCGGAACCGAAAATCGTGATCGCCTCGAAGCCGTTTGCCGAGCAGTTCATCCTGGCGCATATGGCGGCGGAAGTGCTGAAAGCAAAAGCGAAGGTTGCGGTTGATATCAGCAAGATCGGCATGGGGCCGAGTGAATTGTTGCACCCGGCTATGATTAAGGGACAGATCGACGTTTATCCCGAGTACACCGGGACAGCCTGGATGGCGATTCTGAAACAACCGGTGGAACGGGACAAAACAGTATTGTTTAATAAAGTTAAGGCGGCCTATGCGGAACAATTCAAACTGGAATGGCTGCCGCTGCTTGGGTTTCAAAACACCTTCGCACTGGCGGTGACCCAGGAAACCGCCGCGAAATGGCAACTTAAAACGATCGGCGATCTGGCCCGCCAGTCCAATCTGACACTGATGGGAGATGCCACTGCGTTTACCCGCGACGATGAATACCCTGGCCTGAAAAAAGCCTATGGACTGGATGGCAAAGCAAAAGTCGTCGATGTCAATTTCTACTACGAGGGGCTGAAGCAAAAACAGGCCGACGTGGCGTTGGTTTTTTCCACCGACGGCCGGCTGAAACAATATAATCTGCTGATTTTAGCCGATGACAAACAATTTTTCCCGCCGTATGAAACGGGTTTTGTCCTGCGCGGCGAGCTGGCGGCCAAATATCCGCAGGTCCGCGAAGCACTCACGCTGCTCAGCGGCAAGATCAACGAGCAGACGATGACGGAGCTGAATTATCAGGTGGAAGTGGCAAAAAAAGACCCGGCCGATGTAGCCCGGCAGTTTTTGCGGGATCAGAAAATCCTGCCATGATTGACATTTGCCAGGTAACCAAACGCTACGGCGCAGCGCTTGCCGTCAATGCGGTTTCGCTGACGGTGGCGGCCGGGCAGACGATGGTGCTGATCGGGCCGTCCGGTTCCGGCAAGACCACCCTGCTCAAAATGATCAATCGCATGGTGGCATTTGATGAAGGCTGCATCCGGGTGAACGGTGAGGATATTGCCGGCACCGATCCGGTCCCCCTGCGGCGCAGTATCGGCTACGTCATCCAGCAGATCGGCTTGCTGCCGCATTTTTCGGTCAGCGACAATATTTCGTTTGTGCTGCGATTGCTCGGCCAGCCGAAACCACTGAGGGACGAACGGGCCGAAGCGTTGGTCCGCTTGGTCGGCCTACCGCCGGAAGTCCTGGCGAAACGACCGTTCCAGCTGTCCGGTGGACAGCAGCAGCGGGTGGGCGTTGCCCGCGCTTTGGCGGCTGACCCGGCGATTATTCTGATGGACGAACCGTTTGGCGCGGTGGACCCGATTACCCGCCGCAAGTTGCAGGATATGATTTTGGAGTTGCAGGAACGGATGCGCAAAACGATTGTTTTTGTCACCCATGACATGCAGGAAGCGCTGACGCTGGGGCACCGGGTGGCGGTGCTGGACCGGGGCGAACTGGTGTCGGAGGGGACTGCATCGGAAACGGCCGAGAGCGACAACCCGTTTGTCCGCGAACTGATCGGCACGACGGGGCGGTGTGCCCGATGACGCCGGGACCGCTGCAACTGATGGTCGAATATGTCAGCGGCAAATACGACGTACTGCTGGTGGCGCTCTGGCAGCAATGCCAGCTGGTGCTTTTCGCCAGCGTCATCACGCTGATGCTGGGGGTCGGCGTTGGCGTGTGGATGAGCCGCAGACCGAAGCTGGCCCGGATTTTGCTGCGCATTGCCGGCACGCTCTATACCATCCCGATTCTGGCGACTTTTGCGTTATTGATTCCTCTGCTCGGTATCGGCCAGACGCCGGCGCTGGTTGCGCTGGTCATGTACGGGATGCTGCCGGTGTTGCACAATACTTATGTCGGGCTGCGCGACATCGACCCGGCGGTGCGCGAGGCGGCCAGGGGAATGGGCGCCGACACTGGGCAACTGTTGCTGCTGGTGGAGTTGCCGCTGGCGCTGCCGAAGATCATTGCCGGTGTTCGCACGATGGTGGTAATGAATATCTCCGTGTCCACATTCGCGGTGTTTATCGGCGCCGGCGGGCTGGGCACGATTATTCTGCAGGGGATGCGGACGTTCCACGACGGGATGCTGCTAGCCGGGACCCTGTTGACGGCCCTGCTGGCGATGACGGCGGAACAGCTGCTGAAATGGCTGGAACAAAAAGCAAGGTAAAGTTGGTAAATTTGTTAGAAACAGGGGGCCTGGTTCATGGGACCGTTTCAGGAATATCTTCAGTCCGCTGGCAAACCGCTCGTGCGGGGGGAACTGCGCTGTCTCCAGGTCAATGTCGGCTACCGGTGCAATTTGCAATGCAGTCATTGCCATGTCGAGGCAGGACCGAAACGGACCGAGTCAATGAACCGGGCGGTGATGGAGGCCGTGCTTGCTTTTGCCGAAAAATCGTCTGTCGCAGAAATCGACATTACCGGCGGCGCACCGGAACTGTGGCCGCTATTGCCGGAATTCCTCGACCGCAGTCGGCAACTGGTCTCGCTGGAAAGACTGCTTGTGCGGACCAATCTGGCCATTCTCGCCGAAGACGCATTTGCTGGTTTTCCCCAGTTGTTTGCCGCCAACCGGGTCGAACTGGTTGCTTCGATGCCCTGCTACCTGGAAGAAAATGTTGATGCGCAGCGGGGACGCGGCACGCACTGCCGCAATATCGGCGTGTTGCAGTCACTCAACCATGTCGGCTACGGAACCGGCAAATATAAGTTGTACCTGGTATATAATCCCGGCGGCAACTATCTGCCCGGGCCGCAGGCCCAACTGGAAGCCGATTACAAAAAACATTTGCTGGAAAATTACGGCGTCGGCTTTGATTCGCTGTTTACCATTACCAATATGCCGATTGGGCGTTTTCGGCGTCAATTGGCGAAACAGGGGTTGCTTGCTGGCTATCTGGAACTGCTGGAAACCAGCAGCAATCTGCAAAATATGGAGCAGGTTATGTGCCGGACCACTCTCAGCGTCAACTGGCAGGGGCAGGTATTTGACTGTGATTTCAACCAAATGCTGAATCTGGCCGGAGGATTGGAGCCAGCTTTTATCGGGGACATCAGTCCGCAGGATTTGTTGGGGTTGAAAATCGCCACAGGAGATCACTGTTTTGCCTGTGTGGCGGGCGCTGGCAGCAGCTGCCAGGGAAGTTTGGCCGCGTCTGGCGATTAATCGTCCGAAGTGACGAAGGCTTTTGTCTTTGATCGATACGCGTGAAGGAGGTCACTGCATGAAGAACTATCGAATCGTGATACTGGGCGGCGGCGCGGCAGGTATCGTAACAGCGATGGGTGCAGCCGGTATGGGGATTTCCGTGGCGCTGGTCGAGAAAGACCGAATTGGCGGCGAATGTTCGTGGAGCGGCTGCGTGCCTTCCAAGGCATTGCTCGCGGCAGCCAAGGAAGTGCACCGGATCCGTCAGGCCGAAAAATGGGGCGTGAAGGTCGGGGCGGGGATCGATGTCAGCGGCGTGCCGGCGAAGGTCCGCGAACTGACCCAGCGGGCTGCGGATCGCAGCCAGACGGTGGCGCAGCTGAGGGCGGCGGGCGTGGAGCTGTATTTCGGAACGCCGCGGCTTGTTTCAGCCAACGAAGTGGTTGTCGACGGCATTCATATCTGCGGCGAAGACATCGTGATCGCCACCGGATCGTCACCGATACGGCCGGCAAGTATTGGGCTTGACACCGTGCCGTATGTGACAAATCAGCAAATTTTCGATTTGGAGAAGATCCCGGCTTCTTTCGGTGTGATCGGCGGCGGGCCGATCGGTATTGAAATGGCCCAGGCATATGCCCGTCTGGGCAGTGCGGTTACGGTATTCCAATCTGCCACGCAGATCCTGCCGCACGATGACAAGGAACTGGCGGACGCTTTGGCGGAAATCCTGCGGCAAGAAGGGATCGTCATTCACCTCGCGACCCGGGTCAAGAGCGTTGAAAAAATCGGCGGACAAATTCAGATCGCAGCAGCCGACGCCGCGGGAAATGCCGTGGTCGCAGAGGTCGATTCGCTGCTTGTCGCCGCCGGTAGGCAGGCGAATCTCGAGGGGCTGGGTTTGGCGGACGTCGGCGTCGAACATACAGCCAAAGGAATCAAGGTGGACAAGCATCTCCAGACGAGCGTACCCCGCATCTGGGCCTGCGGCGATTGCACCGGTCAATACCAGTTTTCGCACATTGCGGAGGTGGAGGCGCGCATCGTACTGCAGAATATTCTGTTGCCGATCAATCAGGAGCCTGACTACGCCGGCATTCCCTGGGGGACCTTCACCGATCCCGAACTGGCTCATCTGGGACTGACGGAAGAGCAGGCGTCAGAACAGGGAATTGCTTACCGGGTCTATCGACAGCCGTTTTCCCTGGTGGACCGGGCGGTGGTTGAACAGGAAGATGTCGGGATGATCAAGCTGATAACAAAACCGAACGGTCAACTGCTCGGCGCCCATATTCTCGGCACGGGCGCCGCAGATCTGATCAATGAGCTGGTTGTAGCCAAACATGCCGGCGTCGGTTTAAAAACGTTATCTTCGCTGCCGCATGTTTACCCCAGTTGGGGCTATGGCATCCAACGCGCCATCGACCACTGGCTGATCGAAGTCAGTAAGCGCTGGTACGCCCAATTTGCCCTCAAGGCGTTGAAGAAGCTGTCCGGATGATTAAATTTCGCCGGAAAGAACTTTTGGCACAGTGGCGCAGCCTTTCGCTCAAAGTCAAACTGGGGGTCGGACTGGTTATTTTGGCGAACCTCCTGATTGCTTCGCTTGTTGTTATACCTTTTCTCGATGTCGACCTAAAAACGAAGGCGATTGTTTCGACAATTATTTTTGTTGTCGGCGAAATCTGCTTTTATGCCGGTCTGTTTTTGCTGGGTAAAGAAATCGTGGCAAAGTACCGTAAGTTTTATAGTCTTTCTTATTGGCGGAATCGCAAGAACAACGCTGATGCAGACAAAGAAAAGGAGCAGGCCTGATTACCAACAGACCTGCCCAGCCTATGTGATATAAACTTGTCATTATTTGCCCAGTCCGTAGTAGCCGGCCTTGATGGTTTCCGGCGAAACGCCGAGCCGGTAGGCGGCATAGGCCCACATCGTGCGATACATCGCCTGCAGTTTGGTCTCGTTGGCATATTTGCGGGCGCTGGTTTGCACCACCTCGGGCAGGATCACGATTTTGCCGGCGCGGCGCATGCTGGTCGAAAGCGCGGCATCTTCCATGATCGCGGTTTCCAGGAAGCCGCCAAGTTGCCAGAAACGGTCGGCGAGCAGGAACATGCCGCGGTCGCCGAAAATCGTCCGGGTCAACCGGCAGAACAGGTTTGCGCCGCAGGCCAGAAACCGGTAGAAAGGTTCCGACGGAAAAAAAACCAGGTCAAAGCCGCCGCCGATCAGGCGAGGATCCTGCATTGCCGATAGCATCGACGCGATGCCGCCGACCGGCATTCGACTGTCGGCATGGAAGAACAGCAGGATTTTGCCACGGGCGACCGCGGCGCCGGCGTTTAACTGACGACCCCGGTTGGCGACCGGGCAGCGCAGCGTCCGCACGCCGGCCTGTCTGGCCATTTGCAGCGTTTTGTCGCTGCTGCCGCCATCGACGACGATTCGCTCAGAGCTTGGGTGTTCCAGGCTACGCAGGCAGTCGGCCAGATACAGTTCTTCGTTCAGCGTCGGCACAATGATGGAGACGGCTATGTCCGTTGCGGCGCTTGCCGCCTGGTAATCAAGCCAGTCTTCGTACGTGTCGATGTCGCGCTTCGGCGGCAGCAGACACAGCGGCAGCGATTGCTGCCGGCAGAAGCTATGTAGCGACGCCAGCACCTGCGGCGTTGACCAGGGGATGTCCGCCAGGAGAACACTGGCGGCCTGCTGCTGAACCTGCCGGTTTGCACCGAACAGATAAAAGCCGCCATCGAGACTCGGCCCGATCACCGCCGGTTCCGAATCCAGACGCGAAAAAGCGGACGCTATTTCAGCTTCGCCCAGCTCCGGGATGTCGGAACCGATGATCATCACTTGCGTCGCACCTTGCCGGAATCCTTCGCTCAGGGCGCTGCCCATCCGTTCGCCGATGTTTTGTCCCTGCTGGCGGATAAAGGGAAGCTTGCGCTCGGAAAACCAGGCGGCATCGGACTCGGGCGTCAGGGCGACAAGGCGTTGCCAGCGGCCATCGCCGCCGCTGGCGGTCAGAATCGTTTCCAACATCGTTTCATAAATCTGTGCGGCTGCTTCGAGCCCGGCTTCAGCGCCGATGCGGGTCTTTACCTGACCAACGGCAGGGGTTTTGGCGAAAACGAGCAACAGGCGGTCAGTCGGGTTCATCGCAGGATCTGCCATGTTCAGGCCTCCTGAAAGTCTCAATTGTGCTTAATTATATCATTAATAAGGAGTTGTCATTATGTTACAGGAGTCAATCACTGAACCAATAACAGAGCCTGCAGTACTAGTGATTTTTGGCGCGTCAGGCGACTTGACCCGCCGCAAGATCATCCCGGCCTTATACAATCTGTTTCTGGACCACTGGTTGCCGCAGCAGTTTCGCGTCATCGGCTTTGCCCGCACCGCGATCAGCCGGGACGATTATATCTTGCAGCTGCGTAGCGGCGTCGACCAGTTTTCCCGTCGGGGCGGCACAGATGACGCCCACTGGCGAAAGTTCGCTGCCATGCTGGAATATTTGGCTGCCGATTATGAGGACGAAAAGGCCTATAGTGCGCTGCTGGCGTCGATGAACGCCGGTTGGGGCGAAACCGCCAACAAGATATTCTACCTGTCGACGCCGCCGGTATTAGTGCCGTCGGTTATTCATCGACTGGGGCTGGCCGGCGATTATTGGGAGCGGCCGGAATACCGGATTGTCGTGGAAAAACCATTTGGCCGCGATCTGGAATCGGCCCGTGAATTGAACGACTTGCTGAAACGGGACTTTACCGAGACGCAAATTTACCGCATGGATCATTACCTTGGCAAGGAAACGGTACAGAATATTTTAGCGTTCCGCTTTGCCAACGCGATGTGGGAACCTCTGTGGAACCGGTCTTTTATCGATCATGTCCAGATCACCGTTTCGGAGGAGATCGGCGTCGGCCGGCGCGGCGGCTACTACGACGGGTCCGGTGCGCTGCGGGACATGATTCAGAATCACTTGCTGCAACTGTTGTGTCTGGTGGCGATGGAGCCGCCCACCTCGTTCCAGGCGGACGAAATCCGCAACAAAAAAGTCGACGTGCTACATGCAATCCGACCGATTTTGCCGGAACAGGTGGACCAGGTCGCCGTGCGGGGGCAATATGATGCCGCGACGCGATTTGACCGCGACCGGATCGCCTATCGCAAAGAACCGGGAATCAATCCGCATTCGACAACTGAAACGTTTGCCGCGCTCAAATTGTATATCGACAACTGGCGCTGGCAGGGCGTTCCCTTCTATTTGCGCACAGGCAAAAGGATGCCGGCGCGGTCGTCGGAGATTTCGCTGCAGTTCCGCCCGGTGCCGCATCACCCGTTCTCCAATACGCTGATTCAGCCCAACCGGTTGGCGATCCAGATCGATCCGCAGGAAGGGATCTTGCTGCGAACGCTGGCCAAAGAACCGGGCATCGGCATGAACTTGAAGCCGGTTGAAATGCACTTTTCCTATCATGAAGTGTTTGCCACCGCCTCGCCGGATGCCTATGAAACATTGCTGCTGGAAATTGTGCACGGCGATCCCGGGCTGTTCATGCGGGCCGATCAGGTGGAGGCGGCCTGGTCAGCTATCGCGCCAATAATGAAGGAATGGGAAAACAAAACGCCGAGAAATTTTCCCAACTACCGAGCCGGCGAGTGGGGTCCGGCGGCGGCAGAGGAACTGATCGCCCGCGACGGGCGCAGCTGGTTTTTGCCGGCTTGTCTGGAAAATGACACCCGCACCGGCTGTCGCAATGATTAAGGTAGTTAGTGATGCGGCAGAACTGAACCGGGCAACAGCCGAACTGTTTGTCAGCGCGGCTGATCAGGCGATCGCGGCGCGCGGCGTATTCCATGTCGTGTTGTCCGGCGGCGAAACGCCCCGACCCTTCTATGAACTACTGGCTGGCGAGTCGTATCGAACCCGGGTAGACTGGGGCAAGGTCCATGTGTATTGGAGCGACGAGCGGTTTGTCCCGCCGGATGACCCGCGCAGCAACGAGGGAATGGCCCGGCGGGCATTACTGGACCATGTGCCGATTCCTGCAGCGCAGATTCATCCGCTGTATTGCCCAAAGACACCGCAGCAAGCGGCGCAGGACTATGAACAGTTGCTGCGGCATCTGGGGGAGGGGCAGCTGCCTCGCCTGGACTTTGTGCTACTCGGCATCGGTGCGGACGGGCACACGGCGTCGCTGTTTCCAGGCACGGCGGCGGTGGCGGAGCGGACCCGTTTCGTATGCGAGCTGTATCTGCCGGAGCAAGATATGTATAGGCTGACACTGACTGTACCGGTGCTGAACCAGGCCCGGCTGGTGGTGTTTATGGTCAGTGGCGCCGGCAAGGCGGCGATGTTGCGCCAGATTTTGACTGATCCAGCGGCGGATGTCGTTCCCCCGGCCCGGCTGATTAGCCCGCAGGCCGGCGAAATCCGCTGGTTGGTGGACAGCGCGGCAGCGTCGCTGCTGACGGCGGTGAAGACCGGAAGCTGAATAAAAAGCTTTGTTGAGGCAAAGCGAAAAGGATTCACCGCAATTACGTCAAAATATTATAAAGATAAACTACCTATCAAATGATTAATTACTTGATTGTATCGGAGGGTTGTCAAAATGAAAAAAACATTCGGAGTTCAAGGACTGGCATTCCTGGTTCTGTTTTGCAGCATTCTATTGTTTAGCCAACCGGCTTTCGCAGCGATCAAGATTTTCGAAGAAGCCGGCGTCGACTCGCTGGCGGCGCAGGACATTCGCGCCGCTGCCTCAGCGTTTGAACAGTTGTTGAAAGAGGAAATGAGCGCCGACTTGCGGCAGGACGTCAGCCTGTATATCTGCCCGGACCGCGACAGCTACCTGCGTGTGCGCCAGCGCGAGTTCCGCGAGCCGAAAGATGTGGCCGAAAAAGCCGACAAGACTTTCGGTGGCGTCTGGTATAACAAGTCTGGTTTTGGCGTGATCATCATGGATCTGTCGAATCCGTCGTTGAAGACCGGTCAGGACCGTGTGGCTTCGGTGGGGCGCCAGTTGTTTTATCAGGCAATCTACCAGTGGTCCGGCGATGATTTCACCAAAAAGGCTTTGCAATGGTTGGCGGAAGGGACTGCCGATCTGATCGGCTCGCGTGTGGGCGAAATGACCGGCTACGAAAGTGTGGAAAAATGGAAACTGGATCGGTTTAACATCCTCCGGGCGATGAAACGCGCAGTTTCCCCACAGGAAATCGTAGAACGCAATCCAGAAGCCTGGCTGAAGTTTGTCAACGAAGGCCGTCACCCCGGCGAAGTGGCAGACTTGATGGTGTTTTTCCTGATGAAACAAAAAGGTTTGCCGGCGATTGCATCTTATTTTCAGAAAGTGCCGGTTGTATCGAGTGACCTGGCGTTCCAGAAAGCATTCGGTATGGAGATCGGCCAATTCCTTAGTGATTTTCAGGCATGGTATATCCTGGCCATGGGAGAACCCGCCCAGATTCAGTTCAGCATGCGTGGGAAGGTGCCGGACGATACCCGGGCTTATTTTGAAAAAGGCGGCGAAATGGTGCGTCAATTGGTTTTTGACGCCTGGAACGCCCAGCTGAAGGATGCACTGCGGGTCGTCCTGACAGAGAACCGTGACGAGTATGTTTCGACCATGGCCCGCGAATTCGGTTTGTCCAAGGAACAGGCGGTGGACCAGGCCAAAAATGAGTTCTGGACCGATCGGGGCAGCGTGGTCGTGATGAATGTGGCAGCAATGCCGGAACCGGAAGACAAAATTTATCAGATCGCCTTTGTCGTGGGCAGTCGCCTGATTGCCGAAACTGGCGGGGCGCAAAACATGGACAATATGAAATGGCTGTCATATGGCGCATCCAGTGTGCTGGCGGCCCGTTCGGCCGAACGATCCGGATTTGCCCGCTATGGCGATTTTCAGGGATCGTGGGAATATGGCCTGTCGCAGAGCCGTTCCTGGCCATCACCGGCGCAGCTGATGACGCTGGCCAACTGGTCGGCTGCCGCCGAAAAACATGGGCCGGCTGCAGTGCGAGGCGTGGCGGCGCTGTCAACCCATTATCTGGCCGATAAATACGGTGGCTATCCCCGACTGGGCGACTGGATGAAGGAGACAAACAAGACCGGCAACCCGGTGGCTGCGTTCGCCAAGGTTTATGGCATGAGCGTTTCGCAGCTATGGGACCGGGCCCGCGATTTTGTTGAACCCTACCGGGGCGGATGGACGCCACCGGCCAACAGCGGTTCCGACGCGACGCAATAAAACACAGGAATGCGAGGCTAAGTATGCGCACACGTTTGTATTATTACACCGGGACGGGAAATTCGCTGTGGGTGGCGCGGCAACTGGCGGTGCGGCTGGACGGCGAAGTGGAATTGGTTCCACTTCGGGCCGATTGCCGGTTGCCTGATGCGCCATGTGAAAGGACCGGACTGGTTTTCCCCGTTCACATGTGGGGCGTGCCGCGACGGGTGGTCGAGTTTGTCGGCCAACTTGCCGGCCAGTCGGACGGCTACCACTTTGCAGTGGCGGTCAACGCGGGGCAGGTGGCGGCCAGCCTGTTGCAGCTGAAAAAATTGCTGCAGGCGCAGGGCTTGTCGCTGCAAGCTGGATTTGGCATGCTATCGCCGTCGAACTACATTATCTGGAATGGCGCAGAACCGGTAGACAAACAACAGAAGCTGTTCACACAAGCCGAGGAGAAACTCGACCGGATCGCAGCGATAGTCCGTGGCCAGGCGAGCGCACCGATCGAGCAGGGACCATGGTGGCAGAACCCTTTCCTGTCTACTGCCTATAAGTTTGCGTTCCCGAAAGTTGCCGGTATGGACAAAGATTTCTGGACCGACGCGAACTGTAACGGCTGCGGCCTGTGCACCCGAGTCTGCCCGGCGGACAATATCCGACTGGAGTCGGGCCGCCCGGCATGGCAGCATCGCTGCGAACAGTGCCTGGCCTGCATCCAGTGGTGCCCGCAGCAAGCGGTGCAATATGCGAAAAGGACGGCAGGCAAACAGCGGTATCATCACCCGGCGATTTCTGTCGCCGACATGATGGCGACGATGAACCAAACAGGAGAAACGGAAGGCGGCGGAAATCATCTTGCATAGTGTTTACCAACAGAGAAAATTTGGCAGTATACTAATCCTTGTCATGGTCTTGATTTTGAGTCTGATATTGGCGGGTTGCGGCCAGACCCCGACCTCACCGACAGCGCCGACCAAACAACCGGAGGCGAAGAAACTGCGAGTCGGCCTGGTTTACGATGTGGGCGGGCGCGGCGACAAGTCATTCAATGACGGCGCTTATGCGGGGCTGGAAGCAGCCCAAAAAGAGCTGGGCGACCGACTGGAAATCAAAGTGCTGGAACCGGCCGGCGGCGGCGAGAACCGGGAACAGTTGCTGCGACTGCTGGCCCAGGATAAATACGACCTGATTTTTGGCATCGGGTTCATGTTTCCCGATTCCATCCGCAAGGTAGCCAAAGATTTTCCCCAGATAAAATTTGCGGTGGTGGATGGTTATGTGCAGGGATTGACGCCTGAAAGCAATGTTCTCTGCCTGCTGTACCGGGAACAGGAGGGAGCGTTTCTGGTTGGCGCGATGGCGGCGATGAAAAGTGCCAGCGGCAAGCTGGGTTTTGTCGGTGGCATGCAGATTCCAATAATCGAGAAATTTGAGGCTGGCTACACTGCCGGCGCCCGTTACGTCAAACCGGACGTCGTTGTGTTGTCGGATTACGTAGGTACAACCGGCAATGCATTCAAGGACCCTGTAAAAGGCAAAGAACTGGCGCTGAAACAACTGGGCGCCGGCGTGGATATCCTGTTTGCCGCCGCCGGCTCGTCAGGGCTGGGGGCGCTTGATGCCGTAGTGGCGCAAAAGAAACTGTTCATCGGCGTCGACGCCGACCAGTCCCTGACGGTCAGTCCGGAGCAGCGTCCGTATGTCCTGACCAGCATGCTCAAACGGGTAGATGTGGCTGTGCAGGACACGATCCGGACGGCCAGCGCCGGCAGCTTCAAAGGCGGCTATCAGGAGTTTGGCATCAAGGAAAATGGGATCGGCTATGCCGACAACGATTACAACCGCGCGGTCGTTGCGCCCTTCAAATCGAAGCTGGAAGAAATCCGCAACCGGATTCTGGCCGGTGATATCAAGATTCCGATCAGCCGCAAGGAAATCAAATAAGTGAATTTGACACCTGTTATAGAATTTTGCGCTATAAGCAAAAAGTTTGCCGGTGCTTTGGCCAATGACGGGATCGGGTTTTCGGTCGAATGCGGCGTCATCCATGCCGTAGTTGGCGAAAATGGCGCTGGCAAGACAACGTTGATGAATCTGCTGGCCGGATTGCATAAGCCGGATGCGGGACAAATTCGCATTCAGGGGCAGCCAGTCAGTTTCGCCGGACCGCAGGACGCGATCCAGGCCGGCATTGGCATGGTGCATCAGCATTTTATGCTGGTCGACCGGTTTACCGTGTTGCAGAACATCATGCTGAGCTGTGAAAAAAACTATGGCTGGCTGGATAGGACGCAGGCCCGGCAAAAGGTCGCAATGATCTGCCGGGATCTGGGTCTTTCGCTTGATCTGGACTGCCCGGTCGGCGACTTGCCGGTTGGTCTGCGGCAACGGGTGGAAATCGTCAAGCTGCTCTATCGGGGCGGCGACATTCTGATCTTTGACGAACCGACAGCGGTATTGACGCCGGCGGAGACCAAAGAATTGCTGGCGCTGCTGCGTGAGATGCGGGCCCAGGGAAAGACGGTGCTGTATGTCAGTCACAAACTGAGCGAGGTGCTGGCAATCGCCGACCGGGTGACCGTGCTGCGGCAGGGCCGACTGGTCGGAACGGTGGAAGCGGCGACGGCGACGCGTGAACGCCTGGTCGAGATGATGATCGGTCGGGCGATTTTTTCTGCGCCGCAGGGGCAATCGCCGGAACCGGGGCCACTGCTGCTAGAATTAACAGATGTCTGCTGCCAGGACAGCCGGCGGGCAAAGTCGCTGCAGGGACTGTCGCTGCAAATCCGCGGCGGTGAAATCTATGGGGTGGTCGGCGTATCCGGCAATGGTCAGCAGGAGCTGACCGGGGTAGTGACGGGGGCAGTGTCCCCGAGTAGCGGCATTGTTGCTGTAGCTGGGGTCAACATTGCCGGTGAAGATGCGGCGGCGGTCCGGCGGCGCGGGGTGGGATTGATCCCGGAGGACCGTGATCGCCAGGGCTTGATTGGTGCGATGGCTGTATGGGAAAACATGCTGCTCGGGCAGCTCCGCCGGCCGGAGTTTAGTCGGGGCGGTATTCTGTCGGAAAAAAACTGCCAAAATCATGTGGCGGAACAAGTCCGGCAATACTCAATTCGTCTGGCTTCCATCGAACAGCCGGTGCGCTCGTTATCCGGCGGCAACCGGCAAAAGGTGATTCTGGCCCGCGAACTGAACCTGCAGCCGAAAGTGTTGGTGGCCAGCCAACCGGTGCGGGGCCTGGACGTCGGCGCCGCCGAGATGGTGTATGATCGCTTGCGGGCGGCGCAGCGAAGCGGAACGGCCGTGTTGCTGATTTCGGCGGACCTGGAGGAAGTCCTGGAGCTGGCAGATAGGATTGGCGTTCTTTACCGCGGACGGATTGTGCGTGAGTTCTCAGCTGGAGAGCTAACGCCCGGTGAGATTGGTCACTACATGCTGAGTGGCAGCAAGGAGGCAGCGCCGGCATGAACGAACGACAACAGATTTTGCTGCTGCGGATTTTGGCGCCGCTCGCCGCCGTGCTGCTGGCGCTGTGCGTCGGGGCCCTGTTTATGCTTCTGCTCGGCTACAATCCCTGGCAGGTGTATGCCACGCTATTGTCATTTAGCCTGGGACGGACCGACAGTATCGGCTCGATTTTGTTCTATGCCACGCCGCTGCTATTTGCCGGTCTGGCGGTGGCGGTCGGTATGAAGGCAGGGTTGCTGAACATCGGGGTGGAAGGTCAGTACCTGATCGGCGCGTTTTGTGCGGCCTGGGTCGGTTTCAGCCTGCAAGGCCTGCCGGCCTGGTTGCATCTGCCGCTGGCGGTGCTGGCGGCGCTGACCGGGTCGATGTTGTGGATTCTGCTGCCAGCCTATCTGAAAGTGTTTCGTGGCGTGCATGAAGTGATCAGCACAATCATGCTCAATTATGTCGCCTATGCATTGTTGCACTGGTTGGTGGCGGACGTGTATATGGACCGCAACCAACAGATTCCGGCGGGGCTGGGTAGCCCGCTGATCAGAACACCACTGTTTGAAGCATCTGTCGCGGCGCCAAAACTAAATGTGGCTTTGCGCCTGCTGGGGCTGGATGTGCCGGACTATATCGCGATCAACCTGTTTTTGCTAGTGGGCATTCTGCTGGCGGTCGGTTGTTGGGTTCTGTTTCGCTACACTCCGCTGGGCTTTGAAATCCGGGCGACCGGTCAAGGTCCGCTAGCGGCGCAAAATGTCGGCATCCGGGTTGACCGGGTCCGCATGAAAGCGTTTTTGCTCAGTGGCGGCATTGCCGGGTTAGTCGGGTTATCGCATTTGTTTGGCTATTATGATTCGTTCGACATGGACTTTCCCCGCAGTTTTGGCTTTACCGGCATTGCGGTGGCGCTTTTGGCCAACAACCATCCGCTCGGCGTGATTCCGGCCGCCCTGCTGTTCGGGCTGTTGGGCCGCGGCGGCGAGGGCATCCAGACCTTTTTGGCGATTCCAATGGAACTGGTGGTTATTTTTCAAGGGATCATGATCCTCAGCGTAGCGCTGACAATGCAATGGGTGGACCGAAAGTTGACCAGGCGGGAAAGGAGGCTGGGTTCCTGATGGACGGCTTGCTGGAACTGACCGCCTCGGCCCTTCGCCTGGGAATTCCTGTTGCGATCTGTGCGCTTGGCGCTCTCTGGTCGGAACGCAGCGGTGTAATCAATATCGGACTAGAAGGGATGATGATGATCGGTGCGTTCTGGGGCGCAGCGGGGGCGTTCTGGTATGGACCGACAGCCGGCATTTTGCTGGCGGCGGCTGCTGGAATGCTGATGGCGCTGTTGCATGCAGCGGTGACGGTGAACGGACGGGTGGATCAGATCATATCAGGGGTTGCGATCAACATTCTGGCTTATGGTCTGAACCGACTTTTTGGTTACCGCATCTTTGGCATGGCGGCTTCCAGTCCTGAAGTGCCAGGATTGCCTGAACTGTTTGCCGGTGGCAGCGAAATGTCTTGGTTGATTCCGCTGACGCTGGTTTTGACAGGATTGACTTGGCTGGTTTTGACACGAACCGGCTTTGGCCTGCACCTTCAGGCCGTGGGCGAGAATCCCGCCGCTGCCGATTCTGTAGGGATTTCTGTTTCGGCATACCGTTACGCCGGCGTGCTGATCTGCGGCGCGTTTGCCGGCCTGGCCGGCGCCTACCTGTCCATCGAACATACCGGGATGTATGTGGAGGGCATGACGCAGGGAAAAGGCTTTATTGCCTTGGCGGCGCTGATTTTTGGCAACTGGAACCCGTTTGGCGTCGTTGGGGCATCGTTGCTGTTTGGTGTGTTCGATGCCATGAGCTTTCGGTTGGTGCAGAGTCAGACCATTCCCTACCAGTTTGTGCAAATGATGCCCTACCTGTTGACGCTGTTCGTGCTGGCCGGTCTGCGCGGCAAGACCCACCCGCCGGCAGCAGCAGGACAGGCCTGGTCACGCGATGAAACGTGACCAGGCCTGTCCTGGCATAACGTGTTAAGTTTGTTTTGAGTGTTTATTGGTGGAATTTGCGGCGACGGTACTCCAGCGGTGGGGCGCCGTTATTTTTTTTGAACCAGAAATAAAAGCCGGACAAACTGCCAAAGCCGCTAGTATAGGCAATGTCCAGCAAACTGGCGTCGGATTGCAGCAAAGCCTCGGCGGCTTTGGCCACGCGCAGCCGGTTCAGGTATTCATTGGGGGTGACGCCGTAGTGCGTGCGAAACAGTCGGATCAGATGGGTTGTGCTGACTGGCAGGGCATTCAGTCCCTCTGTCAGGGCTTCTTTGTCGGCAAAATGTTCAAGATAGAGTTTTTTTGCCTGCTCCAGCAGCTCCAGTACCGGTTGGTATTCATACAGGTCGGGCCGGCAGCGCTTGCAGGGGCGGAACCCATGTTTGCAGGCGGCTTGGGCGCTGTCAAAAAATAGCGTATTCGGCTGTAGCGGCGGTTTGGATTTGCAGGAAGGCCGGCAAAAGATGCCGGTTGTTTTTACGCCGTAATAGAACTGTCCGTCATAGTCGGCGTCGTTGTGGTTAATGGCCTGCCATTTTTCAGCGGCAGTCAGCGTCATCGTCCATCGCCTCCGGTTTTTTCGCAGCCAGCGCCCACAGATAAAGTGAGGCTACCGAGCCATAGGGAGAGTAGCGTTTGCAATAGTTGTCGAACTGGATTTTTTCCAGCTGTTTCAGTCCATAAAGCGCCATCATACCGCGCCGGATCGCCAAATCTCCCCAGCTGACAATGTTTGGCCGCTGCAGCGAAAAAATCAGCAGCATTTCGGCGGTCCAGATGCCGATGCCTTCCAGAGCGGCGAGCCGCGCGATGATTTCCGCATCGGACAGGGCGGGAAATTCGTCCAGATTGATTTCCTGTAAGGCGACTGCACGGCTAACGCCATGAATATAGCGGGCCTTGCGCATCGACAGGCCGCATTGCTGGATTTCAGATGCATCCATTGCATACAGGCAGTGCGGCGTGATCTCGCCACAGCGGTCCAGCAGTCGGTTCCAGACGGTGGTTGCCGCCTTGGTCGCAATCTGCTGCGCCACGATGCTGTGGATCAGTGCGCTGAATAGATCAGGATTTACGGCTCGTTCAATCGGGCCGATCAGCTCGATGATGCGGGCCAGTTTTTTATCATTCCGCTTAAGATGGTTCAGTTCGGTCTGACTGTAATTAAATACGGGCATGTCGTTGTTCCAGTTCCAGCAGGGTTTGCTTCAGCGGCAGTCCACCCCGGTAGCCGGTGAGTTTTTGGTTGGCGCCGATGACCCGGTGGCAGGGAATAAAGATCGGCAGCGGATTGCGGTTGTTGGCCAGACCGACGGCGCGGCAGGCTTTGGCATTGCCGATCGCTACGGCGAGCTGCTGATAGCTGCGGGTCTCGCCGTAGGGAATCGCCACGAGAGCCTGCCAAGCTCGCCGGAAAAATTCACTGCCTACGGGGTCGAGCGGCAGCGCAAACTGCTGGCGATCGCCGGACAAATATTGCCGCAGCTGGGTAGCGGCTTCCCGCAATAACGGGGTTTCATGCAAAGTCGTGTCAAAGCGGGGCGCTTCGCCGTCGAAAAAGAAATGGGTCAATGCAGTTTCGCTGGCAACGAGGCTGAAATGGCCCAATTCACTGGGAACACGATAAAGAAAATGCGTGTGGGTATCCATCGAAAAATCCTCCTGCAAACGAGACTGTTTATTGTCTTCGCTGAGTTAAGTCTAGCAAATTTGGCTTTGCTTGTCTTGCAGGATTTTAGCAGGCAATTATGAGCGGGAAGATATACCTTGTGGGCGCGAATCCGGTCGATTTCGGTCGACCAGTCCTGACTGACCGTGCGGCCCGCTTTGTAACGGAAGTTGCAGACGCCGTCGCCCATCGCCACGGTTTTAGTCCGGTGCAGGCCGGTGGCGAAAGTTTTGCTGCGGGCAAAGTCGTTCAGGCAGACATAGGGCGCCAGTTCGGCCCGTCCCTGCGACTGAAAAAACTTGACCAGGCCACGATTGGCAAAAACTCGGTATCCCAGTTGCGTTCGCCGCCGACATCGGGCAGGTTGGGCAGCAGCGCTTTGAAGTTGACCAGGGCCTGCTGAGTAATCATCCTGCTGCGCAGCATCCCGAGCTCGGGCTCGAGAAACTGATAGACCCCTTTCAGGCTGCCGACAAACGCCCCGATCAGTTCCCGACTGTGGGCCAGGTAATAGTTGGCGCTAGTCGTGGCGGCAGCAGCATGTCCCGGTGAGAGCAGCTTGCCCCAGGGGTTAAGTCCGAGGCTGAGAGCGGTCAGCGCCGAGCATTTGCAAAAATTGCGGCGGGTCATCGTTGGTTGCTTCATTATTTCAGCCTCCGGTTTTTAGTTGTTGTTTGCGTTCTTCACGCCGCCCGGCGAACTGGGCCAGCAGGTCCGGCGGAGCGGTGCTTTTCAGCACCCAATCAGGGGCGAGCTTTTGCAGTTCATTGATTGCGGCCTCAAAGTCATGCACGACTTCCCACTTGGCCTTGCGTTCCTGCTCGCCAGTGAGGCGCAGCAGATAGGCCGGGTGGTAGGTGGCGATCGCCGCGATATCCTGACGGCTGCGGAACCATTTTCCTCGGTCGGCGGTGATGCGGGCTTTAGCGTGATAGAGGTATTTCAGGGCGACACTGCCAAGAGCCACGATGATGCGGGGCTGTACCAGCGCGATTTCTGCATCCAGCCAGCGCGAGGCGCAAAATTCGCCTTCCTCGACCGTTGGTGTCCGGTTGCCTGGTGGACGACATTTGACGACATTGGTTGTATAAACCCGGTCGCGGCTGATGCCGACCCGGGCCAGCGCCTTGTCGAGCAGCTGGCCGGAGGGCCCGACCAAAGGAGTGCCGTATTCATCCTCGACGCCGCCCGGTCCCTCGCCGACCAACATTAACGGACTGTTGGGGTCGCCGTTGTAAGAGGTCGGGCCGATCGCCTTGTCGCGCAGCGGACAGGCTTGGCAGTTGAACAGAGCTGTTTCCAGTTGATCAGGCGAGGTGAATGTTGTTTGGGCGAAATTTTCCATAATGCTCATGGGGTTGCCTCCACTGAAAAATATCGTACATGCAAAAGATGCTAGCTTGAAAAATTCGCCCTAAAATCACGAGTTCCTGCTGGCGGCAGAATTGTGACTTTCAGCAAAGGGATTTCCCTGTTGGTGGCGAAGGTGAAGAGTAAGCAACCAATCTCTTAATAAAGAGGAGGCGTATGCGTGATGAAACCTGATTTTAGCCTGATGTTTGGCGGTGAAGCTGGTTACGGCGTTATGAGCGCAGGCGCGATGCTGGCCAAAGCGGCCGTGCGAAACAGTCTGCAAGCGATTGTGGTTAATGAATATCCCTCGCTGATAAAGGGCGGGCTCAATACTTGTCTGGTGAGATTCGCGGAATTGTCGATTAGTTCTTTTGAAGAAGAGCTGGATATTCTGGGGGCGGTATCGCAGCAGGCGTATGATCTGAATGTAGCCAAAGTTCGGGCCGGTGGCATAGTGTTCCATGACATCGGGGTCAAGACGGAAGCGGTGGCGCCGCGGGACGGTGTGACATTGGCGCCGGTAAGGTTGATTCAATCCGGGTCGGGTGAGTTGGCGAAAATCATGGCAAATAGTGCGGTGTTGGGCGCTTTTTGCGCACTGACAAATTTTTCTGCTGATGCGGTTAAGGCTGTGATTAGCTCGGAATTTAGCGATGTTGCGATTCAGAATAAAAATTTGGCGATTTTTGATCAAACATGGCAGGCGGTCAAGCAAGATATACCGCTGGCACAGTTAAGTTTTCCGTTCCAGTTTAGGCCATCTGCCGAACCCCGGATGCTGCTCAATGGCAATGATGCCATTGCCATTGGCGCCATTGCGGCTGGGTGCCGATTTGCCGCCGGATATCCGATGACCCCGGGAACCGGCGTGCTGATGTATCTGTCCGATCATGCGGCGGAATATGGGTTGGTATTTAAACAGGCGGAAGATGAAATCGCCGCGATCAATATGCTGATTGGCGCCGGGTTTGCCGGGGTTCGTGCATTGGGAGCAACCAGCGGCGGAGGGTTTTCCTTGGTGACCGAAGCCGTGGGGTTTGCGGCAATCGCCGAGGTGCCGTTGGTCATGGTCATGGCCCAGCGTGGTGGCCCTTCAACAGGCTTGCCGACCCGGACGATGCAGGCCGACCTGAATCAAGTGCTGTATGCTTCCCAGGGTGAATTTGCCCGCGTTGTGGTGATGCCGGGCGATATGGAAGAATGCTTCTATGAAACCTTCCGAGCCTTTAATCTTGCAGAGAAATACCAGTTGCCCTGTTTTATCCTTACCGATAAATATCTGGCGGATTCTTCGGTGACCCAACCGTTTTTTGATCTGGCGGGACTGAAGGTCGAACGGGGCAAATTGGTCAACGAGGCATGGCTTGAGGAGAATCAGCCGTATCAAAGGTACCGGCTGACGGAAGACGGCGTATCGGAACGGGGGATTCCCGGCCAAGTTGGGGGGCGGCATGTAGCGACCAGTTATACTCACGGCGAAGATGGGTTTTACAGTTCGGGGCATAAAGAGTTTGCCGGCGATGAACCGACAGTCACAGTCAAGGGCATCGACAAACTGTTTGCCAAATGGCCGGCCATTGCCAAAGAAATTCCCGGGATCAAACTGCATGGGCCGGTTGAGGCGGAATTGACGCTAATCGCCTGGGGATCAACAAAAGGCGCGGCGCTGGAAGCAATCGGCCTGGCAAAAGAAAAGGGTTTGGCGGTCAACCTGTTGCAAATTCTATATGCGGCCCCATTTCCGGTTGATGCGGTGCAGCAAGCATTGCAGCGGTCCAAACGGACTCTGTTGCTGGAGGGAAACTGCACGGGCCAGATGGGCGGGCTGATACGGGCACAGACGGGAATTGCCGCTGACGCACAGCTGCTAAAATATGATTCCCGCCCGTTTACGCCATCGATCATCCTGAAAAAAATCCAGGAGGTGATGTCGAAATGACCGCCAGGGATTTTACTTCCCGCTATAGTTCGACCTGGTGTCCAGGCTGCGGCAACTTTGGGATTTTAAATGCATTGAAGAAAGCCTGCGGACAATTGGACCTGGATCTTGAAAAAACGGTGCAGGTTACCGGAATCGGCTGCTCGTCAAAAATCGCCCAATATACCAACATGTACCGGATTGAGACGCTGCACGGCCGAACAATGCCGGTGGCAACCGGTGTCAAACTGGCAAATCATGCACTGACCGTGATTGTCAATGGCGGTGATGGTGATGGGATGGGTTTGGGCATGGGGCATTTCGTGCATACCGCCAGACGCAACCTGGATATCAGCTACTATATCCACAACAACCAGATCTATGGTCTGACAAAAGGTCAGTCATCACCGACCAGCGAACTGGGCGCCGTGACAAAGTTTAGCCCGGCGCCGCTGGGCAATGTGGAACGATCGGTTAATATTGTCCGGTTGGCGCTTTCCGTGGGGGCGACTTTTGTGGCCCGGTCCTATGCAGGCGATATCGACCATTTGGCGGCGCTCATGGTGGCGGCAGTCCGGCATAAAGGATTTGCCGTGGTCGATATTCTGCAGCCATGTGTCAGCTTCAATAAATTGAACTCGTATGAATGGTATCAGAAAAGAATTTATCACCTGGAAAGCCTGGAAAACTACGATCCGGCCAATCAGCAAAAGGCATTGCAGGTTGGGGCGGAATGGGGCGAAAAAATTCCCGTGGGCCTGTTTTATCAGGAACAACGTCCGACTCTCGAAGAATCGTTGCTGCCGGCAAGCGCGCTTTCGCTGGTGGCGCGTCCTGTCGGCGGCGCTGACCTGCGGCCGCTCATGCTGGAGTTGTCCTGAAATTCACCTGATGCTCATACATTGACGCTGTTTTAGCCAAAATGCTACAATATACGCGATATTGCAGGCGAAGGTCCTGCGGTGACGGAACGGAGGAACGGATATGCTGGATTTGAAATTTGTTCGGGACAATCTGCCGCTGGTCGAACAGGCGCTGAACAACCGAAATGCATCGGTGGATCTGACCGAGTTCACCGGCTTGGAGAAACGCCGCCGGGAACTGTTGGTCGAAGTCGAGGCGTTGAAAAGCAAGCGCAACACGGTTTCCCAGGAAGTCAGCCGCATGAAGAAGGCCGGGCAGGATGCGGAAAACCTGATCCTTGAGATGCGGGGCGTCGGCGACAAAATCGCTGAACTGGATGCCGAAGTTAAGGACATCGAGGGAAAACTCACGTCAATTCTGCTCTATATCCCGAATATCCCGCATGCATCGGTTCCCGTGGGCGCCGATGAAGAAGCAAATACTGAGATTCGCCGCTGGGGTGAGCCGCGCAAGTTTGACAAAGAACCGCTGGCCCACTATGAGATCGGCGAAAAACTTGGCATTCTTGACTTTGAACGCGGCGGCAAAGTGTCTGGCGCCCGGTTTACCTTTTCCAAAGGGCTGGGTTCGCGACTGGAACGTTCCCTGATTAGTTTCATGCTCGACCTGCATACGCAGGAGCATGGTTACACCGAGTTTTTCCCGCCGTTTATCGTCAACAAGGAAAGCATGTTCGGCACCGGTCAATTGCCGAAGTTTGCCGAGGACATGTTCAAACTGGAAGGCTATGAGTATTATCTGATTCCGACGGCAGAAGTGCCGGTTACCAATTATCATCGCGGCGAGATACTCGAAGCAAAGGACTTGCCGCTCTACTACACCGCTTACAGCGCCTGCTTCCGGGCTGAAGCCGGAGCGGCCGGGCGCGATACCCGCGGCCTGATTCGTCAGCATCAGTTCAACAAAGTTGAGCTGGTCAAGTTTGTCAAACCGGAAGATTCGTATGAAGAACTGGAAAAACTGACCCTGAACGCGGAGAAAGTACTGCAGCGACTGGAATTGCCGTATCGGACCATTCTGCTCTGCACCGGCGACATGGGCTTTTCATCGGCCAAGACCTACGACCTGGAAGTCTGGCTGCCGAGCGCCGGCCGTTATCGCGAGATTTCGTCCTGTTCCAACTTTGAGGATTACCAGGCTCGTCGGGCCGAGATCAAGTTCCGCCGCGAACCCAAAGCCAAACCGGAATACGTTCATACGCTGAACGGCTCGGGTGTGGCGGTCGGCCGGACTGTGGCCGCGATTCTGGAAAACTACCAGCAGGAAGACGGCTCGGTGGTGGTGCCGGATGCGCTGCGCCCCTACATGGGAGTCGATGTGATCCGGTAATGAATTAGAGTATGCTAAATCAAAAAAACTGTTAAATAGTAAAGCGGAGGCTACGGCCTTCGCTTTTTTTAACATACAAAAATAAATTATATAAATGTTATTTCATTAGCAGGAATATCTTAATTAATACAGAAAATTATAACCTGTAACATGTATTACAAGTAAACGAGGTGGCCGAATGGATCTTAGGCCGATTGACAAAAGACATATCAGCCATCAAGTGTATGACCATATCTTGGACAACATTCTGAACGGCGTGTGGCCGCCTGGCAGCAAATTGCCGTCGGAACACGAACTATGCCTGGTGCTTGGCGTGAGCCGGGTGCCGATCCGTGAAGCGCTCAAACGGCTGAACGCGATGGGGATTGCTCAGACCCGTCAGGGTGAAGGCAGCTATGTGATGATGCTGACTCCGGGCATGTTCATGAATTCCCTGTTGCCGATGCTGGTGCTTAACCGCAAAAGCATGATGGATATTCTGGAATACCGCCGGATCGTCGAACCGGAGAACGCAGCGCTCGCCGCAAGACACGCCGATGAAACCGATATCGCCAACATTGCATCGACGATAGAGGAGATCAACCGGGTCGGCAAACCGGAGCTGGAGTTTGCGATCGCCGACATGAAATTTCATCTGGATATTGCCAGGGCGACGAAAAATTCGGTGCTGTTTAATGTGAGCAATGTGATCCGGGACGTGATGGTCAGTTATTATCGCAAGATTAATGAACTGATGGGAGTGGACCGGGCGCTCAGATATCACCAACTCATTTTCGAAGCGATCAAAGGCGGCGATGAAGAGGCGGCCCGGCGCTGGATGCAGGAGCATATTGCGACTACAATCGATGATGTGTCGGTGAAATACGACGATGATACGGTGGGGAAAAAAATACAACGTAAAAAGAGAGGGATGAATGGATGAAAAAGATGATGAAGGCTGTCGTGAAGTACGACAACGTGGCGGGGGCGACAGAAGTTCGCGAGGTGCCGGTACCGACAATCGGCCCGGATGATGTATTGGTCGAAGTGGCATACATCGGTATTTGCGGCAGCGATCCCCACATGCATCACAATAAGGTTTCTTATAAGGTAAATGTGCCGTTGATTCTCGGCCATGAATTTGCCGGAACAATCGCCGAACTCGGTTCCAACGTCAAAGGATGGCAGGTTGGCGAACGGGTGGCCTCGGAAACGCACGCCGATTATTGCGGCAAATGTGTGATGTGCCGCACCAATAACTATCATGTCTGCCGTGAGCGCAAGGGCTACGGATTTCAGATCGACGGCGCGTTTGCCAAATATGTGAAAGTGCCCAGCCGGATTCTGCACAAAGTGCCAGCCAACGTCAGCCTGAAGGAAGCTTCGCTGACTGAACCGCTTTGTGTGGCCTACAGTTCTCTGGCCAAACATTCGCCACTGAAGCCTGGCGATCTGGTGGTCGTCATCGGCCCGGGCCCGATTGGCTTGCTCTGCATCAAGATGGCTGCCATCATGGGCGCTTCGGATATCGTGGTGGTCGGTACCGACGGTGATGATGGGCGTATGGAAATCGCCAAAAAACTGGGCGCTACACTGACTATCAACAGTTCTCAGCAGGACCCGGTTCCTGTAATCATGGCAATGCGCGACGGCTATGGCGCCGACCTGGTGGTAGATGCAGCCGGCTTCTCGCCAACATTGAAACTGTCGCTCGACGTAGTCCGTCCCGGCGGCCAGATCAACAAGATCGGCTGGGGTCCCGGACCGGTCGGCTTCTCACTGGATCAGCTGATTTCCAAAGCGGTTGCGCTGCAAGGTACGTTCAGCCACAACTGGGACGTCTGGGAAAAGTGCCTGGTGTTGATGGGCGAGCGAACCGTCGACCTGACCGATATCGTTACGCATGAACTGCCGCTTGATCAGTGGCAAAAGGGCTTTGATCTGATGGAATCCAAAGAGGGATTGAAAATCGTCCTGACGCCAATCGACTGATCGGATGGACAGAGATAAGGAGGAGATTTCGATGGTAGCTGCCAACATAATCCGTGCTATCGAAGATAAAGCGCTGCAAATGCGTGAACTGATCGTGACCGACCTGATTGGCGAAGGAAAAGTCGGTCACTTGGGCGGGTCCTGTTCTTCGGCGGACGTCGTGGCCGCACTCTATTTCCACAAGATGAAACATGATCCGAAGAACCCGCAAAACCCCGACCGCGACCGATTTTTGCTCAGCAAGGGACATGCGGCGTTGGTCCAATATGCTGCGCTGGCGATTGCCGGCTATTTTCCGCAGAGCGAGCTGAAAAAAGTCAAATCGCTGGGTGCGATGCTACAAGGGCACCCAGATATGACCAAGACCCCGGGAATCGAAGCAAATACGGGGTCTTTGGGCCAGGGACTCTCGATTGCCAACGGGATGGCGCTGGGCCTAAAGTTGGACGGTAGCCCGCGCCGGGTCTATGTCATCGTCGGTGACGGCGAACAGGCTGAAGGCCAGATATGGGAAGCGGCGATGGCTTCGGCGAATTTCAAGATCGACAACCTGACGGCAATTGTCGACTGCAACCGCCTGCAGGCGACCGGCGCGATCCGCGACCGGTTCGACCTTAACCCGATTGCTCCGAAATGGGCGGCGTTTGGTTGGCACGTCATCGAAACCGACGGACATGATGTCAAAGCTCTGTTGGATGCTTTTGAGGAAGCAGAGTCAGTCAAGGGACATCCGTCGGTGATTCTGGCCCGGACAGTCAAGGGGAAATGCATCTCGTTCGCCGAAAACAACGCGGCCTTCCATAATGGGCTGTTGACGGCGGAACAGTGCAAAACCGCCATGTGCGATCTTGACGCGATCCGGAAAGGGAGGGAATAATCCATGGCGACGAACAGTTTGCGGACTGCGTATGGCGAAGCCCTGGTTGAACAGGGAAAAACCAATAAAAGCATCGTAGTACTTGAGGCCGACCTGGGCAAGTCAACCATGTCCTGCCTATTTCAGACGGCCTATCCTGAGCGTTATTTCGAGATGAGCATCGCCGAGGCGAACATGGCTTCAACGGCAGCGGGGTTGGCGTTGACCGGCAAAATCCCATTCATCAATTCGTTTGCTGTGTTTTCCACCGGTCGTTGCTATGATCAACTGCGGCAAACGATTTCGATTGCCAGCCTGAACGTGAAAATTTGCGGTTCCAGCGCCGGGCTATCCGATTACGGCGACGGGTCAACCCATCAGTCAATCGAGGACATGGGCCTGATGCGGGGAATTCCCGGCATGACGGTACTGGTTCCGGTCGATGCGGTGGAAACGACGCAGATGGTGGCGGCGATGGTCAAACATGTCGGACCGGCCTACATCCGGATCAATCGTAACGATCTGCCGATTCTCACCGCCGAAGAACGCATGTTTGAAATCGGCAAACTGTATACACTGCGCGAAGGAACCGATGCCGTGGTGTTTGCCAATGGCGTGATGGTGTCCAAGGCGCTGGAGGCGGCAGAAATGCTGGCCAAAGAGAATATCTCAGTGAAAGTGATTAATGTTCCCACTGTCAAGCCACTCGACCGGCCGGCGGTCATTGCCGCCACTGCCGGCATGAAAGCCGCGGTCACAGCTGAAGAACACAGTGTCATCGGCGGACTGGGCAGTGCGATTGCCGAGGCGCTGCGCCTGGAAAAAGGCATCCCGCTCGACTTCGTCGGTATCGAAGATATTTTCGGCACTTCGGCGCTGAACTATGATGAATTGATCGAACACTACGGACTGACTGCCAAGGCGATTGCTGACAAAGTCAGGGCGCTGGTTGGCTAATCGACCGGACACAATTTAAAAAATAGGGGGATTTGCAATGAAGAAAATTGGATTTGTCGGACTGGGGATCATGGGAAAACCGATGGCGAAAAACTTGCTCAAGGCAGGCTATGAGCTGGTTGTATTTGATATCAACCAGGATGCAGTGAATGAAGTCGTGGCCGCCGGTGGCGTGGCAGCTAAAACAGCCAAAGACGTGGCTGCCCAGTCGGAAACCGTTATTACGATGTTGCCCAACTCGCCGCATGTAAAAACGGCGGTGCTGGGGGCGAACGGCGTGCTGGAAGGCGCGAAGCCCGGCCTGATTCTGATCGACATGAGTTCGATTGCGCCGCTGGCAGCACAGGAAGTCGCTGCCGCCGTTGCCAAACAGGGAGTGGAAATGTTGGATGCGCCGGTCAGCGGCGGTGAACCGAAGGCGATTGACGGCTCCCTGTCGATTATGGTCGGCGGTAAACAGGAGATCTTCGACCGCTGCGTCGAACTGCTGTCGAAAATGGGCAAATCCGTGGTTCGCTGCGGCGATATCGGCGCAGGCAACACAACGAAACTGGCCAACCAAATCATCGTCGCGCTCAATATTGCCGCCCTGTCCGAAGCACTGGTCCTGGCCACCAAAGCCGGAGTAGATCCCGAATTGGTATTCAATGCCATTCGCGGCGGATTGGCCGGCAGCACGGTGATGGAAGCCAAAGCGCCGATGATCCTCGCCGGCAATTTCAAGCCCGGCTTCAAGATCGACCTGCATATTAAAGACTTGGCCAATGCGATCGAAACCGGCCATGACGTCGGTGTGCCGCTGCCGCTGACCAGTTCGGTGATGGAAATCCTGCAGGCGCTGAAAGTCGATGGCAAAGGCCAAAACGACCACTCCGGCATTGCCATGTACTATGAGAAGATGGCCAAGGTGGAAGCGCGCAAGAAATAATCGCCAAATTTAAAAAGTTTGATTATTGCAGGAATTATCCCATCGGTCCAAGAAATTTAAAGTGGTTCCATAATGTCAGGTTGGTTGTAAACCGGACATACGGACATATAAACAAAGAGGGGGAAAAGAAACGTGAAGAAAAATCTCAAGTGGATCGTAGTATTGGTCGTCCTCGCATTCTCAATGACACTGCTGGCTGGATGCGGCGGTGGCGACAAACCCAAAGCGGCTGCGCCTGCTGCTCCTACTGCGGAGAAAAAAGTAATCAAGGTTTCGATCGGCCTAAATGATGCCAGTCCTGAATACAAGGGTCTGGAAAAGTTTAAAGAGCTAGTTGCCAAAGCATCCAATAACCGTCTCGAAATCCAGATTTTCCCCAGCGCCCAGCTTGGCGACGATATCAAGACAATGACCGCCCTGCGGGCCGGCACACTGGAAATGTCGGGTCCTTCCAGTTCGCCTCTCGCCTCGATTAACAAGAAGTGGATGATTTTCGACCTGCCGTTCCTGTTCCCCAATGAACAGGTTGTAGACAAGGTTCTTGATGGCCCGTTCGGCCAAAAAATGCTCGACTCACTGCAATCCAGCGGTCTTGTTGGCATTTGCTTCATGGAAAACGGTTATCGCCAGGTCACCAACAGCAAACTCGAAATCAAGACTCCGGCAGATATCAAAGGACTGAAGATCCGGACGATGGAAAACCCGGTCCACCTAGCTGCATGGAGAACGCTTGGCGCCAATCCGACACCAATGCCGTTCAGCGAAGTCTTTAACGCAATGCAGCAAAAGACGATCGACGGACAAGAGAACCCCAACACAACCAACTTCCTGCAAAAATTCAATGAAGTGCAGAAGTACACAACCCTGAGCAAACATGTCTATACCCCGTTCGTCATCATGTACAGCAAAAAAATGTGGGACACCCTGCCGAAGGCAGATCAGGATATTATTATGAAAGCGGGCAAAGAAGCCGGTGTCTGGCAGCGCGAGTACAACCGCAAGGTTGATGCCGAGGCCGTCACTGGGCTGGAAAAAGCCGGCATGGTTGTCACCCGTCTGACCCCGGAACAACAAAAGGCTTTCATGGACGCGACCCAAGGTATCGCCGGTCAGTTTGAAAATGACATCGGTAAAGATACTATTGCCGAAGCAAGAGCGGAAATCGCCAAATACTCCAAGTAAGCTTCAACGCACTGACGGGCTGCTGAAAGGTTCACTAAACGCGTTGCTTTCAGCAGTCCCGTTTTGTCTTCGGTTTCAACAGCAATTATTTTTTAGTTTAAAGATTAATAAGAGCGGGAATTATATTTTCCCTGAAAGGAAGCCAGAATATGGGCAGCTTGAGCAAACAGGTAAACCGCCTGCTCCACGCAGCGATCGGGGTCTGCCTGATGTGCATGTCCTCATTTGTGTTTATCAACGTAATCTTGCGTTACTTTTTCAACGAGGGATTGACCTGGGCCGAAGAGGCCTCGCGTTACCTTTTTATCTGGCTCATTTTTCTCGGGGCGATTGTCGCCTACAAGGATAACGTCCACTTGGGGGTCGATACGCTGGTTGTGAAATTATCAGTGAAGCATCGCCGCATTCTGTTCATTATCAACAATATCATACTGGCGATTACGATGGGGCTTTGCGTTGACGGAACCTGGAAAATCACGATGCTCACCAGCGATCAGGTTTCTGCATCGCTGGAGCTACCGATGTCTTGGGTATATATCTCCGGATTCCTCTGCAGCGCCGCTATGGTGCTTATTTCGTTGAATAACATCTACCGGCTGTTTACCAACAAGCTGGATGAGTCAGAACTGGTCATGTCGACTGATACCGAGGACAAGTTATTCATTGATAAGGCAATTGGCGAAGGCGCAGAAGGAGCGAAAAAATCATGACAATGGTAATAATTGTGTTTTTAGGCTCACTTCTGATTGCTATGGCCATGGGAATTCCCATCGCCCACTCGTTGATCATAAGCGGCGTATGTTTGCTGGTGCAAATGGATATGTTCGATACACAGATTCTGGCAGCTACCCTTATCGATGGCGCAGACAACTTCCCGCTGATGGCGATCGCCTTCTTCATCCTGGCTGGCGAACTGATGAACGCCGGCGGCGTTTCCAAACGGATCATCGCCTTTGCCATGGCGCTGGTGGGCCATGTTCGCGGCGGCCTCGGCTATGTGGCGATTCTTGCCAGCCTGATTTTTGCAGGCTTATCGGGCTCGGCGGTGGCTGATACGGCTGCCCTCAGTGCTATTCTCATCCCTATCATGGTCGACGCCGGTTACCACCGCGCCATGTCGGCGTCGCTGATTGCCGCTGCGGCGATCATCCCGCCGATTATGCCCTTGAGCGTGCCAATGATTATCTTTGGGGTTACCGGCAGCGTATCGATCCCAAAATTGTTTATGTCCGGCGTATTCCCAGGTTTGCTATTGTGTCTCTTCCTGGCCGGCACTTGGGCCTGGCTGGCCCGTAAAATGCACTTTAAAACCCAGCCGCGCCAGCCGTTTTCAGTGATTCTCAAGACGTTTCGCGGTGCGATCTGGGCGTTCATTCTACCGGGAATTATCATCGTTGGCCTGCGTGGCGGCATGTTCACGCCGACCGAAGCCGCGTCAATCACTGTTTTCTACGCACTGTTCATAGGTTTGTTCGTATACAAGGAACTGAAGATATCCCGCATTGGCGAGGTGCTGGTTGCAGCTGCAAAAACGACCAGTGTGGTCATGTTTTTGTGCGCGGCGGCGATGATTACCTCCTGGCTGATCGCCGTGGCCAACATTCCGACAGCAATAGCTGGAATGTTGGCGCCGCTGATGCAAGACAAGATTATGTTGATGTTTGCCATCAATATCATCGTGTTGCTGGTTGGCACAGCAATGGATGCCACGCCGACCATCCTGATCCTGACCCCGGTGCTGATGCCGATCGTTAATCAGGCCGGGATCGATCCCTACTATTTCGGATTCATGTTCGTGTTCAACAACATGATCGGGGTGCTGACGCCGCCTGTCGGTACGGTGCTGAACGTTGCAGCAGGTGTCGGCAATGTGTCGATGAACGATATCATCAAGCATGTCATGCCCTATTTGTGGATTGAAATCGTTCTGCTTCTGCTCCTGACCTTCTTTCCGCAATTGGTGTTGGTGCCTCTGTACTGGCTTATCTAAAAGATTGACTCATGACTTGCGGGGGCGGTTCTTGATGAACCGCCCCCTTTTTTGCTGCAATTTGATAGAGCTGCGAATTGCTTTTTGCAGGAACTTCGCCTTGCTGCGCGAAAATGAAATACCAGTAAACGGTGTGGAGGTTCCTGTGAACGAAAAAAACATCCGGCGGATCCGCATCCGCACCATTGACCGTGTTCACATGACCGCAGATATCCTGCGTGTTTTTTCAACCTACCAGGTAAACATCATCTGGATGGAAGTATATACCCATGTGGTATATGTAAAATTTGAAAGTGTCAGCGATACTCCGTGGGAGTCGATCAGCAATGAAATACTGGAGATTTCCGGCGTTCAGGGACTGGAAGACGTCGGCCTTATTGCATTTGAGGAAAGGGAGCAGCTGATAGAGACCATTTTGAAATCCAGCAGCGACGGATTTATCGTGATCAATAAGGAACAAGTAATTGAACTGGTCAATCCGACGGCAATGCGAATCCTGCATGATGACCGCTTTTTGGAAGGGATGCCGCTGGCAAAGGTTATGCCGCCGATTGACCTGGTTGATAAAGCGATCAGCGAGGGAGTCAATTTTATCAATCACCCGCTGTTCTTCGACAATCACGGCAAGATTTGCCACTGCCTGGCCAGCTCCAGTACGATCACAAATGAAACAGGCACGGTGCAGGGTGTGATTCTGACGCTGCGGGACATGCAGGATGTCAGGGAAATGGTGCACTCGATAACTCAGTCGCGCCAGATCAGTTTCAGCGATATCATCACGCGCAATGCGGATGTACTTGCAGTCGTGAAATTGGCCCGCAATGTGGCCCGCAACAAATCGACGGTTCTGATTCGCGGCGAAAGCGGCACAGGCAAAGAATTGTTCGCTCGAGCCATCCATTCGCAGGGTTTACACAGGAACAATCCGTTTGTTCCGCTGAACTGCGCCGCGATTCCCGATACGCTGATTGAGAGCGAGTTGTTTGGTTATGAGGATGGAACATTCACTGGCGGCAAAAAAGGCGGCAAGCAGGGATTGTTTGAGCTGGCCCATGGCGGTACGCTGTTTCTGGATGAAGTGGGCGAACTGTCGCCGCATGTGCAGGCAAAATTGCTGCGGGTACTGCAGGAAGGAAGTATCCGGCGGGTTGGCGGACAAAAGGAAATCCCAGTCAATGTCAGGATTATCACCGCGACGCATCGCGATTTGGAAACCCTGGTCAAAAGCGGCCAATTCCGCGAAGACCTGTTTTACCGGCTGCATGTGATTCCGCTACAGATTCCTCCCTTGCGCGAACATAAGGATGACATTCCGATTTTGGCCCGGCACTTCATGAACATCCTGGGACCACAGCTGGATAAGGCAGAACTGAGCCTGGAGCCTGCCGCGCTGGAAAAGCTGATGCAGTATGACTGGCCGGGCAATATCCGTGAGCTTTCGAACGTGATCGAACGGGCCATCTGTCTGTGTGAGGGAAATGTAATCACAGCGGATCTGATTTTTGTCGGAAACTGCGCCGCTGGAGTGCAGCAGGAAGACGCGCCCCAAATGGGGCTTGCGGCGGCGGTTGCGGCTACGGAACGGGACCTGATCGAAAAAGCCATCGCCGGAAACCGTAGTCTGCGCCAGGCGGCCAAGGCGCTCGGCGTTACCCATACCTTATTGTTGAACCGGATGAAAAAATTGCAGATTTCGGGGATGGATTGAGAACAAGCCGGTGGTTTGATATTAATCCATTGGTTCGATATTAAACCGATGGATGCGACGGTTTGGCACAAAATCATTCCAAACGCCCCTGATAATACCTCTGATTTGTTGGCACAAAAGTTGCATATGTTTAACATAACCAATGAGGAGGTTGATCGAAATGGCAATTAAAATTGATACGCTCGCAGTGCACGCCGGGGCGAAGGCCTGTCCTTCGGATACCCGGTCGAAAGTTTCGCCGATTTTTGCCTCGTCCGTGTGGTCGTTTGATTCTCTGGAGCAGGTCGACGATGTCTATGAACATCGGGCGCCAGGCTATGTTTATTCCCGGATCAGTAACCCCGGCGTAGAACAGCTGGAGCAATCCGTTGCGCTGCTCGAAGGAGCGGAGGCGGCAGCTGCCTATTCTTCTGGCATGGCTGCGATTGCCATGGCGCTGCTGGCCGAACTAAAAGCCGGTGACCATTTTGTGGCGCACCAGGTCCTGTATGGAGGAACTTATGCACTATTTATCAATGAACTGGGCCGATTCGGCGTCGAGACCACTTTTGTCGATTTTACCGACATGGCGGCGGTGCATGCGGCGGTGCGGCCCAATACCAAGGTGCTTTACGTGGAAACTATCTGCAATCCGCTGATGGAAGTGATCGACATTCCGGCAGTCGCGGCGCTGGCAGGGAAATGTAGGGCCAAAGTATACGTGGACAATACTTTTGCATCGCCGGTTCATTTTCAGCCATTGTTGGCTGGCGCCGATGTCGTGCTTCACAGCGCCACCAAATATCTGAACGGACATAGTGATATTACCGGTGGCGTGGTTGCTGCCAGCAAGGAATTCATCGACCGGGTGAAGAAGGTCGGGACCACCTATGGGCCAACGCTAAGCCCGTTTGATGCGTGGCTGGTTTTGCGCGGCATCAAAACGCTGGCGGTGCGCATGGAACGCCATTCGGCAAATGCGCTGGCGCTGGCCGAATTCCTTGAAAAGCACCCCAAAGTGATTAAGGTTCACTATCCGGGTCTGGCCAGTTCCAAAACATACGCTGTAGCCCAAAAACTGCTCTCCGGCGGGTGCGGCGGCATGCTCAGCTTTGCCGTGGCAGGCGGCATGGAGGCAGCGCGTACCGTAATCGACGGACTGCAGCTCACCGAACTCGTGCCGAGTCTGGCCGGTCCATCGACTACAGTTTCCCACCCCGGCAAAACGTCACATCGGGCGATTCCGCTGAATGAGCGTCAGGCATATGGCGTTGGCGACGATCTGATCCGTGTCTCGGTGGGGATCGAGAGCATCGAGGACATCATCGCCGACTTTGAACAAATATTGGCAAAGGTTGGGGTGAAGTGAGATGGATGTGGCACGCTTAAGGAATCTGGCAGAACAGGAACTCGCCCTGGCAGTACAGATGACTCAGGAGATGATCCGCGTCCCCAGCATTTCCGGTGATGAAACTGAAATGGCCCAACTGACGCAGAAATATATGCATGAACTCGGTTACGATGAAGTTACCGTTGATGAGGTTGGCAATGTACTGGGCTTGATGCGGGGAACCGGCAGCGGCGACTCGGTGATGTTCAACTGCCATCTGGATACGGTGGGGGCGGGCGATCCGTCCGTATGGAAATATCCGCCTTATGCCGGCGTGGTTGCCGATGAACGGGTATGGGGTCTGGGCGCCAGCGACACGAAGGGGGCCTTTGCCTGCCAGATTGTTGCCGTCGCGGCTTTGAAAAAAGCTGGATTATTACCGGCGGGCGACGTATGGGTGGCCGGGGTTGTTTGCGAGGAAACGGCCGCCTTTGGTAGCATTCATTTGTCCAAACACTTGAAAGTGGACAGCGTCATCTTGGGCGAAGCATCGAACAATCAACTGAATATCGGACATCGCGGCCGTATTCTTTATCATGTTGACTACACGGGGAAATCCACGCATGCCAGTGTGCCGAACCGCGGCAGCAATCCGCATTTCGCAGCCGCCCGGATGATCCTGGCGATTGAAAAGTTGAAGCTGGGAACCGACCAGTTGTTTGGCAGTTCGTCTTTTGCGCCGACTCTGTATTCGACGGACCAGACCAGCAGCAATGTCACGCCCGGCAAAGTCAGGCTGTCGATTGACTGCCGCAATATCCCCGATGAGTCGGAAGGCTACATCATGGAGCAGTTGAATGATTTGGCCCGGCAGAACCTGGCGCCGGGAGTGACTGCGGAAATATGGGTTGAGCTATATGATGTTGTCTGTTACAACGGGTACCGGGGCAAAGCTCCTGCCGGCGAACCGAGCTTCGTGACCCCGATGGGCGATGAAGCCGTACAGCGGGCGCACAAGGCGCTGGAGGCGGCAATGGGGCAGCGGGTCGAGGTCGGCATGTGCGGATTTGCCACAGATGGCGGACATTTTCGCGTCAAGGGCAGCAAGGTGATGGTTTTTGCGCCGGCCGAAGAACGGCACTGCCACACCAATGAGGACAGTATCAGCATTTCTAAAATGAATGAGGCCCTGATCGGCAACATGGCGCTGGCAATCGAACTGGGACGCTGATCCATGTTCGGAATCGCCGACATCAAGACGCGTATTCTCGCCATACTCTGTCTGGCGCAGTTTGGCAGTATGCTGGTGTGGTACAATTTTGCCGCTGTTTTGCCTGTCCTGCGCGAGCAATGGCAGCTGAACAATGATCAGGCGGGAACCATTCTCAGCGCTTTTCAGCTGGGCTATGTCGCTTCCGTACTGTTCACCGGCTGGCTTACCGACAAGATCGGCGGCCGCCTTACTTTTGCGTTGTGCGCGATTGAAACCGGTTTTGCCGGCATCGGCTTTGCCCTGTTTGCAGCCGACTATACGTCTGGGCTCTTGTGGCGGCTGCTGGCCGGGATCGGACAGGGCGGACTGTATATCCCGGGAATCCAGATATTGAGCCGGTGGTATCCGGTGAAGCAGCGTGGCATGGCTCTGGGGGTTTACACCTGCTCCCTGATGGCATCCTATGCAGCGGCTTATCTTGTGACCGCGCCTCTGGCCGCGCTATTATCCTGGCAGACTGCCCTTTTGTGGACAAGCGTCTGGGCTCTGCCCGCGGCGATATTGGTACTTCTGTTCATACCGGGCAAGTCGGCAACCTTGTCCGCCCAGCCTGATCATGCCGCAGGGGCTGGAGTCAGTCTGCTGGTGCCCATCTGGAGAAAACGCGCAGTATGGCTTATCATTCTCGGTTACACCGGGCATATGTGGGAAATGTATGCGTTCAACGGCTGGATCGGCAGTTTTGCGACATTTACGCTGCAGGGACATGGCTGGAACAACGAAACCTCTTTGGCGTATGGCGGCGCAATCGCCTCGGCCTGCCTGTTGATGGGAGCGGTTTCGCCGGCGCTGGTCGGCTGGCTGTCTGATCGGCAGGGGCGTTGTTTCAGTTCTACCGCGGTTCTGCTGCTCAGCGGAGCAGGTTCGCTGCTGTTTGGCTGGTTGTCAGCCGCCTCCATTTGGGTCTTTGTCCCGGCCGGTCTGCTTTACAGCTTCTTTATTGTTGCCGACTCGGCAATTTACAAAGCGGGTCTGAGTGAACTGGTCCCGCCGGAGCAATTGGGCAGCTCCTTGAGTCTGCAGTCCGTCATTGGTTTTGGCATTACCATCATTTCGCCCAAATTATTTGGCATGGTTCTGGACTCTTTTGGCTGGGGCTGGGCTTTTTCACTGCTGGGACTGGGGCCGGTTGTCGGCATTCTGGCCATGCAGCGACTGAGAGGCTTGCCCGAAAGCGAGGCGATGGCGGGAGGACAAAGATAAAGGAGATTTCGGGAGGTTTCCGCCAGGAACAAACTGTCAATAACTTGAGAAAATGTCACCGGTAAAACAGGTTAATTATCGCGTGAAA
>CAZFSM010000010.1:0-132978 GCA_964521625.1 uncultured Veillonellaceae bacterium | reverse complement strand
GTCTCCTATCTGATCCTGGAAACGATGGATGAGTTGACTTTGCTGCAACCGAGTTCCAATGTGCAGATCAGCCGAAAAACCCCGCAGGATTTTTTGAAAAAAGCCTGTGAGATTTCCCGCAAAGGTTGGGGGCAGCCTGCTTTCTACAACACAGATGCGATTGTTCAGGAATTGCTGAATGCCGGCAAGAGTTTAGCTGACGCCCGCCAGGGCGGGGCCAGCGGCTGTGTCGAAACCGGGGCGTTTGGCAAGGAGGCCTATATCCTGACCGGCTACCTGAACTTGCCCAAAATTCTCGAACTCACCTTATTTGACGGATATGACAAAAAATCAGGCCAACAACTGGGGCCACATACTGGCAAACCAGTCGGATTCCGCTCTTTCGACGAGTTTTTTGCCGCTTTTCGCCAGCAGCTCCACTATTTTGTCGACGTAAAAGTCCAGGGCAACCAAGTCATCGAACAGCTCTATGCCCACCAGATGCCCGTGCCCTTTCTATCCGTCGTCGTCGATGACTGTATCGCTAATGGTCGCGATTATAATGCCGGTGGTGCGCGGTATAATACCAGCTATATTCAGGGAGTTGGAATCGGCACCCTCGCCGATTCACTAGCGGCAATCAAATACAATGTGTTTGATCAACAGCGGTTTACGATGGAAGCACTGTTGCAGGCTTTGGATGCTGACTTTACCGATAATGAGGTGCTTTACCATCTCGTGCGGGAAAAAACGCCCAAGTACGGCAATGACGATGAATACGCCGATTCACTGATGAAACTGGCTTTCTCCGCTTATCATACCGAAGTCACCGGTCGCCCCAACGGACGCGGTGGCACGTACCGGATTGATATGCTACCCACCACCTGTCACGTTTATTTTGGTTCGGTCATGGGAGCCAGCCCCAACGGTAGAAAAGCAGGCAAGCCAGTCTCTGAAGGCATTTCTCCCGAAAAAGGCGCCGACCGCAAGGGACCGACCGCCGTCATCAAATCGGCTGCCAAAATGGACCACTTGCAAACCGGCGGCACGCTACTCAATCAAAAGTTCACGCCCTCTGTCGTGGCTGGGGAACGCGGCCTGGAAAACATGGCGGCCCTGATCCGTTCCTACTTCAGTCTGGACGGCCACCACATCCAGTTCAATGTCATCGACCGTGCTACGCTATTTGACGCGCAGCAACACCCGGAAGAGTCCAAAGACCTGATTGTCCGGGTGGCCGGCTACAGCGACCATTTCCACAATCTCAGCAAAGAACTGCAAGATGAGATCATCGAACGGACGGAGCAGTCGTTTCAATAAATTGTCTTCCGTCATTTGTCATAACATCAGGAACACACTAAAAGAAATCCCTTCCGGCTAAGCTGGAAAGGATTTCTTTTTGTATATCGATACTTATTCTTACTTTTTCGGACCCTCGAGTGACAGAGCAAAAATCTCTGCAATATCAAGAGTGCGAACTTTATCTTCGGCGTTGTGGGCTTTCGTGCCGTCAAACATCATGGTCAGGCAATACGGGCAAGCTGTTGCAATGACATCCGCCCCTGTTTCAATAGCTTCCTTGGTCCGCACTTCATTAATCCGTTGCTGACCATTTCCCACATGCTCTTCCATCCAGTTGCGTCCGCCGCCAGCGCCGCAGCAAAAGGCATTTTTCCGAGTACGATCCATCTCCACCAATTTGAGATCGGGAATTGAATTCAACACATCACGCGGTGCGTCATAGACATCATTATGTCGACCAAGATAACAAGCGTCGTGATAGACCACTGTTGCGCCAAACGAACCTATTGACTTGATCTTTCCAGCCTTGACAAGTTGCCCAAGAAACTCAGAATGGTGGATGACTTCAAAGTCGCCGCCAAAATCCGGGTAATCATTTTTTATCGAGTTAAAACAATGCGGACATAGGGTAATGATTTTCTTGACGCCCAGTTCTTTAAGCATCTCAACGTTGCCTTCAGCAATGGGTTGAAACTCAAACTCGTTACCCATCCGACGAATCGTCTCACCGCAACACGGCTCATCATTACCAAGCACACCAAACTTCACACCAGCTGCTTTTAGAACTTTTACCAAAGCTTCGCTAACCTTTTTCGCCCGGTCATCGTAAGCGCCTTCACAACCCACGTAAACCAGATATTCAGCATCTTCCGACCACGCAGGGACGTCGAGGTCTTTCATCCATTCACCCCGGGCATTCCGAGGTAGTTTCCAAGGATTGCCGCTTTGTTTGTAGCAATTAAGCGTACGCTGCACATCTTCCGGCATTTTCGCTTCCGTCATGACCATATAGCGACGCAGGTCAACAATCTTCTGGATATGTTCGTTGGAAACCGGACAAGCTTGTTCGCAAGCACGACATGTAGTGCAGGACCAGATAAACTCTTCGGAAAAAACCCCATCGACGATCGGCTTGTCGAGGATTTCCTGCTCCTTTTCCGTGAATTCGGGCGCCTTGTCGCCGGCAGCCTTGATTCGGTCCAAAAGCGGTGCTTTTTCTTCCACATGGGTCCGCAAATCAACATGCAGCGCGCGCGGATCCAGCGGCTTCCCAGTTTGGAACGCCGGGCAGCCTTCAGTACATCGCCCGCAACGAACACAAGTATAAGTGTCAAAAAGTTGCTTCCACGTATACTCTTCCATTTTATTTACGCCAAAAGTTTCTGCAGATTCATCTTCAAAGTCCACCTTCGTAAGTGAACCTTTGGGACGCAAGGTATGCCAAAAAGCGTTGAACGGAGCAAACACCAAGTGTAAATGCTTCGACCCAGGAATAAGAACAGCAAAAGTAAACATCGCTAGAAAGTGCGCCCACCACGCACCAATTGCCAAAGCTATCAAGCCGTCCGGCGCCATTCCTTTCAAAAAGCTTGAGACATAATTCCCAAAAAACGAAGCACTGCGAATATCTGCTTTTTCGCCAAGCGCAAAGCTTGCACCGCTATATAGCAAATCGCCTGTGACTATGACACAGACCAATCCCAGAATGACGAATGCTTCGATAGAATTTTCCATCCGCTCCGGTTTCAAAATTGTGCGACGCAACACGGCTCCAATGACACCAATATATACGAGAACCAGAAACAAATCCTTCATGAATACAAATATTGTATTATCGCCTATAAAAGGAATCGGAACATGAAAAAGTCCTTCTACTGCAAGATTGACAGCGCCAAATCCAAGAACAACGAAGCCCCACATTAAGAAAACGTGGGCTATGCCCGAAATTCGATCCTGCAACACCTTATCCTGTCCAACTACATTAGCAAGAAAATAAGTCCAGCGATCTCCCGGGCGATCAAGACGATTTTCCGGTTTTGCATGCAAAGTATTTTGATACTTCTTGTATATCATGGAGATGGATAATCCAAACGAGGCGAGCATTAGAACGAAAAAAATAAAGATCTTTAGCATATAAATCTAGCTCCCTTCTTGTCACTACTAATCTTATCCCCAGGTTCCACGCGAACAGAATTTACCTGAAAATATCATAACGATAGTAAGCCGAATTTCGACATTTTTACGCCATTCTCCTGCATGCACACACGCATTCATAATAAGAAGAAGAAGAGACCGGTAAACCGGTCTCCTTAAAAACTGCACCGCAGTTTTTGGTTATGGATTAACTTTGGTTTTAAAGGTTTGCTTGCCGTCCTTCATCTCGATAACCACTGCGCTCTTAACCGGATTATGGTTAGCATCGATGGTGAGAATGCCGGTGCTGACTTTGAGATCTTTGGTTGTAGCCAATGCTTCGGCAATTTTAGCGCCTTCGGTACTGCCGGCCCGTTTAATCGCGTCCGCAATCATCAGACCGGAGTCATATCCAAGCGCGGCCAGTGCACTGGGCTCCTGGTTGTATTCTTTTTTGTAGGCGGCAACAAACTTGACGACCGCCGGATCAGTGTCCTGCGAGGAGTAGTGATTGCTGAAGAACGTGTTGTCCAGCGCCTTGGCGCCGGCGATTTCCACGACCTTGGGATCATCCCAGCCGTCGGTGCCGAGCAGCGGAATATTAATTCCCAGCTCGCGGGCCTGTTTCACGATTTTGCCGACTTCTTCATAATACGCCGGGATGAAGATGACTTCAGGATTGAGAGCCTTGATCTTGGTCAGGGTCGCTTTGAAGTCCTGGTCTTTTTGCAGGAACGCTTCGGTGGACAGCACCTTGCCGCCGTTCTTCACGAACGATTCTTCAAACGACTGTTTGAGCCCTTTAGAATAGTCGGAGCTTTGGTCCACATAAATGACCGCGGTTTTCGCCTTTACGGTATTGGTGGCGAAGTTGGCCATGACTTTGCCCTGGAAAGGGTCGATAAAGCAACTGCGGAAAGCGAACGGACGGACTTTGCCGCCATCGACAGTGATTTTTTCGTTTGTTCCGGTTGCCGTTAGCACCGGGATCTTGTTATCCTGAGCGACTTGCAGTGTGGCCAGCACATTGGAACTGGCGACCGGTCCGAGTACGGCAACGACTTTGTCCTGGGTGATCAGTTTGGTCACGGCGTTTGTTGCTTCGGCCGGTTCGGATTTGTTGTCGGCCAGGATCAGTTTTAGCTGTTTGCCGTTTACGCCACCGGCAGCATTGATCTCTTTAAATGCCAATTGAATGCCATTGACGGTTTGCTTGCCAAAGTTGGCAATGCCGCCGGTCAATTCGAAATTGGCGCCGATTTTAATTTCGTTCGACGCCGGAGCCGCCGGTTTCGCCTTGTCACCGCCGCAGCCGGCGATCAGCAAGCCGAAGGACAATAGTACAACCAAGGCCACCAAAAATTGTTTCTTCACTGTTTTTCCCCCTTAAAACTCAAGTGTATTCGGTATATATTTTACAACTTTCTCTGTCATTACGTCAATTTGGCGGATAAAACATTAGAATGCGCACTTACATGGACTTTCCCCGCTATTCATGATATATTTTATTGTCTATGCATTGCTGAAGGCAAAAAGGTCTATCGTCTCAATGCAGCCAATAACTTACGAAAGATGGGATTCAATACAATGATCAGTACTCAGAACCTAACCCTGCAATATGGCAAACGCATCCTGTTCAAGGATGTCAACATCAAGTTCACGCCGGGCAACTGCTACGGCCTGATCGGCGCGAACGGCACGGGCAAATCGACTTTTTTGAAAGTACTGTCCGGCGAAATCGACCCCAGCGCGGGTGATGTTGTGATTACCCCCGGCGAACGCTTAGCCGTACTAAAGCAGAACCATTATGAATTTGATGAATTCGGCGTGCTGGAAACCGTAATCATGGGACATGCCCGATTGCATTCGATCATGCAGGAAAAAGAGATCCTTTGCGCAAAACCGGATTTCTCCGATGCTGATGGAATGAAACTGGCCGATCTCGAATGTGAATTCGCCGAGCTCAACGGCTGGGACGCCGAAACTGAAGCAGCCCGCTTGTTGAAAGGGCTAGGCGTAGCCAATGATCTGCACGAGCTTAAAATGAAAGACATGAATGCGCTGGACAAAGTCAAGGTCCTGTTGGCCCACGCCTTGTTCGGCTCCCCCGACATCCTGCTACTAGATGAACCAACCAACCATCTTGACGTCAGTGCGATCACCTGGTTGGAAGACTATCTGTATGATTTCCCCAATACCGTTATCGTCGTATCGCATGACCGTCATTTTTTGAATCAGGTTTGTACGCACATCGCCGACATTGATTTTGAAGCTATCCAGTTATATGTGGGAAATTACGATTTCTGGCTGGAGTCGAGTCAATTAGCGCTGCAATTGGCGAAAGACGCCAATAAGAAAAAAGAGGAAAAAGCCAAGGATTTGATGGCGTTTATCCAGCGATTCAGCGCCAACGCGTCCAAATCCAAACAGGCGACCTCACGCAAGAAGCAGCTGGAAAAGCTGACCCTGGACGACATCCGTCCCTCTTCGCGCAAATATCCTTATGTCGCGTTCAAGCCGGACCGCGAAGCCGGCAATCAGCTGTTGACGATAGAAAACCTGATGGTAAAAGTGGAAGACGAGACTGTACTCAACAATATTTCTTTCATCGTTTCCAAAGGTGATAAAATCGCCTTCATCGGTCAGAACGGCCTCGCCAAAACTTTATTGTTCCAAGCTTTGATGGGCGAGCTAGAGCCTGACAGTGGAGAACTTAAGTGGGGCGTCACGACCTCGCAAGCCTATTTCCCAAAAGAAAACTCCGCCTTTTTCGACGGAGTGGATTTAAATTTGGTTGACTGGTTGCGCCAATATTCGCGGGATCAGGACGAATCCTACATCCGTGGCTTCCTCGGTCGCATGCTGTTCTCCGGTGAAGAAACCCAGAAAGAAGCGCAGGTCATTTCCGGCGGTGAAAAAGTCCGCTGCATGTTGTCGCGAATGATGATGAGCGGCGCCAACGTTCTGTTGCTTGACGAACCGACCAACCACCTGGATCTGGAATCGATCACTGCGCTCAATAATGGACTGATTCAATTTGACGGCACCTTGCTGTTTGCCTCGCATGACCATCAATTCGTACAGACGATCGCCAACCGCATTATCGAACTCACGCCAGATGGTCTGAACGATTATAAGATGACCTATGACGAATATTTAGAGCAAATTTCCAACAAAGCCCGTTAATCAAAACTTATTGGGCTAACGGCAGCCGCTTGAATGCCTCGTCAAAAATTCGTTTCATCATCGATTCCGGCCCGGACGGATCATAGCCGTTGCTAATCGGCGGCGATTTGCGGTTGCGGGCGTCGGAATATTTCCAGACATCTTTGCCAGCTTTGGCATCATACAAGCGAAGCGCCAATTCTGCGCAGTCGGAAACATAATAACCGGCCGGAACATATACGACACGGGTGCGCGGAATATCAGTCCAACCTTCCGACTCGGTCCCATCGGAATGTTTGCGTTTATAAGAGATGCGTTCGGTATAGGACTCTGTCTTCATAAAAGCCTCGTGCCATTCATAAAACCAACCATAATCCCGCACATCCAGATACAGAACCAAATCAACATGTTTGCCGAGTTCGCGTTGCAACAGAGCAGCAAAACCTGGCGCCTGAGGATCGACCGGTTCAGTCACGGCAGGATCGGCTTTTATCTGCTTGATGACGTAGTCCAGATTTACCACCCGTTGTCGGGATAGTCCCTGTATTTTGCCTCGCAACATATCCTGGATTTTATCTGCTGCATACGGAAAACGGTTGAATTTATTCCGGCCGCTGGTGTCATACCCTTCGTAGGCAAACTTGGCATCCGCCAGTAGCACGAACTTGGGCGCGCCAAAATTATAGTCGGAATCACGCCATTCCGCCTGCGCCGCAAAGACTGGCCCACAGGCCATGATCGCCAGGATAATTCCCAGCAACAAACCTTTCGCCGTTTTTTTCATGATTATGTCCCCCTGTCGTTTGTCGTATCGTGATAAAAACAGCCAATGTATAATGTAAGAACCCGGCAGCAATGCCGGGTTCTTACATTATACACATGAAAACTTACGGCAACAGATAGAAAATCTGCACAATGTCGCCGGCCTGCAGGCAATCAAACCCGAATACAATGCTGCCTTCCTCTATTAAATAAGAAGGTCGGTATTGCAACTTGCCCTTCACAAAAACCTGAAACAAGGTCTCGGCCGGGTAATCGGTTTTGACGGCAGTCATCCGGTCCGTCGCAATAAATGATTGTTCAACAATACGCATATTTGCATCCCTCCAGCAGAGTTATTCGTCGCTACATGCCCCAAGTCCTTTTTTACTCTATGCCTAACGCGCGAGAGACAATAATTTTCAGATCATCTGCGTTCAGTCGCCGCGGACTATTGGGCAGCAGACGAAACGTCACTGCATCTTTGACAATCGCGTCGACTGCTTCGCCCGGAACACCGACCTCGGCCAGTGTAGCCGGAAGGCCAATATCCAGTTTTAGTTCTTCCACGGCGCCTACGGCATAAAATGCTGCATCCCGCGTTGTCAGTCCCGCGACATCCTCGCCCATCGCAATTGCAATTTCACGGAATTTGGGATAGTTCGCCATCAGGCAATACTCCATGACATACGGCAAGATAATGCCGTTGGCTGCGCCATGGGAAATTCCGAACTGCGCACCTACAGGATGTGCGATACCGTGCACGGCGCCCAGTCCGGCATTAGTAAAAGACATGCCGGCAATCAGGCTGGCCATGGCCATGTTTCTCCTTGCGGTCAAGTCTTCGCCATTGGCGCAGGCCAACCGCAGATTTTCTGCAATCATCCGTATCGCCGTCAGCGCCAGCCCATCACTGATCGGATTCGCTTTCAGTGCAACATACGCTTCAATGGCATGCGTCAAAGCATCCATGCCGGTCGCCGCCGTGACCGACGGGGGCATGCTCACCTGTATCACCGGGTCAATGATCGCATAGGCCGGCATTTGAAAATCGTGGCCGATGCCGATTTTTTCTTTGGTTGCCTTATCCGTGGTCACCGCCGAAGCAGTAACCTCACTACCAGTACCGGCAGTTGTCGGAATACAGATTAATGGCGCCCCACGCTTGCCAAACGTCTTTTTCGCCCGCATATAATCGGCAATTGAGCCGCCGTTGGCGCTGACCATTGACATCGATTTTGCCGCATCCATCGGACTGCCTCCGCCAAAGGCAATCACCGCATCCGCGCCGAACTCGCTCATAGCCGCTGCGCCCCGGTCCACGGTCTCAATACTTGGATCTGCTTCCACATCGGAAAAGAGCTGCGTCTTAATTTCCAATGCATCCATCGCGGCAAGCATTTCCTGCAGATGCATTGATTTTCGGGTCGACGTGCTCCCGGTAACTACAAACACCCTGGAAAAGCCCAGTTCTTTGCACAAGGCGGGTACTTTTTTTACCGCACCGACGCCAAACATCACTTTTGTTGGCATACGAAATAAAAAATCATTCATTTGTCAAACCTCCCAATTTTCGGCAGAAGCACTTTTAGATTGTATTAAACTTCCTCGGCTGTTGTAAAAAATCCTGCCAGATTAAACCAGCAGTGTAACAAAAAGAAAGGGCCCGTCCCCGGAGCCCTCTTTGCCACAATTATACGCATGAGCAGTTTCAAGCTTATACTTCCCGCCTCGTTGCCGCAAGAGTAAAGTCCAACCCACTCATTTCCACTGTTGCTCCAATAACATACACACCCAAAACCGCATGTCGCCCCAACACTTTGCCAGCGACATCGCTAATCCGTCGTTTAAAAACTTCTTGATTCCCGGCTGCCAAGTCGCTGCTCTTTAGTTCGCGCAGTGCCCGCAACAGCGTATCCTGCAAAACCAGCATTTTGCGGTCCGGATTTTTCTGATCCTTGGGCGCCAGCGAAGCATCTAACTCGAGAACCAATTGCAGACGTACCGTCTTTCCATCAGCCAATGTCGTTGTAAGATATTTGCATTTATCATTATCGGTTAAACTGAACATATAGCCGGCTTCACGAGCGGCTGGCGCTGCCGCAGCTATCGCTGCATTCTGTTTCGCAATCGGAATCGCCACTGCCACCGAAATGGCAACCGTAACCACTACTGCCAAAACAAGCCCCACAATATACTTAATCATGTCTCACCCTCCATTCGGCAAAATAAAAATGACCGGATTGCGCCGGTCACCATCAAACATCGACAACTGCGATTGATTTGCTTACAAATCAATCCGTCATTGCTGGCAACCTGGCAATCATAAGCGTTTTCACGCTATTAGACCCATGGCTTTGCGTCCCCGCCTTTCGGCGAGTTTGCTCAATATTATATTATTTCTTAGAATATCATTTGAATATCATTCTACTATATTTTTGCGAAAAACAATAGCTTCCTGTGTGAAATTTTTATTTATCATTATCGTCTGCCGGCAAAACCACATTTATATTCCAGGATAATTGAGCGTTACCGAAGTCGGAATCGCCTTGATTACAATGTCATCGCCAGTGTATTTGTAGGGGTGACTGCTGATCCAGATCACGTTTTCCACCGCCGAAGCCTTGATTCGGATTGTCAGGGCCGGCGATACTCCGTGCAACAACGAAAATTTACGCGGGGCACTGTCTTCCGGCGTAAAAGTGTGGGAACCGAACTCCCGTTCTCCCGCCAATAATTTCACTTCAACCTTTTTTACTTTATATACCTTCTCAACATCAGCGCCAACCGCATTGGAGTTGGCAAAATGATATTTTTGCCAAAACGAGTCTTCGACCGATATGGTGATTGTATTTGAGCCAAATGAAGCCGCCGATACTGGCAGACAGGACAATCCAACAATGAAAACCAACAACATGCATACACGGGTTAAACGCATGACACTCCCTCTCTTCCAAAACATTTTTGCCGTTATTATTCTTCTATTTTAAATAGACAATTCCTGCCTGGCTAGCAATCGAATATGGCAGTGCAGTCTATCAGGGAGTTGTTATTACTTCAGCTGGTAGTTTTATCGAATTATCTGCCGATGTCAAGGGAAAACAACACGCATCGTCAAACAATGGCATAATTGGCGAAATAATCCGTTTATTGGCAGGATTTTTACTGTCGCAAGCGGAATTATTGCATCATCAGCATAATGAATAATAATTGTTGAGGCATTGATGTTTAGTTTTAAGTACAAACTGGTTTTGGTTTTGGTCGCAATTAGCTTTGGCTCACTGGCGTTATTGTCCGCCTTTAATATTTATGCGACAATGCGTAACAACGAAGCTGATTTGCAGGAGTATCGCAACACATTATACGCCTTGTTTGATATCCGCATCAAATCCCAGGTGGAAACGGCGCACAGCCTGGTCGCCGATACTTTCCGCCAACAACAGACCGGTTTGCTGTCAGAAGTTGAAGCAAAAAAACGCGCTGCGGACTTGATTCGCAATCTACGCTTTGATGGTGACAATTATTTTTGGATTGACACTATAGACGGCACTAACGTTGTTCTGTTGGGACGCAGCACCGAAGGGCAAAACCGCTATCACGATGTTGACCCTACCGGCAAAAAACTGATTCAGGAAATTATCCGCAATGGAATAAAGCCCGGCGGCGGCTTCAGCGACTATTTCTTTCCCAAACCGAATCAGATAGAAGCCGTTGGCAAACGCAGTTATTCGCTTTTGTTCGAGCCTTATCAATGGATTATCGGTACTGGAAACTGGACGGATGACATCGAAACGCTACTTGCGGAAAGAGAAGCGGAAAATCGCCAAAATTTACAGAAAAACATTGCTGTAGGCCTGGCGATCAGTATGGCTTGTCTGCTTGCTTCCTGCTTAACCGCACTTTGGATCGGCAGAAAAATGGCTGAGCCTATCAACGAAATAGTTGTTCGTGTCCAGGAAATTGCTGCCGGAAACTTTAACACGCCTGTAAAGATCAGCACCCATGACGAAATTGCCAACTTGGCGGAAAACATTAACCGGATGCGCATCAACCTGGCGGAATCGATCGAAGCGCTGACCCAATCCAATGAAGAATTGCATGCGAATAACGACGAAATTAGAGCGCTATATTCTCAAATCGCTGCCACGGAACAAGATCTGGAAACGCAGGTTGAAGAGCTTAAGCAAAAAGAACAGGCCCTGCTATTGAGCGAAAATCGCTTTGAATTCGCCATTGAGGCTGCAGAAAATGCTATTTTTGATCTTGATCTGCAAACCAACCGTTACATAGTACCGCCAAACTGGGGTAAAAACCTAAAAATTCCCGATGTATCAAAACTCGAGGATTTTGTCGCGCTGGTACACCCGGATGATTTCGCCAGTCAAGCTGGTCCGGTCGGGGCCAACCTGAATCCCCACCAAGATTCTTACGCCAAGGAGTATCGCATTCGCGCGCTGTCCGGCGACTATATCTGGGTGCTGGCCCGGGGCAGGGTTGTGCGTGATAGTAGCGGAACCCCACTTCGATTGATTGGCGCATTGACCAACATCTCCGATATCAAAAACCGTGAAATGGAAATTGAACATCTGGCCTATCACGATCACCTGACCGGCCTGTTCAATCGCCGCGGCTTCCAAAAAGAAGTCACCTCAATGCTCAATACATCAATCAACGAGAAAATATTGATAGTGCTGTTGGATTTTGATGATTTCAAACTAATTAATGACGTGCATGGTCAAACGACTGGCGACGAAATTTTGCGTGCCTTCGGGCAATATTTGCATACGGCTTTGGGCAAGGATGCGATTATTGCCCGTCAGGGCGGCGACGAATTTTTGATTTGTTTATCAGATACGAACGGAAGCGCTGCCAATATTTTGTCCCGACTATACCTTACTGATCAGCTTTTTGACACGGCAGCCGGCTCTTTCATGATCCAGGTCAGTGGCGGCATGGCCTTTTACCCCGATCACGGCAAACTTTTGGAAAGCTTGCTGCGCAAAGCTGATCTGGCGTTAAACCAGGCCAAGCGTTCAGGCAAGCAACAATGCCTTTGCTATGACGACAGCATGCTGGAACCGGTTCAACGTCGCCACGCTTTGGTCGAAGGGCTCAAACGGGCTTTAGTCGACCAGCACCTCAGTCTGGTTTTTCAGCCGATTTATCGACTCTCACCAACCGGACCAACAGTGTATGGATTCGAAGCTTTACTGCGTTGGAACAGCCCAAAACTGGGCTTTGTATCCCCGTCTGAGTTTATTCCCGTGGCAGAGGAAAGTGACAGCATTATCGCCATCGGCGCCTGGGTCCTGCGCGAAGCTTGTCTTTTCGCTATTGCTGCCGAACACCCTGAGCAAGGCTATCCCAAAATCTCGGTAAATGTTTCGGTCCGCCAATTGCTACATGATGATTTCATAGGCATGGTCCGGGCTACACTTCAGAAAACACGGCTGCCAGCAGGAAAACTCCAGCTGGAAATCACCGAAAGTTTACTGATGCATGATGTTAAAACCGGCGTGCAGCGCCTTAGCGAACTACGACAGATGGGCATCGGCATCTCACTTGATGATTTCGGCACCGGTTTTTCTTCGTTGACCTATCTGCAACAGCTACCAATTAGCGTATTAAAATTAGATAAAGGCTTTGTCGAAGGCCTTGGGACTGCAACTGCTACAAATTCGCAATTCATGATCCATAACCTGATTCGCATCGCCCACCACTTTGGCTACGATGTTGTGGCGGAAGGGGTAGAAACTATGGCGCAAAGCGACGCGCTCGCCAATGGCGACTGCGACTATTATCAGGGGTTTCTGTTCAGCAAGCCATTACCGTATGATCAAGCGCTATTGATCGCCCAGAATAGATAGTCATGAAAAAAGAGGCAACACCGACTAAACAGTCAATTGTTGCCTCTTTTGCACTGTCAGAACAAATTAAAAGTTATCAGCCAACAGCTCGAAATAACCTTGGGGATGGAGACAGGTTGGGCAAAGGTTCGGTGCCGCCTCCCCTTTGTGAATATAGCCGCAGTTTTCACATTTCCACTCGACTTCCGTCGGTTTTTTGAAAACTTCGCCGTTGATCAAGTTTGCATGTAGTTTGCGATAGCGTGCTTCATGGTGCTGCTCGACTTCGGCAATCTTGCGGAAAGCCTGAGCGATTTCGGGGAAGCCTTCGCTTGCCGCAACGTCGGCAAATGCTGGATAGAGATCAACCCATTCTTCCTTTTCACCATCGGCAGCCGCTTTCAGGTTGCATTTGGTATCGCCCATGGCGACCGGATAAGAGGCTGTAATTTCGACCATTGTCTCGTTCAGGCTAGTGACAAGGAACTTAAAGAAGCGTTTGGCATGTTCTTTTTCGTTCTCGGCCGTTTCCAGAAAAATATTGGAGATTTGGATCAGGTTCTCTTTTTTCGCGATCGACGCATAATACGTATAACGGGTTCGCGCCTGTGATTCGCCGGCAAAAGCCTTCATCAGGTTCTCTGCGGTTTTAGTGCCGTGCAATGATTTCATAAAATCACTCCTTACTTATTATTTGTTTATATTAACGTCTTCTCCGCCGGAGCATCAGAATCCTTCGCATAATTGTTTTTTGCAGGAATATCACAGGTTTTGTGGAAAAGCATTCTATGCTATATACCATACTAGTATACTAGTTTCCCCCACCCTTCGATAGGAGAGTGATTCTGATGGAGTACCTGAACCCGGTTCTCAGTCCATCACTGAATGACGATCTGGAAACCAATAGCGAAGGTCGTGAAGTTTACAAATACGATTGTCACAATCTGCCGATTTGCATGTCTTATGGGCAAACTTTTTCCGGCTGCCGGGCCGGCTTTCTCTCGCGAAATCGCTGCAGCCGCGGCGAAAAAATGCAAATCAGAATTCTCAACGATATGAACAGTCATGCGATACACAGGCCTGACAAACCGTCCCGCCGAGATGTGGAGAAATATGTGGCTGGCATAGAATAGGTATCATTAAGCCTTGTGCAACTGGCTGGCAACAATGATCCCTCGGCCTAGCCGGGGATATTTCTTTTGCGGGGGTCTTCTAGGCGTTGCCGTGATGAAACTCACCGGTCGCTTGATCGTAAATGAAAATCTCGCCGGTTTCAATGATGTAGTGCCAACCGCTTAGCGCCAATGTTCCCGTCGCTACCCGTTCCTTGACGTACGGATATGTGATAAGATGCTTCAATTGTTCTACAACATTCGCTTGTTCCATCATCCATTCTCGCCCGGCCGGCTCCTCTGCCGGGATTTCACGGAAAACACGGTCTCGCACGGGATTCGCCAGTTCCAGCCAAGTTTGCGTGTGCGGCAGTTCGACCAGGTATTCCGCTGGCTTCAGGCACGCGGCGCAGCCACCGCAGTTGGAATGGCCACAGACGATGATGTTTTTCACATTAAGAAATAGCACTGCGTATTCAATCGCCGAAGTTACACCTGCATATTCAGCAGTTTTCCGGTAAGGCGGCACCATGTTGGCTATGTTGCGGATGATGAACAACTCCCCCGGCAGCGTTCCTGTGATCAGATTGGGGTCAACCCGCGAATCCGAGCAGGCAATAAATAAAGTGTGGGGACTTTGCTGCGTTTTCAAATTGCTGAAAAGCTCGCGATGCGCTTCAAAATCTTCACTTCTAAATTTTACGATTCCGTCCAGCAGTTTTTGCATAATAGTCTCCTTCATAAATCACGAGGCGCTATTTATTAAAAGTATATCATTTTTCCCATACCTGCCCAAACAGCGGACCCCCGTCGGCAAATTGCACTGCTCGAAAGCAATTCATTACTACGGATACTGACCAACATTCGAGGGCCTCTACTTGAGCCGGTCGCTAAAAACTTTATATTATTACTTATAGACTGTCCTATAGATGGCCCTGATTTAATTTAAGATATTATTGGATCGTCTACACTAAATATTGCAGCTTTTATATGGTCATGTTGAAATTTATAAAAATAATTTATTTTCCAATTATCACCTGTGTAAAACAATACCACACCACCTTTAAAGCACCCATTATTTTAATATCCAATAAATAGTTGACATTTTTTAATTCCAACGCCGCTTTTATTTGTGTCAAAAAAATAAATAAATGTTAATATAGGGGTAAATTATTTCTATATTTCTTACAGAGCAGGTGAATCGATAATATTATAACGAAATATATTCCTCAATTTCAAAAATCATGGAAATGAATTTATTTTTTACCCCTATCTATTAAAATTATCGTCCGGCTTTTTCTATGATTTATGCTGAATTAATTTGAGATTTGAAGCCAAATTAAAAGGTATTGTTTGGGGACACGGGAACGGTTCTGGGAGAAACGTGATGTTTTAAGCCCTTATAGATTGCAATTGTTAAGGCTTGCCAGATGAATATAAGGACTGACCAAACGATTGCAAGAATAAATAAGAATTGGTTGCTTAAGGTAAAGAGCGGACCAACGCCGAAGATGTAAAGAGCAAATAAATCTGCGAGAGTAAACAAAAAAGCGAACAGGGTAAGGAAAAATAAGATCTGCATGGTAGTTTTAGTTCTTAGCAAACGGTTATTTGTATCATTTTGCACAAACTGCCAGAGATCGGACAAGTACTGGTACTGATAAAAGAAATTTATACCAGGAATCAAAGCGGTCCACAAGATTTTGAAGGATGATTTTTGAAAAATAGCTGGCTCGAGTTTAGTTGCATTTTTGTAACATACATATAACAAAATTGTATATGCGATATATGATGCGATTCCTGCAAGTAGGCTGATAATAAGGTAAACAGCCTTCGCAAGAATCATAGAGCGTGCTAGTGATAGTGCCATATTTCGCGGTGGATGTAGCGTTTGATAGGAACTAATCGCGGATTTTACGGTAAAAGCAAGTGATATTGCGAGAATAATAACTAAGACTATTGATGCAAGGGTTAAGAATTTACTTACGGTCGTGGATTTGTTGCGAGGATTGTCGCAATCCGGACCTTGTCGACTCGACTCGACATGACTATCTTTTTCTTCGGAATAGGGCATTAAAAATTCCCTCCTTTGCGTTGGCGGGCATTATCTACTATTAGGAGTGACAATTTTGAAAAAAGAGCATTTATTTTCCCGAATAATAAATATCATCACGAAGAAAGCATGGGCTTTTTGGGGCAGTGGGGCAATTCTTATCTACTTTGTGTATTATTCTTCTTTTTTTAGTTTGGGGTTATCTGTCGATCAATTTTTTTATCAATTTAATAATTCGATGGCAAAAATAAAATTTGAGCAAAAAATTAAGCGGATACCGCTTGAACAAGATATTGATGGAAGTCACTTTGGGTTTCAAATTAATGAAAAAATTGGCGTTAAGGGTGTAGTGAACTCTGATGGAAACATCCGGACTATCGGTTTTTTGTTTATTATCGATAGACCGCCAAAATCGACTGAACCAATAATCGATTTAATTTTAAACGTTATTGAGATCGTTGATCCATCATTAATGGCAGATGAAAGATATCGTTTGCTAAATGAGCTCGAATTGCCATCGAAGAAGGCAAGCGGGGAACTGGTACGAAATAATTTAAAATATAGGTTCAGTAAGACCGAAGTAGCGGGAGCACTATCATTTTATGTAATGCGTGCTTATGATCCATTGTATGATCCTTTTTATAATAATTTTATTATATCTCCGGCGCGTAAGTGAGACGGGTTTTTATTTTTTGAAGCTTTATTATTCTTGGCTTGGCTGCTATTTGCGTCTCTAAGTCAGAATTCATTCTTCGATCAATTTTGAATATAATTTTAATTGAATTATTACAAGGATATCCTCTGCTGGCAATTATGCCCGATTTTATTTTTGACAAATATGAAATGACTCATAAATCTACAGTAGTAGTATTTTTATTTTTGATACGATTTAAAACGGCGATAAGATCAAAAATAATATCTGGACGAAGCGCGGAAAATCCAGCGGTTTGTTGTCAAGTAAAGCAATGATTTTTTATCGCAATAAAAGAAGATCACCAGCTTAATTTTGGATATAAAAATTCGCGTTTAACTGGTCCTATTTATTTTTGCACAAATATTCTCCAGCAATGAAATAAGTGTCAGTACTGCAAGAAAATTATTGGGTTCTATTTTGAAATAATATTTGCACAAAACAATTTTTCTAACATTTTTAATTATTGACAGGCATGTTCCAGGCAGGACTCATTTACTCCTTTTATAATTTAATATTTTTACGAATTTACTGCTCAAACTTACCTAAGTCAGGACTTTATTTATCGGTAAAAATTAATTTTCCTTATTTAATTCCCGTATTAATATGTGTTGACACGGCAGCAAATTTTGCGAAGCTTATTTAATTTCGGCAATTTCTATTTCACATTTAATTGGTGTCATTAATTTATTGACTAATCCTTTCACGGATTAGGTTTTATTCCTGTGTCCTGCCCCGTTTTGTCATATCTCAGCGCACTGGTGACTGCTTTATCGGTTGCAGTACCTTCAAGACCGGTTCCGTAATTTTTGCCTTTTACACGCGCAATTTGATTGTTATTCGAATCATAAGCATAAGCAACCAGTGTTTTAAATGTCAGTTTATTCACTTGTTTAAATGAAGTGTCAACATCCTTTTGCATATACACCCAAGACAACGCAAGTCAATAATTCCCTTTTCTATAGCAAACTTTATTAGTCCTGCAATGTTTAAATACGATTTTCTTTTCCGTTTCGCGGGGCGCATCTCAGTTGTAGAAATATAATCGTCAAACGCCAAAAAAGGCTTCCGGAAAACTCCGGAAGCCTTTATATTTTGCGTGGTGGAGACGAGGGGGATCGAACCCCTGACCTCTAAAATGCGAATCTAGCGCTCTCCCAGCTGAGCTACGCCCCCACGAATCAATATGCCAGGCAACTTTTCACCTGCGTTTTTTATCATACTAAACTATTTTATTTCTGTCAAACCATGCGGGAAAATCAGCTAATCAGCGCCGCCAAAATCAACCCTGTAGCAAAACTGAGTCGCGATGAAAAGATGCCGACGGCAATATTTCCTTTGATCAGTTCTTCAGACACCTTGAACGATGTAAGTTTTGCAAAAGCATAGTAGACCAAAACCTGAAAGATGATGCCGATAATCCCCCAGATAATCAAATCGCCGATACTGACGGAATGAAATACAGCCGAAGCCATCACCAGCGCCTGACCGACGATCTTCCCGCCCAAGTCATGCGCGATGGCAATGCCAGCCTCATCTTTTTCCGTCTTATCACAGCTTGCCGCTTCCTGGATCATTTTCATTTCATTGTAAGGGGTTTGCAGCATGAAAATCTTAATGCCGATGAGTAACAACGGAATCGCTACCACCAGATACGTGAGGAAATTGACAAAACTTGACCATTGTTGCAAAACCATAATTCATTCTCCTTTCGACGCGTCCGTTGATATACATAAAGGCTGATAATACGCCATGTTTCCTGTAATAAGACTGCCGACCCGGGACACGATCGCCGACCCTTGCCCGCCCAACAGGAAGGTTCCATAGATTATTCTACCACAATACAGCCCATTCATGGTTTCTACCGTATGTTTTGGCAATTCAACATATTGCTGGTAAATAACCGGTTGTTCCCAATAGTTCGCTTCCTCATCACGCACCAGGGCGATTCCATCAGCGCTAAAAATGGTTACTGCACCGCCTTCCCGCCCGTAAATTGGTTTCGTCACATAGGCGCAGCGGCCAAGAAACCGGTTTTCAAAATAGGTTGGCAGCATGTGGTCTTCAATTGCTTCGTGTTCTGCCGGCGTAAAGAAAGACCCGTCTTCGTGCAAACTCCAAATCAGCGCCTGCGTTGCTTTGGACTGGGCAATCATTGCCGCAGGGGGATTGATCAGGGCAAGTTTCTGCCCGGTCACGATTTCCAGCACATGCCGCCCGGTCGGATAACCGTCGCAGTCATGTTCTTCCGCCAGTTTTTCCAGTGGATGCAGCCGGTACATCAGGTCTACCGGGGAATGAACCTGCCCATCCCACACTTGCAACCGGTCATCAAACACCCGCAGTTGCGATAGCGCGGCAAATTCTGCCGCCAGCCCTGATTGCGCCAGTAAATAGCGGGTTGTGCCAGCATCTTCCTCATGCCAGTCGACCGAGCTGAAAACAATTCTTTCCACTGCGGCGCCGCTGTGCTGATACTCCTGGACGGCCCGCTCAAATGCCGGTGCTATTTTTTTGTCCAATGCCTGATTTGGGTTGGCAACGCCAAAAAATTTGCAGACTTTGCCGTTGACATAAAAGGCTTCCACTACATCAGTCGGAGTTTCTGCGTTGAATTCAAGCATTTTAAGGCCTGTGGAAGTGGCGGCAAAATCAAACCTGCCGAGCAATGTCGGCAGCAGCGCCGGTAAAGAGGTCCGCACAGCAGGCCAGGTCGCTTGCGGCAAACCCAGCTCGGCCAGCAACTCATCATCGCCTTGGATCAAGACTTCCGCTGTGCGGGCATACACGCCCCCTAACCGTTCTGCGGCAGTTCGCAGCTGAGCACAAAAATCCGCCGTAATCGGCAAAACGGACGCTAACGCATATTCATCGCCATACATAGAATCCCAGGTAAATATCCCGCCTGCCCGTAACGGTCCATACAGAGCCTCGCGTCGCTGCACATAATCTGTCGCAAATTCTTCAGCCACCGCTCGACCCGCCACTCGATCCGCCACCGGAACGGGACGAGCTGCCAATCCCGCCTTTGGACCCGCTGGAGACTCCCCGTGAAGAAGAATCCGGTGTAGAAACGGATGTTTGGGAGCTGCTGCCGCCACCAAAATAGCGGTAGGCCGGCCAAAATCCGGTCCGCATGCTACGGTTTGAAGCCGCCGATACGGGACGGCCATCCTCGTCACAATATCCGTCGCGGTTCACATCCGTGCAGGAAGCGTCATTTCGCCCCCAGGCAAACGGATTCATCGAGCAGCCAGGAGTCAACGTCAATGCGGCTGCTAAAAACAAGCCGACCACCTTTTTGCTCCGGTCCGTGTTACCGGAATCCATCGCCATCACCCCTCGGTCTTTCGACAGTAGTAGATATAGGCTTGCCGATCTTCATCGATTTCGGTGGAAGTTTTTTGCCACTCCTGACCAAACAGGACCATCGTATCCGTGATCAGATGAGCCAGCGCTTGCACTTGACTAGGAAAGCCGAACTGATGGATCAGTGGGTAGTCTGTTGTACCCTCCCGATACTCGCGCACTTCGACGGCAATCCAACCGGGCATGACCGGTTGTGTGACATTGCCAGCTTCTGCCGTATCGGTTGGGACTTCTTCCATATACATCACATACTGTGCGGCCTCAATCGCCGAAGCGGTTTTCAGCCAGGTGCGGCCCTCTTTGACAAAATAGTCGCAAATAAACCGCATCGCCGCTTCTACTTCATCCATGGTTTCGTAAAAATAGAGCACGGGATACTCTTCGGCGGCATTATTCAAGCGATACTCGAATCTTGGCACGTCAGCTCCCCCCTATTTAAGCCGCTGGTTTCAACAGCGCACCGCGCAAATCTTTTAGTCGGTCATCTTTCTTGATGTTGAGAGTGCCGGCTTTTTTCACCGCGTCGGCCAGCGCATCGCGCAGCGGGATAAAGGTGTCTTTGATATTGTGTCCTGCTTTCAACACGGTAAATTCGTCACCGCCGGATGCCATAAAATCATTGGTCACAATTTTGTAGGTTCCGGCCGGATCAAGCGGCTTACCATCGGACAGGCGGACTTCCACCAGTTGGTTGCCATATGGCAGGCTGGAGTCGATCATCACTTGCAGGCCAGAAAACTGAACCGTTCCCGCCTTGCCGTTAATTCCATGATTAAGCACCTGCAAAACCTGTTCGCCAGTCAGATCCATCGTCACCAGCGTGTTGTCAAACGGCATGACTTCATACAGATTACCCATCGTGATTGCCCCTGCCGGAATGCTGGTCCTGAGGCCGCCGCCATTTTGAAAGGCGATATCCGCTCCGGTGACCTGGCGCAAAGCATCACTCGACCACTGGCCCAGTACCGACAACTCGAACCGGTCATGAGAAAGATCCTGCACCGTCCTTCCCAGCGTGACAGTTTTTACGGGGATAATCTCCGCCTGCGACCGATCAACGATCGCCTGTACTTCAGAATCAGCTATTGCTGTTTTTATCGGTGTTTCAATGGATTGGACCGAACTGATCAACACTTTTTGTTCGCGTCTTGAGTAGACCAGGCTAATTTTCCCCAGCGCCCGCCCGTTGTAGTAAGCCTGGACCACTGGCACCCCGTTGACTTTGCCAGCGACAATCTTGTGTGAATGGCCGCTAACCACTGCGTCGATACCGGGAACCGTCTCTGCCAGTACCGCGGCGTCTCCAGTCACCTGCCCGGTAGCCGGGTCCTGATACGCCGCCAGATGCGACAGCACGACAATGATATCCGCCCCCTGCTGGCGGACCCGTGGCAATACTTCTTGAACTACCGTCGCCGGGTCACGGAATTCAAACGGCGCGACAATCTTCGGCCCGGTCGTATAGGCGGTTTCCGGCGTCACAATCCCAATCACGGCAATCTTGACGCCCAAGCGTTCCAGCATAACAAACGGTTTAACAAAACTTAACCGCCCTTGGCCATCCTTTTCCCGAACATTGGCCGATACATAAGGAAACTTGGACTCCGCCACTCGGGCCGCCAATTTCTCCAGACCCCAGTCAAATTCATGGTTGCCCAATGTCATGGCATCCATACTGAGTGCATTTAAAACTTCGACCACAGTTTTCCCGTAGAGGAGATTGGAGTCCGGGCTCCCCTGAAACATATCACCGGCGCTGACAAAAATTGAACCGTAGGGATTTTTAGCCCGTTCGCTGCGCAGTAATGCAGCAAATTTACCCGCCCCAGGATTACGCCCTGCCTCGACCAACGCCCCATGAAAATCATTGGTTGTTAAAATGTCGACGGCAACAATATCCGGCATTTGCTCCGCCAGAGCCACCCCGCTCCAAGGGGCAATGCAGAGTAACATCGTCAGCAGCAGTCCGAGCAACCTGTGTTTTGTGCGCAAGTAATTCCCTCCCCGGTTTGTCCGCGTTATAATGAGTTGATTGAGATATTTCTTTCCACGGTCTACTGCTAATTTCCTGCCTATAACGATTGGCACAGACTTTTTTCGCAAATAATTCTTCAGTAGGAGGTCTCCCGTTTTGAGTATTGAGTCCCTTCATGACCTTGTTATTACCAACGCCAACATTTATTCACTCGATCCGGCTGCGCCGCGCGCACAGGCTCTGGCTGCCAAAGGCGGGCGCATTCTCGCCCTCGGCTCCAATCAGGACATTCTGGCTTTAGCAGCCCGGGAAATCCCCAACTCACCTGCCATTGATCTCGGCAACCAAACGGTGCTACCCGGTTTTATCGACGCACACACCCATTTTCTTGCTGGTGGCTTTTCAATGCAATCAGTCAATTTGCGCGGTTGCAATGGGCCTGCTGAATTTATCAGCCGCATCGCTGATCGAGTGGCGCTGGCCAAGCAGGGCCAGTGGGTAACGGGAGGGGGCTGGGACCAGGAAACATGGCCAGGGGCACCGCTTCCCTGCAAAGAATGGATCGACTGCCTCAGCGACAACATTCCGGTCTTTATGAACCGGATCGACTTACACATTGGTCTTGCCAACAGCGCTGCCCTGCGGGCCGCCGGCATCGATGCAACCACACCCAATCCCTGCGGTGGTGAAATCTTTCGCGATTCCTCAGGGAATCCGACCGGCATCTTGAAAGATGCGGCGATTCGCCTGCTGGAAACCGCCATGCCCAAACCCAGCGACGCCGAGCAGGAGTCGGCCCTGCGCCTGGCCCTCGCGCAAGCTGCCTCTCAGGGTGTCACGTCAGTGCATGATGTGACAGACTGGGGCAACACTAACTGGAGCGAGTGGGCATTATTCCAGCGCTTCCGGCAGCGAAACGAATTGACCTGTCGAATCTTTGCCCGGCTGCCACTAATTGATTGGGACCGCTGCCGCGACGATTTGCCAGCTTTCCTCGTGGGGCCTCATGCTGATCCGTGGCTGCGGTTTGGCGGATTGAAAGGATTTACCGACGGATCGCTCGGCGGTCATACCGCGTTCTTTTTTGATCCGTACATCGATGCGCCCGATACTTGCGGCCTGCTGCTTCCTGACATGTTCCCCGCAGGATCCATGGAACGGCGCATCCGCGAAGCGGACCTGGCGGGAATTCCTGTTTCGATCCATGCGATTGGCGACCGTGCCAATGCGATCCTGCTCGATATCTTCGAGTCGGTTGCGCAAACTAATGGTCCGCGCGACCGAAGATTTCGCATTGAGCATGCCCAACACCTGAAACAAAATGATATTGCTCGGATGGGACGCCTGGGCGTAATTGCATCAATACAACCGGCTCATCTGATCGATGATGGCGGTTGGGCCGACCGCAGCATTGGACCGGATCGCAGTCAACTGACCTACGCTTTCCGTTCACTGGCAGAAGCTGGCGCTCATCTGGCTGGCGGCTCAGACTGGCCGGTCGCGGCATTGTCGCCGCTGCAAGGGATTCATGCCGCAGTCAATCGATCTACTGCCGATGGACAGTTTCCTGACGGCTGGATTCCGAAACAAAAACTCAGCGTTGCCCAGGCCATCGAAGCCTTCACCACCGGCGCCGCTTATGCCGAGTTCGCTGAAACAGAAAAAGGCACGCTGACGCCCGGGAAATTCGCCGACCTGGTGGTTCTATCAGCAGATCCTTACAAAGTCGATCCGGCAACCCTCAAAGATATCCAGGTTTTACTGACCTTTGTTGATGGAAATCTGGTGTTCAAAAACTGCCAAGACTGACCCGCACCATATCTTCTGTAAAATCTTCCATATTGTCTTCTTGTAAAAAAAGGATATTACTTGTTAACAGCGTATAAGTAGTATTGGTACTATTATATTTTTTTAAGGAGGTTATCGACATGCCAAATTGTGTTCGATGCGGTACTGATAATGATGCGACTGCCAATTTTTGCCGAAGTTGCGGTTCCCCAATGACAGCGCCAGGTAATAATCCGCCACCGCCACCCGGACAAGGGTACGCACCGCCTCCGCCTCCGCCCGGACCTGGCTATCAACCACCACCCCCGCCGGGTTATTACCCGCCGCCACCTGGTTACGGCCAACAGGCTGATACCGGCATGCAACAAAATATCGCAGGCTTGTTGTGTTATGCTCTTGGCTGGCTCAGCGGACTGGTTTTCCTGTTCATCGACAAACGACCTTTTGTCCGCTTCCATGCGATGCAGTCGATCCTGGTGTTCGGTGGAATCCACGTGCTCCACCTCGTGCTGACTTGGGTTCTATTCCCGGCATTACGACTCTGGTCGCTGCTGTTTGCCATTTCAGGACTGATCTCCCTAGCCTCGCTGGTCCTCTGGATCATGTTGATGGTAAAGGCTTATCAGAACCAGTGGTACAAGCTACCCTTCGTCGGCGATATAGCGCTGCAAAAATCTCAACAACCTTGAACTTTTCTTGCCAAACCAAAAGGACCGCTATGGGTGCAAGTCCCGCAGCGGTCCTTTTTGATTTGTTATTTTCCAGTCAACAACACCGATGGCAACCACGTGCTCAATGCGGGTATAAAGGTAACGATCAATAATACTCCCACAGCCAGTAAAAAGGGAATCCATATCCCCCGGCTAAGCCGTTCCAACGATATTCCAGAAATACCGCAGATGGAAAACAGCACAGCGCCTACAGGCGGCGTGATTAGGCCCAGTACCAGATTGAAACAGACGACCACACCGAGATGAATCGGATCGATACCCATTTTAACCGCCATCGGAGCCAGTACCGGCGTCACGATAGTTAAAGCCGGCGCCGTTTCCAATGGAATACCGATCAATAGCAGCGCCAGATTGATCAGTAGCAGGAATACCCATGATGAGGTCGATATTTGGGTCATTACGTCCATAATTCGCAACGGAATCTGTTCAACTGCAACTACCCAGGCAAATGGTTCTGACAAGCCAAGCAGCAACATTACCACTGCCGTCTCCACACCGGAGGCAAGCAGAATCGGGGACAGTCGGGACAATCGCAATCGGCGATAAAAGAACATGCCTACGATAAACGCATATACCACAGCAATTCCAGCCGCTTCCGTCGGCGTGAAGATTCCCCCGAGAATGCCACCCATGATAATCACAGGCATCAATAACGCCGGTAATGCCCGGATTCCACCAGTAACGATTTCTCGCCCAGTGGCCTTATTTTCACGCGGATAGCCCCGCCGCCGCGCAACCATAACCATGTAGACCATCAGCACCAACCCCAGCAGTAAACCGGGAATTACACCGGCCAAAAACAGCGCGCCAATCGAAACATTGGCGATAACACCATAGAGGATGAACGGAATGCTGGGAGGGATGATTGGCCCCATGCAAGAGGCCGTTGCAGTCACCGCAGCCGATACTTCATCATCATAGCCCGCATTGCGCATAGCCGGAATCATCACGGCGCCAATCGCAACCGCAGTCGCAACCGCCGATCCGGAAATCGCGGCAAAAATAGCTGTTGCCATAATCGTCGCCAAACCCAATCCACCGCTGATATGCCCCATCGACAGTCGGGCAAACCGGACCAGATCACCAGTAATCCCGCCCTCATTCATCAGGTTTCCTGCCAGCATGAACAAGGGAACGGCCAGCAAGGGAAAGGACGCCATGCCGGCGAACGTGGTCTGGACGAGCAACGTCAGGGACAATCCACCATCTGCAATTATATAGGCCATCGCAGCTCCGCCAAGAGCCACGGAAACAGGAATTCCCAGCGCCAGCAGTCCGACAAACGCAAGCATAAACAGCGTCAGCATCTGTGTTTCCCCCGTGTAGCGCCACACAAAGCAATCAAGGTTTGTTCCAGCGTGAACAACCACATCAGAATAAAACCGGTTGGCAGCGCCAGATACGGCGCCGCCATGGGAATTCCCAAGGCGGGCGAAATCTGCCGCCAGTTGTCCCCGGTCTGCTGCAAACCAAAATAAATCATTATCGACAGAAATAGCAGCATGACAACTGCACCCAGCAAACGAACTTTTGCCGCCAACTGCGGCGGCAATTTTTCATAAACCAGGTCGATTCCCACTTGAACCCCTTTACGTAAACCGACGGCGCCGCCCATCATCGACACCCACACCAGCGAGTAAGTCGCCGCTTCGCCGGACCACATCGGCATATCGCCCAGCACATAACGGCCAAAAACTTCATAAGGGATCACCAGCGCGATGATCCCCATAAACAAGATGACTGCCTGTTCAGCAATCTGAAATAGCAGTGTATTGAATCGGTTAAGCCCTGCCACTTATTTTGTGCTAAGGATTGCGTCGATTTTTTCTTTGCCGAATTGCTTCGAGAACTCATCGAACGCCGGCTGCATTGCCTTCTGCCATGCCGCCTTGTCCACCTCTTTGATCACCGTCATACCCCTGGTCGTCAATTCCGCCACCTGTTTTTCTTCAGCCTCTCGACCGAGTTTTCGTTCGAACTGGGCAACTTCCAGCGCCGTTTTGAGTAACATGTCCTGATCTGCTTGCGGAATGGTCTGCCATTTTTTTGCGCTGACGATTAAAACAGCCGGCGAGTAAACATGCTGTGTCATCGACAAATATTTCTGCACTTCGTTTAGTTTGGCCGAATGAATGACTGCGACAGGATTTTCCTGTCCGTCAATCGTTTTTTGCTGCAAAGCGCCGTACACTTCACTCCAGGCCATCGGTACCGGATTGATGCCAGCGGCCTTCCAAGCCGTCAGGTGGATTTTGTTCTCCTGGGTGCGAATTTTCATTCCCTTGGCTTCGGTCGGCTCTTTCACCGCAATTTTGGAGTTGGTCAGATTGCGGAACCCGTTCTCCCAGAATGCCAATCCTTTTAAGTTGGCTTTCTCCAGGTCTTTCAGCAGAGCCAGCCCGATTGGACCGTCAAGCACTTTGTCCGCATGTGCATAATCTCTGAGTAGGAACGGAATGTCCAATATCCCCATAGAGGGACTAAACCCGCTGATCGGAGCGGTTGACCCGACATAGATATCCAGCGTCCCTTGCTGAATCGCTTCCAGCAGTTCCCTTTCACCCTTGCCCAATTGACCGTCTGGATAAACCTTGACCTCGATCCGGCCTTGTGATCGTTCCTTAACTAATTCTGCAAACTTATTGGCGCCCTGATTGTACGTATGACTGGCCGGAGTCAATGTTGCCAATTTTAATTGCGCCTTGAATTCGGTTTTGCCTGGCTCACTGGCTTTTTTGTCGCCACCGCAGCCACCGATTAGCAAGGTTGCCATCAACAGCAACCCCAAAACACTTGTCCGCCTCATGACAATCTTCCCCCTCTCGATGAGTTCCTCTGCTAATTGTACTATTTTTATCTCTGTACGTCAGCTAGTGGACAGGTTTTTCTCCAATGCTTGTAGTAACAAAGCAAGAGTTCGATTGACCGGCGTCGCGACGCCCAGGCGTTCGCCTTCTCTGACAATGGCGCCGTTAATCACCGCAATCTCGGTTGGCGTTCCACGCAAGATGTCCTGTAACATCGAGGATTGGTTGTGTTTTGTCGCTATTGCCACCGACAGTACTTTTCCCACGGGGTCAGGATATGGCAACTGAATACCGGCAGCTTTCGCCACCTGGACTGCCTCTTCAACTGCCATAGTCAACAACTGACGTGTTTCCGGCAGTTCGGCCAGTTGGCCGTTACGCAGCCGCAACAGGGCAGTCAAAGCATTGATGCCAGCATTGATGACCAGTTTACCCCAGACAAGCCCGCGCACATCTGCTTCGACAAATGTCGGCAGTCCCGCACGCGTCAGAGTCATCGCCACATCATAACAGAAAGGGTCTGCGCCGCCGGCCAGTTGACCGATATGCGTATCACCTTGTCCGGCGTGACGGACACGGCCCGGACCAAGCAGCGTCGCCCCCTGCGCCGTCGTGCCAACCAAAACACGCTCAATGCCGATCACTTCGGCAATCGTTTCTGCATTACCAAAGCCGTTCTGCAACGTCAGTATCCGCCCGCCAGGTTGCAGGAGCGCCGCCGCACTTGTCGTCGCCAATCGTGTTGCCGCTGATTTGACAAACAGAACTGCCAGATCGACCGGTTCGAGCATATCGATCCCTGTCGTTGCGGCAAGCGGAATGTTCTGTTCGCCGCTTGCTTCTTCAAGAATGAGGCCTTGCGTCTGGATCGCTTGAATATGTTCAGGCCATATATCTACGACAGCCACTGATTCGCCGGCTTGGGTCAGATAAGCTCCAAACAGGCACCCCATAGCGCCTGCACCAATCACGGCAATCTTCATACTCGCCGCCCCCCTGACTTCTGCTACTAATAAAGTTTTTTCAGCACTTCATCCTTCATCGTGAAACTGTGTTCAGCAGCAGGAAAACTGCCGGTCGCAACTTCCTCCGCATAAGCATCGAGCGCCACCAGGATGTCTTCACTGACATTAGCATATTTTTTGACGAATTTCGGTACAAACCGGTCGAACAACCCAATCATGTCGTGCAACACCAGAACTTGGCCGTCACAATCGGCGCCTGCACCGATGCCGATTGTGGGAATTTTTACTTTTTGCGTGATTAGCTTGGCTAATGGCGCCGGGATCGCTTCCAGAACAATCGCAAAGGCGCCTGCTTCTTCGAGTTTCAAAGCTTCCGTCAGCATTCTTTGGGCAGCAGCCTCATCTTTGCCCTGAACTTTAAACCCGCCGAGCTGCGAAGCCGTCTGCGGCGTCAGACCAATGTGGGCCATCACCGGAATTCCTCCGTCAACCAGGGCCTTTACTACCGGGACCATCACCAGCCCGCCTTCCAGTTTCACGCAGTCTGCGCCGCCCTCTTTCATCAACCGCCCGGCATTTTCCATCGCTTTTTCCAAACTCACATTGTAGGACATAAATGGCATGTCTCCTACAATCAGAGTGTTTCGGGCCCCGCGAACTACCGGTTTGATATGATGCACCATCTCATCCATCGTCACGGACACGGTTCCTTCATAACCCAGCACAACCATGCCCAGCGAATCACCAACCAGAATCACTTCTATCGCCGATCTGTCAACCAACAGTGCGCTGGGGTAATCATAAGCTGTGACCATCCGAATTTTTCGGCCCTGTTCTTTCCACTCCTTTAATTGGGGTATTGATACCTTTTGCTTGTTCATACTGCCGCCCCCTGTGTTGAAAAATTGCTTCTGCTTTGTCTATTCCCGGTGCGCGCAAAAATCCCTGCAAATTATTAAAATCATGCTTGACATTATTTCGGTATTATAGTACCTTAATATTGAAAAGAGGTGAGGACATGGCTTCGATCATTCAAATCTCCGAAGCAGCGTCGCTGGCGCTCCATAGTATGGTACTTCTCGCAGCGTCACCAGGACGCTCGCTAACTGTAAAGGAAATCACCGGACGCACTCTGGTTTCGGAGGCGCACTTATCAAAAGTCATGCAGCGTCTCGCCAAAGCAGGGTTGGTCAAGTCGACTCGGGGTCCCAAAGGCGGTTTTGTTCTCGGCGATGGCGGAACATCGATTTCGCTGCTGGCTATTTTCGAAGCGATCGAAGGACCCGTCGCCGATGCCGGTTGCTTATTGCCAACAACCGAATGTCCATTCCGCGAGTGTCTGTTTGGCGGATTGCTCGGCCGCATGACAGCGGAATTCAAACAATACATGAAAACTAAAACTTTGCGGGACCTAACTCCCTGCAAACAGGAGGAACAAACAGGATGAACAGAAAAATTATCGTTATCGACGAAACCAAATGTAACGGCTGCGGCCAATGCGTCACCGGCTGCGCCGAAGGCGCAATCCAGTTGATCGATGGCAAAGCCCGACTGGTCAGCGAAGTATATTGCGATGGTCTGGGCGCCTGTATCGGCGAGTGCCCGGTCGGTGCGCTGACGCTCGTAGAACGGGAAGCGCCGGAATATGACCAGGCGGCAGTGGACAAACATTTAGCCTCTATCGGCCGTGCACCTCACGAAGCTGCTCATGCAACACCGCCTGCCAAACCAATCGCAAAATCCGAACCAGCAAAATTTCAAGGTTGCCCCGGGTCAATGGCCCGTTCCCTGTCAAACACTCCAGTCACCGCTATACCGACAGGGTGTCCCGGCGCATTGCCAGCATTGTCACCGACCCCGTCAGCCCTCGGCAACTGGCCGCTCCAACTGGCTTTGATGCCAGTTAACGCCCCCTATCTGGAACGAGCTTCGCTGTTGATGGCAGCCGATTGCACAGCTTTCGCTTATCCGGATTTTCACCGGCACTTCATGAAGGGAAAAGTCGCCATAATCGGTTGTCCCAAGCTGGATGATGCTGACGCTTACCGCGATAAGCTGGCGCAGATCATTTCGGCAAACAACATTGAATTTATCCATGTAGTCTATATGGAAGTCCCTTGCTGCGGCGGCTTGGTTCGCCTAGTACAGGCAGCGGTGTCGGCCTCCGGCCACAAAGTCCCAGTCAAGCTGACCAAAATCGGCATTAGCGGTGAAATCAAAGAAGAATCCGTATTATAAGGAGGATTTCCCATGCAAGAACTTATTAAAAACGTTCCCATGTCCGAGGTAGTATCCTTGGCTAGCTTGGTCGAAGTAGCTAAGGGAAAAATAGTCAGCCGCACTTTCGTCCAACGGCCAGAAATGACAATAACCTTGTTTTCGTTTGCTGCCGGTGAAGGCGTCAGTACTCATTCCGCCCCCGGCGATGCAATGCTTCATGTCCTGGAGGGCGAAGCAAAAGTTACCATAGGCGACGTCCCAATGACTGTCAAAGCAGGCGAGATCGTTGTCATGCCAGCCAATATTCCCCATGGCGTCGATGCCGAGCAAGACTTCAAGATGCTGCTCACCGTTGTCAACTAATCCGAATCTGAACAAAAATTTATTAGGGGGATGAAAAATGTTTTGTTATCAATGTGAACAAACTGCCAAAGGAACCGGTTGCGACGCCTTCGGCGTCTGCGGCAAGGACCCGAAGACCGCCGCCCTGCAAGACTTGCTGCTGTATCTGACCAAAGGAGTTTCAATGTATGCTCGGCGCGCCTTCGACCTTGGCGCTCAGGAAGCAGTTATCGACAAATTCGTCATCGAATCCCTGTTTACCACTATCACCAATGTAAATTTCGATCCCGCCCGTTTGGAAGGCATCATTCGTGAGGGGGGCGCTATCCGCAACAAGGCTCGCAGCTTGTATGAAGCGGCGGCACTCAAAGCTGGCGCAACAACCGAACAACTGACCGGACCTGCCGTCTGGCAGCCAGCCCCCAGCCTTGAAGGCCTGGTTGAGCAAGGCGAAGAACTGGTACTCAGCAAAGATCTGGCTGCACGCGGCACCGATCTCGTCGGTCTGGAAAACCTGATTTTGTTTGGACTGAAGGGAATGGCCGCATATGCCGACCACGCCCGTGTCCTCGGTATTGTTGATTCGAAAGTCAATGCATTTTTCCATGATGCGCTGGATTTTCTGACCCAACCCAATCTCGGCGTGGATGCGCTACTCGGCATGGCGCTGCGGTGCGGTGAAGTCAACATTCGGGTCATGGAAATTCTTGACGAGGCCAACACCGGTACTTATGGGCATCCTGTACCGACACCGGTTCGAATCAATGCAGTCAAAGGCAAAGCCATTCTGGTTTCAGGCCACGACCTGAAAGACCTTGAAGAGTTGCTGAAACAAACTGAAGGAACCGGCATCAATATTTATACTCATGGCGAAATGCTGCCAACCCACGGCTATCCCGGATTAAAAAAATACACTCATTTTGTTGGTAACTACGGCGGTGCCTGGCAAGACCAGCAAAAGGACTTCGCCGCCTTCCCCGGTTCGATTCTGATGACCACCAACTGCATCCAAAAACCGGCTGAATCTTACAAATCAAGGATCTTTACCTGCGGATTGGTCGCCTGGCCCGGTATCGTCCATATTGCCGACCGCAACTTCAAACCGGTAATTGATGCTGCGCTGGTGGCAGCCGGTTTCCCGGAAACCGAGCCCGAAAAAACCATTCTGGTCGGCTTCGGTCGCAATGCCGTACTCGGCGCCGCACCCAAAGTTATCGAACTGGTCCAGGCCGGCAAAATCCGCCACTTCTTCCTGATCGGCGGCTGCGACGGAGCCAAAAGTGGACGCAACTACTACACCGATCTGGCAACTCAGGTGCCCAAGGATTGTGTCATCCTGACCCTGGCCTGCGGCAAGTACCGGTTCAATAAACTTGAGTTCGGCGACATCGAAGGCATTCCTCGTTTGCTGGATATCGGGCAGTGCAACGATGCCTACTCGGCGGTCAAAATCGCTCTGGCGTTGGCCGACGCGTTCAAAACCGACGTCAACGGCCTGCCACTTTCGCTGGTGCTGTCCTGGTATGAGCAAAAAGCTGTCTGCATCCTGCTCAGTTTGTTGTTCCTCGGCGTCCGCAACATCCGGATCGGGCCTTCCGCTCCGGCGTTCCTCACGCCTGCCGTATTCCAGGTTCTGCACGACAAGCTCAACTTGATGCCGATCACCACGCCGGAGCAAGATCTCAAGGCAATCCTAGGCTAATCTTACGCCTCCTGGCAACCGTTTTTTCTTCGCACGCGGTGAGAGGGCTGTCTCAAACAGGTTAATAACCTATTTTGAGACAGCCCTCTTTAACTATAACGCCAAGTGTGGTTTTAGCCTCGCCTCAACCAGCGGCAGCGACCCTTCTTATCGGCTGTTCTCTTTTCGTTTGGCGTAACGCCGTGCCTTGGCCTGATACATCAAATTATCGGCAGTCTTATATAATTCTACCGTCATAATTTCCGGCCCAGCAGCAAATGCGTAGCCCAAAGACAAACTCAGCGGCGCCAAGTCCTCTGTATTTAGTTTTTCCAACTCCAACGCCTGTTTCAAGCGTTCAATAATAGTGTTTACCACCACTTCCTCCGTGCTTTTCAGAATAATTGCAAACTCGTCACCACCGATTCGCGCCACAACATCCTCCTGCCTGACAGCCTGTCGCAGGAGTTTAGCTGCCTTAATCAACAACTCGTCACCCTGGCTATGCCCCCAGGTATCATTGACCTTCTTCAACCCGTCGACATCCACAATAGCAATCGCCACTGCACCGCTTCGCCGGTGTTCCAACCGATGTAGTTCTTCTTCGAAATAAGCCCGGTTATAAACGCCGGTCAGCGCATCGTGAAAACTGATGTATGTCAGGCGTTGCTCCGTTTCCCGCCGTGTCGTCACGTCAAAGAACGTCACCACAACTTGCACAATATGTCCCATATCGTCGTAATCTGGAAATGCATCCACCTGGAACCATTTATCGCTCATTCCAGCTTGACGCAACCCCATGCTATATTCCCGCAATGCTTCCCCCGTAGTCAACACAATCTGAACTGGAAACAACGACGCTGTCAAAAAATTCCCCGCCGAAGAAATATATTCCCGGCCAACCGGCAATGGGTCCAGTCCCGTGAGTTGGCGTTCTGTCAGCCCCAGTTCCCGTAACGCCGCTACATTCCACAACAGTGGTTTTCCTGTTGCGTCATGAACAATCACACCCATCGCCAGATTTAACAGCAGTTCGCGAAATTTTTTCTCGCTGCTCACCAACGCTTCAGTTTTTCGCCGCACTGTGCGACGCAGAGCCCAGTTCCAACCAATCAACAAGATCGCCGCTAAGCCGACGAATCCTAGAACCCCGATCAACAGTTTATAATCGATGGCCGTTTTACCGGGAGCATCGCCAAACCATTTTCGCTGGATTGCGTCATGTTCGGAATTGCTGATCTTGGCAAAGCCTTCTTCAACCAACCGCAACGTTGGTTGATCGCCTTTTTTCACTGCCCGGCGAAATTCACCCGAATAAAGGGGTTCGGAAATCCGCAGTTGGTCGGTCAGGCCATGTTTATAGAGGAAATAAAGCCCTGGTGGCTTCTCCATGATAAAGATCAGCAAATTGTGATCTCTCGCCGCCAGCACCATCGCTTCATAACTGGGGAATTCAACAATTCCAGTAATTCCGGCCTGTTTGAGCACAGTAGTAGAGTGACCGCCCTGTTTTACGCCAACGTTAAACCCCTTAAGCGAAGGCAAATCTTTAATACCAGGCAAGTTTTTGTTAAAAAAGATTACTGCATCCAAGCGAACGTAAGGTTTGGTAAAGTCATAAAGTTTATCGCGCGCTGGATTTTGGAAGATGGTATCAATGACATCATACTTGCCTTCTTGCATTTCATGTTGGGCATCGGCCCAATCCTTCGCAGTCAGTTGCACTTTCACACCAGTCTTTTTTTCCCACAATGCCCACTGGTCGATTAGAATGCCGCCCAATTGTCCTTCAGCATCACGAAAGACATATGGCGGATAATTGTCATCCATCACGACCTTGATTATTTTCGGTTCAGCCAATGCCGCCCGGTCAAAAAAACAAGGGTGAACAGCGAATACCAGAATGGCAATCGAGAACACCCAAGCTATAGTGTAGCGGAACACGCACGTTTTTCTCATAAATTAATTATTTCTACATCATAGAACCCAACTCCTGCTTTAATCGACTAGCGTTGCACGCGGCCTGAACCGTCGCCTTTCATCAGGGCTTTGACCTCGGATACGCTGACCAGGTTGAAATCGCCGGGGATAGTATGTTTCAGGCAGGAAGCAGCCACCGCAAACTCGATACTTTGTTGGTTGCTCATTCCTTGCAACAGACCATACAGAAGACCGCCGCCGAATGAGTCGCCGCCGCCCACCCGGTCGACGATGTGGATATCGTACTTTTTCGATTTGTAAAACTCATTCAGGCCTGAGTCGTAGAGAATAGCCGACCAGCCATTATCAGAGGCAGAATAACTCTCTCGCAACGTAATCGCCACTTTTTTGAAGCCAAAGCGCTCCACCAATTTGCGACAGACTGTCTGGTAGCCACTATCGTCGATCTTGCCTGATTCCACCTGTGTATTTTCGGCTTTAATGCCGAATACTTTTTCCGCATCCTCTTCATTGGCGATCGCAATATCAACATACGGCATCAATGTGCTCATGACTGCACCAGCTTTAGCTGAACTCCAGAGATTTTTGCGGAAGTTCAGGTCGCAGCTCACCGTCAGTCCGGCTTTTTTTGCCGCCTGAACAGCTTCCAGGCTGACTTCAGCCGCACTATCGCTCAGTGCGGGAGTGATGCCGGTAATATGGAACACCACAGCACCGGCAAAAATTGCCGGCCAGTCAAATTCACCGGGTTGCACCTGGGCAATCGCCGAATCTTTCCGGTCGTAAATCACTTTAGAAGCCCGCTGCGATGCGCCGGTTTCAAGGAAGTAAATGCCCAAGCGGCCACCTTCCATCTTGATATAGTCTGTTTTGATACCGTATTTCTGTAAAAAGAATTTGCAAGCCTGACCAAGCTCGGTTGGCGGCAATTTTGTGACGAAATACGCATCATAGCCATATTGGGACAGTGATGCCGCAACGTTGGCCTCACCACCGGCATAGGTCGCATCAAACGAGTTGGTCTGCACAAAACGTTGATAGCCGGGTGGCGCCAGCCGCATCATCACTTCGCCAAAAGTTACTACTTTATTTCTCATCGTCATTTCCTCCCTCAACCTTTTCTGGCTGCTTTGATTTTTTCGACAAACACCCGGGCGACAGTGGTCACCGCTGCATAGTCGCCATTTTTTGCACCTGCTGTCAGCGAACCGCCCACGCCAAGCGCCACCGCCCCCGCTGCGAACCATTCCTGCACATTGTCAGGCTGCACGCCGCCGGTCGGCATCAATGGCGCCTGAGGAATCGGTCCGTGAACCGCCTTGATAAATTGCGGACCCAACAGTTCACCCGGGAAGACTTTCACAATATCCGCACCGGCTTCCATCGCTTCCACTACTTCCTTGACACTCATAGCGCCAGGCATCGACGGAACTTGATAGCGATTGCAAAGTTTGATGACATCAGAATTCAAACAGGGTGTCACAACATACTCCACCCCGGCGAGAATCGCCGCCCGGGCTGTTTCCGGATCGAGCACAGAGCCGACACCCAGAGTGATCTGCTCTTTGGCGCAGAACACTGCTAGCTCCTTGATTACTTCAATAGCATTTGGCACGGACATAGTAACTTCAATGACCTTGATGCCACCATCACTGATCGCAGTTACCAGTTTTTTCGCCTTTTCCGCATCATCGGTCCTGACGATCGCCACGATGCCGCTCTGTAAAACCTTGTGTAAAATTTCCAGCTTTCGCATTGAATTCCCTCCTCTTTATTATTTCCCGGGAAATAATATTATGCACTACGGCTATTCACCATGCGGCAACTATTTCTGTAATTCTCTTCAGGGCTGTGTCATTCCGTGCAATCCGCCATCAATAAACGCTTTTTCAACCCTTGAGTCTTCCGCGGAAAATCTTCCTTGATGATAATTCGCCATTTTCCAGCTAACGCCTTTTGTTTGTCGGCAAATTACAAATTCAATTATTCTTTTTTTTATTTCTGAAAGGGTTTTTCGATTTTAGGAGCGAAACCATTAAAGCGCAGAAACCAGAGCAGTAAGGAGGCATATTTAGAATGAACAAGCAGATGCTCAAGAACCGTGTTTGCCAGATGATCGACGAGCATGCCCAAGAGATCATCCAGGTAGCAATGGAGATTGGGAAAACACCGGAACTCGGATTTAAAGAGACGAAAACCGCAGCAGCTGTCAGCAAATTTCTTGCTGGTTTGAATTTTTCCTGTCAGGAAGGGTTGGCGCTTACCGGAGTAAAAACTCAGCTCAAACCTGGTGCAACCGGTCCTAACGTCGCCATCATCGGTGAACTGGATGCAGTCATTTGCCCGGATAGTCCGGCAGCAGATCCCTCAACCGGCGCTGCTCACGCCTGTGGTCACAATTTGCAGCTTGGCGCCATGCTAGGCGCAGCACTTGGCCTTAAACTCGCTGGCATTGCTGATTCTTTAGCCGGCAATGTGACTTTTATGGCCGTGCCGGCAGAGGAATATGTGGAAATTGCCTTTCGCCAACAATTGCGCGACCAGGGGAAAATCCGCTATCTGGGAGGCAAACAGGAGCTGGTTTATCGCGGCGAATTCGATGACATTGATATCGCGATGATGATTCATGCTGACAAAGATGCGCCAGCTGGCCGGGTCGGCCTGTGCGAGACCTGTAATGGATTCATCGGCATGACGGTGCAATATGTCGGCAAAGAAGCGCACGCCGCCGGCGCACCCCACGAAGGAATCAACGCCCTGAACGCGGCGATGATCGGTTTAATGGGCGTTCATGCACTGCGTGAAACGTTCCGTGACCAAGATATCGTAAGAGTTCACCCGATCATTACCAAAGGTGGCGACCTGGTCAATACCGTGCCGGCTGACGTACGACTGGAAACCTATGTGCGGGCCAGCACGATGAAAGCTATCGAAGGAACCTATGGCAAAGTTAGCCGCGCCTTCAAAGCGGGCGGCGATTCAGTCGGCGCCGAAACTCATATCCGCACGATTCCCGGCTACCTTCCACTCAATTGCATGCCTGAGCTAAACGATGTATTCCGCGCCAATGCGCTGGCGTTGTTGCCTGCCGACTGCGTAGTTGAAAGCGGCCATTTCGGCGGTTCGACTGATATGGGCGATATCTCGCATCTGCTGCCAACAATTCATCCGTTCACCGGCGGCGTCTGTGGAGCTCTGCACACAAAAGAGTTCAATGCTGTCGACTATGCAGCGGCCTGTGTCCAACCAGCCAAGTTGATGGCAATGACAATCATCGACCTGCTAGCGGATAATGCGGCAACGGCAAAACAAATCACGGCAAACTTCCAACCAGTCCTGACTAAAGCGGAATATCTGACCCTGCTTGATAAATATTTTAGCTGAGGCCTATAAGGTATCCCCGTGAGATCACGATAATATAGTGTAAATCCAATAAATTAAAGGAGGAAAACGTTCTTGGAAATTTTGCGCTCTTGGAAAATCCATGCCCTGGCACTGCTTATCGTTGCAATTTGCGAGATAATCGGTACCAAAAAAGTCCCGCTCGGTCCCGGCGTGTTACTGTTCCTGCCGATGCTCTATGCAATGGTCATCGGTGCCGTGATCAGTCTACCCAAACTGAAAATTCTTAATGTGACTGAAATGAACATTTCGGCCAAATGCCTCGGTGTTGCCACCTTGATGCTGATCGCCAAACTCGGCGTTCTGATGGGACCCAATCTGGTCAAGTTGATGCAGTCCGGTTTGGCACTTTCCTTTCAAGAAATCGGACACTTTTTCGGCACAATATTATTTGGTCTTCCCATTGCACTCTTACTTGGTCTGGGCCGGGAGTCGATCGGCGCCACCTACTCAATCGACCGCGAACCAAACATCGCGATCATCGCAGAAAAATACGGCTTGGATTCACCCGAGGGCCGTGGCGTCATGGCCGTATATATCTGCGGCACCCTGTTTGGCGCGGTCTGGCTTGGGTTCGTTGCTGGATTCATTGCATCCCTCGATCTGCTGCACCCATATGCGCTCGCCATGGGCGCCGGAGTGGGATCCGGCAGCATGATGGCCGCTTCCTCCGGTGCGATTGCTGCGGCGGTTCCCAGTATGGCCAAGGAAATTTTGATGTATGCCGGCGCAAGCAATTTGTTGACCTCAGTCATTGGTGTATATTTTGCCCTGTTTGTCTCTCTGCCTGTTACAGTGTTTCTCTACGAAAAGCTTTCTCCCTATCTTGGAGCGGCGCGGAGAAAACGTATGGAAGGGGGAAAATAAGCATGAAATGGTCTGAAGCGATTGCGATTCTCCTTGTCATGGGGGTCATTTCAGTTATTGGCAATACCATCGGCTACAAAGAAGCCCTGGGCAAAAATATCAGCTATGGTCAATTCATAGCCGAAGCCGCCACCGGCTATGGCATCATGTTTGCAATTGCCATTATCGGCATTGCTTGCTCTAAGTATATTCCCGGCAAATTCCCGATGGTATTCTGGGTTTCGGTGATTGCCACACTGTCCACCGTGCCGCAGGTATCGCCGTGGGCCAAAGAAATCGGCTATTACACAGGAAAAGTCGATTTTCTGGCGCTGGCGACTCCGATCCTGGCTTTCGCTGGCCTGTCTTTCGGCAAAGATCTGGAAAAATTCAAAACCATGTCCTGGCGTATTGTCGTCGTCGCGCTGGCCGTGTACACGGGAACTTTCCTCTGTGCCGCCATCGTAGCGCAGTTCCTTCTTAAATACGAGGGCATTATCTAACCCGCTAACCCGCGATTCTTCCATCTTGAGAATACTAAAGGGACCGTTGCTCCGTCCGGAACAACGGTCCCTTTAGCCATAATACCCAGTAATAATCCCTTCTCTTGTACAAGCCCATTACTTCTGAGCTACCGTTTGTCTGCCACACTTTTTTCAGCAGACCGGCCAGTCTCTGCAAGCACTCGCGATTCCAAACGGCTCCGGTCCTTTCTATATGTCGATTTTTCGGCCCGGACTCGAGGCAGATTGAAACCGAAATGCAAACTGAGCAACCGAATTGCCACAGTGATCAAACAAGCAAGATAAATTGCCATATCGCCCGGCATCAACTGTTGTAGGCCATAAAAGCAAGCTGCACCGATCGCAGCAGCTACTGCGTAAATTTCTGTGTGAAAAATCAGCGGAATCTCCCTGACAAAAATATCCCGCAACACACCGCCGCCCGTACCGGTAATCACCCCTACCGTGACCACGAGCAGCACGCTGTCATGCGCCAGAGCCAAGCTGGCGCCAGTCGCAGCAAATGCGCCGAGCCCCAGTGCATCACAAAAATTGAGCAGACGCTGCTGTCTGGCAACTTGCTTAACAAAAATTGACACCAAGCCGGCAATCGCCAGACTGATAAAGATGAACAGTGGATTGCGAAATGCCAATGGCGGAATATTGCCAATCAGGGTATCACGTAGAATACCCCCGCCAACTGCCGTGGTCACCGCCAGCATTGCCACACCAAAAATATCCAGCCGCTTCTTGATGGCGACCAATGCCCCGGCAGCGGCAAAGGCAACCGTACCAATTACTTCAAGCCCGGTCCAAAACACAGCAAACTTCCTTTATTTCAATATCAGTTTTTCGCAACACAATAACCTTCCTGTTGCAAGGCAACTATGATTTCTGTAGTGTGTTCTTTGTCACGAGTTTCCATGCTGACTTGCACTTCGCACTGCCCGAGCGGAACACTATGGTTGAGACGATCATGATAAACATGCAATACATTTCCCTTACTGCCGGCAATAACTGAAAGCATTTTTTGCAGCATCCCTGGTCGATCCGGCACTCGCGTAGTGATAATACTGCGGCGGCCTGCTTTGACCAACCCGCGTTCAATTATGCGGGCAATAAAATTTACGTCGATATTTCCGCCGGATATAATACAGGCTACCGGTCCTGTTGCCGCCACTTTTCCGTTCAACAAAGCCGCCAATCCCACAGCTCCTGCGCCTTCCACCATCAGTTTTCCCCGTTCCAGCAACATCAGAATTGCAGATGCAATGGCCTCATCATCAATGGTCACAATTTCATCCACTACTTGCAGAATCACTTCAAACGTCCTGTCGCCCGGCGACTTAACCGCGATTCCATCTGCAATGGTCGACACGCCCGCCGTCGGTGTCAAAACGCCTACCTGTTTTGAACGGGCCATTGCATCAGCGCCAGCTGCCTGAACCCCGACAACCCTGACCTGGGGCGCTATTGCCTTGATGGCAGTCGCAACTCCGGCAATCAGCCCACCGCCACCGATTGGAACAACCACTGTCGACAGCTCCGGCAAATCGCACAATATTTCAAGACCGATCGTACCTTGCCCGGCCATGACTTGATCATCATTAAAAGCATGGACAAAAGTCAGGCCCTGTTCCAGTTCCAACTCTTTGGCCCTAAGAAAGGCTTCATCATAAGAAGTACCGGCCAGCACCACTTCCGCACCATAACCACGCGTCGCACTGACCTTCGACAGCGGCGCAGTTTCGGGCATGACGATGACGGAATGGATGCCGGCATGACTAGCGGCGTAGGCCACGCCCTGGGCATGGTTTCCCGCCGAAGCTGCGATCACGCCGCGATTCTTTTCCGCCCTGTCCAATAAACGAATTTTATTATACGCACCACGCAATTTAAATGAACCCGTCTTCTGCAAGTTTTCCAGTTTCAGATAAACCGGCGCGCCAACCATGTTAGAGAACGTCGAACTACGATCAAGCGGGGTATTATGCGCCACACCCTGCAACGCTGCAGCTGCGGCACGGATCTCTTGTATGGACAGGTTGTTCATAGCGAAGACTCCTTCCGTTGCAAAAGATAAAGGCCAAGTAAAATTCCGCCGCCGCCGATCGCCTGTCCCCAGCTAAAACTTTCCGCCAGCAACAGCACCGACAACACGATGGTCAACGCCGGTTCAAGGTTCATCACGATTGACGCTGTCGAAGGACCAACTCGTTTCATGCCGGCAAAAAAACAGACAATACCAATAAAGTTTGCGAAGAAACCGGTGCCAAGAATCGCACCCCAGGCAGCGGAGGTAAGATTCCACAACAGACTGTCGGTCAACACGCCATATAAAAAGAAAGCAGCCGAAGTTGCCAGGGCAGACCAGCCGATTGTCAGCAGCGGGGATAGTTCGGCAATTATCCTATGGCTTAACAATACATGGCAGGCCTGCGTAAACGCCGCCGCTACGCCGAACAGCAGTCCCGACAATGAGGCTACGCCAAAGGAAACCCCCATGACTTGCAGCAGGCCGGCGAAGCAGACTACCAGTGCCAGCAACTTAAACCGGTTCAATGTTTCCTGTCCGGCTAAAACCGCGAGCACGGTCACCATCGCCGGATAAAGGTAAAAAACCAGTCCTGTCAGCGATGCCGGCAAACGATGTACTGAAATCGCATAAAAGGTTGAGACGGCAACATGCAACACGCCCCCGAGCAGGAAAACCGGCCACCGTTGCGCTTTGGGCAATATGATGCTTTTTCCGGGCAAGGCCAGCGCGGCAAAACAGAACAACGCGGAAAAAAGAAACCGAAATGCTAACAGAGTGGTGAGATTGACACCGGCCATAAAGGCAAACTTCATGAAAATGGCCAGTGTCGAAAATGCAGTCGCAGCAACGATTAAAAGCACCAGGCCTGTTCCGGTCAAAATATCAATCCCCTATTTCTTCAACGCCGCATCAATCGCTTCAATGAACTTCTGTGGCGGCTGAGCACCAACCAGAACCTTGCCATTAATGATAAACACTGGCACGCCATCATATTTTGCTTGTTCAAACTCTTGTTTGTCCGCGGCGATTTTTTTGTAAATTTCCGGACTGCGGGCATCTTTCTCCAACCGTGTCATATCAGCGCCGACACTAATTGCCATTGCCTTCAGGAACTCTTCGCCATCAACCAATTGCCTGGCGTTAGCAAACACCGCGTCATAAAACTGCCAGGCTTTATCCGGACTTTGCAGGGCAATCGCCTCGAAATATAAGGCGGCCGGCAGCGCTGCAAGATGAAATGGCAGAGGATAGTGCTTCACAACCAAGTTTACTTTTCCTTCGTATTTCGCCATCATCGCACTGACGGTACGAGCCCCGTTGGAGCAATAGGGACATTGGAAATCAGTAAATTCCACGATCGTCAACGGTGCTGACGGATTCCCCCGGATGATTCTTCCTTCCGGCTTAGCCGCCGCACAAGCGGTGGTCCCCATCGCCAACAGCAACAGTATCATCAACAAGCTGAATGATTTTACCAGTTTCATGGACAGTACCCTCCTTTTAATAACACAACTTTATTTTTATTCCACAGAATCAGCCTAAAACCCTTTGCCTGAACAATGTGGCACGTGGAAAATCCCGGTCGCTTGACCGGGATTTCGACTGCTTTACCCATCTACCTCGTTACTTCATGCTCATCTACTGCGAAAATCAGTTCGCCTGGCTTCATTCGCTCAATCGCCGCCAGCGCTTCAACCCGCACGCCACGCTTACGAATCTGTTCGCCGCCATGTTGGAATCGTTTTTCTATCACAATCCCCGCACCGGCCAATTTGCCGCCCGCCTGCTCAACCAGGGCGATCAGGCCGTTCAAGGCTTCGCCATGCGCCAGAAAGTCATCAATGATCAGCACCACATCGGTCGGGGATAGAAAGCAACGGGCCACAGTAATCTCCAAATGCTCCTTGCGAGTAAAGGAAAAGACCGGCGCCGCGTACACATCGCCTTCCTGCGTCAAAGCCTGCTTCTTTTTGGCAAAGACCACCGGCACTTTCAACGCCAGGGCGGCCGCCATCGCGACAGCAATCCCCGAAGCCTCGACCGTCAGCACTTTCGTAATGCCTTCATCCTTGAAGCGCCGGGCCAGTTCGCCGCCGATACGCAGGATGAACTCGGGATCGATCTGATGATTGAGAAATGCATCCACCTTCAAAATATTGTTGCCGATCACTTGCCCATCGGCTAAAATCCGATTTTCTAACTCTTTCACCTGGTTCTCCTTATCTGTTATGGTTATCGTTGTTCCCGGTCATAGGGGATTCCCAATGAACCTGGCGCCGCCAATCGACCGCCGCGGCGGGCCATGACCACCGTTAGTACAACAATTGTAAATAAATAGGGCAGCATTTGCAGGAAGAAATGGGAGACATGCACGCCAGCGGCCTGCAAATGGAAGCCAAGAGCGTCAATACCACCGAAAAGATACGAGCCCACCAGGGCGCGGCCAGGTTTCCAGAGGGCGAAAATCACCAGCGCGACTGCAATCCAGCCCCGGCCAGCCGTCATGTTCTCAAGCCAGCTGGGCGCCGAAGCCAGTGACAGGTATGCACCACCAACACCGCAAAGCATGCCGCCGATAATCACATACAAATAACGCAGGGTCGCTACGGGAATTCCCAGAGAATCTGCAGCGCCGGGGTTTTCACCAACCGCCTGCAAATATAAACCGGCCCGGGTTCGAGTAATGAAAAACCACAGCGCCAGCACCAAGCCCCAGCTTAAGTAAATCAGCACATCATGACGAAACAAGACCGGCCCAAGAAACGGAATGTCGCCAAGCACCGGTAATGGGAGGCTGCGGAATGGTTCTGCAACCGGAATGCCGATGTAACCTTTACCCAGGTAGCCACTGAGTCCGGTGCCAAACAAAGTTAACGCCAACCCACTGACAACTTGATTCGCCCGCAACGAAACAGTCAGCACGGCATGAATCAGTCCCATCAGTCCGCCAGCTAGCATTGCCGCCACCAGTCCCAGCCAGCTGTTGCCGGTCACTATCGCCGTCATAAATCCGGCTACAGCGCCAATCAGCATCATCCCTTCCACGCCGAGATTGGTCACTCCGGCCCGTTCGGTCATCAATTCGCCCAGTGCAGCAAATAGAATCGGGGTGCCGGCGACTAACGCCGAAGAGAGAATCGCGATGAAAAACGCTTGTTCTCCCATCACGCCACCTCTTTCCGGTTAATAACAACCCTGTATTGAGTCAAAAACTCGCCGCCAACCACAAAGAACAAAACTGCGCCTTGCAGCATGGATGCCACCGAAGCCGGTACGCCCATCGTCTGGACAAAAAAGCCACCGACCTGCAATGCGCCGAATAATACGGATACGACTAATATCGCCGCCGGATTCAGCTTGCTCAGCCAGGCAACAATAATCGCGGTATACCCATAACCAGGACTTAGGTTCGGTTGTAACCGACCGACAATCCCGCTGACTTCGGCCATGCCTGCCAGTCCGCACACAGCGCCAGACAGCAGCATCACCCAATAAATATTGCGATGGATGTTCATGCCGGCATAGCGAGCCGCCTGTTCACTAGCACCAATTACCTTAATTTCAAAACCCCAGCGCGATTTCTCAAAGATCAACCAAAAAGCTGCCGCCAAAAGGATTGCCAGGATTAAGCCAACATGAATTCGCGAATCGCCAAAGGTTGGCAATGCCGCTGTAGCCGGAAATTTCGCCGACAGCGGAAAATTGAATCCCTTGGGGTCCTTCCACGCACCGTAAACCAGAAAATCGACCCATAAAATCGCTACATAGTTGAGCATCAGGGTCGTGATGATTTCATTCACTTTCCAGCGGGCCCGCAACATCGCCGGAACCAATCCCCAAAGCCCACCACCGATACAGCCAAGCACGACCATGCCTGGCAGCATCAACAACATTGGGGTTTGTGGAAACGTCAACGGCAACCAACTGGCCGCGAATGCCCCCATGTAAAACTGCCCTTCGGCGCCGATATTCCAAAGTTGCATCCGAAACGCCGCCGATATCCCTAGCGCACAAAGCATCAACGGAATCGCTTTCACGACTGTTTCCGACAACCCATATTGTGAACCCAGCGCCCCTTTGAACATGGCATTATAGACTTCCAGCGGATCACGATCCGTCAGAAGCAAAAATACCGCCCCAACCAAAAACGCCGCCAGTATGGAAAGTAATGGCACGATGACATTCATCGCAGTGGACGGGTTTAACCGTTTTTCAAATTTAACGGCCATCGCCATGAATGTTTTCCTCCTTTGGCCTGAACAGTCCCATCATCAGCAGTCCTACTTCTTCCAGGTCAACTTCTTCAATTGGGAAATTGCCGACGATACGGCCGCCGAACATGACGCCCACCCGATCTGACAACTTCATCAATTCGTCCAGGTCTTCCGATATCAACAGAATGGCTGTTCCCTGGTCCCGCAATTCCATCAGCAACTTGTGAATGGATTCAGTCGCGCCAACATCCAGCCCGCGAGCAGGATAAACGACGATAATCAGTTTTGGATGCTCGGAAATTTCTCGGGCGAGCAGTAATTTTTGCAGGTTGCCACCGGACATCGCGCGTACCGGTTGCGTCAGACCTGCCAGTTTTACGTTGTATTGCTGAACAATGGCGGCAGTTTTGGCTTCCGCCGCTTTGCGATTGATCAGCCAACCGTGCGAATACTCGGGATGCGTATAGCTTTTCAGCAGCATGTTTTCAACCGCATCCAGACTCGGAACCAAGCCCATGCCCAGTCGATCTTCCGGTACGTAACTGATACCTCTCTGAATCAGTTCGGCCGGTGACATACCAGTTACCGTTTCGCCGAGAAACGCAATCGATCCCTTTGTAATGGAGCGTAGTCCGGTCAGGACCTCTGCCAGCTCTTTCTGTCCATTGCCAGCCACTCCGGCGATACCGAAAATTTGACCAGCTCGCAGCGACAACGCGACCTCGGATAAGCCGGGGCGTCCTGAGTCGTTTTGCGCATCGACACCGAGCATCGCAGCAATTTCACCGCCGCAAAGGCCCTTGGCGCAACGCTCCGAATTCAATACGATTTCTCGCCCGACCATCAACCAAACAAGTTCCTGCGCATGCACATCCCGGCACAACATGGTCCCGCTGACCTTGCCGCCGCGTAATACGGTGACCCGGTCAGCGACTTCCTGAACCTCATTCATTTTATGTGTGATAAAGACGACCGCACAGCCGGCAGCCGCCATTTTCTTCATATTCACAAACAACTCCGCTGTCTCCTGCGGCGTCAAAACGGCGGTCGGTTCATCTAGAATCAACACCCGGGAGCCCCGATACAGCATCCGGACAATCTCCACCCGTTGTTTTTCCCCAACGGAAAGTTGCCAAACCGGTGAGTCCGGATTTACCGCAAGTCCAAAGCGAGCTTCAAACTCTTTGATTTCTTGACGAATCGCCGCATCGGACAGCAAAAATGTGCCATTACGTTCGCCCAACTGAATATTTTGCGCCACCGTAAAAGGCTCCACCAGCTTAAAATGCTGATGAACCATGCCGATCCCGGCTTCAATCGCATCCCGCGGCGAAGCGAAGGAAGCAGCCGATCCCTCAATCAATATTTCTCCAGCATCCGGTTTATAAAGACCTGCCAAAACGGACATAATCGTGCTCTTGCCGGAGCCGTTTTCTCCGAGCAGCGCGTGAATCTCCCCGGCAAACAAATCAAGATCGACTTGATTGTTTGCCACCACGCCGGGGAATTTTTTAACTATGCCCCGCATCTGCACCAGCGGTTGTTTCATCTTTCAGCTCGCTCCAGAAAGGCGAAGCGCCGGAAGTGTTCCTTCCGGCTCTTGCCATTAATTTTTTCTATTATATCACAAAGTTTTAAAACAGAGCTATTTGGGAATCGTCCCGTCGACCCCTTCAACAAACCAGTTGAAACCGAGCATATCAGCATCGGACATTTTTTGACCGGCGGCGATTTTCACAGCACCTGTCTGGTCTTTAACCGGGCCCCAGAAAACATCCCAGGTTCCGTCAACGATCTTTTTCTTCGAGTCAGCGATCAGTTTTTTGGTATCTTCCGTCACCATCGGTCCGAACGGTGCCAGGTCAACGATGTCTTCTTTCATGGATCCCCAATATTGTTCATTTTTCCACGTCTTATTCTTGACGCCTTCAACCACTTTGACATAGTAAGGGCCCCAATTCCAGACCGGAGAGGTCAGTACAGCCTTAGGCGCCATTTTGCTCATGTCGGTATTGTAGCCAATACCGAACTTGCCTTTTTCTTGAGCGGCCTGCATTGGGCCCGGGGTATCCTGATGCTGGGCAATCACATCAGAGCCAGCGTCAAGCAGGGACATCGCCGCTTGTTTTTCTTTGGCCGGGTCATACCAAGTGTTGGTCCAGATCACTTTCACTTTGGCCTGGGGGTTCACCGAACGAACGCCCAATGTAAAGGCATTGATGCCGCGGACAACTTCAGGAATCGGGAATGCCGCTACATAACCAATCGTATTCGATTTAGTCTGTTTACCGGCTGCGATGCCCGAGAGATAACGGGCCTGGTACATCCGGCCAAAGTACGTGCCAACATTCGGCGCCGTTTTAAAGCCGGAACAATGCATGAAAGTAACGCCGGGATATTTTTTTGCTACATTGATTGTGGGATCCATGTAGCCGAAGCTGGTCGTGAATACGATCTTAGCGCCCTGTTCCACCAACTGGGTGATTACGCGCTCGGAGTCAGCGCCTTCCGGCACCGATTCGACAAATACAGTCTGTACGTCAGGCATTTTGCTTTCCAGATACTTACGCGCCTGATCATGAGCATAGGTCCATCCTGCATCGCCCACCGGCCCGACGTATACAAACGCCACTTTCAGTTTTTCAGCGGCTTTCGGGGCCTCTTTTTTCGGCTCTTCTTGCTTGCCGCCACAGCCGGCCAGCACTAATGCCAGCGCCATGACCACCGTCATGAGAATCAAAAATTTCCTGTTCTTCATGGTTTGTCCATCAACCTCCCGCATTTTGATACTTCGAAGGAATTTGGGGCCTCCGACATAACTTTGTATTTATTCGCAGCGTCAGAAGCATTTCCCTGCCGCTCATCAACAGATAGACAAAACTTTTTTGTTACTTTTCAGAAAAACGTTCGGTCAGTTCTTACGCCCGGCAGCAATGCGGTTGCGACCCGCCTGTTTTGCCTGGTATAACGCTCGGTCAGCCATTTGCAGCAAAGTATCGGCATCCAGATCTTCGGCAATTGGTGAATTGCCAATCGTGGCGACACCCAGGCTGATTGTCACCGGAATTCGGTCCCGGCCATTCATGAAAGTAGCGTTCTCGACCTTGATTCGAAAACGTTCGGCGAAATTGATCGCTTCCTCCAGAGACGTTTCTGGCAAAATAACGGCAAATTCCTCTCCACCATAACGCACCGGCACGTCCAGTCGCCGAAAATTCTCTCGCATCAGCCCGCCCAGTTCACGCAATACCAAATCGCCCACCGGGTGTCCCCAGGTATCATTTACTTTTTTGAAATGATCGATGTCTATCATCACCAGGCTGAGGGGGCGCCGATAACGACGACTGCGGTTAATTTCCCGTTCAATCAGATAGTTAAACATCCGTCGGTTGGACAGGCCAGTCAATTCATCGGTCAAGCCAATTTTTTCCACGCCCATGTATAGGTGGTGCCTTTCCAGACCGATTGCAGTCTGGTCCGATACGATCCGGATCATGTCATCCATATGGCTGTGAAAATCGACCTTGCGGTCATATTCCCACAACAGGACAATGATCCCTTGCAACAAGTCGCGCGAGAATAGCGGTAACACATAAATCGACTTGCCGCCGGAAAGATTTACCGTAAATGCCTGTTGCCGCTCAAGCAATCTGCCATTCGTTTCCACCTCGCCATTTACAGTATTGGCTGGCCAGCGATCTGCAAAGACATCTTTTAAATTCTCCATGTCGGTGCGCGAGAAATTCCGCATCATAACTTCGGTGGTTTTATTGATGTGTGGCAAGCGTTGCACGGTAAAAGCCGCAACCGCATGCGCCGAAAGGTAGTTCCCCAGACTGTCAGCGACTTTCGACAACAATTGAACTGGCGGCATCGATGCAGATACAAACCCCATAATCTCATATAACAAATCGCGCTCTTCGGCGGTTTGTCTCAGCTTGTCACTGGTTTCAGCAATGCGGATCGCTACCGCCGCCTTGTGGGCGCACAGATTAATCGCCTTCAAATCCTCATCGGCAAAAGCATCCGGTCGCTGCGAAAACAGTTCAATGGACCCAACCGTTGTATCCCCCGCAATAATAGGCACGCCGCACATCGACAGCATATCGGCTCGCGCCAGAACTGGCGGGGCCTTGTGCGCCGAAAGTTCACCAATGATCACCGGTTGACCGGCCAAATAATCCTGGCCACGGAATTTTTGTTCCATTGCCGCGTCCGGCAGCTTGAATGACCCGGCAGCGGCAATAACCCACCAACGAATCGGCGCTCCTTCGAGCAGGGTGATAAATACGTGATCACCCGGGTACAGACAACCCAGACCCCGCGCCAATCGATCAAGCAATACCGACAGCACAGTCGGTTCGGACATCCATTTCAACATATCTGCCGCCAGTGCAGTCACAGAACGCGGCCCTTCGTCCTTCACGGGCGCTTTGCCGACCGCTGTCGGAGGCAACGCCAAAAACTGCACATCGACAACACAGATATTCCAGTTTCGCAACCGGTCAATCAGTTCGCGGGTAATCAGGGCGCCTTCCTGCAGGATGACTTTCCCCTGGTCCAGGATGACTTGCCCTTTTTCATTAAGCAGAGTTCGCCCTAAAACCATGCCCGGTTCCAAGTCCTGAGCCCGGTAGCGTTTGATTACCTTTAACGCCATTATGTTACTCCATCCTCTTTCACCCTATACGCTTTGGAGCCGGTTATGAAAACAGTTCCATTTGTTGTGGCGGAAAAACCGTTTTCTTTGTTTTACCAGATTCATTATTGCCTTGCCAAAATTTATTGGCTTTAATCCAGCGACCGCAGGAAGGGCACTTGACGGTCACTGAAACTTCAGCCCAAACGAGCTGCCGTTTACATCGGCTGCAGACAAACCGCACCATTTGATCTTTTCTCATTGCGCTTCGTTCCATCCCGTTCCTCACCCCACATCAGGCGGGAACTCGATCAGCAGCTTTGAAGGCAGCCATCTTTCCTCACCTCAACCCTTAGCATTGCTCCAAATATGATAGTCATTATTGATTCGTCAATTCGACATAATTTCCTCTATTTGAACGCTGGCAACAACCAGCCTATTTATATAGTTGGTACTTTTCTGATCGCAGACGAAACTCCTCCGCCTCCCGCGCCCAGCGCATCAACAGTTCCTGCACTGCTATCTTACCTGCGCGCAGTTCGGGCCCGCCGGCATATAAATCGATCATCCATCGCTCATTTCCTTTCGGTTCATTCCATTTGAACCGATTCCCCCCCATTTCATGAATGGCTTCCAGTAGACGCAGCCCTACCGTAACTGAAGAAAACAAACGCCGGTCGGTTATATGGATTTGAATTCCGTTACAGACGCGGCCCTGATATTTTCCCCATTGAGGCGTAAAGTGAACCGGGCGAAAAAACACCCCGTCCAATCGCAGTGCATTCATTCGTTCCGCCAACTTTTCCCCGTCAAGCCAAGGGGCGCCAACTAGCTCAAACGGTCGAGTCGTGCCGATTCCTTCCGACACATTGCTACCGCCAAATAATCCTGTCCCCGTATAAACCAAAGCAGAGTCAATCGTTGGAATATTGGGCGAAGTCATCACCCACGGCAGCCCCGTCTCCGCATGTTGCATCCGCCGACTCCAGCCTTGCATCGGAATGACCACCAACCGGGCGCCAATACCGAACTCCTCATTAAACAGCCGAGCCAGTTCACCAACAGTCAGCCCATGCCGAATCGGAATTGGATACAGGCCGATGAACGAACTGTAGTCCGTTTTCAGCAGTCCCCCTTCGACCTTGGCGCCGCCTACTGGGTTGGGTCGATCAAAAACCACGAAGGTTTTGTTGTGTTCGCGGGCGCTCTGCATGGCATATGCCATCGTATAGATGTAAGTATAGGATCGCGCGCCGATATCCTGAATGTCAAATGCCAAGACATCAATGTTATTCAACATCGCTGCCGTCGGCTTTCGGGTATCACCGTGCAGACTATAGATGGGCAAACCCGTTCGGACATCCGTTTCATACGGAACGGCGGCGCCAGCTACCACATTGCCGCGCAAGCCATGTTCCGGTGCGAATAGCGTTACCAGATTCACTTTTTCTTTCAGAATATCGACTGAACGCCGCAGTTTACTGTCAACACCAGTCGCATTGGTAATCAGGCCGACCCGTTTTCCTTTAAAAACATCCAACGAACCGTCGATGTTTTCAATGCCCATACGCACTGAAGGCACTGCAAGTTTATTGTTCAATCCACCACCGCGTGCAACCTCCGAACCGGTCCGCTGGCTAAATTTCTGATATCCTAGCAGCAGGACGGCAATCGCTGATATTATGCCCGCAATCAGCAACAGTTTAATAAAAGAAGGATACTTCCAGCGAGGACCATTGGTCCGCCGAAAAACCCTTTCATTTCCTGCCAAAATCTCTCCTCCCCGCCCAGCTATTTTTCAGCAAATATCGCTGACTTACAGGACCGCAATCTCAAACCGAATCAAGCTGACCGCATTCGGTCCGGTAAGCATCCGGCGCATCGATCCATCCTTTTGCAAAGCATAAGTCAGGCCAATCCGCGCATCCGCCGATTGACAATCCTCCACCCGGGCTTTATTGACCAGCCAATACCAAACTGCCGCCATCTTGTCGTCATTCTGGCTGATAAAGGTCTGGAGCTCGTCACGTGACCAGATGCTGCGTTCCAGTTTCAAGGCAACGTCACGAACCGCATGGACATCTTCGAATCGGACTTTCCACAAATAACGGTGGACCAGCGAATAAGAAGCATAAAATTCCGCTGCCGCCAACGGGCTATAAACGGCATAGCGCCCAAAACCGCGTTCACCCCAGCCTCGTTGCGCCGGCGGCAAAAGTCCTGCCGTTTCATAGCGTTGCAAGGTACGCAAAGTCGCGGCAATTCCCAATTCTTTCATTCGCGCCAACAGTTCTTCGCCTTTCACGCGTAAGCCCCCTCTATTTTTTCACGCTATTTGTCATGCAAGGATTTCTGACTTACCCGTCGAAAGGTAGTTGTAGGACACCTTGAAAGATTACCAAGGTTCCGGGGGAGGTATCATGCGAAAGCTACTTATTTCGCTCGCGTTCGCGCTACTATTCCTTTGTTGCAGTTTCTCCCTGTGGACATCATCAGTGTACGCAGCCGCCGCAAAAAAACCAACCGTGGCTGTTGTCTTGCTCGGTTCCCTCGAATATCAACAACGCGACTATTACGAAATCGCCTATGAAACCTTACAAAAACGATTTCCTGAAACTAATTACAAATTAGTTATCGGGGATCATCCCCAATATATGTTCAATCGGTTTTCCGACAAACAGGGCTTGACACCGGGCGTAATCCCACCCGAAGAAATCCTGGCCGATTTTGCCTGGGCCCATTCTTTCGACCGCGTGTTGTTTTTGCTACTGACAGCACCCAATATCAAAAGCAACGAAGTCACAATTCAGTGGGAAAATGCCGAAGTCACGATGACCGCCAGAGCTCTGTCCTTTGATTCCCGGCAAAAGAAAAAACTGTCTGACGCTCAGACGACTCAGACCGTCCGGATGTACAATCGGCTTGCCGCCAAAAGAGCTTCATTTCAAAAAGCGCTTGATACATTGCGGGATCAGATCAATCTTTCTTAAGTGTAATTCGCTGTCGCAATGCTAAATCCCTATCCGCTAGTCAGGGTGCAGGATCAATTTTTATGATGGCGGTCATACTCCATTTAAGTTGGGTTTCATAGCGATCCGGTTCGATAAAAACCGTATAAGTGATATCGCCGCGCTTCTTTTCGCCAAAGGCACGGATACTGGTGACTTTTCCGGGCAATTCCAGTCCAGGCAGCCCGTCGAATGTCATTATAACAGACGCACCTTGCCGAACGCGGGCTATCTGCAATTCCGTCAAATCATCCGTCTGGATTCGCCACGCTGACAGTTCCCCAATCCGGACTAACGGCGTGCCGGCAGCAACATATTCGCCGACTTTATGGTCGAGATAAGCCACTGTCCCATCAAACGGAGCTTTGAGCACCGTCTGGCCGACAGCAGCAGCCGCCGCTTCGGCATCAGCCTTTGCTGACGCAATCGTTTCCGTCCGGGACCCGGCCAGCGACATCTCATAATCGGCTTTGGCTCTCTCCCAATCGGCCTTTGCTTTCAACCATGCCGTACGACCCTTGTCATATTCTTGCCGAGAAACTGCATTTTTTTCCTGCAAACTTTCCAGCCGAACAAAATCAATTCGGGCTTGTTCCAGCGAAGCGGCCGCCTGTTCAACGGCGGCTTTTTTCATGACCACTTCCTGTTCCCGGAACCCTGCGGTTTCCTTGATATAACTGGATCTGGCGCTCTGGGCTTTAGCCTGTAGATCTTCATTGGCCAACCTGACCAAAACCTGTCCAGCTTTTACTTGTTCGCCTTCACGCACCAACACTTCGGAAACCACGCCCGACACCTGCAGACTCATCGATGCATAGCGAACCGGCACAACGATCCCCTCGCAGACCACTCGCGAATCGGCTTTCACTGCTGCCAATTTCTTTTTATCAGCCTCGGAAGGCACCGACAGCCATTGCCATACTGCCACGCCGATCAACAATAGGCTCGCCATCATCACCCACCGCCGCCAGGCAGGCCCGTTCCAGCTTCCGATCAACATCCCTTTGATTTTTTCTGCTGCCAAAATGATCGAACCTCCTGTTATTCGTAACTTAGCGATTCTCTGACACTGATTTTGGATGCATTTCGCGCTGGCCACCAAGTGGCCAGCGCCGACATAAGCAGAACTATCAGCAGCCAGAGAGCCGCGCCAAATAGCGAAAAGCGAAACGTCAACGGCGCCTGGATAAACAGATTCCCCACCTGGTCACTCATGAATTTGCTCACCGGCAAAGCCAAAATCAGGCCCATGGCCCAACTGAGGCCGCCAATCATCATGCCTTCGACCATTACCAATTGCAAAACGTCACGATCACCAGCCCCAATTGCACGCATAACGCCAATTTCACGCGTCCGTTCCACCACGTTGATACTCATGGTCCCCGCCAACCCGAGCGCCCCGACAATTCCCAGCAACGCAGCCATAATCAGCAAAAAGGTAACGATGACATTAAACTGGGCCAGAATCATCTCTTTGAGTTCCTGGGTTGTTTGTAAAAAATTGACCCTCATACCTACTTTTTTCATGTGTTGCTCCATTTGTCGCGCCAGCTGAATCTGGTACTCCTTATCGTGCCGGAGAGTTTTCACCTGTACACTGGCCGCGCGTCCTGTCTCGCGAACTGCCTGGCCAAAATAGGGATAGTTGATATAACCTGTTGGTCCTGCCATGACGCCTTTGACTACGCCCACAACCGTCCATTCCGCTTTTTTGCCGGCCAATTTCAGGATAACCTTGCTGCCCGGCTTGAGTTCAGGCATTTTCTTCAACACATCACCGTTAATGACCAGTGCATTCTCATCTTCCGGCAACAACCAGCGCCCCTGCAGAACTTGCGGTCGAATCATCTGCGTCTGGGCATTCGGCCCGTAGAGAAATAGTTGCTCGCTGTCATTTTCATCACGGGGATTGCGCAAAATTCGACCAATTGAATATCCCCAACACTCTACCTCCGTTATTCCTGTTACCGCCAACGATTCCTGTTCGATCCGGTCTACCCGGTGCGATTTGCTAAACACCATATTGATATCATAATTGAAGTACTCGAATAATTCTTCTGTCGTCACCTGAATCGACTGACTGACCGAAAAAACCGCAATAAAGATCGCGCCCGCCATGGTTAGCGTTGCCAGGGTTAACGCCAACCGGCCTTTACGCCGGAATGTATTGCGCAAGGAAAGTCGAAGCGGGCGGGAAATCTGGTCCCAACGCTGAATCAGCCGATCGATGCGGTTGTCCAGCATACGGCTCACCCGACCGGTTTGTTCCGTCCCCATTCCATAGGAACCGAGAGCCTCCCGCACCGGAATCCGAGTTCCCCGCCAGAGTGGTAAAAATGCCGCCAAGACAGAAATAACCACGGCGACAACCGCTTGCATCACAACCACTTCCGGGACGATCTGAAATCCTTTGACTTCGATATTGGCCAAATCAGCCTGACTGTAGGTCGCCAGACGGGCACCGACCGCACCGAGCGGAATGGCCACCGCCAAAGCCAAAATACTGTAACAGAGGACTGAGCCGATATACAAACCAAAGATCTGTTTGGTAGTCCCGCCGATGGTTTTCATGATGCCAATCTGGCGAATCTGCTGTGACAGAATTGACGTCACGGTATTCACCAACAGAAAACCGCTGAGCAACAGAGCTAACACTCCCATGGTCGTAAGCAGAAACAAAATCGCCTGAAAAGCCGAATGCAACGGGTGTTCGCCCGGCGGCAGAACCGTGGTCCAGTACACCTTGCGGCCGCCTTTTTCTAGTTTGTCCCACACTTGTCGGGCCAGTAGCGCCAATCCTTCCTTGTCGCCCGGTGCATTGGCAGTCTGTACTACCAAGGTATCCAATTCGCGGATTTCGCCAAGCGACTCCAGCGTATTATATGTGATGTACCCATTCAGGGTTCCAGAAAAAAACGAAGGGATCTGGCTGATGTCATGAACCAGCCCCGCCACTTTCAGCTGTCTGCGCTTTCCATCCGGCGCCTCCACCAACAGGCCGTCACCAACGGCTACAGGAAAGGAAGACAACGATGAACGTTCGAATAAAACCCCCTTATCCGGCGGCGGCCAAGCGCCTTCCATCAACTTGAGCTTGTTGACACGAATATCTTTGTAGTCGGCAATGACCGTCAGATTCATCTGTTTCCAGTTTCCATCCGGCGCCTGAACCCTGACAGCAACCGTCCGTCTGCCATCCGCAGCCTTTACTCCACGAATTTTTCTCACGGCGTCCACAACGTCTTCATCGAATGGATCTGAAAAAATAGTGATGTTCGCCGGATTGATTGAGTTGAAGCTTTCCTGCATATCGCGGGAAAAGACAATATGTCCCCCGGCAATAGTGCCGATTGCAGCCACACCGACCGCAATCGACAGCACAACTAGCAAAGTGCGGGTTTTGTTGAACCGAAGATCGTTAAATACCTTTTTCCAGACAGTCCTACCCATGGTCGCTCACAATCCGTCCATCGGAAACCTGCACCGAACGCTGTACTCGCCGGGCCAAATCATTGTCATGGGTCACCATCAGAATCGTCCGCCCCTGAGCAACCAAGTTTTCGAACAAAGAAAAAACCGCATCTGCTGTTGCTGAGTCGAGATTGCCGGTCGGTTCGTCGGCCACCAGGATCGGCGGATCATTGGCCAGCGCCCGGGCAATCGCCGCACGCTGTTGCTGACCGCCGGACAACGCCGTCGGCAACTTGCCTGCCTGGTCAACGAGGCCCACCAGCTCCAGCAATTCCAGCGCGCGCTTGGGCCTTTCCTCGGTATCATAGCAACCGCAAAAATCCATTGGCAACACGATATTGTCCAACACCGATAATGTCGGTAACAGCTGGAAAAACTGGAATACGACGCCGATGTTTCGGCCTCGCCACATTGCCAGTTGATTTTCGGTAAGTTTGTGCACCGCGACGCCGCCGATGTTAACTTCACCGGAGGTGGGGCGATCAATACCGGTAATCATGTTGATTAGCGTCGATTTTCCGCTGCCGGACTTGCCAATGACCGCGACAAATTCACCGCAGCGCACCGATAAATCTACGCCACGCAGCGCATAGAACGTTCCGGCCTCAACCTCAAATGCCTTGACTACTTCGGCAAGTTCGATTAAAGGCGAGTCTGCCTGGCAAACTGCGCGCTCCCGCGCATTATTCATAACATCGTCAGATAGATAGCGCTTTTTCAACCAGTTGAAGTTCATTTTGCCTCCACTAGTTCAGTTCATCCAGCGCCAAGCCGAAACTTGGCGCAAATGTTTCCATGAAAAAAGATACTTCTGGCAGATTCAGTTGGTCCAGTTCCTTGCGAATCGCCCGTTCTGCCTTGGCAAATTCCTGATTGCCGGATTTTAGCTCTTCAACACATTTCAAATAGGCACAAATTTTGTCCGCAGCCTTAACGATACGCCACAACTCCTGCTCGCCCTGGTCCGGAAACAGTAGTGGTTGATAAGCGCTTTGCAGCTCGGCAGGCAACATTCCCTGCAAACGGTCCTTGGCAAAATCTTCAATCGCCACATACGCCTGCTTGATTTCTGGATTAAAGTACTTGATCGGAGTAGGCAGGTCTCCGGTAAACACTTCCCCCGCCTCGTGATAAGCCGCCAATACTGCCACGCGATCTGCATTGACCGCTCCGCCAAAATGCTTATTGCGGATAACCGCCAGCCCATGGGCGACAATCACTACCTGAAGACTGTGTTCCTGAATGTTTTCCTCGTAAGTGTTCCTCATCAGACCCCACCGACGAATCAAACGCATTCTTGACAAATAGGCAAAGAAATGTTTCATGCCATTATCCTCTTTTCTCCATTTTTATCAGCTTTATTTTACTGCGAAAACCAATTATGGGAAACAGTTTATAAAAATCCTTTTGCTACAAGTCTTTCTGTGCAGGAATTACCAGATTTCCCGTCGAAAGATTGCCTATCATCCAATGAATCGCATGGGGAGGTCAAAATGAAATATCGGTTTTCTGATTTGGCCGATATCCCAAAACTGCAGGAATTGATGGGAAGTCTTTATTGGCTGACCGATATCGCCATTGGCATCATTGATGTTGATGGGAATTTTTTGTTTTGCGCTGGTTGGCGTGGCGCTTGTAACACCGGAAAACTCCAGTCCTGTGATTGTTTGGACTACATTTCTAAACATCTTGATCCGGTGTCGTACACTTTTAAACAATGTCCGACCGGCATGATGCATTACGCTTGTCCGGTTGTTGTCGAAGGCGAGCATCTTGCGTCCGTATACATCGGTCAATTCTTTACCGAACCTCCGGACGACCTTGCTATTGAGTTGGAAGCCGCGATAAGAGGTATTGATCCAATTGAGTATCAAAAAGCACTGCGAAAAATAGCCATCATTCCGCCCATGCGCCTTTCACTGCTGCTAAAATACCTGAAGGACCTTGCCAACATGCTTGCTGATATCGGTCTGCAGCGCCTGCGTCAAATGGAAACGATGGAAATGTTGCGACTGAACGAAGAGAGATTGCAGTACATCAGTTCTCACGACCCTTTGACCGGACTATTGAACCGAACCAGCTTTGAAGAAAGTCTCAACGCAACCGAGATGGCGCCGAAACAGGCAATTGCGATTATGATTTGCGACCTTGATAGCCTAAAACTCTTAAATGACACAATGGGACACCCTACTGGCGACTTGCTTCTTCGAACTGCCGCCAGGATTCTGCAGGAAGTTGCTCCGGCAGATGCAGTCATATCAAGGATTGGCGGTGATGAATTTGCAATTTTTCTGCCACAAACTGATCTGGCTGGTGCTCAGGACCTGCAACGAAGAATCCAGGCCAAAGTTGCCCATCACAATCAATTAAATGACAATCTCCCTCTAGGCATATCCATCGGTTGTGCCGCTACCGACGAGACTCCGCTAAAAATGCGCGATATGTTCAAAAAAGCTGACGCAGAAATGTACCGTGACAAATCGCGTAACGGACCCAAACTCCGCAGTCGAATCGTGACAAAATATCTTGAGGGTGGCGTGCTAAATGACGAACCACACTGATGAATCTGAAAGGAACCAAGCCTCCATGCAAAGACTAGCCTTGGAATTTGTCCGACCAGATATGGTACTGGCCAGAGATGTATATGACGAAGATGGAACAATTATGCTTTCCAACGGCACTGTCTTGACAGACCGATTAATTGAACGACTCCAAAAGTGGGAGATCTTATCAGTTTTCGTGCGCAATCCACGCATTGAATTGCCCGCTATATCCGAATCTTTAAAAGAAGTCACCCGTAATCGGGCCCGTATGATGGTTGAGCATGCGTTCAATTCGATTAAAAAGGCTGAGCAATTCTCTATGTCGGAGGAAGAGCAGCAAACCGTTCATAAGGTGGTCGAAGAAGTCACCCAAGATCCACTGGCAGTTATACATATGGCTCATATGAACCGTAACTCCCGGGATATCATGGCACACTCTGTCAATGTATCCTTATTGTCAACTGCTACAGCCATAGCCATGGGAATAAAAACAACAGCGACGTTGCATGAACTTGCCCTGGCGGCACTGTTGCATGATATCGGTTTGCTGATGATACCGCAGGATTTGATCGCGCGTCGGGAAAACCTTAAACCTGAAGAAGTATTGATTTTCAGGGCACACGCAAATTGGGGCTTTGCCATCCTGCAGGAATCTTTATCTCTGCCACGCTCCGTCGCCAAAGTTGCCCAAGAACATCACGAGCACGCAGATGGCACCGGCTATCCATCCCAACTTACCAATAGCAATCTGCATCCTTTCTCCCGGATTATTGCCGCCGTAAATGCTTATGAAAACATGTGCGCCGCTTTTATTGACCGCAATGGTTGTAAATCCCATCTTGCGTATGAATCGATCATGTCCGGGGCAGGTTCCCGCTTTGACTTACATGTCGCCAAAGCCTTGTTATCTCGGTTACCCATGTATCCGCCGGGCAGTCTGGTTGAATTAACTAATGGATTTATTGGCATCGTCATCTCGGCCAGCCCGGACTTACCGCACCGACCCAAACTTAAAATCCTGGCAGATTCAATCGATATCGACACTCTACTGCAAGAACCTTACTCGCTTGATTTGCTTGAACTGGAAAATCAAACTTTGTTTGTCAAAGAAGTCCTCAATGACGAGATCGCATGCCAGTTTATCACTAAAAAAGAGTAACTGCCAGCGCAGAAGCATTATAACTTTCCAATGAAATAAGCCGGCAATGCCGGCTTATTTCATTGTGCTCTTCCGACAATTTTGTCTTGTAAGTTAATTATCGTCGTCCCCGGCAAAGAACCCTCCGATGTTCGGCACAATTGATCCTTCGCCTTTTGATCCGCCACGCTGCGGCGCAGCCTGCAACATCCTGCCGGCCAGGCGGGAAAACGGCAACGACTGCAGCCAGATTTTCCCCGGACCTTGCAACACAGCAAAGAATAGACCCTCTCCGCCAAATAGTGCTGTTTTTATATTACCGGCCTGTTGTACATCAAATTGAACCGACTGTTCAAAAGCCACAACACAACCAGTATCAACATGCAATAATTCGCCCGGTTGCAGCACGCGCTCCACAATCGTGCCGCCTGCGTGCATAAAGACCATGCCGGTTCCTTCGAGTTTTTGCATAATAAAACCTTCGCCGCCAAACAAACCTGTCATGATTTTTCGTTGGAAGTAAATTCCGATTGAAACGCCGCGGGCCGCGCAAAGAAAGCTATCTTTTTGACAAATAAGCATCCCGCCGACATCGGTCAATTTTACCGGAATAATGTTGCCTGGATAGGGAGCGCCAAAGGCCACATGCGCTTTCCCCTGTCCCCTGTGAGTAAACACGGTGATAAACAGGCTTTCACCTGTGAGAAGGCGTTTTCCTGCTCCCATCAATTTATCCATGAAGCCACCCTGGGCCGCCGCCCGCGAACCGTCGCCAAACATTGTATCCATTTCTATTTGCGGTGCTTTAAACATCATCGCGCCTGCTTCTGCCACAGCGCTTTCACCAGGATCCAGTTCAATCTCAACGAACTGCATCTCGGAGCCGATAATTTTATAATCTACTTCATCAGCTACTTCTGCAGGCTTCCCTTGAAGAACCGATGCCTGCGCACCGTACGCCGGTACATTACCATAAGTCTGCGGCGCTGGTCCAGGTGTCGGTGATGCCACCGGCTGCTGGGGTATCGCCTGGTACAATTCGGGCACCTGGTGAATCGGCGTCCATTGAGAAAATCCATCCCGCCAGGCTAATCCATGAGGGTTTGCCTGTGCTTGCGCCCGCGCCTGAACATCTTCCAGCGGTCCGATTTGTTGACCATTATAAGCTAAAAACCATGGCATTGTTTTTCTCCTCCTTGCACTTGAGCTGCAAAATGCGCAGCAATTCATTCAGGATAATTTGCCACCCCCGCCGCCAAATCCTGCTTAATTGTGATATTTTCATTTTGAGTGCAAGAAAAACCAACTACACGAAAACCGGGTTTGCGCCATTAAGCGCAAACCCGGTTTAACTCCCACCTATGATTTGGGTTTATTTGATGATCCGCCGCAGCCGCAACAGCCATCACAACCGCCGCTGCCACAACTGCCAGAAGTTCGCATGGACTTATATCCACGCCAACCAATATATCCGGCGGCCGCCGCCCCGATTACGCCAACAAGCATAATTTCCATTTTGCACCCCGCTCAATCATTTTGCCTTTTTGAAAAAAATTATCATTTATAATTAAATTATAATCGTTCACCAGCCATTTGTCAATTTACTTTTATCCCAAGAATTTTTGCTACACACTTTACTGACCCGCTATTCTATTCGCTGCATTATAAAATAGCATAATGACTCTATTAGCAAAATTAAATCTCATTTGCACTATTACGTGATATAAGTCCATAATATTGAAATTCTTGATATTTCTTAATTTGTTTGAAAATGTTCGTATTGAATGGTATAGTAGATTTATTGGAAGGAGGGGTTCTTAACTTGTTGGCGATAAAGCGATTGGAAGCAATTTCCCGCCTGCTGTCAGAAAACGGTAGTGTGGATGCCTCGCAGTTAAGCGAACAATTCGCAGTAACCCCAAAAACTATCAGAAAAGACCTGGACACCTTAGAAAGCATGGGACTACTAGACAGGGTTCATGGCGGCGCTATCTTAAAAAATGGCGTCAACAGCCTTTTTCCCATCGAACGGCGCAAGCTGCAAAACTTAGCCGAAAAGCAACGCATTGGCACAGCAGCGTTAGAATACATCGAAGATGGTGACACTCTGATTCTGGATGGTGGTAGCACCACAATCGAGTTGGCTCGACTGCTGGGAGAAAAAAACGTGTTGGTAGTGGTCAGCGATTTAAACATTGCGCTAGAACTAATGAACAAGACCAACATCAACCTTTTTGTGGCCGGGGGCCGCCTGCGCCGAGAAGGTTCTTATACTCTTGTGGGTCGAGATACCGAACGCATGCTGGAAAAATACCAGGTGAAAAAGGTCTTTCTGGGAACGAGCGCATTGGATTTGACCTCTGGATTATTTGTGTTGAACTCTGATGAAGCAGAAGTTAAAAAAACGATGATCGCAGCAGCGCGCGAAGTGATCTGTCTTGTTGACTACAGCAAGTTTCACCACACCGCTTTTGCCCCATTTTGTCCAATTGAAAAAATCAACACAATCATCACAGATTCTCGTATTTCTGGTGAAGAACAGACTTATCTGAAAAACCAGGGAATCCACGTTCACGTCGTCTAAGTTAAAATATAGAGAAAAGAGGTGTTTGTTCATGGAAATACGCTATGCCCACCATCCGGAAGATTTCAAGACCTATACTACCGAAAAAATGCGCCAGGAATTCCTGATTCCCGCCGTCATGCTCCCCGGTTCAATCAATCTGGTCTATAGTCATGTTGACCGTATCATCGCCGGTGGCGCCGTTCCCACGGAACCGCTCGAACTCACTGCAGGCAAAGAAATGGGCGTCTCGTTCTTTTTGGAGCGCCGCGAACTCGGCATCATCAATGTCGGCCCGCGGGGCACTGTCACCTTGGACGGAGTCGACTATATTCTCGATAAAACGGATGGGCTTTATGTCGGAATGGGCGTCAAGGAAATTCGTTTTACCAGCGCCGATCCTGCCAATCCTGCCTGTTTCTACCTTAACAGCACCCCGGCACATCATGCCTATCCGACCACGAAAATCCTGCGGGCTGATATTACGCCGGTCGCTCTTGGGTCCAACCTGCAGGGGAATGAGCGGAAAATTTTCAAATACATCCATCCTCAAGGCGCCAAAAGCTGCCAACTAGTGATGGGACTGACCGAACTGGCTCCCGGCAGCATGTGGAACACGATGCCGACCCATACCCACGAGCGTCGGATGGAAGTTTATTTCTATTTTGATATGCCACAAGATGCCGCTGTTTTTCACATGATGGGACAACCGCAGGAAACCCGCCATATCGTTATCCGCAACCAACAAGCCGTCATCTCGCCCAGTTGGTCGATTCACTCTGGTGTCGGCACTGTGAATTACACCTTCATCTGGGGCATGGCAGGAGAAAACCAGACCTTTGACGACATGGACCACGTGCCCATGGGAAATCTCAAGTAGCCCAAACAACTTCACCAAATGTATGAAAGGGGTTTTTGCACATGATCCTTGATAAACTCAATTTAACAGGCCGTGTAGCTATTGTCACCGGCGCCAGTCGAGGCCTCGGTGCCGGTATGGCGATCGGTTTGGCCGAAGCGGGAGCCGACCTCGTGGTCGTAGCCAGCAGTGCCCGCCTGCAGGAAACCGTGGATAAGATCAAAGCCCTGGGCCGTCGCTGCATTGGTGTTCAGGCTGATCTGATCGACACCAAAGTCATTCCGCAGATTATCGACGCCACTTTGGCCGAATACGGCCGTCTCGATATTTTGATCAACTGCGCCGGCATTATTCGCCGCGCCCCAGCAATTGAATTCTCCGAACAAGATTGGGATGATGTCATCCAGATCAACCAAAAAGCGGTCTTCTTTCTCTGCCAGGCAGCTGCCAAAGAAATGCTCAAGCAGAAAAAGGGCAAGATTATCAATGTCGCCTCGTTGCTTTCCTTCCAGGGTGGGATTATCGTGCCTTCCTATGCGGCTTCGAAATCCGCCGTAGCCGGCTTGACCAAAGCTTTCGCCAATGAATGGGCACCGCTCGGCATCAACGTCAACGCCATTGCCCCCGGGTATATGGCAACCGAAATGACCGAAGCGCTGCAAAAGAGCGCCGAACGTGCCCCGGCTATTTTAGCCCGAATCCCGGCCGGTCGCTGGGGAACTCCGGAAGATATGAAGGGTTTGGCCGTATTCCTTGCCTCTGATGCAGCCGAATATGTCCAAGGACAGGTCATTGCCGTTGATGGTGGTTGGTTGGGCCGTTAATCAACTCATGTTTGGCGTCAATTAAAAATCCCGCCGGTTTCCTTGTCTGGAATCGGCGGGATTTTCAATATTTCATTGTATAAAACACGGGTCAACAGCTTTCTTTGTTGTGAACCGACAATAGAAACGCCCCCGCGGCAGCCGTCAACGGAATCGATAAAACGAGACCAACGCTGCCGACAAGGGCGCGAACAAACTCGGTTACCAATAAATCCAGGTTGAATATCCTCAGTATAGAAAGGTCCGGTTGGGATGCCATCAATAATACCAAAGGCAACGAGCTCCCCGCATAAGCAAGAATCAACGTGTTCGCATCGGTCGCCATCACATCGCGCCCGACCGACATGCCTGAGCTGAACAACTCCTTTCGACTCAAGCTTGGACAGTTGCGACTGACTTCCTGCTGTGCCGCTGCAATGGAAATGGCCACATCCATAACAGCCCCCAGTGCCCCCAATACGACTCCCGCAAACAAAATCCCCTGAAAATCGACATGTTTGAGCACCGTCGCCTTCAAAATCATCGCTTCTTCACTTGACAGACCAGTCAAATGCATCATCTTAACAGCTGCCGCCGCTAACAGACCGGCAGCAGCAACACCGCCCATCGTGCCGATAAATGCCGCCCATGTTTTGGGTTCGCGGCCACTGACCGAAAACAAGGTAATTGAGCTAATCAAAATCGCAACGATAAAGGTCAGCAACAGCACGTTAATCCCGCCGGCCAGCACCTGCCCGACAAAACCATAATACAAAATCACCAAAGACGTCCCGATGACAAAAACCGCCCGCAGGCCAACCCCGCGACCGAATAGCAACAACAGTACGATGAACAGTCCCGCCAGCCAAATTAGCCCGCTGCCTCGTTCATAGTCAGCGATGTGATAGGTAGTTTTGCCTGATGGATCAGTCATTAAAGCCAAAATCACCTTGTCGCCCGGCTTGGCCATAATGTTATAAAACGACCGGTCCATCGTGCGATTGATAATAACGACTTCCTGCCCGGCGTCCGGACCCGAGGTCACCCGCGCCTTAATCAGCGTAGCGCCCAAGCCTCGTTGAGCTCTGGCTGGATCAACCTCCATGGTTTCTTGGGTCAAGACAAGACCCTCAACATAATTTATCTTAGGGATATCCGCCGTTCCGTTTGGTGATTTTGCTACCGCCACTTGCGTCATAAGCAAACTCGCCAGCAAAACCAGGCAGATTAAATGGACCTTCCTTTTTCTTTTTCGCATAAAATTTTCCTCCCAAACTATGACCCGTTGTCTTTATTGTAACCCACGCAACAAAAAAAGGCATCCGAACAATGCTCGGATGCCTTTTTTGATATTAACTGTTCACTTCGGTTTCACAAGTCCCGTATAAATCAGCGGAATGCAAAAGCATAAATGATCAGCAATCCGGTCTGCGCCAATGCTACCACATAGCCGTTGCGCATCATTGCTTTCAAATTGTTCGATTGGGCGAAACCCATCATCGCCACCATATTGCTTCCAGGAATGATGAAATTGGTCACCCTTGTCGCTACAATCAACGCTACCGCCCAGGCTATCATCGAAACATTATATTCTTTGAGCAATGACGCAAACATTTTGTTCAACGTCACAAGTTCTGCCACGACGGCGCCGGAAATACCAAATGCGCCAATTGCTCCTCCGGCGATGACCACCGCAACTTTACCGCCGATATTAATCATCGGCATCAACATGTAAGTAAGCGCCTTAAAGCCTCCGGCCAGCTCAACATAGTTGATGAACAACTCCAGCAGAATAAACAGCAGATACAACCCTACATTGCCGGCCATGCCTTTGACGATCGACTTGCAAACGCCGTCAAATTTCATGCCGCCCACCATGCCCACCACGAACGACAGTCCCAACATAACTGTAATGACAAATGGCGTGGCGGCTTTCACATAGATCCCATAAGCGATCAATGCGGTAAACATCACAATAAAAGTAGCCGTGGCACGCTGACTGTGCGGAGTAGGCTGGAATGCCTCGATCTCTTTACCCACTGCTACGCCCGCCGGCATTTTTTCCGCTGTGCTGCGTTGAATCCGCTGCACCATGAACCAGGTGACCAACAAAGTGACAAACGCAATCGGCAACGCGGCAGTAATCAGCATCGTCCCGTAATCAAGCTTTGTCAGGCCAATCAGCGTTACCACCGGCGGTGTGAATGGCCCCAAGGTAAGCGCCTCTTCCCCGACCGATTGGTAAAGCACGGCAACCGCAGCTGGAGTCAAACCGACGGCAGCGGCAATCGGATTGACGATCGGCGCGATGATTGCTACCCCTCCCGCCATGGTCCCCAGCAGTCCGACGATGACCATCGTTGCCATCATAATCCCCAGCAGCGCTTTTTTTTGGGTATTGACACCAATCCCGTAAATAATTTTATATACCAATGTATGCGCTACTTTGGTTTCTGACAGGACTTCGCCGAGGCCCCGCCCCAGCATGATGATCAGACCGACCAAGCCAAGAAACGACCCCATCGCTTTCGACAGGTCGGTCCCGACGGCAACTAGGCTCTTTGCATTGATGATTGCCCCCAACACGACACAAATGATTGTTGCAGGCAACGGGTCCATTTCCCGCAGCACCAGCACAATATAGAGCAACAAAGGAATGAGTCCGACTAATCCCCACCAAATATTAAATCCTGCGTCAGTCATTTTACTTACCTCCTGTCATTTTTTCTCAACACTTCGCCCTTGCCCTCGCCAGTCAGTTTTGAATTTTTTACGGCCAGTGTCCCATTGACGAATACATAGTGAATTCCTTCAGGATACTGGTGTGGATTGGAAAAATCGGCCCGATCAATTACCGTGTTCGGATCAAATATCGTCAGGTCAGCCTTGAGGCCGACTTTGACAAAACCTCTGTCTGGCAACCGCAGAATGGTTGACGGCAATCCGCTCATCTTGTGCACGGCCAACTCCAGCGAAATCAGCCGTTTTTCCCGCACATAGCGCCCCAGCACCCGGGGAAAGGTTCCATAAGAACGCGGATGAACATTTTCCGCCCGGTCCCGCTCCGGGTTCATTGCCTGTCCGTCGCTACCAACGGCTACGATGGAGCTTTGCATAATTCCGTCCAGATCGACTTCTCCCAGGGAAAAATAGACCGCATTGATTTTGGCGGCCTCTTCGATCAATAACTGCCGCACAGCCTCTTCGGCCGGAAGGCCTCTGGCAATGGCGACATCCAGAATGGTTTTACCGACCCAATGCTGGTTTTCTTTTGTTTTGAGTACAGAAATCTTTACCCGATCCGGCCCGCCGCGAATCGTCATTTCTTTAGCAATTGCTGTGAGGATGGTTTCACGCAAAGCCGGATCTGCCAACCGACTGAGCAACGCGGAAATTCCACCGTCTTGCGCCCAGCCGGGCACCAACGCCGCCAAGGAAGTAGCTGTAGCTTCATATGGATACTGGTCAGCCCAGATATCCACCCCAATGCTCCTGGCTATTTCAATGCGGCGCAAAGCAGCTAGTCCCTGACCCCAAAACGGCTTGCCGATTGCTTTTAGATGGGACACCTGCACACGAACGCCACTTTGCTGGCCGAGTTCGATCGCCTCTTCGACAGAGTCCATCAAGGTTGCACTTTCACCGCGAATATGACTGGTATAAAGGGTTTCGTGTTTAGCCAGCACCCTGCCCAGCGCTGTCAATTCATCGGCTTTGGCAAAACTGCCTGGCGGATAAACCAAGCCGGTGGACATCCCCCAGGCGCCCTGGCTTAACGACTCATCCAACAGTTGTTGCATCTGAGCCAGTTCGGCTTGCGTCGGCGGACGATCGTCCCAGCCCACAGCAGCGATACGCAATGCGCCCTGCGCGGTCAACATAGCCAGGTTGATGCCGGGGTTTACTTTTTCCACCACAGCCGCAAATCCGTTGAAGTCAGTCCAGCACACCCCTTCTGCCGGCAGTGAACCGCTAAGAGTACTCAGATATGACTCCAGTTCGGCAATTCGCGAGGTGCAGGCTGGAAATGGACCAATCCCGCAGTTAGAGGTCACATCGGTCGTAACGCCTTGCATCACTTTGCTGTCACCGAGTGGATTGTCAAAAATTTTTCGGTCAGTATGCGTGTGCAAATCAATAAATCCCGGGGCCACAACCAGCCCAGAAACATCGATTTCTTTGCCTGCGATCCCGCTCTCCACTTCCCCTACAGCCCTGATTTGGTCGCCATCAATCCATACATCGCCACGGTATCCAGGACTGCCTGACCCATCGATAATTGTTCCGCCCCGCAGCACAATATTGCTCATTTTTCGTCCTCCTATACTCCATTTTTATAGAAAAATCCGGCAAACAGAAGCATCCTCGAATTGTAGGATGTTTATGTTGCCGGATTTCATCTGCGTAATGCAAATAAAGCAGCCGTAATTAATTTGTGTAACAAATTGTAGCACGTGAATGTACATCTGTCAATTTGAACTTGCGCTTAATTCATCCTGCCGCGTCAGTACGTCGCCGCGCACGCCTTTTTTGAACAAGCGGAATCGCCGCTGCGCGTCTCTGAACGCGACCATAATTGCTTTTTGCGACGCACCAAAATAGCGATTTTCCAGCTCGCTGCGAATTAACTCCCCCTCCGTATCAACATTACGCCCGCGAAACAGATCGTCGAGAAAATCATACGTGCTCTTCATGACCACCGTACTGCCACAAGATTCGATAATTCCAGTGTCCTTGTTAACAACAAAGCCGAGCAGAAAACGCCCGTATTGTTGGGTAATTGGATTATGTTGCTGCGATTTCGCTATGCCAATGATATAAATTGTATCTCGCCCGTACACCCGGATTCCTCCCCGCCAAACTCAATACTATATCCCCTTCTTATTGCCCCAATGTCTGTAACTGCTGCCGCGCCAACCGGACTAACGGATGCTTGGCGTCATTATATTGGAGCAGCAACTGGAAATCCGCAGTTGCTTTCGCCGGTTCGCCGACAGTCAAATAGGCGGCGGCGCGATGATATAGAGCATCGGCATTGTGTGGTGCAATCGCAATTGCAGCAGTGTAATCAGCTATTGCCCGGGAAATATCGCCCAGTTTTTCATAAACCAAGCCGCGATGGTCATAGGAACAGGCAAACCCCGTCCGCACTTCAATCGCTTTGCTAAAGTCTGCAACTGCACGCCGATATTCGCCGATTCGAACCTGGATCAAGCCGCGATTATTGTAAGCACCACCATGAAGTGGATCCAGCGACAACGCTTTATCCATATCCGCCAATGCTTCTTGCAAGTTCCCCAGCTCGGCCCATGATAACCCACGGTTGTAATAAGAATCGACATCTTCGTTGTCTACAGACAAAGCCAGCGTAAAGTCCGCGATAGCCGCGTCATGTCGGCCAACACTGGCATATAAGTCGCCTCGATTATTGTAGGCCATTCCATCGTAAGGATTGATCGCCAAAGCTGCCGTAAAATCGGCTATAGCTGCTTCATACTGGCCCAGCTCAGCGAGCAGAGCACCGCGGCAAAGCAGTGGTTCAGCGTCATTCTGGCTTGCTTGCACCGCTCTGCCGTATTCAGCCAACGCCTCTTGATATTGTTCCTGTTCTTCGTAATATCTTGCTGTGGCAAGGCTGTCTTGTCTCATCTCACGCCCGGCGGGCGGCAATCGGCCAAATCGCTTCCACGATTCCGTTGCGGGTGGCAAACATCGAGTCGTACAAATTGACAGTTGAACAGCAATGGCTAGGAATAAAATGGTATCTTTCGCCCGGTTTGGGGTCAAACCCTCCAGCAATATTTGCGACTGCATGTTCTTCCGATAGGCTTTTTACCTCGGCAGTTCCGCCGGTCACTCCCTGCAAAGACGGATAAAACCGCTCCGGTGAAATCCCCTTCACGCCTACGTCAAATACGGCCAGATCATCCGTCGGCCGACTTACCACCGTAGCCATCACGGTTAACGACTGTTGAAACGGCAGGCCCAGTTTTTGGTAGGTCCCATCCATAAAAATATATGACCCTGCCTGAATTTCCGTCATTTCGGCAAACTCCGCCGCTATATCATGCGTGCCGGTTCCAGCGCCGCTGACAATTTCAATGTTCATCCCCATGCCTGCCAGTTCTTTTGCCGCCTTCACCAATAAACCGGTGGCTTCTAGCCCTTTACGGGTGCGTTCCTCACGATCCGTCAAAAACTGCAAGTGCCCCTCATAACCAAAAACGCCCTTTAGGTTAAGGCCCTTTTGCTTCACCACTTCACGCGCCACTTGTTCCAGTTTTTCCAAACCTCGACTTCCACAACGTCCTTGACCGACATCAAGATCGGCCAACACATCGACAACAACGCCGTATTGCCGGGCTACTGCCGCCAAGTTTTTTACGTTTTCGCAGTCATCGACAATCATCAACACACGTGCCTGGCGCGAAAGATTCACGGCCCGTCTTAGCGAAACAGGATCAACGATTTCATTTGCGATCATTACCTCTGGAATCCCGGAGTATACCATCACTTCTGCTTCACCGACAGTTGCGCAACAGAGCCCGATAGCGCCGGCTTGCATCTGCATATGCCCAATCGCTGGTGTTTTGTGTGTTTTGGCGTGCGGACGCAGTTGCGTCTTGGCTTTGTCAAGATACTGGGCCATGGTTTCCATGTTTTGAGTCATGATTTCAATATCAACCACCAACGCCGGAGTTGATACCTGTTCGATCGGCATGCCGATCATGTATTGACTGTTCAAGCAAAGCCCTCCTAATGATTATTTATATTCAAAAAAAAGCAAAGCGATGGGTTCACCCATCGCCGTTGATGTCCAGCAACCTCAGTCATAGCGGGTCAAATTATATTTTTCGATAATCCGCAACACTCCGTTGGAATAGGCATGCGGATTATCCGTTGCATAACGGGGGGCAATCGAATAAATAAAAGAGTAAATATTGGAAGTATCCTTATCCTTGTAGGCAGGGTTCGTGTTTATGTTGCGCGCATAATCTTCAAAACAATCTTTGATGGACTTGTAGGCTTGAAACTTACCGATAATCATGTGGCGCCCTGCGCCAGATCCTTCCGGCGTCCATTTCTCATAGTAGTGACCATTGCGCCATTTCTTGCCTAACACGTTATTATATTTACGCACGGATTCGCCGTAAATATCCAAAGCATCCAAGTGTTTGCCAAAGCCTGTCTCACGACAACTCTGCGCAATCGCCACCGAAGGAAACAACCCATGTTGTTTAACCTGTTGGGCGTGCGGGGCGATAATTTCGATATACTCTTCCGGCGTCATTGCCTGACAGAGTTGAATGTTACATAAAAATCCCAGCAGGAATACTCCTGTTAGGAGCCATTTCACCGCAGATTCCCCCTCTATATTTCATTTGTACCAATATAATTTGTAACCCTAATTTATTAATCGTTAAAATATATGTTCTACGCAAGCGGGATAATTCCTTCTATCTTTTGTTGCAGTTAAACTGACCGTTTTCAGGTTGCTTGCAAATCAATTGGGAGGAATCTTATTTTATCCTGCGAATACATAGATAGATTCTCCAGTCATTCTTTGCAAGGAGGCTTTCCATGGATATAGCTTTCAAAGAACTCCTTAATCTATTTGGCAATCCATCTCAATGGTCAACTGGCTTATCACAAAAGCCTCTACCCGGATCTAATCGCCCTCATGTATTTTATTTAGATGGTGTGCAAGGATTAAAAGCAATCTTGGTTATGCTTGAATCTGCTCGAATCCGCAATGTCGCCATAATTGGCATAAACCCTACCGCTCTTTCCGCAGGGTTGGCATTAAAGCAACGCGACTTCAAGGTTACGTTGCTATCATCTGGCCTGGAGACAACTTTTGTTCAAACTGCATTGCAGACAGATAACGTAATTCGTTCCTTGAAACGCCACGGGATCCTCTATTACCCTTATTTCGCAACGTCACTCCGGGGATCACAGGTTCATTGTCAAAGCGGTTATTGCGGATTCATCTGTGAGGGCCGCTTTATCAAAGAAAGTGAGGAAGTTGGCTGCGTCGTGACCGTAAATGGCAACGTATATGTTGACGCAGTAATCATCGCTGAAACTTGATCGGAAACCTCAACACTCTAATTTTCACTTTGCTTCATGCCGCTATGTCTCGGCGGAATCCATCCAAAAAAAGTTCTTTTTGCCACCCACGCTGAAACATACAAGCTAGTTATATCCCTTGCAAAATATGTTAGCCGTAGCAATAATCATGTGCCACATAAAATTGGAGGTGAGCTCATGAAGAGACGGGAGTTCTTATATAAAGCCCGTCAGGTTGCTCTTACACTTACTCTGAGCAATACACTATTTCAAACTTCTGCATTCACCGCAGCTACAACTGACGCTTTTCCCCTTGAAGGGATGCTAATCATTGATCCGCACGCACACCCTGATATGAATGCACCCTATTGGCAGGATAATTCTGCGAGCTACCGGTACATGAAAGATCTTGGCATGGCAGCTAGCTGTTATTCCGCCATTGGCGATTCCGGATGGCGATCAAAAACGAATCGCAGCAATTACGATATCGCCATTTCGTATATAGATTACTGGAAAAGCACCATCTTCAAAAACCGACTTGTGAAACCCGTCCTGACCCTTTCCGATCTCCCTTCGCCTGCCACTTCGGCTCCTGGCGCAATTTTGGCTCTTGAAGGCGGAGATGCACTAGAAGGACGCCTTGATCGCTTGACAGAGTTCTTCAATCGGGGAGTTCGCATCATCACTTTGGTTCATTATCATAACAACGAACTTGGAGATATTATGATGTCCCGATCTGGATGGGAACCGGGACCATATCGGGGAGGTCTTTCCAGTTTTGGATCGAAAGTTATCGATAAAATGCAAGAATTAGGCATGGTAATTGATGTCGCCCACACCAGTCATAAAACGCTTAAAGATATTTCAACCTATTGTCAATTGCCGCTTCTCGATTCACATACAACTCTATGCGCCACTGAAAACAAATGCGGAAGAGCTCGATCGCTGACCGAAATGGAATGGGTTGCAAAAACAGGCGGGGTTGTTTGTTCCTGCCCCGCAGCATGGCATGGCAAACAAGGCAAATCATTTCAAGACTGGGCAAAAGAATTATGGGAAATGAAATCACTGATTGGAATCGAACACATTGGCATCGGCACCGACGGCGGCGGTGGCCTCCCCTTACTCACAGGTTATCAAGATGTTCGGGATTTGCCAAAATTGGCGGCCGCAATGGTTGAAGTCGGTTTTAGTCGAGACAATATCGCAGCGTTCATGGGCGGTAATGTCTATCGTGTATTAAGCAAGTATCTTACTGCTTAATTTGGCCATTTAAGGCACGCTCCTCTAAAGGTAGGCCGATCGCCTAATGCCTTAAGCCACACAACTTTAGACAATGCAAAAGGGTGACATGCCCCCGAGGACTCAAACCGGATTTTAAGTTAGGGAAGAAATTGATAAACTAACTTAAAAGGGGTGAAGCAAATGAGCAAGAAAACCTATACCGCAGAACAAATCATCGTTCATTTGAGAGAAGTAGAAGTCCTTTGCAGCCAAGGCAAAACCGTCGCGGAAGCGGCCAGACAGATTGGCGTCACAGAGCAAACCTACTACCGCTGGCGAAAACAATTCGGCGGGATGAATTCATCCGATGCCAAAAGACTCAAAGAACTGGAAAAAGAAAATGCCCGCCTCAAAAAACTCGTTGCAGATCTTAGCCTGGATAATGCCATCCTCAAGGATGTGGCCGAGGGAAAATTCTAAGCCCGGCAAAACGAAAACAAGCCGTAACAAAGGTGCAAGCCGAATACGGATGTTCCCAGCGGAGGGCTTGCCGGGCGCTAAGAGTATGCTGCAGCAGTCTCAGATATGTCCCGGTCAAAAGAAATGATGAAGACGAGATCACGGCCAGAATCATCGAACTGGCCACGAACTATGGCAGGTACGGTTATCGCCGGATCACGGCCATGCTCAGGCTCGAGTATCCGATTAATCATAAACGGGTGGAGCGAATCTGGAGAGAACAAGGCTTAAAAGTTCCCCGCAAGCAACCAAGGAAACGACGGCTATGGCTAAATGACGGAAGCTGCGTCCGCTTGCGGCCAGAATACCGCAATCATGTCTGGAGTTAGATTTTGTTGAAGACCGGCTAAGGAATGGCCGGAAAGTACGCTGGCTGAACATCCTTGATGAGTATACCCGGGAATGTCTGGCGAGTTTACCCCGAAGACACTGGAAACATACCGATGTAATGAATGTTTTATCTGACCTTTTCATTATGAAAGGAACTCCCGCTTATATCCGAAGTGACAACGGCAGCGAATTCACCGCAAACAAGCTGCTCGAATGGCTGAAATCCCTGGGGGTTGGCACTGCTTTCATTGAACCAGGAAGTCCTTGGGAGAATGGATACTGTGAAAGCTTTAACGGCAAGATGCGGGACGAATTTCTAAACCGTGAACTGTTTGACACGATGTTCGAGGTGGAAGTTTTAACCAAGCTATGGGTACGGGAATACAACACGGTGCGGCCGCATAGCTCTTTAGGCTACAAACCACCAGCGCCACAGACGATTCTGATCGCAGCCTAACTTAAAATTCCGGACTAAAAATCCGGGGCAGGTCAGAAACGATCTTGTTTGAATATAAAAAGTGGGCCGATCATGCATTCGGCGCTGGCACAATCGATCAAATACCTGATAACTGGCAGTTTTCAATTGCACGTGTTAAAGAAGTGTTTTCAACGCCTTAAATTTGGACTCGTTATATTGGGTTAGATTCTTGGTCATCTTCTTTTTTAACACTCATTCAAGCAGTATCCAAGGAGGTCTATGATGAAAAAGCGCCTATCACTTCTGCTCCTGGCGTTGCTTCTTGCCACCGCGGTTCTGACAGGAGCTGCCCCTGCAATAACACCGTCGACTCATGACAACTCTTCCCTAGCTAACGCCTCTGAATCCGTCCAATACATCGGCAATCTCAACACCCACAAATTTCACTTCGCGTCATGCCGTTATGTGTCAGCTATGAATCCAGCTAACAAAGTGCCTTTCGCCACTCGTGATGAAGCAGTCCAGGCGGGGTATGTCCCATGCAAGGTGTGCAAGCCGTAGTTGCATTCAGACGAGGTTGTTTGGGGCAAGATAGCGCAATTACATCCTATAGGTGGTGAAACTGTGTTTTGCAGAAAGTGCGGCAATCAGTTGCAGGAAGATTGGGTTGCATATCCTAAATGTGGCGAGGGTGTAAATAATCTTTCCGAAGATGACCGAAAGCGAATTGTTGAAGAGGAACGCGCTCGAATTAGTGAGCAAGAAAAGCAACCAGAACAAGCCGGTATGTCCGGATGTCTTTTGCTCCCTTTTAAAATTGTGTTTTTTCTCTGGGTGGTGCAAGCTGTCATCTTGTTTGCAGGATTGATTTTGTTCAAAATTTTTTGATTGAACAATGCCAAAACTTGAGCGAAAGCGAATTGGGTGGTGACTTATGAAAAAGACAATACTAATTGTTCTCATTATTCTTTTATGCTCCATGTCTATTGCTTTCGGTTATGTAATCGGTTCAAGCAATTTTCCATTAGCTGACTATCCTGCATTTCGTGGATATCCACCTTCCAAGCCATATTCAAGGGACTCTTTTGCAATGTCATCGTATCGGTCTGAGGTTGAATCCTATGTTGACAGTGCCAACAGATACGTAGAGGCTTGCAAAAACGATATCCAACGCATTATTGAAAGTGCAGAAAAAGCCAAAAGAGATGCAAACAACGCAATTGAAGAATACAATTCCTTTATCAAGTTTGGCATTTAACAGGAAAAGAAGCGACCGTCATGGCCACAGGCAACTTGCGCGAGATTGGCCCAAACAAATTTTTGCTCACCTTGGATTTCGGCTATCATCCGGACACGAAAAAGCGCAAACGATCATCCATCACGTTTAGCGGCAATGAGCGGGAGGCAAACAGAGAACTTGACCGACTGCTTGACGAAGCATCGGGTTGGGGAGACATCAACCCATACAAAACCAGCATTTCAAAATTTTTCAAAATTTATCTTGGTGCACTCGAAGCCAAAGGACTCGCGAAATCAACGCTGCGACGATACAAGCAGCTCCTCGAGCTTCGCGTCGATCCAGCACTGGGTCATTTCAACTTGGGCAAAATAACTGGAAGGCGCACCAGGACCGGATCAGGCTACGGCTCGGAACCCTTTGGCAAGCGAACAACCTGGTGTTTGAAAACGGTGATGGCGATTGGATGAACCCCGATTCCGTTTCAGCCTGGTTCCCTGACCACGCAGAAAAGCAAGGACTGCCAAGGCATAACTTCCACATCCTCCGGCACACCCACGCGTCTATCTTGCTTGCTGACGGCGCCGACATCAAGCAGATCTCAGAACGTCTCGGCCACGCTTCCATACGCATCACGTACGACCTTTATTCGCACTGTATGCCGGGGCATGGCAAAGCGCTCGCAAGCCGCATGGAATCTGCGCTTTCGTGATTGGGCGAATCTTGGGCAAATTTTGGGCAAATTTACCCCCTAAAAAGCAACAAAACGGCGCTTCCGAAAATTATTCGGGAGCGCCGTTATTACTGAATGGAGCCGCTGATAAGATTTGAACTTACGACCCGCGCATTACGAATGCGCTGCTCTACCACTGAGCTACAGCGGCGTGTCACGTGACATTTATTATACGGATTTAAAGAAAACATGTCAAGCTGAAAAGGTGCATTGAAACAAGACTCCCTACATATTTTTTCGCATTTGCGCCGCTGGTGTAGAAAAAGGTTACTGACTTGCAGCCACCCTGTTTCTCCCTTCGTTTTTAGCACAGTACAATGCTTTGTCAGCGCGAACCATCAGCTCATTGAGTGTCTCCTTCGCCGAATAATGTTCGGCCACGCCAATACTCGCTCTCAACCTTATTAATTGATGGCCTTCTGATTTAAAAACAGTATCCTGAATGCTTTGCCGCAAACGATTAGCGACGAGAATGGCTTCCTGAACTCGAACTTCCAGCAATAAAATTGCAAATTCTTCACCGCCAACTCGCCCCAGTAGATCGGTTGCTCGCATAGCTTCCCGGCAAAGGTCCGTCACCATTTTTAGTACGACATCACCGGAGTCGTGCCCAAAGTTATCATTTACCTCTTTAAAATGGTCGATATCCACCATCAGTAGCGCACAAGATCCACCATAGCGTCGCATACGCTGCAGTTCTTCATCCGCCCGTGTCAGAAAATGCCGCCTGTTAAATACACCTGTGAGCCCATCTGTGGTAGCCTGAAGACGCAGTTCTTCTTCCAACAACTTTCGATCATTAATATCGCGGTCTATGCCTATAAGCGCTCCACTTTCGTTTCCGAGGTCCCGCATCGGCGAAAGACTTGAAGTATGCCAATGCCAGGCACCATCTTGATGCCGTACCCGGTACTCAATATTACTCTGTTTTTCACCGGTATCCTTACAACGTTTAAAAAAACGCCACCATGCAGGCTGGTCATCAAGATGCATATATTTTGTAATTGGAAAACCGACAAGATCACTTATCCGGTCCACCGGATATTGTCGCCAATTGGGGGAAATATAGGTAACAATGCCCTCTGGTGACAAAGAATAAATAATATCGGTAGCATTTTCCACAATAGCCCGGAAGCGCTTTTCGCTTTCTCGCAGCTTTTCTTCGATTTGTTTGCGTTCAATCAGTACAGATATCTGCGCAGCAATGTATGAGACGACTTCGATATCTTCATGCCGAAGAGAAACCTCAGAGCTTATGGCGAGAATACCGAAAACTCGGCCTGCCGAGTCTTTCAGCGGCACGCCCAAATAATTATAGTCAGGAACCTGGGGAAGACTAATTTCGCCATTATTACATAGTGTTTCAAGATCAGTCTTGCTCGCATAAAAGGCACGGCCCAAATTCACGATATGCTCTACCAATCCTATTCCCATAGGTCGTTGGCGCGGAACAACGCACGGGGCCTCACCGCAATAAGCTTGCACTATTTGTTTTCTTTCTTCATCAATCAACTCAACATAAAACCCTCTCGCAGGCAACACCTTTCTTAATGACTGATGCACTTTTTGATACAAGTCATCAAGAGATGCAAAAGTTGTTGCCGCGTCCGCAATTTCACGCAAAACGATCTGAATCTCCATGCTCCGGCGTTGCTCTTCTTCTGCGCGTTTTCGTTCGATCACCAACGAAATCTGTGCCGCGATGATAGAAAAGACCTCGATATCGTCGGGTTGGAATTGTTGCTCGTTCAATAGTGAAAATAGCGTAACAGCTCCAAAAGCTTTTCGCTTCGAATCAAACAGAGGTGCTCCCAACCATTCATTCCATTCCACAAAACGAGAATCCACTTCCCCGGCCGCCCGCAATCGCTCAAATTCTAAAGAAGTCACGTATATCGCCTGATTTTGGCGCATGATATAATCCGCCATGTATCTGCCCGGCAGTCGCTGCACCGGGACAAGGGCTGTTTCATCAGTTCCATATACTGTCACAAGTTGTCCGCTTTCCTCATCTAGGAGCAAGATTCGAAAATTTCGTGCCATCAAAACACGCCCAACCAATCGATGCAACTCTCGGTACAATTCATCTAATGAATTGGAAAACATAGCGGTTTCCGTTATTTCCCGCAATATGGTCTGTACCTCTGCATGTCGATGGATTGCAGCTTCGGCCCGCATCCGGTCGGTGATATCACGAATAGCCGGCATGATTGCCGGTTTGCCTTTCCAAAGCAATGAAGCCGAGTTAATTTCAACAGGAAACTTTGTGCCATTTTTCTTGCGGTGGTAGCGAAGCGGAACGACGACTGTGCCGGATGAGCCGGCCGCAATCGTTGCTTTTTCTGTTTCCTCTGGTTCTGCAGATAAATCAACATGCCGCATATTTAACAATTCGGCTCGGCTATATCCGTAGAGGGAAACCGCCGCCAAATTGGCTTCAAGCAGTTTTCCGCTTTGAGAGTCTATCAGGAAAAGTGCATCTGACTCAATGTCAAACAATTGTCGGTATTTTGCTTCACTCTCCCGAAGTGTTTCTTCTGCTGTCTTGAGTTCGGTGATTTCACTGATTACTGCATGACACAGTTCTTGTTTATCAGAACTATGCACTAAAAGTGATTCCATACGAATCCATAGGGTTTCATTATTTTTGTTCAGGAGTCGAAATTCGCAAGTCTCTGATGCACCCGTTAAAAAAAGCTGCTTAATATGTGAGTGGTAACTACCCTGATCTTCCTGATGGATAAATCGAATCAACGGCTGTCGAATCAAGCTCTCGCGTGACACCCCTAAGAGACTCGCCACAGTAAGATTGGCTTCGACAATCATGCTTTTTATCGTTAACGTCAGATAGCCTACCGGTGCAACATTATAAAAATCAAAATAGCGTTCCTGCGATGCTTCTGCTGCTGCATGAACCCTTCGCAACTCCTCATTTAATGTTTCCAGTTGTGTTTGTTTTATATGCATTTCGTTGAGCAGGCGTCGGGCAGCCTCAGGCGACAACGCGTTCTGATTTTCGGCTACCCGCCCATCAAAAGGTTTTGGTGTTTTTTTACTCATCCGCGCCCTCCCGCAAGCTAAAATAAAAATATTATTACTACAAAATACTTTTGCACTTCTCATTAATTATTATTCTTTTTTTCCCTGAAAAATCCTTCCAGTGAACCTTAACGTAATCGCTTTTACTAAGAACCTGTCGATACTATCTATAACGGAATGTTAGAATCATGTTATAATTTATCAATACAGTGTTATTGGAGGATGCAGAGTGGCAGATATCGTAGCAATGCTGATGGAATGGGGGCTTTATGGTCTTCTGGTCGCAACGTTCACCGAGGCCTTTATTTCACCGATCTTGCCGGACATCATCATGATTCCCCTGATGCTGGCCAAACCGCAAGATGCCCTTTATCTTGGTGCAATTACAACGGTTACTTCAGTACTCGGCGGTTTTGTCGGCTACGGAATCGGTTATAAAGTCGGTGCACCGGCTGCCCGCAAAATGATTCCGGCAAAATACCTGGAAAAAATCGAAGGCTATTTGCGCGACAATGCAAAGTGGGCCGTTTTTCTGGCTGCAGTGGCGCCAATCCCTTATAAATTTGTCTGCATCAGCGCCGGCGCTTTTCGGGTCAATTTGTTGGTTTTTGTCCTGATTTCCATTGTAGCCCGGGGCAAACGCTTTTTATTGCCGGGAGCCGTGATCTATTTTTTCGGCCCGAGCGCCCAGGAACTGTTGTCCAAGTATTCCAATGATGCCATGCTAGCCACGGCGATTGTCCTGGTAGTTTTGGGAATTTGCTACTATTTTTACCGCAAGCACAAACGAAAACAAAGTTTGACTGCAACAGAATAGAAACAACATAAAAACGGAGGTAGTTGCAGGGCGTGCTGCAACTACCTCCGTTTTTTATCGACTAATCGGCGTCACCGCCGCCTCCGCCGCCGCCCTCTCCACCGCCGCCGGAAAAACCGCCGCCGTCACCGCTGCCGGAAGAACTTCCGCCGGAGGACGATGAACCTGCCGCAGTCACCGCGCTGCTCCAGGAATCGTTGAGCGAACTCATCACTTCGTTAAAGCTGGCCAGTCCAGCGAAAGAACTCTCGGCGCCACCCGTTGAATCATAGCGTGTGTGGTACATCCCACCCCAGTAATAGCCGAAATCACTGTTCGGATCGTTGACTTGCGGATAGACGAAGGGCAGTTGTTTTATGACTTCGGCCGCTACGCCCAACACCACCGCATATACCAGATAATGTTCCCACAAAATCAGTTGCGGCAACTCGGCCCGGTCCAGATTGGAAAAATCGGTGAGGAAACGGCGGAATGCCTGCCATAAATCGTACTGTTCCTGCCCCTCGCGGGTAAAGTTGCGCGATTTTATCGTTACGGCTAAAAACGCACTGGCAACCACCGCAGACGCAAGCATCGGAGCGAACTCGCGAATGCTATAGGCAAGTGCCGAAATTACTGCTGCAATGACAAAACCCCAACCGGCAATTTTTACGCCCTTGCGGCTCTTTTCCAGAAATCCTTTGGCTTCGACCGACAACGTAACCACTGTGCGGAACTGCTCGACAAATGCTTTCATTGCCTTGGGATCGGACTTGCGGAACTGCTTCAACGCGCCAAACCAGACTGCCGGTTGCAGCTGGCCCACCTGATTGAAAAAGAAATCCAGCAGCATCCGTTCATGCACCCGTAATTCTTCACCAAACGGTTTCAGCTGGCGAACCAGGATATCCTTGGTTTCCGGTGTGGTTGACGGTTCCATGCGGATATAGCCCCGTCGGGCCAGATCCATGAAGGTCGCCGAAATCGCCTGTGGTTTCAGTTTGCCAATTTCACAGAGATAGCCAGTTTCGGCCGGCGAATAATTGCCCGGCAGTTCTCGGTAATACTCGACTTCGACCAACCCTTTGAACTTTCGCCCATACCGGTTAAACAAGAACCAGGCCACAGCACAGCCCAAAACCGCAAAAATCAATGATCCGATCATGATGTATACCGCTTCGCGTTGTTCAGCCGCCCGCTCATCAGCCCAGCGCTGCTCTTCTGCCAGAATACCGTTTAGTGCGGCACGACGGGTCAACACTTTGGCCTGTGGCGTCAAACTGGGCGGAAAAACAACCCGGCCTTCCAAAAAGCGATCCTTCGGTAAGTCCGTCGTTTCCCACCGCAATTGCGTCGCACTGAGTTTTTTCACCTCACCGCGCAAAGGGCCATGCCCCCAGACCCGCACTTGCTCCGGCGATGCACCGGCAGGAATCTGCAGCGTCACCGTCATAGAATCCGTCGCGACGGAACGGTTGCGGCCCAGGAACTGCCAGTACAACTCAGCCACATCGGTATGCACCCGGACTACGTCCAGCACCAGATATTCGATGACAAAACTACGTTTTTCATCTTTGGCCTGGAAATACATTTCGATGTTGAACACATCGCTGCCGGCCTCCCGGCCACGGGCAAAGGTATATTTTCCGGCCGGTCTGCCAGAAACAGTCTGCAGCCGCTGGTAATCCAGGGTCGATTCCGACACACGAACGATTCGCATATCGCCAAACCCTTTATGTGGTACCTGACGACGATAACGGGAAAACTCGCCGTTGAATTGAAGCACGTGCGTCTCTTTCACACTCATGCTGCCATCCGGCAGCAGCTGCGCTTCCACCCGCACTTCGAGTTCCTCAAAGAATTTTTCTCCGGTCACCCGCCTGAACCAGGCAGTATCGCTGAAAAAGATCAAAATGGCAAAAAACAACAGTATCAGTAGAACGAGTCCTTTGAAGCACCATTTTGCAAAGCGCATTGGATCGCCCCCTTAGAACTTGACTGCCACCGCCTCACGCTGTGCGTCATCGACCTGGAAGTAAGGCATCGACTGAAAGCCGAACATGCCCGCCAGTATGTTGGTCGGAAAAGATTGAATTTCGGTGTTGAACTTCATGGTAGTGTCATTGAAGAATTGGCGGGCAAAGGCGATTTTCCCCTCCAGATCAGACAATTGCTGTTGCAGTTCCAAAAAGTTTTGATTGGCCTGCAATTGCGGGTAAGCCTCGGCAACCGCGAACAAAGACCGTAGCGTATTGGTCAGCATGTTTTCCCCCTGCTGCCGCTGTTCAAGCGATTGCGCTGATTGAATCATTGAGCGGGCCTGAGTGACCTTTTCAAACACTTCCCGTTCATGCGTCGCATAGCCTTTGACCGTCTCCACCAAATTGGGCACCAGATCAAAACGCCGCTTCAGTTGCACATCAATCTGCGCCCAGCTGTTCTGCACCATGTTGCGCAACTTCACCATCATATTGTAGACCGAGACCAACCAGCCGCCGATTCCCAGCACAATCACAACCACTGCGATCAAAGCAATCATTCCCGTTGACATTGTTCAATTCCCCTTTCATTGATAATAATGTTGACACACCGACAATACAGCATTCTGTTCTTCTATTACAGTAATACTCAGTCGATCCTGGAAACCCTGCTTAATCCAGATAATATATTTTTGCTTTATTCGAACAATCTGCCATAATAGTATTAAACTCATATCGCAAAAAGAAGGGATCAAGATGAATAAACGATTCAAGTTCAGCCTGATAGCACTAGTCGCCCTGATTTTGCTTGTATTTGGCAGTTGGCAGCTATTTGGCACATCATTAACCGAAACTGTCAAACAAAAGCTCATTCAAACGGCCGCTGCTTCGCTCAATGGGTCCTTGTCCGTCAGTACAGTCGATTTTTCTGCCAGCGGATCTCTGACTGCCAATCAGGTTGAGTTGAAAGACAAATTGGGAGCACTTGTCGCATCGGTCAAAACCCTATCTATTGATTACGATCTGTCGGATCTCTTCGGTCGACGGCTAGATATCGAACGGGTACGCACGATCACCATGGATGGATTGGATCTCCATCTGGATCAGAATAAGCAAAAACAGTGGAATGCAACCACTGTTTTGAAAAACGCCAGCCCGCCACCAGTAACTCCCGGCGGTACTTTTCGCGGCAAAGTCGTTGCCAGCAACGCAAAAATCAGCGTTACCACCCCCGATAGCCGCTACCAGTTTAAAAATGTGGCAGGAACGCTCGACTTCGCCAAATACCCGGAAATCGGGCTCGACCTAAAGACAAAAGACGGCGCCTCTCTTCTGGCGGTCAAAGGCTCCTGGAACTTTAGCGGCGGCGGCAACATCATGGTTACTGCGGAAGGCGTTGATCCTGCTTCCTATGCGACTTCCATCCGGATCAAGGGCCCGACCTCATTTCAGGCAACCCTTGCCGGCACAACCACCAATCCTTCCGCCAAAGGATCTTTCAAAATTCCGGCTGGCACACTGGGCGATATGTCCTTTAGCAATGCCAGCGGTGATTTTTCGTTTGCCGACAACACGCTGTCCCTCGCCAACACCATGCTCAATGCATTTGGCGGCAGCATACAGACTCACGGACCCTTGCACCCGGATACACTTCGCTATGTTCAGAAGGTCTCTGGGCAAAACCTGGATAGTTCAATGCTATCAGACAAAGATATTCAGGGACGACTCGCCTTTTCGGCTGATGTACAGGGACAGGGTCCCTGGGAAGGCGCCAATGCGGATGGAACTTTTGAAATGGGGGCCGGATCGGTATCCGGAATCGCGTTTGATGCACTGTCCGGCAACTTTGCAAAACGAGGCGCCAATACCCGCTATTTTAACCTGACAGCAAAGATAGCCGGGCAATCAATTTATATTGGTGATGCCGAAAGCCTGAACAGCCTGAAACTGTTGTTTAAAGCTCCATTGGTTCCGGGGCTGCCGGGCGCTCCCACACTGCCTGGAATACCAAAATCACCTGCTTCGCCCGGTATTCCCAAACTGCCGTCTTTACCGAAGCTTTTCTAATTTGTGCCGGCATCAATCCCGAATTGTTTCATTTTGCGGTATAACCGCATTTTGGGGACTTGGAGCCAGGCTGCGGCCTGCGTTTTGCAGCCCCCGCATTGCTCCAGAGCATGACGTATACTATCGGCCTCCACTTGTGCAAGCAAGGCTCGGAGGCCTTTGCTTTTGTCGGCCAAAACACTGGTATTACTCAAATTGCGCCGGATATAGGCCGGGATATCTTCCAGCCTGGCAACCCTACCTTCTGCTTCCAGAGCGATCTTTTCCACCACATTACGCAGTTCGCGGATGTTGCCGGGCCAATTATAGCGCCCCAAAGCATCGAGACATTCTTGAGAAATTGTAGCGTAACAGCCATTTTCCTGATAAATCTGCCCCAAAAAATGATACACAAGATTGGGGATATCCTCCCGGCGTTCCCGCAAGGGCGCAATTTTTAGGCTAAGAACATTCAGTCGATAGAACAAATCTCGGCGGAACCCGCCTCTTTGCACCAATGTTTCCAGATCTGCGTTGGTTGCCGAGACCACCCGCACATTGACCCGGATTATTTTTTTACCGCCGACTCTTTCAAATTCTCGTTCCTGCAATACCCTCAACAATTTCGCTTGCATCGCATAAGGCATATCTCCAATTTCATCCAGGAACAAAGTGCCGCCTTCGGCAAGTTCAAATTTGCCGGCCTGTCCGCCTTTGACAGCACCTGTAAACGCACCCTCTACATAACCAAACAGCTCCGATTCCAACAATGTTTCTGGAATTGCTGCGCAGTTTAAGCGCACAAAAGGCGCATCTTTGCGCGGGCTCTCCAGATGAATCGCATGAGCAAACAGTTCTTTGCCGACCCCACTTTCACCGATAATCAGCACATTGGAGTTGGAACGGGCGATCCGGCGCACCTGCTCTTTATTTGCCCTGGTGTCTGCACTATCGCCAAGAATATCATGTAACGCATACTTGGCTTGGTATAATGCTTTTCCTTTTTCATAATGGGCCAATTTATTAAGAAGCAACCGGTTTCTTTCTGCCAGCAGATATACATCCTGTACATCACCAAATAGAATGATCCCCAATGCACCAATCAAACGCCCGTTTTCGATGACCGGGATCCGGTGCACAATCGCTTCCCGTCCGTCAGCAAACCGATGACGCTGCCCGATTTCCGCCTTTCTCGTCTGGAGAACGATGGGTAGTCGGGAGGATGGTTCTATTTCACAGATATGCCGTCCTTCGACATCATGGGTAAATTTAAAATAGTCGAGCATTGCCTGATTTAAACGTACTACTTTACCATTTTCATCAACAAAATTGATCCCTATCGGCATGTGATCAAAAATTCGGAACACATTTTCGACAAATTTTTCTTCCAACGCTGCCGGTCGTTCTTCCTGCATTGCCAGCGCACCGCCCTTCTGTTTTCAACGTGTATCCTATTCGCCATACAAACTGGTTTTGCCTGCTGCAAGGGCAAAACCAAAAGGGCCCGCGACTTGCGTCCAGGCCCTCCGGTATTGGTTTTCTAGGCTTTTTCCGGTTGTTTGCCCGGTTGGAAAAATAGTTTATCCCTATCTACACTGTTAGTAGCACCACTGTTTTTCATTGCCTGCATAACTTTGGCAATGTTGGCGGCCGAATACTTCATGATCTCGATTCCTTCCAGATCTTCGGCGGCGTTTTTCGCGCCTTTGGCCCCGGCCACTCCTACATTCCAGTACATGGAGCCTGGAATGATCATATCGTTGATGAAGTACCAAAGCAGCAGTTCGGCAAAAGCAAACGTTTGCCCGGCACGACGCGCCACCGTGATCGGCGCTCCCACTTTTCCCGACAGCATTCTGCCTGACGCGCGGGCGGAAAAAGTGACCCGTTCCAACAGCGGCGACAGCAAAGCAGCAGGCCGGCTGACGTATACCGGTGCACCGATAAGAATGGCGTCGGCTTCCTGCATTTTGGCAAATACCGATTCAAAATCGTCCTTTTGCACACAGGCTTTGTGTTCCAAACAACCATAGCAGCCTGTACAATGACGAATTTCCTTGTCCCGTAAAGCTAGGAACTCGGTCTCCATCCCTTGTGCAGATAGTTCTGTCAGCAGCGTCCGCAGATAAAATTCGGTGTTGCCATTTTCCCGCGGTGATCCGCAAATAGCCAGTACTTTCATGAATGTACTCCCCCCTTTACTAAGTATACTTAAAGCTGAACCCGATAAATTCCTGCCCAAGCCGACTATTTTGCCGCTGCTGGTGCTGCGGCCGGTTTTGCCATTTTTTCACGGATACCGAAGAAAATTATCGTGCTGGAAACCAGGCAGGAAAAGGCCAGTAATTTAAATGCAGCATCATAGTCACCGCCAGTATAGTCAATCACCATGCCCAATGCAAGCGGCGCAACCAACCCGCCAAGCTGACCGCCGGTGTTTACAAAACCACTGCCTGATCCCATGAGATTTTCCGGCAGATAAATAACCGGTAACGCCCAAATTGATCCCAGCGCCATAAACAGGAACCCTGCCGCCAGGCTTTGATATAGCAACGCATACTCAGCGGACGGAGTGGTATAGAACAGATACAGGCAAAAAGCACCAATTAGTTCTGCCACGATAACCAGGTAACGTCGGCGCCCCCGGAATAGTTTGTCAGACATCCAGCCAGACAGTAACATGCCGACCGTCGCAACAAAGAAAGGAATGGAAGCAGCAACTGCCATACGGGTCAGGTTCATGCCGCGAACCTTAACCAGATAGGTCGGCAACCATGTCATATAGCCCCAAATGGGCACTGTAAGGAAAAATACGCCAAAGAACATGACCCAGATTCTCGGTTCCTTAATCAAATCCCAGAAAGATGACTTGGGCGCAATACTCTGTTCAAGGTTTGCCGAAGCTTTTTCATCTGCTTCCCGTTGTTCGCGGATGCTTTTCACTTCTTCAGCGGTAATTCCGGGGAATTCTTCCGGTCGGTCCACAATATACCGCCAGCTGATATAAACGCAAATGATGCCAAGAGCACCAAGTAAAATAAATACCATACGCCATCCATATGCTGCGATGAGCGGCGCCACCAACAGCGGCGTCAATGCAGGCCCGAGCGTTGTTGAGGTCAAGACGCAGGAATTCGCTGTGCCCCGATCTTTTTTGCTGAACCAGCTGCCGACAATTTTCCATACCGGGCCGGGAAACACACCTTCGCCTGCACCAAAAACGAATCGGACAATCAGCATCTGGGTCATGTTTGTCACCATGCCGGTAAGCGCGGTAAAGGCCGACCACACTACCAATGCTCCGGTAATAACTTTCCGGGCGCCATATTTGTCGGCTAATAATCCACCGGGAATCTGGCAACCGGCGTAGCCAATAAAGAACGCGCTTAGAATTCCTCCCAGTGCAGTTGCCGAAAGATCAAATTCCTTGCCGATATATGGCAGCGCCATACTGATCGCCATGCGGTCCAGCCATGCTACCAAATAACAAAATAGAACGGCGCCAATTACCTTTGTACTGGTTTTCACAAAATTTCATCCCCTTCAATATTATTCTTTTTAACAGAGCTGCATCTTTTTTGCTTCATCTTGCAGCATATCGCGGAACTTGGGATGGGCAATCGCAGAGAGGCGCTGGACGCGTTCGGCCAAGTTTGTTCCCCGCAAGCTGGCAATGCCGTATTCCGTCACGACATAATCAACGTCATTGCGCGATAAGGTTACCGCTGCACCGGGACTGAGAACCGGAACAATCGACGATAAGGCATCTTCCTTTACGGTAGAGTATAGTGCCATAATCGATTTGCCGCCTTTGGATTTTTGTGCGCCCGCTGCAGTATCAGCCGCACCGCCACTGCCACTATACTGACGGAATCCGATTGCTTCCGAACAGCATTGGCCAAACAAGTCTACCTGCAGTGTCGTATTGATGGAAACCATCTTGTGATTGCGTCCCACAACATAAGGGTCATTGACTACTGAGCCGCGTTGCATTTCAATCATTGGATTTTCGTTGATGAAGTCGTAAAGTTTTTTCGAACCGAACGCAAATGTCGCAACGATCTTGTCTTTCCAGATTGTTTTTTCCCGACCGGTAACTGCTCCCGCTTCAACCAAATCGACAATTGCGTCGGACAGCATCTCGGTGTGCACTCCCAAATCACGTTTGTTGGCCAGGAATAACGCAGCGGCATTCGGAATCCCGCCAATCCCCAGCTGAATTGTTGACCCATCTTCTACCAGTTCCGCAATGTATTGCCCGATCAGTTTGTCTTTTTCGGTCGGAACAACTGCCGGCAGAGCCGGAAGCGGGCGATGATTTTCAACAACAGCATCCACGTCACGTATGTGCACCAACGTATCTCCCAGTGTCCGCGGCAGATTTTTATTGACTTCAATGATGACTAAGTCCGCGTTTTCAATCGCATCTTTTTCAACCATGATTCCCAGTGACAAACTCATATAGCCGTTTTTGTCCATGGGTGTCGCGGTGCCAAAGAAAATACGGGGATTTTTGGCATCAATCCTTTTGGCCATGCAGTTGTGCAAATGAGTCGGGTTGTATGATACGGTTCCCTGCCCGATAACTTTGCGGCAACCACCACCATAGTACCATGCGTTAAGCATGAAGTGGCCTTTCATCTCCGGTTTCATATAAAAATCATACTCACCCAGTGGCAATACCATGACTACAGAAACGTCTTCCACCTGATTTTTTATCGTGTGTAGTTTGCTAAGCAGTCCCGCAGGCTCTGACGCTGCGACCGCCGCTACAATTTCATTATGGCTGTGAATTTTTCGAACAGCCTCTTCCGCTGTCATTAGTTTGCGGTTATAAAGATCTAAAAACGACATCTTCTTCCACCTCTCATGCTATTTTCGAAGTCCCCACCGGATTGCCGTCGCCGAAAAAGCGTAGCCTGTTCCGGCGCCAAGAAATACCACAACAGAGCCTTCCTTTACTTTTCCATTGCTCAAACCCAACTCCAGCCCAATTAGTTGGTCGCCATGCCCGCAGTGCCCATAGTCATACAGATATGCACCTTGTTCTTCCGTGAGGCCGAGATCTGAGAGAATTGCCTTGTGTGCCTTGGGGTTAATGTGGACGGGGCAAACCCAGTTGACATCCTGCTCCGTCAAGCCGCTACGTTTGAGAGCGCCGCGCACCGCACCGGTGAAGGCAGGCAGCGATGTGGTTCCCAATCGTTGTTTCATTCCCTCGGGATCTGTAACGTTGATGCGCCAGTTTTCATTTTTTACGTCTTCTACGGTCAGAGGATTCTTCGTCCCCCCCTTCACCGACATTACATCATCACACATTGAACTTTCAGTGATAATATGGGATTCCAACACCTCATTCTCCAACCAATCCCGCTTCAGCAGCATGGCTAATCCGCTCGGCGCCATATCAAACATGAAAGATTGTTCTGGACGGCGATAGTCAATCAAATAGCAGTTGGTATTACCACCGGCGATTAAGACGGTGTTGATTTCTGGATTGGCAAACATCAAATCCTTGGCCAGTTTCAGCGACAACGGAGTTCCGGCGCAACGCAACGCACTGTCGAATGCCCAGGCCTTTTTAGCACCGATTGCTTCTTGCACTGCAATTGAGGCCGTCCAGCAAACATATTCCTTGTAGTCTTCGCCGGCCCAAATGATCAGATCGATATCCATCGGGTCCACACCAGTTTTTTGCAGACATTGTTTTGCTGCTTTGATTCCCATGGCAACGCAATGATCTTCTGGACCACCCAGTGGTTTTTTGCAGAATCCCATCTTTTCCTTGATGATATTGACAGGAATATTTATCTGGGGTGACAAATCCTCAGCAGTAATGAATTTTTCTGGCAAATATAGTCCCCACCCGACTAATCCGACATGAAAATCTTTTTTTTCCATTTTCCTCGTCTCCCGTTCTATCATTCCATTATTATGAGTTGCGCAACTCAATAAATTACTATCGCAAGAATCGTGCCAAAATTCATTTTTATCATCAACTATCCAATAAAATCAGGCGTACTGAGCATTTTCTTCCTATAGAGCACAGTAAATCAACCCCGTTTTGTGACACTTCTGTCGTCTTTTTTTACAACAAAACGTTACTTTCCTGGTTGTAATCCTTGAATATTCAGCTTTTTCGGCCACCGTATCAAATCGATACGCATAACAAAACAATACGCAGCTATGCAACATCTCGATAAATAAAAACGAAACCGTGTTGATGCACGGTTTCGTTTTTATTTATCGAGATAGATTTTCAGCAGACCGGGCTAGTCTTTACGTTTATAAGTTTCCGAAGCATCCCAGCGCCACTGCCAATTTTGCAGATAGAGTTTTGCCAACTCCTTGTTGCCGCGAATCACGAGAACATTCTCGGCATTGCGTTCTTCGGCCGCTTTAGTAAAGTTAAAACTGCCCGTAATCACTGTTTCTTCATCAATAATCATGATCTTGCTATGGGCAATGGCAAAATCATCATCAATTCGCACTGGCACATCGGCGTTGGCCAGAAAAGTCGCCGACGTATATTTTTCTGTTTCCTGGCTTTTATCGAGCACCACTTTTACGTCAACTCCGCGTTTTGAGGAGTCCAGTAGCGCTTTGGCAATGTCAGCATTGGTGAAACTATAGGCTTGGACTTTGATTGACTTTTTCGCCTGGGTAATCGCATTGATAATGATCCCGGCTCCACCACCGTTAGGACTGAAGGCAACCTCGACCGTCCCCGTCGCTTTGACGGTATTGGGTTGTTTGATCGCTGCCGGCATCGGCGTTTTAGCGGCTTTGACCTGTGAAATCGCCGCTGTATTGGTTGCAGCCTTTTTATTTGCCCCCGTGTCGGTTGCTGCACCACCACAGCCCCAAACCGACAACAACAGGGTCAGAATCGCCGCCAAGGCGACGAATCGCACGCAAACCCTTTTTCGCACAAAAATCCCCCTTATGGTTCAAACAATATCATTGCCATTAGTTCCAGATTATCTTTACCCGTATTCTCGATTGAATGACTCTCGCCATTTCCTGTGTAGATGACATCACCCGGCCCGACCGGCGAAACCACGCCATTATCGGTAACCAGTCCTTCACCTTTGAGGATATAGTAGGTTTCAAAATCGCCTTTATGCGTATGCACACCAATGGACGAACCCGGGAAAATTACCGAATGAGACAGCAGTCTTCCTTTCCCGCGGAATTCATCCGGTGTAAGCAACGGTTTCATCGAGACTTCGCCATTGCCGCCAAAACGGTTTTGATAAATCACCGGTTGCAAGGAATTCGCCTTCTTAATCATCGAACCTCACCCTCCAGTTATATTAATAGCAAGAATTAACGTTCAATTATCTCGGAAAAATAAATCACAGTTATAATATCTTCAGGCAAGATATGTTTTTGATACTTGTTCTGAAAATACTCCCGCAAATCTTCTACTGTCTTGATATCCGGACTCTGATGACGCAGGTCATTTAGGGTCAGCGCATGAAATTCCTTGGTATATACCGTATCAATCATCGCTGGATATAGTTTGCGCTTAGCGCCATATTTGGGCCCTACCGTCACCCAAACAACCGAATTTTCGGGGTAAATCTCTCGAATATCGCCTAATCGGACAGTACAATCCTTTTTTCGCGCCGCCAGCAGATCTTCGTTTTGTGGCCATTGAAAATTCAATGCGAACACAACATTCCCTCCCGTCATTTTCATGAGCTGGTTTCTCATTCGCTGAATAAATTCCACCTGACAGGGCGAAATCCCTGCTCCCTTATCTAGGTGATAGTTCGCTAAACCGGCGATTGAGTATAGGGTATCTCTTCCAGTCCACATAATCAAAGTGCCACCATTCTTCTGGATATACTGTAAACCCTTCACCAGCCATCAACAGTCGCAACAACTCCCGCCGCTCCCGTTGTTCACCAGTGCCTCCTGGATAGGTTGGAAATGCGCGAAGCGAAAATTCATCATAATCACTGCCCATATTGACTACTTCACCTGTTTCCAGACTGTATAGTCCCAAATCCACCGCTCCGCCACGGTTATGCCGAGAGCCTTTTGCCGGGTCAGCAACAAAGATCTTTTGCTGATCCGGTGTTGCGTCCCAGAACATCTTTGTAACATACCACGGACGATAGGCATCATAGATAATCAAGCCATACCCATATTTCTGCAGCAATCCGTGCACCCGGACGACGGCTTCGGCAGCCGGGCGTTGCAAAAAAGCCTGCGATTCATCATATAGCTGCATTCCCATAAAATTATTCGTGCCAGCGTACCGAATATCCAGCTTGATCGCAGGTTCCAGCACCACCACTTCTACAAGGTCGGTTGAAATGAAATCCCCCTGTTCAATTGGCGGAGCAGCCGATAAAGCCCGTCGCCGAAGGTCTTCTGCCGGCAGCAACGATTTAATCTGGAAAGTCCTTCCTTCTTCAACATCAAAAAAAGATCGCTGATATGTTTTGCCGTCGATTTTAAATCCGACAATGCGCCCCTTTGAATCCGGCTCTAGTATTACATCCAGAACTTCCTTGCGCATTGGGCCAAATGATAGCAACTGGTATGATCCGCTATTGTTGACTAACGGATAAGCAGCATAGCGGGAAAACATATTTTCCGCTTTTTCAGTCGCATCAAATATCAGCTCTATCTGCCCCTCCCGTTCTCGAACCAAAAAACGGTCCTTGCCATTCTCATATAAACCGATTAAACGGTGGTTTACGGTTGCAGCTTGCATTGGAGCAGCAGCGGCAACTGTCAGCAATCCGGTTAAGCAGGACAAAATAACCAGGAGAGAGCTTGCGCCACGCAACCAAGTCAACAATTTTTTCATATTGCACCTCCCGCTGAAGTCAGGGTGACTTTTTACAGTATTTTTTTATTTTTGCGGCAAAAAATCGGCCCGTGGCGGCGTAAATGTGTCGATGATGACAGAGTCCTCTTCGAGGGCCACCACGCCATGCAGTACATTGCGTGCGGCATAGTAAGTGTCGCCGGCATAAACCACTTGAGTCCGGTCGTCTACAGTAAGTTCAAAACTACCTTTAGCGATATACCCCACCTGTTCATGCTCTTCATGCTTGTGCGGCGTACCGATTCCACCCTTTTGAAATCGGAATTCAACCAGCATCATCGCCGGGCCCGGAATCAGTACCCGCCGCAGACATTTATCGCCCACCGGAGTAACTGCCGCATCTGCATAAGTTACGATCATTTATTTTCCTCCTTAATTCAATGCCAGCACTGTCTTCACAATGCAAAGTACCTTTCATTCTTTCTCGGCGGGCAGTCCGGAATCCTGCACAACAGCGATGAAAAAGCCTCCCGACATAACCGGCGGAAGGCCCGAAACATTTATTAGTTTGAATCAATTAATTTTTGGTATTCCGCATTCAGTTGGGCGAAAACTTGCCCAACACCGTTACCAATCTGGTTCCCGTCGATAGAGCCGACCGGTACGATGCCGCTAGCTGCCGAAACGAAAACTTCGTCGGCATTGGCGAAAAACTGTGGCGTACAGAACTCTTCCACGACTTTAATTCCCTGCTGACTTGCGATCTGCAAAGCAACGGCGCGAGTGATTCACGGCAAAATCAGTTTCCCCAATGGAGCGGTGTAAATGACGCCATCCTCCCGCACAAAGATGACTTCCTGACAACCTGCTTTGGCAGCTGCATTGCTAGCCATCACGCTGCCCAAAAGATTCAGCGTCTTGATATGACAAAAATGTTGTCGTTCATCCGGGGGAAAAATCGTTTTGCATCCAGCTAAATAATATTCTGCTGGTTTGGGCAACACCGGCATAATTGACCCGGAAAGGATTGGTCGCAGGGTGGGCACGCTCACGTGATTACGCGGCGACTGCCAGCCACGGGTCCATTGAAAATAAAACATACCTCGCTCAACTCCAGACTCCTTCAACAGCAGATCGCTGAATCGTTCCACTTCGGCCCGAGTATAGCACAGAACGATATCAAGCATACTGCAGCTGCGTTCAAAGCGATCCACGTGCTCCTTGCGCAAGAAATGTTTGCCGTTGAAAACCATCCATGCATCATACACCCCGTCGCCAAACTGGCAGCCCCGGTCTTCAATGCATACAACCAGTTGATCTTTTTCAACAATTTTCCCATCGTAAAACGCCTATGATTTCATGATATCCACACCTTTTTCTTTTTATCTGCGGCTGAAAAAGCAAAGAAGCTACAACAGCATGACGTGCTATTGCAGCTTCTTATGCCACATCCCGAACAATACCATCAACATGAATAAAAGCATACCTTTCGCCGGGGTTTGTCAAGACAAGAAGATTCCCCAAATTGTGTACAGAAAAGTTAATATAACAGCCTTTATAAAGCCTTCGCCTTTGCCTGTAGCGCTTCATCCTCAGGAGTCAATGCTTGAATCTGCAAACCATGTGGTGCAGGCTTTCCCTGTGAATCAACGTTTATAAAAGTCAAAAAACCATCTACTACAAACTCATTGGAAGGGTGAATTACAATTTTTACATAGGCTACCTGGCTTGTCCTGCCAGCATGTACGATTTTTGCCTCACAGCGTATAACACTTCCCTTTTTTACAGGTCGAGTAAAAATCATTCCATGGATTTTGACACAAACAGTGCTTTCCGGATTCGTCAACGATGAAGCAGCAATAAAGCCAGCCTCGACAAACCATTCGGCTCCTCTGCCAGCAAAGAGAGTACCATGATGATTAAGGTCACCGCCTTTCACCAAGCGACACATTGACAATTGTTTGATTTCCATTTTTCTCCCCCTCACTTCCCTTATGCAATATAGCATCATTTAGGCTACATTATCATTCTATAACAATTTCGACAAATCCTGTAAAGGTTGGGGAGCGAATGATCATGATCCGGTGCCTGCGACTTGTGAGGCAGTGACGAAGTACATAATTTGTTTCTTTCTGCAATTATCCCTGTTAAATTGACAACGTTAAATTCATTTTCCAGGAAGTCCTCACATTTTTCCTGCATCTCTGAACTTTGCACAACTCCGTTCATCCCTGGTTACCGCTGGTAAACGACTGAAACCCGTTCGGAAAAACAATGATTCATCGTAGAAGGATTTCTCGTTTAAACAATGAAATAATCAATCAATGCTTAACGACAAAATTGAAGGCGGGAGGGAATGTCAATGATCAAACTACGCAAGGGCGCATTTTTACTGCTTGTCGTGTTTTTTCTCTCTTTGGGTTCTGGTTCTGTTCTGGCCGCTTTCGTGCTGCAGTCAACACAAAATATCCCTGTTTTTAACGGCTATGTTAATCAAACCTATGCCATGGAAGATGTGCAGGGAAAACTCACCTTTGGCACTCTGGCTCTTGATCCCCGCTTCGAGGGATTCCTGACGGTTTGGACTCGCGGTGACGCACGTCGCATCATTGTCCATATGAATCCCAAACTCATTGAAGTCCAGGTTGAAGGCAGCGAAATGCGCACCGTTCTGCAACAACCGGCTGCAGGAAGTTTTTCCGTCGGGTTCGATGTGGAAGTGGTTGATGGTCGCGCTGTAATTCGCCTTGGTACTGCGAGTTTTACCGTAAATGGAGTCACGGCGCTGGCGGGAAAACTTGACGCCATCGGAATAAGCGCAAATTACCAGTATTACTCCTACTCCCAGTAATAATCTCTGAACTAAATAGCAGCGCTAATCCTGGGTAACGATGTTTTTATCCAAAAGGAGTGATCAGAATGAAGGCCAACGCTATGTCAAACTGCAGAATGCTATTAGGGATCACGATTCTACTGCTTTTTATTATTTTCGCCGGTTCGGCGTCCGCCGAAGGAAAATTTCAGACGGACCCTGCAACCGGCTGCAAGATGTGGAATCCAAATCCCGAACCGACTGACACCTTCACATGGAGCGGCGGCTGCAACAATGGCTACGGAGATGGGTTTGGAACGGCGCAATACTTTTCGTCTGGCAAATTCGTCGGCAAGTATGAAGGCACATTGATTGCCGGAAAACGCTCTGGTAAAGGCACGGCCTCTTGGATCAACGGCGATCGATATGAAGGGGATTGGCTCAATGACAATTTGCATGGCAAAGGTGTCATGACCTCAACCGATGGAACCCGTTATGAGGGTGGCTGGAACAACGACAAAATGCATGGCTATGGCATCTATGTCTGGCCAGACGGCAGACGTTACGAAGGAAATTGGCTAGATGGAAACATGCACGGATATGGAACAATGAACTATCCAGATGGTCGAGTACAGCGCGGTAGCTTTGAAAACGGCAATTATGTCGGCCCGTAAATTGCTCAACTGCTCCCCGAAAACTAAAAATCCTTCCGGCAAATCGCCGGAAGGACCGAATTTACTGGAGCGGGCAACGAGATTCGAACTCGCGACCCACGGCTTGGGAAGCCGGTACTCTACCACTGAGCTACGCCCGCATCCTATCTGTATAACACTATGTTTAGCAAGGTGTTTGTGAATTATGCTTTCTCAAAAACCCCATAATGTATGCTTGAGGTATACTACCCAAGCTACTATATTCTACATAAGAAATTCAGTTAAATCAAGGGGTTTCACAAAAAACAGGCGGCTTCCCAAGAGGCAAAACAACATGAATAAATGCTAAGTAAATATACACTTGTATTTTCACTTAGCTCATCGAACAAATGCCGTCAGTTCAGCTTTTCTCCCCCCATGTGTTTTGAGGCGCACCCTTCGGGCGCACGCTCACGGCGCATGGAACCATCAAATATAGCCCTTCTCTTTGAAACTGATAAACCTATTTTCGCAACAAATGATATGGTCAAGAATAGGAATTTCAAGTAACTTCCCTGCATCCACAAGCTTGTTGGTCAGTGCAATATCCTCAGGACTAGGCGAGGGGTCAGTGCTGGGGTGATTATGCGCCAGAATCAAACTCGCCGTAGTGCCGCCATGCAGCAATGCTACACGAAATAGCTCCCTTGGGTGAACAATGGAAGCATTTAAACTGCCGCAACTAATGGTACTGATGCCTAGCACATGATTCTTGGTATTCAGCAACATGGCAACAAAATGCTCAACAGTCAGTTCCGCAAAGACAGGTTGCAAAATCTTATATGCATCTTCTGGTTGACGCACAATTTTTGGCACTGTGGTAACAAGATTCTGCTCCTTCACAAGTCTCACAGCAAGCTGGGGTATGCGGTAGTGTTTTACAGTGTTTGAATTCATGGTTAACCCTCCTACATGTCATGGTTTTTGCACTCATAACACCCCGAAGGGGAAAGCCAACTCATGAAAATGATACTGTTCAGCGCAAGTTCAATTGGCAGAATAAACTTTCTTTTTCAAGAAGTGGTAAATTTGGTATCCCTCAAGTTGTGGAAAAGGGGTATTTTTTTATATATAGTAGAAGGCGGTTGATTGGAAAAATATGATTTAGCACAGCTGTGAATTATCAGAACAAACTTTCTTCTTTCAGAAAGAGTAATTGGGGGATGCCATGGCTTGACACAAAGGGGTTTATTTTTATATGTAGTAGAGATGCTAATAATGAAAGACTGGCAGGAATATGACCTGTCTTTTTTTATGCACTCAATCAATTCTAAGAAAGAAGGTTAATCATGTTATCCAAGTTAAAACTCGTGCGGTTGCAAAAAGGACTAAAAACAAAGGAGGTGGCAGAAAAGCTCCATGTGTCTGTATCATATGTTTCTAAACTGGAAAATGGTTCTGCTGTGGTTACAATGCAAATTCTGCAAAGATTAGCAGATGTATATGGCATCCCAGCAAACACAATGATTTAACCAGGGCTTTGCTCTGGTTATTTTTTTACCAATGTGGTCAATATTTTGAGCAGGTTATAACAGGCATACTTCTTGGGTGACAGTCGAAACATTGCTTACTATCTTCATTTGCTTGCTGAACCTCAACACCTGCTTAAAACTACTTGGCACTTTCACCCCACTTTCTCGTTGCTCCATTAAGGCAGCGTTCACATATAAATAATAAAAAAAATGGGAGGACATATAAAATGTCAACTATGTTAACAGACAATAACAAATCTGAAGTATTAGTTCAAATCATCAAAGAAAGCTGTGAGTTTTTCAAATGCGAGGAAGGAAAAACATGGGTGTTATTCTTCATCCAAGACAAGCGGAACATTACACCTGTGAAAAGCAACCTGTTTCGCGGCTGGGTTTCAACACAGTGGGCGCAAGAATTTAAAAAGACTCCCTCTGCCACAACAATTAAAAACATCATTGATTGTCTAGACAGTGAAACACTGGTTTATGGTGAAACCAAAGTGCTTCATCGCAGAATCACACAGGCTGATGGTGCATTTTGGTACTATTTGGCTAATCAGGCAAAGCAAGCAGTGCGCATTGATGCGTTAGGATGGCGAGTCTCAGAAGGAAGCATTCCTTATTTTCGAGAAGCGGCACATTCGCACGAGCAAGTAACCCCTTTAATGAATGGCGATGTGAAAAAACTACTGGACTTTGTGACTCTAACAGATGAAAAACTGAAACTACTGTTTCTTGTCTCTGTCATCACATGTTTTGTGCCTAATATTCCGCACCCTGCCTTTGTCTTTCATGGCTGTAAAGGGTCAGCCAAAACAACAACTATGAAATTTGTGCAAAAGATTGTTGACCCATCAAGTGAATACTCCTCTGCGCTTCCACGCACTGAGTATGACTTGGGACTTCATTTGTCGCAAAGCAGTTTTGTCGCTTATGACAATCTAGCGCAAATTCAGCCATGGCAAAGTGACATGTTATGCAGGGCAGTGACTGGGGGTAGCGTGTCAAAACGTGAAAATTACACTGATGCAGATGTTGTAAGAGTTAATTTTCAAGGATGCATTGCCCTAAATGGCATCAACATTGTTGCATCTAAGTCAGACTTATTAGACAGGTCTATCATTTTTGAATTGGAAAGAATCCATGAAACCATGCGAAAACCCTTGCAACAACTTGAATCTGAGTTTACTCAAGCACTGCCTGACCTCTTGGGTGGTATTTTTTCCACACTTAGTAGAGCCATCAGGGAGTTTCACAATCTGTCACTGACCAAGTTCCCACGCATGGCAGATTATTGCAAATGGGGTTGTGCGGTGGCTATAGCACTGGGATACACTGCTGAAGAATTTGTGAATGCTTATGATGGAAACATCAAACTAGCGCAAAATGCGTGCATTGAATCAAGTCAATTAGCACTCGCATTGGAAGCGTTTGTTGCAGATAAACCTGCATGGGAAGGAAGAGTTGGAGAACTGTATGCACAACTGTATAACATTTTAATCAACCTGAACATGAAACGCGACAAGACATTTCCTTCAACAGCAAGCAAATTAAAGAGTGCTATTAAAGAAATATTGCCTGATATTCAATCGCTGGGTATTAATATGGAAGAGCTTACTCGCAAAAGCGCAGGAGCCATGGTGCGCATCACTAATCAAATGCTGCCAGTATTGCCTGCCATAGTCGCATTGTGCAGATGATGTAGACAGTAGTGTAGCAATGCAGCGAATGTAGGCACTTCATGCTTTTTTATTTTTTTCCTATTATGTTTTGAAAGAATAAGAATAAAAGTTAGAAAACATGTTTTGTTGCTACATTGCTACATCCTCTACATGGGTACATCGCTTAATGAATTATGAACAAACCTCGTATATAGCAGGAGAGTTAAACGAAGTGACGAGCCTGCAAAGGAGAGCTTCAGATGAATCAGGTATTGCGTGGCTCCTGATTTGACTGAAACTCTCCTTTTGATATGGCTATTATGCAATGCAATATGTAACCACCAAAGAATAATGCATGGGTCATTTCACGAAAGAACGCTTGGTTGAATCCTTCATGCAAAACCGCATATTTGCTCGAATAATTCAACGTGCATTGCTATTTTGCTCCGCAAATTCGCAGCTGCGTTTCAGTCGCGGGTCAGATATAAACTCATATAGCAATAGTGGTTAACGACATGAGGGAAATTGTGTCTAATTATCGACAAATGCAGACTCATTAATGTTGACTAATTTAGTCAGACATAATGCTGGGTCATGATTAAAACACTTTAATCAACTAAAGGATTTTGCAAGCGTTTAACCTTATTTATTCACCTGACTACACCACGCAAAAAAGGAGGGTTAAACCCCTCCTTTTGCTTTGCTCTTCATGCTTTTTGATTCTTAATGTATCTCTCCACTGCTTCAATACTGCTCCCACCCACTGAACTGATGTAATACCCCTTTGACCAACCAGTGAATGAGGGCAGCAGCTTTTTAATGCTTGCCTGTGAGCAGCCTTTGATGATTTTTGCTATCTGTGCTGGTGCGATGGTTGCTGGTGCTTGCACCATGAAATGCACATGGTCTGGCATGATTTCACCAGTGTGAATAGTAAGTGGATAGTGCTTGATTGCTTCAGCAAAAACTGCCACTGTGATGTTGTCTTGTAGTTCCTGTCTGCGGCATTTGGTGACAGTGACAAAATGATAGGCAAGTAAACAAACAGAGTGGTTATGGTGAATGGGGTTCATATTCATGATTTCACATCCTTTTCCATATTTCAAATCATGAAACATACCCCGCGAAGCGGAAATGAAACTTGCGTTTAAACATTACAGGACTAATGCAGCATGTTATAGACAAGGAAATTATTGTCTTGCTATTGCCTGGTGTGTAGCCATAAATGCCAAAACTGCTGGTCTTGTTCCACACATTATGATTGGCCTCTTGAATGCTGCTTTGGCTTGAACTGGGTTCCTCAAAAAGATACCCCGCACTTCTGTGCGGGGAGTAGTCATTAAATTTTATTTCTCAAGGGGGTATTTTTCATGTTTATGAACTGATTAAATTTATGCACTGAAAGTGCATTCCAGCTTATGCACCACCACTCCCATTTGGGAGTGGTGGTGTTTTTTATTGCTCTAAAATTTACCAGTAAAGGATGTATTAATTGTGACTATTGTATATAAAACTTGTTGCCCACATTGCGGATACTCATTTCAGTCTCAATCTGTTGAAAAAAAATGCCCTGCATGCAGTTTTCATCATTTGCTTGTGCATTATGTTGAGGATGGTGTTGCCATCAATGAACAAGACTATCTCGAAATTCAGTCCAACTATCAACAGCGACAAAGACATGAGCGAACATGTGATTTGTGCGAAACAACCCACAGCTTTTATTCAACACAAATGCATATTTCATGTCATTGTGGAGGATGGTATCAAAATCAAGTTACCCCAATAAAAGTGGATGCTGTGAAAAAGTGTCGTAACAGTCTAAACCTGACTCAAAAGCAATTGGCACTTAAACTGGGAATAACACAGGGGTATTTATCCGAAATTGAAGCAGGATTAAAACCTGTTCCACTCGTGATAAAGCTTTGGGTCAACAGAAATATCGCAAACAGGTACTAACATACGTCGAAGCATTTTTAGCGATATTTCTAATCTGCGAACTCCAGTTAAATCAATGGTTTACGAGATGGGTATTATGACAAGGTAGCTCACTTCGTGCTCAGTTATGACACAACAAAGGGGTGGGGCTTCATATTTGAGCCCCTCCCCTAAATAGGTAAAACCAAAAGTAAAAATAAGTGCTTAATTGATTTGGCCGAAAAATTTTTTAGAGAGAAAAAATATTGGAGGTATAGGCGACAACTTTGCTTTAGCATAAGCGTTTTTGAAGCAGTCATTAATTTATGAACCACCAAAAACATGTTTGAGATTTTACACTCATTGCTCAGTGACGCAACTTTTAGATAAAGACCGCTAAAGTTGCTACAAGCTGTCTTCACCATTACATGTATTGGGTGTTAGCTTTTTTTACTTGGTGATAGCACAGCTGTTGGTGTAATACGTGACCAAAATTCATCTATATATTTTTTGGAATCTCCCTTCATGAATACATTCCACGTTTGCGTTTCTTGTGCTCTCATAAGTCTTGCTTTATTCAACAACTCTTGTCGTTTTAATCCTTTAGAATGCGAAATCAAGAAAGCGAGCATGGCTGTTTTGTTAATGGAGCTACAATATCCGCCTAAGATGACAAACAGAGTCCCAATAAAAATAGTGGTCTTTTCGCCAATTCCAAACTCAATTGTTAAATTATAAAGAGTCGATGCTTTGTCTAGAATAGCTTTAACTTTGTCTCCATCAGTATTATCAATTGCCTTTTTACAGCTCCATCCTAAATGATTAGAGACGTTCCTAATAATATCATCAATATCATTTTCAATTGCATCTAATCCAATTTGAAAAACTACATCAATACCAATTAAGAATAGGTCTTTTTGCTTGGCTAAGAGATTTAAGTTGTCAATAAAGTCAACGAGCACACCTATAATACCAATGGCAAAACCAATTTGTTTTTCTCTGATGGCAATACTTGCACAGTTTTTCATATCATCCAACACATCTTTAAATAACTCATGTGATATCTTATTATCTTTGTCTAACTCAACAATCAAATCCTCAAAGTCTTGAATAGTAGCATAAAAACAATCTTTTGCCTCTGTCTTTATAGCCAACTCAAGAGCTGAAACATATAATTTTATTAATCTTGTTTGCTCTGCTCTTTTGTCTTTGTTAAAGGTCAAAGCTATTTTTGAGATATTCCCTAATAAATACAATGTAAACTCTGTGTTTTTTCCAAGTATTGTTCGTCTCAATAAATATTTATAGCTTTCAACTGCTTCATCCAGCAGACATTGCGAAGAAGTTTTCTTAACAAATTCACTATATTCTGGAACATATATAGCAGCTAAGTCAACGTTAAAATCTATTGCTTTTGAAGCTAGGTTAAATTGCGTTTTCCGAATTAAATCTTGGACCTCTTTGTTTTTGGAGTTTTCTTCCATTTGGCACAAGGCATTATAAGCAAACAACGAACCATCTTTGTTTTTATCATTCAATGCTGATTGACCAATTTTCTCTATCAAAGCAATGTGTTCTTTTTCCAACTCATAATTTTGTGAGTCTAGCAAAGAAGACGAGTGCATATAAAATAGCATCTCAAGATATTTTGTAAAGTCACTATTGCTTTTGTTAATATTTTCGCGAAACAATCTAAATGTGTTTTTTCTAAGCACTTTATACTTATCGAGCTTTCCCTTTTTCAAACACGTTTCAAGCAAAAAGAAATGACGCGCCATTAGTATTTTAATCAATTTGGGCTCTAAGTGCATTTGTGTTGTTAGTCCATAGAATTCAAATTCGCTCGTTATTGCCTCAAACCAAGGTTCAGATAATGATTCAGTAATTATGTGCTTTGCCAAAGAACCATAAAGATCAATAATATAGCACCCAACTAACACTTCCCGCAGAATGCTATACTGAAATAGTTGGTCAAGCAACTTAGAATAGTTTTTGAACGTCGCCAATTTATCACATTTGATGCACATATCCAATATGTACTTAATCTCACAAAAACATTCTTCAAGATAGTTTTTATATCCATAGTTCACACTTAGTTTAACTTGGTCAATTATTGAGCTAAACAGCGTTTCTTCTAAAGCCTCAATATCAGACGCTTTATAGTTGCCATCAATAATTAGCGTGTCTTTGTTTTTTAAAAAGTAAACCACCATTTCGACATATGATTTTGTTATAAGTTTTGCAATTTGCAACTCATTTTTAGCGAAACTATCTTCAGAATACTTCTCTAGCACTACAAGCTGATTATTAACACTACTAATTTGGATTTTTTTTGAATCAATGCTTGAAATGATAGTCTCTCTATGCTTCTCCAAAGTATCAGCAATTTTTAGACTAGTATACGTTCGAGAAAATTTTACAACGCAACCAAAACAATACGTAGTATGAAGCAAGTATGCATAATTCATCAACAAAGATGCCTCGGAACCATTAACAAGGAGAAGTATTCCGATAATAATATTAATCATTAAATGCTTTGATAAATTTTCAACTGTTGATGAAAAATGAAGAGAAACAAAATCAATCGGATATCTGTGTCTATATACTTGAATGAGCACATTATAAATGGTGAATGACAACGCCATGAATGCTGTCATTACACTGAGTATGGTTTGAAATGAGCTTTTTGATAAAGATAGGTTCGGAAGAAAGCTAAGTAACTGACGCTCTGACATCCAATGGGAGCAGTAAACATCAATAACAACTGCAATAGAATAAACTGTTAAAGCAACAACTACAGAAATAGCGTTCCATTGGCATCTTTTCATCAACATTGCAATTTCCTTTCTTGACATCATGCAAAAACAGTCCTGCGGTTGCTGGGGGCCTGAGAGTCTTGCATGAATATGTGATTTCACACTTATAGCATTCGATACAAATTATGGGAGTCCTTTATTTTTCTTTGCAAATTATCTATCAAAAAAGCTCTTCTGGCAAAGCCTGAAGAGCTTTAATTTATATAGGCTTTTGCCCACTGCTGTTATCAATGTTTCGTCTCATTTTTTTGGGTTGAAACAATGACTTTAGTGGGCTTGCCTTTGTATGATTGCCCCTAATGTCAGACTCAGCTAACCGCACATAGATTAGTGTTGTTTCCATTTTGGTATGCCCTAATATTTTCTGAAGTGCGAAAGGGCTGCCCCCATTTCGGATGAAAAACAGGGCAAAGACATGTCTTAAATGGTAAGGGGTAATGACCACTCCTAGTCGCTCAGAATAAAGTTTAAACTGCTCTTGGAAATTGTGACTGCTTAAACGGTTTCCACTGAAGCTGCAAAAGATTGGTACATCATTTTCCCATTCACAATGGCGAGACAGAATGAGCTTTTTCACATTCTTTGCTACAACTTGAGATATTGGCAAAACCCTCAGTGTTCTTGTTTTGCTGTATTCTTCGCGTACAAATAATTGACACTCTTCCAGGTTGATGTCATTCAATGTGATTTGCAAAAGCTCATTTGGTCTTATCCCTGTATCCAGCATGGTGAGCATAAAGGTATAGTTTCGCAGTCCCGCAAATGTCGAACAGTCAGGCAGCGTCAATAATGTTTTGATTACTTTTTCTGAGTGCTCAACAATGCGTGCGTTTTCCTTTTTGTATCTCATTCCTGCCGTCGGGTTCTCAGTGCATATCCCTTCGAGCACACAATACTCAAATAGCTGTCTTAATGCTTGTAACAGCTTATTATGATACCCCGCTTTTTTATCGCTTAAAAATAGCACTACAGCGCGTTTCAGTTTAACGCCTTCTCGAAGGCTCCCCTTGTATTCAGCAAAAAATTGTCTAAACGCACTGCGAAAACTCGATAGTGTGAAGGGGGTTATTCCTTCACACTTTTTGAACATGATAAAATCTTCAGCAACAGAAAATGGATTAAGGTCTTGAGTGATGCTAACCAACTTGCTTCCCTTTTTTGCCATAAGAAAAACCCCTTTCAATTCAAGGGGTTTGAGTGCATGACTATTCACAAAAGCTTGAAAAACAAGGGTTTAAACGGCTTGGGAAGCCGGTACTCTACCACTGAGCTACGCCCGCATCCTAACAGTGTTTATCCCAACCTGTTCCTCAAAAATTATATCATACCCTAATGAGTTCTCGCTACCCAATTCGCAAAGTTATTGGGTCCCGATGTTGAGCTTAACCATTTTTGTAAAAATATTTCGGTCATTTTAGGAGAGGATTATAAGAATAAAAAGCTAATCGCCGACGAAGTTTATTTTTGTGAAAAAACAAATCGGGACATAGTCGTAGCAATCTTTGAAGATGAGTTCTTCACCGGTGACATGAGCATTCCGCAAAAAGGTCCGTCTTATCAAATACCTTTTTTCTGGTGAGTTTGCAAATTACAAAATTGTCCCCAAAACACAATAAAATATTTTAGTTGACTCGTAAGTCTCTTTTTCGCTTCCTTTCGATTCTATTTGCGACCGATATATTTCAACGACGCTTATTGTCACATTGAATATGTGTTAATCCAATGCTCTTGTTATTGGTTGCAATTTACCCGCAAGCAGAGTAATGTATTGTATTATGAAGCAGATCGCAGATACAGGGAGCGTTGGTTGAAGATGCATCAGAGAACAGGCGTTCTCAAAACATTTCTAATAGCCGCTACCGGCGGCACTTTATTTTTTTGGTTCCACTTCCCGCTGGCTTGGATGCTTGGCCCATTAAGCGCCGTGGTTCTCTGGTCGCAATATCGCAAGCAGCAATTATATTTTCCGGTATCGATCCGCAATGCAGCACTGGTGGTCCTCGGATACGTAATTGGCAAATCGTTCACAGCTGAAGCTGCCGCACAAATCGTTGCCCAACTTCCGGTTATGTTTTTGGTCACAAGTGTTATTTTACTGTTGAGCATGCTACTGGGTTATTTTACGCATCGCCAAACCGGCATCAGTTTTACCACCGGTATGTTGGGCAGTGTGCCTGGCGGTTTCTCCCAGATGGTGATCATGAGCGAAGAAATGCCCGACGCCGATGTCTCTGTGGTTTCGTTCATGCATACGGTTCGTTTGTTATCGGTCCTGTTTGTTGTGCCTTATTTAGCGACCCAGGCGGCTGGTAGCCTAGGCGTGTTCTCTGGGTCCGCAGGTGCTGCTCCAGGACCTGTTCTGATTTGGACAGCCATTCCCGGGGATGCATTCCCTCTATTGGGTCTCTCTCTGTTATCTGCGTTAATCTGTAGCAAGATGAGTTTACCGACCCCTTTTCTGATGGGTCCGATCCTCGGGGCTGCGTTGGCATCAATGAATGGGTTTTACTGCCCGCCCTTACCGCTCTGGTTGACGATTCTCTGCCAGATTGCTATTGGTGCTTATATGGGCGTAAAAATAGAATTGGCCAGTCTTAGTAACTGGCGGATTTTAACCGCCTATACTTTGTTTGGCGTTGTGGCCGTCATCGTCGCCTCGCTGGGAATCGCGTTCATGCTTTCCCAATATTATGGTTACTCCGATGTCACGTCTTTTCTCAGCATGGCACCCGGCGGCATTGCCGAAATGAGCGTGACCGGCATCGCGCTCGGAGCGGATTTGTCGGTCATTGCCTCTTACCAGATTTTTCGTTTATTTTTCATCTTGCTGTTAACCCCGGTTATGTTTCGCCGTTTACTGAAATAGCACCAAATGCCATAACTGCCAAAAGAGGCTGATGAAGCAAGCTTGCTTCATCAGCCTCTTTTTCTTTCATCTCAGTCTTGATGAGATGTTGGAATCTCCTGAGGTACAACGGGGTCACTGCCTGGCTGCTTCCGTCGTGCTTTCAGCCATTCTGAAAATTCTTCAACGACAACGAACAGACAAGGAATAACGAAAATACCTAGCGCCGTGTCGAGGGCCATCCCCCCAACAACTGTCGTTCCCATCGCATTACGTGAGCCAGCCCCAGCGCCAGTGGCGAACACCAGCGGAAAGACACCGACGATGAACGCAAGCGAGGTCATTACAATCGGGCGCATCCGCAATTTTGCCGCTTCGATAGCAGCCTCCCTGATCGGCATCCCTCTTTCCACACGGATTTTGGCAAATTCTACGATCAATATCGCGTTTTTCGCCGCCAAACCAATTAGCATGACAAGACCGATCTGCATGTACACGCTGTTCTCCAGCCCACGTGCGAACATGAACAGGAACGCACCAAAAATCGTCGTGGGCACCGTCAATAGCACGGCAAAGGGAACTGTCCAGCTTTCATATAGTGCTGCCAGACAGAGAAAAACGAACAGAATGGCAAGTCCGAACAGAACAGGGGTACGGCCGCCGGAAACCTTTTCTTCGCGGCTCTGGTCAGCCCATTCGTAACTGTAGCCCTGCGGCAGCGACTGCGCCGCCACTTCCTCCAGTGCCTTGATGACCTGTCCGGAACTGTAGCCAGTCGCCGGACTGCCGCCAATCAGCACCGACCGGAAACCATTGAAACGTTTGATAGCGGTCGGATTGTTGACTGGCACCGCCTGCACCAAAGTGCTTAACGGTACCATTACTCCGGTGTTGCTTTCCACATACAGGGTCCTCAGGTCCTCAACGCCCTGTCGATAAGGTGCATCGGCTTGAATAACGACTTTATATGTGCGTCCGAATCGATTGAAATCGTTGACTTGCAGACCACCCAAGAATGCCTGCAGGGTGCTGAAAACACTGCTTACCGGAACGCCAAGTTTTTGCGCTTTTTCCCGGTCAACGTCGAATTTATAACCTGGCGTGTCGGTGCGAAATGTAGAGTAGATCATGGCAATCTCAGGGCGTTTACGTGCTTCTGCCAGGAAGGCCTTTGTTGTGTCGTCCAGTTCCTGGGTTGTATGACCGCCGCGATCCTGCAAAATGAAGCTGAACCCGCCAAGACTGCCGATACCCGGCAGCGGTGGAACGTTGAAGGCCATCGTATTGGCCTCGGGGATGCGGCTTGCCATCCCAATGACGCTGCGGACAATGTTGTCCACACTTAAATTCGCAGTGGTCCGTTCTTTCCATGGAGTCAGTTCCGTAAAAATAACTGCGGCGCTAGACTTGTTGGCACCAGCCAACATATCGATGCCGGTGACTATCATCGTCTGCTTGACCCCGGGCATTTTGCGGATTTCTTCGGCGATCTTGTTGGCAACTTCCTCGGTTCGCTTCATGCTGGCTGCTTCCGGCAGGGAAACCGTTGCCACAAAGTATCCCTGGTCTTCACTGGGCACAAAAGATGAGGGCACAAAGCCCGAGATGCCCCAGGCCAATAAAAGCAGCAGTGGCATGAGCAGCAGGCTGAATTTGGCCCGAAACAGAATTTTTACTGCGCCTCGCTCATACCGTTCCCGCAACCCTTCAAACCAGTCGGTAAAACGCGACAAAAAGTGTCCGATTTTACCGGAATGAGCATTGGGATCATGGGGCTTGAGCAGCATGGCGCAAAGCGCCGGTGTCAGGGAGAGAGCTACCAGTGCTGACAAAGCCATAGAAACCGCAATTGTCAGCGCGAACTGTTTGTATAACACACCAACAGTGCCGCCAAAAAACGCGACCGGAATAAACACGGAAGCTAATACGAAGGCTATAGCCACAATCGGGGCCGATACATCCTCCATCGCCTTGTAAGTCGCTTCGCGCGGCGGCAATCCATTAAACCGCATGTGGTATTCGACCGCTTCGACAACGACAATAGCATCGTCAACGACGAGTCCGATAGCCAGCACCATCGCAAACAAAGTCAGCGTGTTAATCGAGAAACCCATCAACAAGAACGCACCGAAGGTGCCAAGCAAAGATACCGGCACCGCCAGCATCGGAATCAGCGTGGCGCGCCAGGACTGTAGAAATATGAATACGATGAGCATAACCAGCATCAGGGCTTCAAAAAACGTTTTGCCCACTTCGATGAGCGATTCACGCACAAATCGGGTGTTATCAACGACTGTGCCGTATTTCATATCTGCCGGGAAGGTCAACGATGCTTTTTCCAGAATCGCCGAGCACTCACGAATCGTATCAAGCGCATTCGCATCGGAGGATAGCTGGATCGAAAAACCTACCGAAGGCATCCCGTTACTGAAAGCGGCAAACAAATAGTCTTTGTCCGCCATCTCGGTTCGGGCCACATCCTTAATTCGGATTAGCGACCCGTCGCTCTGGCTCCGGATAATGATCTGTCCAAATTCTTCGGGGGTTTCCATGCGCCCTTTGACCCGGGCCGTGTACTGGAACTCCTGCTTATTCTCAGACGGGCTCGCGCCCACTGCACCGACCGGCGCCTGCACGTTCTGGTCCTTCAGTGCCGCCGCAACACCTGCGGTCGTTACGCCAAGCTGGGCCATCTTGTCCGGCTGCAGCCAAATCCGCATTGCATAGTCGGAGCCGAACTCTTGGATTGTACCGACACCTTTGACGCGCTTAAGTTCCTCCACGAGGTAGATACTGCCGTAGTTTTTCATGAAGCCGCGATCATACGTGCCGTTCGGCGACCACAGGGCAAAGATCATCGCCCGGTCAGGCGTGGCCTTTTTGGTCACGATCCCGGAAGACGTTACTTCGGTGGGTAATTGGGCATTGGCCTGTGTAACACGGTTCTGCGTCTGAACCGAGGCCAGATCTGCGTCTTTACCGAGCTCGAATTTTACGTTCAAGGAATACACGCCATTATCGGCGCTCGTCGAGTCCATCGTGACCATGCCCTCGGTCCCATTGACCTGAAGCTCGATTACCTGGCCAATGCTCTGTTCCACGACATCAGCGTTAGCGCCGTTATAGTTCGCCGACACGTTGATCGTCGGCGGAGTAATCTGGGGATATTGCGCAATCGGCAGATTCACTCCGGCGATCAGGCCGCCCAACACAATGAAAATCGAAACAACAATCGCAAAAATTGGTCTGTCAATAAAAAACTTAGCCATTGATCATCGTCACCTTTACTACAGTCCCAGGAGGTGTTTTCAGCGCTCCCTCCACAATGACCCGATCGCCCGGTTTCAGCCCGTCTTCCACAACCCATAGCGAGCCGACTCTCGGCCCCATCTTCACCGGGCGAGATTCCGCTTTTTCTCCTTCGCCGACAACCGTGACAAATGTTTTGCCAAGGAGTTCCTGCACTGCCCGTTGTGGGATTGCAATCGCATCTTTACGCACTTCTCCGGCAGCCACAACCCTGGCAAACATGCCTGGCAAAAGAAGCTTCTGCGGATTGTCCACCAAAGCTTTCAACGTCATGGTACCCGTTCCTTGACCCAGCCCGCTATCGACCTGTTCGATCGAGCCGGGAAGTGGATATTCCTGTCCGTCACTGAGTTTGATCCGAATCTTCTGCCCCGGCTCCAGTGCGCCAATCCCCTGAGTGCGGGAAAACAGTTTCAGGTATTCATTTTCGCTCATGCTAAATTTAACTCGTACTTTGTCAACAGTGGACACCGTCGCCAAGGTAGTTGTCCCCGCTGTTACATAGTTTCCCACGCCAATATCCTTTACATCGATACGGCCAGTCATTGGCGAAACAACCAATGTATCGCGCAAATCCAAACGAGCCTGCTGCGCTTTGGCCCGGTTCGCATCCAATTTGGCTACAGCCTGACTCTCCTGCGCTAGTACGCTGTCCAGTGTTTGTTGTGAGATGGCGCCATGCGCCGCCAATTGACGGTAGCGAATTACATCCCTGCGAATCAGGCTTAGCGCCGACTCTGACTCCGCAACAGCAGCATCACTCGATAAAACTGTTGTTTCATATTGACGCGCCTCAAGACGAAACAAAGGCTGTCCAAGAGTCACTGTCGCTCCGCCGTTAACATATTTCTCCACGACATTTCCGGTCACTTTGGCTTTAATCTGCGCCGAATCACTTGCTTCGATCTCGCCGACAAACTCATAAGTTATCGGGGTGTCCTTTGCCGCCACCTGCATCGCCTTGACGTCGACTATGCGTGGCCCTCCAGCCATCGGTCTGGCGCCGATCCAGCCCATCTTAAAACTAGCAGCCCCAACTCCGGCCAATACAAGGACCCCAATAATCAACTTCATGCGAAAACTCATCTTATTCATCGCTTGCATCCCTTTCACTCCTTGCATGCCAGCAGATCAGTCGCAACTTCCTGCTTTTCCGGCAGCATAATTCCATATATCACAATGTCAGTAATGAAGCCAATCATCTCATGGAAAGTCTTTCGCTGTTCCAGTAAAAAATCATATTCCGATATTTCGTTGACCGCACCCTGCAAAAGTTTTCGAACTACAGGGACATAGATCGACCTAAAGCAGCCGGTTTCGATGCCTTCCCGCAAAACTTCATCAATCATATCCCATTGCGCTTCCGCTGATTCATGCGCCCGTTTCCACAAGCCGGGAAACTGGCGGCGCAAATCCAGCTTGACCCGATCCTCAAGCTTTATGAACGCAGCGGGCCGCACCGACAGCATTTTTAGCAGTTTTTCCTTTAAGTTCAGTTGCGTATCTTCCAAAATACGCATTCGCTGTGTTTGCATATCGAGAATTATGATATCGACGATGGATTCAATCAGTACTTCTTTGGAGTCAAAATGCTCATACAACGTCCGTTTGCTGATGGCTAAACGGGCAGCTAAATTAGCCATAGTAAAGCGAATGCCATATACATTCAATTCTTCCATTGCGGCGGTCATAATCCGCATTTTCACATGATTTACCTCCCCGTCAAAAACCATTAAAACTATTATATTTTTTTTGGTACCACGAACACGATATTACGCTCTTCTGTCATCAATGTCAAGTCTCTTATCTTCACGCCGTAAGTGATGATAATTCACCTCAGGACAGAAAACAGGGCTTTGCCTCTGCAAAGCCCTGTCGGTCCCAAGTCACTGGTCTTAATTTAGAAAACCAATTTTGACTTATTTTTTCTTTTTGGCGTTGACAGCGTCTTTCAACGCTTTACCCGCCGAGAATACAGGGTGTTTTGACGCAGGAATGTTGATCGGTTTGCCAGTTTGCGGATTGCGTCCTTTGCGCTCTTTGCGGGCGCGAACTTGGAAGGTACCAAACCCGATAAGTTGAACTTTTCCGCCTTTGGCCAGTTCTTTTTGGATGCTTTCTACGACTGCTTCAATTGCAATACCTGCGGCCTTTTTGGTGCTCTTGGTCTTGGCAGCTACCGAGGCAATGAGTTCCGTTTTGTTCATGTAGATACATACCTCCTTATTATTTGGCTTTAGGACCTTTTTCCTTATTTCGTCAGCCAATAAAATATTCCTCTTTTTTTCGACATTTCTTGAAAAAAATCTTATAAAATCTTTCTTTGCAGCTTCTCTTGCTAAAAATCGCTTAGCAAACATGAGGTTCTAAGAGATTGAAGTCGTCAATCATTTACCCTGTATAGCGTTTCCCAGCTTCCTCATATACTTGACAATTATATCGTTTTAGTATTCGAGTAATGAAAAAGGTTCCGGTAAAATATACCGGAACCGTAAGTTTTTTTGGTGACCCACGATGGACTCGAACCATCGACTCCCTGATTAAAAGTCAGGTGCTCTACCAACTGAGCTAGTGGGTCATTAGTCACAGTTTTGTATTATAATCCTTGTCGATGCTAATGTCAAGAGCAGCCTGCTTTACAGATTAAAACATCGGCTCCAGAACCATCGTCTGCTCACGGTCCGGACCAACCGAGATAATCCCCAATCGTGCTCCGGCGCATTCGCTCAGTCTTTCAACATAACGCCGGGCATTGATCGGCAGGTCTTCATAGCGGCGAATTGCGCTCGTATCCGTTTGCCAACCGGGTAGTTCCTCGTAGATCGGTTCCACTTCACCGAGAACTTTCAGACTGGCCGGATACTCATGCAGGGGTTTCCCTTGATAGAGATAGCCAGTGCAAATTTTTAGGCTAGACAGCGTATCTAGAATATCGAGGCGGGTAATCGCCAGGCAGTCGATTTGGCTGAGCATACAGGCGTATTTTACGACAACGGTGTCCAACCAGCCAGTGCGACGGGGACGGCCGGTCGTGGTGCCAAATTCATGTCCGCGTTGGCGAATCATTTCGCCAGTTTCTTCGTGCAGTTCGGTAACGAACGGACCTTCGCCGACCCTCGTAGTATATGCCTTAACGACGCCAATAACCTTGTTGATGGCTTTCGGGCCGACCCCGGCGCCGATGCAGACCCCGCCGGCGATTGGGTGAGAAGAAGTAACATAAGGATAGGTTCCAAAATCCAAGTCAAGCATGGTGGCTTGCGCACCTTCATACAGAATCTTGTCACCTTTGTTGATCGCATCATGCAGCGTGAAAATCGTATCCGCTACATACGGACGCAACTCTTCCGCATAGCCGAGGTATTCGGTCAGAACTTGATTGTAGTCGAGCGGCGCTTTGCCATAAATCTTCGTTAGCAGTTCATTTTTTGCGGCCAGGGTCACCTTGAGCCGCAGGGAAAATTCTTCTGCATCCATCAAATCAACAATTCGGATGCCGACACGGGCATTTTTGTCGACGTAACAGGGGCCAATACCACGTTTCGTCGTGCCAATTTTATTATCGCCACGCGCTTCTTCGTCCGCTTCATCGAGCAAACGATGGTAGGGCAGGATCACTTGAGCCCGATTCGAAATCTTGAGTCCGGACATATCTATGCCTTTAGCCAACATCGCTTTGATTTCTTTCAAAAGATGGGCCGGGTCAATCACAACACCATTGCCAATAATACAAGTTTTCCCTGGGTACAGAACCCCGGATGGCAACAGATTCAGTTTAGATTCCACGCCCTTGACCACAACCGTGTGCCCGGCATTGTTACCGCCTTGATAGCGAACAACTACTTGAGCCTGCTCCGCAAGATGGTCGACGATCTTTCCCTTTCCCTCGTCTCCCCACTGCGTTCCCATTACTACTACTGATGACATATAATCCACCTGCTTTCTTTACAATCCGAATCGGGCCATGATGGTATCGATGTGCCGGAGTGGATAGGCTGTGTCGAAACATTCGTCAATTTCGGAGGCAGTCAGATATTTCGCCACATCGGCATCTTTGGTAACATTAGTTTTAAAATCTTCCCCAGCTAACCAACGGGCCATCGCATTTCGCTGCACCCAACGGTAGGCGTCCTCGCGGACCACGCCTTTATCAACCAGCGCCAGCATTACCCGTTGACTGAAAATCAAGCCGCCGGTTTTTTCCATATTTGCTTGCATCGCATCTGGATACACCAGTAATTTATCGACGATATTGGTGAAAATACGCAACATATAATCAAGCAAAATCGTACTGTCCGGCAAAATGACCCGTTCCACGGAAGAATGGGTGATATCCCGCTCATGCCACAGCGCGACATTTTCCATCGCCGCCAGTGCGTTGCCGCGAACTACCCGAGCCAGACCGGCCACCCGTTCGCAGGTGATCGGGTTCCGTTTGTGCGGCATGGCCGAAGAGCCTTTTTGTCCCGGATGGAAGAATTCTTCCACTTCCCGGATATCGGTACGTTGAAGATTGCGGACTTCAGTCGCGAATTTGTCCAGCGAACTGGCGATGATCGCGAGGGTCGTCATGAATTCGGCATGCCGATCGCGTTGAATGACTTGAGTAGCAAGCCGGGCCGGCGTCAAATCCATTTTTTCGCATACATAAATTTCAACCCGGGGATCAATATTGGAGTATGTGCCCACAGCTCCGGACAACTTACCTACAGCAACTGCCGTTTGCGCCCGCTTCAGGCGTTCTATATTGCGTTCTGTCTCATCCATCCACAGGGCGAATTTCAGGCCCAGCGTAATCGGTTCGGCATGAATCCCATGGGTTCTCCCGATCATGACTGTATGCTTGTGTTCAGCCGCCCGACGTTTAAGTACGGCATGAAATTGTTCCAGGTCTTTCATCAGGATAGCGCAAGCCTGTTTCATCATTGCACCGAGCGCCGTATCCTTCACGTCGCTCGAAGTCAGGCCCAGGTGAATATACTTTGCTTCATCGCCGACATTTTCCGCCACCGACTGTAAAAACGCAAGGATGTCATGACGGGTCTCTTTTTCTATCTCGCGAATCCGCGCCACGGAAAACTTGGCCCGCTCTTTGATCACTGGCACCGCCGCAGCTGGAACTTCACCGAGTTCCGCCATAATTTCACAGGCGTGGATTTCAATGTCAAGCATCGTCTGAAACTCATTTTCATCAGTCCAGATTCGTCCCATCTCAGGATAAGTGTAACGTTCAATCATTGGGCTTCCCCCTCGCAGCTTTTTTCACGTTTTTTAATCTCTTGGGCCACCATGACCCCGGATACAGAGGCTTGCGCCAAGCCCCGGGTTACTCCCGCTCCGTCGCCAACAGCGAAGAAGTTAGGAATCTGGGTCTCCAACGCGTTGGAAAGATGGAGCCGTGACGAGTAAAACTTGACTTCAACTCCATATAACAATGTATGCCTGGAGCCGACTCCCGGCGCCACCTTGTCCAACGCTTCCAGCATTTCGACAATCGCTGTCAGATGCCGGTACGGCAGGACCAGGCTCAAATCACCGGGGGTCGCATCTTTCATCGTCGGTGTGACCAAACCACGGCCAATCCGTTCCTCGGTGGAACGCCGGCCCGCCTTAAGATCACCCAGGCGCTGAACGATAACTCCACCGCTGAGCAGATTAGCCAGTTTAGCAATCGATTTTCCATACGTAATCGGCTCTTTGAATGGTTCGGTAAAACTTTTTGAAACGAGAATAGCAAAATTGGTATTTTCCGAAGTTTTTTCCGCATTACTATGCCCATTGACCGTAATCAATCCGGCATTATTCTCTGCAACCACCACGCCGTAGGGGTTCATGCAGAAGGTGCGCACGCGGTCATCGAACGACTTTGTATAGTAAACCAGTTTGGACTCATAAACAACATCGGTGATCTGTTCCATGACAACAGCCGGCACTTCAACGCGCACTCCAATATCGACCGGATTAGTGATCATATCCAAGCCCATTTTTGCCGCCTGCGTTGTGAACCATTCGGCGCCTTCGCGGCCCGGCGCTGCAATCAGATATTTACTGTAAATCTTTTCACCGCGGGTTGTTTCCACACCCACATAGCGGCCATCCTCAACGATTATCTCCGCCACTCCGTCACTGGTGCAGATCGTGCATTTATCGCTCAGATAATCTCGCATCAACTTAAGAATTTCAAAACACTTATCAGTCCCAAGGTGCCGGATGCGGGCTGGGATCAATGCCAAATCGGCAGATGCCGCATCTTTTTGAATTTTGCGGACTGCCTCCTTGTTATCATCGCCGTATACAGTCTGCGTCGCACCGAATTTAAGATAAATACTGTCGATGTAATCAATCATCGACATCAGCGCCAGTTTTTCCATATAGAGATCAAGCATGCCGCCAAACTCTGTCGTCAGTGTGAGTTTACCGTCGCTATAGGCGCCAGCGCCTCCCCAGCCGCACAAAATGCCGCAAGGCTTGCAATGCACGCATTTTTTGCTGCCTTTGGCATGGATAGGACAGGCCCGCGAACCAATGTCACGCCCTTTTTCCAGCAATAAAACTTCCAGGCCGCTCTCGACCATTTCCAGTGCGGCAAAAATCCCCGCCGGCCCTGCGCCAATGATAATTACATCATACTGTTTCATCTTCGCACGCTCCCGCACTACTTCACGATTATCACGATTTTTCGCAAAAAGAAAGACAAACGCCGCGTTTTGTCCCTCTTTATCTTACTATCTGACCGCCACCCTGTCAATATAAACCCGAATGTTTAATCGAAATGACAATAAAACGTTCGATCAATCTGTGCGGGGAGAGTAGTCGGTAAAACGAGTAAAGTTTTTATGGAAGTAAAGCTCCACCGTCTCGGTAGGGCCGTTACGGTTCTTGGCAATGATCAGCTCAGTAAGGTTCTTTTTTTCTGTTTCCGGGTTGTAATAATCTTCCCTGTATAAGAAGGCGACCATGTCGGCGTCCTGTTCCAAGGATCCGGATTCACGCAGGTCACTTAACATCGGTTTGCGGGAAGTTCTGCTCTCCGGACCGCGACTGAGCTGCGACAAGGCAATAACCGGCACTTGCAGCTCACGGGCCAACGCCTTAAGCGAACGCGAAATATCGGATATTTGCTGTTGCCGATTGTCGATTCGGCTATGCGCGCCGCCATCCATCAACTGCAGATAGTCAATAATGATGCAATCCAGACCATGCTCTTTGCTGATACGGCGAGCTTTGTTGCGGAGTTCCACCGCATTGACACCGGCAGTGTCGTCGATGAACATCGGCGATGCAGACAATCGGTCCGCTGCATCAACTAAGTTTTTCCACTCTTCGCTACTCATCGCACCAGTACGAAACCGCTGGCTGTCAATTAAACCTTCGGCGCACATCATACGCATAGCCAGCTGTTCGCGCGGCATTTCCAGGCTGAAAATCGCCACGGATTTTTTATCGCGTGTTGCCATATGTTGGGCTACATTCAAAACAAATGCGGTTTTCCCCATACTGGGACGAGCTGCGATCAAAATAAGATCGGAGCGCTGAAAACCGCCTGTCAATTTATCGAGATTGGTAAAACCGGTGGACAGTCCGGTAATGCCGCCTTTGGCTTTGTGCATTTCATCGATCTTGTCCAATGTACTGAAAATGATTTCTTTGATCGGAGCATAATCTTGACCAATTTTACGGGTGGCAACTTCGAGGATTTTTTGCTCGGCCCGATCCAGTACCCGTTCCACTTCTTCCGTTTCAGCGTATCCCAGAGCCGCTATATCGGTTGCCGCATGAATCAGTCGTCGCAGCAAGCTTTTCTCTTGTACTATTTTGGCATGAAAAACAATATTAGCTGCCGTTGGAACCCCATTGGCTAGTGAAGTTATATAGGAAATCCCGCCAGCCCGTTCCAGACTCTCTTCCCGACGCAAAGTGTCGATTACCGTAATGAAATCAATAGCCTCGCCACGTTCGAACAATATCATCGCTGCACGATATACCATTTTGTGCGCTTCCCGGTAAAAATCTTCCGGTTGAAGAATGTCGGATATTTTGGCAATCGCACTTTGCTCGATCAATATCGACCCCAGAACGGATTGTTCGGCTTCGATATTTTGCGGCGGAACCCTATCCAGCATTAAAGTCCTCTCCTTTGTTGTACGCTTTGCCAAACAAAATCGCCAAGGCTTCTTTTACATTTTCCAAGGGTTTTACAGAGAGTCCCAGATGATCAGCCGGAATATCTTTTTCATTTTCCTTGGGGATCACCATTGTTTTTACTCCGGCCTGTTTCGCGCCATAAGCTTTCTCAAACACGCCGCCGACTGCTTTCAGTTTGCCCCGGATTGATACTTCGCCAGTCACCGCAACATCTTGCCGCAACGGCTGATTGGTAATTACGGATATCAAAACACTTACGATGGCCAAGCCCGCTGACGGGCCATCAATTTGCCCGCCACCGATTACATTGACATGAATATCATATTTGGCCAGATCCTGGCCGGTAATCTGGCGGACCAATGCCGCTGCGTTAAACACGGAATCCTTGGCCATACTGCCGGCCGTATCATTAAATCGAATTAACCCTTTACCTTTTTGGGCCGCAGGAAAGCAAGCCGCTTCGATTTCAATGACAGACCCCAGGTAACCGGAAACGCCCAACCCAAAGATTTTTCCGATCTCCCAGTCGGCTGAAGCTTTGCGATTAACATAGGGAGTCAGCCGGCTAACCTGCAAAATATGGAATACATCTTCGCGACTGATCACCGGTTTGGAGCGTTTTGTTTTCCCACGACGATACATGGATAGACTGTAGGAGTCCGCCAGCAAGCTGACTGCTTTTCGGCCTTCCACCGTATATTCGCTGATCAGCGGCGGTACGGTTGCGTCCATTCGGACGTTCAAACGACTGGCCGCGTTGGTCACAATCACTTCTATCTGCTTGGGCGTGAGTGGCTCGAAATAGACTTCGGCGCATCGGGAACGCAAGGCCGGATTAATCTCTGCCGCATCACGGGTCGTAGCGCCAATCAGCACGAAATCGGCCGGAGCACCGTCTTTGAACAGTTTTTTGATATACTCCGGCACATTGGGATCTGACTCGTCAAAATAGGCCGAATCAAAAAACACTCTTTTATCTTCAAGTACCTTTAGCAACTTGTTGAGCAGCATTGGGTCCATTTCACCAATTTCGTCAATGAACAAAATCCCGCCGTGCGCATCCGTAACTAAACCTGGCTTCGGTTCCGGCACTGCAGTTTCGGCCAAGTCGCGACGTGCGCCCTGATAAATAGGATCATGCACCGATCCGAGCAGCGGATTGGTAATGTCTCGCGGATCCCAGCGCAAGGTACTGCCATCGACCTCGACAAAAGGAGCGTCATCCTTGAACGGCGTATATTCGAGCGAGCGGGCTTCTTCCAGCACCAAGCGGGCTGCTGTCGTTTTCCCCACGCCGGGCGGACCATACATAATCAGATGCTGGGGATAGGGAGACGCCAGTTTGGAACGCAGCACTTCCACAGCGCGTTCCTGGCCGACAATCTCGTCCAGTTTGACCGGACGGAGAATTTCATTCATCGAGCGCATTAAACCTTTTTGATCGAGCTCGATAAGTTTTTCCAGCTTCTTTTGGCTCTGGGGTGTTTCGACGTTTGATTCCTCTTTAAGAATCTGCATGCGAATTTCTTGGATGAATTCCTGATGTCGTTCTTCCATCTTTTTCGAGATTTTCTTTTCTATATTCTCTTCCATGTTGTTGCGTGCTATTTGGTTTGCCAAATCATTTAGGATTTCTTCCATGATATCGGGGATTTCATCCATAGTTGGCAATTTATCTATCGCTAGATCCTGTTTGACCATTCGTTGCAGCGCCAAAACTCGTTCGGGCAAGTCACTGGATTGAATCAAATCCAGTGCACCAAACTTGCTGGCGCGCAAAACAAATTTGTCCGGACCCCAGATGGAGGCGCACATACTAAACACGGCTTCCGCTTCCAATCCGATTTCGGCAAAACGCTGCAAGTCCTGTTCGCTAATGCGTTTTGCAACACGCACCTTGCGAACTTTTTTTTCTTTTACGGTCTGTTCTGCGACTATTTCCTGCGTTTCTTTATTGCGAGCCACTTCTATATTATTCTCCTATCACCTGTATCTTAATTTCAGCAATTACTTCTGGATGTATTTTAATCACAACGGTAGCGCTGCCCAAGTTTTTGATCGGATCAGCAAACTCCATCTTCCGTCGGTCAAGTTCCACTCCATGTTGCGCTTTCGCAGCATCAGAAATATCTTTGGTCGTAATAGCGCCGAACAACCGCCCGCCTTCACCGGCTTTTGCCACAACTTTTACTTCAATCGCACCCAGTTGAGCAGCCAGCAGTTTCGCTTCCTCTAATTGGCGTTTCTGGCGATCCGCCGCCGCACTTTTTTGTTGCTGCAATTGATTCAACGTATCTTTCGTAGCCTGAGCGGCTAATTTCTGCGGCATCAAAAAGTTCCGAGCATAGCCTTCCGCCACTTCCATTATTTCGCCTTTTTTCCCCAATTTTTTCACATCTTGCAATAAAACAACTTTCATTATTCTTTTCCCTCCCCAATATAATCAGCGATTACCGCTTCCAATCTACGGCGTGCCTCGATAACGTCAACTCCGGGAATATGCGCTCCGGCAACAGTTTGATGCCCACCGCCGTTAAAGGCTTCCATGATCACCTGAACATTGACTTCTCCATTGGAACGGGCACTGATTCCCACACCATCATCAGCCGGCCACAACACAAAACTTGCCATTATTCCTTCAATATTGAGCAACGTGTCCGCTGATTGCGCGGCGATGATCTGGCCGTTTTTCACTTCAAAGGGACACACTGCGATGACTACGCCGCTGCGCAAAACTTCTGCCCCGCTTAGAATCAATGCCCGCAATTTTAAGGTTTCCATATCAAACCGGAACAAATGTCTGACCAGGGCTGGATCGGCGCCGGATCGGCGTAAAAACGCCGCCGCTTCGAAGGTTCTGACTCCGGTCTGGACCGCAAAGTTTTTTGTATCAACGACAATGCCGGCATAAAGCGCAGAGGCTTCCAATCTGGTCAATTCAATTTTTTCATCAAAGTATGTTAACAATTCGGCAACCAATTCACTGGTGGATGACGCTGATGGCTCTAGGTAGACAATCATCGGACTGGGAATAAAATCCTCCGAGCGCCGATGGTGATCAATCACAACCCGCCGGTCTACTTTTTCCAGCAATTGAGGCGCTGCCGTCAAAAATACCCTGTGCGTATCGACAATGAACAGTAGCGTCTTGGCGGTAATCCGCTGTTCTGCCTGCGCCGCTGTTAGAAACAATCCTGCATACTCTGTATAGTCAGGCAGTAGCTCCTGCAGCTTTTCATAAGACATCGCGACTTCACCCACGACGATATTCACCGTTTTGCCAAGGTGGGTAGCCATACGGGATACCCCCATCGCTGAACCAAGGCTGTCAAAATCTTCGCCTTCATGCCCCATGATCATAATATCGGTTGCTTCCAGCATTAATTCCTTGATCGCATGAGCAACCACCCTGGCTTTTACCCGAGTGCTTTTTTCCACGACCTTAGCTTTACCGCCATAAAACTGCACTTCATCGTTCAAATACAACGCAGCCTGATCGCCGCCACGCCCGAGCGCCAGGTCAAGACCCGTCTGCGCCTTTTGGCCACGTTCGCTCATCGACATGCCATTAGCGGCAATTCCCATACTTAAGGTAACCGGGATTCGGTTACCCACCCGCAGGGCCCGAATTTCATCCAGAATATCAAATTTATCGCAAATCATGCGGTCAAGTTCGTGGCGGGAAAATATCCCCAGATACATCCCTTCCGAATATTTTCGCAGGAAGCCGTTCAAGCGATTGCACCAAGCCATCAAGTGCTGATGCGCTTCTGTCTGCAGTGCATTTCGTTGCGTCTCATCCAACCCCTGCAAGACATCTTCCAAGTTATCGATCTGGATTAGCGCCAAAACTGCATCATTCGCGTCCCGGACCGACAAGCCGGATGCAATTGTATCTGCTTTATCCGCATGCGGCAATGCAACTGATAATGAACCCGGCAACGCGCGAACGGTAGCCGCACAACTCGAAGCAGCCGGCAAGCAAGGATTCCGCTTCCGCAGCCAAGCATAGACAACGAACAACAATAACAACAACCCGGTAAGATAAGAGGGTTGCATCATCAGCGACACAACCAGTCCTCCACCAAGCAGGAATGCAAACACTGTTTCCTTCTGCCAGAAGCATCGCCCTTGCATGATTTATTCTCCTGAATCCGAGTTTTCGGACGGCGTTGATGTCGGCCTGCGCAACCGGCGAAAATCAAAGACGATGTCGAACGCGCCAGCGAATACGATCATTTGCATAATGAAGTTGTTGGAAAACACCATAAGCACAAATACACTCATAATGATTTTGGGCACATCGTGTTTTTTTCCATAGAAGAAAGCGACCGCCACACCCTGAATCATCAACAGCATGCTGCTAAGTACCTGCAGGTTGATTCCCGCTGTACTAAGCAATTCGATCTCGCGACTTTTTCCCCAATACAACATCACCATCGAAAGCACAAACGCATAAAGCAGTAACGAGGGAAAGTGCCAGGTGCGAAACAGGGGAAATGCCGCAAAGTTTTGCCCCAATTTCCGTAAAACCGCCCGGGCAACCAAAAAGTTGAGATAGGTGTCGACAACCGAAGCCAATACAAAGCCAGCCGGCAAAATCATTTTCATCAAGGAAAGCATGCCTTTCATGCTTTCGGCGACTTGATTCAGCTCCGCCTCTTTCATGCCAAAATTGCGATAAATGTTGATCGCCTGATCCACCGCCCGGCTCATCGCTTCCGTATGGTCAGCCAGCGGGTTAATCCCCAACACAACTGCGCTGATTGACAGGACGATGATCTTTGATGTTAATGAAGCAAGTGAGCCAAACAATACTGTCACAACCGGGGAGAGTTGTTTGCGAAAACAATGCCCCAACACGATTCCTGTCATTCCAAACCCGATCGCCACGCCAACGGCATGTAGCGGATGAACTAAGATGGCGATTAAGATGCCGGCCACGGTCGTAGCCATAATGCTCCATTTGTATCCGTGCCGGACGCCAAGCAAGATGATTGGCACTGGCCAGATCAGGTTGATGAAAGCACCGATAAAAGGGATATAAACACTAATCAGTGCAAACAAAATGGCCACAGCAGATAAGATTCCGCCTTCAACCATAGGTCGCACATGGGTTGTACTCATCGGTTCACCTCATTCATTTCACTAACGGAAGAATTCGCAACCTAAGGGCAAGTTTCCTGCTGCGTTGTAGTGATCCATGTTTGCCAGTTCCGATTGAAAAAAAAATGAGCGACCGAAAACGGCCTCTCATTTTATTGTCGCGTGTGCCTGCGTTTCGTCTTATTCCGTCGTGAAAGGCAGAAGCGCAATACTGCGAGCCCGTTTGACGGCGAGTGTCACTTGGCGCTGATGTTTAGCGCAATTGCCGGAAATCCGGCGGGGGAGAATTTTGCCCCGTTCGCTGACATAGCGTTGCAAGCGGCCGATTTCTTTATAGTTAATGGACTCGATCTTGTCCACACAGAAGCTGCAAACTTTTTTGCGGGGTCTTCTTCCTTTTTCCCGTCTCACTATGTTGAACCCTCCTTACATCAGAATGGAATCTCATCATCCGGCGCCACATCGTGACCGAACTGAGCTGCCGCGTCGTGCGAAACATTGTTTTCTGCAACTGGACTACCACCAGCTGTTCCGGCAGCTCGGCGATCCAAAAACTCCACAGCCTGGGCAATAATCTCGGTAACCCAGCGCTTTTGGCCATCTTTGCCTTCGAAACTGCGGATTTGCAGACGCCCTTCGACCATGGCGCGCTGTCCTTTGGACAAGTTGTTGCCGCAGACCTCCGCCAACTTTTCCCATGTTACGATGGAAATAAAGTCGGTATTGTCTTTGCCGCCACCAAACCGATCAACGGCCAGGGTAAACGACGTGACCATCTTGCCGCTTTGCGTTGTCCGTATTTCCGGATCACGCACCAATCTTCCCAATAAAAACACCTTGTTCATGGTTCAGGCCTCCCGACTATTCATCTTCTTTTACGATCATGTGCCGCAAGATGTCGTCGGTAATCTTCATCACGCGATTCAGCTCAGCAACCGTCGCAGGTGTGCCGGTGAAGTGGAAGATGCAGTAGTAGCCTTCGGTAAAATCTTTTACCAGGTAGGCCAGGCGACGTTTGCCCCAGCGGTCGATTTTTTCCATCACACCGCCATTGTTTGTCACCATCGCTTCAAACTTGGCAATGACCGCTTGCAGTGCTTCTTCTTCCATCGGTTTGATGATGAATACGAGTTCATACTTTTTCAACAGGTTCACCTCCTCCTTTGGACTATCGGCCCCCTTTTGGGGGCAGGGGAGTAAATGCCCGAGTGTTCAGGCTTATTTATTTTATAACAACCATTACACGAAAGCAAGCCTAAACTTTATTGTTATACATTAAATCGGAAATAAACCACGTCGCCGTCTTTCATTATATATTCTTTGCCTTCCAGCCGGACCAGGCCTTTTTCACGGGCTGCTGGCTGACTGCCGCAGGCAACCAGGTCGTCAAAACTGACAATTTCAGCCCGGATAAAGCCGCGTTCGATATCTGTGTGGATTTTTCCTGCCGCCTGCGGCGCCTTGGTGCCGCGCCTTATTGTCCAGGCTCTGACTTCCGGCTCGCCGGCTGTAAAGAAATGCATCAGTCCCAAAAGCTTATAGGCCGCTTTGATCAGTTGCGTCAACCCACTTTCCGGCAAGCCCATGTCAGCCAGAAATGTGGCGGCTTCTTCTGCGTCCAGTTCGGCGATTTCCGCTTCGATCCGGGCAGAGATCACAACAACTTCCGAATTTTCTTCCCGGCTGTACTGCCGGATAATTTCAACCCCGGCATTGTCCACGCCTTCGCCGACTTCATCTTCGCCAACATTCGCCGCATACATGATCGGTTTCAGCGTCAGCAGATTCATATCGCGCAGTGATTCAATATCTTCTTCGGACAGCCCCTGCCGACGCACCGGTTTGCCATTGGACAAGTCATTCAGCACTTTTTTCAACAAATCGAGTTCGCCGAGAATTTTTTTGTCACCACTTTTCAACAGTCGTCCCGATTTACCAATCCGCTTTTCCACCGTCTCAATGTCTGCCAGACACAGTTCGGTGTTGATGATCTCGATGTCACGAATCGGATCGATGCCGCCTTCAACATGGGTGACGTTGGGATCGACAAAACATCGCACGACCTGCAGTACGGCATCAACTTCACGGATGTGGGCCAAGAATTTGTTGCCAAGGCCTTCGCCTGTGGACGCTCCTTTGACGAGGCCGGCAATGTCGACGAATTTCATTGCGGTCGCTGTTGTTTTTTGCGGATTAAACATCTTGGACAAAACCCAGAGCCGTTCATCCGGCACTTCAACAATTCCGACATTCGGCTCGATCGTACAGAACGGGTAGTTTGCCGCTTCGGCGCCGGCTTTGGTTATTGCATTAAACAAAGTGCTTTTACCAACATTGGGTAGCCCAACAATACCAACTTCCAGGGATGTACTCATTCTTGCTTCTCCTTTTTCGGTTCCATCGATTTGATCGCTTTCTCAAATTTCGGTCGCGGCACCATCACGCGGCGACCGCAACCCAGGCATTTTATGCCGATATCCATGCCGGTGCGGACTATTTCCCAGCGATCCGAGCCGCAAGGGTGCGCCTTTTTCATTTTGGCGACATCGCCCATTTCCAGTTTTAGCGGCATTTAAGATCCCTTCCTTCAACTGTTGCCGTTAATCCAGTTTTTCGAAAATCCGCTGTTGAAAATCTGCGGCATACACTCCGCGATAGTTTATTATTTCCCGGGAAATAATTTCAATTGCTGTTACTACATCCGTTTCCGCCAATAGGATACTTTGCCCGCAACTGGCCGAAATTTCACGCGGGGTTGGGTATAGTTCGAAACACAGCTTGGCTTGGCACAAAGTTTTTTCGGCATGCAGCGCCTGATGAATCGATTCAAAAACGATGAGTCGGTTCATAAGGTAATCGTGCGCCCAGGTCCTGTTAGCTCCATCAATATTGAATACATGTTCGTTACGCTGCCGACCGCCAGTTTCTCCTTGAGTGAAAAATAATCAAGGCAGGTGCCGCAGACCATGACAGAAACTCCGCGTTGCGACAGTTCCTGCAGTGCAGCCAGCACTGGTGAACTTTCGGTAGCCAGATATACACCACTATTCAACAGCATAACTGCCCCGGGGGGGTGTGGCAGTTCCAGTAAAGAAACAAAAAACGATTTCATCAAAATTGCCCCCAGTTCATCGCTACCGCTACCTAATGTATTACGTGTAATCAAAAACATGGCAGCGTCACTCACCGGCAGAGCCATTGGCTTTGATACAGAGGATACAGCGACAGCCCCGCCGACCAATCGCACCTGAAACAGCCCCCCAATGCTTTCGATACTCACACCATATCCGTTAGCTGCGGCAAATTTGGCTACATTTTCTTTCGCCGCCAGGTTATCCACCAGCACCGTTAGTTCTGCAGGTAATAGCTCCAACGCCTTCTTGGTCAAAATTACCGGTTGCGGGCAAGCTAGTCCCCTACAATCGAGTTCCGTTCGGTTTGTCTTTGTTTCAATAGACATCGATACGCCCCTTTCCTTTACGGTTCACCTTGCCGATGCATGCAGCAACTGAAGATCCCGCAGCCCGTATATCTTGCAGGGCAGCATCCACCTGATCAGCTGGCAAACTGATCAGCAAACCGCCGGAGGTTTGAGGGTCAAACAGCAAAGCTTGCAGTGCGACAGGCACCGTAGGGCAAAACTCAATCGAAGTCAAATATTCACGGTTGGCGTAAGCACCGGCCGGAACCAAACCCATTCCCGCCGCTTCTGTTGCTTCCGGCAAAAGAGGGACCATCGAACTGTTCAGTTCGAAATCGACTTCGCTGGCAGCAGCCATTTCATAAGCATGACCTAACAAACCAAACCCGGTGATGTCGGTACAAGCATGCACCGGATAATGGGCCATGATTTCCGCCGAATAACGATTCAGTTGCGCCATGCTTTGAGCCGCGGCGGCGACGCCGGCGGGAAACAGGTCAGCCCGCATGGCAGTATAAAGCACACCGGTCCCGATGGCCTTAGTTAGGATCAATGCATCACCGGGTTGTGCCCCTGCGTTGGCTAATATTTTTGAGGGGTGAACAATTCCGGTTACACTAAGCCCATACTTGGGCTCATCATCGTCGATCGTATGCCCGCCGACCATTACGGCGCCAGCTTCGGCAATTTTTTGTTGCCCGCCGCTGAGAATCGCCAGCAAAACATCAGCCGACAGCTTACAAACAGGGAAGGTGACGATATTCATTGCGGTAACCGGTTTTCCGCCCATGGCGTACACGTCGCTCAAACTATTCGCTGCCGCAATCTGTCCAAACAAATAGGGATCGTCCACGATGGGTGTGAAAAAGTCCAGAGTCTGGATCAGCGCTGTTTCTTCGTTGAGCAGGTATACGCCGGCATCATCGGAAGTATCGATCCCAATCAACACCCGAGGGTCATGAATTTTCGGCAATTTTGCCAATACGTCGGACAGGGCGCCCGGCCCTATTTTAGCAGCTCACCCGCCGCGTTTGGTGAAGTCTGTGAGTTTCATGCCGGACGACCTCCTTCCCGCTCGTTACGCAAGTCCTAATCTGTTTCTTATTGTACAACACTTCCGGTCCTGTTCGCAAAAAAAAAGCAGGTTCAAGCGAACCTGCTTTTGGAAATCCTGTCGCCAATCTGTGGTTAACCGATTTGCACCGTGTGTTGGGGAGGATAGCCGATTGCGGTCAATTTTTCGATCAGTTGCTTGGTGTCTTGAGTATTAAAGCGAATGATCAGTTCGCCGGGTCCTGCATCGGTTGTGTAGCTGGCCAGACTGCTGATATTGATGTTTAGGTCTTTGAACACGCCGGTGATTTCATGCAAAACACCAACCTGGTCTGATACGCTGAATGTGAAACGGATTTTCCCTTCTTTTAGCCCCATGACTTCGACAAAGCTGTTGAAAATGTCGGTTTCGGTGATAATTCCGACGACCGTACCGATGACATCAACCACGACGAGGCCGGCGATGTGATGATTCGACATGGTTAGCGCAGCTTCTTCAATCGTGGCGCCGACATCGATCGTAACCACGTCTTTGTGCAGAATATCTTTTACATGCATCTTTCCCAGCAAATAGTTCAATTCAAATATCGACAATGTTGTTGCGGGCGACGGTGATACGGACCGGAGGTCGCGATCGGTTACGATGCCCACCAGGCGTCCGTCATCCACTACCGGCAGTCGCCGGATCTTGTTCTTTCTCATCATTTCTGATGCATCAGCTATGGTTGCGGTCGATTCAATCACTTTGGGGTTGGGAGTCATTCGCTTTACAACAAACATTTTTCTTCGCCCCTTTCAGTTTGAATAGTATTGCTTTATCCGCCCAAATAGGCTTTGCGGACCTCTTCGCTTTCCGCCAGTTCTTTGGCCGGGCCCGATAAGATGATCCTGCCTGTTTCCAGAACATAAGCTTGATGCGCTATCGAAAGCGCCATATTCGCGTTTTGCTCCACTAGTAGAATCGTGGTCCCGCTAGCGTTGATCTCTTTAATAATCGAGAAAATTTCTTTAACCAGCAGCGGCGCCAAGCCCATTGACGGTTCATCAAGCAGCAACAGCCTGGGTTGACTCATCAGGCCTCGTCCGATGGCCAGCATCTGCTGTTCACCGCCGGACAGGGTCCCGGCGACTTGAGTTCGGCGTTCACCCAACCGGGGAAAGCGTTCGAACACCTTCTTGATATCCTTGCGAATACCGGCTTTGTCGCTACGGATATAAGCGCCCAACTCCAAGTTTTCTTCCACCGTCATGTTGGCGAAAATTCTACGGCCCTCTGGCACTTGGCTAATGCCTTTTTTGACAATCTCCTCCGCCGCCATCGAGGCAACCGAGTTTCCTTCAAACAAGATATTGCCGCTCTTGGTTCGCAGTAACCCAGAAATGGTTCGCAGGATCGTACTCTTGCCTGCGCCGTTGGCACCAATCAGCGTAACAATTTCGCCTTCCTTGACATCGACGCTGATTCCTTTGAGCGCATGAATCGCACCATAATATACATTAATGTTTTCGACCTTAAGCATCAACAAACCTCCTCACCGAGGTATGCCTCGATAACACAGGGATTATTTCGAATTTCCGCGGGAGTTCCTTCGGCGATAATGCTGCCGTAATCCAGAACATAAATTCGCTCGCATACACCCATAACCAGGCTCATGTCATGTTCAATCAGTAGAATGGTCAGTTTAAGCTCATCGCGAATCCATCGAATCATCTCCATCAACTCATGGGTTTCCTGCGGATTCATCCCGGCCGCCGGTTCGTCGAGCAACAGCAATTTGGGCTGCGCCGCCAACGCGCGGGCAATTTCCAGTCGGCGTTGCTCACCGTAGGGAAGGTTCTTGGCAATTTCGTCGCGTCGATCATCCAGTTTGAACATTTTCAGACATTCCAGCGCCTTTTGCTCGATGGTATCTTCCTCGGAATAATAGCGGCCGAGCCGTGTGACCGACTCAAGTAGTCCGTATTTCACATGAAAATGATAAGCAATTTTAACATTGTCCAATACCGATAGATCCGAAAATAGGCGAATGTTCTGAAACGTACGGGCGATTCCTCGCTGGGTCACTTCATAGGGTTTCAACCCCAACAAACTTTTGCCGTCAAACGTCATTTCACCGGAAGTCGGTTCGTAAACGCCAGTCATCAAGTTAAAGGCGGTAGTTTTTCCGGCGCCATTCGGTCCAATCAGGCCGATCAGTTCACCTTCATTAATTTCGATGTTGAAGTTGGCAACCGCTTTGAGTCCGCCGAACTCTTTGGTTAACTTATTTATTTTGAGTAGCGCCACGTTTGTCACCTCCCAGGATTCGGCTGAACATTTTTAAACTAAGCTCTTTATTGCCAAACAGTCCCTGTGGACGATAAATCATCAACACAATCAACAATAATGCATAAATGACCATGCGCCATTCTGGATAACTCGCCAGTTCAGCGGAAAGGTATGTCAACAGGATCGCGGTAGTGATGGAGCCGGTAATACTTCCCATGCCGCCGAGCACTACCATCGTCAAAATGTCAAACGATTTCATAAAGGTAAACGAGGCCGGATGGGCGATGTAAAAGTAGTGGGAAAACAGGCCTCCGGCCACACCGGCGAATGCGGCGCCGATTGTGAATGCAATGACCTTGTATTTGGTTGTGTCCACACCCATCGCTTCCGCCGCTATTTCATTCTCACGGATCGAGATACACGCCCGACCATGACTGGAGTTGATGAAGTTTTTGATAAACAATACGGTAATAACCATCAGCAAAAATGCCCAGGTAAACGACGTATAACGGGGAATCCCCATCAACCCGGAAGCACCGCCGACATAAGGAATATTCAGAATCGTGATTCGAATGATTTCACCCAGACCGAGTGTGGCAATCGCCAGGTAGTCGCCTTTGAGTCGCAGTGTCGGCAAGCCGATGGCGAAGCCAAGTATTGCTGCCGCGCCGGCTCCGGCCAGTATCCCTGAAATATAGGGCAATCCCAGCTTGACGGTGAATACCGCCGACATGTAGGCGCCTACTGCCATGAATCCAGCATGACCAATCGAAAACTGACCGGTAAAACCGGTAATCAAGTTCAAACTTACTGCCAAGATGATATTGATGCAAATCAGCACGATATTCAATTGCCAGAACGCGCCAATGAATTCGCTTTCAATCAGCGCCATCAGGATTGCATATAGGGCAATGCTTCCCACAACCCCGAGCAAATCGCGTTTAACCTTTGTCCTCATCGCAACCTCACCTACACTTTCTCCCGGATGTTCTTACCAAACAATCCGGCCGGTCTAAACAAAAGAATTACGATCAGAATGATAAAGGCTGCCGCATCGCGGAACGTGGAGGACAAAAAGCCACTGACCAGCGCTTCGATCACTCCGAGCAAAATTCCGCCGACCATTGCCCCTGGGATTACGCCGATACCGCCAAGCACAGCCGCGACAAAAGCTTTTAGGCCTGGCATGATTCCCATTAAAGGATCGATCGAGTTGTAATAAATCCCGACCAATATCCCCGCTGCAGCCGCCAAGCTTGAACCGATCGCAAACGTGAAGGAAATGATCCGGTCCACATTGATTCCCATCAGACGCGCGGCGTCCGTATCAAAAGATACGGCCCGCATGGCCTTGCCTACCTTGGTGTGGTTGACCACATAAGTCAAAATAAACATCAG
>CAZFSM010000009.1:150384-152109 GCA_964521625.1 uncultured Veillonellaceae bacterium | reverse complement strand
TTTCACGCGATAATTAACCTGTTTTACCGGTGACATTTTCTCAAGTTATTGACACCACCATGTTCCGGCGGGCAGGATTTTCGGTTTGGGGTGTCAAATAGTTTATAAATCAGTAATTATAATAAAACTGGACTTAGGTCAGAGTACACTGCAAGACGGGGGAGTATGTTTGTTGTTTTACCTCATAGGATTGCTGGTCGGCCTGCCGATCATGGTTGCCGCATTCTTTTTGCAGAATAGGAACACCTTGCTGCAGAAGGGCGCTGTTTTTTTTATGGCTGGAGGCCTGGTGTTGGCCACCGGCTGGTCCGTTGTATTGCGTAATGGCAGTTTTCCAATGCCGGGCGGCCTTGCCGCTCTGGACTTGCCGCTGGTTATCGGGGCAAATTTGTTAGCACTGGCTGTTATAACCTATCTGAGCGGATTATGGCAAAGTCGGCTGAGTTCGATTTTGGTCGCTTGCCAGGTGGCAATGTTGGGCTGGCTGGGGTTTCAGACCGGTTCTGACACCCCGGGCGGGCTATTTTTGCTGGATCATCTGTCTATATTAATGTTGCTGTTGATCAATGGTGTTGGCTCACTGACTCTGATCTTCGCATTTCGGTATCTCGATATGCATGAACGTCGGCGCAGCGCGGGCCCTAACCGCAAACCGCTGTTCTTGGCAGCGGCAACCATTATGTTCGCAGCAATGAATGGTTTGGTATTAACCGATCATTTAATGTGGCTGCTGTTTTTTTGGCAGGTTATTATTGGTTGCGGCTTTATCCTGATTGCGCATGACCGTACTGAAGCTGCGCTGAAAAACGGCCGTAGTTTTGTCAGGCAGCAGTTATTTGGTGGAATCAGCTTTTTAGCGGCAGCGATCTGGCTAAAACCGATTGCGCAGACCCTGACAATTTCCGAGCTATTGCTATTTAGCGAAGCTACGCTGTTAATCGGGCCGCTGACTTGCTTTATTCTGGCCGGATTGGTCTCTGCATCGCAATTCCCGTTTCAGGCGGGATTGCTGCGCGCCACAACGGCTCCACTACCGGGGTCGGTGCTGCTGCAATCGGTAACACTGGTCAATGCAGGTCTCTATTTGATTTTGCGGCTATCGCCCTTGTATATGAATACCTGGTTAGCCCGAATTTTGGTGATTATCGGCGCCTTTTCTTTTGCGGCGGCAGCGCTGCTGGCGTTGATGCAACATGATGTTAAGCGTATTTTTACTTTTTCCACGATTTCCACGGCGGGATTGACGATTGCATTAGCTTGCCTGGCAAATCTGCAGGCAATTTATGCATCGCTTCTGCTTGTCGTATTGCATGGAATCACAAAAGCTCTGCTGTTTTTTTGCGCTGGGGGGAATTCGCCGTCGCGACTTTCTGCCGGGCTGACTTTGCTGGCGGCGCTGGCTATGGTGATGCCGCCATTTGGTATTCCTCTGATGCAATGGACCGCTTTCGCGGCAGCTATGCATAATCCGGCGGCGTTAATGCTGATTATCGCCGGCAGTGTTTTTTCACTGCTGGTATGGGCCCGTTTTATCGGTAAGCGGCTGGATGGTTTCAGCCCAAATGATGGAACAACGAAAATTGACCCGCTGTTTATGTGGCCGCAGTTAGGAATGGCCGCCGGCGTTGTTGTGTCGGGCTTGTTTTTAGTGCCGCTGACCAATTTCCTGATCACGCCGGTTCTCAAGGAAAATTACCGGCGATTCAGCGATATTGCGCAAGGCGA
>CAZFSM010000009.1:86266-150284 GCA_964521625.1 uncultured Veillonellaceae bacterium | reverse complement strand
TCACGCCGGTTCTCAAGGAAAATTACCGGCGATTCAGCGATATTGCGCAAGGCGACGCGGCCGATTTTCTGATCCGTGATTTTTCCGGCATCAATCCGTTTTGGCTGTTTACAGCGATCATTGCTGTTGTTGTATCCGGCTGGCTCTGGTTGCGCTGGCTTGCAGGCCGACCAGCCTTGAAAAACACGGCAGAAATCGTTGGTATTGCTGAATTGCCTGAAGCTATTGAAGTTAAAGACGGCGAAGTGATTGATGCGCTTCCTGTAGGTGAAACTGGCGAAAGTGAAGCTGCAGTAACTGAAGTCTTTGCGAACCCGGCAGAAATAAATAAAACAGCTGATGCGCTGTCCGTACCGTCGTCATTGCCTGAACCACAGCCGGAAAAGGTTTCCATTCCGGTACTGCATTTTCCAACGCGGTCAATTCTATCTTTATTTCCCGATGCTCCCCGGACCCAACTATATGCGACAGTCATTGGCGGGGCATTGATTATCCTGATGTTTGAGGTGGTGATTCGGTGACGGTTTTATTGGGAATGGACTTTGCTCGTTTGGCCTTGGTTATCGCAATTGTTGTCGCAATCCCTTTTGTGTCAGGCTTGATAGCCGGAGTTGCCGATAAATTAAAGGCTAGACTGGCAGGTAGCCCCGAGCCTTCTTTATTGCAGCCATTTATTGAGTTTCGTCAATTGCTCCGCCAGGGATTGAGCTCACCTGAAGAAAAGCTGGCGATTGCCAGCCTGTTGCAGTTGGCATTCAGTTTGTTGGCAGTGGGTGTGTTGGTGCTGCAAATGAATATAGTGGCGGCTTTATTTTTCCAGGCGATCACGATTTTGATTGTAATCACGGTTGGCACGACCCGCCAGGTCTGTGCCGGCGGAATGGCTGACAATAGCAAATGGCTTGCTTTCTTGACATGCCAGCCGATCTTGCTTTTGATTGGGACTGGTGTCGGCCTGACTGCCGGCAGTTTTCTGCTTGACCCTGGGCAAGCTTCGCTGCGACCGCTGGTTATTGAGTTGCCATTTCTGTGGGGTTCCCTGTTATATGTCACCTACGAGTCAGGCAAACTGGAACTGGACAAGATTTTTACCGGTCCCTTACTTGCAGTGGCGCAGTTGGCTGACTGTTTTCGTCAGGCGATGTTATTGTTTTTGGCCGGAGTGTTTTTCACCCGCAGTCTGCTCGGCGCCTGTGTGGTTGCGATACTGCTTGGTTGCGGTTTATCGACTGTAGATTATCTTCGTTCCCGCTTGCCTTGGCAATTAAAGATGACTTGGGGTTGGGGCTATGTATATTTTGCCTGCGCCATCAACCTGTCCTGGGTGTATATCAAATATTTGTTGTAGTGATTAATAACGCGGGCCAGGAAACTGACGGGGAAATACTTTGTCCAGCTGATTTAACAGTTCTTCCAGTGTTGCCACTGACAACGTAACGGGGCCGCTATAAACACTGGCTATTTCCGTTTTGGCGCGATCTGCAGTTAGTTTGCCGTATTGGCCGCTTTCTTTGTTGAAATAGGTCAATGTCAACGTAACTGAAGTGGCTTCATAGGTTTCATCATCAAAAAATCCGCTTTGCAGTCGATTGCTCAACCGGGTGATCTCCAAGGTGACAACGCCGCCGGCTGCATTATCCAGCGCACTTTTTTCCAAAGTCGGTCGATCTGGGTCTGAACTTAGACCGTTGACAGATAATATTTCATATTTGGGAAAGCGAAATTGACTGCGCAGTTTGGCCAGCAAAGCAGCGTTTAATTCAGCGCTGCGATAGCCCGACTTATCGACGATTGCCGGAATGACTATTTTTATCGGATCGGCGGCGTGTGTCGCGGGCATGGGCAGCATCACGAGTATGAAGACGATGAGCGTCAAGAAGACTATGGCCAGGAATCGAGTTGCTTTAGACATGCTGGTTGCCTCACTTTCGTCGAATTTGTTTCTTGCATTTTAATGTTCGTCGTTCCCGGCAGCTGGTCCTGCATTTTGACTGTGGGGCGTTGACACCTGGAAAAGCGTCTGGTAGGATGGATAGCGTAGCATGGCGGTATTCCGCGATAGTTGGCTGGCTGAGCATGGCAGGATGGTGAAAGGAGATTCAACACCCCTAGCCGGGTGTTGCTTTTTTTTGCTCAGCGTCAGTGTGCCGGCAATGGGATTGAAATAAGTAAAAGAGCATCAGAGTAGAAGGGTAGGAGAGTGTAAGCGTGTCGATTCAATTAGCTATCATTGTTCTCTACATCGCGGTATTGTTTGGCATCAGTTTCTATGCAAAACGGTTGGCAGCCAATGGCAGCAATAATTTTTTATTTGCCGGTCGCAGAATGGGGCCATGGTTGGTGGCGGTGAATGTGGCGGGCCTGGCAATCGGCGCTGCCTCAACGATTGGGGTTGCCGAAAACGCTTTTTCTACCGGGATGGCAGCTGGCTGGTACAATGCGGCCTGGTCAGCAGGGGCCCTCGTGATGGGTCTGGTTGCTGCAGCGAAATACCGGGAAATGAACTGTACAACCGTTCCCGAATTGTTTGAACGCTATTATGATAAAAAAGGCCGCGTGATTGCAGTAATTGGACTGATTATCATTCAGATGGTGATTACGGCGCTGCAGTATCTGGCTGGCGGCGCAATCCTGTCATCATTGTTGCCGGAGTATTTTTCCTTCCAGAACGGCATGATCATCAGCGCGGTTGTATTTATCGGCATCACGCTGATTGGTGGACTTTGGTCGTCTGGCTTGTCCAATATTGTAAGCGTGATACTGATCTACGTCGGTGTAGTTGCCGGGACCTATATGACCGTTTCTCAGCAGGGCGGCGTCGCCATGATCGCTGCGAAATTACCGCCGGGTACAGATTGGTTCGGTCCGGTCGGTGGTCTAGGGTTGGCAACAGTCGTCGGCTGGCTGGTCGTGATGATTACGCAGACAATCACGGCGCAAGGCCCGGTGCAGATTGCCTGCGGCGCAAAAGACGGCAAGGCGGCCCGCAATGGCTATTTGCTCGGCGCATTAATCATTTTCCCGATCGGGTTTCTGTGTGCACTGATGGGGCTGGCGGCGCGGGTTGCCTATCCTGATATTAAAGCCACGATGGCATTGCCGAAGATCATCATGAGCCTGGACCCGATTCTTTCAGGAACCACCTTGGCGGCGCTTTGGGCAGCCGATGTTTCGACGGCCTGCACGCTTTTGCTTGGCGCCGGGACTCTGTTTTCCCAGGATATCTACAAACGGTTCGTAGACCCGCAAATTGAAGAAAACAAGTACATGCTGGTTAATCGGATCACAATTCTAGTCATTGGTATCGTTACTCTCTGGCTGGCTTTCAACGCGGTTGGTATTTTGCGCACATTGTTGATTGGATTGAGCCTTACAACTGCTTTCACAGTGGTATTCCTATTCACCGTTTTTGCGCCTGGTTTGTGTCGTCGCAATTCGGCGTTTTATACAACCTTGGCCGGTATGGCGGCATTGGCGGCTTGGCAGGTTGTTCCAGCTGTTCAGGTTTTTGCCCATCCGATTTATCTGGAATGGGTGGTTTGCATGGTAACCTTCTTTGTAGTCGCCATGGTAGATAACAAACGCATTCCCGTCGTAACCGTCATACCCGAATAATAGCCAAAGCCTTAAAGGGGGAGAAACTATGGCTCCATTTGAACTGACCAGCATTGATATTGGCCGGGCAGCCCTGAAAATGGCTGTCACCGAAAACCGGGCCGAGGAGCAGGCGCTGCGTCAGCAGCTACTTGATCAACAGGGGATTCAGACGGTCGCCATCGACTTCGGCGGCGAGTTTGTTCCTTCGGTAAAAAAAATAATTGAACGGGCAGTCGTGGCAGCACAGCGCCAGGGACTGGTTCCGTCCAATCATGTCGGAGAAGGGGCAGTGGCCGGTGCCGTCCGGGCTGCACTGGGGCAAATATCCTCACAGGCAGTGGGCCTGTCGGTTGGCGGCAAGATCGGCGTGGCCCGGCAGGGCGAGCATTTGTGCGTGGCAATCTATCTCGGCATCGGCGTGCTGAATCTGAATGAAGTTGCTGTAGGACTTGCGCATCGTTCGCTGCCGGTATAGTCGAACAAAACTTAATTTTTGCGTTTTGTTTTGCCTGCGGGCGGAATGACTGCCGGAACGGAACTTTGGCTTTGGCGGGCGAACCACCAACAGGCAACCAATCCGCCGAGGATGATCGCCAGGCTGGTCAGCTGGGCCGATTTGAGTCCGATCGCCAACGTGCCATAATCGCCGCGCATATACTCGAGGAAGAAACGGGCTATCGAATATAAGATGGCGTATAAGGCGAAAATCTGTCCCTTGGCGTGCGGCGCATAGCGGGCGAGCAACAGCACGACAAAAATGATTACGTCGATTTGCCCTTCCCAGACTTCGGTCGGCCATAGCGGCTGCGTACCGTATGTCGCATGCGCCAAAGTGCCTGGTGGATAGAGCAGGCCGAAGGCGCTGCCGGTCGGGCTGCCAAAGGCATCGCCGTTCAGCAGGTTGGCCATACGACCGATCGCCTGGCCGAGAATGACCGCCGGGGCCGCAATGATATCGGCGAATTCCCAGGTATCGATATTGTGGTGTTTTGTATAGAGATAACCGACAATGGTTCCGGCAATGACGCCGCCCTGAATGGCCATACCGCCTTGCCAGACAAAAGGGATTTCGAGCAGATGGTCCTGGTAATAGGCCCAGTCAAAAAAGAAGACATCCCACAGGCGGGCGCCGACAATGCCGGCCAAGCCGCAATAAAGACCCATATCCGGCACATGTTCATGCCAGCGGCCATCCTGGCGGGCCAAAAACCAAGCGGTGGCAGTGGCCAGCAGAATGCTCAGGCACATGATGAGTCCGTACATCCGGATTGGGAAATCACCGATGTGAAACAAGTATTGATGCATACAGTCCTCCTATTTTTTGACGAACGTGAGCAATTGCTTGACGATCTGTTCGACCTTTGGTTTGTTGGTCAGCAGTTCCGGCGAACTTTCGCACAGACAATTGATGGCGTTGTTTTCCAACAGAAAAAAACCGATTTTGTCGATGGATGATCGCACGGCGGCGATTTGTACCAGCAGCTCGGGACACGGTTTGTCCTCGTTCATCATTCTTTCTATTCCGGCAATGTGGCCGCGGACATTTTTCAGGCGGGCCAGGACTTCAGTTTTCACAGCGGGATCCGTCATGTGTTGTCACCTCTTTCGCACTCCCCGTGGGGGTGGGGTATAACGCTATTATAAACGGGGCAAGGGGATTTTGGCAAATGGAGGCACAGAGAATGACAAAAAAAAATTTCAGCTTTGGGTTTGGTAACGGAACAATTGAGCTCGCGTTGCCGGCAGCGCAGATTATTCATGAAATCGAAGGCAGGCCTGCCGAGGCTTTGGCCGATGTGCCGGCTGCCGTTCAGACTGCATTGCGCAATCCCATCGGTACGCCGCCGCTGGTCGCGGTGGTAAAGCCGGGTGAAACCGTGGCGATTATCGTCAGCGACATTACCCGGGCCTGGATCAAAGCCAGTCAGTTTTTGCCGACCTTATTGGATGAATTGAATGCCGCCGGCGTACCGGACAAGGATATTTTTATTATGATTTCGCTGGGCGCGCATCGACCGCACACGGAAGAAGAAGATATCCAGGTCTGCGGCGCTGCGGTCTGCCACCGGGTCCGCATCTATCAGCACGATGCAATGGATAAGGATGATCTCACTTACGTGGGTACGACCAGTCGCGGGGTGGCGGCCTGGGTCAACAAAAGAGTCATGGATGCCGACCGGGTCATTTTGACCGGCGGAATCGTCTATCACCTGATGGCCGGATTTGGCGCCGGTCGCAAAGCTGTGATGCCTGGTATCAGCGGCTATGAAACGATTCAGGCCAACCACCGTTTTTGCCTGCATCCGCAGGTAGGGCAGGGCATCAATCCGAACTGCATGTCAGGCAAAACCAATGGCAATGAAATGCACGAAGACCAGATGGAGATTACGGCGTTTGTCGATCCCGATTTTTTGCTGAATGTCGTATTTACGCCGGAAGGTAAATTTGCCGGCATCTTTGCCGGGCACTGGCAAACAGCCTGGGAAGCCGGTTGTCGCAAGGTGGAAGAAATATTTGGCATTCCCATCACGGCAAAAGCCGATTTGGTCATTGCCTCTGCAGGCGGCTATCCGAAGGATATCAACCTCTACCAGGGCACGAAAACTCTGGATAATGCCTATATGGCGACAAAAAAAGGCGGCGTGGCGATTTGTTTCCTCGAGTGCCGCGATATTATGGAGCCGGCCGAATTCAGCAACTGGTTCAATTATCCGGATGCACTGGCATTTGAAAATGCCGTGCGGGCCGCGTTTACTGTTCCCGGCTTTGTTGCTTTCAAGTGTCTTTCGATTGCTCAGGATATTTCGATGATTATCGTGACCAAACCGGAAAATGCGGAGTTTGTTCGCAAAACCGGCATGATTCCGGCGACGTCGGCCGAAGAGGCGATGCAGATCGCCAGAACCAAAATCGGTCGCGACGACTTTACCATCACGGTCATGGCGCATGCGGCGAATACGGTTCCTTTATTGAAGTAACTTAGCTGAAATTTCATCGAATCTCAAACTAATTCAAATGGGCCGGAGCAGAAAATGCTCCGGCCCATTTGTTTGATTAAACGATTTTTTTCGGCTGGAAGTTCAGGGCGTCGCAGGCCACGAGGTGGCAGGCGGCGCTTTTGATTTGTCCCTGTGGCGCCATGTGGGCGCCGTCGCCATGAATGTGACCGAAGATGCATAACTCGACTGCATATTCTTCTATTAGATCGGTAAAGCCGTTGGAACAGGCCTGCATATATTCCTGCAGGCAGATTGGAGGAAAATGCAGCATCAGTAGCAATCTTTCGCAACCGGCCTTGCGGGCGGCTGCGAGTGAAGTGCGGGTCCGAACGATTTCCCGCTGATAGATGGCCTCGTCTTCGGGCCGGAAGGCAGAGTCGCCCGGAGTGAGCCAGCCGCGACTGCCGCAGATGCCCCAATCCTCAACGGTGAAAAAATTATTATGCAAAAACAACAGGTCGTCCGACACTTCCTGCGCCATCTTGCCAACGGTGGACCACCAGTAATCGTGATTGCCCCGTATCAGAATCTTGCGCCCGGGCAGCGCGTCGATTGCGGCAAGGTCGACGACGGCGTCCCGCCATTTCATCGCCCAGGAAGTATCGCCGGCGATCAGGACGGTATCCTTTGGCTGTACCAACTCAAGCCAGGCCGCACTGATTTTTTGCCAATGATTTTCCCAGGCCGGGCTAAAACGGTCCATCGGTTTAGTCGGCGGATTTCCGGATAAATGCAGATCAGCAATCGCAAAAATTGACATGAAAAGCTCCTTTGCAGTATCTGCAATAATCATTGTTAAATATTTCTACAAACAGGCGGCAAAAATCCTGCAAGAAAAAAGAATGCACGCTAAAATCACTCTCAATCGGCAGGATAAAAACAGTAACATCCTGAATACAAATGTATGGACTGGAGGGATTTTTGTTGGATGTCAGGATGGCAATCGTTGCGCCTTACCCGGGATTGCGGGAGACTGCGGCTGAAGTAATCAGGGAGAACAAGTTAATCTGCCCGGCATCCATTGACCTGCTGTCAGGAGACCTGGCTGAAGGATTGGCGCAGGCAAAGCAAGCGGTTGCCATGGGCGCCGAAGTGATTATCAGCCGCGGCGGAACCGCGTCGTTGATTGCCAGAAATCTTGATGTACTCCTGGTTGAGATTGAAGTGAACCCAATCGATATTTTGCGGGCCTTGTCGAAAATCGAAAACCCGATAGGGCCAATTGGTGTGATTGGCTTTCGTAATGTGATTTATGGCTGTGAAGAGATTAGCCGCGTTATTGGCATTCCTTTGTTGGAAATTTCCCTGGACGATGAAATGGAAGCGGAAGAAAAAATTCGCTTCGCTGCCAGGCAGGGAATTCGCAGTGTGGTGGGTGATGCAATTTCAATTAAATCTGCGGTGCGCCTTGGACTGGATGCGATCATGATTGAATCAGGCAAAGAGGCTGTATCCAAAGCGATCCGCGAAGCGGCGAAAATTGTGGCAGTCCGCCGTCGTGAACAGGAGCGGACTGAACTTATTACTACGTTGATTGCAACCTCGACTGACGCCTTAGTCGCGGTGGACCGGCAGTCCTGCATCACCTTATTCAATCCGTTGGCAGAAACCGTTTTTTCCCGACGTGCGTCCGAAGTGATGGGGCGACCGATTAGCGATGTTTTGACTGATAGCCGACTGCCGAGGGTAATGGAAACCCGCCGCCAGGAATGGGGGGAATTGGAACGCGTTGACGGTCGAGTGCTCGCATCCAAATTGACGCCAATTCTGATTCGCGGCGAGGTGGCGGGAGCATTGGCGACTTATCAGGATGTCACGCAGGTGCAACGCTTTGAGCAATCGGTAAGGCAGAAACTTTACGCCAAAGGGCTAGTCGCCAAAACCCAGTTGGATGATTTTGTCACGCTTTCCCGGGCAGGGAAGTCGTTGCTGGATAAGGCGCGGCAATTCGCAGCGGTTGATTGCAATGTGTTGATCACGGGGGAGACGGGTACCGGCAAGGAAATGATCGCTCAGGGACTGCACAACTTGAGCCGACGAGCCAAGGGGCCGTTTGTTGCGTTCAATTGCGCTGCCGTGCCGGAGAATTTGCTCGAAAGCGAGTTGTTTGGCTATGAAGAAGGCGCATTTACCGGGGCCAGGCGGGGAGGTAAGCTCGGCCTGATCGAACTGGCCCATGGAGGTACCTTGTTCATGGATGAAATCGGTGAGATGCCTTTGCCATTGCAGGCAAGGATTCTAAGAGTGATCCAGGAAAAAGAAGTCATGCGGATTGGTGGTGAACGAATCATTCCAGTTGATTTGCGGCTATTGTCGGCGACAAATGAAAATCTGAGCCAACTGATTGAAGAGCGTAAATTTCGAAAAGATTTGTTCTATCGGATCAACGTGTTGCGTTTGCATATCCCACCGCTACGCGACCGCCATGAAGACATTCCGTTACTGGTGGAACATATTTTAGCGCGGCATCAGGCGATGAACCCTTCAGTTACAGGAATCAGGGCGAAAGCCATGAAACGGCTTTGCCAACAAGTCTGGCCGGGCAATGTGCGGGAACTGGAATCAACGCTGGAAAGAGCATTGTTGTTATCAAAAGGGCCTGTTTTACAAGACGAGGACATTCAAGCTGCGTTGTATCTGCATGCAGAACCGGAACTGCCATTTGGGCTGGAGGTGGGCGAGGAGGCATTGCTTAACGTTGAAAAGGCAACAATCGAACGGGTGCTGAATGAAGAAAAATTCAATTATAGTCGCGCGGCGGCCCGCCTGGGCATCAACCGGACCACTCTGTGGCGTAAACTGAATAAATGATGCAAAAAAATAATATATGTTGCAAAACGAAACAGTTGCTAAAATTATAGAAGACATTATATTTGAAATTAAATGCTGTTGACGCTGGTAAACCGGCTTTTTTGTCAGAAGTGCAGAATTGCAGAACATTGGCATGAAAAATGCAGGAATAGTTTGTGACTTTGTAACGAAACGAGAAGGCTGGGTGATGCTCCGATATGAAAAAGTTGGTTATCATCGCGGATGATTTGACAGGCGCCAACGATGCCGGCGTACAGTTCGCAAAGTATGGAATGACTGTGCAGGTGTTGTTGACTGATTTGGCGGCAGCGCAAGATGGTGAATCGGTGGATGTTGTGGTGTTGGATACCGATAGTCGCGCGGTGTCGCCAGAAGTCGCATTTGCCAGAGTTCAGGCCGCTAGTCGGTTGGTGAAGAATGCGGCAGGCAATGAAATAATTCCATTGATTTTTAAAAAAGTCGACTCGACTTTGCGCGGCAATCTGGGTCCGGAGATCGATGCAGTCATGGCAGAGTTTGGTTTTGGCTGGGCGGCCGTGGTGCCGGCATTTCCGGCTAACGGCAGGATTACGGCCGGTGGCTGGCATTTGCTGCACCAGGTTCCCGTCGCCGAAACTGAGATTGCCCGAGATCCGAAGGCGCCGGTGCACGATTCCGTTTTATCGGAGCTGTTGATCAAGCAATCCTGCCACCCGGTTGGGCATGTTTTTTTAGCTGATGTCAGTAGCGGGCCAGCGTCGATCCGGCAACGAATTGCTGAACTGCTGGCGGCAGGCAAGCGGCTGATCTCTTTTGATGCAACGACAGAAATTCATCTGCGGTCGATCGCCAGAGCTATTGCTGACTGCAGTCAACCGGGACTATGGGTTGGCTCTGCCGGGTTGGCGGAAATGATTCCGACCGTGATGGGTTGGCCGCGCCAGGATACGTTTTCGTCAGCGACTGACGTAACCGGGCCGGTTCTGATTGTGGCCGGCAGTGTCAGCAATGTCACCCACCGACAGATGGAGAGGCTTTTGGCCAATGGGCAGGTCAGACTGGTCTCAATGCAGGCAGGGCCGCTACTTTCTGATGCCGCAGACGAAATCCGTCGCTGTACTCAGGAGGCGGAGCAGGGATTTGGTGAGGGGCTTGATGTACTGATTGCTTCTGCGATGGCAGCCGATGCGGTGGACCAGGCCAGGTCAGCCGGTAAGAGCAAAGGAATGGATAATCTGAAAGTTAGTGAAATCATCGCAGCTGCTTTGGGACAGGTAGCGCGTGAATTGGTCGGTTTGAAGCCGGCTGGTCTGTTTCTTACCGGTGGCGATACCGCCATTGCAGTATGTCGGGCTTTGGGCGTAAGTGCGATAAGAATCCTGTCGGAAGTATCGACCGGAATTCCGCTGGGCAGGCTGTCCGGCGGTATTTGTCCGGGTTTGCGGGTCGTGACCAAGGCCGGCGCCTTTGGCGGTGAAACAGCGATAATAGACGCAGTGAAAGATTTGAAAGGAAGATAAAATATGAATTTTGAAAAACCAGTACTGGGAATTACGATGGGTGATGCTACCGGCTGCGGCCCGGAAATCATCGTGAAATCGTTGACGGAAGCCAAGTTCCATGAAATGAGCCGCCTGTTTGTGATTGGCGATGCAAAAATCATGCAGCGGGCGGTTGGTGTTGTTGGCAGTACACTGAAGGTTCGAAAAGTCGGTTCGATTGCCGATGCAGGAAAAGAATCTGGTGTGATTGACGTACTCGATTTTGACAATCTGCCGGCTGATCTGCCGTTTGCCAGTGTAGATGCCCGGGCTGGCAAGGCTGCCTATGAGTATGTGGCCAAAGGGGTTGAATTGGCGCTGGCCGGTAAGATTGACGCGATTGTAACAGCGCCTTTGAACAAGGAAGCAATGAATCTGGGCGGCTATCATTATGCCGGACATACGGAAATTCTCGGCGCTCTGTCCGGGACCAAAGATTATGCGATGATGTTGGTCGGCGGACCGCTGCGGGTGATCCATGTCAGCACCCATGTGTCGCTGCGTGAAGCCTGCAACCGAACTAAGCAGGCCAGGGTGCTGAAAGTGATCGAGTTGGCCGATGAATCATGTAAACTGCTGGGGATTGCCGAACCACGGGTCGCTGTGGCCGGTTTGAATCCGCATGCGGGTGAAGCAGGCATGTTCGGTACGGAAGAAATCGAAGAGATCATCCCGGCAATCGAGGCAGCCAAAGCAAAGGGAATTTGCGCTACCGGGCCGATTGCGCCGGATACCGTCTTCTATCGGGCTGCAATCAAGGGGCATTTTGATATTGTTGTCTGCATGTATCATGACCAGGGCCATATTCCAATGAAAGTGCTGAGTTTTGAAACAGGAGTCAATGTCACGGTCGGTTTGCCGTTTATCAGGACATCGGTAGATCATGGCACTGCGTTTGGCAAAGCAGGCAAAGGGACAGCCGATCACCGGAGCCTCAATGAATCGATCTTGCTTGGCGCGAAAATGGCGGAAACAAGAAGATGTCTTCAACAAAAGCGAGGTGTTTAAGCGTGAGTCAAAGAAAAATCAGTCTGCCGTACGGAAAAGAGAGTATCGAAGTGCTGGTTCCGTCAGCGCAGTTGATCGGGGCTTATTCGCCCAAAGATATTCCGCCGGTTGCCGATATCAAGGTGGAAGTCCGACGTGCTTTGGCCAACCCGATTGGTTCGCCGTCACTGCAAGAATTGGTCAGGGGAAAACAGAAAGTAGTTTTTGTTGCCGATGATAATACCCGCCTGACGCCGACCGAACAACTGATTCCGATCTTACTGGACGAGTGCAACCAGGCTGGTGTGAGCGATGCGCAGATAACGATTGTGATAGCGCTGGGGACGCATCGTTTCATGACGCAGGAGGAGATTGTCGCGAAATTTGGCGCTGAAACGGTCCGGCGGGTGCAGATCAAGAACCATCCATATAAAGATGATTCCGCCATGGTTGATCTGGGCGTCACCGATATCGGCGGTCGGATTTTAATCAATAAAGAGGTTTATGAAGCCGATTTTAAAATCGGCATTGGCAGTATCGTACCGCACCATATTCCGGGTTATGCCGGTGGCGCCAAGATAGTCCAGCCCGGCGTTTCCGGTGAAGAAACGACTGCCTACACCCATCTGTTGTCGGTCCGGGCGCCGCGCTCCTATCTGGGAGTGAGGGAAAATCCGGTGCGGACAGAACTGGATTTAATGGCCCGCAAGGTGGGACTGAATACGATTTTAAACACTGTACTCAATCGGCATGGACAAGTTGTCGAGGCACTTTTTGGCGATGTGGTGGAAGCGTTCCGGGTTGGTGTGGACCGTGCTGCACAGGTATATGAAGTAGCAATTCCCGAAGAGGCAGATATCGTATTGTCCAGCTCACATCCCTGCGACCTGGAATTTTGGCAGGCGCATAAAACGCTGTACCCATCCGATTTGGCCGTCAAATCCGGCGGGATCATTATTGTAGTCACTCCCTGCTACGAAGGCGTTGCCAAGACCCACTGCGATATTCTGGAGGTGACGCCGCATTCCTCGTCGGAAATCCGCAGGATGGTTTCGGCCGGACAGTTGCACGACGAAGTGGCGGCGGCTCTCGCCATCGCCTGGGCCCAGGTCAAGGAACGCGAGACCGTGTATATCGTATCGGATGGAATCTGCGCCGAAGAAGCAAGTAAATTGGGATTCAGACATTTTTCAACTGCTCAGGATGCGCTGGCGGCTGCTTTGCAAGAGAAAGGCGACCAGGCCCGCATCACGGTTTTGACTCACGCACCGGACATGTTGCCGGTAATCCGCCAATAATCAAAGGAGGCGATGCGAGGGACAGGGTAGAACCGGAGACCAATCCAACACACAGATACAAGGAATGAGGAGGATGGTTTGAAGATGAAAAAATGGCTAGTATTGGTTATTTGTCTGGCTTTGGTTGTGGCACTGGCAGGTTGCGGCGCCGGGGACAAAAAAGAGGCGCCGAAAACAGAAGCGCCCAAGGCGAAGGTACTGCGGGTGGGGCATACCTTGACCGATGATTCCCATTATGGCATTGGCCTGAAAAAGTTTTCTGACCTGGTGAAAGAAAAATCAAAAGGTAGTCTGGATGTTCAAGTTTTTGGCAACTCAAAACTCGGCAACGAGCGCGATCTCATTGAGGGTGTATCGCTGGGAACAGTCGAAATGTGTCTGACCTCGACCGGCCCGCTGCCCAGTTTCTCGAAAAAATTCATGGTGTTTGACCTGCCGTTCATTGTGCAGGACCGGGCCAAGTTCTATCCGATCCTGGATGGTGCTGTCGGCCAGGGTATGCTGGATTCGCTCGGTTCCAAAGGAATCAAAGGTCTTGTTTTCTTTGAAAATGGATTTCGTCATATGACCAACTCCAAACGGCCGATCAACAAACCGGAAGATATGGCCGGATTGAAAATGCGCCTGATGGAAAACCCGGTACACATGGAAACCTTTAAAGTGCTTGGCGCCAATCCTTCGCCGATGCCGTTCGGTGAGCTATTCACCGCTCTGCAGCAAAAAACGATGGACGGCCAGGAAAATCCGCTGCTGATTATCAAAACCAGCAAATTCTATGAAGTACAGAAGTATCTGGCGCTGACCGGTCACTTCTATTCGCCGGCCGTGCTGATGATCAGCGATAAAATGTTCAAAAGTCTGACGCCTGACCAGCAAAAGGTGCTCATGGATGCAGCCAAAGAAGCCCGCGATTTCGAACGGAATTTTATCATCGAGAGCGAGAAGAAACTGGTTGATGAATTGAAAGCCGCCAAGATGGAAGTAACTACACCGGATAAAGCGATCTTCCAGAAAGCAACCGAATCCGTGTACAAAAAATTCGAGGCCGAAATTGGCAAAGACCTGATTGATCAGGTGCGCGGCACAAAATAAGATTGATGTATATGCGTTGATTCTCAAGCTGACTGCGGGTCAGGCAACGGCAATCATTGCCGTTGCCTGTCTCGCCTCAGTTTGTATGCAGGGGGGATGAATAGTGCCGAGTTGGCTTGATAATATTGAAGAATATATCTTGTTGATCTTGTTTCCGTTGATGGTTATCATCGTGTTTGTGGCGACTTGCGTTCGCTATCTTACAGTGATGTCCCTGCCCTGGGCGGAGGAAGTCGCTCGTTATTCGATGGTCTGGATTGCCTATATTGGCGCCAGTCTCGGCATCAAACGCAATTCACACCTGGGCGTGGAAGCCGTATTGTTGTTTTTCCCAAAAGGCTCCCGCATCTACTTCGATTATCTCAGGTACTTGATTATTATTCTGTTTAATGTTCTGATTGCCTATTACACCTTTCAGATTGTCCAGTCGCAAATCTCCACCGAGCAGGTCAGTCCATCCCTGCGTATTCCGATATGGTTTGCCTATGGAGCGATTCCGGTAGGCGCCATTCTGATGGCAATGCGGTGCGTACAGATGATTGGGTTGATCAGTAAGCAAAAAGAAGCGATTGATGTATGTAGCGCAGATGAGAAAGGGGGCTGAGCCGAATGGGCATGGAATCGATCTTGTTTTTGGTATTCTTATTCCTCTTGATCATCAATGTACCGATCGGTGTGGCGCTCGGACTTTCAGGCATTGCAGCCCTGCTGTTTGGTGATATGCCGACCCCGCCGTTGGTAGTGGCACAACGCATGTTTACGGCAGTCGATTCGTTCCCGTTCATGGCAATTCCTTTTTTTATGATTGCCGGTGGCTTTATGGAAACAGGCGGCATGTCCAGACGACTGGTCGATTTTGCCAAGGCGCTGGTCGGCAGTGTGCCTGGAGGATTAGGAATTATCACCGTCATTGCCTCGGCGTTTTTCGCAGCGTTGTCTGGCTCTAATCCAGCTACGGTTGCTGCTATCGGCTCGATCATGATTCCTGCAATGGTAAAAGCCGGTTATCCGCTGGATGTGGCAGCTGCTTTGGCGGCGGCGGCCGGTACTTTGGGCGTTATCATTCCACCCAGCATCCCGATGGTTACCTATGGTGTTGTAACCAATACGTCAATCGGCGATCTGTTTGTGGCCGGCTTTGTGCCGGGGATTCTGATTGCTGTTGCATTGGTCGGCATCGTCTTTTGGTTGGCCAAGAAATATGACCTGCGGGGTGGTGAACCGACATCTGTGAAAAAGATTCTGACGACAGGCAAAGAGGCGTTGTTGGCGCTGTTTATGCCGATCATCATTCTCGGCGGCATTTACGGTGGCGTTTTTACGCCCACGGAAGCAGCCGCTGTCGCAACGGTATATGCGCTGATTGTCGGGATGTTCATTTTTCAGGAAATCAAGTTGCCCGACCTGCGTGGCGTCATCATCAAAGCAGCAGTCAGTTCGGCGGTCGTTTTGTTCGTCATCGCAACTTCGTCATCGTTCTCCTGGCTGTTGACATCCTTGCAGATCCCGGAAAAAGTTGCCAGCGGCATGTTGGAAATATCCAATAATCCAACGGTCATTCTGTTGATTTTAAACATCATCCTGCTGTTTTTGGGAACATTTTTGGAAACGCAGGCGATTATTCTGCTGGTAACACCGATTATTTTCCCTTTGGCAATGAATATTGGCGTTGATCCATTGGTTTTGGGTATTATCATTGTCGTAAATACATCTATCGGTATGATTACGCCACCGATGGCGGTTAACTTGTTTGTGGCCTGTAGTTTATCAGGGCTTTCCATCGAGAAAATCTCCCGAAGAATCTTACCGTTTCTATTCGCAGAAATTGCGATACTGCTCGTCATAACGAATGTTCCGGCATTGTCGCTAACATTGGTGAAACTGATGAAATAGACTGAATCAAGTTGCACGAGGGGAGGCCTGTCATGCGGAAGATACTGCACCATGCCCATGCCGTGGCGTTCGCGGTATTGTTGGTCAGTGGCTTTCTGTTGCATTTTTCGATTCTGCGGGGACCTTTGTCCGCATACCGGTTGCTCCTAATCAGAACTCATTCTCTGACCGGTGAGTTATTCAGCCTGCTGGCTATTCTTTATCTGGGATTCATGCTGTTGAAAAGTACCCAATGGCGGCAGCGTCCGCGATATCGCTGGCTAGTTGCTGTCGCATTTTTGGCCATGGGCGGCTGGGTTGTCAGTGGTTGGATCTTATTGCACAAAGCAACCTGGGGGCCTGCGGTTACGACATATTCATTTGAATTCCACCGCTGGCTTGCTTATATTGCGGTTCCTGCCAGTTTGCTTCATGCTGGAGCTATCTGGTCCCGTTCCCTGGAGCAATCCCAAGGCCGCAGTCGCAGACAATTTTTCAGCTGGTTGACCCAGGGAGTTATCGGCGCCTGGATCGCTTCGCTCGGCTGGCGTTTCTGGAGCCGGGACCAGGTACAGGACATCAAAGGTACTGTCAATTGTGACGTGTTTTACCCTGCTCCTGAGCCGTCAGCGAAATCCTTGCCACCGATTGGCGGGGGACGGAGGGGCAAATTCGGCGAATTCAGTGTCGTGAAATTTTTACCTTGCCTGCATCACCATACCTGGCGGTTTACGATCGATGGTCTGGTTGACCGCCCGGTCAGCTTTCGCTGGGAAGACTTTATCCGTTTGCCTCGCGCGGTGCAGGTCAGTGATTTCCATTGCGTTGAGGGTTGGTCAGTTCGGGATATAACCTATGAAGGATTAAAGCTAAAGGATTTGCTGGAGATAACCGGGATCCGGCCGGAAACGAAATATGTAAAGTTTTATTCTGCCGACGGAACTTATGCTGACGCGCTTTCGCTGGAACAGGCGCAGCAGATGCCGGATGTGATGATTGCCATGCTGATGGATGGGGAGCCGATACCGAGGGTTCTTGGCGGCCCGGCCCGTCTTATTGTGCCGCAGATGTATGCATATAAGGCGGTCAAATGGGTCAACCGGATTGAGTTGATCGATGAACCCTACATGGGTTATTGGGAATTCTATGGTTTTGCTACTGACGCGTGGGTAGGCATTTATGATTAAAAACTGGAAAGATGTGTAGATGATGTCACGGGCCAAACTAAGCTTTTTGATCTGATGGAAAAATTGCACAAAATGCTGTAATAATTCAAAAGAAAAAAGAGCATTTTACAGATTGCCATTGGCAACTGTGAAATGCTCTTTTGGTTTGTTCTGCGGGAGAAACAGTGCTATTGAATTTCGAAAACCTTCGTCAACCGGGTCAACTCGAATAAGTCTTTGACCAGGCCTTTCAAATTCTTGATAATCACGCTGCCGCCATTTTGTAGGGCGCGTTTTTGAATGGCAACTAACGTGCCCAGTCCTGAACTGTCAATATAATCAACATTGCCAAGATCAACCACAAATGTTTTATGTCCTTTTTCAATGTAGCCAATCAGGCTTTCGCGAATCTGCGCAGCTTCCTCAACGTAGATGCTGCCGGAAAGATTAACGACAACGTGATTGTCAGAAACCGTGATCTCCTGAATCATGGAATATCCCCCTCAAAAAAACATTCTGAACAGGTGTTATATTGACTCTTTCGACGGCAATTCGCGTTTTCCTTTTTCTGCAGTGATAAAAATGAAGAAAAATTGCAGGAATTTTTTGAGAGCACGGTTAATTATCTGAGGCGAAACACTCTTGATAAAGGAAGTGATGCTATGACGAGGATAAATGGACGACGTAACGCGAGTCTAGTTTTGATCGGAATTCTGTTACTGGGCTTCATTGCTGGATGCGGCGGTGCAAAAACGGAACCGGCCAAACCCAATACGTCAGCAATGGCAGGCCAGACTCAACCAGCAACTGCTCCGTTAGCCAAATCTCCAACATTGGCGACTAAGCCGGGTGAGTGGAAACCAGATGGTGTGATTGCCGATAATGAGTATGCCAAGCAGCAGGTGATCGGTGAACTGGACGTATATAGCCGTATTGACGGCGATAAAGTGCGGATTGCTTTGAAAGCAAAAACTAATGGTTACCTGGCGATCGGATTTGAACCGTCGGAACGGATGAAAGAGGCCGATATCATTCTCGGGTTTGTCAAAGATGGTAAAGCTTCAGTTGCCGATATGTTCAGCACCGGCCCTACCGGTCCGCATCCGCTCGATGAGCAGCAGGGCGGCAAAAATGATGTCACGGTCTTTGGCGGCAGTAGTAAAGAAGGGGTTACGATCATCGAATTCGAACGGAAACTGGATACGGGCGATGTCAAAGATAAAGTGATAAAAATTGGCGACAACAAGATTATTTGGGCGATCAGTGAAGAAGCGGCATTTTCCGGCAAACATGCGAAACGTGGCGGCGGAGTTTTGAAACTCTGACCCGTTGACAGGAGATAGCCGAGAAAAGGCGATTTCTGACCAAGTTATATTGGAAAGAAATCGCCTTTTGCTTAAATTGGTATCATTTATACATTAATCTTGAACCTTGTCATGATGAATCTTGGCACCGGTGACATCAAGAAACTTTTTGCCAATTTCGCCAGCGATAAACGGCAGAATCGCAAAGCCGCCGATGACCGCCCAATCGCTAAGCGTCGGCTCGATGGTCCGGAAGATTGCGTGCAGCGGACCATACAGCGAAAGCATCAGCAGGCAGAACGAGAAGGCCACGCCAATGTTCATGAATTTGTTGCTGAACAGGCCGATGCTGAATACGGAATGGTTTTCCGACCGAGTAGAAAAGGCCCGCAGCAATTCAGCCGAGATCATGGTGGCAAAGGCGAAGGTGCGCGGCATAACCAGCATCTCACTTGACTTCTCGCCGCCCATCATGATGTATTCGACGATGGGAATGTTGTTCAGGTGCAGTCCATAGTAATAAGCGCCGAGCACCGAGAACGTCAATACGGTACTTTGTACGCCGATCATAATTTTCATATTGCGGTTTAGCAAGGGTTCTGTTGGATCGCGGGGGTCGACCGACATTACGCCAGGTTCAGCTTTTTCCATGCCGAGCGCCAGCGCCGGGAACGCATCAGTGACCAGATTCAGCCACAGCAGTTGAATCGGCAAGAGCGGAATCGGCCAGCCAAGCAGCATCGCGAAAAAGATGACCATGATTTCCGCCACGTTGCAGGAAAGTAGGAAGAACACGAATTTGCGGATGTTGGAGAAGATGACGCGGCCTTCTTCCACCGCGGACACAATACTGGCAAAATTATCGTCGGTCAGGACCATGTCGGCGGTTTCTTTGGTGACGTCCGTGCCGGTGATACCCATCGCCACACCGATGTCCGCTTTCTTGAGGGCCGGTGCGTCATTGACGCCGTCGCCGGTCATGGCTGCGACTTCGTTGTTGGCTTGCAACGCTTCAACGATCGCCACTTTATGCTCTGGCGAAACCCGGGCAAACACGCTGGTGGTTTTTACAACTTCCCGCAGCTGTTCCGGGCTCATTTGATTCAGTTCCTGTCCGGTGGCGATATTGCTGGAGTTTTTGGCAATACCGATATCCATCGCTACTGCCAACGCTGTGTCGCGGTAGTCGCCGGTGATCATGATCGGGCGAATGCCAGCCATGGCGCAGATTTTTACTGCCTCGCGGGCTTCAGGACGCGGCGGATCGATCATGCCGAGCAGACCGATGAAGGTCATGTCTTTCTCGATTTCGAGCGGGTCCAACGCTTCAGGCAGTTGATCAAATTCCCGGTAGGCTACTGCCAGAACCCGCAACGCCTGTTTTGCAAGGCCGCTGTTGGCGGCCAGGATTGCTTCGCGGGTTGCAGCATCCAGCGGCTGGAATTCGCCGTTTACACTTTGCTGGATACAACGGTCCAGCAGAATATCCGGCGCTCCCTTGACGAAGGCAGCAATCTTTCCATTACCCATTTTGTGAAACGTGGTCATCATTTTGCGTGAGGAATCAAACGGGATTTCCTGCAGCCGCGGATAGGTTGCAGCCAGATCTGCGATGGTATAACCGCCCTTGGCCGCCGCAACCACCAAAGCGCCTTCCGTCGGGTCGCCGGTGATTTTCCAGTTTTTATCTGTGTCGCCTGGTTTCAGCCGGGCGTCATTACAAAGTCCGCTCCCCTTTAAGAGGAGTTCCAGTCCGGGTTGTCCGGATACGGTGATCGATTTCCCGGCCTGAGAAAAACCGCCTTCCGGGTTATAGCCTTCGCCGCTGACTTCAAATAGCTGATTGTCGGCAAAGACCTTGACGACTGTCATTTGATTCTGGGTTAGCGTGCCGGTCTTATCCGAGCAGATCACCGTAGTGCTGCCCAGGGTCTCTACAGCATGAAGTTTTTTTACGATGCAGTTCTTCTTGACCATGCGCTGCATGCCAATCGCCAGCACGATGGTGACAACCGCCGGCAATCCTTCAGGAATCGCCGCCACAGCCAGACTGATCGCCGTCATGAACATCAGCTGGATTTCCCGGGCATCGAGCGTCCCGTCCCGGTAGCCGTTATATACGCCAAGAACAAAAACCAGCGCACAGACAATAATACAGAGAATTCCCAGTACTTTGCCGAATTCTTCGAGCTTTTTCTGCAAGGGAGTGGTTTGTTCTTCAAAAGTCTGAATCATTTGAGCGATCTTACCGATCTCCGTCTGCATGCCCGTCAGCACGACCACGGCCCGGCCGCGGCCATAGGTGACCACGGTGCTCATGTAGCCCATATTGTGGCGATCTGCCAGTGACTTTTCCGCATCAAAGTGGATGGTTTCTTTTTCTACCGGCACTGATTCGCCGGTCAGCGAGGCTTCTTCCACTTTTAGATTAATGGATTCAATAATCCGGACGTCGGCCGGAATATAATCGCCGGCTTCCAGTTGCACTATGTCTCCGGCAACCAGTTCCCGCGAAGGAATCACAATCAGGTCGCCGTTACGGATTACTTTGGAATTGGGCGCTGCCATGCGCTTGAGTGCTTCCAGCGCTTTTTCCGCCTTGGACTCCTGTACGACGCCGAGAATGGCATTAAGAATGACGATTGCGACGATGACGAGGGAATCGGTTACTTCACCGATGAAGGCAGAGACGATCGCGGCAACGATTAGGATAATAACCAGAAAATCCTTGAACTGACCGATGATTCTTTCGAGCAGGGAGGCGCGGGCTTTTTCCTGCAACTCATTGGGGCCGTTGGCCAGGAGCCGTTTTGCGGCTTCTTCGCCTGAGAGTCCTTGCTGGGCATCGGAATTGAGGGTTGCCAGGACTTCCTGGCTGGTTTGTTGATACCATTGTTTTTCCATAGGGTCCATTCCTCCTTCGTGACTCTAGCCTGCGCCAACATTTCGTTTCGCTCGTTTTTGCGACGAAAAGCGAACATGGACGCGTGGTGGCTAGCGGTGCCGTTGGTGATGCGGTGGAAACCACCGGATCAGTAAGATGGGTTCAGTTTACCTAAATTGACTGAGAAAGGGAAGTTTAGGTAAATTTTGTTTTCAAAGAACCTGTCGGCGATTTGCCGGAAAACTCGTGGGATATTGAAAGATGGCCGTTCATTTCAGCTATGAGCAAGTAATATTAGCTGTTGCTAAGTGAAATTATATTCCTTCGTCCAGGAGAAGACAATGGTCTTTTCGAGAAAGAAAATTGCGTCTATTTGCTATGCATAGTTGTTGCAGGGGCTTGACTGATGCAAAATGATCGGTCTAATGATCGGGGGCGGTGGGCTTAAAAAATAAAGCAAAATCTTTTACAGATATAAGTGCCCACGGAGAATGAAAATCGATTACAATATAGCTGCAAGGTAATAATTTATAACAAAATCATAAGAATATTAATTCAACGATATTCAGGCAAGCAGGTGACAGAATGAAACTCGGTTTAAAAGTTGCGTTATCCCAACTGATGATCGGCTTGGTTGCCCTGCTGGCAATTTATGGCCTGGTTATGTTTGTTTGGGTGAAGAACTATGAAGTGCTCGAACAGAATTCGGTTCATGAAAATATCCGTCGAGCCCAGCATCTCTGGGGTAAGGAGCAGGCGACACTTGTCGCTGCTCTTGGTGACTGGGCGCCGTGGGATGACTTGTTTGCTTTTGCTCGCCAACCGGACAGTCGCGAGTTTGTCGAAAAAATCTTCAGGATGCATCGATGGCAAATCTGCAGGTCGATATTGCCGTTGTGACCGACCCGGAGGGAAAAATCCTGTTTGCCAAAGCGATCGATAAGGATGCCAAACGCGAAGTCTCGGTTCCGGTCGAACTGCAGCGCCATATCAAGCAAGGGCAGCATTATCTGATGGGATTGCAGGAGGAGCTTCCGTTGAATGGCGTGCTGTGGCTGGAAAATCAGCCGGTATTACTGGCAGCGCAGCGAATTTACAAGAGCGATCATTCAGGTAAAAGCCCCGGAATTTTGATTTTTCTGCGGAAAGTCGATGAAAAAATATTGAAGGAAATGGCCGATATTGTGCAGGCTCCGGTTCAGCTTGCCGCTGACCTGACGGTCTTGTCCCAGGGCGAAAAACATGATGACCATTATCATTTCAACAATGAAGAACGGTTCATCCGGGCGATGCTGCCAATAACAGATCTATATGGAAACGTTGCTTTTTCCATCATTATTGATACGGCTCGCAGTTTTGCCTTGGAGGCGCAAAAACAGTTTAAATATTTCATCGGACTGATGCTTTTTCTGACCGTCGCTATTGTCATCGTATCGACGGGCGGTCTGCATTTCCTGGTGTTGCGTCGCCTGAAACAAATCGACGACTATCTAAAGCAAGTGGATATTCTGAATGGCGACGTCAAGAAAATCAAGATTGCAGGCAATGATGAATTGACAGAGGTAGCGACAACCGTGAATCACATGCTGGAAAGAATCGCTGCGGACCGACAGAAAATCGAACAAATCAACCGGCAGTTGCAGGAAGAGCTGGTGGAAAGAACGCGTGCAGAACAGGTGCTGCAATATTCCAGCGAACACGACGCGCTGACCGGGTTGTTCAATCGCCGTTATTTTGAGGCTGCTCTGGCGAGGTTGCGGCAAGCGGGTGTGGTTGGCGTGGGAGTAATCTGTTGCGATCTGGACGGATTGAAATTGGTGAATGATACCTTTGGCCATGCAGCCGGCGATACTATGCTGCAGCGGACTGCCGTCATGTTGCGTCAGTTGCTGCCGGAATCGGCGCTGATAGCGCGAGTGGGCGGCGACGAGTTTGTTGTGCTGCTTACTGATGTCGATGAAGCTTTATTGCAGCAAGTCGATAAACAGTTTCAGGCATATAAGGAAGTGGGCGCGACAACGGCGCATGCGTTTCCCCTGCAGATTTCCGTGGGCTATAGTTACCGCTCGCTGTGTGAACCCGATTCCAACGAACTGGATCTGATGCTGAAAAAAGCCGACGATGAAATGTATCGGCAAAAGTTGTCGAGCACCCACAGCAACCGCAATGTGGTGGTTCAGACAATCATGAAGATGTTGGAAATTCGCGACTATGCCACTGAAGGGCATTCCCAGCGCATGGGGGAAATGGCGGTGGCGTTGGCGGAGCGGGTTGGTCTGGCCAATAACAGCAAGAATGATCTTCGCTTGTTGGCACAATTTCACGATTTGGGTAAAATAGGCATATCTGACCAAATTTTGTTGAAACCGGGCCCGCTTACAGTCAAGGAACGCAAAGAAATCGAGCAGCATGCCGAAATCGGACACCGGATTGCGATGGTGGTTCCCGAATTCTTGCCGGTGGCCGACCTGATTCTGAAACACCATGAATGGTGGAATGGCGCCGGTTACCCGCTGGGATTGCAGGGCGAAGCGATTCCGGTGGAAAACCGCATCCTGTCCATCGTCGATGCATATGATGCGATGACTAACGACCGTCCTTATCGGGCAGCATTGACACCTATCGCAGCGGTTGAGGAATTGCGCTGTTGCCGGGGCACTCAGTTTGATCCCGTGCTGGTCGATGAATTTATTGCAGTGCTGGCTGCAGGTGACGGCTGGCGCGTTGACTTTGAATAGGGTGTGCACTATAATTATGGCAAAAGCGGAACCGTCTGCATGGCCCCGCGCTTAGCGGGGCTTTTTAGTTTGAGGAGGATGTTGATGAACGAGAAGTACGCCCCGCGAGAGATTGAGCCCAAGTGGCAAAAAATCTGGGCAGATTCCGGTGCATTCCATACGGAAGTGGATCGGACCAAACCGGAATATTATGTACTGGAAATGTTCCCTTATCCTTCCGGCGCTTTGCACATGGGTCATGTCCGCAATTATTCGATCGGCGACGTTGTGGCGCGATTCCAGAAAATGCGCGGTTATAATGTGCTGCATCCGATGGGCTGGGATGCGTTCGGCATGCCGGCGGAAAATGCTGCGATCAAAAACAAGGTTCATCCGGCGGAGTGGACCTGGAGCAATATTGCCAATATGCGACGGCAGCAACAAGAGCTGGGGCTTTCCTACGACTGGGACCGCGAGGTGGCGACCTGCCATCCGGAATATTATCGTTGGACCCAATGGTTGTTTCTGTTGTTCTTTGAACGGGGCCTCGCTTATAAGAAGAAGGCGGCGGTCAACTGGTGCGAGGAATGTAATACCGTGTTGGCCAATGAACAGGTCATCGACGGAAACTGTTGGCGTTGTAATTCGGTTGTGGTTAAGAAGGAACTCGAACAGTGGTTTCTTAAGATTACCGACTATGCCGACCGCTTGCTGAAAGATCTTGATCTGCTGGGCGGCTGGCCGGAGCGGGTCCGTACCATGCAGGAAAACTGGATCGGTCGCAGCGAAGGGGCCGAATTTAGCTTTGATGTACCGGAACTGGGCGAAAAGATTCCTGTCTATACAACCCGGCAGGATACTTCGTTCGGCGTGACGTATGTTGTGCTCGCGCCGGAGCATCCGCTGGTAGAAAAACTGATCGAGGGCAAACCGGCTGCCCCGGCAGTGCGTGCATTTGTCGAAAGAGTCCGCAACCTGAGCGAAATCAATCGGACTGCAACTGATGTGGAAAAAGAGGGCATGTTTACCGGCGCTTATGCCGTGAACCCTTTCAATGGAGAGCGGGTCCCAATTTGGGTCGCCAATTATGTTCTATTTGAATATGGCACTGGCGCGGTCATGGGCGTACCGGCCCACGATGAACGCGACTGGGCGTTTGCAACAAAGTATGGACTGGAAAAACGACTGGTGGTACAGATGCCAGCCACACCGCTGACCATCGCCACGATGGACGGCGCCTATGGTGGAACTGGTGTGATGGTGAATTCCGGCCAGTTTGATGGACTGGAAAATGAAACTGCCAAAGGGAAAATGGCGGATTGGTTGGAAGAACAGGGTGTTGGCCGCCGTCGGGTGACGTACCGGCTACGCGACTGGTTGATTTCACGCCAACGCTATTGGGGTGCGCCAATTCCGATCATCTATTGTGAAGATTGCGGCGCCGTTGCCGCACCGAAAGAAGAACTGCCCATCAGGTTACCGGAGAATGTGCGTTTTGATGCTGGTTCTGTGTCACCGCTGGCTTCGGTTGCGGAATTTGTAAATTGTCAGTGTCCAAAATGCGGCAAACCGGCCCGCCGTGAAACCGATACGATGGACACTTTTATCTGCTCCTCTTGGTATTATTTCCGCTATACCGACCCACGCAATACCAAGGTGCCTTGGGAGACCAACAAATGCAACTACTGGACGCCGGTCGACCAATACATCGGCGGGATTGAGCATGCGATTCTGCATCTGCTCTATTCGCGTTTTTTTACCAAAGTTCTCAAGGACGCCGGTCTGGTTGATACGGATGAGCCGTTCAAAAACCTACTGACACAGGGCATGGTCATCAAAGACGGCGCGAAGATGTCCAAATCCAAGGGCAACATCGTTTCACCGGAAGAGATCGTGAAAAAATATGGCGCCGATACGGCTCGGCTGTTTATCCTGTTTGCTTCGCCGCCGGAACGCGATCTGGAGTGGAGCGATCAGGGCGTCGAGGGGGCTGCCCGCTTCCTCGGCCGTTTGTGGCGTATCGTTCAGCACTTTGCCGACGCGACGCTCGGCGCTCCTACCAACTATGACCCAACAACTCTCGATGCCAACGAAAAAGAACTGCGCCGGGCTTTGCATGCGACGATTCGCAAGGTAACGGATGATGTGGCGGACCGGTTTAATTTCAACACCGCCATCAGCTCGATCATGGAACTGGTCAACGCGATGCACGCCTACCGGGATGCGGCGGCAACCGTCCACCCGGCGTTGCTGCGCGAAACGATCGATGCGTTGCTGCGTCTATTGGCGCCGTTTGCGCCGCATATTACCGAGGAGATTTGGCATCAGCTGGAGCATGCCGACAGTATTCATCAGCAAACCTGGCCCAAGTGGGATGCGGAAGCGATCAAAACTGATGCGGTTGAAATCGTGGTGCAAATCAACGGCAAGGTGCGCGACAAATTGACGGTGCCGTCGGAGCTGAGCAGCGCTGAACTGGAAAAAGTCGCACTGCAACAGGAAAAAGTGCAACAGCTGATTGAAGGAAAAACTGTTGTCAAAGTGATTGCCGTTCCCAATAAACTGGTCAACATCGTGATCAAGTAAAGTCTGCGTCGCCAAAATCGGCATCAGCCGACATGCTATATGGTTCTCTGCGCCGGTCTGTTAGCACAGACCGGTTTTTTTATGTTAAAAAACACGGAGGAGGGAACGAAATGAGAAAAGTGGACGAAATGGCGGAACAAGAGGCAACACAGAAGCAAAAACGCAGAATACTCGGCCTGATTGTTGCGGCTATTGTGCTATTCAGCGGCATAGGCTGGTGGCAGAAGACCTCGTCTCCGGAGCACGCGACTTTGGTTGCTAAGCCCGGCAATGCTGAAGCTGCGCACAAACCGCCAGCGGAAATCGTGGTCTATGTGAGCGGCTTGGTCAGTCATCCGGGCGTGCTGAAAGTGCCTGTCGGAGTTCGGGTGCTTGATGCAGTGAACGCGGCCGGCGGGCTGTTGCAGGGAGCGGATATAACCAAAATAAACTTGGCCCAACCGGTAAAGGATGGGATGCAGGTCCATATTCCGGGCAGACCGTTGGACTCGTCTGCAGCGGCGACGCCTGCCTACCCGGCTACGCCTGCGGCTCAGTCAGCAGCGAAAAATTCGCCAACAGAAAGCAAAATCAACATCAACACAGCAACGGCGGCTGAGCTGGATAAATTGCCCGGCGTAGGGCCGGCGATGGCGGGCCGTATAGTAGAATACCGGAACGCGAATGGACCGTTTAAAGAGGGGGCCGATCTGAAGAATGTTAAAGGCCTTGGCGAAGCGAAGTACGAAAAACTGAAAGATAAAATCGTGTGGTAAGCCAGACAATCGCTTTCTCACTTGGGATCTGGGCCGCCGACCATCCGGATCATTCGCTGCCGGTGTTGTTATTGTTTGCCGGCGGGATCCTGCTAGTGCTTGTATTTTTATTTAACCGGATTCATGTGCGCCCGCAAAAACGCTGTTTGCTGGCGGCGTTTTGGCTGGCCTGGTTTGCGGCGGGGATTCTGCGTTTCGGCTGGGCCAGCCAGCTGCCGCCGCATTCCTTGTTAAACTGGGCGGGCGAGACGGTCAGCATTCACGGAACTGTTTTGACGGCGCCGCGTGTTTCGCCCGGACTGCCAGGAGAATGGCTGGTACGCTACCGGATTGCGGTCGATAGTGTACAGGTGCATGGCAGCAGTGCTTTGCCAAAGTCTGCAACTGGCGGTGTATCATTGACTGTCCGGCAAGATGGTCCGTTGCCGGAAGCAGCAGCAGGCGATGCCGTTGTAGCAACCGGCAAGCTCCGTTTGCTGAATTCCTATCAAAACCCGGGCCAACCGGATCGCCGGGCTGCGCTTGCGGCTCAGGGAGTTGATGCCAGACTGTCACTGGCGCCGGGAACCTTTAAGGTCGCTCGACATGTGCGCGTAGAGTCTATGCTGGCGCGGCTTGAGCGTTGGCGGGACAAACTCAGGGATACGATGCTGCAGGCCATGCCGAACCAGGATGCCGCATTGATTATGGGAATGCTGTTTGGCGGCTATGACGGAATTGAGCGGCAGACGGTACGGGAGTTTGCCGCGACGGGAATTGTCCATATTTTATCGGTCTCCGGCGCGCATATCGCGTTACTGGCCAGTGTGGTTTTCTGGCTGACCGGGCGGTTGGGGCTCAATGACCGCTGGAGTTCGCTAATTGCTGCGCTCGCAATGTTTGGCTATGGATTTTTGAGCGGCTTTTCCGCGCCAGTTATCCGTTCGGTGGTCATGGGACTAATTTGTATGGCAGCGCTTGCACTGGGGCGTCGTGCGTCCGCTAAAAGAGCCTTGGCACTGGCTGTACTGGGCATGCTGGTTGTTGAGCCACGCAACCTGTTTGATATCAGTTTCCAATTATCGATCGGCTGTACGGCAGGTCTGTTGTATTTTCAGCCGCTGCTGCTCAATTGGCTGCGCGTCGTGCTGCACGAATCCATTGCCCAGGCGTTGGCGGCCACGTTAGCGGCCCAGCTCGCTGTCATCCCTTTCATAGCCTGGTATTTTGGCACATTTCCGCTGATTTCATTGGTTGCAAACCTACTGGTGGCGCCGCTATTGGAAGCGGTGATTGTACTTGGGCTGTTCGCTGCCGTTTTGGCCGGCGGCGTGGCGCCGCTGGCACAGATTATGTTTGTTGGCATCAGTTTGCTATTGGGCCTGGGGGTGGAACTGAACCGCTTCCTCTGTCGGTTGCCGGGCGGAACGCTTCTATTACCAGCGTTCAACATCGTCGGGAGCACGGTTTATTATATCGTTGTATTGTGGAGCTGCGGGCTGGGCGCGAAATGGGGGCTGGGGCCGGCCACTTTCTGGCGAGGGGTCTGCCGGCGACCGTATCTGTCAGCGGGGCTGGGGTTGCTGCTGCTAATCGCTATGTCCTGGTTTAACCTGCGCCCCGGTCCGTTGCAAGTTCACTTCATTGATGTGGGTCAGGGTGATGCGACGCTGATCATCACCCCGAATCGGCGGGCCGTCTTGGTTGATACCGGAGGCGCGCTGGGCGCACAGAATGATTTTGATGTGGGAGAACGGGTAGTGGCGCCGTATTTGCGGCATTATGGCGTCAGTCAGATTGACTGGCTGATTCTGACCCACAACCACCAGGACCATGCCGGGGGGGCGGCGGCAGTCGCGGCATTCATTGGCGTCCGGCAAGCGATGGTGCGGCTGGAGGACCCGCTGCCAACAGCGATCTTGCATTTGCAGCAGGCGATGCAATTTCGCAATCTGCGAACGCCCGACGGGTTGGCTGAAATCCAGCTTGACGGGATTCGGTTTCAGTTGCTACAGGTTGGCGAACTTTCCGAGAATCCGGCCGATCATACCAAAACAGCAAGCGCCTCGGAAAATGGACAATCCACAATCGTGCAGGTTGAATATGGACGACACAGTTTTTTGCTGACAGGAGATTTGGAGGGGGAGAGCGAAAAGAAGTTAATGCAGGAAGCGCTGTTACAGTCGACGGTATTGAAAGTGGGGCACCACGGCGGTCGCAAGTCTACCCAGGCTGTGTTCCTCAATCGGGTTGCACCGCAATATGCCGTTATTTCCGTCGGCGCTGACAACCGATTTGGTCACCCGGCGCCGGAAACCGTTCGCCGGCTGACTGAACAGCCGGTTCTGCTGCTTCGAACAGACAGGGATGGCGCTGTCGTATTTCGCAGTGACGGAAAAACCCTATCGTTTCAGCGAACGGCGCACTAAGGAAACACTAATTTATCACGAAAGAATAAGGAAACAATGAAATAATGAAGAGCATATTTGATTTGAACCGTATAATTCGTCGTCAATGCAGCGATAATTACGAAAAAATCAACAGGGAAGTTGATTTTAGGACTAATGCGACGGATGGAGCTTTTTAGTCAGTTAGGTAGCTGCTGCATGACGGTACGAATTTAGGTGAAAAACAACAATGCTCGGAATTATTCAGTGTTTCCCTAATAACATGAGAATTAGGACGGGATAAATGTGAATCAGAAACCACGCGGTCGCTTTGCCCCCAGTCCTTCGGGAAGGATGCACCTCGGCAATGCCTGGACCGCACTGCTGGCCTGGCTGGATATTCGTAAACTGGGCGGTACGATGGTGCTGCGGATGGAAGACCTCGATCCGGACCGCAGCCGTGCAGAGTATGCCGAAGGATTGCTGGAGGACCTGCGCTGGTTGGGGTTGGACTGGGACGAAGGACCGGACCGACCGGGAGATTTCGCTCCGTATATTCAAAGTGAACGATCGCCCATATATTTGGCGGCGTTTGAGCTCTTGGCGAAACAGGGATTGCTTTACCCCTGCTTTTGTTCACGGGCGCAGCTTCGTTCGGCAGCTTCAGCGCCGCATGCCGGTGAGGTTGAGCCAATATATTCAGGCCGTTGCGCCACGCTTTCGACTAGCGAACAGACAGAATTCACGGCGAGTAAGCGGCAGGCGGCCTACCGGTTGCGTGTCGGGCCAGTCGAGAGTGCTTTTGTTGATTTGGTGTTTGGCACGCAGGTTCAGGTATTGCAACAAAGTTGCGGCGATTTCGTGATTCGCCGCGCCGACGGGGTGTATGCCTATCAACTGGCAGTGGTGGTCGACGACGCGGCGATGGGAATCACTCGGGTATTACGCGGCGCCGACTTGCTTGCCTCCACACCCAGGCAGATTTATCTCTGGCAACTGTTGGGCTTTCAGCCGCCTACCTTTATCCACGTTCCGTTGTTGTTGGGCGCGGATGGCAGCCGGCTTTCTAAACGACAGGGCTCGCTGGCTATCGCTGCATTGCGTCAGGCAGGCGTGCGGCCTGAGCAGGTCATCGGTCATCTGGCCGCGTGGGCGGGGTTTATCGAACGCCCGGAATCGCTTCGACCGACTGAGTTGATTGATCTTTTTTCACTGGATCGATTGCCACGAAAACCAATTGTTGTAGGCGATACATTCCCGATATCTATTTGAAGTGAATGAAGGAGCTACGGGGCATGGCCGGCATAAAAAAAACACCGCAGGTTTATCTGTTTTACGGTGAAGAAAGTTATCTGGTGCAAAAAATGGCGGCAACGCTGGTGGACAGTTTACTTGATCCGTCTGAACGCGAGTTTAACCTGACCTCGCTCGAGTCTGATCCGTCAGTCGCGGAGCTGCTGCATCTGGTGGAAAGCGCACCGTTTTTTGGCGAACACAAAGTGGTAATTGTGAGGAACTCCAAACTGTTTCAGGCGCCGCGCCGCAAAGCTGCTGAGGCCGAAGACGGCGAAGATGCGGACAATGCAGACACCTCCTCCGGCAGCGAGGCAGAGGCCAAAGAAAGCGGCGATGCCGCTGATCCGCGATTGCTGCAACTGGTTACCAACATGCCGGCCTATTCGACATTGATTTTTATGGCCATCAAGGCGGACAAGCGAAAGAAGCTGGTCAAACTGGTGGCGGAACACGGACAGGTCCGCGAACTGAATCCGTTTAAACCGCGCGACGAGCAGGAAATCCGCCAGTGGGTGGAAGAACATCTAGCCGGTTTGGGCAAGCGGTTGAACCGGGACGCGATGGAACATCTGTTGACCGTGATTTCCACGATGAATCAGATTCCGCGCGGTTTTTTGTCGGCTGAAATCGAAAAAGCGGCGTTATATGTTGGCGATGATCCGGTAATCAGCAAAGCGGCGTTGGACGAGGTAATGGCGGCGGTTCCTGAAATATCCGCATTTGCGATGACCGATGCGTTAGCCCGGCGTAACGTGGCGCAGGTGCTTGCCCGGCTGGAAGAACTGTTCGTCGGCAAAGAGCCACCGCTCAAGATTATCGGCCTACTGGCCTATAATGTAAGGCGTTGGTGGCAGGTAAGGCAGGTCATGGACCGACGAGGCAGCGAAGCCGAAATGTTTGCGGCGCTGGGCGCCAAGGCGGATAATCCAGGCATGGCCAAGCGAACGATTAATCAGAGTCGGGCGTTTCGCGACAGCGCTCTCAAACAAGCGTTGCTGACGCTGGCCGACGCCAATGTAGCCATTCGGTCCGGCGGCGATCCCAAGCCATATTTGGAAAGGATCATCATCGAGTTGTGCCAATAAAACAAACCCCTGTCCGCTCCGGACAGGGGTTTGGCGTGTTAAAACATAACAACAGAACGCCTTACTTAACAGCGGCGTTGAGTTTTTTGGCCAGACGCGATTTCTTGCGTGCAGCAGTGTTTTTATGGAGCACGCCTTTGGACGCAGCCTTATCGATCTTGCTTGCCGCCTTGGCAAGCAGGGTCGTGGCTTCTTCAGTTTTACCGGCGGTAATGGTTTCTGCTGTTTTGCGGATAGCAGTTTTTACCGACGACTTGACGGAAAAGTTTTTGGCGCGCAGTTCAGCATCAGTTTTTACGCTGCGGATCGAAGATTTGATTTGTGGCAAGGGATTCACCTCCTTGTGCAAAGGTTACACAGGTTACGGGGAAAATTTTAGCATGCCGACAAGGAAAATGCAAGGGAAATGGGGCTTTCTTTGCTGACAAATTGAATTTTGTTTCAATACCGAACGCCGATTGGCCGGCAGAGCTGCGGTTTACCGCTGATTAGGCGCATTGACGGGAGGGCGTCTTAGCAGATACAATAATAACAGAAACAGCAGCAAAACGAAAACGCGCTCTGACCGTTTCAGGCGCGTTTTTCTTTGTAGCGGCGATCAATGAATCAGGGCAGGGAGCGTGGAATATTTGAAACTGGCTGAACTTCGCGTCGGCAATAGATTAGACAAGCAGGAAGTGATTCTCTGGGCCCAGAAGAGTTCGCAATCCGCCAACGGATCGTGGTTTGTGCGGGGTTCGGTGGAAGATCCGAGCGGCTCGCTGGGGTTTATCTGCTTTAACGCCGAATCAGTGGCGCGGATTAAAGAACTGACCGAGGCGGTGCCGGCTGTCGTCAGCGGCCAGATCCAGGCCGACCGTTACGGCGGCGAGGGGAAACTGCAATTTCTGGCCGATTATGTCGACTTGTTGCCGCCGGGTAAAGATGTTTCGCATTTATTGCCGGTCACTTCGAAGGACGTGGAAGCGTATAAAAAGAAATTCCTGAAATTGGTTGCCCAAATCAGCCGCCCGCCATTACGTGAACTACTTGGCGAAATTTTCAGCGGTTCCCGCTGGGAACAGTTCGTTCGCAATCCGGCCGCCAAACGGTTCCACCATGCTTATATCGGCGGTTTGCTTGAACATTCGGTCGATGTGGCCGAAACCGCGCTGGCGATCGCCGCGACTGTGCCGGGCGCCGACAAGGATATGATCGTGGCCGGCGCACTGCTGCATGACATTGGCAAAACCGAAGAAATTTCCGCCGACATCGGCTTTTCTTACACCGAAAATGGTCATATGGTCGGCCATATCACCGCCGGGGTTCTGATCATCGATGCAGCGGCCCGCAGCATCCAGTTTTTATCGGAGGCTGAACGGAAATCATTGTTGCATATCGTTCTGTCACATCATGGTTCGCGTGACAAAGGATCACCGGTTGGCTGTGCGACGCGTGAGGCGGTGATCGTGCACTATGCCGATGAATTGAATGCGGTATTGCAGCAGTTCGTTGAAACCGGCGAAAAAGAAGGCGCTGGTTGGAGTTTCAATAAAATGATCGGTTCGATGATCCGGGTTTGACCAGTCTGGCCCAATATGGTATTCTATATATCCGAACCTCAATGCTTGTAGATTTTGGCTGTGAGTAGAAAAGGCGATCGCGGCCGCACTTGATGCGGTCGAGGAAAGTCCGGGCTCCACAGGGCAGGGTGCTGGATAACGTCCAGCGAGGGCGACCTTAGGGCCAGTGCCACAGAAATGAAGACCGCCGGCTTTTGGCCGGTAAGGATGCAACGGTGCGGTAAGAGCGCACCAGCGGCCGGGTGACCGGCCGGCTAGGTAAACCCCACCTGGAGCAAGACCGAATAGGGAAGGGATGAAGCGGCCCGCTGAACCTTCCGGGTTGCGTCGCTAGAGCCGCCGGGCAATCGGCGGCCCAGACAGATGATCGCCACCGCGCAAGCGGAACAGAACCCGGCTTATTGATCACTCACAGCCAAATAAAAAGAACGCCGAAGGAGCACTTCTTCTGCGTTCTTTTTTATCGTATTGACATATTTTGAAAATGATTGTTAATCGAAGAGGTTTGTTGAAAATTACGCCGAATAATAATATTACTGTATCTCTTATTCTATGAACGGTTTAAGCGAGGGTGGTGGAATTTTGAAGCGATGTCTCTGCTTTTTTGTGTTGTTGCTTGTTCTGCTGATGCCCAAAACTCATGCTGCAACAGCCGAATACCTTTTGCGTCAAGGCGATGTCCTCAGCATCAAGGTGTTTGGCCAACCGGATTTGAGTTTTCCAGCCCCGGGGAATCCCGATTTTATTACAATCCGACCAGATGGTTGTTTTGCATATCCTTTTGCGGGAGAAGTCAAGGCGGAAGGCTTATCGCCACAAGGGCTGGCTCAGTTGATTTATTCCCTGCTCAGTAAATATTATGTAGATCCTAGCGTGACGGTAAACGTTGTCAGGTTTAGCACAGAGCGGGTATATGTTCTTGGTGAAGTCAATGCTCCCGGCTTGTACGAACTGGATAAAAGCAGGAATTTAATGGATGCCATTGGAGCTGCCAAAGGCTGGACGAAAGATGCTGCCAAAACCAAGGTGTTCATCATTCATAAAGATCAAAAGGGAGAACCATCGCGAATTAATTTACTGGAATTGCTGAAGCACGGCGATATGACCAAAAATCTTCGCTTACAGGAAGGAGATATTGTCTATCTTACAGAAAATCATCGCATTAGCATTACTAATGATATTTTACCCTGGACGCAAATATACTATAATCTGAAGACGGTAGGCGTATTCGGAGGGCAAACGAATCAATGAAGCGCCAACTACGATATTAGCTGATGATTACTATGGAGTGGAACAATGCAGCAAGAGCAGCTTGACCTGAGGAGTTTATTGGCGATTGTTACTCGTCGACGCAAAGTGGTGTATATCACATTTTGCCTGGCGATGATTTTGGCAATAATTATAAATTTAACACCGCCAACGTATGAAGCAAAGGTGACTTTGCGTGTTAAGCCTGCTACTAGAGGTTTGTCGGACATGCCAGGTCTTGCTTGGTCGTTGGAAGAAACAAAACAAAAAATGTTTACCTTCGCAGAATTGATCAAAAGCCGTACTGTTTTAGAGGCTGCGGTTGATAAAATCAATGCTGCCGAGAAAATTAATGTAAATTACGACGATTTGTACAACAAAGTTACAGTGCGGCCATTAAAAGATACAGAAGTTCTGCATATCTTTGCTTTTGCAGTATCGCCACAAGAAGCGCAAATAATCGTTAACTCAGTAGCGAACGCTTTTAATGAACGTTTGCGCGATATTGTACGGGCTGAAAGTAAGGAAACTAGAATATTTATCGGGGAACGGTTAGCGGATGTTAAAAGAGAACTGGAAAAGACGGAAAAAGCGCTGGTCGACTTTCAAGGGAAAAATAAAGCAATAGCGATCACTGAGCAGACTCGAAACATTGTTGATCGGCAATCTGCGATTAAAAAAATGGAAGCCGAAAACCGGTTGGCGGCCGAAGCCGCGTTGGCGAAAGCTAATAAACCGTCGATAATTCCGGACACGCCGGTTATTCAGCAGTATCGGACAAGACTTGCCGAACAAGAGGCCGAGTTGGCTGGTTTGTTGAAGACGCACACACCTCAGCACCCGTCGGTGATGAGGTTGCAGGCAAGTATTTCAGAAACCCGAAAAAAACTTCAATCGGAACTTTCTCGAATAGCAAAAGGCGAAGTTGCACTAAGTGAGACACAAAAAGTGACGTTGCGAGGTCTTAGTATTGTCGAAGAACAAGAAATGGCCAAGATTCCGGAAAAGGAGCGCGGGCTTGCTCGCCTGCTTCGCGACTATAAAGTAGCTGAAGAACTCTATACTATGCTGGCAAAACGATATGAAGAAGCGAGAATCAGTGAGATCATGGAGTCAGCGAACGTTCAAATCGTGGATCTGGCCTCATTGCCGGAAGACCCTGTTAAACCGCGCAAAACATTAAACTTTGTCTTAGCAGCATTTTTAGGTGTTTTTGTTGGTACCATGATTACATTTGTTGCGGAATACTTCCATAAAACCATCGACACAGCTGAAGATGTCAGATATTACTTGAACCAGAGAGTGATTGGCAGTATTCCACGTAGGGTTTCAGAGTCGCGTTGGAAAATATGGAACACTAAAACCAAGAAGGTGTAGCGTGGCAAAAAAAGAACGTTATATTATCAAAGATCGTGAGCAATCACTAACGGCGGAAGCATTTCGAGCACTTTGCGCCAGCATACAGGATACACAACCGATCGGAAAACTTCAGACGGTTTTATTTGTTGGCGCTAATGTCGGGGAAAGTGCTGCTATGACTGCGATAAATGCAGCTGCGACTTTGGCCTATGCAGGAAAAAAAGTTATATTAGTTGACTGTGATTTGCGTCACCCAATATTATGTGATGAGTTTTATCTGCAGAATTTTGGTTTAACCAATCTGGTTGAAGGGCATGCAACTGCCAAAGTGATCATGCAAGAAATCTGGATACCGAACCTGAAGGTTATAACAACAGGGCCACTACCGATTGGCCCTATTTCAATATTATCCAATGCCAAAATTCGAAAACTGCTTGACGAATTGCGCGGTCGCGCTGATTTCATTTTTCTCACTAGTTCGCCCATAGTCGTCAAAGAAGAATTTGTTATTTCCGATGCTTGCGTACTCGCTTCCAAAGTTGATGGAGTTATCCTGGTTATTGATAGCCGGAAAACAAAACCCAAAGCTGCGCAAAAAGTTGTGGAATTATTGAATGGTGCTAAAGCGAATGTTATCGGCACTGTTTTGAATGATGTTGTCAGCTATAGCGAAATTGTTTATTATACGGAGACGAAATAAGAGTGTTGGTGAAATAGAAGCTTATGCGTGTTGTAATCGTAAGAGATGTGAATGAGCTTTTGTCATATAGAAGGGAATGGGAGCGATTATCGTCTCGATACGCTCACAGCGTATTTGGTTCCCCGGGATGGGTGATCCCCTGGCTAGAAGTGCTTTCTCCAACAAACAGGTTGTTTTGCATATTGATCTTTAGTGAAAATGACGAACTGGTCGGTTTTGTCCCGACCATAGTGATGCGCAGGTGTTGTCTTAAAATATTAACGTTTATTGGGAATCCTCTTAATGATTTAAACGAAATTTTGGTAGAACAACACCATCAAAGAGCTGTATTTAGACTTTTGTTCGATATTCTAAATACCCATGGCGAGGATTGGGATATATTTGATTGCGCGTTAATTTCCGCAGAACAGATGAAGGACTTGATGCTGTGTGATACCCGTTGTGCAAAGTTTTTATTTCGCCAGCTTCATCCTATTGAATCACCAGTAATAGAGTTGCCGGATACTAAGCTGAAATACTATGGAGGCATGACAAGCAATTGGCGTCATCGATTTAAGGGTCGTTTGAATAAGATCAGCACAGACAAGGCGTTTGAGTTTACCGTCTTGTTTGATTATGCCGATATCCGGCAACATATTGAGTCTTTCGAGTATTTTCGGCTGGATTGCTGGCAAAAACGGCACCATACGGAGGACCTTCCGGCCATATCGCACGGGAAGAAATTCAAGGAGTTTCTTTTCAGGATTGCAGAGGAGTTGTCACGTACCCGTTCTATTGCATTTCCCTGTCTAAAGCACCGAGGAACTGTAGTGGCAATGGGTTTGTATTTTCTTAGTCACGAAAGAATAATGAACTATATGAAATCCTGGAACATAGCATTCTATTCTTTTTCCCCCGGAAAAGTACTTGAACTGCTAATGATTGAATATGCCATAGAACGTGGAGTCAAAGCGTTTGACTTTGGTAGGGGGAACGAACCCTATAAATATGACTTTTTGGCGAAAAGCGCTTATTTGGAACACTGTGTATTTAGCAAAAGGAATATTTCTGGTGTTCTTGTCCTTGGCATATTTGCTTTTTGTGAATATTGCCAGTGCATTCTTTTGGGAAGAATGCAACGATTAGGGTCGCGAATTAGAAACAAGCTTGCGGTATTGCAAGCTTGTGCTCCCCGCAGATAATATTCTTTGGAAGATTCTAAAAACATGAAGGATTGCAGAAAATATGCGCAAGTCAACTGTTGAGAACTTCAGTTACGGATTAGCCGGACGTTTGTTGAGCCAAGCTTTATCCTTTGTTTTGATGGTCTATTTGGCGCGGACATTAGGACCGTCTGAATATGGATCGCTAAGTTTGGCAATAGCAATTGTTGGCTATTTTTCAGTGTTAGCAACACTAGGGCTTCAGGTGGAAGGAGTTCGGATTATTGCTCGAGAGCAACAGAATTCTTTTAAATCTGTAAGCCTTATTTTTTCTTTACGTCTTTATTTTGCCATTTGTTCCTATCTATTGTTAATACTATATGCCTATTTCTATTTTTTTGATTCCAACTTGCGGTTTTTCAATTTACTGGCGTTGTATGGGTTGAGTTTGCTGAGTTCGGCGTTCTTTTTGGATTGGTATTTTATTGGGCGGGAAGAACTGCATTCTTTAACGATCGCGACATTGATGGGAAGCATTTTCTGCTCGGCGATGACCTTGTGGTTTGTAAACAGTGTTGCGGATATTTATTATATTCCGTTGATGGCGTTTATTGGGGCGATTCTTTCTAGCGTCTATTTGCTTTACTTTTACCTGCAACGGGATCGAATAAAGCTGATAGTTGATTTCGTACTGTTCCGGCGGTTATTGCTTGTCTCTATGCCATTTGCCTTTTCTACAATCATCAACCAAATACAGGACAATATGGATATGGTTTTACTCGGATACTTTTGGAGCGCTGATGAAGTAGGCTATTATAGCGTTGCTTATCGTATTGTGATTGTTTTTTCCGGTTTGGTGGGGGTGTATTCGCAATCGACCTTTTCTGCAATGGTTCGGCTAAATGAAACAGACAAACAGGTAGCTTTGACTTATTTGAAAAAGAACCTGCATGCCATGCTCTATGTCATGATTCCAGTCGTAACAGGCGGTACTATTTTAGCGCACGACATAATTCTGGCGTTTTTTGGCGAAAGATATCAAGCGTCTGTGGTTCCTTTCACATTATTGTTATATTATCTTTTGCTGATGGCATTGAGCATATCCATGGCCAACTTTTTGCTCTCGATCAAAGCGGACAAAGTATATATTCGGGTTTTAATTTGTGGACTCCTGGTAAATTCTGCCGCCAATTTATTGTTGATTCCTTATTGGAAGGCGACTGGCGCTGCAGCGGCAATGGTCGTTACCGAGTTGGCCATATTCTTGTATCTTCTGTCGCGTGTTCGGCTGTTTCTTGCTTCCGGCTGGTTGGATGTCAAACTGATTGCGATCAGCATTGCAAGCGCGACGGCAATGGGCGGTCTGTGTTATTGGATACAGTACTCCTTTAGCATTCCTGTAATCGCCACCATATTGTTGGGTACTGTTATCTACTTTGGCCTGTCCGGTTTTTACAGTATGAAATATTTCAAGAGGTAATGAATGTTATTGTGCAACAGATAGCTGTTATTATCACGCTTATGCTATATACAATCTTTGCCATAACACCCGTTGCAGGGGTATCGATGTTTTCGCGAACGTTGAATATCGCCCCAGGTGACCTTATGATGGTTTTTATCGGTTTGAATATTATTATCGAGTTGCTAGTAAAAAAGACGCCGAAAAGCAGGGCAGATTTTCGATCCACTGAGGTTGTTCAATTTTTATCCTCGTATTTCGCTTTAGCTGCGATATTTTTTGCGCCAACTATATTGTTTTTTTTATTGCGAAATGAGTTCGCAACTTACATACCGCGTAATATCTATGTTTTTTTTCTATGGCTAATTCCGTTGATCTTATTTTATTATGGAACCGCGAGTCCAATACGCTATCAGGATGTAAAGCGGATAATGAATCTATTGCTGGTCAGTTTTTTGGCTGGGGTTTTTGGCGGCATGTTAACGGTAGCGCCGGGTCTTTCGCTGATTGAACTGATTTTTTCTAGCTTGACTTCTTCCGTTTCCCGCTTGAGCGGGCAGATTGAAGACCCCAACCAATTGGGCACAATTGCCGCTTTTTTTACTGTTTTTGCTGTCATCGGAATGATAAAAGAAAAGAGCGTCGGGCAAAAAGCATTTTTTTTTCTAATGACCGCCGGAACTAGTTTGGTATTGCTGTTGACGCAATCGCGCGAGTCTCTTGCTACACTTTTTATTGCTTTGGTATGTTTTGTTTTTGTCATTTTGCGTGAAAAAAAGCTTTTGTCCGGTTTTTTACTGACGATGGTTTTGCTCATGGCTGTATTGCTCAGCCTTTGGTTTATTCCGCGAATCACCGATACTATAACGGCGATTCAGGGGGGCGAGACAGGAGATGCGCTCAGTTCAAGGGATGTGGTATGGAAAACGGCGTTGGACATTGTTTCGACCAATCCTTTGGGAATCGGATTCGAAACAATGTACTTGATTACCGGCAGTACTGCGATGCAGGCGCATAACGCATTTTTACAGGCCGCTGTCGTTGCTGGCGGCTTGGGTTTTCTACTATTTATCAACTTCCTCTATTTTTTGATTAAACTACTATGGAAACAACGTAGCGAGCATCAGTATAATTGGCTGTTGGACGCCTATATCGTTTTTTTGGTCGGTTATTTGGTAACTGCAATGTGGTCTGATCATTTCATTTCGTTTTTCACCTTTAACGCCATCTTTTTTGGCTTTTTGGGGTTTGTTGTCCGGTCACATGATTGACAAGAACGAAGGCCGGGAGGTGAGTAGATGAAAAATAAAAAGCGGATTGGTGTTATAGTTGATTCTTTGCATGTGCCGTATTGGGCCCATTATGTGATCGAGACGATCATGAAGAGTGATTTTGCTGAAATCGCATTAATTATAGAAACTGGCTCAAATTCGTTGCACCGGTGCGAATGTCCGGAGCAAAATGTTCATGGTACGTGTCGTAAACGTATATTATCAGCTTATTTTAAACTGGATGCATATTTTAACCCAGTGGATCTGAATGCTTTCGAACCCAAACTGCTAACGCCATTGATAGAAGGCATCCCTTGTATGCAAACTAACCCAGCCGAGCTGAAATCACAGGTTAGGCTGGAGGATAATGTGTGTGATAAAATTGCAGATTTTCATCTTGATATTCTGCTTCCTTTCGGGGGGGGGATTCCTGCATGGTTGCCCAAAACACTGGCGAGTGATGGGATATGGTTGTATCAACATGGATCTGGAGATGATTTTTCCAAGCAGTACGCTTGTTTTCAGGAAATAGTAAATGAAAACAGTGACCCGCTTGCTGTGCTTAAGGCCATTAGACAAACAGCGGAACCTGAGGTTGTTCTTTGTGATGATTACGCGCAGACAAACACGTTGTCCGTATTTCGTTACAATAATATCAATCATTGGAAAACAGCAACGAATCTGCTGCGACAAATTAAAAAGCTCTACCAGGAAGGGAGTACAGCTTTTTTTACCGAAGTAACACTAAAAAATCAACATAAACCGAGCCAAGCAAAGATAAGCCTTCATAATGCACAAAACAGTAACCGCTGGTTACTTATGCTGTCAAAATTATTGATCGCGGTTGCACGCAAACAACTTCGACATTTTTTCTTTTTTGACCAATATTTTTTACTATACCAAGCGGGAAAATTCCCTCTCTTGCCAATTAATCCGGCAGGTTTTACGCATCTTGTGCCGCCGGTTGATCGTTTTTGGGCCGACCCGTTTGTAGTTTGCGAAAATGACCAATATTGTATTTTTATCGAGGAAGTGCAGGGCAGTGGCAACAAAGGCCATATTTCCTGCCTGCAAATTGATCAGGGAGGAGCAGTTTCTGCGGTACAGACGGTAATAAAAGAGCCTTATCATATGTCGTACCCTTTTGTTTTTAAACATGAACAGCAGTACTACATGATTCCGGAAACGGCAGAAAATCGAACAATAAACTTATACCGATGCCATGATTTTCCCCATCATTGGGAGAAAGAGTCTGTTCTTTTGGAGAACGTTCGAGCGAACGATACGACCCTGTATTACCATGATGGCTTATGGTGGATGTTTGTTACGATTTGCGAATACCTCGGCACTCCTTCCAACGATGAGCTGCATATCTTCTACAGTAATGATTTATTTGCTAAGCAATGGACTCCCCATCCACAAAACCCGGTTGTTTGCGATGTGAGCTCAGCCAGGCCGGCCGGGAAAATATTTGAGCAAAATGGGGTTTTGTACCGCCCGTCGCAGAATTGTAAAAAGCGTTATGGATATGCAGTGAAAATCAATCGGATCGAAACTTTGTCCACAACACAGTACCAAGAGCAATGCGTAAACGAAATAGCGCCGATTTGGGATGAGGATATTGTGGCAGTGCATACGCTAAATCAAGCGGAAGGTTTGGTAATCATAGATGGTGTTTTGAGAAGAGCGCGCCCATTCCAGGACTATTTTCGTTATATCGGCAAATTCAAGCGGAAAGTTTTGTTAATGATATCGCAAAAAAAAGCAGGAGAGCCGCAATGAAGGTAGTACTGTTGCCTACGCCGCCGCTCACAGAAATCAGTGGAGTCTCCACGCATGTTTATATGTTGGCCAAAGGTCTTATCGACTTGGGACACGAAGCCATTGTAATCGAGACAAATCCGCCGGACTATATCCGATTGCCCTTGATTCGCGGGCCTGAAACAGTTATTTCCTGGTTTAGCCTGTATGGTTCGCGCAGGTACCGTCGCTGGGTGGAAGATTTTCTTTATTTGATCATTGTGTTGTGGAAAACGCGAGGCCGCTTTGATGTTTTGAACCTGCAAAATATTCGACTGGCAGCGATGGGGGCTTGGCTGCGACGTCGGTGTCAGTGCGCAGTGATTGCTACGGTACATGGATATGTTACTTATGAAGCCGAGTCAGATAACTGGTGTTCTATTGGTGATAAATCCCACCAATGGTTATGGCGAACAGAAACAACCGGTTACGACAAAGCAGATGCGATCATCTGCGTTGCGGACAAAACCAAAAACTATGTCGCGCAATTCACGACAAAGCCCATTTCGGTGATCCACAATGGGTTGGACACGGGAGTGTTTTGTCCGGGGCAAAATCCGCAGGCCCAGGGCAGAGTTGTGGTTTTATTTTCCGGCGCGGTGCAGACGACTAAAGGTATTTTTACTGCACTTGAAGCGATACACTATATCGTAAAACAGGGAAAAGACTTGCTGCTACGAGTAGCGGGAAAAGGGGATCAGACAGAAGAAGCAAAACAGTATGTCCGGGATCGCCATTTAGAGCAATATGTTGAATTTCTTGGTCCTGTTGCCAAGACAAAGATGCCGGAATTTTATCAATCAGGCGAGATCCTGCTGTTTCCTTCCCAAACTGCGGGCCTTTCCGGAGTATCGGAAGAATCTTCTCCGTATTCTATTTTGGAGGCAATGGCTTGCGGGCTAGCCGTGGTTGCCTTTCAAACGGGGGGAATACGGGAACAAGTACGGGACGGAGTCGATGGATATTTGATTCAACCCGGTAACGAGGACGAATTAGCTCGCAAACTGGAATGTTTAATTGACGATCCGGATCTGCGACAAAAAATGGGGGAAAATGCGCGAGCCCACTGTGTCAATCGGTTTTCACACATTCAAATGGCACAAAATTACTTAAACGTATTTTCGGAAACTCAGAGATCATTTGCGTGTTCTCGCAGGGGAAGGGAGTAATGGGATGAGAGTTGCAATCATTTCAGATATAACGCCCGGAAATATTGGCGGAGTAGAACGGTTTGCGAGCACGTTTAAGGAACAATTGGAAAAACGCAACATTATCGCTGATACCTATGATCGCGGTTCTGTCGGTACTTGGCGCGACGCTTGGTACGACAAATATACGGTAAGTGCGAGAAGCAACATGAAGGTCGGCAGCGCCGCACTAATGAGCTTTTCTGCGACGAATATGCAACCGGATATCATTTTTCAAAATAGCATTGCCGGCTGGAATTTGCGCGGGATGACAGATGTTCCGCGAGTTGTCATACACCACGGTACAATTCGCGGGTTGTATTATATTGATCTGCCTCGCGATATTTCGCTGCGAACAAAGTTCAACCGATATATGGGGTTAATCTGTTTTGGCGGCTGGTTGGAGCAATATATTGCCAAAGGCGCCGTGTCAGTCGCTGTTTCCAGTTCTGTTGCGGCTGAATTGCGTCAATACTATTCAGGAATTGAACCGGTTATCATTCCCAACGGCATTGACGTTAAACATTTTGTCCGGAGAAATGTTGTCGCCAGTCGAATGAAATTCGGCATAGCTCCGGATGATTTTGTTGTATGTTGTACCGGCAGATTTGGTTTGCTGGGAAAAGGGTTTGCCGAACTGCGCGCTCTTGCCGAGCTCGCCTGGAATCAGCAAATGCCGATCAAATTTTTGCTCGCGACAAATAGTATTCCTGAAGGCTGGCCCGGCAATGTTATCTTTGTTAAGAATGTGAATTATGACGACATGCCGGATGTTTATTCAGCTGCGAATGTCTTTGTTTTTCCTACGCGCTATGAGGGCTGCAGCTACTCCCTGCTCGAAGCCATGTCCTGTGGACTTCCGGTATTGACATCGCGAGTTGGCTATGCGATCGACTTGCATCAGCAGATCCCCGACCTTGCGCCATATTTTTTCCAGGGAAACTCCGTTGAACAGTACTGGCAGTATTTAAACATGTTTGTCAGTGACGCGGAAAAAGCCCAAAACGTGGGAAATATAGGGGCCGAATATATTCGCAATCATAATAGTATGGAGTCGATGATGGATTCGTATATTCAATTGATTCGTCGAATTTGCCGCAAAAATCCTTGCGAGGTGTAAGCGTGGGAAAAACGGTGGTCCATATTGCAGACTTTGCAACACCGCATGCAGGTGGCTTCATTTCCTCACTCAAAGTGTTGGCAACCGAGGCCAAAGCGAAAGGATACCAAGTCGTAATGGTATTTCCGGCGGCAGCGGAAAAAACTGCCTGGGCGTTGCAGTTGCAGCAAAACGGCTTTGCATTGCGCTTTTTACCGTCCAATTTATCTCTTTTTGCGCTTGTCCGGCACATTAGGTCCGTCGTTTGCGAGGAAAAAGCCGAACTTCTTCATACGCATTTTTCTAATTATAATTTTCCTGCGGCGATAGTTTCATTGCTGTCGCTGTTTACGAACCGAAAAATTTATGTTGTCTGGCATTTTCATTCGGACTGGCGAACCAGGTTGACATTGAAGCGCAGAATGAAAGACTTCATTTTGTACCGCTTGCTCGGTCGAGTGACATTTGGCATTGCAGTGTCGGAAAGCATCAGAGCGGAAATCGGCGGCAGAGGAATGCCTCTTCAACGGATTAAGTATGTTCCGAATGGGTTTGATGCTGCGCGGCTGGCTGGTTGTAATAAAGACAAAGCTGCTCTTCGTGGTGAACTCGGTATTCCGCCGCAAACTCGGGCTTTTTTGGCGTTTGGCTGGGAACCGGTTACCAAAGGAGTGGATTTGTTATTAGCGGCTTTTGCGCAACTATGCAACGGGGAAAAATGTAATAAAATCGGCCTGCTGTTGATCGGCAAAGAACCCATGATGCAATATGTGAAAGAATGGAGCCGCGGAGACAAGCCGCCATGGCTGTATTTGGCCGAACCGCGGGAGCAGGTCGCTGAATTATATACTGTTAGTGATGTTTTCATTTCCGCCAGCAGAAGTGAAGGCTTTCCGTATAGCGTTGTCGAAGCGATGGCATCCCGGCTGCCCGTTATATCGAGTGACATTCCAGGGGTAGCTTGGGCTAAAGGAGTGCAAGGGGTTGTGTTCTTTTCGTCCTGTGATGCAACAGATCTGGTGAGGGGAATAACAGAGGTGATTTCATGGAGCGATGCGCAATGGAAGGGCAACGTCAATGCAAATCGCAGCTTTGTGACAGAAAAATATTCTTTGCAAACATGGGCCAAGAATGTTCTAGAGGTATATGACGCCATCATGAATAATCATATGATTCAGGGCGGTAGAACCCTATGAATGTTTGCTTTATCACACGCAGTATGCCATTTGGAAAATTTGAGGCATTCGTGATTCCGGAAGTGCTTTATGCGAAAAAAGCCGGACATTATGTCACAGTCGTGCCGTTGCGCGCTGAAGGAGAAGTTATTCACCAAGATAGCGTCGAGATTCTAAATCATACAATCAAGCGACCACTGCTGAGTTTTGCTATTGTCGGCGCCGCGATCCAGGAAACAGTAAGACAACCCATTGCTGTTCTTAAGCTACTGCGCAAGATTTTTCGCAGCAGAAACACGACCATTCTTTTACAAAACCTGGCGGTTTTTCCCAAGGCCTTGTGGTTGGCCCGCAACTTCCGATCAACCGTCATCCCCGATCACATTCATGCTTACTGGATTTCAACCGCTGCCACGATTGCCATGATCACGGCAACGATTCTACAGATTCCCTGGAGTGTTACGGCGCATCGCGGCGATATTGCAATGAACAATCTGATTGCGGAGAAAGTGGCTGATTGTTGCTTTGTGAGATGCATAAATGAAAATGGCGCTACTGAAATTCGCCAACTGTCCGGCGAGACAGATAAAATCCGTGTGTTGCATTTGGGGGTTGATATCCCGGAAAGCTTGCCCCAATTGGTTCGAATGCGGCAGCCGGAAAAAACGTTTAATGTGCTGATGCCAGGCAATTTTGCGACGGTGAAGGGGCATGTCTATTTGATTCAGGCCATTAAAATAATAATTAATAATGGCGGAAACCTTCATCTCGATCTGGCCGGAGAGGGTGAACTCCGGCAGGATATTCAACAGCAAGTGGATTCATTGCAGCTCACAGAGCATGTTTCTTTTTTGGGAGAACTATCGCATTCCACTCTATTGGCCCAGCTTTGGGCAGGTCAATGGGACTGTGTTGTGCTGCCGAGTATTGTTACGGCTGATGGTGCAAAAGAAGGAATTCCTGTATCGCTTATGGAATCAATGGCGGCAGGGGTTCCTGTTGTTTCTACCAATACGGGTGGGATTCCGGAGCTGTGCAGCGAAGGAACGGCATTGCTGGCGCCGGAACAAGACCCGCTTGCACTTGCGGAAGCGCTCAATACTGTTATGAATGATCCGGAAAAATGCATGCGTATGGTTAGATTAGCCCAAAGCCGGGTGCAGGAAGAATTTAATATCAAAAAAATCGGTCCGCGTTTGCTAGACATGATGATGTAGTTTATTCGTTTGTAAGATTCAAGTAGACTTGTTGATTGCATTCCGGTGGGTCAGGCTGGAGGGTCGTACAGCGTATGGAACGATATGTAATGTTTGATTTGCTAAAATGCATTGCATGTTTTGCCGTGATATGCCTACATGCGATGCCGTTTGCAAATGTTACTATGTTTAATGCGCCGATTGGAAAGTACCTGAATTTTTTTATTGATACAATGTCAAGATTCGCAGTGCCGTTTTTTTTTATGGTTTCTGGGTTTATGTTTGTAAAAAAAATCACGCAAGCAAGTTCTGCAAATGCGTATTTTCAAAAGTACGTTTGGAAAATTTCTTTGCTCTATTTCGGCTGGAGTGCGTTTTATTTTTTATACTCGTATGGATCGATTGTAATTGCGTCATTCTTGCAGGGCGGGCTTTTTTTCCCCGAGTTTATTCCAGTTTATGATGCCAAGAGTATATTGAAAACTGTCTATCAAGCATTCTATTCAGGCGGATATGTGAAGTATTTTCATTTATGGTATTTAATTGCCTTGTTGTGGTCTGTGGTTTTGCTATACTATTTCTTTCAAAAAAAGAGTATTAGTCTGTTGCTTGGGTTAAGTCTCTTGTTGCACCTTATTGGGTTGTTTGGCGACTCATACCAGGGAATATATAAATTGCCATTTCGCACCAGAACAGCGCTTTTTTTTGGTTTGTTCTATTGTGCGTTGGGGGGATGGCTAGCATATTATGAAGCAAATGCAAAAGAAATAATAGCTAAATGGGGCGTATCTTTTATTAAAGGCGCCATTGTTTTTTTCGCAATACTGCAACTTGTTGAAAGAGCCATTCTCATGGAATTTTTTCAGGGTACAATGAATGATAATTTTTTTCTCATGACAATACCGCTGGTACTCAGTATGTTCCTCTATGCAATGGGAACAAAAAATATCCGCATCAATGAAATGAGACTCAAAAACATAGCGGATAAAGTGGTTGGGATATACGTAATCAACCCGATTGTGATGGAATTACTAGTTTTTTTGGCGGGAAAGATTGGTTTTGATGCCAATGGTATTGTCTACCAGGCTTTGTTAGTTCCGTTGGTATATTTATCGTCATATTATGTTTATAAATGTTTGTTAGTAGTCTATGCTCAGTGGGAATTAAGATTCAAGTCAGCTATGGACCGATGAAGTGCAGTGGTATTTGGACTTCATGAAGGAGTTGTAATATTTGGATTCGAACAAATTGTCCGTCGGTATCCTTTTGGAATCTTTCAGTGTTCCACAGTGGGCATATTCTATGGTGCGGCAGATTGTTCAAGGCGACTATGCAAAAATAACCCTGGTCGTAAGAACTAATGAGGAGCCAGCTCAACAGAGCGAGCCGAATGGCAGAACTAATGCACGAGTACGTGAATCGATTCATCATGTAATCAGTAAAATTGACAAGTATATTAATCCTGTTTCGCCGGACGCTTTTGAGCTGAAAAATTTACAGGAAGTATTGCCGGATGTTCCTCATTTAGACATTGGGTTCTTACGACAAGCGGAATATGACTATATGGATGATCAAGACTGCGATACGATACAAGAATATGATTTGGATGTGTTGATTTCTCTGAACAGCAGAAAACTAAGAGGGAAAATATTAATCATCCCCCAGTTTGGTGTTTGGACTTACTTTCATGGCGATTATCGGGAGAACACATTCGGCGGAGTCGGGTTATGGGAAGTGCTGGAGGGGCGTAAAGAAACGGGGGCAACGCTCATTCTCCTTTCAAATGATCAGCGATGTGAAAAAATCTTGCATTATTCGTTTTCCAAAACCGATAGTTTTTCTTTTAACCGGAACAATAACAATAACTATTGGAAATCTGTGTCGTTCTTGCCGAGAAAACTACAGGAAGTGCAACTTTATGGCAAAGAAGCGTTTTGGCAAAAGGTAAAACAAATGAATCAGCACCCGATCATCTTTTCGCAACGAGCCTATGAGTTGCCGAATCAGATGGAGTGGCTGCAATTTTTATTGAGCCGTTTATATGAACAACTGACTCATAGAATACGTCGGTTTTTTTACTATGAACAATATATTTTGCTTTATAAAATCGATAAAATCAAACTGCTTTCAAATACTTTGGAAAGCTTTTCTATGTTTATTCCTCCATATGATCGCTTTTGGGCAGATCCTTTTGTTGTCCACCATGCCGGCAAATATTATGTATTTATTGAAGAGGTTCTTGGCAGTCGAAACAAAGGGCATATTGCCTACTTTATGATTGAGCCTGACGGAAAGTGCACGCAACCCCAAGTGGTTATAGAAAAGCCGTATCATATGTCATATCCGTTTATTTTTCATTATAATAATGATTATTACATGGTGCCGGAAACTGCTGCAAATAAAACAATCGACCTGTACCGCTGCGTTGAATTCCCGGAAAAATGGGAATATGTTTCTACGATTATGAAAGATGTTAATGCTTATGATGCAACGTTGCTCTATAAGAATAACAAATGGTGGCTGTTTGTGTGTATGCGAGATTGCGAAGGCATGTCAGCATCTGATGAATTGTTTTTGTTTTTTTCTGAGGACCTTTTTGCCGGAAATTGGATTTCGCACCGACAAAACCCGATTGTATCCGATGTCCGATCCGCCAGACCGGCGGGAAAAATCTTTGAGTATAATGGTAATCTCTATCGTCCGTCGCAAAACTCTGCCAAGCGATACGGATATGGAATGAAAATCAATCATATCGTGTCTTTGTCTGAGCAAGAGTATCAGGAAGAATGTGTGGAGGATGTCGAACCGTTGTGGCGGCAAAATGTACTATCGGTTCATACATTGAACTTTGAGGATCATTTGACCATTATTGACGCAGAGCTGCAAAAACCGCGCTTTCCTGCGGCAATTTACAGAAAAATACGAAATCTTTTTGGGGTTCATTCATAACTTTGTACTGGTAAATAGCGGGGTGGGGTTATTGCTGAAAATTTATAAAAAGATACTATTTGCTTTGTTCTTGTCACTGCTTGTATGGGAAGTAGTGTTGCAAGTTACGGTTATGCACTCTCCCGGATCCACAAACCACCCTGTGCTTGGAAGAATATATAAAAGCGGAACCTTTATATATGGCAAAGAAGGCTATGCAATTACACATATTAATAGTCTGGGGATGCGTAATGCGGAGATTACTGCTAAACCCGATCAAGAGGATAGAATTCTTGTTTTAGGAGATTCATTTACAGAAGCGTTTCAAGTGTCTGATGAAAGCACGTTTTGTAATCTTGTGGCGAAATTATGGCCGGCAAAAAACGGAAGAAGTGTAAACGTGATAAACGGAGGCAAAAGTGGCGCATCGCCTGCTCACTATATATATCTTGCAGACTTTTATAACCGTACTGTCCAGCCTGATTATGTTGTCGTTCAATTGAATGAAGAAGATTTTTGTTTGGATATTTTTGATTCGCAAAAACGGTTATTTCTTCAGGCGAATGGAGGTTCTTTCACGATTGTAGAAAATAGTACAGCAGGAAGCTCAAATCCTCTTACGCAAAAATTTGCTGCTTTTGATTGGTTGACACAAATTACAACATTGCGAATTGGCGCAGAAAAACTACAAGAGCTATTTAAAGAGAAGCCGAGCATAAGAATTGCAGAGAATAATTATTGCAAGCTGACAACAGATCATGAAAGCGCCGTCGACTGGACGGTAAGCTCCTTAAAGAACAGTTATGGCAAGCAAACGATCATTTTATATTTGCCAACTATCGACTATTCTGGCGTGACATCAAAGTCAAGTGAAATTGAACAGCTATTGGAAAAATATTCAGCAAAGTACAACGTGAAATACATTAATATGCGCACAGCATTCTCTCAACACTATCTAAAATCGCGACAACCCGTTCACGGTTTTTTTAATACTATCCCAGGGTTAGGTCATCTAAATAATGCTGGACATAATTTGGTTGCAATGACCTTGGCAGAATTTTTTCACCAAGAGGTAAAATGATTTATGATTTTTACCAGCTTTGACTATGTATTTTTTTTCATTACAGTCATTACTTCAATATACTTATTGCGGAAAAAATCCAATAGAACAAAAAAGACGTTTCTTTTGGTAGCGAGTTATTATTTTTATGCGCACTGGGATTACCGGTTTGTTTTATTAATGTTTTTTCTGTCGGCAAGCAACTATCAGATAGGAAAAATGATGGAGTGTTCCCAGACTCAGTATAATAAAAGAGGCTGGCTTACTTTGAGTATTGTGCTCAATCTGGCTATTCTCTTCTTCTTTAAGTACTATAATTTCTTTGTCGAGTCGGCAAATTATGCATTAAAATCTATTGGTGTAGCATTTCCCTACCTTGAAATCATTCTTCCGGTTGGGATTTCTTTTATAACCTTTGAAATCATGAGCTATATTATAGATATTTACCGAGGTGACAATAAATCGGCAAATTCTTTCGGCGATTTGGCTCTGCTCGTTTCTTTTTTCCCGCATCTTGTAGCAGGCCCCATCCTCAAACCATCTAATTTTTTAAAGCAACTGGAACAAGACATACGGATTAGTTGGCGTAATGTGGAAATTGGTATTCAAGTGATTATGATTGGGCTAATCAAAAAGATACTTATTGCTAATCGTTTGGCAGCTTTTGTCGATCCAGTATTTCTAAATCCTTATGATTACGATGTCTTGACAATTTGGTTTGCTGTAATTGGCTATGCATTACAGATTTATTGCGATTTCTCCGGATATACTGACATTGCTATTGGATCTGCAAAGTGTCTCGGATTAGAAATACCGCAGAACTTTAATATGCCCTATCTTTCGCGCAGCGTTTCTGAGTTTTGGCACAGATGGCACATATCATTATCTTCATGGTTAAGAGACTACCTTTATGTGTCTTTGGGCGGAAACCAAAAAGGGCAATTGCGCCGGTATTTTAACCTTATCATTGTTATGCTTTTGGGGGGATTGTGGCATGGCGCCAGTTGGAACTTTGTCATCTGGGGCGGTTTGCACGGATTAGCTTTAACCATTCAAAAGATATACACAAAATATTTTGATACAATAAAAATTCAATCCCCGGTGTATATGGTTGCAACTTGGGCAATCACGTTTTTATTTGTCTGTATAACCTGGGTTTTCTTTCGTGCAAGTGACTTGCCGTCGGCTCTGTATATTCTGCAAAAAATGTTTTTTCTGTCTTCTCCGCAGGGAATTAGCTGGTATGCGACTTCATTGCTGTTTTCCGTATTGGTTGTAATTGCGAGTCATTATATCGGCTGTAAATATGCCCAATTTTATTTTTCGCTCAGCACAGTGAAGGGCCTGGTTATTTTTTTCTTTTTAGTTTTTGGCTTGTTATTTTTGGCTCCGGCCAATTCTTCTCCATTTATTTACTTTCAATTCTGACCAATACAAAACGCGGTTTGCCTGTTGGCAAAGTCTAAAAGCGAGGGGCGCATGAGAGTGAAACGAATTGTTCTTCTTTCTTCAGCAGATCCAAGGATTAAACGCGGGCTTCAGGTTGTTGTGATGACTCAGGCGAGCAGTCTGCGAAAACGCGGTTTTGATGCTGTTGTTTTTTGCCCGAGCCAACAATATGAATCATATGTATTGGATGGGGTGCCGGTATATACCTTTGCGTTTCAGCGAGGTCGGAGTTCGGTGCTGAATTTTTGCTCTATGATGTATCACTGTTGGCGGGATTGGCGACGCCATTTTGGAAGTTGCGAACCAGTCATTCTGCATGGACACGATCATATGACATTCTTTTTACTATCGTGGTATTTGTCGAATAATGTCACAAAAGTGTTCACTGTGCATGACCCGATGGTATATCATCATCGAATGTTGGGTACACTACCGGTAAAGCCCGGATTAAAAGAGAAAATGATGACGTATATAGAAAAATCCGTGTATGAGCGTAGCGACAAAATTCATGTTATTTCCGAATATACACGCAAACGCATCGCGAATTATAAATTATTGGAACCCAAAATTCGACTGGTACCGGACTGGGTTGACCTGGAAAAATTTATTTTGCCGAAAGATAAACAAAAAGTCCGACAAGAGTTGTCGATTGCCCCGGATGTGTTTGTGGTTTATACGTTGCGGGCGTTGCAGGAACGCATGGGTCTAGCCAATTTGATTAAAGGATTTCAGCGGGTGAAACAAGAGATCCCGTCAGCAAAATTGATCATTGGCGGCAAAGGACCATTGCGTAGCGCACTCGAAAATTTGGCGCGAGAGCTTGATCTTGCTGAAGATGTCACATTTCTTGGCTATGTGCCGGATGAAGAAGTCGTACCCCGTTATCAGGCTGCCGATGTTTTCCTTATACCATCGCTTGACGGCGAAGGGTTTGGCTTGCCGGTGCTTGAAGCCATGGCATGCGGAACGCCGGTGTTAGCCTCTCCCGCCTGTGCTTTGCCGGAAGTCCTGAAGGGAAAACCATCGCGGATATTGTCAGGCACGGAACCAGGTGATATCGCAACAGGGATTTTGTCATTTTATTCGGTATGGCTTGCAGGGAATATTCACCCTGATGACGAACAAAAATATGTTATGGAGAATTTTTCTGAGGCAGACATCCTAAAACTTATAATGACTGACTATAAAATTTAGGTTTAGCATGATCCGGCCAGAGTGGATGAACAATGGGAGACTCGGAACTAGTGTAGAAAAGGAGGTGCAGCATGAGAAGAAGCTTTCCCGGCGTCCGAAGATTTATTTTTTTCCTGGGTGACATGGTGATTGCTGCCGTTTCCTCCTATGCTGCCATGTTTGTGGTTGTTTGGTATAGCGGGGTAGAAGTAGATATGGAACTATACCACCGCATGTTGCCTGTCATGCTTAGCGTTGTTGGCAGTCTGATCATTTTTGACGGCTTGTTGTCTTTAACACGCAAACAGTATAGTGAAGTATTCCTTGACTTGGCGGTTCTGGTTCTAAAAATGTATGTCATCATGATGGCAATTAGCTTTTTTTTACGGGACTTTTCTTATTCCCGCAGCATTCTGCTGGTTTCTGCCATTATCCAGTTTGTTTTCCTGGCATTGTGGAATCGAATGTGTTGGAAAAAAGAACATGCCGATATGACTCCGCGACGAGTATTAGTCATGGGCGCCGCTAGCGATTTTCACACGCTGGTCAGTCGCTTGCGCGTGCATTCGTATCTTAAAGATCAGGTCAAGTATGTTTGTACAGATTATTCAAGCGGCGAATGGAGAACAGTCATCCATGACGTCGACCTGGTGATACTCGCTTCCGATATGAATTTGGCTGACAAAGCCGCTATGCTGCATTATTGCCAAACGCATCATCAGCAATTATTTATTATTCCTGACTTCTACGAAGTGTATTGCAGCAATGTTGAATTGGATAAAATTGATGATATTCCGGTCTATCGTCCGCGCTATTTGCGCCCTACAATTGAACAGAGAATATTAAAACGGTTAATGGACATCATTGTTGCTACGATAGCAACAATTTGTTTAGTTCCGGTATTTCTTCTCGTGGCGATTGCGATAAGACTGGATAGCCCAGGCCCGATTTTTTACAGCCAGAAGCGGCTGGGTGAGCATGAAAAAGAATTTGACGTATATAAATTTCGCACAATGTGTATTGATGCCGAAAAACAATCCGGTCCTGTTTTTGCTTCCGTTAATGATCCGCGCATTACCAGAGTGGGACGGGTTATCCGCGCCGCGCGCATTGATGAATTCCCCCAGTTCATTAATGTCATTATTGGCAATATGAGCCTGGTGGGGCCTAGACCGGAGCGAGCATTCTTCGTTGAAATGCTTAAAAAGGAGTTGCCGGAATATGTGCATCGGAGCAATGTGAAACCCGGCATCACCGGGATGGCTCAGGTATATGGGAAATATAGTACGACGCCATATAACAAACTGGTATATGATTTGATTTATATTCAAAATTGCAATGTGCTGACTGATATGGTTTTGATGTTAAAAACATTGCGTATTTTATTGACACGCAGTAGTACTGAGGGGGTAGGCGTTGGACAACAAGGCGATATTGATGACATAGAAATCTTGGCAAATAACCCGGTTCGCAAGATATAATCGTTTTTTAAGTACGATAAGAATTATTTAGGATGTGTTGAAATGGATTGGTCAGAGAAGCGGGAACGAGGTCGTATCGGCACCGTCCAAGCTTTAGTGCTTAGAGCAGAAAAGATGCCCCAGGACGTCTATAAAGCTTTCTCGATTGATGTTTCCGAGGAGAATATTGGGTTTGAAACAGAGGCTCCACTAGCCATTGGTGAGAGAATTCGACTTGAATTGACGACGAAAAGTAAAACCGTTGTTGTCGACGCGGTTGTATTGCGTAATCACCAAAAGCACTTTGGCTGTAAGTTTGTAGATGATGATAAGAAAAAAGCCTACAATTTCTTTTCAACTACTACGAAACATCGAAAAAAATAAGGCGAGTGAGAAGTGCAAATGTGTAAAAGATTTCCGCAGTTTTACAGAGTAGTGTTGCTAGCTGCGGATTTGCTGTTTGTTTTTGCGGGATTAAGTTATGCAATTTTGCTGAATAGCCTGTTCAAGTCTTTGCCGCAACAGACTATTCTGGACTACTCAAAGTTAATTCCGGTCATTGCTGTGGCTGCATCAATCCTCATTATCATGAATGGTTTAATTTCTGTTGCGCGCATGTTTGCAACGCAAGTGATTACTTCAGTGGGGCTGACAGTATTCCAGCTGATGTTGGTCGCAATGACTGCAAGCTTTTTGTTTAACGAACCATTGTCTCGAACCGCGTTGTTGCTGGCTGCGATACTCCAGTTTATTCTGCTTTCTTTGTGGAAATATGCGATGTGGCGTTTTGAAAGAAGTCAGTTGCCGCAAGAGGTTGTTTTGGTTCTTGGCAATGACTGCCATTTACATCGTATTGTGGAACGGTTGGAAAACAATCATTATCAAAACTATGATATTCGGCATTTAATGCTAACCGAGTCTATTGCCGAAGAAACGTGGCGCGCCGAAATAGCTGGCGCCGATTTACTTATTCTTGAGTCTAGCTTGCCGATAGCGGTTAGAGAAAAAGCGATAATGCAGGCGCAAAGCGAGGGGAAGAAGGTATCGCTGATACCGGATTATTATGAACTTTTTTGTGTGAACACGGAGTTTGAACAAATTGATGATATCCCGCTGTTTAGTTCAAAATGTTTAATACCCTCACTGGAGACTATCCTATTAAAAACAGGATTCGATTTTATTGTTTCAGTTTTAGTATTGCTGCTGATATGGCCGGTTTTGGTTATTGTTGCCGCAGCAATCTGGCTAGAAGACCGGGGGCCGGTATTCTACTCGCAAATTCGCATTGGCAAAGATGAACAAGAGTTTGGCATATTTAAATTCCGCTCGATGCGTAGAGGCGCCGAAGATAATTCAGGACCTGTGTTGGCATCCGAAAACGATGAGCGAATTACTCGGGTGGGGCGATTTCTCAGAACCTACCGGATCGATGAATTGCCTCAATTTATAAATGTCCTGCGAGGTGAAATGAGTATTGTGGGGCCCCGTCCGGAACGCCCGTTTTTTGTTGAACAGCTTAAGCAAAGTCTGCCCGGCTATTCTTTTCGTCACCATGTTAAACCGGGGATCACCGGTTTAGCGCAAGTATTTGCCAAATACACCACCGAACCTCAAGATAAACTGGTGTATGATTTGATCTATATTCAAAAATGCTCTTTGCTTACCGACTTAACGGTTATGTTGAAAACAGCGCGTGTATTGTTGACGAAAGGGAGCTCTGCCGGCATTAAATCAGACGGAGTCCCTGCAGGTAATGAACAGCAGAATTAAGCGGATTAGGCAAGCGGTTGGTAATGAGGAGGACAAACAGGGTGACCGACGAACTGCACAAAACGAAATTATCGGGCAAAAACATCTGGTTTTTTCATCATTATGCCGTTTTGCCAGATATGCAGGGGCAGATCAGACCATATAACTTTAGTCGTTTCCTCAAAGAGTACGGCTGGAATGCAACGGTCTTTGCCGCATCCTATTTACACCATTCGGATATCAGTTTGATCAGTGACGGAAAAAAATATTTGTTGATGGAAGAGGCAGGCATTCCTTTTGTTTTTGTAAACACTCCATCATCAGCCCGTGGTTTGTTTGATCGAGTTAGAAATATGGCCGCTTTCTATTTTGGATTGTTGGATATTGCCGAGGAGGTTGCTGAAAAGCTCGGCAGACCGCAGGTTATCATTGCTTCCAGTCCGCATCCTCTGACAATGATTGCTGGAATAAAAGTTGCCAAAAAGCTAGGGATTCCCTGCATTTGTGAGGTGCGGGACCTGTGGCCGGAGGCCATATTCACATTTGGCAAACTAAAAGAAAACGGTTTGCCGGGCAAACTATTAACGGCAGGCGAGCATTGGATTTATCGTAATGCGGATGCCATCATATTTACCAAAGAAGGGGATACGGAGTACATCAAGCAACATCGCTGGGACCTTGAACAGGGCGGCGATATCGACTTGAAAAAATGCCATTATATCAACAATGGAGTGAATCTGGCCGAGCATAAGCAAATGGTTGCCAACAACATGGTTCAAGACGAAGACTTGTTAGGCGCCTCTTTCAATGTTGTTTACACCGGATCACTGCGTGCGGTCAATGATGTCGGGATGCTCCTGGATGCGGCTGCTTTGCTAAAAGAGCACACGGATATTAAGTTTCTGATATATGGTGATGGTAATCAAAAGCACGCGTTGCAACAACGCGTGCTTAATGAAGCTTTGCACAATGTTAAAATCAAAGGGTTTGTCAATAAAAATCAAGTTCCGTTCATTTTAAGCCGGGCTGCTGTGAACATCCTTAATTACTCCCAGGAAAAGTATAATTGGTCTCGCGGCAATAGCTCCAATAAATTGTTTGAGTACATGGCGTCAGGCAAGCCGATTATTTCGACGATTAAGATGGGCTACTGTCTGCTGGACCGATTCAATTGCGGGTTGTCTTTGGATTCGGCAACGCCGGAAGCATTGGCGCAAGCTATATTAAAAGTGCATGACATGCCGCAGGAGGAATATCGGCTAATGGGTGAGAATGCTTTGATTGGCGCGCAGAGCTTTGATTATAGGATATTGACGGAAAAACTGGTTACAGTGATTGACGGTGTAACCAATATTGGGTAAACGCACGCAACAGGAGAATGAAGATGCGATCACTGCAGCAGGGTAAGAAGTGGCTGAAAATGTTGTGCGGGAAAAGCATTCTTCATGTGATGCAGGATGAAGGAAAAGTATTTTCACGCAACGAAGTTCGCGGCTACTATAATAACTTCACCGACAAGCTCCTGAAACCCGGCGCATTGGTGGACGAGACCGGGCTGGTTTATAACCTGACCAATGAAGGAAAACATGTCTACTTTTCTATAGCGATTTTCCAGTACGGGTTAGGAGCATTTGATTTATATCTCATAACAGGGCAAGAAAAGTACCGTAGAATATTCATGCGTTCCGTTAATTGGGCGATACAACACCAACAAGCTAACGGCGCCTGGGATACTTTTTCCGTCGTAGGAATGGCGAATCCCTATTCGGCGATGGCCCAGGGCGAAGGGGCATCTTTGCTGGCGAGAGCTTATGGCGAGACTGGAAATGCTGATTTTTTGCGAGCGGCAAAGCAGGCGGTCGATTTTATGTGCTTGCCGGTAGCTGACGGCGGTTGTTCGCAATATAACGGTGACAAAGTATGGTATAAAGAATATATTGACGAGCCGGTTGTATTAAATGGCTGGATTTTTTCCATCTGGGGCATTTATGATTATTTTAAGGCAAGTCGCGATTGTTCCTACTGGCCCCTGGTCCAACAGGCGGTTCATTCTCTGGCTGAGGAGATAAGTGCATTTGACGGAGGTTACTGGTCGAAATATGACATGGGACGGAAAATGGCCAGCCCTTTTTATCATCAGTTGCATATTTCGCAATTGCGGGTTATGTATACCTTGTTTGAAGAAAGTGTTTTCCTGGAGTATGCCCAAAAATGGGAACGATATCAACAAAATCGGATATATGCTAGTTTGGCGCTGGTTGTTAAGGGTTATCAAAAACTGGTGGAGAAAAGCAGCAGCTCAATTGTCATAGTTGGATAAGGCTGGAAAATGGAGGAGTATCATGAAGCAGATATGTGTATTGGGATTGGGTTATATCGGATTACCGACGGCAAGCATCCTGGCGACAAACGGATTTCAGGTGACCGGCGTCGATGTGAATCAAAAGGTCATAGACGTCATTAATAACGGCCAAATCCATATCAATGAACCAGGGCTGAAAACGGTGGTATATGCTGCAGTTCAGTCCGGCAATATGAATGCCCAGCTGACGCCGAAAGACGCTGATGTTTTTATCATTGCGGTCCCGACGCCGATACATCACGACCATACCGCCGATCTGACTTATGTTATCAAGGCGACGGAGGCCATTCTTCCCTATCTAAAAAAAGGCAACCTGGTTATTTTGGAATCTACTTGCCCGCCACGCACAACGGAAGATATCTTAGTCCCGATATTGAGCAAAACCGGCCTGAAAATTGGCGAGGAACTGTTTGTCGCCCATTGTCCCGAACGGGTGCTGCCTGGAAACATCTTGCATGAGTTTGTCTCCAATGATCGTATCATCGGCGGCATTAATGCTGAGTCGGCACTGCAGGCGAAAAAGCTCTATGAAAGCGTTGTGCAGGGCAATCTGGTCATGACGGATGCTACGTCGGCCGAAATGGCAAAACTGATGGAAAATACGTTTCGCGATGTTAATATTGCACTGGCAAACGAAGTTTGCAAGATAGCCTACGAGTTGAATCTTGATGCATTGGAAGTCATCAAACTGGCCAATATGCATCCCCGCGTGAACATCCACAAGCCAGGACCGGGAGTCGGCGGACATTGCATAGCAGTGGACCCGTGGTTTATTGTCGAGAAGGCTAAAAGTGCGCAGCTAATCAGTCTGAGCCGAAAAATCAACGAATCGATGCCGCGGTTTGTGGCCGACAGGATTTGCCAACTGCTTGACAAGGTCGAATCGCCGCGGGTAACTGCGTTGGGAGTGTCATATAAAGGCAATGTTGATGATACCAGGGAAAGCCCGGCGACGGAAGTCATTCGCGAGCTCAAGCAGCGAAATATCGAAGTGCGGATTTACGATCCTTATGTGAAAGACTATGAATACGAACTGACGAATTTGGAAGATGCTTTCTTAGCTTCGGACATTGTGGTAGTATTGGCAGAGCATAAGGAGTTCAAGTATTTGTCGGCCTCTGAACTGGGTGAACTAATGCGAAACAGGCAATTGCTGGATACTCGCAATTGCCTGAACCATGCAAGCTGGCAAGAAGCCGGTTTTCGAGTCAGGGTACTGGGCCGGGCAGCGAATGAACTGTAATATAGGCTAAGGCCCAATAATAAATTGAGGAGTGACCCAATGCTACCGTTGGCCCATATTGGATTTACCACTGTTGCCGTAAAAGCTCTGGATGCAGTTGTGCAGTTTCGTCATATGGATTACCGTATCCTGCTGGTTGCCTCGTTGTTACCCGATTTAGTGGATAAGCCGCTGGCCAAAATGCTGGCGAAAACCTATGAATATGAAAGCCGCGCAGTCGGTCATTCTTTGGCTTTCCTCGGATTTGTCGCTTTGATTATGGGGTTCTTATGGTTGTCGAATTGGCGGGCCGGGTTCTGGCCATTTGTGCTTGGCACTTTGATTCATGATGTCCTGGATGTGATGTGGTGGCATCCGGGGATTTTTTATTGGCCTGCTGAAGGCTGGCTTTTTCCCAAACCGATTGACGTGGCTTGGCGGGGGATGATGGATTTTGCCGGATATCAAATCAGGACGTTGGATTTTCTCGACAATCTAGCTGTTTTATGTTTGTTGGCTGTTTTTATGCGTGTGGCGATGAGCGGTCGTATTCTTGAATTTTTGCGCCGCGGAAAGCTATAACGATTTTACTCTGTGATTTTAGCGATAATATATTTCCGGTGTTTTGCGCGGGACCGGCGGATGTTCCACAGCCGGATAGCCGAGAATCATCGGCGCCGCGGCCACATATTCCTCGGGAATGCCAACTTCGGCCTTGAACTCGGTCGAGTCCAGCAGATAGCGGGAAAAGCCGATCCAACAAGTCCCAAGCCCTTCATTGTGAGCGGCCAGCATGAAGTTTTGCGCCGCCAGACAGGAGTCGGTTTCCGGCTCCGGGCCTTCCGGTTTGGCATAAATTACGACTAAAACCGGCGCATTGTAAAAAATGTTGAACGCCCGTTTTGACAGAGCGCCACGATATTTCTCCAGCGCAGGGTGCTCATGCATGCCCTGCAGCACGATTGCTTTGGCGCGTGTCGAATACTCTTCAAGCTTGGTCTTGTCGGTAAATACGGCAAAAACCCAAGGTTGAGCATTCATCGCACTCGGCGCTTGAGTAGCCAGCTGGACCAGTTGTTCGACGACCTCGCGTTCCACCGGGCGCGCCGCGTATTTGCGAACAGAGCGCCTCGTTTCCAGAGCCTTTATCATATCCATGTGAGAAACATCCTTTCTTCAATAAAGCATTTTGAGGAGAGTTTTTTATATTATAGCGGAAACTAGTTTCTTTTGTGTGCGGTGAAATGCCGTCAGTGCCTATAATATATGGTTGTGAAGACCTTTTTAATTTGTGAAGTGTTTTGGGACCGGCAGGGTTTGCCGGGGTGGCTAGTCAAGGGTGCAGTTTTTTGGCTATACTATAGGAGTATAGTAGCGGTCTTGTGTATAGCTCCGCCTAACAATATGATTCGAGGAGATTAGAATGAAAGCTTATATCAAAGGAATTGCTTCCTATTTACCTGTTCATATCGAGTATAATGATGCCCAATCGCGAATTACTAAAAAAACCGGAATCTATGAACGACACATTGCCGCAGCTGGGGAATGTTCTTCGGATATGGCGGTTTGTGCAGCAGAGAATCTGTTTATAAAGTATGGGATCGAGCGGTCGACAATCGACTTTATTGTTTTGTGTACGCAATCGCCTGATTATTTTTTGCCGACAACCGCATGCCTGTTGCAGCACCGGCTGGGAATCCCCAGTCATTGCGGCGCTTTTGATTTCAACCTGGGTTGTTCGGGCTTTGTGTATGGATTGTCCATGGCCAAAGGGTTGATCGAAACCGGCCAGGCAAAACAAGTCTTGCTGTTGACGGCGGAAACCTACAGCAAGTGGATTCATCCGCAGGATGCAGCAGCGCGGGCCATTTTTGGCGATGCTGCCACAGCGACGCTCATCGCGGCGGAGCCCCTTGAACGTGATGGAGTGGGCTCTTTTGTGTTCGGGACCGACGGGTCCGGCGGCGACGATATCATTGTGCCGGTTGGCGGAATGCGCAATCCGGCGGTGACCTGTCCTAGCGTTGAAACCGTGGATGCTGCCGGAAATATCAGAACCAATCATAATTTCTATATGAATGGCCGATCGGTGATTGCTTTTGCCCAAACCGTGGCGCCTGACGCGCTGAAGAAAGTGTTGAAAAAGGCAGGCTTAACACGCGAAGAAATCGACTATTATGTTTTTCATCAGGCGAATCGATTCATGCTGGAGTCGCTGCAACACAAATGCAAGTTGCAAGGAATGCCCTTCTGGAACAAACCGGACTTTTGCGGCAATACGGTGTCAAGCACGATCCCGCTGGCGCTGGAAGAAATATTGATGACCGTTGAGGCGGCAACGCTGCACAAAGTTGTGGTGCTCGGGTTTGGCGTTGGCTTATCCTGGGCGGGCTGTTTATTGGATTTAAGCCGAACTTTGCGAAATAAATAATATTTGCCGGCTGTATAACCGAGATTGACTTTTAGACGTTTTTTTCTTACAATTAAGACAGACCCCCCCTGGAGGGGGGTGAGAAAGAGGTGTCTGATATGGCAGTAATTAATATCGGCAATGATTCGATTTTTGACGAGAAACTTTTGAAGGCGCAGCAACCTGTGTTGGTTGACTTTTGGGCGTCCTGGTGCGGTCCCTGTAAAATGGCGGGCCCCGAAGTGGAAGCTGTGGAAGCGGAACTGGCCGGCAAGGCGATTGTGGCGAAAGTGAATATTGATGAGTTGCCGGAACTGACTAGCCGCTTTAATGTCAAAGCGGTGCCGACGTTCATTGTGTTCAAAGACGGCAAGGAAGTGAGCCGTTTCACCGGCTACAAGACCCGCAAGGATTTGCTGGCAGCCCTGCAGAGTATTTGATCTGAGTCCATATGGAAGCTCCCGGAGCCTCTCCGGGAGCTTTTTCTAAAATCTGGAGGATGAAGAATGGCGCAGTCAAAGATATTGGTTGCCGATGATGACGAAAAAATCCGTGAACTGCTGGAACTGTACCTGACCAAGGAAGGCTTTGCCGTGGAACAGGCCGCCGATGGCGCCGAAGCGATTCTCAAGGCCCAGCAGTTAAAGCCGGATTTAATTGTCCTGGATATCA
>CAZFSM010000009.1:63835-86166 GCA_964521625.1 uncultured Veillonellaceae bacterium | reverse complement strand
GAAGCGATTCTCAAGGCCCAGCAGTTAAAGCCGGATTTAATTGTCCTGGATATCATGATGCCGGTGCTGGACGGGATGGAAGTCTGTCGCCAGGTCCGCAAATTTTCGCAGGTTCCGGTCATTATGCTGACGGCCAGGACCGAAGATGAAGACCGCATTATGGGTCTGGAACTGGGCGCCGATGACTACCTGGCCAAACCATTTAATCCGCGCGAGCTGGTGGCGAGGGTGAAGGCTGTTTTGCGGCGGATGGCCCATACCGGCGAGGAAATGGCAACCAAGGACATTATTCTTTCTTTTGCCCAGCTGACGATCAATCGGCAGGAATACGCGGCGACTTCGTCAGGCCATACTGTGCAATTGACTTCCAAAGAAATGGATTTGCTGTGGCACCTCGCTTCCCATCCAGGGCGGGTTTTTTCACGTGAGCAATTGTTGGAATCGATCTGGGGCTATGAATATTTTGGCGACACCCGCACAGTGGATACCCACATTAAGCGAATTCGCCAAAAATTAGAAGTAAAAGATGATTCCAGTTGGGATGTCAAGACAGTCTGGGGCGTCGGATACAAGTTTGAGGTTCGGCCGTGAAACCTTCACTGCAAACCAAGCTGTTCGTAAATTTCATGCTGGTTGTCGCCCTGATTCTGGCGGGTTTTGCTGTGGGCGCATCTGCTTTGATCCGGCAGTATTTTTTGACGGCGAAACAGCAGGAATTGATTGGCAAAGGGCAAGAGATGTCCCGGGTTCTGGATGATTTTATGACTGGCAAGCTTACGGCAGCGGAACTTGTTGAGCTGGCGGACCGGATCGATGGGTTTCTCGATGCCCGCATCTGGGCGGTGGATGCCAGCGGCCGGATGATTGTCATGTCTTCTACGCCTCGGCGTAGCCAGCAGGAAAGGCAAGGGCCGGGTATGGGCGCTGGACAGCGGATGGGTCCCGGGGCGGGCAGTGGTCAGGGCGCCGGAGCTGGCGGTATGCGATCATCCACGGCGGTTCGCAACCTGCTCAAAGACATTGAACCGGTGTTCGCCGGTCAGGTGATGACTCGAACGTTTTTTCACCCTTATTACGGCGAAGATATGATGATTGTGGCCGTCCCGATTACCAACGCCAGTGGCGCAACAACCGGTGCGGTTATTTTAAATGCACCGGTGAAAGGCGTTAATGATTTTCTGACCCGGGTCTACATGGCAATCGGTTTGATTGGTCTACTGGCCCTGGCGCTGACTTTGTTTATTGTCAGGCGACTTTCCCGCGGCATTGTCCGACCATTGCGCGAAATGGAACAGACGGCGGCGTGTATGGCGGAGGGGCGCTATGATAACCGGGTCAAGATCGCCAGTCAAGATGAAGTAGGTCAGCTTGGCCAGTCGCTGAATACGCTGGCGCAGGAACTGGGCCGTTTTGTCGCCCGCACCGAGCAAATGGAGACGCTGCGGCGCGATTTTGTCGCTAACGTGTCGCATGAACTGCGAACGCCGCTGACGATTATCCGTGGTTATACCGAAGCCTTGCGGGATGGGACGGTCACTGACCCGCAGCAGGCGGCGAGATTCACCAATCTCATCGTCAATGAAACCGAGCGGCTGGAACGCCTGATCAGTGACTTGCTCGACCTGAGCCGGTTGCAGGCGCAGCAGTTTGTCATGGAGCTGGAACCGATCCCGCTGGCCGAAGTGGGGGACAATGTCGTAGCGATGCTGCGGGGAAAATATGCTGATAAAGGCGTGGAGCTTAGCTGGAAAAATTCAGAAATGATTCCGCCTATTCCCGGCAATGGGGATCGTCTGGTACAATTAATGTTAATCTTGCTTGATAATGCGCTAAAGTATACTAAGCCTCAGGGCAAGGTTTCAGTTGAGCTGAAACGGGCGGAAAACAGAGTGATACTGACCGTGGCCGATGATGGGGCAGGGATTCCGGTCGCCGATCTGCCGTTCATCTGGGAACGGTTTTACAAAGTCGATAAAGCCCATACGCGGGAAAATCACGGAACAGGCCTTGGGTTGTCAATTGCGCGGGAAATCATTGAACGGCATGGCGCTACGGTTGCTGTTACCAGCGAACCGGGGCAAGGGACCACTTTCGTTCTTCAGTTTCCGGCTCAGGCGTTGCCGGGTCAATAGCAGGGAGGAATACAATTGATAGGGTTCACCAAATTGTTATGCGGAACAGCCACGATTTCCAATGTGATGCGCCAGCATCACGGACAGGCCGAAATGCAGGCCGGGTTGCTGCAGTTCTCTTCCGACCGGTCGCCGGTAGTGGTCTGGAACATCACTTCCCAATGCAATCTCAAATGTCGCCACTGTTACATTGAAGCGACCGAGTCGGCCCGCGCCGATGAGATGACCACCGAAGAAGGCAAAGCGTTTATTGACGATCTGGTCGAGACAAAAGTTCCCGTGCTGATGTTTTCCGGCGGCGAGCCGCTGGTTCGCCCGGATATGTTTGAACTGGCGGCTTATGCCGTAGAAAAAGGTCTGCGGATCGTTCTGTCGACGAACGGGACGCTGATCGATGACTTTACTGCGCAGTTGATCAAAGAAGCGGGCTTCCAATATGTAGGCGTCAGCATTGATGGCTGTGAAAAAACCCATGACGAGTTTCGCGGCGAACAGGGCGCTTTCCAGGCAGCGATTGCCGGGATTCGCGCTGCCAAGGCCGCCGGCAACCGGACCGGTGTCCGTTTTACTTTGAATAACATCAACAAGCATGACCTGCCGGCAGTGATGGACATCATCGAACAAGAGAAAGTGGACCGTTTCTGTATGTATCATTTGGTTTACGCCGGTCGTGGCAGCGACATGAAGAATTTGGACCTGCCTACCGAAGAAAAGCGTGAGATCGCCCAGTTTTTGATCGAGAAGACGCTTGATTTTAACCGGCGCGGTATCGAAATCGAAATTCTGACCACTGATAACCATGCGGATGGTCTGTATTTGCTCGATTATATCCAGCGCACCAACCCGGAACGGGTTGACGAAGTGCGGCAACTGCTGGAAATGCACGGCGGCTGTTCCGCCGGCGACCGGATGGCAGATGTCGATTTCTTGGGTAATGTGCATCCCTGCCAGTTCTGGAGCGACCTGACGCTGGGCAATGTGCGGGAACGCAAATTCAGCGAGATATGGAATGATCTTGAGGCAAATGACGGCATATTGCGCCGGCTGCGCAGCAAACCGGAGCAATTGAACAGCCAGTGCGGCAAGTGTACGCAAAATCTGCTCTGTGGCGGCTGCCGGATCAGGGCGGCGGTGGATGGCGATATCTGGGGCGACGACCCGGCCTGTTTCTGGCAAGACCCGGCGAAGGAAGTAAAATAATATGCTGATCTCCTGGAATACGACCCAGGCCTGCAATATCTCCTGTCTGCATTGTTACCGTGACGCCGGGGCTTGTCTTGCCGACGAGCTGACGACGGCTGAGGGAAAGCGATTGCTGGACGATGCCTTTGCCTGCGGCTTTCGCATCTTTGTCTTCAGCGGCGGTGAACCCTTGCTGCGGCCAGATCTGCTGGAACTGATCGCCTATGCGCGCTCGATCGGCCTGCGTCCGGTGCTGGGGACGAACGGGATTTTGCTGACGCCGGAAAAAGTGGCTGAACTGAAACAGGCGGGATTGGCGGCGGCCGGCATCAGTGTGGACAGCATTTCGCCTGAGCGGCATGACTGGTTTCGCCAGTCGGCTGGCGCCTGGGCAGCTACAGTCGAAGGGATGCGGGTTTGCCGCGAGGCCGGTTTGCCATTCCAGGTCCACACGACGGTCATGGACTGGAACGAACCGGAAGTGCTGGCGATTACCGATAAAGCAATCGAATGGGGTGCGGCGGCGCATCACATCTTTTTCCTGGTGCCGACGGGTCGCGGCGACAATATCAAGGACCGCAGCCTGGCAGTCGACCGCCAGGAAGCGTTGCTGTCCGATATTTTGGAGAAGCAACGGCAGGTTTCGATTGAACTAAAACCGACCTGTGCGCCGCAATTCATGCGGATCGCCGCGCAAAAAGAAATCCCGATGCGGTTCAGCAAGGGCTGTATCGCCGGGACTGCCTATTGTGTCATTCTGCCCAATGGCGATTTGCAGCCATGTCCGTATTTTCCGCTCAAAGCCGGCAATGTCCGCGACGGAGGATTTGCCAAACTGTGGCGGGAATCGCCGCTGTTTCTGGAATTGCGCACCTCCAGCCTGGGCGGCCAATGCGGCGCCTGCGGCTATCAGAATATCTGCGGCGGCTGCCGGGCTCGGGCCTGGCATGCGTCCGGCGGCGACTACATGGCTGAAGACCCCAGCTGTGTATGCAGCGGCAACTAGAGGGAGGCGAACAGAAATGCTCAGAGGATTGCGCGGTGCAACGACCGCGATTGCCAACGAACCGGAAGCGGTCCGCTCCGCGACAAAGAATCTGCTGGTGGCTCTGACCAAAGCCAATGCCTTGAAACCGGGTGATATCGCCGCTGTCATCTTCAGCTCCACGCCCGACCTTAACGCGGCTTTTCCGGCGTCAGCCGCCCGCGAGATTGGCTGGAACGAGGTGCCGCTGTTCGGTACTCAGGAGATTGATTGCCCGACCGGCATTTCACTTTGTATCAGAGTATTGATTTTACTGAATACGGAAAAACAGCAACACGAAATCCAGCCTATTTATCAGGCCGGTGCGGTAGTATTGCGGCCTGATTTGTCGTCGGATGGACAGCGCTGAGAAATAAAAGAGACGGGACGGTTGCATGGAACAGACGAAGCAGAAACTGATTTCGATTGCGGTGCCGGTTTATAACGAACAGGATAATATCAGCGTGCTGTACCGGGAGATTGTCCGCTATCTGGAGCCGTTGCCGTACCGGTTTGAACTGATTTTTGTCGATGACGGTTCGCGCGATGCGACGCCGCTGGTACTCGACCGACTGACCCAGCAGGACGAGCGGGTGCGGGCGCTGATTTTGGCCCGCAATTACGGTTTTCAGACCGCGTTGACCTGTGGACTGGAAAACGCCGACGGTGACGCAGTGATCACGATGGACGGCGATCTGCAGCATCCGCCGGCCCTTTTACCTGAGCTGATTGCGCATTGGGAGGCCGGGGCCGAGATCGTCCAGACCATCCGCAAGGATACTGAAGGGGCCTCGCTGCTCAAAAAAATGACTTCCCGTTTTTTTTACAAAATGATCAATGTCATCTCCAAGATCAATATCACCGAGGGCGGTTCCGATTTTCGCCTGCTCGACCGCAAAGTTGTGTTAAGCTTCCGGCGGTTTCGCGAACGGGCCAAGTTTATCCGTGGAATCATTAGCTCAATCGGCTATCGGCAGGTGTTTGTTGAATTTGTCGCGCCGCCGCGACTAGCCGGCGTATCCAAATTTTCTTTTGGCAAGATGCTGCACTTTGCATTGGACGGTATTACCGCCCATTCAAAACTGCCGCTGCGGATCGCTTTTTATATGGGCTTGCTACTGGGAGCAGGCAGCTTCGCCCTGTTTGGACATGTGCTGTTTATAAAATTTTTCACGGAGGAAGCGGTGCCCGGCTGGGCGACGACTTCGGCCAGCATCTTTCTGCTGGGCGGTTTGCAGCTGATAGGCATCGGCATTGTCGGCGAGTATGTAGGCCGGATTTTTGAAGAAGTCAAAGGGCGTCCCTTGTACTTGATCCGTGAGGAACTGCAAAAAAAATAAACAAATAGGACTGATGGCGGCAGGATTTTTTGCCGATATATAGAATAATATAATCCATGAGCTTTTAATTAGCCGAATCCAGCTCAGGTACGGGGGAACCATTATTTGGGGTGAAACTCGCATTGCGAGTAGGGCGCCTTCAGCCCTAATCCGTCAGCTAACCCCGGAGGCAACAGAGAGGAGCGCTGTATTTGCGCAGTATTCGTGTTGTATTGTTGGCTTTCCTGACCCTGACTTTCCTGTTGTCGGTCGTAAGCGCCGCGCCGAAAGTCGAAACTCCTAACACCGATGTTCCGGAACCGTTACAGGTAGGTGACCGCGGCGACGAAGTGCAGCTCCTGCAAGAAAAGTTGTCTCAGATGGGGTATGTGGTTGGTTCCATGGATGGAGTTTATGGTGATGTGACGGCCGAAGCTGTCAAAATGCTGCAACGCGACAAAAAAATGCCGGTGGACGGCAAAGTAAACCCGGATTTGTTTAAACTCATGGTGGGTCGCGATCTGCCTGTCAGTCGCGGTGCTCCGGTTGCAACAGTCCGGCGGTTGATTCAGACCAGCTTTCAGTACATTGGCGTGCCCTATTGGTTTGGCGGCACTACGCCGCGCGGTTTTGACTGCTCAGGCTTTACCCGTTATGTATTTGCCAATGTCGGCATTAATTTGCCGCGCATGGCAGACGGACAATTCGGCGTCGGTCGTCCGGTTTCCACGGATCGACTGCAGCCAGGCGATTTGGTATTCTTCGAAACGTATGAACCCGGACCGTCACATGTTGGTATTTATACCGGTAACGGCCAGTTTATCAGCGCGACCTCGAGCCGTGGCGTAGTAGTAGCCGACTTGTTTGGCCATTATTGGGGCGAGCGGTATCTGGGAGCCCGGCGGGTTTTATAGCAGGGAAACAGGCAAAGGACCGCAGTATTGCGGTCCTTTTTCACTTGTTCGCAAAAGTAATAGTAGGGGAGTGTACGGAACATGACGGAAACAAGACAAAAAGCCTGGGCCGAGTTGCGCAAGAATGTAACGAGCGAGGTGCTGCTAAAGCATTGCCTAGCGGTCGAAATTGCCATGCGGGCCTACGCGGAAAAATTTGGCGAGGATGTCGAATACTGGGGCAGTGTCGGATTACTGCATGATGTCGATTTTGAAAAATTTCCGCATGAACACCCGCAGCATGCCCGCGAGATATTAACTGCCGTCGGCTATGATGACGAATTTGTCATCAATGTCGAGTCGCACTGCCGGACCTGGGAAACTGATCGCAACCTGCTGCAAAAGACATTGCTGGCCGTGGATGAGATGACGGGATTCATCATTGCCTGCGCGTTAGTGCGACCGGACCGCAGTCTGGAAAACCTGGAAGTGAAATCGGTGATGAAAAAAATCAAGGATAAAGCGTTTGCCCGGGCTGTGAATCGGGAAACGCTGACCAAAGGCGCTTTGGAAATGAATGTTGACTTTGCCGAACATGTGGCGTTTCTTACCCAGGCGCTGGCTATTGCGGTCAAGCATCCCGACTATCAGGAAGTGCCGCTGATTTAGTCAGCTATAAATGCAAAAAAGCTTCCTGCTCCGCCTCGCGGTGCAGGAAGCTTTTCTAATCAGGAAACAGCGAATCCCAGTTGTAGTACAGCAGCGTCAACCCTATAAGAATGATGATGCCGGTATCGCCGATATAAGGTTCCACCACTGTCCCTCCCAGTATTTTTTGCGGTCTTGTTTCCCATTATAAACTATTTTGGCATTCGCTGGGTAGGGGGGCGCAAGCAGGAGTTTTCAGCCTGGCCGTTGAAAAGACTAGGAAAACCCCACAGCGGGAGGAAATGGAATGCAGCAACGCAAACGCATCGGCGAAATACTGATCGAAGCCGGACGAATTACGCAGGAGCAATTGGAAAAGGCTCTGGCAATGCAAAAACGATCAGGTGTTCGGCTGGGTAAAATATTGGTGGAAATGGGCGCGATCACGGAAACCGGCTTGCTGCGGGTACTGGAAAGAAGCATGGGCATACCGTTGATTGACCTTTCAGCGATCCAACCAGACAAAGAGGCGGTGCGGCTGGTGCCGATGTCACTGGCCGAGCGGCATGTAGTGATACCGATCCGCAAAAAAGGCAATCGGCTGACGGTAGCCATGCTGGATCCGACAAACTTTTTTGCCATTGATGATCTGCGAATGGTGACGCAAAGCGAAATTGAGCCGGTATTGGCTGTGGAAGCAGATATTCAAAGAGCAATTGACCAATACTACGGCGTATCGGATCTGGTCGAAAAATCGATCAGTCAGCTGCAAAAGGAAGACTACTCGTTTTCAGCCGAACTGGAGACGTCGGAAGACGCCCCGGTCATTAATATAGTAAATTCATTAATCAGTCAGGCGATCAAGGCCGGCGCCAGCGACATTCACCTGGAACCGCAAGAAACAGGTATGCGGGTGCGTTTTCGTGTTGACGGCATCCTGCGGGAGACTGCCTCGTTTCCTAAACATACCCAGGGAGCAATCATATCGCGGGTAAAAATTATCAGCAACCTGGATATCGCTGAAAAACGCGTGCCACAGGATGGGAGAATCCAGATTCAGGAATCTGGTCGCGCCATTGATATCCGGGTTTCGTCATTGCCAACGATTTACGGCGAAAAAATCGTCATGCGTATCCTGGACCAGAAATCCAGCATCCTGGCGATTGATTCGCTGGGGTTTTCCGAAAAAAACCTGCGCAAGTTTCGCAAAATGTACAAGCATACTTACGGGATGATTTTAGTTACCGGGCCGACCGGCTCCGGTAAAACAACGACGTTGTACTCGGTACTGAACGAACTGAATTCGCCGACCCAGAACATTATCACCGTCGAAGACCCGGTCGAATATCGACTGAGCGGGATCAATCAGGTTCAGGTCAGCAACAAGGCCGGCATGACCTTTGCCACCGGCTTGCGCTCGATTTTGCGGCAGGACCCCAACATCATCATGGTCGGGGAGATTCGCGACCGGGAGACGGCGGAAATTGCCATTCGGGCCGCATTGACCGGACACCTGGTGCTCAGCACGCTGCATACCAATGAAGCGGCCGGCGCAGTGACCCGCCTGGTCGACATGGGAATCGAACCATTCCTGGTTGCCTCGGCTGTCATCGGCTGCGTCGCCCAACGGTTGCTACGCAAAATTTGCCCGGAATGCCGGCAACCCTACGTTCCGTTTCCCGATTCGCCGGAGTTCCTGGCCCTGCCGGAAAACTTTGAGTTTACCGCTGCGCTGTATCATGGCACGGGCTGCATGCATTGCGGCAATACCGGTTATCGCGGTCGTCTGGCAGCGCATGAAGTAATGCCGATGTCACCGGCGCTGCGCGAACTGGTGGTAAAACGCGCCGCTACCGGCGCCCTGACCGATCTGGCGATTGCGGAGGGGATGCACACGATTCAACAGGACGCGATGAGCAAAGTGCAGGAAGGCAAAACGACGCTAAAGGAAATGCTACGGTTAACCTACGATGACAATAAGGAATACTAAGCGATGAAAATGCCGGCGAAAGGAAGCGTAGGCCAATGAATATGGAATCTTTGCTGCGCGAAGCAGTTGTCCGACGCGCTTCCGACCTGCATGTGACAGTGGGGGCGCCGCCTATCCTCCGTATCAACGGCTTGCTGCTGCGACTGGACTTGCCGACGCTGGGCGTGGATGACACCAGGCAACTGTATGAAGCGATTACCACGGAACAGCGACGAGCGCTGTTCGAACAAAACGGCGAAATCGATTTTTCGTATACGATTATCGGTCTGAGCCGGTTTCGCGTCAACGTCTTTCGCCAACGCGGTTCGATCGCGATTGCGATACGGATTATTCCCGAGCGGGTGCCCAAGCTGGCGGAACTTGGGTTGCCGGATGTTTTGCGCGAACTGGCGGTGAAACCGCGCGGCCTGGTTTTGGTGACAGGACCGACCGGTAGCGGCAAGTCGACCACAATGGCCGCGATGATCGACATGATCAACCACGAACGGGCCTGTAATATTTTGACCCTGGAAGACCCAATCGAATATTTGCACAAACATGGCAAGAGCATCGTCAATCAACGCGAAGTCGGCGCCGATACGAAATCTTTTGCCAATGCGCTGCGGGCCGCCCTGCGGGAAGATCCCGACGTGATTTTGGTCGGCGAAATGCGCGACATGGAGACGATCAGCATTGCGGTGCGAGCCGCTGAAACCGGGCATCTGGTGCTGGCTACGCTGCATACCAGCGACGCGGCCCAGACGGTGGACCGGATTATTGATGTGTTTCCGCCCTATCAGCACCAACAGGTCCGTACCCAGTTGTCGCTGGCGTTGCAGGGAATCGTGGCTCAGCAGCTGTTGCCGCGCAAAGATGGCAGCGGACGGGTGGTGGCCGTGGAAACCATGATATCGACCCCGGCGACGCGAAACCTGATTCGCGAAGGCAAAAGTCATCAGTTGCTGTCGGTCATTCAGACCGGCGCCAAGTTTGGCATGCAATCGATGGATCTGGCGCTGCGCGACTTGTGTCGCAAGGGTGCGATCAGCGAAGAAGAAGCGCTCGCGCGTTCGAATGACCCGGAAAATCTGCAGCGGTTATTACGCGGATAAGATAGGTGTACGATGGCAAAACAGTTTGAGTACAAGGCGCGCGACGCATCCGGGCAACTATATGCCGGGCTGATTCTGGCTGAGGACGAAGCGGGTGTCGCCGGTCATATTCGCAGTAAAGGCCTATATGTGACGCAGATCAAATTGGCGAAGTCGACGCAGGATATCGGCATGATCCTGCAAAACTGGCGCAAGATTACTACCCGCGACCTATCGGTGTTTTGCCGTCAGTTTGCCACCATGCTGGAAGCCGGTATGCCGATCCTGAGTTGCCTGGGCGTTTTGGCTGATCAGACCGAAAACCCGCGACTGAAAGACCATTTGCAAAAAACCTATAAAAACGTGCAGGAAGGCATGTCGCTGGCGCGGGCGATGGAAGCGCAAACAGGCGTCTTTCCCGAGATTATGACCAGCATGGTGGAAGCCGGTGAACTGGGCGGCATACTAGACGATGTCATGCTGCGGCTGTCGATTCATTTTGAGAAAGAACATCGGTTAAATGAAAAAGTGAAAGCAGCGATGACCTACCCGATCGTGGTCATGGCGATGGCGGTATTGGTGGTTATCTTTGTGTTGACTTTCATTTTGCCGACCTTTGTCGGCATGTTTGCATCGATGAAAGTTGAACTGCCGCTACTGACCAGAGGGCTGCTGGCCGTCAGCGGCTTTCTGACCAATCATTGGCTGGTGCTGCTGCTGCTGGCTGCGGCTGCCGGAATGGGCATCAACTGGGGCCTGCAGCAACCGGCAGGCAAAGAGCTGCGTGACCGCATGATCCTGAAAATGCCTGTTTTTGGCTTGCTGGTGAAAAAAGTCGCCGTTGCCCGGTTTACCCGTACCTTGGCCAGTTTGCTGCGCGGCGGCGTGCCGCTGCTATCGGCGCTGGAGGTGGTCAAAAACTCGGCTGGCAACATCGTGATCAGCAATGCGCTGTCTGCATCGCAAGATAGCATTAAAGAAGGCGAAGACCTGTCGACCCGCCTGGGGGCCAGCAAGATTTTTCCGCCGATGGTGGTGCAAATGGTGGCGGTCGGTGAAGAGGCCGGCGAGCTGGACCGCATGTTGGACAAAGTGGCCGATTTTTACGAAGAAGACGCGCAGGACATGGTCGACCGGCTCAGCAGCCTGTTGGAGCCGTTTTTGATCGGTTTTCTGGGGATCACGATCGGGGCAATTGTGATTGCGATTATGCTGCCGATGTTTGATGTGATCGGCAACATGAATAAGATGTGATGTAAAAGGAAGCGGCAAGCGGTTGACAATTTTGCGATGGGCGGAGTAAAATTACAAATGGGAAATAGTTCTTTATTGCCACCAAACCAGTACTGTCGCGCCTTTTCAAAAAACTCCAAGGAAAAATGGTAAAAAATGAAAGCGAGGCAAAATTAATGATGCAGTTATTCAAAAAACGTACATCCAATCGGAAAGGTTTTACCCTGGTCGAGTTGCTGGTCGTCGTGGCAATTATCGGAATTTTGGCGGCGATTGCGATTCCAAAATTCAGCGCAGCAACTGATAGTGCATCAAGAGCAAAGATTCAAGCTGATTTGCGGACAATTGATAGTGCAGTTCAGATGTATAGAGCAGCAAATCCAACAACCAACCCTACATATGCTAACTTGGCAACTTATTTGCAATCGGTGCCGACGACTCCGAAATGGGGTGCCATCGCTGCCGGGACAGTTTATTCCCTTGATGCCAACTATAGAGCAATTGTAACTGGATACACTTGGTTTGCTGAAACGGTTCCCGCAGCTGCTCCTTGATCATAACACTTAAGGAGACTTAACAAATTTGGCTCCATTTCCAACGCGTCAACCTCTTAAACGAGGCTGGCGCGTTGATTGTTTTCGTTGTGAATTAAAGATAGAGCAAGCAAGAACGTTAATCTTTGGATGGATAATACGTATTGAATTAACACGTATTGAGTGGTAAAATTATCGCAAGGAGGTTCTTTGCATGACCTTTCGAGAACTTGAAAAGCTGGTTCTCGCTGATGGATGGTGACGAAAAGGCTGCGTGGGGTCGCATAACCAATATGTTCATCCTGTAAAGCCTGGCAAAGTGACGATTCCGAATCACACTGGCGATATATCGAAAGCGGTTGTGCAGTCTGTGTTGAAGCAGGCGGGTTTGAAATAGCGCGTGCAAATCTTTTGGAGGGAGTAGATTGAGATGATTTCAGCCTATCCGGCTTGTTTTTATAAAGAAAAATCTGGCGGCTATTCGGTAATTTTTCCTGATCTCAATCATTTGGCGACTTGCGGCGATACGTTGGATCAGGCGTTGGCCATGGCTGTGGATTGCCTGGCCGGGTATCTTTATTCTGCCGCCCGGGATGGTGAGAATGTTCAGCAACCCTCTGCAATTGGGTCAATCCAACCAGATGCGGAATACGACGAGTATGAGGAAGTTTTGGTGAATTTGGTTGCGGTAGACGTGGCTGAGTATGCGAAAACTCATTTTGAAAAGGCAGTCAAGAAAACGCTGACGATTCCGCGATGGCTGAATGACCGGGCCGAGCGTGAAGGGGTTAATTTCTCGCAGCTGCTGCAAGCTGCGCTGCGACAAAAGCTGGGCGTTTAGCGCGACTTCGCGTCAGGGTAAATGACACATAGAATGTGGCGACGAAAGGCGGTTGGCGTTCTTTCCAAGGGAAAGAGTGCGAGCCGTTTCATTTTTGACCTTCGGCGGCTGGAGGAGTAGAATAAGAACCTGGAAGTATTGATCAAAGGAGGCGACGAATCATGGCGATGTGGCAAAAAAATCTCTGGGTCCTGGTTGTCGCCGTCATTCTGTGCGGTGCGAGCTACACGATGTTGGTGCCATTTTTGCCGATTTTTCTGCTCGATTTGGGTGTGACGGCCGACCACGTAAAAATGTGGTCCGGCGTGATTTTCGCGGCCAGTTTCTTGGTGGCGGCGGTGCTTGCGCCATATTGGGGGCGGCGGGCCGACCGGTCCGGCAAAAAGAAAATGATCATGCGGGCGGGGTTCAGCCTGGCGGCAGTATATTTTCTCGGCGGTTTCGTGCGCGACCCTTATGAATTGCTGGTGGTGCGAATATTGCAGGGGCTGGCCAGCGGTTTTGTACCTGCGGCAATGGCGCTGGTGGCTTCCGCTACGCCACCGGAAAAACTGGGCTTTAGCATGGGGATCATGCAGACGGGCCTGGTGGTGGGGGGCATCATCGGGCCGCTGGTCGGCGGGGTATTGTCGCATCTGTTCGGCATGCGGCTATCTTTTGTCGTGGCAGCAATCGTCATTTTTATCGCTACGCTGGCAGTAATCCGGCTGGTCGAGGAGCCGCCCAGCGCACCTGTCCCCAAGGACGGCAGTTTGCTGGCCGACTTGAAACAGGCGTTTGGCAACCGCATCCTGGTTCGCATGTTACTGCTGCTGTTTGGCGTGCAGATGGTGATTATGACGCTGCAACCTTTGACTTCGCTGTATGTGGCGGAGCTGCAGGGGAGTCTGGCCGGAGTTTCGCTGATCGTCGGCGTTATATTTGGCCTGTCGGGGACAGCCAGTGCGATTGCCGCGCCGCTATGGGGGCGGGCCGGGCAGTCGCGGGGCGGCTACCGGATAGTGGTCGCGGCGCTTGTCGGCGCGGGGATTTTTAATCTGGGGCAGGCGCTGGTCGGCAATATTTTTCAATTTGGCGCGCTGCAGTTTATGGTGGGCTTGTTTTTGATCGGCGTGTTCCCTTCGATCAATGTGATTGCACTCGGTGCGACCGAAGCCAATTTTCAGGGGCGGGTGTTTGGCCTGACCAATGCATCGAATCAGCTGGGCTCAATGGTGGGGCCGCTGGTCGGCGGTTTTGTCAGCTCACTGGTCGGGATCAGGCCGGTGTATTTCTTGACCGGCTCGACGCTGTTGATTTTGGGCGGCTATGTTTACTTCGGTTTGCTAAAGAAGAAATAGAAGCGCTTTTTTTAATTTGACAACTACTTCGGTTTGTTTTAATATTATCATTAGTAAATGAACGTGTTAAACAAAAGGGAGGTTTTTTTATGACACCGCATGAAGTACGGGCGCGTTGCGCCGAATTGGGGACGCCAATCGTCCAGAGCACACTGGCCAACTACAAGGCGGGCGGTTTGATTTTTCCGCCGGTGGTGCAAAGCCTGGGCCGCAAAGTCGGCAAGGTTTCCACCTATCGGGACGAAGTTCCTTATGAAATTTACACGGCGCAGCGACTGTCCGGCCGTGATTTCGGCTTTTCACTCGACTCGGTCGCGCTGTTCCGACTCCAGTGGTTAGCTGGCGGCAATGAGTTTCCTGGCGGTCAACCGCTAGACCTGTATGTCGGCGGCGGCTCGCTGCTGTGGGGGCTGGTTTTCAATCTAGCCCAAATCGGCACGCCACTGGTCGGGCAGTTTTTATTCTTTTTTTACCCGCCGCAGCAAATGGCGGAAATCATCGATTATGTAAAGCGGCAGGAACCAGACAGCCTGATCGAAGATTTACCGACAGACAGCCGGTCCGAAACCGGCGAGGAACTGCGCGGCTTGGTGTTGCTGCGCCGCAAAAACGATGGACATCATATTCTGGCCCTGCTGTATGAATCGGAAGCCTGCGTGCTGACGATCATGGGGGTCTTGCCCGAGGCGTTGCAATGAGCTGGCGCAACTGGCTGGAATCGGTCTGCGGCAAGATCCACTGGAAAGCAGACCAGGGAAGTTGTCATTGCCCTTTGCCGGGACATGGCGGACAGGACAAGCACCCCTCCTTTTCGGTCAATGCCAAGAACGGCCAATTCTATTGCCACAAGGAAGGCATTGGCGGCGGGCCCCGCAAACTGGCGGAACTGACCGGCAATGTGCTGCCGGATGAACAAACCCGCAAATCGGCGACGAACCCGAAGCGGCAGATAAGCAAACGCTACGACTATACCGATGCAACCGGCAAGCTGATTTATCAGGCGGTCCGGCTGCAGCCGAAAGGTTTTTATGTCAGGCGGCCCAATCCCGAGTGCACTGGGACATGGCTGAATAACCTGACCGATTGCGAACCGCTCCCCTACCGGTTGCCGGCGCTACTGGCGGCAATGAAGGCAGGTGAGACGGTGTTCGTGGTGGAAGGCGAGAAAGACGCCGATGCCCTGGCCGAGTTTGGCCTGGCAGCCACCACCAACCACGGCGGCGCGGGAAAATGGACCTCCGCGTGCTCCCGGCACTTTGCGGCCGGCGCCAAGGTCGTTGTGATCGCGGACAACGATCGCCCGGGGCAGGACCACGCACTTGACGTTGCCCGGAAGCTCCAGGACCAGGGCTGTGATGTTTGTCACCTCACATTGCCCGATCTCCCCGAAAAAGGGGATGTATCCGACTGGCTGCGCAGCGGCGGCGACAAAACGGAACTGCTGCGACTCGCTCAGGTGCAGCGAGCGCAGGCCGAATTTGCTTTTACCGATCTCGGCAACGCCGAGCGGTTTGCCGCTAGTTTCGCCGATCAGTTGCGTTATTGCGGCGACTGGAAAAAATGGCTCTACTGGGACGAAAATCATTGGCGCTTCGATAATACCGGCGAGGCCGACCGCAAGGCCGCCGAAGTCGTTCGCCAGATTCTCAGCCTGTCGGCCAGCCTGCCGGATGAGAGCAAACAGAAGGCGATGGCCGGTTTTGCCCGGCGCTGCGAGTCAGCGGCGCGGCTAAGCAGTCTGCTGTCGCTGGCCCAATCGCAGGCGCAGCTGGCGACAACTGCCGATGCGTTTGACGGTGACCCTTGGCTGTTCAACACACAAAACTGTATGGTCGACCTGAAAACCAATCAGGTGTTGCCGCATGACCCGGCGCGGCTGGTGACCAAACTGTCGCCGGTTGTCTATGATCCGGCGGCGACCTGCCCGACCTGGGACGCGTTTCTGACGCGGGTGCTGGCAGACCGGCCGGAACTAATTCGCTATCTGCAAAAAGCTGTCGGCTATTCGCTGACTGGCGAGACCGGCGAACAATGCCTGTTTTTACTATATGGTCAGGGGGCCAACGGCAAAAGCACGTTCCTGTCGACAATCATAGGTATTCTCAGCAGTTATGCCCGTCAGTTGCCAATGGACGCGCTGCTGGCCAAAACAAACCACCAGATTCCCAACGATATCGCTGCGCTGCGGGGCGCCAGGTTTGCTTCGGCGGTCGAGGCGGACGATGGCTCGCGCATGGCGGAAAGCCTAGTCAAACAAATGACCGGCCAGGATAAACTGACGGCCCGGTTCATGCGGGGCGAATGGTTCGAGTAACCTCTGACCTTAAAAAGTTATACTTTATCTTTAGCTGCATTTTCCTCGGCGCGGCCGGATCGTCAGGGTCTGTAATTAGTGACACGGTGATTTTTTCAATAACTTCGCGGATAGCATTTCGCTTTGCTTCAGGATCACTATCATCGATGTCGCCGACAACTTTCTGTATCTTAGTTTTTGCTGCAGAAAAGTGACCGATCAGATGATCGGTGTTTATTTTTTCGGTATCAATGTCGCGTAACCTGTCTTTTAAAATGGTGGTGTCAGATTCTATCCGGGCCAGCTTGATTTCTCCGATTTCTTGGTTGACCGCTTTTCGTAAAATCATATCTAACAATGCACTATATTCCCGTTCACGGTCTTTGATAGCGGCCTTTATGGGTTCTCTCTCATCAGACAGTGAGCGGGAATTTTTTGTTTCATTGCCAATATCAAAATATGAGTCCATTTCCTCAGGATGTTCGGCAAACTGCTGAATCTGATTCCAGACATATCTTTCGGCCGTCTCACAGTCCAGCGTCGGCATAGGACAGCGGTCACGGCCTATCAATTTACTGCGTCCAATGCATTTGTAATATTTGTTTTCCTTTTTCCTGATTCGGCGAGTTCCGCAGAAAGCCGATCCACACAACCCGCAACGAATGATGCCCCTTAAAAGATATATGACCCCTTTCTTGTTGGAGTCGATTTGGTTCATTCGCAGGTTATTCTGAACGGTATCCCATTGCTCCGGGGCAATAATAATCGGTACGTTTCTGGTAATTGGATCCTTGCCATTTTTGCTCTTTTTCCCATATACATGAATCCCCTTATATGTTTCGTTGGTAAGGATGTTATACACCCGCCCCGGAAACCAAAGTCCGGATGTGGTTTTATGTTTCGGAGAATACCCTTTATTGTTATATACCGTCGGCACTTTCAAGGCATTCAGATGCTCGGCGATCTTTGTCGTACTATATCTTTGCATTGCCAAGTCAAAAATCAAACGCACAGTTTTCGATTCTGCATCATCAATCATCAGGTAGTGATTTTCTACACGATAGCCAAGTGGCACAATTCCACCCATCCAGCGACCGTCACGACGCGCAGAACGATATACCCCGGTTACTAGCCTTTCGATGATCGTATCGCGGTCCAGCGCCGCGCTGGCTGCCATTATTGACAGGATAAAACGCCCAGCAGGGGTGCTAGTATCAAAGGGTTCTGTCATCGATTTGATAACGGCGCCGGACTGTTCCAGTTCGTAGACGCTGTTTAATATCGTTCTGGTGTCGCGTCCGAACCGATCAATCTTGTAGACCAGGACTTCTTTGATTTTGCCGGCGTTAATATCATCAACCATCTGGCGGCCAACTGGGCGATCGGAAAGGGCGATTGTTCCAGTAAATCCATCTTCGGCATAGTAACGAACCCTGTCGGCGATTCCCTGCAGATCAACGTATTTTTCGGCGTATTCTCGCTGAGCCTCGATCGTTCCGCGATCAGCTTGTGATTCGGTCGATACACGCATATAGACAGCGGTAGACATGGCGATGGCCTCCTTTGCTGACTAATATGACTCTGAAATTTTAACTTTAAATTCGTCTTCTCTGGCTTTGGCCACAACCCACATTTCTTGAATAACTTCTAAATAGTACCATCCCAGGGTTGATTCGTATTTAACTTTTTGCACTACTGAAGGATAGCTTTTTGATACATACTGACCCCAGACACTTTCGCGTGTAACAAACTTTTCATTATCAAAAATAGCACTTTTCCAGATCATCTCCGAGCCCTTATATGCATCAACAATTTTTCCTTCAAGCGTTACAAATTCACTACTGGGATATTTATCAGCGAATTTTTTATATTCAACATTAAGCGCCGTTGCTTTTTCGCTATAGTTTTTATAGTTTATGCCTGATTCAATATAAAACCGAAACTCTTTTGCCATGTCAAAAAAACGTTGCACATCTTCTTTGGGTGGAAGAGGGGCTGCAAATACTGTAGTTGTAATGAAGAGAAAAAGTAGGGATAATAATATTTTTTTCACGTCTGCACCACCTTTAAGATTTTGACATAATCCCATTCTTTTTAACCGGTTTTCGTATGACTTCAAGGACAGGGCCGACAATCCGAATATTGCGCAATTCTTCGCCAGAAAACTCTCGAGGAGGATAGTAAGGATTTTCCGCTTCCAGTTTTATATACTGCTCTCCGCGACGAAGCCATTTAACAGTTCCTTCTTCGCCGTCAACGATGACTATGGCCAGTGATCCGCTTGGAACATCTGGATTCTCGTGAAATAAAACAAGATCGCCAGGCAAAAGATACGGAGACATACTATCGCCTCTGACTTTTAAACAGAAAAACTGCGCGCTTGCAGGAAGGGATTCCACCGAAACATCGTGATACCCCAGATGCTCTTCGAAAGATATTCCGTTTAAACCGGCCTTTACAGTGCCAATAATAGGAATTACCGCGGTTTTATTTTGCGACATTGTCATGCGTGATTTGAATACATCCGACGTTCCTGCAATAAATCCCAAGGCAGCATCGGCATATTTAGCATTATTTACTTCTTCGCAAACTTTTAATGCAACTGGTTCTTGTTTATAAAAATCAGTGGCAAACGGGGTGATGTCAAAAAAGTATCTGTTTAAAACATGTTCAGGCCTTTCCTTTGGAGCCAGGCTAATCATTTTATTTATTAACGATTTGAATTTGTTGTAGGTAATGCAAGTTTTCCCCGAAATAATCCCGTCGATTGTTGCACGATCAACTTGTATCATTGCAGACAGTTCTGGCGGAGATAGTTCGTTTTCGCTTATTATTTTTTGCAATAATGAACGGAAATCGTCAAGTGTTTTGTTTAATAGCCAATCGGTCGAGCAATTGAAAAAATTGGCTAAAATCTTCAATGACTCATTATCGGGAGATGTTCTGCCAGTTTCCCAGCTGCCAATCGTTTGTTGAGAAACGCCCATGAACCTTGCGACAGATTCCTGAGTATTTTCGCTTTCTAGTCTTTGCTCGCGGAGTCTATCTGATAGCATGAATATCCCCCCTTTTTCCTTTACCATACTATACAACGATTCGTTGTATAGTGCAAGATTTTTTTAATTACATGATTGACAACAACAGAGTGTAGTATTATTATAAAAAACGGTAGTACTACAAATTGTTGTAAGAAGGAGGCGCAGAATGGAAAAGAATCTTTTGAGGCTTCTCCGCGGGAGCAAAAGCCAAAAGGAAATGGCTGATAAATATCGAGTGACACAGCAAGGCTGGAGCAAATGGGAGAACGGCGATACCGTTCCCGACAACCAGGTTATGTTGACAATGGAACGCGAGTATAAAATACCAATGGAAGTCATTTTTTTTGAAGCATTTAACTACAAAATGAAGTAAAAAGGAGCCGGATATGAGCAACATTATCACAATCAAAAATGTCCGGGCATATTTGGACGAAACTGGCACGGCGCAGATCAATTTGGAGGATGCGGCAAGGGGTCTTGGGTTTACTGAAACGGCGGCAAGTGGAAACGAAGTTGTTCGATGGGCAAGGGTACGGGGGTATTTAGCCGATTTTGGTTTCATCGCCACTTGTGGCGACGGGAACAATATTAGAACGATACCGGTTGGGTCAGAAATGTTCATTCCTGAAAACATCTTTTACCGCCTCGCTATGAGAGCGAAAAACGCTGTTGCTGAAAAGTTTCAGGCGCTGGTAGCAGACGAAATCCTTCCCTCGATCCGCAAGAACGGAATGTATCTAACTCCCAAAACTTCTTCTGATCTGTTAGACGATCCGGCAACGTTCCTTGCAAGGGCGGTTTTGGTGGCGAATGAACAAATTGCCAAAAAAGAAGCCGAATTACACGCCGCCAGGGAGTCGCTGGCGATCGCACAACCTAAGGCCGAGGCGTGGGAAACGGTTGCAGAAGATGAAGGTTTCTTGGTTTCCGCTGAACAGATTGCCAAGACGGCTGCGCTGCCGGGGTTAAAGGTATCAAGCGTGCGGGAATTACTCAGGGAGCTAAATATCCTTTGCAAGGAAAAGAACGAGATCACGGCCGATGCGCAGCGCAAGGGGTACGGCAGAAACATTTTAGAGTCAATTGAACTGGGAAATGGCCGCAGAAGGAATGTGATCGTTCCAAAGTTTCGCGGCAAGGCAATTGATCTAGTTGTTACTCACTGGAAACAAAAATCAGGACGCCTGTTTTGAAAGGAGGTTTTTGTAATGGCTGTATGTCGCGAGTTTATTGTTGTCGAAGAATACGGAACCAAAGATCGGAGTGAAGTTTACAAAAACTTGATGAACATATTGTTTGCCAGTTATGCCAAGCGTCACCCGCTGCCACAAGAAGAGAGAGGAGCTGAAAAGCAATGCAAAAGTATTTATTCCGCAACATCCTGATCTACGGCAGCAAACAATCCAAGGGCGAGAAATGGGGCGCAGGAATCATCTTGCTTCTCATTGCGGCCTTTGTTGTGAGGATGCACCCATGAAGGCGCGAATCGTGGCAGTAATGGCGGGGCAGATCGCAGGGGCGTTGATTGCAGTTGCTGGGTTTGCGGCGTCGGCCCTGTATGTAATGTGGTTGCTGCATCCAGTATGGGTGTGTATTGACACGGTTGGGGAGGTGAAATAGATGCCAATTTCAATTTTTGATTACATCGGCCCGTATATGCGGCCCAACATGCACAGCTTTGAAGGCTACATTCGGTTTATCATGGCACAACCGAAGCACAAAGCGAAGCGTCGCGCCCGGCAGATGCGGGACATGAAGCGGAAGAAATAAGGAGGGGTCTTGATGGTTATCAAGCGCGGCTCATACATCAGCGGCCCGCCCATCACAATCGGCGCATTAACCTGCGCGGTCTGCGGCACAGTCGAAGATGAACTGCATCTTTTGCGGCACATGCCGGTGATGATCGGCGGCAAAGTAACACTGATCACAGTCTGCACCGGCGAGTGTGCGCGGAAGGTTGAGGCGATGCCGAAGATTGGTAGTTTGGAAGAGTTGAGGCAGCTATGAATCGATTTGAGTCAATGTGTTGTGCTTTATTGGTTTTAATAGTATTGGCACTTGCAGAACACGCTTGGATGTCTTTTGGATTACCGCCTGCCCCGTTTATTATTGGTTTTCTTACTGCGGCGGCTTATTACGAAGCAAGAAACTTTTGAAAGGAGACTGGCTTTATGTATCTACCGCAATGCTACATCCCGTGTTGCCCGGTATTCGACAAGTGCGCGGTACCAACCATTAACCCTGACGGTTGCCCGGATGAAGATTGCCATTTCAAAGATGAAGCAACACAAAATAAATGAGCCGCTGATGCTACCAACATCAACGGCTCGGTGAGAACTATTTCCTGCTCGGGAATTTGTCTCTGTCGCTATTTTATCACAAAACAAAAGGAGCGTGCAAATATGTTGATAACTCGTAGATGGTTAAAAGAAAAAGCTGCTTGTATTGAAGGGGTAAATTATTTTGAACAACACTGGCCCGCTGGCGAAGCCGACTGCCAAGTAATTCTTGATCAGTTAAAAATCGAAGACCCTGACAATTATGCTGTGTGGATCATGCGCAACGCTGAATATTTTGGCGAGAAAAATGATCAAGTCAACGCGAAACTGACGCAAATTAAAAATATCCAGTGGCTGAAACCGAAACAAGAAAACCGTGTAAAGGTCGCGGCACTGGTGCAGGAACATCTTAAACGTCTGCAACGGTTTGGAAGCCCGGACAGCGCAGCCGTCGTGTTTACAAATGACGTGGCTGCGGCTTGGGATGCGGCTTGGGATGCGGCTTGGGCTGCGGCT
>CAZFSM010000009.1:0-63735 GCA_964521625.1 uncultured Veillonellaceae bacterium | reverse complement strand
TGCGGCTTGGGCTGCGGCTAGGGATGCGGCTTGGGCTGCGGCTTGGGCTGCGGCTAGGGATGCGGCTTGGGCTGCGGAATATTCTACTGTCGCCGACTTACTGGACTGGCCGTCACCGTGGGAACCGCTGCTTGAAATTTACGAACTCGGATACTGGCCTGTTTGTTTGCAGAAGGACGGCAAATTCTTGGTTTACGAGCCGGAGATTAAATAAACGAAAGGAGCGTGCAATAAATGAACCCTTTAATCAGAGTTAAACGAGTGCTGGCCCAACAATTCAATATTTCCCCCAGAGAAGAGGACGGACTTACCCCTGCATCATTGATTGCCGAGTATGATCCGGACTCGCTGGATATGATCGAAATCGCCATGGCGCTGGAAGAAGAGTTCCTGATTGATTTTCCAGACGAAGCCTGCGCCAGCCTTAAAACTGTCGGCGATATCGTGGACTTTGTTGAGAAGGAAACGAAAGGGCGATGATCTGGCCGGGCGCAGAGCAAATCATTTTTTGTGCTGATTGCGGCCGTAAGCTATCGCCGGACACCATGCAGTTCAAATACAGCGCGTCAGGGATTGTCAGGGAACCGGTGTGCAGCGACGATCGTTCCTGCATTCCCAGCATGAAAAACTTTATGGGGGTGATGGACCATGAAAACCACTCTCACACAATGCGGCGACCGGCCCAGGGTCGAGCAGGACAAAACAGAGCTAGTCATCACGTATAGCGATGTCGGCGGTGGCGAGGCAAAAATCAGAATCAACATGCACCAATGTTTTGGACTTGCCAGCGACATTCTGGAAGTCATTCATAACCACCACAATCACGGAAAGGAGCAAAAGAAAAAGTGAAACTACTGAAAGCCATACTGAAAAACTTCAAGGGAATCAGCGATTTCGAGTTTGCGCCGAACGGCAATAATACGGACGTTTTCGGCGACAACGGCAGCGGGAAAACAACCCTATTCGACTCGGGTCTTTGGGTTTTGTTCAATAAGGATTCTGCCGGCAATACTGACTTCGAATTGAAAACGCTGGACGCAGCCGGCAAGGTCGTGCCGATGATCGATCACAGCGTGGAGCTGTCAATTGAGAATGCTGGCAGAAAGCACACACTCAAAAAAACATTGACTGAGAAGTGGACGAAGAAGAAAGGCGCGGCAACCACGGAATTCACAGGCCACGAAACCGCATTTGAAATCGATGGCGTACCGAAGGCAAAGAAAGAGTTTGACGCCTTTATCGCAAGGTTATGCGACGAATCTCTGCTTCGCATGCTGATGGACCCGGATTATTTCCCCGGCAAGATGGCTTGGGGAGATCGGCGCCGGATTCTGATGGATGTTTGCGGCAATGTAACAGATGCGGAAGTCATCGATTCGGCTGTCACTGTTGGTAACAAAAGCATGCTTGATCTGCTTAACGTCCTCAATTCGGGGAGAACCATCGACGATCATCGGAAGGTACTGGCCGCGAATAAAACACGGCTAAATGACGAAATTAAGGCGATTCCTGTTCGGGTTGATGAGGCTACCAGGGCGCTGCCGGTTCTTATTTGCGAGAACCCTGCCGCACTGCCAGCAGACATTGAATCGGCACGGGCCGAACTGCAGAAAGCGGAAGCCGCACTTCTGGCAGTCGATCAGGGCGGGGCCGTCACCGAGAAGAAGCTGCAGCTTCGCCAGATTGAATCAGACATTATGGCGGCGAAAACACAGGCGGAAGAAAAACGCCAGTCCGCGATCCGGACGCTGCGCAGCGAACTGAATGAACTGTTTGTTGTGTCGGATAAGGTCGCGGCAGAAAGACTTTCGGTTCAGACAAAAATCACCACACTGACCGAACAGGCGGCAACTCTGAATGAGCAGCTTTCCAAACTCCGAAAACAATGGGCCGAAGTTGACGCCGAAAAAATGCCGGAGTTTCAAGCTGAAACATCCTGCCCGTCGTGCGGACAAAACTTGCCGGAAGATCAGGTTCAGGCAGCGATTGAAAAGGCAACAGCTGCATTCAATCTGAGCAAGGCTGAACGCCTGACCAAGATCAATGCCGACGGTGTGTCGACCAAAGAAAAACTGCAGCTTGTCCAAAGCGAGTGCTCTTCCCTGCAGGAGAAATTACCGGTTCTGGATGCACAAATAAATGTGCGTAATATGCAAGTCCTTGACCTGCAAAGCAGAATCAACACCGCCAACGCACAGCCGGAAGAGCAATCCGACGAAATCACGGCGCTTCAAAATCAAGTGGTGCACATTAAGGAGGAAATCGCATCCATTGAAGAAAACGCGGCCCCGGAGAAACAGCGCCTTGCCGAGCAGATCAACTTAAACCGCATCATTGTTGCCAAACTGGAGCAGGAAGCCGCTAAAGTGAAGCAGCGCGAGGATGGGCTGAAGCGCATCGCTGAACTGAAAGCCAAAGAAAAGGAACTCGCCAAGGAGTATCAGCAACTCGACAAAGAGACATTCCTGACGGAAGAGTTCATTCGCACGAAAGTCCGGATGATAGAAACCAAAATAAACAGCCGCTTCAAATATGCTCGGTTTCGGTTGTTTGAAACACAAATTAATGGCGGCATAAATGAAATCTGCGAAGTGCTGGGGCCTGACCTGGTCCCGTACAGCAAAGGCCTTAACAATGCGGCCCGCATCAACACCGGGCTGGACATAGTAAACACTTTGTCCGAGCATTACGGATTCGAAGCGCCAGTGTTCGTCGACAACGCAGAAGCCGTGACGCAGCTGATCGAGACGCGGGGGCAGCTGATCCGGCTGGTGGTCAGTGGCGAGGATAAAAAACTCAGAGTGGAGGCTGGATAGATTGAAAGAAGAAACCAAAAAAACAAACGATCTCTGTCCGCTTATGAGGATGGCAATGCTGAACCGTGAAGGAAGCGGCATTGATAAGCATACAGGGTTTTATTGCGGGAAAACGATGTGTTCGTGGTGGACGCACAAGGGATGCGCGATAACCGCAATGTCAGAGGCGCTTATTGTCATTGCCAGAGAACTTTCCGCCCTAAACAAACAAAGTAGCGAGGAGGAATCAAAATAAATGCTTACAGTAAACGAAACTTGTCGGGCGGCATACATCGCTGCGGATATCGTAGATAGGATTTGCGCGGAAGGATCAGTGCAGCGATCTCCAGAGCAAATCGCCTTGATTGTCGACATGGTGAACACGGCCATGGACGCGATGTTGCCGCTGGACGTGGCGCAACTTGAAGCTCCTGCCGAACCACTGAAGCCGAGTCCAGGCAAACAGTGTCATGGCAACCCGGGGAAGTTGAATATTTCGGTTGTGCACGAAGGCAAAGGGTTAAACTTCTCTACCCTCCATGATGCGATGAACTTTATTGCTGAAAACATGAAAGGCGGAATCAAGAATGAAATTCAAGGAAATTAGCGTTTCGTTCAAGTTTACCAAGAACCTTGGCAACTACCAAAGTGCCGCCGTTGAAGCCGGATTGGTAGTTGAAATTCAGGGGGGGAATCCCCGGACGAAGTAATGACAGCCGCCTTTGAAAAGGCAAAAGACCACGTGCGAACCCAGTTAAATCAAATCAATGGAGGATTGAAATAAATGGCTGAAGCAAAACAAAAAACTGCACCGACAACCGCGCCGGCACAAACCGAAAAGAAAAACCTTGCTCCGGTAGAAAAATCCATGTCCATGCGTTTCATGGAAAAGGTAATCAGTGAATTTGCAACCGGCGTTGGCGATATTGCCCTGACCGGACACCAGCAGCGGCTGGCGCAAAACTATTTCATCGGCGTTGATATTTCATTGCGTATGGCCGAAGAAAAGCGCCTGAAAAAGCCCGAGCAGTATCGCGACTCCGTACCGATTACCTGGGCGAACGTCAACATGGAAGGTCTTGCCCGCAGCGTAGTGGCCTGCGCTCGGGTCGGCCTTGATCCATCTCAAAAGAACCACATCAACATGATGCCGTTCAAAAACAACAATACCGGCAAGTATGACATCGTCTTTATCGAAGGATACCGCGGCATTGAACTGAAGGCAGTGAAATACGGCATGGACGTTCCTGACGCCGTGATCGTTGAATTGGTATATACCAAAGACCAGTTCAAAGTTATCAAGAAGAGTGCGAAAAACCCAATGGAAATCTATGAATTTGATGTAGTCGACGCATTTGACCGCGGCGAAATCAAGGGCGGTTTTTACTATCACGCGTATGCCAAAATCCCCGAACGAAACAAGCTGGTTGTCCTGTCTCTGCCGGATATTTTGAAGCGCAAACCGCCAAAAGCCAGCCCTGAATTCTGGGGCGGCGAAAAGGACGAATACAAGGATGGCAAAAAAACCGGCAAAAAAGAAAAGGTCGAAGGCTGGTTTGAAAAAATGTGCTGGAAAACACTGTACCGAGCCGCCTACAACGACATTACCATTGACAGCCAGAAGATCGACAGCGACTATCTGCAACTGAAGCAAATGGAAGAATCACTGACCGATTCGAGAGTCGCCGCCGAAATCGCCGAACATGCCAACGGCGAAGTGCTGTCAATCAATGAGGCCGTCATCGATGGCGAGTTTACTGCAGCGGAACTTGCGTCAGATCCACAGTCTACCAGCGGTCAGCAACAACCTCCGGCTGATGCGGCGCCGGTCGACCCGAACGGCAAAGGACCGGGTTTCTGATGGAAATCAAGATTCTCGGCAGCGGATCAAAAGGAAACTGCTACTGGGTGTCGGACGGAAGGTCCAGTGTCCTGTTGGATGCTGGACTCCCGTTCCGGGAAATTCAGCGCGGGATAGATTTCAAAGTCGCTGATCTGGATGGCTGCCTGATAACCCACGAGCATGGCGATCATGCAAAGGCCGTGAAGGACCTGCAGAAGGCCGGAGTTGATTGCTGGATGAGCACAGGGACGGCAAAGGCAATATCGGTGTATGAGAACTCACATCGCACCCGCGTGACGGTTCACGGCGGAATGTTCGGGGTAGGTAGTTTTGCGGTTATGTCGATTGGGACAAAACACGACAGCGCCGAACCGTTGGGGTTTTATCTGTTAAGCACTTACACCCAGGAGCGACTGCTTTACATGACGGACACTTGCTATATCCCGAACCGGTTCGATGGCATGACACACATCATGATTGAGGTCAATTACTGTCAGGACACTTTGGATGAAAACGTCAAGTCCGGGCGCATCGATCCCGGGCTCAGAAACCGGATCGTGCAAAGCCACATGTCGCTGCAAACCGCTCTTGGGTTTTTTAAGGCAAATGATCTGAGCCAGGTCAAGGAAATTATTTTGCTTCACCTGTCCGACTCCAATTCGCAGGCAGAGAAGATCCTGCGAGAAGTGCAAAAGGCAACAGGAAAGTTGGTGAAAATCGCGTGAACGATCTTGAGTTTCGGGCATGGGACAAGGTCAACAAACACATGATTGTCGATTCTTCGCTATCGATGGCGACGATCATGGGGAACTACGTCGGTAAAAAGACCGATTTCAACGGGAAATCGCTGGTAGAACGCTACAAAATAATGCAGTTTATCGGGTTGCGAGACAAGAACGTCAAAAAGATTTTTGCAGGGGATATTGTTTGCGGGCCTGCTGGCTGGATTGCTGAAATTGTCTATAACCACGCTGGATTTTGTTTTAAGTGGTTGTCGTGTCAAGCAATTAAAAAGCGAATGGAAGAAATTGAACCTATATGGGGCAATGTTGACGAATTGTTCGAAGTAATCGGCAACATTTACGAAAACCCGGAACTTCTGGAGGCGCAGCCATGAATAAGGTTTTCCTGCTCGGTCGCCTGGTCCGCGACCCCGAAATAAAAACAACGCAATCCGGCAAGATGGTCACGTCGTTCACACTGGCCGTGGATCGGTTCGGCGGCGGCAAAGACAATACCGACTTTATTGCCGTCGTGACATGGGAAAAACTCGCCGAGGCGTGCGGCAACAACCTGTTCAAAGGTCAACGCGCCATGGTCGAAGGGCGTCTGCAAATCAGGTCGTTCGAAGGCAAGGACGGACAGAAGAAATGGGTCACCGAGATCATTGCCCAGGCTGTTGAGTTCTTGGATCGAAAACGAACAGATGCGCCGGCAGCATCTTCGGCCCCGGTTACCAGCGCTGATCAGTTCGGGCACGAAGTGGCGCCGGACGATGAGATTCCTTTCTGATATGAAGCCGCTGCGCACTCACTGTTCACGTTGCGATAGGCCACTAAAAGATATTGAATCGCAAATTCGGGGCATGGGTAAAACGTGTGAGCGCAAAGCCGCGGAGTATGCCGAGCGGTTTGAGCCGGGATTGTTTGACGAAACGAATAAACAAAAAGGAAGTGGAGGAACAATTGAAAATCACAAACGACGTGCTAGACGTACTGAGTAATGCCACTACAAGCGGAAATGCTTTATCTTTGTCCGGTCAGCTGGACCGTAACCTATATCAGCGAGCCAACAAGATAATCGAAGCGGCCGGTGGCAAGTGGAACCGAAAAGCGCAGTGCCATTTGTTTGACGGCGATGCGGCCGACGCGATGGACCAGATTATCCTGGCCGGTGAAGTCACGGTCAAGCAGGACTTCGGATATTTCCCGACACCTGGGAGAATTGTCGAGCAACTGATTGATCTGGCAGATTTATTTCCGGGAATGCTAGTTCTGGAACCGAGTGCCGGAAAGGGCGCAATTGCAAGCAGGGTGTTGCGGTTTGGATGCAATGTTGATTGTGTCGATCTGCTGGTGGACAACGCAGATCACCTAAGAGCGGTTGACCTTTTATTATTCCATGGTGATTTTCTGACGCTTGACCCCGCTCCCTATTATGACCGCGTCATCATGAACCCACCATTCGCACGCCAGGCAGACATTCACCACGTAAATCATGCAATGAAATTCCTGAAGCCTGATGGCATCCTGGTGTCGGTCATGAGCGCTGGCGTGATGTTTCGAACGAACCGCCTGACGGTCGATTTCCGTAATATGGTTGATGCCCATGACGGAGAGATCATCCCGCTGCCGGAAGGTTCGTTCAAGGAATCCGGCACAATGGTCAACACGGTAATCGTGAAAATGTTTGCCTCGTAGGGAGTGAATCAAATGGTATTGAAAAACATCGGGTCCGGCATAACCCGGACCGTGCCAGAGAAAAATCACAAGCATGTGCGCGTTGACCTTGAAAAAGAGCGGTACATATCGGAACAAACATTGAAACGCGCAGAAAATTATAAGCGGTTCAGGCCGAAGGTGGTGAGAGGAATTGGCCAATCGTCGGATGATCAGCAAGTCGATCTCCATTTCGCGAAAAGTTAACTCCATTTCCGATTTTGGGGCACTTCTTTTTACATGGATGATACCTCATGCAGACGATTATGGTGTTTTAGATGGTGATGAGGGAACAATAAAGGCACTAGTGGTTCCAAGGCGCAAGCAGACTGAATCTGCAGTGGGTCAAGCACTCGCAGAAATGCAAAAAGTGGGGCTCATTTGGAGATATTTCTATAAAAACAAGCCCTATATCCAATTTATCAACTTTGAAGAACACCAGGAAGGTCTTCACAAAAGGACATCACCAAAACTCCCATTATATCTAGATTGTAGGGACGACATTGACAACTTCACGGAAATTCCGGGAAATTCCCCCCTAATAGAACAGAACCTAATAGAACCTAACAGAAGAGAACAGAACTCCCCAAAGGGGAATGAGGTTGTTTATGATTATTTTTCGGATTTTTGGGAAGTATACCCGAAGAAAGTTGCCAAGGCTGACGCCGTGAAAGCATTTGCCAAGCTGAAGATAAACAATGAGTTGATGAAGATGGTCATGGCCGGACTGAAAAGAGCAATTAAATCAGACGCATGGCAAAAGGATGACGGCAAGTTTGTACCTTATCCGGCGACATGGATCAACGGCAGGCGGTGGGAAGATGGCAAGTGAGTTTGACATTTCTGCCAGGCTAAAGCAAATCAATTTTGGTGAAATCGTTATTGCCGGAAACAATATGTATGACCAGGTTGAACCGTGGGTCAAGGCGCGATATCCAAACATTACAGAAAAAAACTTGTACGATTTGATTTGCCGAAATCTATCCGTTTTTTGCGAAGTAAAAAAGTATGACGATGCCTGCAAAGGTTGTATGTCGACGGATATGTGTCCTACTCGCGACGGAAACCGGATGCAATGCGGCAAGATTATGCCAGACGGTGTGGTGAGAATGTGGATTGAGCGATGCCCACAAGGATTCAAGCCGCCCAAGGGAGCGATCAAACAAGCCAGTGAAGATGTTGATGAAGAATGGAAGCCAAAAAATAAATAATGAAAGGTGGATATAAAAAAATGGGTAGAGGATTCAAGGGATTCAAAAAACCAAAGGTTGACAAGGGTCCTAAATTTACACTGGCGACGGAAGTAGAAGAACTGGCCGTCAAGCTGATCAATGATCATCACAGCCACCTTGCGGAGGCGAGAATCAAATATTTGTTCCGCAACGGGAAGTGGCAGAGCAAGGGAAAGGCAACCCTAGGGAAAGCAAAGTTGGCGGCAGAAGATGCCCGCTTCCTTGGCCAGTACGATTTCATCATCATGATTTCAACAGACGCGTGGAATAGCGCGGTGCCGGCATATCGCGAAGCGCTGGTCGATCATGAGCTGCAGCATTGCGATTGCACCCAGGATAAGGCCGGAAATAAAAAGTGGTCCATTCAGGATCATGACGTTCAAGAGTTTGTTTCGGTGGTGCGCCGGCATGGACTTTGGGAGAACGATCTGCAAAAACTGATGATTGCTGCCAAGCAGGGCCCGTATGTTGATGGCCCGCATAACCAGCTTGATATGTTCCATCCGGAAGAAGCTGCAGCTGTTGGCAAAAGCGAAACCGAATCGGGGGAAACCGTAACGAAAACTGCCGAAAGCGTGAACGAAACTGACAATACCGGGTTGAATTAACAGAATAACCGGGGGTGGCTTATCGGTCGCCCCCGACAGATAAAGGGCGTGAACACGTGGCTGGGAAGAAAGACAACACTTCAGTGGAAAAACTATTCAAAGTCCTCAGCGATCAGCAGATTAGTTGCGAACTTCGAAGCGGGTTCATTTATTACTTGTCGGGTGCGGATTATTTCGCCGCACAGGAAACAATCAAAAAACTGCAAAAAAACCAGATTGATCAGGCATATAACAAATATGGCGCCAATAAAGTCAGGATGAAGCTGCGCATTGAAAACAGAGTGTCGAATCTTGGAGCCGGATGGGAGTATCTGACGTTTGATTCGGAAGATGAAACGGAATACTATTTCCGCTTAGTCGAAATGAAACAAGCGGGAACTGTGCAATACTTTGAACTTCACCCGCGTCTGGAACTATTCTCTGGTTTCACTGAAATAGGCACTAACCAAAAACAGGGACCGATCATTATGACCCCCGATTATCTTGTTGTTTACCGGGATGGCAACAAAGAGTTCATAGACGTAAAAGGGATGTCAAACGAAGCGGGGGACTTGCGGCGCCGACTGTATAACTATCTGGCGGCAAAATGCCCAAGCAAAGAGTTCTTTGGAATTCCATTACGGTGGGTATCGTACTCGAAAAAACATGGCGACAAAACCGGCTGGATCGATTACGACCGGTTGCAGCAGGTCAGGGCGAAAATTCGAAAGGAGAAAAAGGCAAAATGATGCGGTTTATATTGGTAGTCATGCTTATGTGGAGCCTGCTGATCTGTTGGGGCATTAATATCGCATCGGGCTATTTGGCGGCAATCCGGTCCACTGCGGCGGAGGTCGTTTATATTCGTCAGCAGCAGGGGGCCAATCAGAGGGATATTAACCAATTGAACGACTGGTATTTCGAGATGCGGGAAAAGATGAGGGAACGGCGATGATCCAAATAATCTGCGGCGATGCAATCGAGACGCTAAAAACGTTGCCAGATCAAAGCGTGCATTGCTGTGTAACGTCGCCGCCATACTTTGGACTTCGAGACTATGGCGTTGATGGGCAGATTGGATTGGAGCCGACACTTACCGAATGGGTTGAAAAAATGGTGGAAGTGTTTCGCGAAGTGCGGAGAGTTCTTCGCGATGATGGGACATTATGGCTAAACCTTGGAGATTCGTATAATTCGCCAAATACTCATTCAGGATTGGCTGATAAGGTTGATTGGGGGATTGGCAGGGTCTTAGAGGCAAAGGCCAATATTCCGGGAACAACAAAGGAATTAAAACCAAAGGATCTTCTTGGGCAACCCTGGCGCGTTGCTTTTGCACTGCAAGCCGATGGTTGGTATTTGCGCAGCGACATTATCTGGCACAAGCCAAATCCAATGCCGGAGAGCATTAAGGACCGTCCTACCAAAAGCCATGAGTACATGTTTTTGCTCAGTAAATCTCCGCAATATTACTATAACGCAGACGCAATTAGAGAAAAACGATTTTCTGATGAAGATGCAAATAGCTTTAGGGGCGGCTGTTATGTCAATAGCGACATTGATAACGATACTTGCGGCAAGCGAACTGTGGCTGGAAACAAGAAATATTCTTTCGCGCGGGAATCCAGTCGGCCATTAATCCCAGGACAAAAAACGGTACAGCATCGACAAGATCGACAAGACGTTGCTTATTGTGGTTCGCGAAATAAACGTACCGTGTGGACTGTAGCGATTCGCCCATACAAGGGATCGCATTTTGCAACATACCCCCCCGATTTGATCATGCCCTGCGTGTTGGCAGGTTGTCCTGAAGGAGGGACCGTATTGGATCCATTTGCGGGATCGGGAACAACGCTGGAAGTGGCAGCAAGAACCGGACGCAACAGCATCGGCATAGAATTGAATCCCGACTATATCGGACTGATTGAAAAACGGTGTCATGAATGGATTTACGGACAAGATTTGTTCGAGGAGGCAATCCGATGATTTTTAAGGATGATGATGCGCATGAAAAACGAACGTAAACAACTTGAAATGTTCCGTGAAATAATTGTCGATAACTTTGCCGGTGGCGGCGGCGCAAGTTCGGGAATCGCCATGGCTATCGGCAGAAGCGTAGACATTGCAATCAACCACGATCCTGACGCTATTGCCATGCACCAGATGAACCACCCGGAAACCGAGCATTACTGCGAATCCGTGTGGGATATCGACCCTAGAAAGGCAACTGGTGGTCGTCCTGTAGCATTGTGCTGGTTGAGTCCTGATTGCAAGCACTTTAGTAAGGCCAAGGGCGGCAAGCCGGTCGAAAAGACAATTCGCGGCCTGGCATGGGTGGCGATTAGGTGGGCAGCGACAGTTCGCCCCCGGGTAATTATGCTGGAAAACGTGGAAGAGTTCCAGACATGGGGCCCGCTATTGCAAAACAACATGCCTGACCCGAAACAAAAAGGCCGTACTTTCAAGGCGTTTATCAATGCATTTCGGCGGCTTGGGTACGAGGTTGATTTTCGGGAATTGGTCGCCAGTGACTATGGGGCCCCGACAAAGCGCAAACGATTCTTTTTGGTTGCTCGATGCGATGGTCAACCAATCGCATGGCCGGCGCCGACGCATGGTGATCCGAAAAGCGAAGCGGTCAAGTCCGGCAGGCTGAAACCGTGGAGGACGGCAGCGGAGATTATTGATTGGTCGCTGCCTTGCCCGTCGATTTTTGAACGGAAAAAGCCACTGGCTGAAAACACAATGCGCAGGATTGCCCGGGGGCTGTTCAAGTTTGTGATCAATAACCCTGACCCGTTTATTATCAATGTCAATCACAAAGGCGAGTTGTTTCGGGGTCAAAAGATTGATGAACCACTACAGACGGTAACAGCAAAGAACGGGTACGGGGTAGTTACTCCATACGTTGCCAGAATAGGACAGACTGGTTTTGGCGGCGACAGGATGCAATACCCTGTGAATGATCCACTAACCACGGTAGTGTCAAAGGCCGAGCATTTGCTAATTACTCCGACATTGATGATAAATACAACCGGGCACCCAGGGAGCAAAGTTGATGACCCCGCGTGCACATTGACAACAGGGAATCATCAAGCGCTGGTTTCGGCTGTATTAATTGGCGCTGGTGGCCCGACATATATGGGCAAGCCGGTTCCCGTTGATGAGCCCGTGGGTACTGTTTTAGCAGAAAATCATCGTGCAATGGTTTCGGCATTTATCACAAAATATTATGCCGGAGAATCCAGATCAACAGAGTCCAGTTTATGCGACGGGCTGCACACCGTAACGACTAGAAACACACATGCGCTTGTGGCGGCGAATCTGATCAAATACCACGGCGCAAAATCCGAAACTGATGTCAGGGGGCAATCCCCGAATGAGTCGCTGCGGACTGTGGACACGTCGAACCGATACGGATTGGTTTCAAGCCATCTCGTTAAGATGAAAGGGACAAATACCGGACAATCAGTGACGGAACCAATTCAAACTATTACCGCCGGCGGGTTGCATTTCGGCGAAGTCAGGGCGTTTCTACTCAAATACTACGGTACGGCAACGGGGCAGCGGGTAGATGATCCACTGCACACGATCACTTCAAAGGACCGGCTCGGACTGGTGACAATTCACGGCGAGGATTATCAGATAGTTGATATCTGCATGCGGATGTTGCGGCCTCGGGAGTTATTCAATGCACAAGGTTTCTCGCCCAATTATGTGATCGATATCGATGCGGAAGGCAAAAAAATATCTCAATCATCACAGGTTGCCAGATGTGGCAACGCGGTCCCGCCAGCGTTTGCAGAATCGCTGGTGAGGGTGAATCTACCAGAAAAGTGCGGAGGCAATGCCAATATTAAAACATTAAAGGGGGTAACACCATGCGCGGCAATCACATAGACAGAACCATATCGGGCAACATCGGAATCATCACCCCGTCAGCCGAGGGCGGCTATGTCGGCCATATCCCCGAAGTGCCAGGCTGCATCACTCAGGGCGAAACGGTGGCAGAGTGTCGGGCGATGCTGAAAGATGCGCTGCGGGGCTGGGTGGAAGTGGCGACGAATCCGTGGATCAGTTTTGATGAGACAGTGCCAGAAGAAGGGCAAACCGTTGATTTATGGTGTAAAACCGAATGGTATAGTCCGGAGCCGTTCCGCTATACGAATTTTGTTTATGCGAATATGGGAAGATTGCCACATGGAGCAACTCAATGGATGCCGATGCCCGCGCCGCCGAAGGAGAAAACATGACTAAGTACGCAGCCAATACCGATGTCCCGGCAGATCGGTCACGGTCGGAAATAGAAAAGACGCTCGTTAGGTACGGCGCCGCAAAATTTGCATATGGTTGGGAAGGCGATGCGGCCATGATCGGATTTGTCGCCAACGGTCGGCACGTCAGATTTTTACTGCCGCTGCCTGACAAAAAGAGCCGCGAATTTACCCACACTCCGGAGCGCGGCACATTGCGTTCACCAGTGCAGGCAATGGCTGCATGGGAGCAAGCATGCAAACAGAAATGGCGTGCACTGGCGCTATACGTCAAGGCCACGTTGGAAGCAGTCGAATCCGGCATCGTGACTTTTGAAGAAGCGTTTGAAGCGCACACGATTCTGCCGAACGGTCAAACGGTAGGGCAGCTGATGCAGCCGCAGATCCGCGAGGCATATCTGACCGGAAAAATGCCGGCAATGTTGCCGATGCTGCAGGAGGCGGGAAAATGAAACTGAAACTGCATGAACTGAAACAGCAACTTGAAACCGATGCAACCCAAAGAGCCGAGGCGCAGGAAACGACGATTAAAAAGCAGTTCGAAGAAATCAGGCAGCTGAAGTATGAAAAGGATATTTTGCAAAATCGCTGTTTTGCGATGAATTTCGGGGCGCTGTGTCCGTTTTGTGATCCGGTAATGAAAGGTGGGTGTACTGCAAGGAGGCGTTTGGGTGGACAGTAAGCAGGCGATATGGATGGACGATGATGAAATCGTTGACAGCAAAAGAGCCGTTGAAAAGTTGCGACATAATTACAAAACGAAAGCGCATGTGATGTGGATTGATGCGCCGAGATACGCAGATATGATCGAGCAGCAGGCCGCCTTGATCGAGCGACAGGAACGGCTGCTGGGGAAGGCAATTAAAAAAATCGCAAACACCGACTGTATCGTTCGCGGCATGTGTCCTGAAAATTATGTGGAAGCTGGTTGCGAGCCGTGTGTGCGTCAATGGCTGGAAAGCGAGGCTGACGATGGCAAGTTGGATTAAGGCGTGGAGGAAAAAGCACGCGGCAGATATTGCTGTTGCTGCGAAAACGGTCTTGTATTAGCGAGTTGCTGGGGCCAAATGTCGTGGATGTGCAAGAAGTGCGGCAATTGGTGGGCGGTAAAACAAGGAGTCGAGCACAATTGTGCAGAGAAGGGGACCGCACTCGAACAACAAAAAACGGCGACTTCCGCCGCCGTAGATCCCAGATGATCATCTATTCTTCAGTGACAATCTCAACCGTCCCGTTTTTATGCTCGTATTCCCGAACATACTCTTGAACGACAAACTCAATTTGTGAATTCAAAGACCGCTTGTTTCGTTTAGCGATAACCTTGACCTTGCCCAAAATATCCGCATCAAGCCGTAGACCGGTCTGAATCTTGTCGGTTGCCAAAATAAACACCCCTGACAGTTTTTGCTAACATTATGCTAACAAAATGCCGAAGAAGAAAATAGCAACAAAGTGTTAGCACTCGGCACACTAGTTGACTACAGGGGGTGTATTTATGATTAACAGGCACGAAATCGAGAACCTCGGAGTAGAAGCAAAGCAAATTGCGGCTACGGCCAACGCAATCCAAGACGCGATTTTCTACGGGCCATCTTCAGGGGAGTCCTATTACGATGCTTTATCGCTGCTCACGAATCTCATGTACGAGCATGCGCAAAAGATAAACAACATTGTCAGCGCTGAACTAAGAGAAATCGACCTCAGTTCACCTGAACAGTTTTATCGCAAACCACCAAAAGAAAAACAGACATAGAAAGGAGCAAAAATATAATGGCAAAAATCAGCATAGAGGAAGCGCTTAGAACGAAACTGGCGCTGCCATGGAAAGTGATTGAGGGAATGAGCACGGTATTTTTGGTAATGCGTCGACGCCCAGAGGATTTGACGGCTGAAATATATACTCGCCTGCGTGACCATGGGTTAAGAGATAACGATATCAGGGAACTGTTTTACGGTATGCCTGGTGTATGGTCAAAAATGAAAAGTGATCTTGGCATCACGACACCGAAAGGGCCAGCGCCGAAAGAAAAGCCGGTGGATGCTACGATCAGCCCGGCTCCACAATCGCAATATTTGGAGTTTGGTGGAAAACAGGCCGGGAAAACAAGCCGCCTATCACAAACGCCGGCGGGAAAACTACCAAAGATTGTTGTTGTCAGCAACCCGGCATCTCAAACAATCGAAATGATGGCGAAAAATGCTGCTATGGGAATCACTCTCGATCCGCAACTGGCGGAACAACGTGTTAATGAAATCAAAAATGACAAAATTGAGGCGTGCATAAACGGAACCGGGCCAATGCCGGGACCGAATTTTGCGACAGAAGTCGCGGTGCAAGCGGTAGCGGAACAAATTGCGAAGGGAGTCCGCGAAAATGTCGAAGCGTTTTTGGCTAGCACGGAAGAATCGGCAGATTCCAAAGCTGTCGACTTCTCCGGCTGGGATGAATACGGCGATTCGCACGTTGATAAGTCGAAAGTGCTGGTTGTCGGCAAATCAAAAATATATATCGGAGCCAAGGTCACAAAACTGTTTGACGGTTGGTCCCGTTGCAAAATCAAAGTTCGACCTGACTGCAAGCAAATTGCTGTCATAAAAAGCGATCACGGCGTAAAGCTATCCCATGATGACAACCGCATCAATATTTCATGCGCGGCTGCTATCAGCAACTTGATTGGCAAAGTAGGAGCTGGGGCGGAGTTTGTGCCGATCACGGAGCAGGAAAGCTTGGTCGTGTTTGCGATGTGGAAGGTGCAATGATGAACACAAATGAAAAACAAAGACCGAAAGAAATATCGCTAGAATTAAACGCCGCGCGACGTTGTGGGTCTTGTAGAAGTTGGGACTTAATAGCACGAAGGTGTTGCGAATCGAAAAGTCCGCTGTTCCCGGTATTGTCAGTCCATCGGTACGAAGCCTGCGATGAGTGGAGCGATTTGAGTCCATTGTACAAACAGCGCGATAGCGAATAAGGGGGCGCAATAATGGGATTTGAAGACGCTGAAAATGAAATGATTAAGCTGCTGGAATATGAAAACAAACGATTGACAGGGGAACTCGCCGCCGCCAATGCGCGGGTAGCGGAGCTGGAAACCGAGTCGGATACATGGAGTGCTTCAGTTAATCACCATCGTCAGCAGTTAGTGAACGCAAATCAACGCGCCGAGCAAGCCGAAGCCATTTTGTCAAGCCACGCGCCAGACGGCCACCAGTACACAAATCAACAGTTTGTTGACATGCGATTGGCTAAAGAGCAAGCCGAAGCACAGCTCAGAGAAGTAGGACAGGCAGAAGCAAACTGGGAGGAAACGGACGGAGACTACTGGCGAAAAAGGGCAGAAATAGCGGAGGGGACTGTTGTTAATCAATGTGACAGGATTATTAAAGCAGAAGCACAGTGCGCGGCGATGCGGCTACACATTTGCAACCAATGTGAATTGTCAACGCCAGACAAGTGCGAGGGAGATAATTTTAATTGTATTGGTAAGCCAAACATTGGTACCGCCCTGCTCGACGAAAACCGCAGGATGCGGGAAAAGAACGAAACATATGAGCAGGCAATCATTGATGTATGCAAGGTGATCAATAAGGTCAAGTGCGATATCAACTACCCTCGCCGAAAGGAACTGTGTCTGGAACTGAATAAACTGTGTCGCCTGCTTCGTGAATCTAACTCCAAAAATGTGGCAATGATGGGTCCACAGCAAGCCCTGAAAAGCGGTGTTACTATACCCAGCATCGACCCCAGCGACAAATCAATCATCGTCAAACTGCATCCCTCATCCGAAGGCGGCTATGCCGCATCAATCCCATCAATGCCGGGTTGCATTACCCAAGGCGAGACAATACCGGAGACGCTGGAAATGCTGGCTGATGCGTGCAGGGGTTGGATGGAGATCAAAGCGGAGGATGAGGCGAAATGAAAGCATTGACAATACTGCAGCCGTGGGCCAGTTTAATAGCCTGCGGGGCGAAGAAAATTGAAACCAGATCATGGGCGACAAAGTACCGTGGGCCGCTGGCGATTCACGCGGGGATGAATGATAAGTATCTTCGGGAATTCATTACACACGAAGAGCCATTCCGTTCGGCATTGGCTCCGCTGGCAAGGCTGTGCAAAACAAGTGATCCTGCGATCAGAATGGCCGTGACTCAATGGAACCATGGATGTGTTATCGCCATAGCGGATTTAGTTGATTGCGTGGAGGTTGAAAAGCACATTTATAGCCCGCTGATTCTGGGAATGCTGGGTCGAACAGACAAGCCGTTTGCCAGATTGGTTAATAATCACTATGTGAATGGCAATGAACTCGCTTTCGGTGACTACACCCCGGGCCGCTATGCATGGATGCTCGAAAACGTTCGGATGATTGAGCCGGTACCGGCAAAAGGAATGCAGCGGCTATGGAACTGGGATATGCCGGAGATGCAGGATGTGCCGGGGAGGGAGCCGTGAAAAAAATAACGCCACAAACAATCGCGGCAGAAAATGCTGCGCAGGAATACGACAGCTTACCCGTTGCCGCGCTTGCTGTGAAGGTGTATAGGCACGAAGGAAAAAGTCAATGCAGTCGACGAGCGGTGGGAATACTGAGAGGAAACCCCGAAGATATTATTAAAAAGCAGAAGCGCCTTTCTGGACCAGTAGTTACTCGTAAAGCGACAGCCGAAGAATTAAACAAGTATTTTCAGGAGAGGGAAACAGATGGATAGCGTAATTGTAACAATTGGAAGGGGCGCGGCAATTATGACGGCTATTGTTGGTTTCCCGTTATGGGTTACACTTTGGGCAGTTGGATGGGCAGTAGGAGTGATTTATAAAATATGGGAGGAACATCATGATAACTACAACTAACAAAGGCAGAAAGCTGGATCAATATTATCCCGCGACAGCGCAAATGCTGCGAGATTACTCTGAACTTCGGGCAAAATACGCTTCGGCGATTTTGGAACAAAACGATTTGTTCTTTCAGCTGGATCAGGACCCGGCGGCCGCCATCGTGCAGTACAAAGAAAAAACTTCGCGGGCATCAGAAACCATGACGCAGCCGGAAGCGTACCATGAGCAAATTGACCGGTGCCAAAAAGACTTGTATCGCGTGAATCGGGTGCTGGATCAGTTGGAGCAAATCCTGCATAAAATGGATTACGCACTAGCGACACTGACCAAGGAAGAATTTGAAGTGCTTAGCCTGAGATTCTGGGGGAAAGAAACGTGCTTCTCGCCTTGCCCGCCTCGAAAACAGAACAGGGACGAAGTTATCCGGGACGGTTGCGGGAGACTGCTTATCGGGGAGCATCCGCGAGGGCTTAAGTGGGAAGAGTTCGAGGAATACGGATACGGCCGCACAACAGCAATTCGAATTTGCGCACGGGCACAGTGGAAGGTTCGCAACATCATTTTTCCGTGCCGACAGGATGAGGGGACCGGCATTATCCTGGTGGAATAAAAAACAATTCAGTTTCAACAAAAAACCCCGGCGTAATACCGGGGTTTTTCTCTGCGGAAAAGATCAAGTCAATTTCAAAAAAAAGATCAAGTCATTTTGGGTTTACAGCCCCAGGCTTTCAATGGCAGCAATCTTTTCTGCCGCCGTCCAGGTGTTTGCCTTGTCGGCCAGCGCTTTGAGTTGTTCATGCGGCGCAGCGCCGGTGTCGATGATCGAGTCGCCCATGTGCCGGATCGACACAGGGCTGACATTGCCGCTGCCGAACGCGACGCCAAGAACCATTTTTTCATCGGCTGTCAGTTCGGGCGCCGCTGTGTTTTTCAGGATCGCGTCATAACGCTCGACGATATCGCCTAGGCGTTGCGAGAATTGGCCTTTTCTTCGGTCGGCAGGGGAAGATGCATCGTTCAAAGATGCATTGAGTTTTTCAAGTGGCGGGTTCATCCAGATTGTTTTTGACGGCATGGTAATTCCTCCTTAAATTTTGTGTAAAAAAGATCAAGTCAAAATGGGAAAAGATCAAGTCGTTTTCAGATTTTGCGGCCAGTGATGGCTTCTTTTATTGTTTTAACTTTTTCCGCCAGCGGACCATGCAACTGATCTTCGGCAGTTTTTCTGGCCGCGATTGCATCGTCAATGTTTTCAAAAGTGCCAAGATGATAATATTTTCCCGCCGCCGTGATCGAGGCCCGCCATTTATTGCCAAGCGGGCAAACCCCGCGAACCCCGCTTTGACTATTTTTGTTTGCATCGGTTTTGTCGTATGTCGCGCAAAGACCGTCGGTGTGAATCTGCTGCATTAACTCGATCCCGTTTTTCTTTCCGAGTTTTTGCCGCTCTGAGTGACGATCTGCCCGGCGACAGCCGCAGCTCAGGCTCTTGCCGTGGAGCAAGTAAATAACCTGCACATTACGTTCTTTGCCGCAAACGCAGCGACAACGGTAGTAGATTTTGCTGTTAATGATGAGCGGATGCAACAATAGCCAGTGCCCGACCGTTTGCCCCGATCGGTCATCGTCTGCAAAATATTCGCGGTCGATACGCGCATCATCGTATCCAAGATAGCGACAAAGTTGATCAAATCGTTTCCGTGTCAGCCCTTTACCGCGCAAAAACGCGGAGACGGTTTGCGACAGCATCCCGGTTTCACGCGCAATTTGCGATGCAGATTTATTGAGTTTGCGAAGATCGTCGCGGACAGTTTTCATTTTTTATTCATCACCTCGCAAAATGATCAAGTAGATTTCTTGATCCCCGCTTCAATCATTACAATGTCAAACGCCGCGAAAAAGTCTTTTTCAGATCCCGTAGTGAGAGACGCGCGGAGTCTAGCGGCGGTTTCGTTCGATATGAAAGGGAGGGCTTTGAGAAAATCGCGTTTTGTCTCGGCAACACGTGCATTAAGCGCTTTTATTTCGCGCCACGCAGCAAGATCAACCACTTTTAGATCAAGTTGTTTTTGTTTTTCAGCGGCTTCAATTTTAGCCATTTCTTCGGCGTGTTCGCGTTCACGACGGGCAATATCGGCAGCATCGTTGGCGGCTTGCATGGCTTGATATTCCGGCGGCCAGCAGTCGGGATAATTATTTTCATATTGCCAAACCCCGTCGCCGTATTGATAATACGTTTCGCAAGGGCTGCCAGTAGCTTTCAGGCAATGCGCCGATATTTCGGCTTTGCGTTCCGGGCTGAGGTCGCGGCTGGTTGATACATATTTTGCGCCAGGACAACCAAGAGCAGTTTCGTCGATTTTGTGATAATTATAGCAATCAGTCATTCCGTCAAAGCGCCCTTGCTGATATTCACGGGTAATTCGATCAACTAGATTTGTAACAGGGCCGTCGGTCCAGTGGATCGAAACAGAATTACCCATGCTAAAAGTTTCGGATGTAACGGAAAATTTAACGCCGGGAAATTCTATTTTTAGTCGCTCCCGAATGACTTTTGCCGTAAGAGCTACGCCGTTAAGCGAGCCTTTGTTTGCCGCTTTGCGCTCTGCGCGATATTGCAAAGATTTTACCCTGCCGGCTACATGATCGGCGATTGTTTTAGCGCGGGATTCTGCGGAACGGTAGCGGTACCAGCTATAAGGCTTTGAGGCGTCGCCGTCATAAATGACAGCGTATAGCATTTCTGCCCGCGCATAAAGCACAGCAACGCAATCGGCTTCGGGGTATTCGATCAAGTCAAATTCGGTGGCTGTTTTCTTGATATCGTCGATTTCGTGTTGTCGCCATTCGAGACGGCCTTTTTTTGTTGTCAGGTTTCTCCATGCCATTTTGATCAACTCCTTTTTGTGGTCGCGCGCAATGCCGACCAACTCAAATTAGATCAACTCCGTTTCGTCCCGCTGCCGGGACTCATCAGCAGGCTGCGCCTGGACGGAGGCGGCACGGTGGCCGCCGTGATACTAGCAATCGACGTATTGCGCAATCTCTTCTTCATCGGTAACGACAGCTGTTAATGTTTCTTCCGACCCGGACTTATAAGCCGCGATTAGTTCTTCTTGGGTTGTTGCGGTGGCGTCGACGATCCGATAGCTATTGACTTTGATTTCACCGTTTTTCAGATTTGCAAACATCTTCAACACTCCTTTTTGTTCTGCCCGGACTTGGGACCGGGCCGCGCATTACAGCCCCGAAGGGCTGCCCTCTGCATTAAACCGCTTCGTAACCTTCGATCACCCAATCAACAAAACTTCCGTCGCCGTCATGGTCGGCCATAATCTGCTCTTGTTCCGGCGTGGTGTAGTAGTACGCAACCACATAATCATAGTCAGGATGGTCAACCGCAACGCTGGCGGTATATTCTATCGAGTCGTCACCATCGGTTTGCAATCGGCTGGTTGGTTCGCAGTTTTGGGATTCAAGTTTTGCGATGACTTTCTCGCCGAATAATTCAACGGCTTGCTCTCTGCTCAGATTACCTTTTCTCATTTCAATCGCTCCTTCTTGCGGCTGCGCTCATTGCCAGCCGGCTCAGTTTTGGATGAGTTAACCTCATCTCTTGATTATATGATAGCAAATATAATTAGTTATTACAATAGTATCTATGCGTATATAGATATAGTATTTTATTATGACTCAGCGTAGTTTGGCGTTAGTTTGCATAGTGTTTAGTTATGCCTGCAAAACTTGGTACTATTTTGGTATTGATTTCGACGTTTCCACTAGTTTACTATTACAATGAGGTGGCGGGAGGGGCGGAGGTCGATGTCCCCTGACGCTGATCAGCGTTATAGCAGCATAGTTAATTTGATTTCAAGCCGTTGGCAATTGCGCCAGCGGCTTTTGTATTTGGGATGGTGACAACATGACAAACGAGCATGCAACAATCATTGGTCGATGCGATGACAAATCCTGCGGCAATCATACTGCTGATGATAAGTGTCTGTGTCGTGTTGTCTATCGACTCAATCACGGCATGTGCAGCGGCTATTACAGAGTGATCATTGATGCAACATTGCAGGCAGAGCCAGTGCCTGTGTTAGTGCATGACAGTATCCCAGGGCGCTGCCGGCGCTCTGGTGGCAAGTGGCGACAACCGAGGGGGCGAGTGTGGCGATGAAGGTATGCAGCCGGTGCGGGCGTGAATTGCCAAGCACTGATTATTTTTAATTCAAGCAGGCTTCATCGAATTGATGAGTGGACGATAAACAAAGGACGGCTCGCCTCGCATGGTTAACCTCTGCCTTGGCAGTAGGTTCTTCCACCGAATCGCGAAGGACAGGGGTCGCGAAGCCCCCGCCAAATTTCCAGATGCAAAAAAAATATGGCATTTGCTTTCCGCAAGGAAGCCCACTGAATAGAATGTGCACCAAAACATAATTTTGGTAATAAAAGTGCAAGGGCGTGGACAACTTGGCTGAACGAACAATACAAATCGACTCAAAAACCTGTGTTGTGTCGGCAAGCCTAGCGGCAATCATCGGCATGACGCGGCAGAGGGTGGACCAGCTAGCCAAAGAAGGCGTGTTTGCCAAAAATGACGCCGGGAAATATCCACTGGCTGAAAATGTTCGCCGGTGGATTGCTTATAAGTCATCGTCTAGTAGCGGTGAAGCAAAGTTCAGCGATGAAAGAAACGTGCACGAAAAAATCAAGCGCGAAACGGCTGAACTGAAACTGGCCAGAATGAGAAACGAGGTTCACAGCGCCAAAGATATTGAACTGATGGTTGGCGGGATGATCACTGTTTTCAAGCGCCGCATGCTGAGTATTCCGCATAAAATGGCAATGATGCTTGCCGGTAAATCAGAAGAGGATATCGATGAAGTTTTATCGGCGGAAATAGAATCGGCGCTCATAGAATTATCTCAGTTTGATGCGTCAAAGCTTTCCGAGGCTGGTTATGATGATTCAGAAGACGATTGATCTGTTTCGAGGGCTTCTCCGGATGGTTTCTCCGCCGCCGCGAACTAGCGTTTCACAGTGGGCGGATGAAAATAGATATATTCCTGCGGACTATGGCGCAGAGCCCGGCAAATGGAATAGTGACCGAGCTAAATATCAAAGGCCAATCATGGACGCTTTTACAACAAAAGGCGTCCGCAAGGTTGTCGCAATGCTTGCGGCGCAACTGGGCAAGTCAGAAATACTGTTCAACGTCATGGGGAGATTTATTCATCAGGACCCTTGCCCGATGCTGCTGGTTCAGCCGACCATTGAGGACAGCGAAGACTTTTCCAAAGAGCGTTTTTCACCCACGGTAAAAGTCACACCGGTGCTGAAAAAACTTGTTTCCGATTCAAAATCGCGTGATAGCAACAATACAATGAGGAAAAAGAACTTTCCCGGCGGCTATTTGGCTTTTGTTGGTGCAAATGCCCCGTCGGGACTGGCTAAACGATCGATTCGCATTCTTTTAGGGGATGAAGTTGATCGTTTTGAAAAATCAGCGGGATCTGAAGGCGATCCTATTGATATCGCAGCAAAGAGAACGTCAAACTTTTGGGATGCCATAATTGGCCTGTTTTCAACCTGTACAGACGAATTTTCCCGCATTTTAGCCGAATATTCACTGGGCAGCCAGGAAGAGTGGCGTCATAAATGCCCGAATTGCGGCGAATATCACTGGGTTACGCTGTGGGACATGCGATATGAGTATGAAACATTCGAGGTAGATTATAAAAAAACATACCGAGTCGATGCGGTTTTCTGGCGATGCCCTGATTGTGGCAAAGAATTTACCGAGCAGCAAATGAAAAACACTGAGCAAAAGTATATCGTGCTTAATCCGGCAGTTACTTCGGTTCGCTCGTTTCGTGTAAATTCATTTGCAAGCCCTTGGCTCAGCTGGAAAACTCTCATTGGTGAATATCTTGATACCAACGAGAAAGAAGAAAACGTCAAAGTATTCGTCAACACCAGGCTCGCAGAAATATACAAGCAGACTGGCGATATCAAGGACGAAAGAATCTTGATGCAGCGCAGGGAACAATACAATGCCGACCTTCCGGATGGCGTGCTGCTTCTGACGGCCGCCGTCGACACCCAGGACAACCGGCTTGAATATGAAGTGTGCGGCTGGGGCGAAGAAGAAGAATGTTGGGGCATCAAAAAAGGAGTCGTGCTTGGCATCCCTGACAGAAAAGAAACGTGGGACGAACTGGATCAGCAGCTTGATCGGCTATATTACTTCGCAAACGGAGTCGGGCTGAAGGTTGCCAGAACGTTCATCGACTCTGGCGGCCACTATACGGCTGATGTTTATAAATACTGCTTGGCCAACGCTGCAAAACAGAGAATCGCAATCAAGGGGCACCGGCTTGCCGGCGTGCCCCTTCTTTATCGCCTGGGTGAAGCCAAAGGATATGCAATTCCCTTGATGATGCTCGGCGTCAGCGAGGGGAAGCAGTATGTCATGGAACGCCTGATCAACGCAAAGGCGCCCGGGGCAAAATACTTTCACTTTCCGAGCAATGAGTTCAAGGGATATGACCAATTGTATTTTCGAGGCCTTATTTCGGAAAAGAAAGTGCCCAAAATGGTTCGCGGGCAGATGGTTCGAGTGTGGACAAACATAGCACAGGACAAGCGCAATGAACCGCTTGACCTTAGAGTGTACAACCTGGCGTGTTTGCATAGTATAAATCCAAACTGGCAGGCTTACAAAGAGGCGATTCGCGGCATAAAGGCAGCTGAAACGCCGCAAGAAAAGCAAAAAAACAAGCCGGAAAAACAGTATGGGTGCGTAAAAAAATCGCAAGTCGAGGTATGAAAGGAGGATGAATATGGCGAGTACACAGGAAGAACGGCTGCAAAATTTCCTTGATGCCGAAAAAAAGACCCTTCTGAGCCAGGAATACAGAACCGCAGATGGTCGTTCAAACCGCAGGGCCGACCTAAGTCAGATCAGTCATGGCGTTGATTCGCTTTTGGCGGCCGGCGCTGATGGAACTGCTCCTCCTGCTGGAAGCCGATCAAGGCGCGTGGTATTAAGGGATTTGTGAGGGGTGATTTTATGAGCAACAAACGCGATCGCCAAAAAGCAAGGCAGCCTACGACGGCAAAATCGGCATTTCCGTTCGGAGCGGTAATTACCTCTCGGCAAGTGATGAAGGCTCTCAACACTGGGTACGACGGGAGCGGCGCCAACATAACAAAGGGAAGCCTGCGCGGCTATCAACCAATGAGCAGCAGCCCGCAAAGCGATATCGATGCGAATCGCCCGCTTCTTGTCAGCAGATCAAGGGACGCCTTCATGTGTTCTCCCATTGCGACAAGTGCAATTCTGACGCAGCGAACTCATGTAATTGGGGCTGGCCTGAGATTGCGAGCCCGGGTAAATGCAAAACTGCTTGGAATTTCGCCGGATGAAGCAAAAGAGTGGCAAAAATACACGGAAGCCGAGTTTGATCTTTGGGCTTCAAGCAAACATTGCGATCTTCAAAAAATAAGCAATTATTACGACATGCAGGACGTAACCTTCATTGGTTATTTGCTAAACGGTGATGGCTGGGCGGCGTTAAAATATCGCAAACCGCTTCCCGACATGCCGTATATGCTCAGACTTCATCTTTTTGAATCTGACAGGGTTAGCAACCCCAATTCGGCGTCAATTGGCAGCATGTCGCCTCTTTCAATATGGGCTAAAAACCCGGCCAATGGGAACCGCCTGGTCAACGGAGTGGAGATTGATGCTGACGGAGCGGTTGTCGCTTACTGGATATCAAACAGACATCCATACGATCCGACAAACCTGTACGTTACGCCAGAGTGGGTCAGGGTTGAAGCTTTTAGAAAATCGACCGGCACGCCTAACATATTGCAAGTATTCCATGCTGAACGCCCGGATCAATACCGAGGCGTTCCTTATTTAGCGCCGGTAATCGAGGCGCTGAAGCAAGTAACCAGATACACGGATGCCGAGTTGACAGCCGCTGTAATCAAAGCCTTTTTTACGCTGTTTTTCACGCAACAGGCAGGGATGACGCCGCAAACGCTATTCCCTGCAAATGAAACGATGGATGCTGCCGACAAGGTTTCGCTTGATGCCGGCGATTTTGAACTGGGCGCCGGCAGTATGAACGTATTGCCGCCCGGCTACGACGTGACTTCAGTTGATGCCTCCAGAACTTTGTCCACTTTTGATGATTTTACCAGCGCAGTGGTTAAACAAATCGCTGCAGCTCTTGAACAGCCATACGAAGTCCTGATGAAATCATTCAATTCGTCGTATTCGGCAAGCAGAGCGGCGTTGCTTCAGGCATGGGCCGCCTATAAAATGCGCCGAATTTGGTTTATACGGGACTTTTGCGAGCCTGTATACGAAGCGTGGCTGACAGAGGCTGTCGCGATCAGACGCATCAAAGCGCCAGGGTTCTTTGACGATCCGCTGATAAAAAAGGCATGGTGCGGATCTGAATGGTATGGCCCGGTTATGGGGCAGCTTGATCCGGTAAAAGAAGCAACAGGGGCGGCGCTCAGAATCCAGTACGGCCTGTCGACCGGCGAAAAAGAAGCTGCCGAAATGACCGGTACGGACTTCGATTCCAACATTCAACAACGCGCACTGGAACTTAAAGCAATTGAGGAAACCGGATACGCGTTTTCACCTATAACAACCATTCAAATTGATGAGAAAGGAGGGAGCGAAGAGAAGTGAGCAGGTTTTGGAACTTCTCAAACCAAGGCGAAGGGAAAGATGTCACTCTCAGGATTGACGGCGACATTATCGACGACGATGATGCCTGGCTGTATGAATGGCTTGACATGAAACATACTTGCCCCAACGATTTCCGTAATGAACTGGCGCAATACGCCGGGAAGAACATCGCCGTTTGGATTGATAGCTATGGCGGCAGTGTCTTCGCCGCGGCTGGCATGTATAACGCACTGATGGAGCATAAAAAATCAGGGACGGGCTGTAAGGTAACTACGATCATTGACGGCAAAGCTATGAGCGCAGCCGGAACCCTTTGGATGGCCGGCGATGAAAGGATGATTTCCCCTTGTGGAATATTCATGATGCACAATCCGTTGGCGCGGGCGGCCGGATATGCAACCGATCTGCGTAAAGCTGCAGATGTTCTCGACGTGGTCAAAGAGTGCATTGTCAACGCCTACCAAGTGGCTACCGGGCTGAGTAGCGAAATAATATCGGCATTTATGGATGATGAAACATACATGAGTGCCAAGACGGCCATAAAAAATGGATTTGCAACAGCAATGCAGTTCGTTGATCGGGCAGATGAAAAAACAGACGATCCTAGCAATTCAATGGAACTGATGTTTAACCGGCTGTCAATTCAAAACGCGGCTGACGATTCAATGAAAAATTTCGTTGCCGTTGTAAAAAAGTTTAACGATATGCAGACCCCGCCGCCACAGCAGCCCAAGGATTCAATCCTAGGAGAAGCCCAAAAGCTTCTGACCAAAGCAGTAAACCTATTGAGCCCCAAAAACAACAACGAGGAGGGAACGGAATTGGAAATCAAAACAATCGAAGATTTGAAAAAAGCATATCCGGACATGGTAAACCAAATCGCAAGCGAAGCCGTCACGAATGCCGCCGCAAAAGAGAAAGATCGGGTTGATGCGCTGAACGCGCTTGCGGTCGAAGGGAATCAACAGATTTCCCAGCTGATCGAAAAGGCGAAAAACTCCGGCAAAACGGCCGAAGACATCAAGGACGCTGTTGACATCATGAAACAACAGCCGGCCGCTCCGGCAAAGCAGGGAAACAAAGGCGAGGACATCCTGGCCAGCGCGATTCGTGACTCTATAGCCTCCGGGGCAAACGGCGTTCAATCCAGCGCGACTCCGGGAACATCTGAACAAGTTGAAGAAGCTGCGGCCATCAACTACATGGGCAGCATCATTGCCAAAAAATGCGGGAAAGAAGGTGCGAAATAATGGCTGAAATGGTAACTGCGCTCAATACTTACACCCCGGATGCCTTGATTGGCGGAACGGAAATTCCTTTGCTGACAAAAGTCGGCACACTGATTCGCGGCAGCGGCACTGTCGCTCGTGGTACTGTTCTTGGCAAAATCACCATCGGTGCGGCGACTGCTGCTGCAAAATCTGGTGGCAATGCTGCCAACACCGGCGCGTTGACACTCGATGCAACAACCCCGATTCTTGCCGGCGCCAAGGTTGGCGTCTATGCGGTCCGCTGCATTACTGCTGCATCGAATGGCGGCACGTTCCGCGTCAGCGACCCTGATGGATACGTTCTCGGTGATGTTGCGGTTGGCGCAACGTTTGCCAACGACATCAAATTCGCTATCGCCGATGGGTCACAGGACTTCATTGTTGGTGAAGGCTTTGACATCACCATCGCTGCCGGGTCCGGATATCTCAAGCCGGTCAATAGTGCCAATGTCGATGGCAGCGCAGTTGCCGAATGCATCAATGCGCAAGAGGTTGTTGTGGCGGCGGGCGCGGAATCGAAAGCCGAAGTTTATACCCAGGGCATGTTCAACGGCGATCACCTGGTCTTTGGCGGGTCTGACACTACGGCGACTCACGTTGACCGTTTGCGCGACCTGAATATTTTCCTGACAAATGAGCAATAAGGAGGATTTGAAAAATGGATTTGAACAAAACCAGGACCCTGCTTGAAGCGATCGAGCGCAGCTACAATCCGACGACCCTGCTGCTGGACACGTTCTTCCCCAATGTCCGGACCTTTGTTACCGAGGAAGTCGATATTGACTATAAAAAAGGCACCCGGCAGATGGCTCCTTTCGTGACAAGCGGCAGTTCCGGCGTCAACATGGCTCGTACCGGTCACGCGACAAAATCGTACAAGCCGCCCAAAATGATGCCGAAACGCCCGATCAACATTGAAAACCTTAACAAGCGTGGGTTCGGGGAAGAACTGTATAGCACGCGCACCCCTGAGCAACGCGCGGCGGAAATTCGCGCCAATGACATGGTTGAACTGGCAGACATGAACACGCGCCGCATGGAATGGATGGCTGCGCAGTTGTTGATCTACGGAACGTTTACAGCAAAAGGGTATTCCGATGATGGACAGACCTATGTTGAAGATACATTCACGCTGGACTGGACTCAAAAGGACACGCTTACGAGTACTGACACATGGGATAACGCCGGCGCTGACATTTATGGCGATTTAAGTTTTATGAGCCGTGAGGTGTCGACCAACAGCAACATGGTTCCCGGAATTGGTCTGTGTAGCTTTAAAACCACAGATTATTTCCTGAAAAATACCGACTTGTTGAAATATCTTGCCATTCCAAATGCGCAAAATTTATCGTTGATGTCGTTGGCCCCGCGAATTCAGTCTCCGCAAGTCGTCAGATTCGGGTTTATCCAAAGTCTTAACCTCGAAATATTCGCCTACAACGGATTGTATTTGGATGATGACGGCGTGACAAAGCAGTATATTCCTGATGACTACTTCATGATTGGTGTTCAGGGGCGTGGCAAGCAGCTGTACGGAGCCATCACTCAGATGGACAATGATGAAGTGATCCGGACTTACGAAGGCAGAAACGTGCCGAAGGTTTGGAATGAAAAAGGCAAAGATACCAGCCAGTTGCGCATGGCCAGTGCGGGCGTCACGATTCCGGAAATGGTCGATGACTGGTACACCTTGAAGGTGAAATAGGAGGGCATCATGGCTAAAACAAAAGACGTTCAAGTCAATAAATTTCGCGTCAAATATAACGGCGAGTTTTACGGGCCCGGGCAGAAAATCGGCAATATCATTTACGACATGCCGGCAGAAATGGCCGACGATTTGATCAAAGGAAGCAACGGCACTGTCGTTGAGATTCCGAAGCGTGAGGAATTTGCTGCCAAGAAAGGCAAAAAGGCAGCCGATAATTCAGACGATCCGATCAACGGCCTTGGCGCCGTTGATCCCGCCGGTACCGTCAAAAAGTAAAACAGTGTTTTTGTGCAACGGGAGGCCCTTCGGGGTCTCCCGTTTTTGGAGGTGTTACGGGTGAGTCTGAGAGAGTTGATGGAAGAAGACCTGGACACTGTTTTTTTTGATCCGGATGATGGCAACCCAGAGGCGGCAACGTATAACAGTATCGCGGTGAATGTTTTGCCAGAAATAGGCCGGACGCTACAAAACGGCAATGCTATTGAGCAAGTTGGCACTTCGGACAGAGCCATATTTGGGGTGAGAATAGCCGATGTTGCAGAGCCAAAAGCTAATGACGTAATCATCCACAAAGGGAAAACGTGGCGGTTTGCAAGGCTGGTTTCTTCGGAGGCCGGGCTGCATAGAATTGAGTGCGTATCAAATATGAACCCGCACAACCTGAGGCGGTGATCTGATTGGCCTATGAACTGCAAATAAGCACGATTGACAATATTGCCCCGTGGCTGGACTGGGCAATCAAGCACAAGCCAGATTGGACCAGAAAAGCCATAAAGTCAACGGCATGGTACGCGCAGCAAGAAATAAAAGCTGGCATTCGCAGCGAAGCGCCGGGTGGTAGTCGATACGCAGAACGCATGATCGCGTCGCGGCGGCGGGATATTGAAGACACCAGCAGACGCGGCGGCAGCAAGCAGAAGCGTCGCGCGGGAGTTCTTGGCAAGCTGCTTAACGCGGTTGGATACCAAGTCAAGCCTGCACTGGCGGCCATTGGCTGGTTGTCTAATTCGGCGGTGCGAATTGGTTCATGGCACGAAGCAGGAAAGATGCAGACAATCACGCCCAAAATGAGGCGATTGTTTTTCGCTGCTGGCGTTGGGCTGAAAGCGTCTACAACTCATATCAACCTGCCGACCAGACCGACATACGCGCCAATGTTCAATGCGCTACGCGACAAGTTGCCGGCATGGTTTGAAAGCAAGTTTATTTCGTATCTGGTGAATGGCGGACCTCCGCAAAAAATAGCATCAAGCGGAATGTCGCGAGGCAGGCAGAGAATCTACACCGTTTACGGATAAGGACGTGATGCAATATGCCCGAACTGACTATAAGCGATTTTTTGACCAAGTTCCAAGATGTAATAAAAGCTGATGCACCGCTGGCGGCGTTTGCTACTGAAAAGTATGGCAAAGCGCCGTTTGTTTTTGGCGGGATAGATGTCACTGCTCCGCCCAACGAATCGACGATGCCACATATCATTCTGCTGCCCGGGGATCCATCGCGATCTGGCGGAGTTGAGGACAACGAAACTGTTTTTCGGGTGGATGTCTTATTTGCGGTGAAAGATGAAGGCGTTACCTATACGGATAACGGCATGGAGGCCGACGGGGTAAAAAACTGCGACAGATTTGGCGCTTTGACATGGGATGCGGTCAAAGGTTTCAGCTCAAACTGCCCAGCGTCAAGAGTTGATTACACAATCGAAGGTGCGGCCTTTGTGCCAATCTTCCCTGGAACAATGACCATTGAAATACATGTGCCCAGGGTAATGGGCGGAACAAGAACAATTTAAAAGGAGTGATTAATGTGACTTGGGCAATTGGTGGAAATGCGCAGGTGCTCGCCGGATTTGAAAGCACTCCGGGAGTGACGCCTGAAACACCAACCGTATATTTGATTCCCATCACGAAATCAGGGCTGCAAGAAAAGCAAAACCTGACATCGTCCAGTGTCATCACAGGGAGATATTCGCCGACTAGGCCTATCCGCGGCAACAAAGACGTAGATGGACCTTTGTCAATGCCGGTCGAAGCGCGGGCCATAGGTGTTTTGCTGAAAGGGTTGATGGGCGCACCGGTAACTGCGGACGTGAGTACTGCTGGCACGCTCGTTGGCGGCACGGGGGTAACCGACACAATCGGCACATGGACGGCGGTTAGTGATGGCCGGTTCAAGGTTGCGATTGATGGAAGCGCGGCAACAGAAGTCGGCCCCATTGATTTTTCCAGCGGCGTGACAACCATGGCAAACGTGGCAAGCAAAATTCAGGCCGCGATCAGGGCTATTGCAACGGGCGGGTTCACCCTGGCGACGGTGGCGTGGGACGCAACAAATAAAAAGTTCACCATCACTTCCGGAACGACCGGTAACTCTTCCGCTGTTAGCTTGCTTACCGCGCCGGCAACAGGAACAAACATTGGCGTTACCGGATTCATGAAGGGCACAACTGGAACGTTGACCCAAGGAAAGACCTTGTATCAACACGTTTTCAAGCTGGGAACCCAACCGTATATGTTTTTCCAGCAAGGCTTCCTTGATCTTGGCGAGTATTGGATGTATAACGGCGTCAAGGTGGGCAAAATGAGCCTGTCGCTGGGCGGCGACGGTGAGCTCGTTGCGGACTTTGATTTAACTGGAATGAAAGGCGCATCGTCCACCGGTTCCGTTAGTGCAACCCCGACCGTATTTGCCGATGACCGGTTTGGCAACTTTCAGGCGGCATTGCTGGAAGGCGGCAGCGCACTCACCAACGCAACTGAACTACAAGTCAGCATTGACCGAGCTCTCGACGGCGACACTCGCTGCATTGGCGGGCAAGGATACCGGACAGCCATTGAGGGTAGCGTTTCGCCGATCTCCGGCAGCGTAAAAACTCTGTTTGAAAACAAAATCATGCTGGAAAAGGCAAAGAACGGGACCGAATCCAGCATCGCCGCAACTATCACGAACGGGTCGTATGTTTTGGAAGTCATCTGCCAGGAACTTGAATATGAACCGTCCGATCCGATTATCAATGATGTCAAAGGGATACTGATTGATCTGCCATTCCAGGCATATTTCGATAATGGCGCCGACAGCAGCGCTGTGGTTGTAAAGCTGACCAACGACGTTGCAAGTTATACATAAAACAGGGAGGAAACTATCGTGAAAGAAGACATTGAAAAACAGCAGGAAGAAATGAAAAAACAACAGGAAGAAATGAAACAGCGGGCCGAAGCGAACAAAAAAATAATCATGGCTCTTGTCGCGGAAAATAAGCTGCCGGACCCACGCCCGCTGACACGAAAAGAGCGAAAGCTACTTGACGAAAAAGGCCTGAATATCTTCAAGATCAAGGCGGACGATAAACGATCAATCGCGACAGTCCGCGATGAACTGTTTGACTTTATCCTCGATACGGCCTTTAAAGGATTCGATTTTGACAATCTTCCCAACAATGTGGCGTCGTGGTTTGCCGATTACGTTTTTGCAATCACTTACAGGGATGACCTGTCGGAAAAAAACTAATCGCCGTATGGGAATGGAGCGAAAACGAAAAAAATAATCGCGACTTTTGCGCTTTATGCAAAAAGCGAAAAGGCTTTTCCCATACGGAATGTAATGAATGCCACAGAAAAGAACCGGAATTAACTCCTGAAAATCAGGAGTTTTTGTATTTGTGGAGTTCAGCAAAAACGCAGTGGCGAGTAGGGATGGACGGTCCGGTCGGGCTTGACTACCCTGCCGTTTTTGCCGTTGCCGACCTATTAAACATTGATGTAACTCCTGCAATTCTGGCTAAGCTGCGCGTTATTGAAGCCGCAGTGCTTGAACAAAAACCACAGGGAGGCGGTACGGATGGGCGCTAAGGATGTCCAATTTATTATCTCCGGCAAGGACCAAACCGGAGGCCTATTCTCAAAAATTCGGCAGGATTCCATGCTAACCAAACGCACCGTCGATTCCCTGGGTGGATCTTTTGGCAAACTGAACGGAATAATCTCCGGTTCTGCGGCAGTTGCCGGAGGAATTGCCGGATACGAAGGGGCCGTGATGGGGTTATCAAAAACCATCGGATCGGCCTTTGAATTTGCCAAAAACATGGAAGTGTCGGCAACCGGCATGTCTGGCATATTGATGTCGATGGGGCAGATCAACGGAAAGACAATCGAATGGGGCGACGCGCTGGCCATATCACAGAAAATTATCAGCAAAATGAACGATGAAGCGCTGCGGACGGCGGCAACATCGGAAGAATTGATCAGGGCGACGCAGGCGCTCTTGGCTCCCGGGCTTGGCGCCGGCATGACCATCGACCAGATAACGACCCTGACAGTAACTGGCGTTAATGCCGTCAAGTCAATCGGCCTGCAATCCTACCAAGTGGTGCAGGAACTTCGCGATTTAGTTGCAGGCGGTATTCAGCCGGCTTCTTCGACTTTAGCGACAGCGCTCGGGTTGAAAGACGCCGACATTACTGCAGCCAAGGCTTCAAGCCAAGGGCTGTTTGCATTCCTCATGGAACGCCTGAAAGGGTTTGAGGTTGCATCCGGTGAGTACGCAAAGACTTGGCAAGGCATAACCGAACAGCTAAAAGAGGGAGTAACGCGAGCGGGAGCCATGGGAATGGACCCGCTTTTTTCGGCTATCAAGACGGAAATGGCAGGCTGGGTTACTCAGATCGTTCAGGTAGATGAAAAAACAAAAACCATTCGGATTAATCCAGAATTGGTATCGGGGATCCGAAGCGCTGCCGAATCGGCTGTAGTTTTCGGCGGTGAAATGAAGAGCCTAGCGCAGTCGATATGGAGCGTGGCCCAGCCAGTTGGTTCGGTTCTGGTCCCGGGCCTTAAATTTGCTGTCACGCACGCCAAAGAACTGACGCTGGCCTTTGCCGGTTGGTCTGTACTAAAACAGGTATCGTTGGTCTATGCAGATGTTTCCCTGGCGGCGGCCGGGGCAACCAGTGCACAGACATTTCTAGGCAAGGCCGTCATTGAAACGAACATGAAGTTTGCCGAACAATCTGCCAGGGCAACTGTCGCCGGGGCGGCTGTTCGTGATGCGGCACTCTTGGCATCGCTCGGGCAACGTGAACTTTCTACAGCAGTACTGGCTACCAATATGGCAATGCTGAGCAGTGGTTCTGCCGCTGTTGCTGCCGGTGCGCAAACAGTCAGTGCTGTGTCAGTAGCTGGCACGGCGGTCAAGGGTCTCCTGTCGGGCGTGTGGGCACTAATAGGGGGATGGTTTGGGGTAGCTGCAGCAATTGGTTACGCACTTTACTCTTTGCTGGAATATGGAAAGGCACAAGATAAACAAGCCAAAACCGGCTATTTCATCCAAGACCCCAACGATCCTGAAAACATCATTCATATTAAAGGTCCTGAAAACACTCTCGGCGACCTGAACAAACCGCGTGCATCTGAGACTGACCTGCAAGCCATCCGAGAACAAGACCTGCAGGCAAAAATGGACGCTGTTAAAGGCAAGTTTGCTGGCGCTGGCAAAGCCGACAAGGGCGCTGAAAAGCGATACGAGGAAGAACAGCAGCTGCGCGACAAAATTGCCGATATGATTGCCAAAATGAACGCCAAGATTCGCGAAGATACCGAAACGACATATGAGGCTGGCACTGCAAAACTTAAAGACGAAATTGCCAACATGAAACGCGAACTGGACAAGGAAAAAATAGACTTTGCGAAATATGGCATCGATCCTTCTGCTGTTTACGCCAAAATGGATGAATATCAAAAGAACCGTACCGCCAAACTTGCAAAAGAACAGTTGCGAGAACTTCAGGGGCTAAAAATTGAAACAATGGCAAACAATGCTGCCGTCACTGGCAATTACCAAGCGGCTGCCGAAGCGCAATACCAGGCAACTTTGTTGTCGATCAGCAAACAGGTTGAAGAGCGGCGCAAAACATCCGGCAATACTACGGCCGTATTAAACTGGGAAATATCTGAAACCAAGAAGGCAGAGCAGCAAAAGTTGCAAGCCGTCATTGACGGAGAGAATAAAAAGCACTCTATGCGGCTGCAGTCGCTTGACTTCGAGCGGCAGCAAGGACTGTTGTCGGCTGAAACCTATCGTGCCGGATACCTTGCCGAGGTTGATGCTTTCATTGCGTCAAATCAGAAAAAATTGCAAAGCGTGCAGCAGTTCAGTGATGAATGGCGCAACCTGACGCAGGCAACCAGCGATGCAATTGCGCAAAAACATCGGCTATTAGGTCAAAACGTGACGACAGCCTGGCAGGAAGCCATGTACCGCATGGACCAGAACAGCTATGACTATGCCGACCGAATCAAATCAACATTTGACGAAATGGGCAGTTCGATTAGCACTGCCTTGGTGGACACAATCAAAGGTACTGGCGATGGCATCAAAGGTTTGATTTCGTCACTGTCTGATTCCATCTTAAAAATGTGGATGGATATGATCACGCAGATGTATATCATGGCGCCGCTGAAAAGTATGTTCAGCGGACTGCTTGGTGGCGGTAGCGGCGATAGTGGTTCGCCTACCGAATTAGACAACTGGAGTTCTCCGAATACGTCAACTTGGTTGTCAATGTTTTCAGCTGCCGGCGGATATGACGTGCCAAACCTTCCCGGCAATATCCCAACATTTCTTCACAAACGAGAAATGGTTTTGCCTGAATACCTAGCTGACAGGGTCAGAATGATGACAGGCGGCGCAGGCAATTCCTCCAGTGGTTCATCCGGCGGCAACACAATCATTATGAATATCAAGACACCGGATGCAAACTCGTTTAAGCGTAGCAAATCGCAGATTGCGTCTGATTATCAGCGGCTGTTGTCTTCGGGCCAGCGCAACATGTAAGGCGGTGAAAGTATGAGTTTTCATGAAGTGCAGTTCCCTCCTGACATCAGCTATGGGTTTTCGGGCGGCCCGGAATATTCGACCGACATTGTTGAAGTGTCAAGCGGCCATGAGCAGCGGAACATCAACTGGAGCGAAGCAAAGAACAGCTGGGACGTAGCGCATAAGGTAAAAACAATGGCGCAGATGACTGCGCTGATTGCTTTTTTCAGGGCAAGAATGGGGCGGGCTTATGGGTTCCGGTTTAAAGACTGGATGGACTACGAAGGGACCGATGAATATATCGATACCGGTGATGCCACTGCCAAAACGTTTCAGTTAATCAAGCACTATGTCAGTGGCGGCTACGATCAGGTAAGGACCATCAGCAAGCCGGTTTCTGGCACTGTAAAAATCTATTTTGATAATGTCGAGCAAACCTCGGGATGGTCTTGCAATTATGCGACAGGCTTGATCACGTTTACAGATGCCCCAGGCGATGGCGTAGTGATTACGGCCGACTATCAATTTGATGTCCCTGTCAGGTTTGACATCGACAAGTTGCGTGGTCAGTATGTGAATCACAATCAGCTTGCGTGGGAAAGCATCCCCATTGTTGAAATAAGGGTGGATTGATCGATATGGCTGGCCCATTTCCGTGGCTTGAAGCAGAAGTTGTGACGATGGCATGGTGCTGGAAAATCACATTGATTGATACCACTATTTACGGGTTTACCAGTCACGACAAAAATCTTGTCATTGGCGGGGTAACCTACGAAGCATCATCTGGATTCATCCCAACGTCGGTCGACACTACCAATAATATGGCGGTCGACAACCTGGACGTGGAAGGAATTTTGAGCAGCGATCGGATTTCTGCTGACGACCTGGCTGCCGGACGATACGATGGCGCAAAAATTGAAGTGTTTGTCTGCAACTGGGCCGACTTGACGGATCCAATGCTGACGCTTCGCAAAGGAACACTTGGACAGGTCAGCTACGGCAAACGGTCTTATGAGGCAGAAATCAGAGGTTTGCTTCAACCATATCAGCAGGCTGCCGGCGAAGTATTCGGAAAAACATGTCGGGCTGTTCTGGGCGATGCCAAGTGCACGAAAAGCCTGACATCGTTCACGCATTACGGCGTAGTAACCGTGATGAACGACAACGATACTTTCCAAACAAATCTGACGCAGGCCAATGAGTATTTTGATTATGGGCTAATCACTTTTAATAGTGGCGACAATAGCGGCTATTCGTATGAAATCAAAAGCTATTTGAATGCAAATGGTGAGGTGAATCTTTTTCTGCCGACATTGTTTCCGGTCGGAGTCGGCGACACATTCACGGCAGTAGTTGGCTGCGATGGGAACTGGTCGACCTGCGGCACCAAGTTTAACAACCGGTTGAATTTCAGGGGTGAACCATTCATTCCGGGGAATGATTATGTTGCCAGTTATCCATCCAAGGAATCAACAAACACGGTCAGCGAAGGGCAGGACGCTACCAGAAGTTAAGGCGGTGATGAATCCATGACAAGACAAGACATAATCGATGAGGCGCGGTCATGGGCCGGTACCCGGTGGCAGCATCAGGCATCGCTGAAAGGGGTTGCCGCTGACTGTGTGGGACTGGCCAGAGGGGTTTATACAGAACTGACCGGCAATACGATTCAGACCCCAATGAACTATCCGGCAACCTGGCATCTGTTCAAAGCAGAGGAAATGCTTTATCCTGAATGCCAAAAATATATGGAAGAGATATCGCCTAGCGAAGCAAAGCCGGGCGATATACTTTTGTTTGGGTTTGGCAAGGGTCCGGCGAGTCATATTGGCATTATGACCGAGCCAGACCGATTCGTGCATAGTTTTCAGGACGTTGGCAAAGCAGTTGAAAGCTGGCTGGATGATGAGTGGAAAAAGCGGATTCGGTTTGCATTCCGGTACCCGGGGGTGGTCGACTAATGGCAACATTAGCGGTTGGCTTGTTTATTGCTGCAAACCCAATGAGTGCCATGCTATCATCCATTTTGATGATGGGAGCCGGCATGCTCGACCAAAAGCTGTTTGGCAAAACAACAGAGTTTAAGCAGGAAGGCCCAAGGCTTGACGATTTGAAGCTGCAGGCGTCAACGTATGGGTCGGCAATTCCTCAGGTCTATGGGACGGTCCGTATTGCAGGGAATATAATCTGGGGCACAAACTTTGTTGAACACGTCAAAACTGAAACAAGTTCCAGTGGTGGCAAGGGTGGTGGCGGTGGTGGATCTTCCACAACGACCACCACTTATTCGTATTCTGTGTCTTATGCGGTTGCTATCTGCAAGGGCCCAATCGTCAGAGTAGTCAGGGCATGGGCAGATGGGACCGAACTGGACCTAACGCGCGTCACCCATACGGTATATACCGGATCGGAATCACAGATGCCTGATTCATTCATAGAAGGCCTTGAAGGTGCAGGCAATGTGCCGGCCTATCGAGGGATTGCCTATATTGTTTTCAAGAATTTCTATACTGACGATTACGGCCGCCGGATTCCAAACCTGACGTTTGAAGTTGAAAGCGCAACCACCAATTTACAGGCAATCACCGAAGAAATCAGCACAGCTGCCGGCGTTGATCCGGCGGACATCGACGCTACTGATCTGAGTGATGTTGAAATCCCCGGCTATTTTGTTTCCGGCGAAAAGACCTTTCGGAGCCGATTTGAGCAACTGCAAACGGTCTATGTGTTTGACGGGATTGAGTACAATGGACAGGTTTTATTCCAAAAACGGGACATCACGACGGCCACTGCGATTGATGAAAATGACCTAAACGCATACGAAGCAGGAAATGAAAAGCCGCTGGAGCCGTACAAAATCACCCGGAAGCATGACCTGGACCTTATCAAAAAGCTGACAATCAAATATATCAGCGCCGACAAGGATTACCAGCAAGGGACGATGACTGCATTCCGGCAGGCCACCATTTGCAAGAATGACAAAACCATTGAACTCGATTTTGTGTTGACTGATTCACAGGCCAAGGAACTCGCTGAGACTAGGCTCTATGAAATCTGGGTGAACCGAAGCAGTTATGAATTTACCCTGCCACTGAAATACATCCATATTCGCCCGGGCATGACCATATCGCTGCCCAACGGCAACAGGGTCAGCTGGATGGTTGTGGAGAAAACAACGTTCGGCAAACCGGGGCTGGTAAAGATTCAAGCCGTCGATGTTGGGAAAACAACTTATAGGGTTGCTGCCCGGCACGTCGACGGCGAGATCATGCCGGGGCTTGTGGAGCCGCCTACGTCGGTTCATCTTGAATTTCTGGACATACCGCGGCTTCCGACTGATGCAGTGGGTGATGACCAGCACATCTATATTGCTTCAACGGCGCAGATATTCTATGGCGTAAATGTTTATCGCACAGATGATGGCGGTACAACGTATAGGCTGCAGGCAGAGAGCTTGCCGAATTGCACGATGGGCGAAGCGCTGAGCGAGATTGGCAACGGTCAGGCAAATGTGTTCGATTGGGCAAATTCGGTCGATGTGGTGCTAGATCATGGCACGTTGGAAAGCAGGCCGAAGATCGATGTACTGAATGGGTTCAACTTGGCGCTGCTGGGCAATGAGCTGATTCAGTTTCAGTCGGCAACGCTGATCGATGCGGATACTTACCGGTTAGAAGGCTTATTGAGAGGCCGGCTTGGTACGGAGCATGAAATGTCAAATCATTCAATTGGAGATCGGTTCATTCTGATTAATGATCGGATCAATTCGCTGAAATTGCTTTCGTCTGATTGGTATGCGGATCGGGTTTTCAGAGTCGGTCAGGTCACGCGACCGGTCACAGATGGAACTTATGATGATAAGTTGTTTCAGGGTCAGGGAGTCATGGCGAGGCCGTATTCTGTCGCGCATGTTCATGGCAGCAGGGATGAGTCGGGGAATCTGGTGATTGATTGGAAGCGGCGCACGCGGGCAGATGGCAGTTGGAAGGACTTTGCTGATGTTCCGCTGGGGGAAACGATTGAGCTTTATGAAGTAGAGATCATGAGCGGCGCCGCGGTCAAAAGGAAGATCCAATCAACAAGTCAATCGGTGAGCTATTCGGCAGCGCAACAGGTTACTGACTTCGGTTCTGCACAGGGCAGTTTGAATGTCAGGATTTATCAAATCAGCGAGATCAGAGGACGCGGGCAAGTGAAGGAGGCGGCAGTTTAATGAGCGATGCAACGAGCAGGCTTGGGTTACCTTATCTGTTGGCGGCGCAGTCGCAGAAGGAAGTCACCCACAATGAAGCGCTGGATATTTTGGATACAATCATATTCGGCAGCGTGATCAGCGAGCTTTCTGCTCCCCCTGGGACTCCGTCTGCGGGCGATATTTATATTGTAGGTACGTCGGCAACAGGGGCATGGCTAGGCAAGGACAAGTGGATCACCCGGTATTCAGGAACGGTGTGGCAGTTCATTTCTCCGTTTGCTGGGCTGGAAATTTGGAATGAGGCAACCGGTTCGAAGTGGCGATATGCTGAAGGCGTTTGGGCAGAAGTTGCGGAAGGAGGCGGCAGCGGTGCGGCAATCGGTCTGGGCAATTATATCGCAGAAGGAATGTCGGTTGTTCCAGGAACCGGATTGCAAGCGCTGATCAATGTCGGGCGCGGGGTTATTTCAGAAGGCGAAGTGGAATTGACTTCGCAGGTTTCGGTTTCGCTGTTGAAGCGGCGGGCGCAGATGGTTTATTTGAAAAACAACAAGTCGGCTGGTGTGGTCGGCTGCAAGTATCCTGCCTATAATGATGCGAATCTGGTGGTTCGGTATGATATGAACAATCTGAATGGTCAATGGCTGCCTGAAGAATATTGGACTTTGAATGCAACTGTTGAAGCGTCTGGAAACTATTACATTGTCACAACGCCAGGCGTGAGCGCTGCAACAGAACCGACTTGGCCCGGATCGGGAACCGTCACCGATGGAACCGTGGTCTGGACAAAACAAGCAGGTGCCGGAACATACGTACCGAATAGCGCAAGCGCAGGCGTGGCGAACAATCTGACGCCAAGCGGGACTGTGGCTCGGGTTGATGGTCGGAAGGGTTTTGCGCGAAAAGGCGATGGAAGTTCTGGCTATTTTGCAAGCGCAAATAGTACTGGATTCCCAACCGGAACGAACACCCGTGAATTGGTTTATTTTTTCACCTGCAATAGTATTTCAGAGCAAAAAAGGCTTATTTCAACTGGTCATTCTAATCCGTATTGGTATTGCTTGTATCAACTAAATGCAAATTTATATGTCACGGTTAATAGCAGTGATTATGATACAGGATTCGCAATGGAAGTTGGAAAGCAATATCTTTGCAATTTCCAGTATGACGGAACTACAATCAAGCTATTTGTGAATGGGATTCTTATCTATACTCTTACAGTTTCGCTTGGCACAATTGGGCAACAGCTACATGTCCTTACAAGCGGTCAGCTTAGTTCTTTTTCGAGCCACACAGCGCATTTTGTTGAGTATCGCAACGCCATCCGCACCCCCGCTCAAATCGCAACAATGGCGCAGGAAATGCTGATTCCGTGCGTTGGGGCTGGTAGTTTAACAATCTCGCCAGTTCTCTCGTCAAATAGCGCTCCAGCCCCATACGCTGCAAGCGCCGACACGGAGTACGGTGCCTCTCAAGCAGCGTATAAGGGGAGTGGCAGCAATTCTACATTTTGGGCGACAACCGTTTCTGCCGTACCGCATTGGTGGAAAATGGATTATGGGTCGATTCAAAGCGATATTGGGTCATACTCATTTGTGCAGAACAACACGGACCTAGGCTGGGGAAGTCGCGCTACGGCATGGCGGTTAGAGGGTTCTAACACAGGTGCATTCGCAGGGGAAGAATCAATCCTCGATACAAGAAGTGGATTTGATGCCGCAAGTGGGATAAGTACGACTTTCTATTTTACGTCTAAAAAAGCATACAGGTATTTTCGACTTTATATTACTGCATCAAGCGGCGACGGGTCTGTTGCTGTGCGAAATTTTGCATTGCAACAAGTCGTTCAGCAAACCGACATCCGCACCCCGAACCTTCCCGCCGATTCAATGGTTGTCGGGTACGCCGAAACCGGAGAAACCGCGCCAACGCTTATTGTTGACGGAAGTAACCCCGGAGGAGCGACACCAGACTGGGCATATGGGATAAGGGTCGGGCCGATGGGGTTGCTGAATAGGCAGAAAAGGCTGGGATGGAAGTATGCAGCATTGGGAGCAAATAAAGATTGGGATGACGTTTTTGGAACAAGGCAAGTATCAAATCGATATTTCGGGTCGATTGACGCATTGGGTACAAATATGTTCCCTTTGTCAATCAATACTAGCGGGACTTACGGATGTTATGAGAACCCATCGGCGGCTAAAGTTAGCAGAATATACGTTGGCACTAACGCAACGGCATATATTAATGGCGCGTGGATTGGGGCCTGTTATATCAACGCTATCGCGGAGGTGCTTGACTAATGAAATGGGCAAATGAAATCCTTCGAGCTGATCAGTCGTTTCCGCCGTGGAAGTCAGGAACCGTGGTTACCCCTGAAGTAGTCGCAGAATATAAAGCGATGGGCTGGAATGAAGTACCGGATGATTACCGGCTGCCGCGGTTGCTGACAGACGAAAAAGCGAAAGCCCGGGCCGAGATCAACCGGCAGCGCGACGAATTGGAGGCGGCAACTCCATTCGTTTATCTTGGCAAACCTTTCGATTATGACAAAACTAGCCGTGAAAGGCTAGGCAAAGCAATCCAAGGAGCGACCCTAGCGCTAATCGGTGGTACTGCCCCGGCGACCGTCGTCACGGAATGGACGCTGGCCGACAATACAAAGCTGCCTATGACGCTGGCCGACCTTGCTGGATTCCCTGCAGCAGAGATGGCCCGCAGTCAGCAGTTGCATAACCGGGCCGGAGAGATTAAAGCGCGGATTGTTGCGGCGGAAACCGTTGGGGCAATCGATGCGATATTGGCAGAGCCGAATTTGTGGGAGGGTGAATGATGGGGGAAATAACATCGGCGGCGGCCAACATGTATAAGGAACTCGGCGCAATTGCGGTGCTTATCATTGCCGGGTTGTTCGGCCTTGGCTTTTTGATCTGGCGTATCACTGTCACACAGGACCGCATCACAACCCTACTGGATAAATTGTTTTCTTGTTCTGATGATCAGCGGCTGTCGCTCGGGATGCACGACAGGCAAGGGCAGTCGATTGCAAAGGACGTATCCGACATAAAGGAGATGGTCACGCGGATCGAAGGGAAGGTGAGTTAAACCTTGCTGCAAGTAATTCGCAAAGCCTGGCAGTATGCAAATACAGAGCCGGGCTTTTACTTTGCCCTGTTTCTTATCATTTGGATGGTGGCGTGGACGGCAAACGGATTGAAACTGGCGGCGTTTGACCTCGACAGGCTGCGCGATTTGTTTTTCTTTATCATGGGGAAATATGTGACAGACAGCGGGCTAAATTCGCCGTGGCAAAAACCGATCAAGGAGGCGCCGAAATGAAACCAATTAATTTTAAAATTGAGATCCCACTGCCAGCAGTGTCGGACAAACTATTCGGCGACCGTGCACCGGTGCCGATTGAAGAAACGCCCGACGCGCCGGAAATTGCCGAAGCGAATGAGCAGCTACGGCAGATGAACCGGGACATCCGAGATCAGGATGGCCGTGACGTAAAGACGTGGAAGGACGTGATTTAAGTGGCAAGGGTAATTTTTGATGCTGCTGTAAAGCAAATCAAGTTCATTTCGGATGATGGTTCAGAAGTTGTTTTCGAGTGCCACAATGACTTCTTTTCGAGTGGAGGTGCTCATGATGCACTTCCGAACGGCATCTATACGCTGACGGCTGACGAACCGCCTGCAGAAAACAGCCGCGCATTTGGCACGTTCTATATCGAAACAGGAGATATCCGGGAGCGCGATATCCACGGCGGCGGCAGCGGTCTTGAGGACCCATTTGCACCGCGGCAAGGATGGCTCGGAACATATGGCTGTCTCAGGATGCAAAACGAGGATGGCCAGGCGCTATCGCGGTTGATCATTGACGCCGGCAACGCGGTCGAAATGACGGTGATCAACGTCGACAACGACGCGGCCATGATCGACGGGGATGGTGAGCAGTAATGAAACTTGGTTTTTTGGCTGCAAAATATGAGTCATGCGCAGACCCGGGCAGGGTGTCTAGCGGCCATGGCGACCTTGGCGGTAGATCATACGGCGCGATTCAGCTTGCCTCGAACTCCGGCAGCGTGGATGCGTTTATAGACTGGCTGAAACAATCCGACAACCAATACCGCCTTGCAATCGGCATTGAACTTTCCCTATTCGCCGTAAATACGCCGGAATTTGTTGCAACGTGGGAACGCATCGGCGACTATAATAATGTGCTGTGCTCCCCGTTTCTGGACGCTCAAATGGAATACGGCGCAGCGGTTTATTATCAGGCGGCTGCAGATCGGTTACGCGACACATTGGGCTTTGATGCCTCGCAGCGATCTGATGCCTTACAGCAGGTAATTTACAGTCGGGCAGTGCAGTATAGTGCGTACTGGATCAAAGACCTGTTCGAAGGCGCGGCGCAGATTGCCGGAAAAGAATTGGCCGACATGTCGGACGAAGAACTGATTCGCAACATCTACCAGGTGCTTATCAACGACGGCGAAAAAGCCTATCAGAAAGATGGCGGCATGTGGACCAGTCCGGACGATTGGGTGAATGGCAGCCGCGATGTGGTTGACGGGTTACTGAATAGGTTCCACAGAGAGCGCGATGACGCGCTTATTTTATTGGCAGGAGGCGAGATTGATGTTTGATAACCAGAATGTTATTGACCTAATTTATGTATCCAGCGGAAGGCACAAAGAAACGGAGGCCCTAATCAGGAAAGCCACAGGCAGTCTATATGCACATGCGGCGGTCGGTCTGTGGGTGAATGGGGCATATCGGATTCTGGAGGCAGTGCGGCCAGCAGTACGATTCTCCCCGGCAGATATTTTTGATGGGGCAACGGAACTGGAAATCATTTCGATTGAAGTGACCCCTGAACAGCAACGCCTAGCGGTGGAAAAGGCTATTGAGATTGTTGGCCAGCCGTATGGCGTTGATGACTGTTTGATCGGCGGCGCTCATGACCTCATGGGGGAACGGGTAGCTGACCTGCTCGACAAGATACTGGATAATCCAGAGAGCTTTAACTGCTCCAGCACGCAAACCGTTGTCATGAGAACAATGTTCGAAGCGTTCAATGCGAAAGAGGATGAATCGAAGATCACCCCGGAGGCTGCTCGTAAGTACGCAAGAGAGTTCGTGCAGAGTAATGGCCTGGTGTATTCGATTCTCACCAAGTAAAAGGGGTGGAGGTCTTGAAAAATGCGAAAAGCGTTGTTTTTATTGCTGTTCTGGTCGTTATTGGTGTTTTCGCCGGCTATTTGCTCGGCAGCTCCAGAAACAGTAACGATGACGATCCAAGAATACAACGAATCTATGACAGCGTTAGCCGAATTGAAAGCTTATCTGGCACTCTCGACGCTGGACTCAAACGAATCGAACAAGCTGCTGTTGCAGGTCAAGCAGGAAGCCAATCGATCATTGATGGAAGCAGAAAGATTATTAGCCTTGTGGAAGACAGTGAGCAACGAGAAAGAAATAGCGCAAGAAACCGTGCGGCAGCTGCGGAACGAGTTGAGTTCCTTGAAAACCACTTTCACAAAATATATCAAAGAGAACAGGCCAAAACGAAATAGCATAGGAGTATATGGTTCAACGTCATCTACAGGGCTGTTTGCTACTCGCGACTCTATGATGCTGTTTGCCGGGCAAAAATGGAACGGCGGCATAGAGGTAGGCGGGGGGCTCCAGGTTCGTTTCTAATTAAATAGTCCCATAGGTTCACCCCGTCGGCTTCGGTCGGCGGGGCTTTTTTGTTTGCAGGAATAATAAAATCTCGTGTTGAATAACGCATCGAATGGAAAGACATTTCAAAGGATGTGTTGCATGTGCGAAAATGGGTAGCCCTATTATTTATGGTGGCGTTTTTGCTGCAAATATCGGTGATAGGTGAGGCTGCGAATTGGGTAAAGCTTACTGAGTCAAATAGCGATTCTTCAAAATTAATTTGGTATATTGACAAGGAATCCATACAAACGACTCCGACTGGTGCGCGCGAAGTGTGGATGAAAACAACCTTTGATCCGCCAAGTCAAACGACAGATGCTTCGGGGAAAAAAGTATACAGGAATATATCTCTGGATTATCTTGTAGTAACCCCTGACAAGTCATATTGCGTTAAAGAAGTTGTTGGCTATTATACAAACGGCAAAAATTCAACAGCTTCATCGAAGTGTGAGCTGAGCAAGATTCCCCCAGAAAGTTTAGGAGAAGTAATTTGGGGATTTTTGTTTAAGTAGGTGTTTAGAAATGTCCGCTCATCTCGGAAACGGGGTGGGCGGCTTTTTTGTTATACTGTACCGTAGATATCGGCTGCCGTTGCGCTTGTTGGCCACATATTTACCGGTATCAAAAGCGTGGTATAAAGATTACATGAATCATGAATGGTTTGAATTTGACGCCCAGTTCAAGCTGTGGCTGGCGACCAACCACAAACCGGTGATACGCGGCTGCGACGAAGCCATCTGGCGGCGGATGCGGCTGATTCCTTTTACTGTGACGATTCCCGCTAGCGAGCGTGACCCACATCTAGGCGAAAAACTGCGCCAGGAATGGCCGGGGATTTTGAATTGGGCGCTGGAGGGCTGCCGTCTGTGGCGCGAGGAAGGGCTGACCCCGCCGGAGGATGTATTGGCGGCGACCGAGGAGTACCGGGGCGAAATGGATATTTTGGGTGATTTTGTCGCGCAGTGTTGCGTGATAAATCCTCTTGGTGCGGCGGTGGCGGCAGACACTTACCGGGCTTACGAGAGCTGGTGCGCCAGAACTGCCGAACGGCCAGTCGGCAACCGGACCTTCGTCAGGCGAATGCGGGAGCGGGGCCTGAAGACCAAGTATGGCAGCGGTCACGTCCTGAAGTGGGATGGGCTGGCGCTGGCGGAGCCGATGCCGGGTAATGCGGTAACAACGGTAGCGTAGTCGGAGGATTCCGGGGTTTTTTATTGGTGTATATGCAGCTGACAATGTCAATACTATTAATTGACATTGTAACTACAAATGCATACAATTGAATCGAGAAAGGGGTGGTGAGATGTCACAGGTAGCCGTGCAAAAAAAACTGCAAAATAAAGAGAAAACAATACAAATCCGAATAGATTCCGATTTGAAAAAGGAATTGGAAATGATTTTTGCGGACATGGGAATCAACATGTCAACTGCAGTGAGCCTTTATTTTAGGCGTATTGCCCGCGATGGCAAAATTCCTTTTGAAATTTCAGCTCGTACAAACGATGGATTTTACAATGAGTTTAACCAACAGCATTTGAAAAAAGTAATTGCAAGTCATTCTCCTGATAAAATGATTGTAAAAACGATGGAAGAGCTTAAGGCCATGGAAAAGTGAATACGATATCGTTTGAACCTGATGGGTGGGCAGATTATCTGTATTGGCAACAGGAAGATAAAAAAACACTAACGCTGATCAATAAGTTGCTGCAAGATATTTCTCGAAACGGCAATATGGGGATTGGTAAATCTGAACCATTAAAGGGGGAATTGGCAGGATATTGGAGCAGGCGGATCGATGAAAAAAATCGCCTGGTATATCGACTTAGAGATGGCAGAATAGAAATTGCCGCCTGTCGAGGTCATTATGACGATAAATAATTTCCAGAGATGAAACAACGGACCCATTGGCAGCCCATTTGCAAAACTCGATCGATATTTTGGATCGCCTGACAAAAAGTCGTTCGACTTTTTGTCAGGCGGCGTGCTATTTGGTTGCGTATGAAGCTTGTCGGCAATTGCCGATCATCAGGAGCAAGGTTTTTTGCAGTCGCAGGTAATGAGGTAACGAAGGTAACGGAGTTTGCATTTATTGTGGATGTTTTGGCAGGGTAGTTGGTGTTGCTGGAATTATAAAATAAATACCAATTTCATCACCGTCGTTACCTCGTTACCGGCAAAGCAGAAAATTCTAAAAGGATTGTTGATGGAGACTGATTGTTGGAGAATCCCTACGGATGCGGTAGAATAGGAATAGAAAGACGATGGGAGGGCTCTTATCCCGTGTTTTGTTGGTTACGACTGGGTAGCGGCAGAAATAAAGCAGGCTTTGCTTTGCTGGATGTCCTTCTGGGTATCGCAATTATTTCAATTGCGCTGGTCGGCATTGCTTTTGCTTGGCGTCAATCAACCGTCACGACTGTATCTGCCCGAAACTATAATCAGGCGACCTATTATGCGCAGCAGGCACTGGAGCAGCTGAAAGTCAGTGATGGCGCTGCTAATGCTGTCTGGGTGACGAATGTGGTTGTCGCCGCTGCCGGTGCTATGCCTGCATTTACAATCAATACTGCGGTATTGGCGGCAGGGGACGCGCCCGAGTATGATTCGCTGGAGGCAACTGTTCGCGCGCGATTGGTTCCTGTTCGTGCCACAGTAACCTGGCGTGAACTGAGCGGGGCAGCTGCTATTGATCGAACGGTTACTGCCGTCACTTATTATTATTTGAAATGATGTGAGCGCGATGATGAAAACAATGCTGAAAAAGCAAGCAGGATTTAGCCTGGTTGAATTGTTGATCGCTGTCGCAGTTTTGGGAATGCTAATGGCTGCGGCTTTCGGTTTGCTGTCGACATCTATCCAATCTTATCAAAATAGCGCTGACCAGGGTGCTAACATTCAATTGTCGCGTAATGCGTTGAATGAGATTTCCAATGAAATACGTAATGCGACAGCGGTTACAGTTGTATCGCCGTCTTCAATTACGTATACTGCGCCAGTCGATGTGATTCCGTTAAATACACCCAATCGTTCGATTGCACTCAATGCGAATTCCATTATCATTACCTATAATAATGCTGCGGGAAACACGGTTAGTACCAAAACTATTGGGCAAGGGCGAATCAATGCTTTGCAAATTGTCCGGAATGCGCGTGTTTTTACGATATCGATTACGCTTCAAAGCAACGCTTATGCAGGATCTATTGCTACGCCTGTGTCTACTGTTGTCACAATGCTAAATTAATCATTGCCACAGATCGGAGGCTTGATTGTTTGAAATGGTTTCATTGGGCAGGCAATAATAAAGGGTCGGTTACTATTCTCGCCATAGGCATTATGGCGTTTCTGGGGCTTATTCTGTCTGGAGTTTTGCCGATGATTACGCAGGAAATCCGGATTGGTACAATGAACCGGGATGTGGTGGAAGCCCAGTATGCGGCGGAGTCGGGATTAAAGCGGACAATCGCGGGCATGGAAGCGGGCAGCGCCAGTTGGACATGGATCGGGCAAGCGCGTCAATTTACCAGTGAAGCCGGAAAAACCTATACGGTAACAGTGCAGGCTACCTCGCCGAACACGTTGACGAACGGGGCCGCGCCGGCAAGCGGCTGGTACCATCTGCAATCGGTTGGACGCGTCGGCAATGCGACTAGGACGGTTAGTGTCAGGGTGAATATCACGGGAGGCGGCTTGTCGGGAGTGTTTACCAATGGGGTGTTTGGCGCGAGCCGTCTTAGCATGGATAGTAATGGGAAGATTGATGGTTCTGCAGGAACAAATGGCAATATCACCATGGAAAATGGTTCGGAAATTACTGGAAATGCAACTGCGGTTGGCACGATATATGTTAATCCGTGGAGTAATGCGAAAATCTCAGGAACCCAAACTAGCAACAGCGCAAGTATTGCAGTTCCAACCTTTTCTGTTGCATTTACAACACCTGCCAAACCGACAGCACCAACTGTTGTCGCTTCCACTGCTTGGCCCCTTGGTACTTGGTCGGTTAATAATACGGCATCTCCGCTTGCTTCAGGATACTATACAGCGAGTGGCGGCTTATCAAGCGGCGCATCGAAAATTGCAACGCAAAATAATACAACACTCTATGTTAACGGTGGCTTCAGCATGGATAACTCAATATGGACAATGGGCAGCAATGCTGTTATTGATGTGCTGGGGGGAGGGATGTCGCTGACAAGTAGTTCGACATTGCAAACTCAAGCTACGTCAACCTTGTATATTCGTGACGGATTAAATTTGGATAAAACGTTGAACATGGGGGCAAACAGCACTATATATGCCGGGCAAGGAGTTCAGACAAATTCCAATGCAACATTGACGCTTCCGGGAGTATCAACATTTTATATGGCAAACGGTAGTTTGACGGCAGGCAACGGTTCTGTGATTAATTTTGGTAGTGTGGGGAGCAAATCTTTGCTCTATTGCAATGGTTCAGCAAATATATCGGGAACGACTATTAATATTGCCGGCCCCGCCATCGGATCTAGTTTTACCGAGGTCTATTTTACAGGTGATTTGGATTTAAATGGTGGGACGACATTGAATATCGCAGGAAACGTCATAGTTTATATTACTGGGCAATTAAAGATGAGTGCTGCTTCGAAAATCCAGATTGCAGACAACACCAATGTGGTTTTTAAAATAGCGGGTGCTGTTGATTTAAATGGCAGAAGTAAGGTAACAACAGGAACAACAAATAGCGCATTGGTTTTTTTGGTAGACGACAAATTTGCGCTGACAAATTATAGCGAGATTGATAAAGCGCTGGTTGTGGTAACTGGAAATGTTGAGCTCAATTCGAATAGCAAGTTAAAGGGTTCAATAATTTCTACCGGAGGAGAAGCCTATTTGACCAATAGAGCAGAGGTTACATACAATCCGGATGTGGTTTTAGCTGTTCTTACCAACAATCCCGGGCTGATTACCGGCGGTGGCGGGACTGGCAGCGGAGGGACTACAGTCACCCCTTCTGATTGGAAAAACTGACCTAACCTGTTTTTTCAGCGATAGAGTAGGCGCAACCATGAAGTAAATTGCATTTCCCGTCCTCAAAAGTGCTATAATATAATCAGATAATTGAATAAATAGGAGGTGCTTGAACATGTCGCGGATGAAAAAGATTCTGGTGGCGTATGATGGATCTCCCCACAGCAAGCAAGCGTTGAATTGGGCTCTTGATTTAAGCCTCCTGTCCGCCGCGCAAGTTGTGGCAGTCAAGGTGTTTGAAGGAAATCAGTTGATGATTGCAGCAGAAACCAGTTGCGCAAAATTTTTGCAGACGTTGGAAACCCTGCGGCAGGAAGATCAACAATTGCTGGACGAGGCGATCGCCATGGGTCAGAGTTGTGGTGTGACAGTAGTCGGCGTGCCATTGCAGGGCAATATTGCCGATCAAATTATTACTTACGCCAGGCAGCATGGAGTTGACCTGATTGTGGTCGGCACGAAAGGACATGGCGTGTTGGAGGAACTATTGATGGGCAGTGTTACCCGTAACCTGATCAGTCTGGCCCATATCCCGGTCCTGGTTGTCAAGGACTAGCGCGGCATGAAACACAAATCGCAGCCCAAGGGGCCGGTTTCGCTGACCGACTTGGTATCGGTCAGGCGAAAATGGGATAGCTGGGAAGTTGCCGAAGTCTATGTGGGCGAGGTAGCCAATCCGCTGTGGGATTTGGAAAGCGGCGGCGTCAAGGAAACCGCGCCGGAAGCCCTGATTTACGGCTATGTGTTTTGCGACGCCATCGTGTCCGGCAGCCTCGCCCATTCCTGCCAACATGGCACAGGCCCGCACAGCATCAAGGTATGCATTCTGCGCAAAGACAATTCGCCTCGGATTTACAACTATTTTCTGGCGCTGGCGGGTCCCAAACCGGCAAACTGGCAGCGCTAAAAAAGATTTGCGGTTCGGCAGGATTCTTTGGTCAAGGCCCGAATAATTAATTTATGAGTGAAGAGATCATCTGGTTGTTTAACTTTGGTTTTGTTGCCGTTGGCTTGATTTGTTTTCTACTCGGTCTTGCCGTCGGCTCGTTTCTCAATGTCTGCATCTGGCGATTGCCACGTGAAGAATCTATTATCCGGCCGGGCTCGCATTGTCCGGCTTGCAGCACTGTGCTCAGGGTACGGGACTTGGTTCCGCTCCTGAGCTGGATTTTTTTGCGGGGCAAATGTCGGTTCTGCGGCGCCAAGATTTCGCCCAGGTATCCGGCCGTCGAACTGCTCACCGGGGGGTTATTTTTAGTAACCTACCTCCATTACGGTCCAAGCTGGGAAATGATTGCGGTGATGCTGTTTTCGGCGTTCATGGTGGCGATTACGTTTATCGACCTGGATCACCAGATTATTCTGGATGGGATGTTGGCGCTACTGGCTGCCAGTGGCTTGGTGATGCAGCTGGCGACCGGCGCGGTCGGATTTTGGTCGATGTGGTTGGGCGCGCTGGCGGGCGGCGGTCTGCTGCTGGTGCTGGCGATTATCAGCCGGGGCGGCATGGGCGGCGGTGATGTGAAATTTGCCGCGGCGCTGGGTTTTTGGCTGGGTTGGCCGGCAGTCATGATAGGGCTGTTTATCGGTTTTGTCAGCGGCGGCTTCATCAGCTTGCTACTGCTTGTCACGGGGCTGCGCGGGCGCAAGGATTTTATCCCGTTTGGCCCGTTTATCGCTTTAGGCGCGTGGATTACACTGCTATATGGCAAGCAAATTTTGGCCTGGTATTTAAGTTTTCTAATTTGATCCGAGGTGGTCGCATTGCGATGGGGACGGGGCGGGTTCAGTCTGCTGGAACTGCTGATCGTGACGGCAATGATCTCGATGATCTGTGCAATAGGCATGCTGCGGCTGGGTGATTCCCTGGCCGGAGCCGAATTGTCCGCCGCGGCTCTGGAACTGGCAGCCGATCTTCGCTGGATGCAACAAGCGTCGGTCAACTCGCCTGTCGGAGCTGGCGGACCTTTTTATTCCCTGGCGTTCAACCAAGGCACCGGCGCCGGTTATGTCGTAAAGGCGGGGCTGAATGTCTGCAAACGGGGGACTTTCCCTGATTCGGTCCGTTTGGCGAATATGCCGGCGGCAGTGTCTTTTTCGGGTTCAGGCAGCCCTGCCAATGCCCAGACTATCGCGTTGAAAAGCCTGCGAACCAAGCGGAATCGCTATGTTATCGTCGCTGCGGTGACCGGTCGGGTGCGCATCAGCGATGTCGCAGCCTGGGAGGCGGGCGAATGAAGCGGTGGAAGGTGCGCGGCGCAATTCTTTTTGACGTGCTGGTTGGCGTATTTGTCCTGAGCGTGGGGCTGCTGGCCGTGGTCGGTTTATTCATTCAGACGAGTCAGGCCGGAAAACTGCTGAACCGGCATGAACAGGCAGCTTGTCTGGCGCAGGAAGCGATGGAACGGCTGCGTAATTTTGGCAGCGAAGATTGGTCGGCCGATTCGCTGATCACATTTGTTGGCAGTGACAGTTTCACCGTTGAAGGGGTCGTATTCGAACGAACCACCCGCTTTCGCCCACGGCCCGACCTCGATGCAGCAGGACATCTGGCAGAAATGGAAGTGCAGGTGCGCTGGCTGGAAAACGGGCAGCCCTTGGTATATAGTCTGCTGACTTATTTTGCCGTCGATACCGATCTGGAGAATCTGCGATGAAACAGCCGCGGCGAAACGGTTTTTCTTTGATTGAAATTTTGATTGGTCTGATGCTGACGGCATTGCTGTTGCAAAGCTTGCCGCCGCTTTTATCGACGACATTTTTGTCCTGGCAACATTCGGTGGCCCGTACCGTGACGCACCAAACCGCCAGAACGGCCATGGAAGCGATGACGCGGGAATTGCGACTGGCGTCAGGGATCGTAAAGCCTGCTGCCGGCCAGAGCATCACTGCCGCTGAAGTCACAATCACCAATGAAACCGGTCAGGTGTCGCGGCTGATTTTTCAGCTGGGAACGACACTGGGGGCTAATCCGCGCACGTTGTACCGAATCAGCGCCGATGGCAGACCAACGCCGATTACCGAGAATACGGTTAGTCAACTGCAATTCGCTTTTCAACCGCCCCGACTGTTGACGATCAAACTGACGCTAACGGACCCGCAGACGGGAGTCGCCGACTCGCTGACCAGTGCGGTGACCTGCATCAATGCGCCGGACTGAGCGCGGTTCGGCGGCGATTGCAGCGCTGGTCGCATTGTCGGTTCTGGTCTGCCTGGGTCTGGCGCTGGCCCGCTTGATTCAGACGGAGGCGGCATCGACGATAAATTATCGTGAAGGAATTGCTGCGCAATGTATCGCAGAAGCAGGACTCCGCAGAGCGATTGTAGTATTATATAAGAATGGAAACCCGGATGGATTGCAAGAGACGGTCAGGCGGGAATATTTTGCCGGACAGTATCTGGTAACGACCAGTATGGAGGGCGATTTTCTACGAGTACGCTCAGTGGGAATCGTCGGCGCCGCTCGGCGGAGCGCGTCGTCGCTGATTCAATTGAGCCTGGCTTCATCGCCTGGTGAACCGATGCTGGAGATGACAATTTTGTCCTGGGGCAGATAGAGGAGGCGTGGCGCGATGGAATTGAAAAATTATATGGAAATTTTAATGTGGCAGCAATTGGATGATGTGCTGGCTTCGCATCAGGGCGCTTGCAGGTGCGAAAAATGTCGTTACGATATCGCCGCCCTGACGATGAACTTTTTGCCGCCCCGCTACGTTGTCACGGACAAGGGACAGATGTATACCAAGATTAAAGCGCTGGAACAACAGTTTACGATTGACATTATCACGGCTATAACACACGCGGTGAAAATTGTCAGCAGTACGCCGCACCACGTGGAGAGTGGAACAGAAACCTGATGCGTCTGGATTCGTTACTGGAGAAAATTGCTGGTCGGCGTCAGGACGCCATCGGCATCGATATTGGCAGCGGGTCAATAAAAATGGCCGAAGTTGTCCTGCGATCAGGCAAACCATACTTGAAAAAGATGGCGCTCGCTGATCTGCCTACTTCTACCATGCAGGACGGGCTTATTATTGACGAAGCGCAATTGGTGGAAACTTTGCAAGGAATGGCGTCGCGCAATGGTGTCGTTGGCCGTCAGGTTGCAGTAGCTCTCGGCGGACGCTCATTATTTATTCGCGAGGTCTTGTTGCCGCGCATGTCGCCCGGCGAACTGCGCCAGGCGATTCGTTGGGATCTTGATAAGTATGTGCCGTTTTCACCGGATCAAGTATATTTTGATTTCTGGGTGACCGGTCCGGGTCAGACTGAGGTGGAAGACCGGGTGCTGCTGGTGGCGGTGCCGCGCGATGTTGCCGATACCTTGGCGCGGGTGCTGAAAAAATCAGGGATGAAGCCGGTTGCCATCGATATTGAACCACTGGCTATCCAGCGAACGATCCCGTCGGCGATTGATTGCATGGTAATCGACAGTGGCGCTTCGGTTTCCCAGGTGACGCTGTTTTTGGGCGGCAGTCCGGTGTTTACGCGCAATATTCCGATTGGTGGCAATCGTTTTACGGAAACGATGATGGAAGGCTTTGACGTGAGCCGGGAAGATGCCGAGCTGCTAAAACAAAGAGGCGCCGATTTTTTTAATGAAGCGACGACTGCGGCTAACCGCGAGGTTGTCAGCGAACAGATGGACCGGATTGTTGGCGAACTGGCGGGGGAAGTGCGGCGTACGCTGGAGTACTATCAGGTGCAAAACCGTAGTGTCAACATTTCACAAATCTATATTACCGGCGGCGCAGCCAAATTAAAACTATTGCCGGAAAGAATGACGCAAATACTGGAACTGCCGGTTTCGTTGCATGATCCGCTGGCGATGATGGAGTTGCCTACTTCGTTTAATTTGAAGTACTTGCGCGGCGTGGGACCGCAGATGTCGGTAGCGGTTGGCTTGGCCATGAGGAGCATCGAGTGATGAGGATCCGGATTAATCTGCTGCCGCCGGAACAACAACCGCCTCGGTTGCATTACGGAAGGCTGGTGCTACTGCCGATAGTCTTATTGCTGCTGGTTATCGCGGCTTTATTTGGCTTTGGTGAATATCGCTATTGGGGTTTGGAGCAAGAATTGGCGGAGACGCGAGCCCGTTATGAAGCTTTGGCCGCAAATGAGCAACAAATGCGGATTGCCGAGACTCGGCTGGCGGCGGTGCAGGCGCGGGAAAAAATCCTGCTGCAGCTAAGCGCCAACCGTTACTCCTGGCATGGGACGATGGCTCATCTAGGCGCCTTTATGCCCCGCCGGGTCTGGCTGACCGAAATTGGCAGCGCCCAAAAAGGGGTATTGCAAATGAAGGGGAGTGCCCTGAGTTACCCTGATTTGGTTACTTTTCTGAGCAAAATGGAACAGGATCGGATGTTTGTTGAGCCGACTTTGTTAAAAGCGGAACAAAATGAACGCAGCCCATTGACGCAGTTTGAAATTACAGCTAAAGTCGGAGGGCTGCAATAGATGGGGAAAGAACGGTTGACGGCTCTGCTTAAAGGGATCGCACCGCGTTATTTGCTCGCCTTATATTTGGTGCTGGTGTTGGCTCTCGGCATGGTTGCATCGTCAGTGGTGCTGGTTCCGCAGGAGGCGCGAATTAGCGCAATGGCTAGCCGGCTGCAGGCCGAGCGGCAAAAGGTGGCTGTGGTGGAAAACTTTGTTCTTGCACACCCTGACGCCAATAAACGGCTGCTCGAATTGCAGCAATCGCTGGTGCGGGTGGAAAAAGCATTGCCGGGGTCGCTTGATGTGTCGGCGTTTATGACGCAGCTGGAGCGGGACGCCACGGCAACCGGGGTTCGCCTGGTCAATCTTAAGCCGTCTGCGTTGGTGGACCGGGCGGGCTATCGGGAGATGCCGCTCGAAGTCTCGGTGGAAGGCAATTACTATGCCACACTGGCGTTTTTAAAAAAACTGGAGGACGGCGAGCGGTTCAGTTTGCCGCTGGCCTTTCTGATTCAGCGAAAACAGGATAAATTGGCGACACGCCTGAATCTGCAGATATTCTGTTATGGGATTACGCCCCGCCCTGCGGCGGCGACGCCGCTGCCAGTGAACCCGCCGGCAACACCGCAGGCTCGTTAGACAACCTAAACCGGCAGGCCTTGAAAGGGCCTGCTTTTAGTATAGTAGCTGGGTAGTATCGTAGCATGGAAAGTTGGAGGGATCGATATGTTGAGGTTTTTAACCGCAGGAGAGTCGCACGGGCCTTGCCTGACCGCGATTGTTGAGGGATTGCCGGCCGGGTTGCCGGTGGACGAAGCGCGAATCAATCAGGAAATGGCCCGGCGCCAGGAAGGCTTTGGCCGCGGCGGTCGGATGAAGATTGAACGGGATCGGGCGGAAGTGTTGTCCGGGGTGCGCTTCGGCGAGACGCTGGGCAGCCCGATTACCTTGCGTGTCACCAATGCTGACTGGGTGAATTGGGAAGCGAAAATGGCCGCGTTTGGCCAGCAGACGGGACCGGTGGTTACCGCGCCCCGACCGGGCCATGCCGATCTTGGTGGCTGTCTAAAGTATGACCGCAGTGATGTACGCGATATCCTGGAACGGGCCAGCGCACGCGAGACGGCTTCGCGAGTCGCGGTCGGCGCAGTGTGCCGGCAATTGCTGGAGCTGTGCGGAGTGACTGTCAGTTCGCAGGTTTTGTCGATTGGCGGGGCGACCGAGGCGGCGGCGCAGGAAGCGCTGATTTTGGCTGCAAAATCGGCCGGCGACACATTGGGCGGTTGCTTCGAAATCACGGCGACTGGCCTGATGCCAGGGCTGGGCAGCCATATCCAGTGGGACCGACGGCTAGACGGCAAGATCGCCGCAGCCATGGTCTCGATTCCTGCGATCAAGGGTGTGGAGTTCGGCGCAGGCTTTCGCTCGGGCGAGTTGCCGGGCAGTCAGGTCCATGATGAGATTTTTTACAGTGAAGAGAAGGGCTATTATCGCCAGACCAACCGAGCCGGCGGCATCGAGGGCGGAATGTCCAACGGCGAGACGATTGTACTGCGGGCCGTAATGAAGCCGATTCCGACACTGACCCAGCCTTTGCACTCGGTGGATATCCAGTCGCAACTAGCGGTGCTGGCCAATAGTGAACGCAGCGATGTCTGCGCGGTGGCCGCAGCGAGCTGCGTGGCGGAAGCGATGCTGTGCTTTGTGCTGGCCGAGGCGCTAATCGAGAAATTCGGCGGCGATTCACTGCCGGAACTGTTACGTGCCATCTGCCAATACCGGCAAAAAATCAGGTAAACCGGCATGAAAAATATTGTATTGGTCGGCTTCATGGGGACAGGTAAAAGCTGTGTCGGCCAAATTCTGGCCCGGCAGCTGGACTGGCAGTTCATTGATCTGGATGAGCAGGTGGAGCAGGCTGTCGGCATGAGTATCGCCGACTACTTTGAACGGTTTGGCGAAGCGGCGTTTCGCGACCAGGAGTCGGCGGCCGTGGCCGCTGTAGCGGCAAAGTCGCAGGTCGTGCTGGCTACCGGCGGCGGCGTGGTGCTAAGGCAGCAAAACATCGACCGACTGAAAGCAACCGGGATGATGGTATGCCTGTCAGCTTCGGAAAACGAAATCGTGGCCCGCACGCAGGGAGATCGGCTACGGCCGCTACTCAACCGGCCGGACCGGTTACAGGTGATCCGGGACCTTTTGGCGGTGCGGCAGCCGCAGTACCGTCAGGCTGATTATTGGATCGAAACGGATGGCAAGTCACTGGTCGAAGTTGCGGCAACGATCCGGCAAATTTTGTGCGAGGAGGGACAGTTTGATGGAGACAATCCGGGTGAACCTGGGCAGTCGAAGTTATAATATAAACGTTCAGTCCGGCGGATTGGCGAACATAGGAAGCTGGGCCGCCGCCTTTCCTGTCGAAAAAAAAGTGCTGGTTGTGGCGGACGAGAACACCGCTTTTTTGTTTGGCAAACCGGCGGTAGCAAGTTTGCAGCAGGCGGGATTTACGGTGACATTGGCTGTGCTGCCGCCGGGCGAGGCTTCCAAGTCGCTGACGCAGGCGGATGTGCTGTACGCGCAGGCGATTGTGGCCGGCCTCGACCGCAACTGCCCGATTCTGGCGCTGGGCGGCGGCGTGGTCGGCGATCTGGCCGGCTTTGTTGCTGCGACATACTTGCGCGGCGTGCCGTTTCTGCAAGTGCCGACGACGCTGTTGTCGCAGGTCGATTCGAGCGTTGGCGGCAAAGTCGCCGTGAATCATCATCTGGGCAAGAATCTGATCGGCGCATTTTACCAGCCTCTCGGCGTGCTGATCGATCCGCAGACGCTGCTGTCATTGCCAGAGCGGGAGTTTGCCTCCGGCATGGCGGAAGTGATCAAGTACGGCCTGATCGCCGATGCAGAGTTCTGTAACGTTTTGGCGTCGCAGGCGGAGTCGATCGGCAAGCGCGAGCCACAGCAGCTGGCGCAGATCGTTGCCCAGTGCTGCCGGATGAAAGCAGCGGTCGTGGAGCGGGACGAGCAGGACCTCGGCGAGCGGATGTTACTCAACTTCGGTCATACGACCGGACATGCCATCGAGGCTGCAGGCAACTTTGAACGTTTTACCCACGGCGAAGGCGTGGCGCTCGGCATGGTCGTGGCTACCCGGCTGAGCGAGCTGGAGGGACTGGTTCCCGTTGGTACGCTGAAAACCGTGCAAGCTTTGTTGCTGGCCTATGGTTTGCCGACACGGGCTGTCGAACTGATTCCAGAGGATTTAATCGGATTTATGGGCAGCGATAAAAAACGGGAAGGCAGCCAACTGCGCTGGATTTTGCTGACGGAGCTGGGCCAGGCGAAAATTCAGAGCGGAATAAATATTCGCCGGGTCGAGGAAGCATTGCAGGCAATTCTCCAAGTAGAGTAGAATGATATATAGTTGGGATTTTTCTAAATTAATTGTCGTCATCGTAGCATATGATTTGGTGTAATTTTTTGCTGAAAAGAGGAATGAATCATCTTGAGTTTTCCACGCAGTATTAAAAACTGGAAAGTAATTGCGTTCGCTGTTGGGGCCTTGTTGGTATTATTCATTGGTTACAAAATTTACTCCAACATTGCCATCGGCAAGGAACGGGCGGCTCGGGCACTGGCCGGACGGACCGTGACAGTTGAAGCCGCAGTGCTGGAGCGGCGGGACGTATTGCCGAAATTTAGTTTTTCCGCGAACCTGGAAGCGGTCTGGAGCACGGATGTTTCGGCAAAGGCAGACGGGCGGATTGGACAGGTGCTGGTGGAAGAAGGCGACCAGGTCACTGCCGGGATGGTGCTGGCCCGCATGGATATCGATGAACTTGCCGCGCTGGTCATGCAGGCTGAAGGCCAGATTTTGCAGGCTAAGGCGACGTTGGAACAGAATGAATTGAACTTCCGGCGCATGGATACGTTGTTTAAACAGAATGCCGTGTCAGCCCAATCGCTCGATAGCGCCAGAACCCAGCGCGACTTGGCGCAAGGCGGTGTTACGGCGGCTGAAGGGAATCTGCGGCTACTGCGGGCCCGACTGGACAATGCTAATATTATTTCGCCGCTTACCGGTGTGGTTGTAAAGCGTTATGTGCAGTCAGGGACTTTTTCCAAGGCAGGCGCCGCGATTGTTGCCGTGGCGGATGTGTCCAGTTTGCTGGCCAAAGCTGTTGTCGGCGAAGCGCAGGTCGCGGAATTGAAGCTGGGGATTCCGGTTACCATCCGGGTAAACGCGCTGAAAGATCAGGAATTCAAGGGGACCCTGACGCGTCTTTCGCCAGCGGCGGCCCTGCCGGCGCGTACGTTTACGGCGGAAGTCAGTATTCCCAATCCGCAGGGGATTCTAAAGGCGGGCATGTTTGCCAAGGCAGATATCGCCGGCCTGGTGCGGCAAAAGGTATTGGTGGTGCCGGAAGGCGCCCTGGTTTTGCGGGAAGATCAAAAAACAGTATTTGTGGTTACTGCTGACAACAAAGTGGTGCAAAAAGTGTTGAAACTGGGGGAATCCTCCGGCGGGTGGGTTGAGGTCCTGGATGGTGTCAAGGACGGCGAGAAAGTAGTAGTCGCCGGACAACATAAACTCAAGGACGGCGCGTCGATCCGGCTGGGCGCTCCCGGGGAGGCCGGTAAATAAATGATCAAGCTATTCATCCGGCGACCGGTCTTTACAACCATGTTGGTAATGTTGCTGGTTGTTTTTGGCGCCGGTTCCTACCCGAGTCTGGGTATTGACTTGTATCCCGATATTGAGCTGCCGATCGTAACCGTGACGATTACTTATACCGGCGCATCGCCGGAAGAAATGGAAAGTTTGATCAGCAAACCGATTGAAGATGCTGTCAGCTCGGTTGCCGGGATCAAGACACTGTCTTCCATATCGCGCGAAGGTTTTTCTCAGACGACCCTGGAGTTTGAACTGGGCGTCAATCCCAAAATGGCCGCCAACGACGTACGGGAAAAAGTGGCCGGCGTGCGCCGCCGCTTGCCGGATCAGATCGATGAACCGGTCACGCAGCGGTATGACATCACGGCCCAGTCGATCATGAACTTCAGTTTGGCGTCAGAGACCCGGGAACGCGGCGAAATCCGCAAAATAGCCATCGACGTTGTCAAGGATGAACTGCAGCGGATTGAAGGAGTTGCGGAAGTCAGCGTATACAGTGCGGCCGACCGGGAGATCCATATTTATGTGGACCCACGCAAATTGGAATCTTATAACCTGCCGTTTCAGCCGATTTTCGACCTGATCAATGCGCAAAACTATAACACGCCGGGCGGTCGGGTCATTGCTCATGGAAATGAAATGACGGTCCGCACCATTGGCAAATATAAATCGCTGGACGACATGAAAAATATCGTCGTGGCCAACCAGCAGGGGCGGTTGATTCGACTGGGCGACGTTGCCTCAGTGGAAGACGGCTGGGGCGAAGAACGCACCTATGCCCGCACGAAGGGTACGCCGGCCGTCATGATCGGCGTGCAGAAGCAATCCGGCACCAACACGGTCGCCATAGCGGACAAAGTAAAAAAAGTGATGGAACGGCTGCAAAAAGGAATATTGCCGCCGGATATAACAGTGTCGACCGTGCGGGACAGTTCTGTTTACATTCGCGATAACGTCGATGATGTTATGGTTTCCTTGATTTTTGGCGGTTTATTGGCGGTTTTGATCACCTTTCTGTTCCTGCGCGATGGTCGGGCGACGATCATTGCAGGCCTGGCCATTCCGACCTCGATCATTTCGACGTTTTTCCTGATGAAATCGATGAATTTTACCTTGAACAACATGTCGCTGCTGGGACTCAGTCTCGCAGTTGGCATTTTGATCGATGACGCGATCGTGGTTATTGAAAACATCGTCCGCCACATGGAAGAAGGCGCTTCGCCAATGGAAGCGGCAGGCGAAGGGACGCAGGAAATATCGCTGGCGGTTTTGGCAACAACGTTCTCTTTGCTGGCGGTGTTTGTGCCGGTAGGAACGATGGGCGACATCATCGGTCAGTTTTTCAAACAATTTGGCCTTACCGTTGCTTTTGCCGTGGCGTTTTCGCTGTTCGTTGCATTCACGCTGGTTCCCACGATGTCGGCGTACTGGCTGCGAAAAGAGAGTGACATGGTGAAACCAAGCACGCGATTTGGCCGTGGTGTCGAAGTAGTGCTGGATAAGTGGGAGCAGGGGTTTGTTGCACTGCGGTCTTTTTATGAGATTGCCTTGCGTTGGGCGCTGCACCGACCGAAAAAACTGATGGTTGTGGCTGTTCTATCATTATTTATTAACTTTTTATTTGTGCCGATTATTGGCTTTGAATTTCAACCCACCTATGACTCGGGCGAGTTCAACATTGCCATTTCTGCCGCAGCCGGGACTTCGATGGAAAAGATGAAGGAACTGGTCGCGCCGGTGGAAAAGGAGGTGTTGGCAGTTCCCGAGCTGGACACGGCATTTTTAGTCCTTGGCGCCAGCCGCCAACCGCCGTATAAAGGCAGCATGGGCGTAAAACTGGTGCCCACTTCGGAACGCAAACGCTCGATGGCTCAGATTCAGGACGAGCTGCGGGGACGCCTGCGCAATATCACCGGTCTGAAAGTGGCGGTGCAAACGGGGCAAAACACTACCCGCGGTGATGCTCGTCCCTTGCAATTAGCTCTGCGCGGACCTGAGCTGACCCAGCTGACCCAATATGCGATGACCCTGGCTGACAATATCAAAACGTTGCCGGGGACAGCCGACGTTGATTACTCCAGCGAACAATACGGCCCGGAAATCGTGATTAAATTCGACCCGGCCCGGGCTGGCGATGTGGGGATCGAGGCTACGGCGACGGGAAATGTAATTC
>CAZFSM010000008.1:0-176121 GCA_964521625.1 uncultured Veillonellaceae bacterium | reverse complement strand
TTCCAACTGGTTCACGGTATGCACCACAAACATAGTGAGCACTCCTTTCCCCTGTTTGTCGATTTTCCGAGCTCTTTTCATTTCACTTATTCATATTCACATTATACTGCCAGAGTCAGACATTTGTCCATACTCGGCAGATGCACACTCGGGCTCCATTTTATGCTCACCACCTTGTATATCCGGAAATGTTTAACATTTTTGTAAACATTTGTTTATTTTGAATCAACTGGGGTACAATATAATCATACATAGCTTGTGCTCGAAAGGCGGACCCTTGTATGAAGATTCGCAACAAATTGCTGTTTTGGATTAGCATGGTCGTCACGCTGACGATTGCATGGCTGGGGTACGTTAGTCTTTCTTACATTGACCGCATTGTGTTCGACCAGACCCGATCCTTGATGCGTCTTGCTTCCAAACAATCCGCAACCGAAATCGACAAATGGTTTGCAGCGCGACACGTCCTGTTATCAGCGATTGCCACCGACTTTGAAACCGAACAGTATGAACCAACGAACCCGAAAATCATGGCTAAATTAAATACTTTTCAAAACCGGTTTCCCAGTTATTTCGAGTATATTTTTATTGGCTTCGAAAATAAAAACATGTACACGACCCGACCAACCCCACTGCCATCCGAGTACGACCCGACAGGGCGGCCCTGGTTCATCGCCGCCAATAAACAACGCGCATTTGTAATCACCGAACCGTATCCGGACCGACTAACCGGCGGTCTGGTGGCTACGATGGCAATGCCGGTAAACACTCCCGTCGCAGGGGTTCTTGGCATTGACGTCAGCCTTGCCGACATGGCCGCGCTGTGCAAACAGGCAATATTTCACGCCTCAGCCGAAGCGCTCTTGCTAACCCAGAACAATACCGTTCTCTACACAACGAGCAATGCGATGGGAAAAACAGGCGAACCTTTTGGCGAACTCAGCTTTGCTCCTTTGAAAAAGGATGACCTCGCCAATGTGTCAAGTTATTATCAAATGGAACGCTCGAACACGAAATATGTCGTATTTATTTCGCCCATTGCCACCGCGAATTGGTCAATCGCCGTAGTGTTGCCAATCTCCGTCTTGTTTGCCGAGCAACAGAGTCTGATTGACCAGATCCTGTATATCGCAATCGCAGTATTGCTGATCGTTATTGTCATTATCTACTGGATCATCAGCAAAATTACCCGCCCCCTGGCAGGGCTTGCCGCCACGGCCCAACAGCTGGAGGCCGGCGACCTAAATGTCCGGTTTCAAGCCAGCGAATCGTATGAAGCAACCTATTTGGCCGACAGCCTGGATCGAATGAAAATCAGATTGCTGAGCACAATTGAAGAAAAAGACAACCTGTTGGAAGAAACCACCGCCCAAAACCAGGAAATAAATGCCCTATACAATCAAATGAAAGCCCTGAACGAAGATTTTGCCAAAGCCAATCGCGAATTGGGCTTGTTGTATACGCAAACCATCTATGCGCTGTCTGACGCCATAGAGGCCAAAGATTCCAATACACATGGGCATAGCAGCCGCGTCCTGCTCTTTTGCGAATTGGCGGGCATCACACTGGGCTGGGATCAAAAAACAATGGAACAATTGCGATATGCTGCCATTTTGCATGATATTGGCAAAATCGGCATCTCGGAAGAACTGTTGAATAAACCTAGCGGCCTGACAGCAGAAGAGTATGATGTCGTTAAGATGCACCCAGCCTTGGGCGCCAAAATTCTGCAAAACATCCCGCATCTGGAGCAGGTCAGCACGGCGATATTGCAGCACCACGAGCATTTTTCCGGCAACGGTTACCCTAGCGGCCTGTCAGGGCAGGACATTTCTCCGCTGGCCAAAGTTTTGGCCATATCGGACGCCTATGACGCCATGACTTCCGTCCGCCCCTATCGTCCTGCGTTAACCATTGACCAAACCTATGATGAACTGCAAAGGTGCGCCGGCACTCAATTTGATCCGGAAATCGTGAAAGTGTTTTGCGAAGCGATCCCGTCACTGGAAGAAGTGGCGCAGCAGCGATCCGCAGGCAATGCCAAGCCGGTCTGACACGCTGCTCTTCAAGGCTCCTTTATTACGACTCCGAAAATAGTAGCAAGAGTTATGGCTTGTGCGGGAGTTAATTCATGAGCGACAGCGAGAAGGAATTCCCCTGGCTAAAAAACTCGGGGCCTATCGAGTACGCAAGCGATCTTTATCCGATATCGTCTCGCTGTGTTAAAACAATGATTGCATCGAGTAAATCCAGGTTATTACGTTGGCATAGTTTTCGCTGCCATCCCAATCAATGCAACTTCCACGCCAGCAGCACTTCGGTCCCCTCGCTGTTATACGTCATCTTGTGAGACATCGAAAGCATCATGGGTATCCCCCGCCCCATCGCCGCATCTTCGCCGAAAGAAAACATCTCTTCGGGATGCGCTCGCAAACGCCGCAGAATCGTGTTACCGGCAAAACTGATGCGAGATGTCTTCACCCGCACGATAAGCCGGTTACCGACCTTGTTGAAACGCAGCCGCGCTTTGTGTTGCCGAGGCACCCCGTCCCGGCACTCCATCGCGTTCGCCAGCGCTTCATGCACTGCGACTTCCTGGAGTGAGTGCGGCAGTCCCGTCACTTCCGACATTATTTTAGTCACTTCGCTTTTGAGACGCTGATAATCACCGTAGCCGTTGAAGCGGATAATGCGGGGCCACCCGTCCTGACGAACCAAAGCTTGCGGCAGCGCGCGCACATGGATGCCGACCGCCGTGGCATCATCCCGGCGTTCCTGTGCCTCCGACAGCGTCTGCAGCAGCTCAAGCATTGCCGAATGACGGTCCAGTGGCAGCTTGGTCACTCCTTGCAACAGGTCGGTCAGTCCGTCAGTCATGAAATAGAAGCAGTCGCCGATTTCAATCGGCAGCGTGTGCGTCTCGAACGTCTCATGATCACGGATCCCCAGGCACATGCCGGGACAGTCCACGGCGCACCGCTTCGTTTTCGTGGACACCAGAATTCTTGGAATGCCCGCGCATACCCAGCGCAGCTGCCGTATATCAAGATCGATTTCAAAGCCCAGCGCGCCCGCAAAAGTTCTCTCGTCAAAATATTCGCCTGCGCGTTGGTTCAGCCAGCGCATCGCATCAGAGAGCGGCAGGTCTTGCTCGTTGACTTCCCGGATCAACACGTGCATGGAAGCAGTATGCAGCGCCGTGCCGAGGCCGTGCCCGGTCGCGTCGACGAGAAATCCGCGCAGCATATTGCCGCCATAGCGCCAGTCCATGAAATACAGGTCGCCGCCCACATAGCCAAAAGGTTGATAAACTGTGGCGATGTCAAGATAGTCCGACGGCTCAGGCACCGACAGCAGGGCGTTTTGCACCCGCGTCGCCTGTTGCGCGTCTCGGCCGATTTCCTGTTCATGTCGCACTTCAGCCGATACATCCCTGACTGTCATCACAAACAGGCGACGCCCCTGATAGCAAAGGAGCGAGGCTGAGCGTTCCACAGTCACGAGGCTGCCGTTGCGGTGCAGAAATAGTCGTCGCTGTAGCGGCAAACTGCCTGTTTGCAGCACTTTATTCATATCGGCCCGAATATTCTCCGGCTCATCGAAAAGCAGATTAAATATCGTCAGCGGTCCATCCTGTCCGAGCGCATAACCAAACCGCTCGGCAAAGCGAGCGTTCGACTCGATGACTTCGCCGGTTTCCGGGTCGATCAGAAGCACCGCTTCCGGCGCCTGTTCGAGCACCGTCCGGTACCGCGCTTCACTCTCGGATAGCGCTGCCGACTGTTCACGAATAAGGGCTTCCAGCTGCTTGCGCACGGTGATATCACTCAATGTTGCACGGACCAGTGTTGCTTTGCCTGTGTCCTGCGCCAGATTCATATCCAGTTGTATCCATAGTCCCGCACCGTCTTTTTTCACCAGCCGCAGTTCGCACACTTGCGATTCACCGGTGTCAAAAAGCGCTTTGCGGTGAAGGAAGTAACTGTCCTGATCATTCGGGAAAATAAAGCGGGAAACCGGCTGATGTAGCAGAGCCCCTCTCTCTACGCACACCCAGGTGGCAAATGCGAGATTCGCTTCCACGATCAGCCCCTTTTCATTGATCGTGAGATATCCGATCGGCGCTATGTCAAACAAGTCGAAGTAGCGGGCGCGGGAGGACAGCAGCTCCTCTTGCGTCAACCGCAGTTCTTCGTTCTGCAGCTCCAGCTCGATCTGATGCACCCGCAACTCGTGGAGCGCCTGCCACGACGCTTTCGGGGAAAGCGCAACCAGAAGTTCCGGGTTCTGTGAAGTGTTCTCGCGGTCGATCTCCTCTGCCCTCCGTCGCAGCTGTGTCTTTGCCTTCGCTGCGGAATCGGCTGCGTCAGCCGGTTCTTTTTTCCCCTTCGCCATACTCAAGCGCCTCCGGTCGATTGCTTCGTAGTACCCGGCTATTTCTTATTCGCTTTCCCGACATCCACGCTGCCTGTGATCTCGTCCAATGTCGTAACCACTTGATACGGTGTCGTCTCACCGGGAATGAACAGTGGGATGGAATTGACGCGCAGCCAGGTGATGCCTGCTTTATGGGGGAATTCGATCCCCATGACGGTACCCTGCGCCGCCTGCCCGGTCGCGAGCGCTTTTTGGGCGGGTTGTTCCCCCTTCGGAAAGTTGCTGCCATCTTCGCGCACGGTCTTCCAATGGGGCTGGACAAAGGGATTCCCCTTCATCTGTGCGTCCGTCAGCCCCAGTATCCGCTGCGCTGCGGGATTGGCTTCAATGATTCGCTCACTGGCATCCTGAAACAGGACGCCCTGCGGCATGATCGCAAACAGGGTTCCGGCTTTTCCCGAAGTCTTTTGCACCTCTATTTGCAGCCGTTTCATTCCAGTGATGTTAAAAAATACGACGACCGCACCCTCGATGACATTTTCCAGCGTGCGATAGGGGCGTATGCGCAACATGAACCACTCGTCCTCTTGGGTATGAACTTCCACTTCTTTAGGGACAAGGCTGTCCAGCACCGACTGCACATCCTTCACCAGGCTGTCATAGCCGATCAGGTTGGTGAGAATGTGCCCTACCGGGCGCCCTACATCCGAAGGGATCAGGTTGATGAGCGCCGTGACGGAAGGAGTAAATCGCCGAATACGTTGCTGATGATCCAGAAAAACGGTGCCCACTCCAGTGCCGGCCAGCAGATTGTTCATATCGTTGCTGACTTGGGATAGGTCGGTTACTTTGGTTTGAAGTTCGTTATTCACGGTGGACAGTTCCTCGTTGATGGACTGCAGCTCTTCCTTGGAGGTTTCCAGTTCTTCGTTGGTGGATTGCAGTTCTTCATTCACTGACTGCATCTCTTCATTGGAGGACTTGAGTTCCTCGTTGGAAGTCTCCAGTTCTTCCCTGGCACTTTGCAGAATATCTTCTTTTTCCTGCAGTTCCTGGCTCAGCACTGCCAACCGTTCGTCCGCTCTTTCTGCGGCGGTCTCTGGTTTTTGCTTTTTCCCGATGGCTTTTGGGGGGAGTTTCGCCCCTGCTCTTGGCGATTCCTCCAGCGCGACCAGAAACAAATTGTGGCCTTCAGCCCCAGTCCCCACAGGATGTACGCTCAGCTGGGCAAATCCGAATCCGCCATCGGTCTTGAACCGCACATTTTCCTTGCACACCTTCTCGCCCAACACCGCCGCCTTGCGCAGGGCGTCGGACAACTCCAGTCGCAAGCCCTCGCGGGCCATTTTCAGGATATTCAGGTTGGCCACTCCCGGCGCCGGCTCGAAAAAGCGTCCGGTATTCCCATGAAAGTATAGAATCTTGCCGTTTTCGCTCACCAGTACGCTGTTGGGAGCGAACTGCGCCAGCAGCGTCCGTTCGGTAATCTCACGCAAATCATCTTTTCGTTGCGCCTGCGCCGGCCCGATGAAACGATGCAGCCCACCGCCGCCACTTGTAGGCGAAAGCAAAGCATCAAGGATTTGAGGCTTTGTTCCCAAAGTCTCCGATTTCCTTTGGTAGCACTTCGCGGAACGGTCCATCAGGAAAAAAAGATTCGTAAAGTCGCCCACTGTCTCGGAAGTACCCAAAAAGAGGAAGCCACCGGGATTTAGCGCATAATGAAACAACGGGAGGATCTTTTTTTGTAGGGGTCCGTCCAGATAAATCAGGAGGTTGCGGCAACTGATCAGATCAACCTTCGAAAACGGCGGGTCTTTGATCACATTCTGTTCGGAGAACACCAGAATATCACGGGTGTTTTTGCGGATGCGATATTCACCGCAGCCGGGTTCCTGGGTAAAAAAGCGCGCCAGCCGCTCCGGGGAGATGTCGGCGGCGACGCTGACCGGGTAAATGCCGGAGCGGGCCTGATCGAGCGCTCTTCTGTCGATGTCTGTGGCGAACACCTGCAGTTTGAAATATTGTTTTCGCGCCTCCATCTGTTCCTGCAGCAATATGGCGATGGAGTAGGCCTCCTCGCCGGTGGAGCAGCCGGGTACCCAGACGCGCACGGAGTCTCCGGGACTCTTGCCTGCAAACAGATTCGGGATCACCTGGGCCGCGAGCGCCGCGAACGCTTCCGTGTCACGGAAAAAGCTGGTGACGTTGATCAGATAGTCGTTGAACAGCGCCTCCACTTCAACCGGATTTTTCTGCAAAAAACGTACGTATTCCTCCAGCCGGTCGATCTGGTGCACCGCCATGCGCCTCTCGGTGCGGCGGACAATGGTGCTCTGTTTGTAGCCGGAGAAATCGTGGCCGACCTGCGAGCGCAGCAGGACAAAAACCTTCTTCATCTGGCTTTCATCCCTGAGAGGAGGGGCCGCGAGGGGGGAGGCCTGCTTTCTGAACGCGTGGGTTGCGTAGGAGACAAGCTGCGCCGGCATTTCGGCCGGAGACAGCACATAGTCCACCAAACCGGTAGCAATCGCGCTGCACGGCATGCCGTCGTACTCGGTGGATTCCGGCTTCTGCGCCATTACCATGCCTCCCTCGCCCTTGATGGCCCGCACGCCGAGGGTGCCATCGCTGCCGGTGCCGGACAGCACGATGCAGATGGCCCGTTCGTGCTGGTCTGCCGCGAGCGACCGGAAGAAAAAATCGATGGGCAGGCGCTGGCCCCGGGGCGAGGATGGCTCGAGCAGCTGCAGGGACCCGTTCATAAAAGCCATATCCCTATTTGGGGGGATGATGTAGGCGCAGTTAGGCTCCACCTTCATCCCGTCCACGACCTCGGACACCTGCATCCGCGTGTAGCGCCGGATGATCTCGGTCAGAATGCTCTTGTGGTCAGGGGCCAGGTGCTGCACCAAAACAAAAGCCATGCCTGTATCGACGTCGGCAGGCATGGCGGAAAAAAACGCTTCAAAAGCGGCGAGGCCTCCAGCAGAGGCTCCGATGCCAACAATGGAAAACTCGGCGGCAGTTATTGCATCCGCTATTTGCGGCTTGCCCTTAATTTTCACGGTCATGCCGGATAGCCTCCTCCACGTTGTATTGCTGCGAACGGTCACCGCCATTGCGGTCGTTTTTGGTTTGACCCCGTTGCAAGTTGTGCAGCGGATGTCGGATGGACAAATTTATTGGCTATTTTGAACACTGTGAATAACTAATTGAATTGTATAATTTGTAAGATTCAATAGCAAACAAATGTTAAATCTTAACATCTATTGCTCAAAGCGATTTGACACGCCCCAAAAAATAGCATCACAAAAACCGCGTTAGCAAAATGTGCACAAAACACAAAAATAGCCTTCCGAGAAAAACTCTCGGAAGGCTTGATTTCTTTTGGCGTCCCAGGTAGGAATCGAACCTACGGCCAACGGATTAGAAGTCCGTTGCTCTATCCCCTGAGCTACTGGGACACTGGTCTGCCCATTTCTGACAAAAAAATGGAGCGGGTGAAGGGAATCGAACCCTCGTGATCAGCTTGGAAGGCTGACACTCTACCATTGAGTTACACCCGCATTGTTTATGGTCGGAGCGGCAGGATTCGAACCTGCGACCCCCTGCTCCCAAGGCAGGTGCTCTACCAAGCTGAGCCACGCCCCGTCGATGCGAGAGTTATTGTACTACACAATCTTCATGAGTGTCAAGCTTTAAAATTGTTATTGCAGCAAATCGCAGCTGTGATTAACGGCCAATTCGCGCCGCTGCCCGGGCCCGCACTTCTTCCGGATCAATATTTACACGGGCTACACCAGTTTCAATTGCTACTTTGGCTACAGCAGCAGCGACCGCAGGTGCTACGCGCGGATCAAACGCGTCAACAACAACAAAATCATCGCGCAGGTCTTTTTCCGGCACGAGTTCGGCAATCGCATTGGCGGCAGCCAACTTCATCGCCTCGGTGATGCTGCGGGCTCTCACGTCAAGCGCACCACGGAACAAACCGGGGAAAACAGTGACGTTGTTGGTCTGGTTCGGTGCATCCGAACGACCGGAACCATAAACGCGAACACCGGCCGCTTTGGCCTCGGGATACATGATTTCCGGCACCGGGTTGGCCATCGGCAGAACGATAGAGTCTTTAGCCATACTGGCAACAATTTCTTTGGTGAATAATCCCGGGCCCGATACGCCAATCAGCACATCGGCGCCTTTGGCCATTTCCACCAAATTACCTTTGCGTTTATCGTGATTGGAGGTTTTGGCCAGTTGTTCCTGTACTCGGTTGAGACCGGGCATTCCATCATATAGCGCGCCTTGCAGATCAACCATGACCAGACTTTTTGCCCCTGCATTGACCAGCAGACGTCCGATAGCAGTCCCAGCGGCGCCAGCGCCATTTACAACAATACGGGCTGTTCCGATATCCTTCTTAACCAGGCGCAAAGCGCCGATCAGCGTGGCTAAAGCAGCCACTGCTGTGCCATGTTGATCATCGTGGAAAACCGGAATATTCATTTCTGCCTTCAAACGGTCTTCAATGTCATAGCATTTGGGCGAAGAAATGTCTTCCAAGTTAATTCCGCCAAATGTCGGCTCCAGCAGCTTCACCATCTCGATGAATTTTTCCGGGTCTTTCGTGTCCAGACAAATGGGGATGGCATCCACATCGGCGAAAACTTTAAACAGGATCGCTTTTCCTTCCATTACCGGCATCGCCGCCGCCGGTCCGATATCGCCCAGCCCCAGAACTCTAGTCCCGTCGGAGACCACTGCCACCATGTTGCCGCGACAGGTCAGTTCGAACGAAAGGTCTGGATTGGCTTTGATATCCTTGCAAGGTTCCGCCACACCCGGCGTATAAATGATGCTGAGCTCTTCCCGGGTGGTCAGTGCAGTTTTGGGACAGGTTGCCAGTAATCCATGGTGCTTTCTGCGCAGTTTCAAGGCTTCTTCCCGGATATCCATCCTCATCCCCCAGCTCTCATTTTATTCATTTCGCAAAGCTGCTTGCTTGGCAAAATGTTGAATTAATATATTCTACATAAGAAGTCTTTCTCCTTCAGGGTAGGCTAATTAGCTGAGGATTAATTTTTTCGGGGTGTTCAGTAAGTTCCAGAATGCCAAAAGAACCCTTTTTACCGCGGCGTGGTAACACGGTGCTGCCCGGGTTAAACAATAGAATTCCGGCATCCGACTTAATCAAAGCCTGATGAGTATGTCCGTATACGACGATATCGGCTTCATAACGAAGCGCCCAAGCTGCCAGATCGTGCGTGTCCTGCTTTACACCATGCCGATGTCCATGCGTCAGCCAGATATGAAAACCAGCCAATTCAACAAATTCATCCGGTTTTGCTTCATTGCGGCCATCGCAGTTGCCAGCCACCATCAACACTTGCGCCGTGGTCAGCGTAGCCAAAACCATTGCATCCCGGCAAAAATCGCCGGTGTGCAGCCACAAATCGACCGCGCCGGCCAAAGAGACCGCCTGGTTGATCGAACGAATATCGCCGTGGCTATCGCCGAGAACGCCAATTCGCAACATCGTCCGGGTCTACTTCGCCTGCAGTTGCGACAGCAACTTTTGTTTTAACACTTTCAACGCATTGCCCCGGTGACTGATCGCGTTTTTCTCCTGCACCGTCATTTCGGCCAGCGTTTTCTGCTGGTCAGGCATCCAGAACAGCGGATCATAACCAAAACCGCCATCGCCTTTCGGCTCGGTCAGGATTACCCCTTCACAGGTTCCGTCGGCGAGCAGCAGCGACCCATCCGGCCCTGCCAAGGCTAGTACGCTGCGGAACCGGGCCGTGCGTTTTTCCGGTGGCACGTCCTGCAGCGCCAGCAATAGTTTTCGATTATTTGCGGCGTCCGTTGCGCCTTCGCCGGAGTAACGGGCCGAGTACACGCCGGGCGCACCACCCAGGGCATCCACTTCCAGCCCGGAGTCGTCGGCCAGGCAGAACTCGCCGGTATGCTGCGCATAGTAACGCGCTTTCAATATTGCATTTTCGCTAAAAGTTACGCCGGTTTCCTCTACGTCCGCCAGTCCTTCGTCCGGGATGCCGCTGACTTCAAACGGCAATTCCGCCAATGCCTGCCGGATTTCAAGCACTTTGCCCGCATTTCGCGTGCCTGCGACCATCTTGTTCATCGGCTATTTTCCCACCCTCGCCGCCAAATCGCCCAGCACTTCGCGTTGCAGTTGCATCAGATGTTTAATTCCCGCTTCGCCAAGTTGCAGCATGGCGTCCATTTCCTGCCTACTAAACGGCGCCTGTTCGCCTGTCCCCTGAACCTCGACAAAGCAGCCGCCACCAGTCATGACCAGATTCATGTCGACAATGGCTGACGAGTCCTCTACATAGCAAAGATCCAGCGCCGGTCCTTCCTTTAATATGCCGACACTCACCGCCGCCAGAAAATCGCGTACCGGGAATGTGGCTGTCTCGGCAAAACCAATCCGGTTCAGGGCATCCACCAACGCGACAAATGCGCCGGTGATCGATGCGGTGCGCGTGCCGCCATCAGCCTGGATTACATCGCAGTCAAGCCAGATCGTGCGTTCGCCAAGCGCTTTCAAATCGACCACGCTACGCAGCGATCGGCCAATCAGGCGCTGAATTTCATGGGTTCTGCCGGTCAGTTTGCCTTTGGCCGATTCGCGTTGGTTGCGGGTGCCGGTCGAGCGGGGCAACAGCGAATATTCGGCTGTCACCCAGCCGCTGCCGCTGCCTTTGAGAAACGGCGGCACCTTTTCTTCCACACTGGCGCTGCACAGCACCCGGGTATCGCCCACTTCGATCATTACCGAACCCTCGGCAAACTTCAGATAGTCCCGTTGCATTTTTAGCGGGCGCAGTTGGTCCGCCGCCCGTCCATCAACTCTTTGCATCAAACATTACTCCTTCATTCTTATCTTATATTCTACCGCAGCTATCTTCTTTTTTATCCTGCAACACAAAATATTGATGATCTCTTTGCCGTTTTGCTTTAGTCAGGGCGTCTTTGCCGCGCTCGCGACAGGTTGGGCACGACTCCTGCTGCAGCACTACTGCGAATGCCGATTTTTCGCCGCTGCGACTGCCGCTCGATTCTGTCGATATCGCCATATAGCCGGGGCAATGCGGGCAATAATGGATCGATTCCCGCTGGTGCTCCATGATCTGGCTGTCATCATAGAAAATGTCCCGTTCACGTTGCCAGGAATCGCCGGTCGCCGCTATCGCAGAGCGTCGCAATTGCTCGCGGTTCGCCCACTTGCCGCGCCAGTCGGCAATCAATTTCTGGATATAGGCCGTCGTGGCCGCCGACTGCACTGGCGCCCGGTCCAGGTCCGGCTCCAGCACCCGGCGATAATCCAGTCCGGCCATCGCCAGGATAATCCCGACATTCACATATGGCAGCGCATCTTCGATGGAGTAGCCGCCTTCCAGCACCGCCACATCAGCCCGTAGTTTTTCGGCCAGGCGGGCGTAGCCTTGCGCCGTCACAGCCATATTGGCCAACGGATCGCTGTAGTGATTATCCTGTCCAGCGGAATTAACGATTAAATCCGGCTGGAAATCGGCCAGCATCGGCAGTACCAGCTCATCGAGCACGCTGTGGAGGCCCGCGTCTGTTGTACCGGGCGGCAACGGGATATTGACCGTCGACATCAGGGCGGCGGGGCTGCCGGCTTCACTCGGAAAGCCTGTCCCCGGATACAGCGTGCGACCATCCTGATGAAACGAAATGAACAAGGTATCCGGGTCATGGTAATAAATATCCTGGGTTCCGTCGCCGTGATGCACATCTGTATCGACGATCGCCACCCGGCGCAGGCCATACTTCCGCCTGAGCGATTCAATCATCACCGCTTCGATATTGACGGCGCAAAATCCCCTAGTTCCATGCACCACCCGCATCGCATGGTGGCCTGGCGGGCGCACCAGGGCAAACGCCCTGGCCGTTTCGCCGCGCAGCACCGATTCCGCCGCTGTGATCGCTCCGCCGGCTGACACCCGGTGTGCATCGGTAATCAGCGATGCAATATCCGGCACGCCGATGTGAACCCGCTCCAGATCGGCGATTGATGCCAGGCGCGGTTTATACTCGCGAATCTGCGGCAAATCGAGCAGCCCTTCTTCCAGCACCTGATCGCGAGTAAACAGCAGGCGCTCTTCCCGCTCGGGATGCGTCGGCGAAATCGCCCAGTCAAACGCCGGAAAAAACACCAGTCCCAGTGGTTTTCCTGTTGTACTGCTCACACGCCTGCACCTCCCGTCGCTGCCGCATCGACCAGGCCGGCGATAATCCCCGGCTTAATCTGCGCACCGACATGGACAATCTTGCCGACTGTACTGAAGCCGCGCACCAGATTGAATTCTTCGGCAAACGTGGTTTCGATCTCGTCAGCCGTTATCCCCGCCGCCGCGGCCATTTCCTGCAAATGCAACGCCGCCTGTTTGCCGGCCTGCTGGACCGAGAAACGCCGGTCCGTCAGCGGCAATCGCAAGCCGAGTTCCGGCACGGTATATTCGCCCGCCGCCGTATCAGCCCGCAGGCTGATATGCAGCGTCGGCCTCGCTAGCGCAGCGCCGAGAGCATTGGCGACCATCGCCAGTGCCGGCACTTGCCAGGGGATGTTCAGTTTTTCGGCTATCAGCGGCGTCAGGCCCGCCGCGCCGCCCCCCACACCGATCAGCAGCTCCGGTCGCAGCAATTCCGGCCGGACAATATCTTCTACTTTATATACCGGCGTCGCCGCTTCGACCGCCAGCATCTCGCGCACCGCAGTCGCTACGACCTCCGCCGCTTGGTCAAGGATTGCCCTCGCCGTTTCCTGCGAAGATTTCCCGGGAAATAATAGCCGCTGCATCGCCGCCTCGGCCAGGGCCAAATCGCCAAAATCAGACAATCCGGCTACGATCAGGGCATCGGTCACCGTCGGCTCTGGTCCGCCGAGCGCCATCGCCGGACCCTTGCGTTCCGGTCCGATCAGTAGCTTGCCCGCCGCCCGGCGCAGCCAGCTGTCGCCGCCCAGCCCGATCGATTGCAGGCGGAAAGTGCGGACCGCCGTGAGATAGCCGTCGATCGCCGCCCCTTTGGCATCCATGAGCGGCGCGCCGCCTTTCCAGAGAGCGATATCGGTTGTGGTGCCGCCAATATCCAGCGACACAGCAGGTTTCGCGGGCGGGCACAGAGCCATTACTCCCAACACGCTGGCCGCCGGCCCGGTAAAGATCGACTCCACTGGCAGTTCACGCGCTTTCGCCAGCGGCAAAGTCCCGCCGTCCGCTTTTAAAATCAGGATCGGCGCCGCAGCGCCGCGCTCCGCCAGCGCAGCTGCCGCCGCATCGGCAAAATCTTGAAACCGCGACCAGACCGCCGCGTTGTAATAGGCCGAATTGGTCCGGCGGATAAAGTTCAAATTGCCGGAAACTTTAGCGCCGCAGGCGATATGAAGCGGCTGCATTGCCGCAGCGAGGACGCCGGCAACCTTTTGCTCCTGGGCTGGGTTGCGCACGGCAAATTTGCCGCTGACCGCAAACAGTTTTACGCCAGCCAGCTTTTTGCAGGCCTGCTTAACTTCATCTACGATTATTTCCTGCCGCTCCCGCCCGCGGTGATCGACATAGCCGGACAACACCAGCGGGTCCGCCGCCAATCGCCCCTGCCAGTCAGCGCCCGGCCCGGGCATGATGAACAGGCCCACCGGGTCCAGCTTTCCCTGCACAATCGCATTGGTCACCAACGTGGTCGATAACGCTACCCGTTCGATGCGCTGCGTCTCGATTCCCTGCAAAATTTCATCCAGCGCGGTCAGGATGCTCGCCAGAACCTGGCCGTGCTCGGACGCGACCTTGATCTGCCGAATCACTTTGCCTGCATCCAGCAGTACCGCATCGGTATAAGTGCCGCCGACATCAATTCCGACTAACATGTTGGCTGTTTCCTTTCATCGCCTGAATCGCGCAACCGATCGCGCCGTTTATTTGCGGCTGCGGCGGAACCACGACTTCGCTACCGGTTTCCTCGCGCACCCAGTGGGCCACGGCTGGCCCCAGCGCCACCCCGCCGGTAAAGACAACCGTCTTGCTCGCCAGAGCCAATAGCATCGGTTTGATGCGCCGAAAAATCGAATAGTTGACACCGGCGGCCAGTTCCGCCACCGGTACCCCTTCCACGATCCGGCCGATGAGTTCCGACTCGCCGAAAATCGCACAGGTTGCCGACAATTCAATCGGATTTAGGTAGTGGCGGCTCATTTCATCGAGTGAAATCCCCAGTACTGTCGCCATGTTTTCCAGATAACGCCCGGTGCTGGCCGCACATTTGTCATTGAGCTGAAAATCATCCATCCGGCCGCCGCGCACCCGAATCACCTTGCTATCCTGCCCGCCCAGGTCCAGCAGCGTAAAGTCAGCCAGTCCGGTCTGCCATAGCGCGCCGATCGTATGCGCTTTCAATTCGGAAATAATTTCCGCACCAACAATGTTCAGCGAATTACGCCCATAGCCGGTCACCGTCAGCACAGAAGGCGACCGGGAAATCAGCACGTCAAAATTGACGGCAAACCCATCGGCGGTATGCACGCCGCACTGTTTATAAAAATGAGCGGTTTCCACCACTTTTTGTTCTGTAATCGCCGTCCCGTCAAATACGACGATCTTGACGGCCCGACTGCCGAGGTCCATCCCGCAATACAACCGGCATCCCTCACTTCAACATTTCGATAAATCCGTCGACCCGTAGACGAGTCCGGGCATCCAGACAACCCGGCTTATCGCCTTCAATCGTCAGGATTGGCAGATTGATTTTTTTACGTACGATCATATCTTCGATCTGCCGATAACAAAAACTCTGCACATAATGAATCACGCCATCGATCTGGCGGCGTTCCACTTCCGCCTGAATATCCTCGATCCGGTAGAAAATGCCGTGTGGATAGGTGTAGCGACGATATTGCTCGATAATGTCCGCTTCGTCATACGGCATCGCAAACTGGCGCTGCACTTCATTAAAAACCACCCGGGCCCCCATTGACTCCACGTGATCGTACAGGTCGGGGAAAATTGGCGGCACGCCGATATAGCCCAGTCGCAATTTCTGCTTGCGTGGCGGCGCTATTGCCGCAGTCGCCAGAAATTCATCCAGTTCCCGTTCAAACTTCGGCACGTCACTGTTGAAATCACTGCAGCAGATTTGCCACAGATGGTTGTCTGAACCACCGACCCGGTTTTCGGCCCAGGTCAGCCGGTCCACCTCGGCGACTTTGCGCCGGATCCGGTCCAGCTCCGCCTTGACTTCCAGCACCCGGTCCCAGCTAGCGCCCAGCGCACCGGCCATCTTTTGCATCTGCAGCCGCAGCATGTCGACATCGCGGTCAAACGGGTAAGCAAAGGGAATGATCTGTACACCGGCCAACTGCCAGGTTTCCATCAACGCATGCGTATTGCTGCAATCACCCTGCGTCACCGCCACCACCGCATCGACGCAGTCCGTGTCGACCACCGTCGAATACAGGCCTTTGATCCAGCCGCAGATATTGCGGGGATAGCCGGCGTCTTCGGCCGCTTCCACCCGCCGCACCGGGTCCGCGCCGGTAATAAATACGTTATTCAGGTCCACCGGCACATGACCGGCAGCCAGGATAATCTCGACCGGCACCGTGGTCGTCATGCCAATCCGCGCCAAAGGTTCCACTCCTCACTGCAACTCTCTTCCCATCATACTATGGGTCAGGGCGAAAAAAAAGAGGGGCTAGCCCCTCTTGGCGGCAGCGGCCGCATAGTTCTTGATAATAACGATCGGAGTCTGTTGGTTGGCATTGCCAAACGGATTGTCAATCAGGATCCGCGATAGTTCCGCCGGCTGCAGCCCCTCGGTCACACCGAGCACCGCCGCCCGTTTCAGGTCGTTGACGTCGGCCACCGCCGCGCCATAACAACCGAGCCGCGCTTTGATCGCTTCTGCGACTTTCACCGGATCTTTCGGGCCAAACACCAGCATCTTGTCAAACGGCGGCATGGTCCCGGTCACATCGTCAATCAAAGCGGCCTGTTCACCAGCCATTTTGTAGAACACACCCGATTTGCCGAACACCTTAGCAATTCCGCCGACAATAAACGCCATCAGCACGCGCATTGCGCCGCCTTCATCAATCGTCGCCTGCATGCCGCAAGCGCTGGAGCAGCTGGAGTCGCGATGGACAAAGCGGGCCAGCACATGCGCCAGAATACCGGGGCTCATCTCTTCCGGCCGCCGGTAGCGTCCCTGGGTGATCGCCACCACACTTTCGGCCACCGATACCACATCATCCGGACCTATATCCGGGCCGGCATATTTTTCAATCACATCGACTATATTGTCCCGTTTGGTAACGATATGGGTTTTTACCGGAACTAATCCGATTTTACCGTCTTCCATACCCACGCCTCCTACTTCTGCCCTCTGCTATTTTGCATTGCGGCGTGAAACTCTTCCATCGGCAGTTCCAGCATTGTTTTGGACAGGTACCACTCAGCGCGGGCCACCACCTGATAAACAATGTTCAGGGGCAAATCAACAATCTGGGCCATCGCCTGGCGGATGTCACCGTCCACTGAATTGAACCGAAGTGTAATCACCGCTACGTCATTTTCCAGTTTTTCATTGGGAAACAACGTCGCCTCCCAATAACCATCGTTACGGGGATGGGACGCCACAGTCACCTGAGTTGTCAATTCAGCTGCGGAAAACTGTTCCTTCGGCATCCAGGGGCGGACAAACACATCCATCAGCGTACCCTGCTGGGAGCCGCGATTGCGAAACGGGACTTTAAACGAAAATACCATTTGATTGACAGTTTCTTGCTCCAGCATCAGTTGCGTGCGCCTGTCCAGGTCAAAAATAAAATCGGCGTCGCCTTGTTTCCAGATAAACAGCGCCAGCGCCAGAAACACCAGTCCCAAAAACGCCAAAAAATAGCCAAGATAAACCAACACTATGCCACTCCCCCATCTTTCGCCTGCCGCAAGGCTTGAATCCTGTCATGGTAGAGTTGCGGCAACCGGGCTATCCGCCCGTTATTTCCAGTAAACACATTTTGGGTCGATCCTTCGGCCAACAAGAGGTTATCCTCGTCCCGCAACACGCGGTAGGAAAAACATAGTTTGGCCCGCGAAAAATCGACCAATTCGGCTTCGACACGGATAACTTCGTCAAAATGAGCCGACTGAATATATTTGCATTGGACATCCGTGATCGGAAACAAGATGCCTGCGGCGATCAATTCCGGCAACATGACATTGGCCCGACGCAAATATTCCACACGAGCCATCTCAAACCAACGCAGATAATTGGAATGATGGACTACGCCCATCAGATCAATTTCGACAAACCGCACCCGGTCTTTGATTGCGATCATTTTGTCAACCTTTCATTCCGGCAGTGATTTCGAGAATGCGAGCAACTGCATCGCGGATATTCGCTACCAAGGGACGATTCTCCATCCCAACAATTTCAAAATGTCCCTGATTTACAGGTACCAATATCTTGCGCGCCGCAGACGCTGCGACAGCTTCTGCCATGATCGGTGTGATTTCTCCCATTAGGGCATTGGGAATGAGAATGCCGATCGGACCGGCAATGAGGTCAGCGGCACGAGTCATAACTTTCAAGGCATTTTCGCCGGTTGCGCCACGCGCAGCGCCTGCTTTCACCATTGACTGGGTTGCCCAGGCATTGGTTCCCACGCATACAATTTCGACGCCGGCAGCCACTTGACCCGACAGCTGAGATACCAACTGGGCGCCAATTCCGCCACCCATGCCGTCAATAACCACCACCAGCATGTCTGTCCCTCCTCAGCTCAACCGAATTCACGTTTTGCGACCGAGATACAAAAAAAGCACGCTTGCGCATGCAATGGCAACCAGGATGCCGACGCTATTCAAGCCCGTTATTTATTGTACTTTCAAATTCATCATTTGTCAAAAGCATGCGCCGAAACAATTTGTGCACAATATTTCCGTTTTACGAAGGACACCTCTATTTTCTGTGGAATATATTATAGAACTCAGTTGAACCAAAAATTTGTATTGGGGGTGAAATATGGAATCGAATCCTTATCGGCCCGACATTCAATCCCTGCAACTTTTGGATGAACTCGATGACCCAATTTTTCTGATTGACCAGCAAGATTGCATCATAAATGCCAACCAGGCAGCCTGCGACCTCTACGGATACACTCAGCAGCAGTTTTGCCAGATGCAACTCAAAGACCTTTTGGCGCCAAATATTGCACTGTTATCACCAACTTCTCCGTTATCCAGCAAGACCCCTACCACTTGGCATTGCGACAAAGATGGCCAGCCTTTTTATGTTGAAATATTTGAACGTCCCATCAAAAATCCTTGCAACGACGACATATCCTTAGTTCGAATCCGAAACATCTCTTCAGCTCATATGGCAGAGCAACAGCACCAACGGGATTATCAGATTTATCGGGCCGTCGTGGAAAGCGGCCCCGCTCTCATTGCGCGAGTATTGCCTGACACAACGATCACATTTGCTAATAACCGCTTTTGCACTTATTTTGGCCACAAACGCTCCGATATAATGGAACACCGAATGGGTGATTTCCCGCCCGATGAAGAAACCCGAAACTTTATCCGCAACTACTTTGCCGATTATGCAGAAAACCCGCGAGTAACGACCCATGACAACATTGTGATTAATGGCGGCGGCGAAAAGCGTTGGGTTCAATTTACCGAATCGCCCATCTTTGATAGTTTTGGCAATTTGCACGAAATCCAGATCGTTGCCATTGACATCCATGAACAAAAGCTGGCTGAAATCAAAACGCAGCAAAATGAGGCAAAGTATCGCGCCATCATGGACCAATCCAATGAAGGGATTGCCTTGATTGATGTCAGCACTGGCAAGATATTGGAAGTGAACCGCAAAGTCGGTGAATTGCTGAGCTATACTACGGAAGAGTTGCTCCTTCATTGCGACTTTGAGCTCACGACCGAAGCGCCTGATACACTGCAAAAAGAAGAAGCAGAGCTTTATCAGCAGTTATCCTTGCCGCTAAAAACCATTCATATCATTGCAAAAGATGGTAAGTTGATCGAAGTCGAACGTTTGGTGAAGCTGCTGAACATTGATGGTAAAGATGTTGCTTTAACCAGCTTGCGTGATGTTTCTGAGCGAAAACAGATCAACGCACTGCTGCGAAAACAAGCGGACGAACTGAAACAAAAAGTGGATCAGCTGCAAAAAGCCTGGGCTCAAACAATCGACGTTTTAGCAGCTGCCTCTGAAGCAAAGGATCCGTATACTGCCGGACACCAAAAACGAGTTGCTCAGCTTGCAGTTGCAATAGGCAGCGAGCTCAATCTGCCTGATGAACAAATTACTGCCCTACGAATGGCGGCGCTCATCCACGACATCGGCAAAATTACGGTTCCGTCAGAACTTCTAAGCAAACCGGGAGCACTGACTCTGTTAGAGTACAAATTAGTCCAGATCCATGTGGAAACCGGTTTCGACCTACTTCGCAATCTGGAGTTACCCTGGAACGTGGCCGAAGTTGTCCATCAGCACCATGAGCGCTGTGATGGAAGTGGCTACCCTAATCAATTAGCGAGTACCCAGATACTGTTTAAAGCAAAAGTCCTAGCTGTGGCCGATGTCGTCGAGGCGATGTCGTCCCACCGGCCCTACCGTCCATCGCTTGGAGCAACTTTTGCATTAAATGAAATCGAACAAAGCAAAGGGAAACTGTTCGATCCAGACGCAGTGGACGCCTGTATTAAGCTCTTTTGCGAAAAAGGGTTTTGCTTTGACGCTATCAGTCCGGCATCCCCGATATGGCACATGACAAAATGAAAAAGACCTTCCCGCAAATTCGCGAGAAGGTCCATTTTTTTGTTGATTGGTGCGCCCGGCAGGAATCGAACCTGCGCGCCCGGCTCCGGAGGCCGGCGCTCTATCCCCTGAGCTACGGGCGCATGAAGTTGTTTGATGCCGGGTGTAATTATAGCATACGAAATCGGCCATGTCCACCACTGATATATTTTTCCATGCTATAATAAGTCATTGCCGATAACTGCTAATACAGCGTTAGCTGATACAGGGTTATGAAAAAACACTTACGGAGGACTCACTCATCTTGTTTAAATTAAAACCGGACTGGATGCCACAACCACTCATTTTATTGGCGCTTAGCCATATGGTTACCGATCTTAGCCAAGGTGCCCTGCCAATGCTGCTGCCCTCGCTAAAAACAGCGCTTGATCTATCTTATACGCAGATCGGCTTGCTCGTATTGGTCCAGAATGTCACTTCCTCGATTATTCAACCGATCTTCGGCGCGATCACCGACAAAATGTCTTTGCCCTGGCTATTGCCTGTCAGCGTATTTTTGTCAGGCCTCGGCATGGCGATTACCGGTTTCATGACATCCTATCATGGTCTGATGTTCGCTGTCGTGCTCGGCGGACTCGGCGTCGCCGGGTTTCACCCGCAGGCGTCGAAGTCGGCTCATTTTGTCAGCCCGGAAGCAATCCGCGGTCGCAGCATGGGCGTGTTTTCGGTTGGCGGCAACCTGGGCATGGCGCTCGGCGCCGGATTTATGATGCTGCTGATGACCTCCGCCGGCGGCCTCCACAATACCATTTGGTTTGTGTTGCCTGGGTCCATCACTGCCGTCCTGCTCTGGCGCAACCTGTCCAATGTATCTCCGGCCTCCTTCCGCCGGACCGGTGAGGTAAAATCGGTTACACGCAAAGCGATCAACTGGAACATGCTAATTTTGCTGTTAACGTTTATTTTCTTTCGCTCGACCCTTCACGCCGGCCTCTCGACCTATATCCCCCTGTACTACGTCAATTACCTGAACGGCAGCCCTGTATACGCCGGGTATATGCTATCGTTGTTTCTCGGCGGCGGCGTTTTCGGCACTTTCCTCGGCGCCACCCTCTCCGATAAACTGGGGCGTAAGACGATCATCGCCGGATCGATGGTGGTCGTATTGCCGATGGTCGTGGCTCTTCCCTTTACCAGCGGCCTCGTCACCATGGCGCTTTTGACCTGCATCGGCTTTGTGCTGATTTCATCGTTTGCAACCACGTTGGTACTAGCGCAGGAAATGATGCCTGGCTACGAAGGAATAGCCTCCGGCCTTACCATCGGCTTCACCATTGGCTTGGGCGGCCTGGGCGTAACCATCCTCGGCTACATCGCCGACCTCTATGGAATTCCGACCATTTTCAGCGTGTTGTCCTTCTTGCCGATTATCGGCCTGCTGCTCTCACTGCCGTTACCTGGTCGCCTGTTTCAAAGCGATCACCGTTAGTTAGCTGCCGGACGCGCGTTGAGTCAATTCACTCAGACGGTCGCGATGTCCGATCACCAGCAGTATATCGCCCACTTCGATCATCTCCGTCGAAGCAACATGGGTCATCAGGATTCCGTTACGATGAATTCCGACAATCAGCGAATCATATTGTTCTTTGATGCCGCATACCGCCAGACTGGTTCCGACCAGCGAAGAATTCGCCGCCACACGAATTTCTGCGATATCAAGGTGAAGCTCCTCATTATAAAAGACATTATCCATCAAATCGACAATAGCAGGTTTCGTCATTGCGGTCGCCATCTGGCGGCCGCCCATTATTTCCGGCGAAATCACATTGGTCGCGCCGCTGCGTTTTAGCTTTTCAATCGCTTCGGACCGATTGGCTCTGGCAACAATCGAAAACGCGGGATCTTGATTAAGATTTCTCGCTGTCAGTGTCACATAGACATTCTCCGCATCATGAGCAATGGTTGTAATGATGCCGCGCGCCCTTTTTACCCCGGCTGTCAGTAAAACAGAATCCAACGTGGCATCACCATGAATCGCCAAGATACCCCTGTCAACCAGCCCCTGCCAGAGTTCTATATTCTGATCGATCACCACAAAAGATTGCTTATCCTGTTGCAGGCGTTCCATCACCACGTTGCCGACCCGCCCGGCGCCGCAGACAATAACATGACCCGATAAATTTTCAATCCTGCGTTGCATGCCTCTCCTCCCCAATACGTCGCGCAGTTTACCTTCCAGCACGACCTGAAATACCGATGTAAATACATAAAATGCGCTGCCGACGCCAAACAGGATCAAGACAATCGTAAACATGCGGCCAGCGTTTGTTTTGGCCACTATATCGCCGTACCCGACCGTTGAAACGGTCGTCACCGTCAAATAGAGCGCATCAAACAGCGACAATTGTTCCAATGTCATGTATCCTACTGTCCCTGTCAGCAACAGGCTGGCAAATGCACCAATGGCGAGCGCCAAATTTTTCGAAGCCAGACTGCCTCCCCCTTCCCTTTCAAACTCGAATCAAAAAAGGATTCTACGTTTTGCTGTCAAATTAACTACACGGAACAGAATTTTATTTTGCAAGGAGGGCTTTCAACAAATGAAAAAATTCATCCAGTGGCACAACGATGTTTTTGGTGAAAAGGTAGTCAAAGCATTGGAGAAAAATAATTTCCAGGCCTATTATGTGGCCAATCGCACCGAAGCTGTCAACAAGGTGTTCTCGCTGATCCCTGCTGGCGCCACAATTGGCGTAGGCGGGTCCTGGACTTTAAAAGAACTGGCGATTCCGGAGCAACTGGAAAAACAGGGACATGAAGTGTTCGACCACAACCGCCCGGGGCTCACGATGGAACAATCTGTGGCGCTACGGCACAAAGAACTTTCCTGCGACGTCTTTATTTCCGGCACCAATGCGATTACACTGGACGGTCAGATCGTCAACACGGACGGTTCAGGCAACCGGGTTGCCGCATTGAGTTTTGGGCCCAAGAAAGTCATCGTCATGGTTGGTGTCAACAAAATCGTTTCCGACCTTGACGCAGCCATGGAACGCATCGAACTGTATGCCGCCCCAATCAACAACAAACGGCTTGACCGACCAAATCCCTGTACTGTAGCCGGGGTTTGCATGGACTGTCAGGGGCCCAGCCGCATCTGCAACATCACGACCATTTTGCACAAACGACCGCCAATGATTGACTTCCATGTGATAGTCGTTGGCGAAGAACTGGGCTTCTAAACCCTATTGGCTCTTCCTCTTTAGATTCTACAGCTTTTGGCGTCGAAAAACCAGTTTTAAGGAAGAAAGCGGGCTCCCTTTTTCAGGGAACCCGCTTTTTATCTCTGTAAATGCAATTTTAATTTGACCCGACTTATTGCGATACGTCCAACAATTTTCTCGTTTTATCGACGATACTCATCTCATTGTAGCCGGCAATTTTTTCGTACTGTTTTGCGGCATCCGCCACCAGTTGGGGATCACTGTCCAGTTGATAGGAGTTGAGAATATTCTTGATCCTCAGGTTGAACCCATTGTCAGTTGCGCCTGTTCCATCAACGGCTTGCGCTGCCGATTGTTCTTCTTTTTTCTCTTTGGCTTTGACGTTATAGCTGGTCAGGTCTTTGCCGATCAGTTTGCCGGCTTCAACCAGGTTCGCATCACGCAGATATTGTTTAAACTGTGTTTTGGTCTCGTTGGGAAGTTGCTTATAATCGCGAATGAAATCTTCCCGTTCTTCTTTCGGCATCTGCTTGCGCAAATTGCGAATTTCAGACGGATAATCAGTCATTTGTTTTGCAATCAGTCCACCTGCGGCGACCGCCAACAACAATGGTAACATATCGCACCTTCTCTCCGGTTAAAATTTTACCCACAATGTCTACGCTATTAATATCGGAATTTCTCGTAAAATCATAAGCCCCGCAGTTTTACAATTATTTTTGTTTCGCCGCTTTATGAATCACGCGGCCAGTGGCCTGATGCGTCGGTGTAACCGTGACCTCGCAAATCTGCACATGCGGCGGCACACTGGCAGCATAAATAATGATATCGGCAATATCTTCAGCCGACAGCGGTGTAATCCCCTCATAAACCTCCGCTGCTTTTTTCTCGTCACCATGAAACCGCACCTTACTAAAATCAGTCTGTACCATGCCCGGTTGAATATTAGTCACCCGAATCGGCGTGTCAACCACATCCATGCGCAACCCGTCGCTGATGAACTGAACAGCGGCCTTGCAGGCGCAGTATACGGCGCCGCCGGGATAAGCATGAATTCCCGCCACCGATCCGATATTCACCACATGCCCGTTGCGTTGATATTTGAGCATCAGCGGTACAATGGCGCGAGTCAGGTACAATAGCCCTTTGACATTCGTGTCAATCATGGTGTCCCAATCGTCCAGGTTGCCTTCCTGGAGTTTTTCAATCCCCAGAGCGCCACCGGCATTATTGATTAAAACATCAATACACTGCCAGTCTGTCGGCAAAGACTGAATAGCGGTCAAAACAGCCTCACGATTTCTCACATCAAGGCCGATGACACGACTCTCCGTTTGATACATTGCTTTTAGTTGCTCGGCCAGCGCAGTAATCTTATCGATACTTCTGGCGCATAAAATCAATTTGGCGCCTGCTTTGGCAAACCGCTCCGCACATGCTTTGCCTATTCCGCTACTTGCACCGCTAACAAAAACTATCTTTCCCTGAAGTACTGACATAATCAAAAACCTCCATATAATAATATTATAGAATTCGCACGATATGCGCGAATTCTATAATTCGTGCTGCCAAAACATTGTTCCTGCTGTTCATGGCCGATCAGATCAGTAGTTCATTTCCCAAACCATTGGTAATCAAAGCTATATTTCCCTGCTCCTACCACCATAAGTACAAGCATGAAGAGAGAATCTTCTATAGGAGCCGCCGCCGCAAACAGACCTTTCATCGCAAACATGACAACGGATGCAATGATCAACGTCGATAAAATCATCGCAGCTCCCAGTCTGGTAAACAGGCCCAAACCGATTAAAACCCCGCCAACAAATTCACAAAACGCTGCAATAAAACCAAGCACTGTCGGCATCGCCGTAACACCAATAACTGCGAGCATAGAGCCTACACCCTGCCACTTTTCCGGTCCCCCGAAAAGTTTCGGGCCTCCATGAACATAAACAAACATGAAACATAGTGCCAACCGCACGAATAAAAGCACACTGTCCCTGTAGTTGTCCAGACTTTTCCATACCAAGCTTTTCATAATAATCCCTCCATTCCAAATCACAATTAGCTTTTCTATAGAAAACAACCAGCAAGCTTTCATTCCATCAAATTTTCTATGAAACTTGATCGCAGATTGTTGCAGTAATTGTTTTTTATTGATAATTAATTTCGTTTAAATTATATCGCTTGAACAATGTTGTGTCAATTCGCCGGTTAAAGCTCGTCGTTGCAACAGAAAAAAGACACTCTAGGGTTGCACCCTCTAAAATGCCTTAATAAGCTTGGTGGGCGATAACGGATTCGAATCTTTGCCTGCGTGTTATATCCTGAACTTGGATACGGCTGTCTGAAGCTCCTGGGCCAGTTTTGCCAGGGCCTGGCTGGACGCGGCAATTTCTTCCATCGAGGCAGATTGTTCTTCAGTGGCTGCCGAGACGTTTTGTGATTCAGCTGCGGCGTCACGGCTGAGGTTCTCGACCTCCTTGATGGCAGTGACGATACGCTGGCTTCCAACGGCGGCCTCGTTGATCGCTTTGGCTATGATGTTGACCTGGTCAGTCACCTGTCCAATCTGCGAGTTAATTGCCGCAAAGCTGGTTCCGGCCACATTGACCAGCTCCACGCCCTGAGAAATTTTTGTTATGGCGACATCGATCGCCCCAACCACGTTGCCGATACTGGTGTGATTGCTGCCTACAAGCGTTTTAATCTGATGCGCCGCTTGTTCGGATTGCTCGGCCAATTTTCGGACTTCTTCCGCGACAACGGCAAACCCGCGCCCCTGCTCTCCAGCCCGCGCTGCCTCGATGGCAGCATTCAGAGCTAAGAGATTCGTCTGCCCGGCGATAGTCGAGATCAATCCAACAATTTCGCCGATTTGCGCGGAACTGGTCTTAAGTTCTTCCGCTGCAGCCTGCGCCTGTTTCGCCCCTACGCTGACTTCACCCATCTGCGTTACTGCCCGGTCTACAGAGATTTTTCCTTCCATCGCGGCTTTGGCGGTTTGACCGGACATCACTGCCATTTCGCTGGCTGTGGCTGATACTTCTTCCATAGTCGCAGAGATTTCCTGCACAATGGCGGAGGTCTCGTTAACGGCACCAACCTGTTTTTCACTTCCACTGGCTACCTGCTGGATGGAAGAGGCAATGTTGTTGGATGCATCAGCCGATTGCTGGGCGCCTGCGGTCAGTTCCTCCGAAGACGCCGCCAACTGCTCGGCCGAGTGGGAAACTTGACGGATCATCACCCGCAAGCCATCCCGCATCTGGTTCAGAGCCTCGCTCACCCGGCCCACTTCGTCAGTAGACTTGTGCTGGATGGCTGAACTGAAGTCGCCTTGACCAAACCGCACCGCGTTATCGGTCATCGTCGTCAAAGGCCGGAACATCCTTCCGAAGAACCACCAGGACAACCCAATAGACAATAGTAGAGCGATAATCATGACGATCCCGGCATCTTTCAAGCTAGCGTAAAACCCATGAAAGGTCTCTGCTTCTGGCACTACTAATCCCAGAAACCAGCCAGTTCCGGAAATTGCAGCGACAGTAGCCAAAGTCTGAGTTCCAGTCATGCTCTGATACTTAATTACAGCCTTAGAGCTTTGCTTGGCCAGGTTTTGCGCACTTTCAGGCACTGTCTTGCCCTCTTCGACCAGCTTGGCGTCTTTATGAGCGATAAGTTTCATATCGGCGCCAAACAATGCGGCATAGCCTGTTTCGCCAATCTTTACATTTTTTACTCTATCCTGGACTGCCTTGATGTCAACGGTGAGCCCCACCATGCCCTGCATCCGGCCGTCGGCGCCTTTAAGCGGATAGGCCAGGATAAAGATGGATGCCCCCGTGTTTCGGCTCTTGATGACCGACGAAGCCACAAAATCTTTCCCACCTGCTATTTCCTTGAAATAGGCTCGGTCAGTGAAGTCGACTCCCATCAGTTGTTGGTTGAAAGGGTAGATATGCGTCAGTTTCCCTGCCGCGTTTAAAAGAAAGACCGATTCAAACCCCGGTGTTTTCTGTTGCAGGTTGCCCAGGAGGTTCTGTACTTCCTCGAATGTGCCCCTGCCAAGCACCGGATTTGCCGACAGGGTCGCGCCGGCGTTCTTCACGCCAGCATACCAAACAGATGATTCTCCTGCCAGCATCTCAACTTGATTGCGCAGATTGATTTCGGTCTGTTCCACCGTGTCGATATACATTTCCCGCAAAATGACGCCTGCCACACATAATGTTGTTACAAGAAGAACCAGTACAAGCCCGCCGACGAATTTTGTCTTTAAGTTCATTTACCCCTGTACCTCCTCGTTTTCCTAACCATGCAAAATATTCTTTTTGGAGACTGCAACGTTTTCGCCTGAACGACAATCTGACCGGATTTTTTCATTAGTAATAATCTATCAATATATTCCATTTCCTCCTTGGTATAAATATTTTGGTTTTAATTGTTCTAATAAGCGTTCCTTATTGTGCAAATAAAAAAAGCACCTAAAAAATGAACACCCTTTAAGTGCCTTGATTTCATTGGTGGGCGATGACGGCCTCGAACCGCCGACCTCCTGCTTGTAAGGCAGGTACCGCCACCTAAGCCAACTCAAATTTTATCGAAAAACCGGGACAGATGTTTTTCGACAAATAACATTGTCATTTGTCTCTGCCATATAATGATTCTATTGAACTAACCGCCAAAGCCACCGCCTCGTTAACCGGCGTGGGAATACCGTATATACGGCCTGCTTTAACCACCGCGCAGTTCAGCACAGAAACCTCCGTTTTGCGCTTATTGAGAATATCCTGCAACATCGGCGAATTGTGTCCCTTCATGGCATTAGCATAAACCATCATTTCTTGGGCGCAGTTCGGATAAAGGAGAGGAATATCCGCCGCAGTGGCGACGGCAACCACTTCAGCGACAATCATTCTGGCCAGACGCACAGCATCCGGCAGTTCAATGAATTCTTTGTTGGTTGCGCCAGTTAGAGCTGTTACCGCATTAAGTCCGGCATGAATTGACAATTTGCTCCAGAGAAGAGAATTTACATTCGTTTCAATCACGGTAGATAATCCGGCATGCTGCAGGACTTCAGCTACCTTTTCCAGCCAGATTTCATTTCCGGTTGTCCAAGATGCAATATGCGTGTTCTTAATTTCACTTCGCATAACCAACCCGGGTTCAAGCAATACTGCTCCCATCAAGGTTGACCCGACCAAAATCCGTTCAGCCCCAAGAACTTCAGCCAGCTTTTCGGCATTGCCCATGCCATTTTGCATCGTCAACACCTTTGTGTCCTCTTTCATAAAAGGCTCAGCCAACATTGCAGCCACTTCAGTGTCATTTGACTTAACGCATACGATAACCAAATCGACCGTACCAAATTTTTCGGCCAAAATACTGGCTTGAGGCCTGACGATAAACCTTTCCGTATCAGTCATTATCCTTAAGCCTTCTTGATTAACCTTGTCCACATGCTCATCCCAGGGATCAAGCAAGCAGACAGTCTCCTTGCCTTTGGCAAGATAGCCTCCATACAGGGATCCCATGCCCCCTGCGCCGATAACGATAATTTTCATAAAATCGCCCCCCTATCATTTTCTCTTTATAACTCTACTTATAAAGTCAGTTATTCTGATAATGGAAAGGTGATTAATAAATTTTCAAATAGACATTGTCAGGAATATTATTTTACCAGTGTTGTTAGTACTAATTCTATTTTATCATCGATTAGCATACTACTCTACAAAAATATAATTCAATCAAAACAACTAGCTCGCTCAAATTTTACTGTGTTAGGAAACCTTCGAATACTGGATTGATTAAATCAGTGTGTAAATAAAATAGGCTTCCCATCCGAAGATGAGAAGCCGTGTTTGATTGGTGGGCGATGACGGGCTCGAACCGCCGACATCCTGCTTGTAAGGCAGGCGCTCTCCCAGCTGAGCTAATCGCCCCTGTTTTGGTGACCCGTGGGGGAATCGAACCCCCGATACCGCCGTGAAAGGGCGGTGTCTTAACCGCTTGACCAACGGGCCTCAAATGCTTTTTTATTATAAAGGACTGACAGCAAAAAATCAATGCCTTATGCTATAATTATTTTATATAAATATCCTTGGAGGTTAACTATGGACGCTCGCACCGCGCAATTAGCACAAAATTTGATTCGTTATTCCACCAATCTGCAACCTGGTGAAAACATTTTGATTGAAATGTTCGACGATGCACTGCCACTGGCGCAGGCATTGGTCGATGAAGCCTACCGCGCAGGCGGTGTACCATTCCTGTCGCTAAAAAACAACCGGCTGCAACGCAAACTGCTCTCTGGCGCATCCAGTAGTCAACTGCAGGCCATCGCTGGCTGGGAGTCGGCCCGCATGAGCGCCATGCAGGCCTACATTGGCATCCGCGCCAGTGAAAACATCAGCGAACTGTCGGATGTGGCGCCGGAAAAACTCAAACTTTATCAGCAGGATTGGTTCAAACCGGTCCATTCTGAAATCCGGGTCAAAAACACCAAATGGTGCGTTTTGCGCTGGCCCAATCCTTCGATGGCCCAGTTGGCCGGCCTCAGCAGCGAGGGATTTGAAACATTTTACTATAACGTCTGCAATCTGGACTACGCCAAAATGGACCGCGCCATGACGCCGCTGGTTGAGTTGATGGAAAAAACCGACCGGGTTCGCATCACCGGTCCTGGCACCGACCTGAACTTTTCGATCAAAGCGATTCCGGTCGTCAAATGCTCCGGCCTGCGCAACATTCCCGACGGCGAAGTGTACACCGCGCCAGTGCGCGATTCCGTGAATGGTACCCTTACTTATAATACCCCTTCGATTTATCAGGGTGTCACCTACGAAAACATCCGGTTGAGTTTCGACAATGGACGCATCATACAGGCTACCGCCAATCTCAGCCAGCGAATCAACGAAGTGCTGGATACCGATGACGGTGCACGCTATATCGGCGAATTCGCCCTCGGCGTCAATCCCTACATCCTTAAACCGATGAAGGATACCTTGTTCGATGAAAAAATCCAGGGCAGTTTTCACTTCACCCCCGGCAATGCCTATGAAGAAGCAGACAATACCAACCGTTCGGCAATCCATTGGGATCTTGTCTGCATTCAGACCCCCGAATACGGCGGCGGTGAAATCTGGTTTGACGATCGGTTGATCCGCAAAGATGGGCGATTTATTCCCGGCGAACTAGCGGAACTGAACCCGGAAAACCTGAAATAAACGATTACTCGCAAAAAAAGAGGAAGTTGTCGCCAGACAGCCTCCTCTTTACTTTATTACTTTAATTATCCCAGACGAATTCCCCTATTTCAATAATGCTTGCACGAAGTTTGGCAAAACAAAGCAACTGCGATGAAGGTCCAAGTTGTAGTATTGAGTGCTAAACGGCATGGTAGCCGGCAATGCGCAGGTAGCCGGGTCCACTTGCTTGGAACCCATGGTAAAGCTGTGCGACCCGCCCGGGTAGAGCGGGATGCTCGCCAGATACATCTTGGTTATCGGAAACAGCCCGCTGATATCACGATAAACTTTGGATATCAAAGGCTTGTGATAAAACGGCGACTCGGTTTGCTGGACGAATAAGCCGTCTGGCTTCAGCGCCTTGTACACATCCTGGTAAAACTCCTTGCTAAACAGCCCTTCTCCCGGGCCAATCGGATCGGAGCAATCCACCAGAATTACATCATAATGATTTTCAAACTCTTTCATGTGCGCGATCCCGTCGCCAATGATCAACTTTAGTTTGGGATGCCCGTCCCGCATGGCCGAGCTGATTTCCGGCAGATACTCTTTGCTGGCGTCTACCACCATTCCATCGATTTCGACCATTTCGACGCTTTCCACCGCTGCATGGCGCACTACTTCGCGCACAGCCCCGCCATCACCGCCGCCGATAACCAGGACCTTTTTCGGCGTCGGGTGAGTGAACAATGGCACATGGGCAATCATCTCATGGTAAATAAATTCATCAAACAGCGATGTTTGAAATACGTCATCCAATACCAGCATCCTGCCAAACTCATAAGAATCGGCCACAACCACCTTTTGAAATCCGGATTGCCCGACAAATAAAGTTTCGCGAATCCGGCATGACATCCCCAGATTCTCTGTCTGTTTCTCCGTCAACCACAGTTTCATTTTTATCCTCCTGCTTTGGCTCCACACTCTGGACAAAATTTGGCGCCGGGAGTCAACTTCCCACCACACTGTCCGCAAAAAGCCACTTGTTTTATCTTTGCCCCGCATTCCGGACAGAATTTCACATTATTCGCCAGATGTGCTTCGCACTCAGGGCAATTGGCCCGGATTCCTTCGCGCCAGTCCTGTTCGGACAGATGCTTGTCTTCTTCGGCCATCTGAGCGTTCGCCCAAACTTCCTCGACCGACTTGCTGGCCTGCGCCGCCGCCATTTCTACCCCCAGGTCGGGAGCGCATTCTTTGCATAAGCCTTTTTTATTATTCCAGCAGCTTTTCCGGCACACCCATGTCGAACAACGCGGACATTGGATAAAGTCGGGCTGCAATTCTTCAATCGCTTCGATAAACGCTTCGTCGCGGGACTGCTGCCAACCTGCCGACCGCACCCGCTCGCTTACATCCGCTGCCTGACCAAACAGGCCGCCAAAGATGCTGCCGGCGGTGTCCAACGCTTCAGTCAGCATTCCTGAAGCGGAAGACTTGAATTTCGTACGATACCCAGTGCCGCAACGATCACAGCAAAACTCAAACTGAAACCCTTTGTTGGTACTCAAGTCATTGTAATTCCGGGTAAATTGGAAATGATCACCCACGGACTGCAACTCCTCTCGTTTGCGGTTATTCTATTTTGCTCTTCGGCGCTTGTCTGATTAAATCCTGCTAAAAAACTCCATACCGCAGAAAAAGCACTCCGATCATCAGCGCTTGCATAATCGCGACCGGAGTCATGCTACGGGCAAAATCTGCGCCAAAATAGCGCAGCGAAACCAATAAGCACAAATGCATCGGCGACAGCATCTGTCCGGCAGTCCCCATAACAAATCCTACCGATACGGCAACTATATCCCCCGGTGACATCGCCACAATGACCGGCATCGACAGCGCAACAAACCCGCCCGAAGTTCCGGTGAGAATTCCGCCGGCAAACGCCAAAGTTCCAGCCACGATCATGGCAGGTATTCCGTAGGTTTCCAGCATTTTCACCACTCCGCTGAGTACGCCCGTGTCTTGCAGGACTTGTTGAAACAACAGGATACTGGCGATCCCCCATAGCAACTTCCGGTCTAGTCCATGCCGCAGCATCGCTTTGATATCCGCAGTATGCTGCCGCAAAACCACTACCATTAGCAAAACCACAATGGCCATGGAAACAGACGCCGCGAAGTGGAAGAACACAACCAGAAATATATTGAGCAAGATCGGTCCGGCAGTCCAGAGTATCGGATTCAACCCGTTACTTGGCGCCGGCGCTTCCATAGTCGGCTCTTCCGCTTTGTCCTCAGTTTGGTTCACTGTTTTTTCCTTTATTCCCGCCAGGCAAACAATCCAGCCAATCACGATAGCTGCAACCACGAATATTGCCATTGACTGGATCAGGTCCGGCAACGGAATCCGGGTAATCTGGCCGGTAAGCAGCAACCCCGGCATGATCGGATTGACATACTCCCAAATGTGACGAAACCAATAATTCACCGCCGTCTTTTGTTCCGGCGTCATGTCATAGCTTCGGCTTGCATTTTCCACCATCGGTGCCGAAAACACCGCACCACCCAATGAAGGCAAAAAACCAAGAAATGCCGGCATGCCTGCCAGCAAAAACTTATCACTGATCAGTTTCCGTCGCGCCGCCGCCATCACTTTATCCAACAATCCACTGGTACGCAGCTGATACTCCAGACACATGACGAAATATAGGGCGATCAGTATTTCCCAGGTGTTAGAGTGCTGGCCTGTTTTGACAACGGAACCGAAAAACAGCAGGGGAGACGATAGCGTCATCACGGTCAAAATAACCGACCCCGCCAGCATCGCATGGCCGATTTCCACTTTGCGGTGCAACAGCACTACAACAGTACATAACACTATTAATATGATGGCAACCGATTGCATGAACCGAAGTCCTCCTTTTGGGCGCTATGCACCGTCTTTGTTAATTCTCCCAGATTTTTCAGGCTTTGTCCATTTTGTTCCTTACACATATTTAATAGTATCCTTGGCAGGAATATGCAGGCCAATGGTGAATAATTACTATGAAATTTGGTGCAATTTAGTATTTCGGCAGGAGAACAGACAGGTTTGTCGAATTTTCAAAATTAAAACTAAATTGTCCGACAAGATTAAAATGATTGGAGGAACTATTTATGACAATCAAAGTAGGAATTAACGGGTTTGGCCGTATCGGGCGCAACGCATTTCGGGCGGCTCTGACCAATCCGGCGCTGGAAATCGTAGCAGTAAACGACCTGACGGATGCCGCAACGCTGGCCCATTTGCTTAAGTACGACTCTATCCATGGAATTCTGGACGCCGAAGTAAAAGCCGAAAAAGATTCTATCATCGTCAACGGCAAAGCAATCAAAGTCCTTGCTGAAAAGGATCCCGCAGCCCTGCCCTGGGGCGCTCTGGGCATCGATGTAGTCGTTGAGTCGACAGGCCGGTTCACCGACGCCGATAAAGCTGCCGCCCACATCAAAGCCGGCGCTAAAAAAGTCATCATCTCCGCTCCGGCCAAAGGCGAAGACATTACCATCGTAATGGGCGTCAATGAAAATAAATACGATGCCGCCAAGCACCACATCATTTCCAATGCTTCCTGCACCACCAACTGCCTGGCGCCGATGGCCAAAGTCATCCATGAATCTTTCGGCATCAAGCACGGCATGATGACTACCGTCCACTCCTATACCAACGACCAGATGATTCTCGACCTGCCGCACAAAGACCTGCGTCGGGCCCGTGCCGCCGCCATGTCGATCATCCCGACAACCACCGGCGCTGCCAAGGCTGTTGCACTGGTTCTGCCGGAGCTCAAAGGCAAACTGAATGGTTTTGCCCTGCGCGTTCCCACCCCGAATGTTTCGCTCACCGACCTCGTAGCAGAAATGGAAAAGCCGGTCACCGTTGAGGAAGTAAACGCAGCCCTGAAAGCGGCTGCCGCCGGTCCGCTCAAAGGCATCCTTGCTTACAGCGACGAACCGCTGGTATCGAAAGACTATAATGGCAATCCCCATTCTTGTATCATCGATGCAGATTCCACCATGGTCGTCGATGGCACACAACTGAAAGTAATCGGCTGGTATGACAATGAGTGGGGTTACTCCAACCGTGTCATCGACCTGATTGTCTACATCGGCAAAAAAGGATTGTAGGAGGAGCCGGACTTGAACAAAAAAACAATCCGCGATCTTGACGTCAAAGGGAAGCGGGTTTTTGTCCGCGTTGATTATAACGTGCCGATGGACAAAGCCGGAAATATCACTGATGACACACGCATCAGCGCTACTTTGCCGACCTTGACCTATCTGCTGGCACAGGGAGCATCGCTGGTTCTTGGGGCGCACTTCGGTCGCCCCAAGAACGGCCCGACGCCCGAATTTTCCCTGGCGCCGGTTGCTGCCCACTTGTCTTCCCTGCTGGGTAAAGAAGTGAAATTTGCCAGTGACTGTGTCGGTCCGGTAGCCGAAGCAGCCGCCAAGGCGCTGCAGCCAGGTGAAGTCCTGATGCTGGAAAACCTGCGCTTTCACCCGGAAGAAGAAAAAAACGATCCCGCATTTGCCAAAGGTCTGGCCGCGTTGGCCGATGTTGCTGTCAATGATGCCTTTGGTGTATCTCACCGGGCGCATGCCTCCGTCGAAGGAATCACCAAGTTTCTGCCGGCTGTCGCTGGTTTCCTGATGGAAAAAGAACTGGACTTCCTGGGCCGGGCGGTGACCAATCCCGAGCGCCCATACGTTGCAATTATCGGCGGCGCCAAAGTGTCGGACAAGATCGGCGTTATCGCCAATTTGCTGACCAAGGTCGATGCCCTGCTGATCGGCGGCGGCATGGCCAACACTTTCATTGCGGCCCAGGGCTTTAGCGTCGGCAAATCACTGGTTGAACCCGACAAAATCCCCCTGGCCAAAGATCTGATCGCTCAGGCTAAAGCCAGCGGCGTCAAGCTGTTACTGCCTTCCGACGTCGTTGTGGCGGAAAAATTCGCCGCCGATGCTGCCAATAGGGTTGTAGCCGCAGATGCAATCGGACCGGAGGAAATGGCGCTCGATATCGGCCCTGCCTCCTCAGCTGCATTCGCCCAGGCATTAGCCAATGCCAAAACCATCGTCTGGAACGGACCGATGGGCGTGTTTGAAATGGACGCCTTTGCCAAAGGAACCGAATTTGTCGCCCAGGCGGTCGCCCACTCGCAGGCCGTCAGCATAGTAGGCGGCGGCGACTCGGTTGCGGCGCTGGAAAAAGTCGGTCTGGCTGACAAAATCACCCATATTTCCACCGGGGGCGGTGCATCGCTCGAGTTTCTCGAAGGCAAAATTTTGCCTGGCGTTGCTGCCCTGACCAACAAATAAGAAATTTAGGAAGTGTTGTTCCGTGCATAGTAAAAGAAAACCCGTCATCGCCGGCAACTGGAAAATGTTCAATACTATTGGCGAATCAGTTGCCTTGGCACGCGAACTGGTTCCAGCTGTCGCCCATCTCACTGACCGGGAAATCGTCGTATGCCCGCCGTTCACTTCGTTATCCGCAGTCAACCCGGTAGTGGCAGGCACCAATATCAAGCTTGGCGCACAAAACGTGCACTGGGAAGAAAAAGGCGCCTTCACGGGTGAAATTTCACCTGCCATGCTCAAAGATGCCGGTTGCGAGTATGTCATCCTCGGCCACTCGGAACGGCGTCAGTTTTTCGCCGAAACCGACGAAAATGTCAACCGCAAGTTAAAGGCAGTACTGGCAGCCAATCTGACACCGATCGTCTGTGTCGGCGAATCGTTGTCTGAACGCGAAGCAGGCATTACTTCCACCGTGGTCAGCCGCCAGATAAAAATCGGCCTGGACGGGCTGGACTCGGAAAGCGCCAAAAAAGTCATCATCGCCTATGAACCGATCTGGGCGATCGGCACCGGGCGCACTGCGTCCGCCGCTGACGCCAATGCGGTCTGCGCCTTTATCCGCCTGACCCTGACCGGCATGCTGGGCACTTCCGCCGCCGATGCAATGCGGATTCAATATGGCGGCAGTGTAAAGCCGGATAATGTTGACGAGCTGATGGGCTCCTCCGACATCGACGGCGCCCTGGTTGGCGGCGCCAGTCTGAAAGTTGCCGACTTCTCACGCATTGTCAACTTTACTACGGCAAGCAAATAAAAGGAGACAACGATTTTGGCGCATTTAAATTCGCCGATTTTACTGGCAATCCTTGACGGATGGGGCATCGGACGCACCGATGACCCATCCAATGCCATTATTCAGGCCGGTACGCCGCACATTTCAAAATTGATGGCGAAGTACCCGTCTACGTCTTTAAAATGTTCCGGCGAGGCAGTCGGACTACCGGACGGACAAATGGGCAATTCCGAGGTCGGGCATCTGAATATCGGTTCAGGCCGTATTGTCTACCAGGAGCTGACCCGGATTTCCAAAGCAATCCGCGATAGTGATTTTTTCACTAATCCGGTGTTGCTGAACGCAATGCAACAGGTTAAACAATCAGGCGCCGCGCTGCACCTGATGGGATTGTTGTCCGACGGTGGAGTCCACAGTCATCTTGATCACGTGGTTGCCCTGGTGGAACTGGCCAAACGACAAAACATCAGCCAGGTTTACGTGCATGCGTTCCTCGACGGCCGCGATACCGCACCGTCTTCGGCAAATCTTTTCATCGACCAGTTGGAAGCCAAAATGGCAGAAATCGGCGTCGGCAAAATTGCGACCGTCATTGGCCGTTATTATGCGATGGACCGCGATAAGCGCTGGGAACGAACCGAGCAGGCTTATGCAGCCTTGGTTTACCGCGAAGGATTCCAATCTCCGACAGCCCATCAGGCAGTCGACGCTGCCTATGCGCGTGGCGAGACGGATGAATTCGTGAAACCGACTATCGTTTCTTCTTGCCCTGCTTGCGGCATCAAAGCCAACGACGGGATCATCTTCTTTAATTTCCGCCCCGACCGGGCACGTCAGTTGACCCGGGCTTTCATCTTTTCTGATTTTGCTGATTTTCCCCGTCGCAACGGCTTCTTTCCCGTGCATTATGCTTCACTCACCCAATATGATGAAACCTTTGATGCGCCGGTCGCTTATCCGCCGCAATATCTCAAAGATACGCTGGGCGAAATATTCAGCCGCGCCGGCTACCATCAACTCAGAATCGCTGAAACTGAAAAATACGCCCATGTCACCTATTTTTTCAACGGCGGCGAAGAAAACCCCTGTGCTGGCGAAGATCGCCAACTGATTCCCTCGCCCAAGGTGGCCACGTACGACCTGCAGCCGGAAATGAGTGCGCCGGAACTGACCGAAGCAATACTGGCCGCACTGCGGTCCCGTCAGTATGACCTGATTATCTGCAATTTCGCCAATGGCGACATGGTCGGGCATACCGGCATCATGCCGGCAGTCATCCAAGCGGTACGAACCGTCGACTGTTGCATCGGCAAAATCGCCGACCTCGTGCTGGAACAAGGCGGCGCTTTGCTCATCACTGCTGATCACGGCAATGCCGATATGATGGTCGACCCCGTCAGCGGTGAGCCATTCACGCAGCATACCACCAATGAAGTTCCGTTTACTCTGGTCTCGGAAAAGTATAAACAAAGCACTCTCCACCCAGGCATCTTAGCCGATATCTCCCCCACCATTCTCGATCTGGCCGGGTTAGCGCAGCCATCGTCCATGACCGGACGTAGTCTGATTACAAAATAAACATAGAGGTGATTGCCATGATTATTGAAGATGTATTTGCTCGCGAAATTCTCGATTCCCGCGGAAATCCTACCATCGAAGTAGACGTTTTGCTTGAAGACGGTTCGCTCGGCCGGGCAGCGGTTCCCTCCGGCGCCTCCACCGGAACGCACGAAGCAGTGGAACTGCGTGACGGCGAAGCAGACCGCTATCTGGGCAAAGGTGTCCGCAATGCAGTAGATAACGTCAATTGCGAAATCGGGCCCGAACTCATCGGCATGAACGCACTGGACCAGGTTTCCATCGACCAGGCGATGATTGAGTTGGATGGTACGCCAAACAAAGGACGTCTGGGTGCCAATGCCATTCTCGGCGTCTCGATGGCAGTAGCCAAAGCCGCCGCATCTTCGCTTGACATGCCTCTGTATCAATATTTGGGCGGCTTCAACGCCAAACAGCTTCCCGTCCCGATGATGAACATATTAAATGGCGGCAAACATGCCGACAATAATGTGGACATCCAGGAATTCATGGTCATGCCGGTCGGCGCCGCGAGCTTCTCCGAAGCGCTGCGGATGTCCGTCGAAGTGTACCATTCGCTGAAAGCAGTACTCAAGGCCAAGAAACTCAGCACAGCCATTGGCGACGAAGGTGGCTTTGCCCCCAATCTCAGTTCCAACGAAGAAGCAATCCAGGTGATTATCGCCGCGATTGAAAAAGCCGGCTATAAACCGGGCGAACAGATCTGCATCGCACTGGATACCGCCGCATCGGAAATTTTCAAAGACGGAAAATATCATCTCGAAGGCGAAGGCGTCGTGAAAACTCCCGCCGAGATGGTCGACTTCTACGCTCAATTGTGCGAAAAATATCCGATCATTTCGATTGAAGACGGACTGGCCGAAGATGACTGGGATGGCTGGAAACTGATGACCGAAAAACTGGGCCACAAAATCCAGATCGTCGGCGATGATCTTTTTGTCACCAATACCGAACGCCTGGCCCGTGGCATCGAAACCGGCACCGCCAACTCGATCCTGATCAAAGTCAACCAAATTGGCACATTAACCGAAACCTTCGATACAATCGAAATGGCGAAACGCGCTGGCTACACTGCCGTAGTATCGCACCGTTCCGGTGAAACAGAAGATGCGACCATCGCTGATATCGCTGTAGCAACCAATGCCGGCCAGATTAAAACCGGCGCCCCGGCCCGTACGGACCGAGTCGCAAAATACAACCAACTGTTGCGGATCGAAGAACTGCTGGGCACCGCTGCTTATTTCGGCGGACGCAAAGTATTTTACAACTTAAAAAAGTAGTTCATGGGCTATAAATCCCTATTTACTGAGATTGCAGGCTGACCGAAATGATCAGCCTGTTTTTTTATTGAAATTTTCTTAATAAAGCGATTGTCAAGCCGAAAGCGCCTGTGATAAAATATAGCAGTAAAGTTGGGGGGTGCCGAAACATTGCTTACAATATTGATGGTTCTTGAAGCTATCATCTGCATTGCGCTAATCGCATCTGTCGTTCTTCAGTCCGGAAAAAGCGCCGGACTTTCTGGTTCGATTGCCGGTGGAGCAGAAACGCTGTTTGGTGGAAAGAAAAAAGGGCTCGACGAAATGCTGGCCAAAACAACAATGGTATTAGGATTGCTGTTTGGAGTCATTACCATGGCGCTGGTTCGCATGATGCAATAGTTTAGTTTTGCAAACAAAGTGGCGGTGCAATCGTGCCGCCGCTTTTTCGCAGACACATTAGGCTACATATTTCTTTTTTTTCGCGATTTGATATATTCTATATCATTTCATTGCACGGGTTATTTGTCGGTTTTGCGCGAATTGTGCGACATTTTACAAGGAGGGCGTTGATTGGGGATCAGGGGTGCGTCTCAGCGATATAAGTCGTTTGAGTTCCAGTAAAGTTTTGTTGCGCAAAACTTACATAGTTACATGAAAGGGGACAAAAAAAGTGCTAAAAAAGGTACCGGATTTTATCACTAAAGTCATGTTTTTGCTACTTCCGTTGCTTTCTTCCGTAAATGTTGCCTTTGCAAGCGAGGCCAATCTTATAATCCCTGACTTGAATGCCTCCCAAAGCAACTTACTGGTTATCGGCCTCGGAGTCTGCATCCTGGGAATGGTTTTCGGTTTCTACCAATTTACGCGTGTCAAATCACTACGTGCCCACGTCTCTATGTTAAACGTAGCTGATATCATCTACGCAACATGTAAAACGTATCTGATCCAACAAGGAAAACTGTTGTGCATTCTTCTGTTCTTTATCGGAATCTGTATCACTTTCTACTTTGGTTACCTGCAACACACCTCGGCAAGCGGGGTGATGCTGATTCTGGCCTGGACCGTTATCGGCATTTTGGGTTCTTACAGCGTTGCCTGGTATGGAATTCGGATGAACACGCTGGCCAACAGCCGAATGGCCTTCTCTTCCCTGGAGCGCAAACCGTTGCGCCTTTTGAACATTCCTCTGGATGCCGGCATGAGCATCGGCGTGCTTTTGATTTGTGTCGAACTTATCATGATGCTGCTAATCATCCTCTACATGCCGCGTGATCTCGCAGGGGCGAGTTTCATCGGATTTGCCATCGGGGAATCTCTGGGCGCCAGTGCTCTCAGAATTGCTGGTGGCATCTTCACCAAAATTGCCGATATTGGCTCGGACCTGATGAAAATAGTATTCAAAATTAAGGAAGATGACCCCCGTAACCCGGGCGTTATTGCCGATTGCTGCGGGGACAATGCCGGGGACAGCGTCGGACCGACTGCGGATGGATTTGAAACTTATGGTGTCACTGGTGTTGCGCTGATTTCCTTTATCGTGCTGGCAGTTGATCCTGTCCTGCAAGCAACGCTTTTGACCTGGATATTCGTTATGCGGATACTGATGATTATCACTTCCGTTACCTCCTTCTACTGCAACAAAGTTATCAGCGAAATGAAATACGGCAATCAGGATGACTTTGACTTTGAGCAGCCACTGACGAACCTCGTTTGGCTGACCTCCATTCTCTCCATCTTTGTTACCTTCATCGTCAGTTACTACCTGATCGGTCCCGGCACCGTCGTGGCCACTAAAGGGCCTCTCCTCTGGGTGGTGCTTTCGGTTATTATCAGTTGCGGCACTTTAGGCGCCGCATTGATTCCTGAGTTTACGAAAGTATTCACCAGCGGCAAATCGACACACGTTCAGGAAGTTGTCAAAGCGTCACGTGAAGGCGGCGCCTCCCTGAATATCCTGGCTGGTCTGGTTGCCGGCAACTTCAGCGCTTTCTGGCAGGGAATGGTTTTCGCGGCACTGATGTTTGCAGCCTATTTCGCCAGTAACTATGGGTTGGCAGGCATTATGATTTACCCGTCCATCTTTGCCTTTGGCCTGGTCGCCTTCGGCTTCCTCGGCATGGGACCGGTAACGATCGCCGTAGACAGTTATGGTCCGGTTACCGACAATGCGCAATCCATCTATGAATTGTCGCTGATTGAAACAATTCCGGACATCGAAAAGGAAATTGCCCGCGACTTCGGTTTCAAGCCTGATTTTGAAAAAGCAAAGTATTATCTGGAAGCCAATGACGGCGCCGGAAATACATTCAAAGCGACGGCAAAACCGGTGCTCATCGGCACTGCAGTCGTCGGTGCGACAACCATGATTTTCTCGCTCATCTTGGTCATCAAGGGCGTCTTGGGCGTCGAGCCGGAAACCATTCTGAACCTGCTCAATCCTTATACCATTTTAGGATTCCTGTGTGGCGGTTCTGTAATCTACTGGTTCACCGGCGCCTCCATTCAGGCCGTTTCCACTGGTGCTTACCGAGCCGTCGAATATATCAAGCAGCACATTCAGCTTGATGAAACCGCCAGCCAGTCTGCATCCATCGAAGCTTCAAAAGAAGTGGTCAAAATTTGCACCCAATATGCCCAAGCCGGCATGTTCAACATCTTCGTCGCCATCTTCTCGTTTGCGATGGCCTTTGCCTGTCTGTCCGCACCGCAAGGCGGCAACAATGAACCGGTTGCGTTCTTTGTATCTTATCTCATCTCCATTGCAGTATTCGGTCTGTTCCAGGCAATTTTCATGGCTAACGCCGGCGGTTGTTGGGACAATGCCAAAAAAGTGGTGGAAGTTGATCTGAAAGAAAAAGGCAGCCCCCTGCATGATGCGACAGTCGTCGGCGATACTGTTGGCGATCCGTTTAAAGACACCTCTTCAGTCGCGTTGAACCCAATCATTAAATTCACGACACTGTTTGGTTTGTTGGCGATGGAGATTGCCATTTCCGATGCATTCAAAAATATCGCTCCCTATATCGGCGCAGTATTTCTGGCCATTGCCCTCTACTTCGTATGGCGCTCTTTCTATCGGATGCGGATAGGCACCGATTGATAGCAGAAATTCTACTCATAAAAAAAGGTGCGGCATTTGCCGCACCTTTTTTGTTACCCTTGATCTTCCATCCTTGCCGCCTCGACCAGTAAAGGCACCACTTGTTTTTTGCGTGACATCGTGCCAGGCAAAACGAATGTATTTTCTTCATTCTCTTCGCCAAACGCCCGTCTGAGCAAGCTAACCGGCTTGCCGGCAAACAGCAGGTGCGTCGTCTCATTCAGTATATCGGTCACCATCAGCAGCGCCAGTTCGAAGCCTTCTTTTTGCCGCAGACTCAGCAACGCTCCGCCCAAGGCTTCCCACCGATTCACCAGCATGTCCGCCGCATCCATGACCGATACCTGGCTGATGGCCACCCGATACTCGCCGATCTGGAATTCTTTCAGATCATGGCGAACGATTTCCTCCGGCTCCACATCGTTAAATCGTGACCCGGCCCGCAATAGCGCCATGCCGAATTCCTGCAAATCGACACCGGCAATGGAAGCGAGTCGCTCAGCCACGTCCTTGTCCTGCTGGGTGACGGTGGGAGATTTAAACAGCAAAGTATCTGACAGGACCCCGGCTAGCAGCAGTCCGGCAATATTCGCCGGAATCTCCACATTACGATGCCAATGCATACTGGCTACGATAGTGCAGGTGGAGCCTACCGGATCGTGCCGGATAAAAATCGGCTCGCCTGTTTCCAGGCCGCCCAGCCGATGATGGTCGACGATTTCAATGATATGGGCTTCTTCAACCCCTTCAACCGCCTGGGTTTTTTCATTGTGATCGACCAGTACCACTTTTACCCGCTCCGGCACAATCAAGCGGTCACGGTTAATCATGCCGATCACTTTGCCGTTTTCAGTGACCGGATAGTTACGATAGCGGGTCCGCACGGTAATTTCGCGAATATCACTGACCAAATCCGATGGTCTGAAACTCACAACGTTGGTTTGCATGACGACACGGACGGGAATGCTTTGATTAATCAACCTGGCAGCCGTATAGGTATCAAACCGGGTGCGATAAATCACCGTTCCCCGCACGGCCGCCGCTTCGCGCAACGCATTGCTGGCACTGGCATTCCCGGTCAGGATCAGCATGTCAATCCCGCATTCCAGCAGCGTCAGCTGCGCTTCTTCGCGGTCGCCCGCCAGCGCGATATCGCCCTCGTGAATCAGTTTGCGAAAAGTCTCGGCTTTCGCCGCAGCGATCCATATCTTGCCGCGAACGGTCCGGTCGATTTCTCCAGCCACCTCTACCCTGCCGTCCAGCACTGCCAATATGCCGCGAAACGTCACTTGCGCTGACGCAAGGTCAGGCATCTCCAGTTCTTCGAAATATCGATGCGCCAGATCGCCTACCGAAACGATGCCGAGCAGGCTTCCTTTCTCATCTATGACCGCTGCCGACTTGCCCCGGCTTTCCCGCATCCGCTCGCCCAGTTCCTTGATCGTCTGCTCCGGATGGATTGTTACCGATGTCGGTGACATGATATCGCGCGCCCGCGGGTACAAATCCGGAATCAATACCGGCGTCTCCACCCCGAAACGTTCCAGAACAAACCGCGTCTCTGCGTTAATTTTGCCGGCCCGGGCAGGAACCGCCGTATCGCCGAGCGACTGCTTCAAATGTGCATAGCCGATCGCCGAACAAATAGAATCAGTATCGGGATTACGGTGCCCGATAACATAAATTGGCCTTGACATGGAAACCTCCTTGCATGCTATTTTAAATATTATACTATACTATATGCAGGGTTTGAGCATCCTTTTGTGGAATTCTTGAACTAGAGACTGCGGAGGAATTGCCCTTGAAGGATTTGAACGACCGAATAAAACTGATGCCTGGCGCTGAACCGTTCCTAATGCCGGGAGGACCGCGCGGCGTTCTTTTAGTACACGGTTTTACTGGTTCACCGGCTGAAATGCGCCTGCTCGGCAAAAATTTGTCGGGACATGGTTTTACGGTTCTGGCGGTTCGCCTGCCCGGCCACGGCACCGTAGTGCAAGATATGGAACCCACTGGCTGGCGTCACTGGTACGGGGCGGCTGTCGACGGCTGGCATTTGCTAAGCGGCCTGTGCCAGGAAATTAATGTCGTGGGCCTGTCGATGGGCGGCCTGTTGTCACTGAAACTGGCAGCCGAATATCCCGTGCATCGGCTGGCAGCGCTTAGTACGCCGATATTTCTGGCCAACCGTCAAATCCCCTTATTGCCATTATATAGACTATTTCGGCGTTTTGTGCCGAAAAAGCGCCGCGCCTATAATCTGGAACCGCATTACAGTGCTGGCTACGACCAGACGCCATTGTCCAGTTTGTCTAGTTTGCTCGATTTGATCGACTCCGTCAAAGGCGACCTGGGCAAGATTAGCTGCCCGACCCTGCTCGTCCAGTCGCGGCGCGAACATACCGTCCGCCCGGAAAGCGCTTCATTCATCTATGACAATCTCGGTTCCGCCCAAAAAGAATTGCTATGGCTGGAAAAATCCGGCCATGTCGTCACTCTTGATAGCGAGCGGGAAACCGTATTTAAAAAAGTCAGCGAGTTTTTGTCCAGCAATGCCAAGGAGGAATGAAATCTGATCATAATCAATCGCCGTTATTTTCGTCGGGCCTGCCTGACGCTCAGCTGTTTGCTATTAGCACTGTGCATCCTGCCAACAATTTCATTCGCCGCGAAAGCGCCTGCCAAACCGACCACCCCGGTCGCGCCGGAAATCACTTTCACACTCGAACAACCAGCGAACTGGCAATTTTTCCAGGCCGGCGAATGTGATACACTAACTTTGTATCTGCAAAATCAGGCTGCCCCGTTGCAGCAACTGTTCTTCTTCCCCCGCTTTGGTCCGGTCTACATGAGCCAGGAACAAAAATCGAGCGACCTGCAGTATGAATCGATGAGCGGCCAGTCGCTGAATCGCCGCGACATGCCGGTGGTAAAACCGATGACGCCGGAAAACTTTGTCCGGTTTATGCCGCAAGTTTTCCAGATGCAAACGATTCGCGCCTATTTGCCCAACCGCCCCGGTTTGCGCGTCGTCGAACCCATCGCCGTCACGCCGCAGAAAAAAACACTGGATTATATCGACACACAGTCGGCGATCATCCGCATTTTATTTGTTCAGGACAATCAACTGGGTGAAGGGCTGATTGCCATTACTACCGTCCCGGCTGCCGAATTTCGCAGTGCGCCGGGTGGCGGAATCGGCATGGGTTTTATGATGTACGGCCTGACCGCGCCCAAAGGAAAATTGAACGAACAATTGCCGGAACTGCTGAAAATTGGCCGTTCCTTCAAACTGTCGACCAGTTACGAAAAGAAATGCAAAAAAGACCGGGCCGAAGATTCGCCGGTACTGCTTGATCCCGGCAACTCGTTGAAACCGGTATTGGATGCGATGGCTCTGGCCTGGGAAAAACGGCTGCCAGCCGATGACATGCTGGCGGAAAAACGCGCCGACGAACTGCTGGGACTGGAGCGACTGCACCGCCCGGCAACTGGTGACGTTTATTCGGTTGCCAAAGGATTTACCGCGCAATATCTGGCCAATCCCCAGCTGTATAACATAGAGGATCTTCGCCCCATGCCTGACGATCCCGCACTTTGGCTAAAACCGGTGCTAAACGGAACGCAGGCGATTACCAGAAAGTAAAAGGAGAATTTTAATGGATACAATTTCGACAGTTACAGATGAAAGAGATAAAAGAAACGAATGGTGCTTTGCCTGCGGCCCAAAAAACCCATTCGGCCTGAAGCTCAGCTTTCGCGAGCAGGACGACACCTACATCAGCCAGTTTACCGGCCAGCCCCAACATCAGGGGTATGACGGCATCATGCATGGCGGCATTGTCAGCACGCTGCTCGACGAAATCATGGCCCGTTATCTTTACGCCAAAGGCATGAACGCAGTAACTGGGCGGCTGGAAGTGCGCTACAACAAACCAACGCCAATTGGTGTGCCGCTGCTGATCAAAGGCCGCATCACCAACAGCAAAGGCCGCCTGTATGAAACGGAAGGAACGATCGAACTGCCGGACGGCACAGTCACGGCCCAGGGCACGGCAAAAGTATTCGTTATCGATCCATCATGAATACGCCGGTGAAATCACCCGACAATTTGTTTGAAGGACGGCTGCAGATGTCAGGCAAGGGATTTGGCTTTGTCATTTCCGCCGACAAGGCCGTGTCTGATGTCTATATTCCCCGCGAAAAAATGCTCGATGCGATGCATGGCGACACCGTACAAATTCGCGTACAAGAACGCCAGCTTGCCGACGGCCGCAAAGCCGAAGGCGAAATCGTAAAAATCCTTGAACGCGCCAATACCCACATTGTCGGCACGTTCAGCATCAACTCGCGCGGTCTGGGCCTGGTGCAGCCAACCGACGGCAAACTGGCCGCCGAGATCATCATTCCCAAAAAATCAGCCGCGGCGGCGCGCCCCGGCGATCAGGTCGTCGTAGAAATCACTCGCTGGCCCAAGCAAGAGAAAAAAGCCGAAGGACGCGTCACGCAAATCCTTGGCAAGCTGGGCGAACCGGGTGTCGATGTTTTGACCGTCATGGCCGTGCATCAACTGCCGACCGATTTTCCGCCGGCAGCGGCGCAAGAAGCCGACCAGATCGCCACAGCAATTCTGCCGGATGAACTGACTGGCCGTCGCGATTTGCGCGAACTGGCCACCGTCACCATCGATTCCGAAGACGCCAAAGACCTGGACGATGCGGTGCATGTGGAGCAAATCGGACCCGATCTGTTCCGGCTTGGCGTTCACATCGCCGATGTCAGTCACTATGTGCGGGAAAACCGGCCGCTCGATCAGGAAGCGCGCCAACGCGGCACCAGCGTGTATTTGGTGGACCGGGTCATTCCGATGTTGCCGCACCGCCTGTCCAACGGCATCTGCAGCCTCAACCACGGCGAGGACCGGCTGACTCTCTCAGCAACGATGGTTATCGACAGCAGCGGCAAAGTCATCAAGTATGAATTGTTCGCCAGTGTGATCCGCGTCCGCACCCGCCTGAGTTATAATATTGTCCGGCGAATTCTCGCCGATAAAGACGCCGCCTTGCGCGAACAATATGCGCCGCTCGTACCGATGCTGGAAAAAATGGAAACCCTCGCCGCCGCCCTGCGACAAAAGCGGTTTCGCCGCGGCGCAATCGACTTTGATCTGCCGGAACTCAAAATCAAGCTAGACGACCGGGGCGTGCCGATTGCCATTGAAAAAAGATCCCGCTCGGTCGCCGAGTCGATCATCGAAGAATTTATGCTGGCTGCCAACGAAACGGTCGCCGAACATATGGACCGACGCGAAATCCCTTTTATTTTCCGCGTCCACGCCGATCCCGACCCGGAAAAAATGGCCAAGATGGCTGACTTGCTGCGCGGCCTCGGCCAACGCATCGGCGCCTGGACCAATGTCAGCCCGATGGATTTGCAAAAAGCCCTGAAGTGGATGGAAGGCAAGCCGGAGGAAAAAATGGTCTCAACCCTGATGCTGCGCTCCCTGAAGCAAGCCCGCTACGAATCAGAAAACGCCGGCCACTTCGGCCTGGCTGCCAAATACTACACGCACTTCACTTCACCGATCCGGCGCTACCCCGACCTGATCGTCCATCGCCTGCTGCGCGAGACGTTTGCCGGACAGCTGTCAGCCCAGCGCAAAGAGCAGCTGCAGTCGCAACTGCCGCAGATCGCCTCTGACTGTTCCGACCGGGAACGCGCCGCTACCGATGCCGAGCGGGAATCGGTCGACATGAAAGTCGCCGAATACATGCAACAGTTTGTCGGCGATGAATTCCCGGCGATCATTGCCGGAGTCACCGGGTTTGGCTTCTTTGTCGAACTGGAAAACGGCGTGGAAGGCCTGGTCCATGTTTCTTCGCTGCAAGACGATTACTATCAATACCTGGAAGACCAGCACTGCCTGATTGGCGAGCGGCTGAAAAAACGCTTCCGGCTGGGTGACGCCGTAACTGTCGAACTAATCAAGGCCAGTCCGTCCGAACGCAACCTGGACTTCATACTGGCAGGCGGAGCTCCGCAAAGCCGAACCAGACCGACCGGAGCAAAGCAGCGCAGGGCAAACCCATCCACTCGAAAAGCAAACGCTGCCCCCAATAAAAGAAAAGCAAAACAAAAAGAGGTGAACCCCCTTGGCGGGAAAAAATCAAAGCATAAAGATCGTCGCCGAAAACCGTAGAGCCCGGCACGAATACCATATTCACGAAACATTTGAAGCCGGCATCGTACTGACCGGCACCGAAATCAAATCACTGCGGGGCGGTCGGGCCAACCTGACCGACTCCTACGCCAAAGTGGAAAACAGCGAAATGTTTTTGATTAGCGCCCACATCAGCCCCTATGAACAAGGCAACCGGTTCAATCACGAACCGCGCCGCAACCGCAAACTACTGATGCACAAAGCGGAAATCGTGCGTCTGCTCGGCAAAACCCGCGAAAAAGGCTATACGTTGGTGCCGCTAAAACTGTACCTGTCGCATGGACTGGCCAAAGTAGAACTGGCCCTGGCCAGCGGCAAAGATTTGTACGACAAACGCCAAGCTGCCGCCGAGCATGACTCGAAACGGGAAGTCGAGCGCGTGCTGCGCGACCGCCAACGCCAATAAGGGGTGTCAACATGACTGACAAACTGATAATCACAGACCAACTGCGCACACAGGCCCTCGACTGGCAACTCTATGAGCAGGCCAAAAACTATGCTCTCGACTATATGCAGACTGTACTGGACCGTCCGGTTTTTCCTGAAGCAGAAGCGATCAAAAATCTGGCCGTGTTTCGCGAAAAACTGCCGGACCAGCCGGTAGACCCCTATCGCGTACTGGAAAAACTGCATCAGTTTGGCTCGCCGGCTACCGTGGCCCAGACCGGCGGCAGATATTTCGGCTTTGTAAACGGCGGCATCGTCCCCACCGCGCTCGCGGCGAAATGGCTGGTCGATGTGTGGGACCAAAACGCCGCCCTTTATGTGATCTCCCCTATCGTATCGGTACTGGAAGAGGTATGTGAAGAATGGTTGGTCGATTTACTCGGCTTACCGCAAAATACAGCGGCAGGCTTCGTCAGCGGCACCTCCACCGCCAGTTTGTGCGGTTTGGTCGCCGGGCGCGACCACCTGCTGCGGAAAAACGGCTGGGATGTCAGTTCACGCGGACTGTTCGGCGCACCGGAGATTCGCGTCGTACTTGGGGCAGGTGCACATTCCACCGTGTACAAAGCCCTGTCCATTTTAGGTTTGGGCAAAGATCGCCTGATTCAAGTGCCGACCGACGAACAAGGCAGGATGCGGGCAGACCTATTGCCTGAACTGGACAGCAACACTTTGTTGATCCTGCAGGCAGGCAATGTGAACTCCGGCGCGTTTGATCCCTTCGTCGAAATCTGCAGCAAAGCCCGTGCAGCCGACGCCTGGGTCCATATCGACGGCGCGTTTGGTCTGTGGGCCGCCGCCTCTCCTCGTTTAAAACATCTGACGGCAGGAATCGAACTGGCTGACTCGTGGTCGGTCGACGCCCACAAAACCCTGAACGCACCGTATGACTCCGGGTTGATCCTGTGTTGCCACCGCGACTCACTGACTCAGGCTTTGCACATGACCGGCTCCTACATCATTTACAGTGAAAACCGCGATGGCATGCTGTACAGCGCCGATATGTCGCGCCGGGCCAGAGCCGTGGAACTGTGGGCGACCCTGATGGCACTCGGCCGCTCGGGTGTAGCTGAACTGATCGAAGATTTGCAGCAGAAAGCGGTGTACTTTGCCGACGGTTTGCGTCAGGCAGGGTTTAGCGTCCTGAACGAAGTTTGTTTCAATCAAGTCCTGGTCACAAGTGGCGATTCCGCGCAAACCAAGGAACTGCTGAAACTGATTCAGGCTTCCGGCGAATGCTGGTGCGGCGGCGCAAGTTGGCACGGCGACGATGTGATCCGGATCAGCGTCTGCTCCTATCGGACGACGCGGCAAGACATCGACCGATCGGTGCAGGCTTTCGTGGCGGCCCGTCTTGTGTTATAATAAATATTGCAAACGTGCAGCGATTCGTTTTTGCCAACCGTCGACCCTCACACGGGGGCGTACTGGTTTCGACAGGGGCAGTTGTGGCATGGTAAGCGAGCCGGGATCCCACCAGCCCGCAATACGGTGGAACTTGCTAACTGCAAACAACGAATACGCTTTAGCAGCTTAGTCTGCTAACGTTCTGCCCCCGCTCTTCTCGCGGCAGGGGACCAGAGCGCCGCAATGCGAGATACCTTAAGGTCTGACTCCTGGAGGACCGACAGGGAAACTTTTCTAGGATAGTGGAACCGGAGCTTGTCAGCGGGCGCTGGGACTGCAAAATTTAAATCACTGACTGCGCTCGGAGAAGGCCATGTGGCGATGCTTTTGGACAGGGGTTCGATTCCCCTCGCCTCCACCATTCAAATCCACACACGATGAAATCCCGCGAATTTCGCGGGATTTTGCTATATACATTTTGCGTGGTGGAGGTAAGCGCGGCCCTGCAAAAGACTATTGGTATTGCTGAAAGAAACTACCAACAAAAGTGAGAAATTCTGTTCTGCATTTGTTTCAAAATACAGGAAAAATTCTTGTACTGTCGAAAGAAACCATTGATATATAGATATATCTAAATGGATTTTACTTTTTGGGAGGGAATAGAATGAAAACGGGTTTATTGGTTCTAATTATAATCTTCAGCTTTTCATCCATCTGTATGGCATCTCCAATAGCAACGATTTATGTGCAAAACAAATCAGATATTGGTAATAAATCCTTGGAAGACTCAAAATTAGTGGAAGAATTAATTAAAGAGTCATTAAAAGGAAAAGTCGTATTCGCCCCGCCCGCAACTACGATCACCGCTCTTTCTAAAGGCGGGATTATTGATATCGAAGTCGCTGAACGAAATGATTTAATTCAGGCTTTAAAAAATGATAATAATAGATACTTTATTTTAGCTTCTCTTGTTGAAACACCGACATCAGGTGGCGGTACACTGTCTTTTCTCCAGGTTGAAATTCATTGCCGCGTAATTGATGCAGCTAATAATAAATATCTCTTAAATATCAAAGAACGAAATACAGACACAACTTATAGTTTTCAAAAAGCAATCCGCAGAGCGATGGCACCTATCCAAACTGAATTATCAAAAACGACTTATGCTGAATAAATAAATCTGCCCTAAGGCGGCTGGAGATCAGGTGAACACGTGTAAAAAATAACAGGCAAAGTAAAAAATCCGTGGTGGCGAAAGCAAAACATCAGTATCTCCTCTAAGCCGAGATTCAGTATATATTGAAAAATATAGGGGACACCCCCTTCTCTCGATAATAGTACAGCCTCAACCCAGAAAAATCGTATAAAACTGCAACAATGAGATCCGGTCGCCACCAATCAAATCCACACACGATGAAAGCACGCGAATTTCGCGGGCTTTTTGCCATGCATGGGGGGGGGTAAAAGCACGTTGCATATAGCCGAGATAACCGTAAAAAAAGCGTATACTTTCGTATAGTACCACGCGCAAGGCTAATGCCCTTTATCATTAAGGCGGAAGATCAATCGCCATCAGCGAGAGCGAGGAAAGGTGACAATATGATTAGTTTTTTGTTGGTGATGGTACCAGCATCTTTTGACGGCTAAATATAAAACGAAAGGTGGTTCGTGGATATGGAGAAAATCCCCTATGGAGAAATGCTCAAGAAGATGTTGACCCTGTTAATCGTGCTATTCCTTATCTGGAGTATGGCGCCAGCCGTGACTTGGGCGGCGGACGTGACAGTTCAGGAACCGCCCATAGCCATAACGGTTAAAGCATCTGCCGATAATGCAACCAGCGAAGGATTGGTTGTTGATATCAAAGCAGGCGATTTTTTCAAGGTCGAATTATTTGCGGCCAGCGGCACTGGCTATGAATGGGAATTGCTCAATAAAGCGTTACAGTTGGTTAAGGTAGAGACTAGTTATTCGGTGATGGAAACGCCAAACCTGGCAGGCGGCAAAATGCGTACGGTATATATTCTTCAAGCCAAACCAGACACTGCCGGTCAGGAAATCATTGTTTTTTCGCTGCGACGTAGTTGGCAACCGGCTAATACGGCAGCCAAGACAGTTAACTGCGAGGTCAGGGTTAGCAAAGAGTAGCGGCGACTCGACCGGTGTATCTAATAATTAGTATTTTAAAAACTCCTTTCATTTTACCCTTATTTATGTTATTAATAGATTAATCCCGCCAATGGACTGCTGTTCTGAGAATCCAGAAACGGCATTTAGGAAAGGGGCTGAATCTTATATGGAAAGCACCAGTCTTACAAACAATAATCCGGAAAACAAAGGTGTAGCCAAAACAGTTATTTTAAGTCTTTCGCTATTGCTCGGTCTTTGTGTGTTAGGTTTTTTCATTTTCCAAGGGCTAAAAACATTTAGTGACAAAGACCGCATAGTCACCGTAAACGGCTTAGCTGAAATGGATATGAAGGCGACTTCCGCTACGATTGCCTTAACTTTTTCGCTTTCGGGCGATGATTTTCAGAATATCATTAAGCAAACAGAAAATAAGAAAAGCGCCATTATTGGTTATTTAACAAGCATTGGATACAACACAAATGACATTACAATAGGCAATCTAGATGTAACCGACCGACAAAAATATTACGAAACCCGCATGCAAAACGGATTACCGGTACAAGTAAAAATAGACCGCTATACCGTTGGACAAACCCTGACAGTTAAATCAAAAGACGCAGAAACGATAGAGAATAAAGCAGCGCAAATAAACTTGGATTTGGTTACCAAAGATTTAACATCGAATATAAAGACTGTCTATACTTATCCCGAACTAAATTCAATAAAGCCGCAATTAATCGCTGAAAGCACCAAAAACGCACGCATCGCCGGTCAGCAATTTGCAAACGATTCGCAAGCAAAATTAGGCAAAATAAAGACTGCTTCACAAGGGCAAATTTCTCTTTCAGAAATTTATCACTCTAATGCAAGCGGCGGAAAACAAAAAGTTCAAAAAGCCAGAGTCGTAAGCGAGATCGTTTTCTTCTTAGAATAACAAATGCCCAATGACTAAGAGCCCGCGAAAAATTCGCGGGCTCTTGTAGTTTGTCGGCTAGATGACCTTGGCAATCAGTTGAATGAGATTAAAGTACTGTCCGTTTTCAGCTTTCATCATTTCTATGTCTCCCGTCACAACGGGATGGTAAGCGGAAAGCCACTCGTCCCACGCCTTTTTGCAGCAGGCCATTTCGCGGACATCAACCAGTTCAATGCCCGCCTCCCTCCCCCATAGCTCCTTCCACCAGTCAAGCGAGCGTATGGTTCTTGCGATCTCGTCATTCCAAAACGGCTGCATTTCTGCCGGAACGTTTTCGCCAAACTCATATTTTATCCCGGGAACCGCCACGGCAATATAGCCGCCTTTTTTTATGTGAGGAATGATCGCTGGGAGCATTTCCTCCGTATCGCCGAAATAATGATAGGCATCCACGCTAAACAACAGGTCAAAATATCCGTTTGCAAACGGCAGCCCTTTGGTCGCGTCTACGGAAATCGGCACGGCCTTGTCAGCAATCCCCATCGATTGGAACCTGCCATAATTCTCCGTCGGTGAAATCCAAAGGTCGGCGGCGAAAACAGACGCACCGTATTTTTTTGTCAAGAGCAGCGTGGAAAGACCGCAGCCGCAGCCGAGGTCAAGTATCCGCAATTTCTCATTGATGTCGAGATGCGACGTCAATTCCTCTGATACCCGCATAGCATTCGGTCCCATCATGGTTTTTTTCAAAAACTCCATGTTGTTATGATCAGCAATGAATCGGTTTGTAAATGTATACATTTCTACTCTTCCTTTCTTTTTTAGCCTTACAGAAAGAAAATAAAAAAACGCAGTATGCTACTACTGCGCTACAAATTACACCATTGAAATGGCTGTGTGTTCTCTGTAAGGCAGTTTATGGTAACACAAATAAAGCAGTACACTGCTCGTTTTATGTCCGTAACCTAAGCTCTTACAGAACGACCGACATCAATTCACCCCTTCGCATCGCTGCCGATATCATTAAAATATTATGCGAATGCTGCCACCCTTAAATATTTCTATTTCATTATAGCTATTCACAATTTTTTTCGCAATGACACTATCCACAGTGGAGATATCGACAAACCCATAAATAATATCGCAATAGTTATTAAAGATTCCCAGATTGTTAATGCCAATATAATAATGAACATCATTCATTTTGCCGTTAGGCGCCAACTTTAAGCCGTGCTTCTTCAGCCAGTCGACCGTTTCTTCATGACTCTTCAGCCCATTTGTCAGGTAGGTGATTACGTGCCGATCTGTGCCGGCGTGTCCCACTTTAAAGTGGTCCAGGCATTCCTGGCAAATGCCTTTTTCGCCAACGAAAGCGTATGCGACAGGTTTATCTTCATAACAATAAAAGCAGGTCCCATTATTGTGGCGGCGCCACTTATAAACATCTTCGTATGTGTCTTTTTTCCGAAATGGCATGTATTGATTCTCCTTACTCTATTTCTCAGGGGTTAACTATAGTATATCTGGTTCGCATTATTGCTGCCACCAATCAACTCCACCCAATTTTAGCGCAGATGTTGGCGTATGAAAGTGCATATCTCATTCATGGCTTCGACGGCTTCGGGAAAAAGCGGGGAAGTTGCGGGATAACAATGAAACATGCCCTCCCCCACTCTTAAAGTGACATCGACACCTGCAGTTTTTGCTTTTGCCGCGAATTGAACAGAGTCATCGCGCAGGATCTCATCTTCACCGGCATAGATCAACAATGGCGGTAGTCCATGCAGTTCCCCGCAAAGCGGTGAAGCATAAGGTATTTCATATCCGTTTTCTCCCGCATAATGCCTTGCCACAGCTATCGCCATTCCTTCCGGTGACAAACAGACATTTGCTTTTGTACGATGAGACTCTCCGGCGCACTTCAGATCGGTTATAGGCGAGTAAGCCACTGCCGCGGCTGGCAGAGGCGTTCCCTGATCCCGCAACGCAAGTAAAGTGCCCAATAATAAACCGCCACCGCCGGAATCGCCCACAAATACGATGCCGGACGATTTGATTCCCTCGTCCAGCAGCCAGCGGTATGCCTTTAAGGCATCCTCCAAGCCAGCTGGATATGGGTTTTCCGGCGCCAAGCGATAGTCAAACAGCAATGCACCGGTCTGGCTACCCATAACAAATTTTGCAGTAATGGAGCGATGTGCCCGGCACGAGCCGCAGACATACCCGCCGCCGTGAAAATATAGTATGATCTTTTCTTTTGTCACCCCCGTCGGGATCAGCCATTCGGCGTAAAGACCGTCTATATTTACAGGCGATATGACGATATCCTTGGAAACTTTGCCAAATTTTTCTGCACCGGCTTCAACTTCTTGACGAAAGTTCAATATGGCATCATGTTGACTCCAGTCAATTCTCTTCTTTTTCAATTGAAATTGCATCCAATGCCGGTTTTGCAATAAAAATTTAATTATGCGTCCACGCAAACTGGGCATATCACGTTCTCCTTTATTAGTTATTTATTTCAACGATATCAGGTTTGCTCGCTGGTTTTCCGCCCGGCCCCATGTATACAGAGATTGACACAACGCGCAATAGTCTCTTTAGCGTTGAACGTCTCCGGTTCCAGATAACATTGCTTGACGACTTCAATAAACGCAAACTCAAACAACTCAACCAATATATTTACTGGCAAATCGTCTCTTATTTCACCACTCTTTTGCCCAAGCCTGATGATTTCGGTAGCTACCAGAAAAAAGCCGCTTTTTTCATTGTCATCTTGATGAAAAGAAACCATGCTCTGCATCCGATAGACGACATATTTCGCAAAGATGTCCTTTTGTGCCTGCACCCCTACGATTAATTCCTCGAAAATCGTCGTCATTCGAGTACAAGTATCCGGCATTTTTGCGATCTGCCGAACTCTATCAACATTCTTATCCCGGAATGTATGTTTGATATATTCGTCAATGATTGCCTCTTTGACGGGGAAGTAATTATATAGCGTCCCTTTGGCAATGTCGACTTGCGCGGCGATTTGCTCCATTGTGGTCGCGTCGACTCCCTGTGTCTTGAATAGGTTCATTGCCACCGCAGTAATTTTTTGTTTCATTTCAGATTTTTTTCTTTCCATTCTGGTTTCAGCTGGGGCCTTATTAACGGTCATGTTTTCACCTCAGCAACTTTTTGCACTCCGTAAATAATTGAACTAAGTTCAATATTATTCTTCGTTCATATTTTACGGTTCGATCTTATTTCTGTCAACTGGCGGCGGAGCCGCATATGGATTTGCCACAGAAACGGTAATTGCGAAATTGGGATACTTGTACCGAATTTATTCCCCACCCGAAGGTGAACGACCATTGGTTGGAGCCTTTGAACTTGGTATAATGCAGAATGGAAGTAATGGCAAAGAGTGGGTGAAGGGTATGAAAATCGAAGAGTTCAAATTAGAAATGTATTTTGGCAAACATGAATTCACGGCACCCTATTTGCTGACGCAGTCAGATTGCGAATCGATGTCGATTCAGGATTTGCTCCGTTTTGAGCCGGGGGCCATAGCAGAATTTTCAAATCTTCGGCTTGGCTATACCGAAGTGTCCGGAAATCCAGTGCTCAGAAAGGCAATTTCCGATTTATACACCACAATGACGCCAGAAAATATCATTGTCCATGCAGGCGCGCAAGAGCCGATCTTTAATTTTATGAATGTCCTGTTAGACAAAGGCGATCACGTGATTAGCCAATTTCCAATATACCAGTCACTTTTTGAAGTGGCAAATGCAATTGGCTGTGAAGTTTCCCGCTGGTCTTTCGCACAAGGGCAGAATGGCTGGCTACTGGATATCAACCAACTGGAACCGTTGATCAGGCCAAATACAAAGCTTATCGTGCTGAATAGCCCCAACAATCCTACCGGCTATACGCTGACGCAAGAAGAAATCGCCGCCATTGTGGCAATAGCCAAGAAACATGATATCTACGTGTTTTGTGACGAAGTTTACAAAGGGGTCGAACTCGACGGCATTCCGCGTCCTTGGCTTGCCGATTGCTACGAAAAAGGTATCTCCCTGGGAGTGATGTCAAAATCCTATGGTCTGGCCGGACTGCGGATCGGTTGGTTAGCGACCAGAGATCAGGAACTTGGCAACCAATTGATCAAAATGAAGCACTACACAAGTATTTGCAGCAGTGGGCCAGCGGAATTTCTCTCCATTGTTGCCTTAAAGCACAGTGATGAAATATTGGGCAGAAATCTAACGATCATCCGGGAAAATTTGAAAACCGCCGACGCGTTCTTTAAAAGATACCCTGATTTGTTTGTATTCAATCGACCGATGGCGGGACCCGTTGCATTTATTAAGATGAATATTGAAGAACCCATTGAAGAATTTTGCGATGCTTTAGTCAAAGATAAAGGGGTTCTTCTATTGCCTGCCAATACCTATTTATACCCAGGACAATATTTCAGGATGGGACTGGGCAGGAAAAACTTTGCCGAAAGTTTGGCGAAGTTCGAAGAATACCTGATTGAAAAAGATATCTCGAATTCAAGCAGGGGATTTTGACTTACCAGCCATTAAATTGAGTATTTTCTACCCGCTCTCGCAAGCAGGATTTATTGCACTTCTATAGAAAATCTAATTCAGCTGAATATTCGCAAAATATTGCGACTCATTGAGCAGAAGCGAGGGGAGGGAACCCAATGAAACACCAGAATTTAGTGTTAACAATCATGCTTTTGGCACTGGCATTCCTGCTTCTGGGATCAGACGTCACCTCTGCGGTAACACCGGGCATTGACATTACCTCACCCAAGAGTTCCGATGTAGTGGTTGTCGGTTCAGCAATTACGGTTGCCTGGACTTGGAGCGGCGACCCCGGTCCGCTCAAGTTTGACCTGGTCGATACCGACGGTTTCGTCAAGTACCCCGTCGCCGTCAATATCGGCAAGCCGCAGAAATCGATGCTGTGCAACATCCGCGCCCAAAGCAACTACAACTGGAGCAAACGTCATAAAATAGTGGCACGCACCATGAATGGCAATAAAGTTGTCGGGGAATCGGACCCCTTCACCCTCCAGGCGCCCGAAATAACCGCCAGTCTGCCGACACGCGGCACGGTCTGGCCAGCCGGCGTATCCAGCATCATCCGTTGGTCACCCACAAGTCTGCCTGGTACCGGAAAAATCGAACTTGTGCGCAAGTCTGACAACCAACCGGTACATGTCATCACGGCTTCAGTTCCTTTTTCTCAGGGAAGTTTCAACTGGACGCCACCCAAAACCCTACCCGCCGCCTATGATGGCAAGGAGTTTTTTATCAGGGTCTGGAATAACGCAATCGGCACGTGGGGTGACACGAGCTCCTTCAAACTTGACCTTTAACTAAGAGGAGGTGTCAGAAATGCGCTATGGGAAAATGATTGTCATCCTGTTTGTTCTCGCACTCTGTTTCACTGCATTCACTGCCGAATCCGCTACTCCTTCCGCGCCGGCCAAAGTTACCAAAGTAACCCTTTCGTCCAGTCCACCCGTACCCATTGACAATATTGAGTTGCGGTATGATTTGACAGGGTCGATTACGGTGGACGGTCCGGCAGTAGTAGAATATTTCTGGCTCCGTAGTGATGTCAAAGTACCTGATTCTCACAGAATCACCTTCAATTCTGCCGGAACACAAAATGTTACAAGCCATCTGCATGTCAGCAAAACCGGGCAGATGCAGCACTTATGGGTGAAAATAAAAATCACCGGCCCGAATCAAATCATTTCAAAACAACTTGAGCTCACTGTGCCTGCAGCCAAATAAATTGGTCCACAGCAGCATCTTGCAATACTGTGCATAGAAAAAATCCATGCAGGAATGATTACTGCACGGATTTTCTTTTTTTATCATTAGTCGCCGATTAATCAAAAATACAAACTATACTACCTCTATGTCTTTCAAAGTAACCACTTATATTTTACAATAGATTTTAGAGTCTGTTTACTGGCCCAAGCCGCGCAATTCATCGATAGGAGCATGACGAAATAACTTTGACGTAATTTGACGTAATAGGTCGGAACTGGAGGGGGTCTTGGTGGTGAGTGATTTTTTTCGATTAGTTTCGGTAGGTCCGGCGGAAGCGCCGCTTGTCGGCGAAGTTTTCCGCTCGATGTATGGCGAGGACTACATTGATTCGACTGTTTACCAACCGGAAGCTTTACTGCAAAAAATCGACCAGGGCAAATTGTTTGCCGTAATTGCCTTAACCGCTGACGGGCAGCCTGCCGGTTATGCCGCGTTGGGTTCGGAAGCGCCCAATCCTTGTCTATGGGAAGAAAAAGGGCTGGTGGTCGTTCCCGAATACAACCAAACAGACGTGGGCGCATCGCTGGTCAATTTTTGGGAGTCTGGCTGGCCATCGCCGGTAGTCGGTCTTTTCGCTTCGCCGGTCTGCCACCATTATTTCGCCCAGATATTCTGCGCCAAAGCCGGTTGGGTCGCTTCGACGATCCAGCTGGATCTTTTTGACGCGCAGATTTTTCGTGATCGCCCCGAGGGGCTCTCGCGCGTATCCTGCGTGCAATTTTTCACTCCGATGCCGCCTGCTGCGGCGCCGTCGTACTGGCCGCGCGAGTACAGTGATTTTTTGGCGACAGTCAGCCGCGCTCGGAGTGAGCCTGTGGGCAGATTATCCGTGGACCCTTTGCCTGATGCCATACCGACATCCCTGCAAACGCACGCGCTGGCAGCTTCGCGAAATCTGCGCATCAACGTGTTTTATATCGGCAGGGACTGGCCCGAAGTAGTGCAAAACATCCTGGCCGAGGCCAGTGCTCAGCAAATGATCTCGATCCAGGTTTGGCTGGACACCTCTTGTTCCTGTATCGGCGAGGCTGTTCGTATCTTGCGTTCGCACGGCTTTTTCTTGGGTGGCCTTGCGCCGCGCTGGTTCGGCGCCGATGGTCTGCTCGTGCAAAAAGTGACCACAGATACAAGCTATGATCTTTTCAAGCTTTATTCAGCCCCGGCCAGGGTACTGTTTGATTTTATCCGCGCTGACCGGGCGACGGTCCGGCATGAGAACGACATAGACCAATAAAAATTTGTGAATTTTTATTGCATGAAAAGATCGTTTGCTGTATTATTATAAAATAGCAAGGGGGGCGATACTTATGAAGCAAAAAGTTTTTGTTGATGGGCAAGAAGGAACGACTGGATTAAAAATCCATGAATACTTATCAAAGCGTTCCGATATTGATTGGCTGAGTATTGACTCCGATAAACGCAAAGATTTATCAGAGCGGAGTCGACTGCTGAACAGCGCTGATATAGTTTTTCTTTGCTTGCCGGATGTTGCGGCGCGCGAAGCGGTATCTTTAATAAACAATGAACACACTCGGGTAATTGATGCCAGCACGGCGCATCGGACCGATCCGGATTGGGCGTATGGCCTGCCCGAACTGAGCCCCGAACATCGCGAAAAGATCAAGTCTTCCCGCCGTGTGACGGTGCCGGGTTGTCATGCAACAGGATTTATCACCGGAATGTATCCACTTGTAAAAGCCGGCATTGTTCCTGCGGATTATCCAGCTGCCTGTACCTCTTTAACCGGCTATAGCGGCGGCGGCAAGAGCTTAATCAATAAATATGAGAATGCGGACGGCAAAGCCGTAAATATTCCGCGGCCTTACGCTCTTAGCATGCAACATAAACATTTGCCGGAAATGCGAGTATCGGCCGGGCTGCAGTATCCGCCTGCATTTATTCCGATCGTGGCCGACTATTATAAGGGTATGGGCGTTATGATTCCCCTTGTTTCTCGTTTGTTCAAGAAACCGATGGGAGCTGCACAGGTTAGAGATTTTTTTGCCGAATACTATGCTGCAGAAAACTTCATCAAGGTTATGCCGTTTGACCTGGAAGCTACATTAGAGGATGGCTTCTTTCAAGTGGAGTGCTGCAACGATACCAACCGGATCGAACTTTGTGTCTTTGGCACAAACGAGCAGATATTGGTGGTAACTCGCTTTGACAATCTTGGCAAAGGCGCATCCGGCGCAGCCGTGCAGTGCATGAATATAATGATGGGCGTTGACGAAGAGACTGGGTTAAAAAGCTAAAGCCCGGTTTGATTATCGCCGCCACCATTCAAATCCGCCCATAATGAAAGAGAAGTCCATGCTGGAATTGATCCGGCATGGACTTTGGTTTTGTTCGGTCGCATTCATTTTGAATATCCGCGAACTTAGATAAAAGGACTTAGCAACGGATGAACAGAATACACAATTATGATTAAAGTAGTCAGATAGCCTTTGGTGATTTCAGAAACAAATGATTTAAAGGATTAGGGGATGAAAACCATGGCCAATAATCAATCTTTGGGCGACTTGTTGCAGCAGCGAAATTTGTCGCGGCGTCACTTTATCAAAACCTGCGCAGCTCTGACTGGATTGTTGGGACTGTCGCCAGCGATGCTGCCGGATGCTATCGCAAGGGCTAACACCTTGCCTAATCCGCCTAAGACTTCTGTCTGGAAGTTCGCCATAATTAGCGATACCCATGATGCTGACATGCAACATACCCAGACAGGAGTTACGGCCTATCTTCCCCCTATTATTAACTATATTGTCGCTGAACATCCCGATTTTGTTCTGCAAACAGGAGATTTGATTACAGGGGCCCAAACCCTGCCAACGTCTACGGCATATAAACAATTTGATATGCAATATGCCAACTATAAGAAAGTAACCGCCCCGCTTGCTCAGGCAAATATTCCTTTGTACGCGATTCGCGGCAACCATGATTTTGGCCTGCAAAATGGAGATCCGTCGTTATACCAGGCTTACATGGCTGACATCGCTGGCGCCATGCCGCAGAACGGACCGCCGGGCGCCAAAGGATTATCCTATAGTTTCATTCACAATAACGCAAAATTCATTATGATCGACCAGTTCGTCAATACTTCCAGCGGCATTGTTACGCTGCCGATGGATTGGCTGAAAAGTGAACTGCAAGCAAAACAGGGGGCGCGACACATCTTCGTTATGGGGCACAGTCCGGTTTATACCCCCGACACCACCGCCAGCAGCAAGATAGCACAGTTTAACCTGTTTGATCAGGCTAGCCTCCAAAGTCAGTTTTGGCAGCTACTGACAGACAATCATGCGACTGCGTATATTTCAGGGCATGAACATCTATATTTCCGCGGTCAGGCAAACGGACTGCCGCAAATCGTTCTCGGCAATTTAGGCTGCATTAGCAGCTATAACCCCGCCACGGTCGACAGCCGGTTGACCAATGTATTTCCGACAACGGCTGTTCCCAATACCCAGGGGCGACCCGGGTATGCTATTTTCACCGTGGATAACGGCAAAAATTCGATCACGGCAACCGAGTATTGGCTAGATCAGAATAACCAGAAATACGTTTTTGACACGTTTGCGCTGACTGCCTAAACATAGTAAAACCTCCTGTCGTAGTGATTGATGCTACAACAGGAGGTTTTTTCTTTTTCATTTACCTCTATTTCTTTCCGTTCACTTCAAACCCATAGTTTTTGGGCGGGTTGACCTGGCTGTGAGGATATCGTTGCACTACATGAAACGTGTTGCTTTTTGCAGGATCGAGCGAAGCGCTGGCCCAACCGGCCTGCGCCCACCCCGCGCTGTCAAGCTTGGGGCAGATCGCACTGCCAACGATTAACGGTTTATTATGATAGACGACGTAAATGATATCTTTTGCATTCGATGTGTAGGTGACGGAGCGATCGTCCGTAGTGATCTGCACAGGAGTATTCGCCGGAATGCTTTTGTCATAGGTGACTTTAATTGACATTACGGCGCCAATGCTCATATTTACGGTGGTCGGAATGCCAGCTACATGAATGTTGGAATTCTTGCCGACTGTCAGATATTGCTTTGTTCCGTCAGCAGCGGTATCAACCTGCTTTTTGACCTGCACTGTGTAGGGGCCGCCATTGGGCACGTTGGCAAAGGTAAACACTCCCGGACTGGTCTGGGTGCAGGGGAGTTTGCTATCTATGCCCATAGAATTGAGCAGAGTAAACGCGGACGGGTCAAATACCTGCGCATAGGGATTCTCGGTTTGAACAACAATCGATCCGAAAACCGATGATGCGCTTGCCACTGCATAAGCGCCGCCTGAAATGTTCAGTGCGAGCAACATGGCCATTAGGACGACTGAAAGATATTTAAATGCTTTACTGTTTTTCACTTGTAATCAATCCCCTTTACTTTTTGCTGTTGCGACGATAAACTATTCCCTGTTTCATTACAAAATCGACCTTTTCTGTAACGCTGACATCCGTAAAAGGATTGCCGGGCATCGCCACAATATCGGCGAGCTTCCCGGCAGCAATACTGCCTCTGTCCGGCAGCTGCAGCATTTCCGCTGCAACGGATGTCGCCGCTTTCAGCGCCCGCAAGGTTGCAATCCCGTTTCGCACCATTTCCGCAAACTCAACCGCCCCGTTCGTTGAATAATCAAAGGTTCCGAGATCCGTGCCGAAGGCGATCTTCACATTGCTGGACGCCATATTTTGCGCGCACTCCATAATTCTGTCGTGATACACACGAGCCTTCCTGCGGGGCACAGGGTCGGGCCAGAGCGCATCATTGTCCACACTGCGGATTCTGGATACTACGGCATATTGCGTGGGTACGACATAGATCCCCTTTTCCACCAGCATATTCAGCGTTTCCACCAGTGAAAGGTTGGCATGCTCCACAGAGCGAACACCGGCCATGGCGGCCCGCCTTACCGCTTCATCTCCATACGCATGCGCGAACACCATTTTTCCCATATCACGCGCCGCCGTTACAATCGCGGTCATTTCTTCCTGTGAATAGGAAACATCTTCCGGCCCGTCACTTGGCGAGCCAAAACCACCGCTGGCAGCGAATTTTATCCAGTCGACGCCGCGCAGTATTTCCTGGTGCACCGCACGCCTCACTCCGACGACGCCTTCCACCACATTGACCTGATGCAGATCGACACGATTATTAATTACGCCTGAAAAGTCAAAATGTCCGCAAACCGCAGACAACATGTGCCCGCCGCAAATAATGTGCGGTCCTTCGATAATATTGGCAGAAACCGCTCTTTTCAGATCGGGAACGACCCATGAACCCAAGCTAAAATCGCCGGCATCCCGCACCGTAGTAAAACCATTGCGCAGCAACTTCTTGCAGGCATCCACTCCGGCCAGCGTTAACCCCGCATCGGTAACGCCTGCTAAACCGGCTCCAACTTTACTGTTACATGTCAAGTGAACATGACAGTCGATCAGTCCCGGCATCACGAATTCATCTGTCAAATCGATGATTTCCGCATGTGCAGGCCGCATGATTTTTTTGCCGACTTCAACAATTACGCCATCTTCAATCAAGATTTCGGCATAACCCAGCGGATCGGAAACCAATCCGTCCCAATAATTACCGGCCAAAACCAGGGTCGTCATCTTTTCCACAACTCAATCTCCTCGTATGCAAGTATACACATTATTATTTAAAGCTTATCAAGCCTTTCTTACCATGTCTATGGTTTAAGATAACATTGATTTCGGATCGTTGTCCAGTCAGATTGGCGCAGGCAATGCTTTTCTGTCAATTTTGCCGCTAAAATTGAGCGGCAGGCTGTCCAGTTTCACGATGGCGGCAGGAATCATGTAATCCGGCAGCAGTTGCGCCAATTCTTGCGTCAGGCCTGCCACCACAACACTGTCGTCCGCTACGATATAGGCGCAAAGATACTTGCTGCCGGCCGCATCCAGCCTGTCTATCACAACCGCTTCCTGCACCCCCGCCTGCTGAAGCAGGGCGTGCTCGATTTCACCGAGTTCAACGCGAAAACCGCGAATTTTTACCTGAAAATCAATACGGCCCAGAAATTCCAAATTGCCATCGCTCAGTTGCCGGCCGAGATCACCGGTGCGGTACATTTTTTGCCCTGGGCAAAGCGGATCATCGACAAATTTTTCGGCGGTTAGCTCAGGCCGGTTAAGGTACCCTTTGGCAATTCCCGCGCCGGCAATGCAAAGCTCGCCCGGTTCGCCAACCGGCTGACGCCGTCCGGCTGCATCAAGAACATATACAGCCGTATTCCAGACCGGTTTGCCGATGGGAATATTATCGTATTGCCGGTCAACGGCAAAATCACTGGTGCAAACCGTATATTCGGTAGGCCCGTATGAATTGAGCAATTGAAAGTTTCTCGGGGTGAAGCGTTTGAGAGTATCGCCGCCGACATCCAGGAGTCGCAGCGACTGGTTATCAAACAATCGCATAAACATCTCACCCAAAGGAGTCGTTAAGGAAGCGATGGTAATTTGATTACTCTCAAAAAACCGGTTTAATCCGCTAAGCCACTGGAGAAGTTTGTCCGGCACAATGAACAGCGTAGAACCGGCAACTAGTGCGGGGAAGATTTCGAGCACGGAGGCATCAAAGGCAAAAGAAGCGCATTGGGCTTTGTGGTCTGCCGGTTGCAGTCCGTGTGACTCTTTGTACCAACAGCACATATTCAGCAATGCTTGGTGATCGATCATGACCCCTTTGGGATTTCCGGTCGAACCGGAGGTATAAATGACATAGGCAAGTTCTTCCCGGCCCGGCTTTTGCCGAACTTCTTCTATCGTTTCCTGCCATATGGCCGGATCGTCCAGGCAAATCATATCCAGAGGGAAACTGCCACGGGCGGCCTGGGTTGAACTTGTCAGCAGCAGCGAACATTGCGCATCGCCAAGAATATAAGACTGCCGTTCCGATGGGTAATGGGGATTGATTGGAACATAAGCGCCGCCAGCTTTCCAGATGGCCAGGGCGGCTATGACCATTTCGGCTGACCGCTCGATGAGAATCGCGACCCTATCGCCTGTCTTTACGCCTTTGCCGACGAGTAGCTGCGACAATTGATCGGCCTTTGCATTCAGTTCGCTGTAACTGATGCGGCGATCCCCATCGACCACGGCCAGATGCTCCGGCAACAGCGCGACCTGTTCGGCAAATAACTCGAGCACCGTCGCAGCCGGCGGAAGTTCGCGCGCCGATGCAGCGTCCAGACTTTGAAACCATTCCCTTTCCGCAGGAGTCAACAGCGATAGCGCGGCAATCCGTTTTACCGCTTCCCGGTCGGCGCGAATAAAACTAAGTAATTCTTTGGCAGTTTTGCTGTACAGCTTCATCTGATCAAAGTCGGGCGTGGAGCCGAGCACCTTTTGCATCAGCAATCCATCGCTGCCAAACCAGCGGGGCAGCAATCCACCCAGAAAGAATCCCCGTTCCCGCATAAGGCCTATCGCGGCCCCCGCGCAGGGCAATGCAGCATTTATGACAACTTGCAGACTAACCACCTGCCTATGGGCAGCGTCAACCAAAAGCTGGTCGAGGAAGGTTTGCCAGTCGGCGCCAATCTCGCTGACAGAAATTTTCCAAATCTGCGCGGAGGCAAAATAAGCATCTTGTGACAACGTCGATCCCGTCAGCGGCAAGGCGGCATCGGCCGGCAAAAACGGTCTCGGCTTCAACGGTTGCGCCAATTTTTGCAGGGTTTCATAATATTCCGTTGGAACATAAACGGCCTGGTTAGGCTCGGAAACTTCGAGGAAATTGAATACACACGCCACTCGCCGCGTGGCTATCTCCGGATGGTCCTTGAAACTGTTTCCTGGTATCAAATCCAGTTCAATGGCGCAATCGCGCATCCCCGATTTAACGGAACCGATTTGTGAAGCATAATGGTGAGTCACCGCTTCGCCAAAAATGCCGTCACAGTCAATACTGGCAAGAATTGCAGGGTCAAAATACAGTTTCGCCAACTGCGACGAAAGCTTGCTGAATTTATATGCGGGATGAACCACCATATTCCCGGCTTCCCACAACCGAGGATTCGGAGCGCTTTTGAATATCGATACATAGCCTGCCGGACTGCCCTGATGGTCATGCGCCAAAAAGGCTGTTACGCGGCCTGCCGCGATTTCCCTGATCAAGGTGTCCGGTTCATATACGTCCTTAACCGGAAAGTCGTCGCCATATACCGAACGAAATACGACAGCAACATCGCCTGCATTGGAATGATCGACGGGAACAATCTGAAATGCCTCGTTAGTCAAGCGATTTTCCTCCCGTACTCAGGTTATCCGGCCATTCGCTGAGCAAGATATCCGGCTAATGCACTTAAATCCTGACACTCTTGCTGCTCGTCCGGATCTATTTCCAGCGAAAATTCATTTTCAATTAAGACAAGCAGCTCAGCCAACGCGAGAGAGTCCAGTCGCAAATCTTCGACCAGCCGCGTTTCCGGTTGCAGATCGGCTGCAGTAAATTTGCCTTTTTGAAATTCCAAGATGATTCCGTTCAACTTTTCAAACACATTCATATTATCAGCCTCCTCATTCAAATATGGATTTTCTCGTGGTTATTCATCGAATAGCCACCCCGCTCCACATCATTGATATCCAGTATATGCTCCTTGCTTGCCACCGGGTTCAGTTTTTTTACAGCCCCGTAGGCTTCTTTGAGTGAAAGGTTTTCGCCGCGACCGGAAATGACCCAGAGTGTTTTATAGCCCCTGGGGATCGATTGCAGCCGTTCTTCACCTTTCCCATCGGTAAAATACACCAGCAAATCGATTTTCTGCGCGTTGGCATATTCAAAAACCGGCGAAAACCGGGTGCCTCCGCGAATATGAAGCCGGTCTTTGACATCCTGAGCTGATCTCACTTTATACACGCGCCGAATTTCACTATCGCATTCGACAATCTCAATTTCATGACGGTAGTTTTTTACGATGTTGAATACTTCTTTGATTGCCTGAAGAAATTCTTCGTCGGAAATGCTGCCGCTGATGTCCAGCGCAACAACAATTTTTGCTTTGTGGCTGCGCAGTTCGCCGCGTATGTCCAGCCGATCTGGCTGTCGCCGGTTTCTGCGAGTGATCGTTTTCTTTGGATTGCTGACCGCCGACCCCATCAGTCGCTGCAGATACAGGTTCCAGGGCAGTTCCCCCCTGCTGTTGCGTAGCGTCGCAATCAGGCCGGCCAAATAGTAGGGAACACTGCCTTTTTGCGCAGCATCCATCACTTTTTCGGTAAACTCACGCAATGTTTGTTCGTCGAGTTCACTGGAATCTTGCCAAATATCATGGATTGTCGCCGGATCATACTCCGTTTCGATGGAGTCCCCGTCAGGGTTGTCCGCCTCAGAATCGCCCTCCACTACCTCTAGCAAGTCCAGCGCGTTTTGGATTTTTTCCGCGTAGTATTCGAACGGCTCAAAAGGATGCATTTGCAGGGAGTAATTCAGGTTAACCCACTCCAGCGTTGTCGCATAGGGCGGCAGGTAATCCAGGTAGGCATTGACGACGACATCCATGGCCATATTCAGTGCAACTGGTTTGTAACGCGTTTTAAGTTCCCTGGCCCGGATCAGATGCATTGAACAGACGTGGAGTATTTCGTGCTTGATTGTCGTTTCCATTTGTTGCAGTGTCAACGTCAAGAAAATGATTGGGTTAAAATGCAGAACATACTTTGCCGCCTGGAAATTTATCGCCGTGGGGCTGCTGATGTCAAAACGGATTTCACGCGACAGTTGAAATAAAAAATAGCCGTAGAAGTTGTCATTGTCTGCCAACAGGCTTAGATTCACTTTATCGACAAGACGAAAAAACTCCGCTTCAAACTCCGTTGGGATCTGAAGCTCGGCATCATCGCCTTGCCGCTTTTGCTGCAAAAAGGTATTGATGATTTTATAGGCATCGTCATAAAGTCCTTTGACCTGCTGATCGAAGAAAGCTTCCATGTTTGATTACCGGATCGCGCTATAGGTAGAAAAGTAGGCTTCGACAAAAGCTTCATTCTCAATGGCATGGTTATACACCATTGGATAGCTGTTTTTCATATCTTTCATGATGCCGATCATCAAATCGACCGGGAACAATTTTAAAAAAGCAATCAGCCGGCTGATCCGCTCATTTTCATCAACGTTCCCCTGGTTTATCTCATCGGCCAGGGTTTTCAAAATGTTCTTTGCCGATAGATACAGCCGGGTATGGCTTTCTTTTTTTACTTTTTCGATCACCGCCGTCGGCAACAAATCAGCGGAAAAGACATCGGCAAAAGAAATCAGCGCTTGTTGGTCGGTTTCAACAAAACTGGCAAATTCTTCGGCAATCACTCGACCGACATTGCCGCGCAGAACATTTAAAAATACGGACCGCGGCACCGACTCCTTATTCTGCCGATAAATCTTGTACAGGCCGGAGATTCGCTCATAACTACGCGGCGTTGCCCGGATATCATCTTCATTGATTTTTAGCAGGTATTCCGGAAAGGTCGAAATAAACTCAATCACCTTTGGCTCAAGTCCGGCCAGGGCTGCCCAGTCCAACCACTGCAAATAATCCGGCTCCATATATAGCCAGACAAAGCGATTTTCTTGCGCGACATCCATCTCGACAACCCGATAGTCAAAATCCGAGCCGTATTTACTAGACGGGTTCATCGCGGCAATGATTTTTACTCCGGCCGGCAGCGTATAGCCGTTGATCTCCCGGTTCAATATCAAATTCATCAGTTCCTGCTGTACGGTATGTTCACAGCGGTTGATCTCATCGATAAACAACAGCACGGTCTGACCTTGGGCGATTTCCGCGTCGATTTCCCGCAGTTTGTGATGCACGGCATAGACGGTCGCCTTCTTCTCCACTTTATCGCCTTTGCGATTCAGCCTTGTATACGGCTCAATCGTTGGCAAGCCGCCGATTTCGCCTTCTTTCAGCAGGTTGCCGTCGATCACGATCAGGCTCCAGTCATTGGCCTCCGCCAGCTCTTTGGCCAAGGCGGTTTTGCCGATGCCGGTCTCGCCGACGATTAAGGGGACCTCGCCGGTCGCCAGCACCAAATCGACGCTTTTTAGTGTATCCGAATAATTCATCGTTTCGCCTGCCTACCTCATCTTTAATTTTTCATCTACGGCGATTCTTTTCGCCTTTTTACTGCCATATTGATAGATAAACATGAGCTTGTCGAGGGGAAATCGGTCGCTGGTCTTGTCGATCGCACTGCAATTTAAAGAATCCCTGACATATTTTTCCGGCACTTCGTCATCAGCCAAAGCCGCCTGCAAAACTGCCGCCAATTCTTCGGTAGTGATTTCAACTTTTGCCAACCCGTAATTGATCACTAAAATATTCACGCGCAAAAAGGCTAATAGTTTATTTTTATCCAAATCAGTGATAAACCGGATCGCCTGCTCATTCTGTCTGATTGCGACAAGCTCTACAGCCGGGGTGGGGATTTTTATATATCGCAGCGCTTCATAACTTATGTTTACAGAGGCTAGTTGCACCCTTTCGCTTGGGTTGGCGATAAAACGAATCGAGTCGAAGTTTTTGCCGACTGCCAGCAGTTGCAGTTCTTCGCTTGGATTTTGCGCATATTTTATCGCCCAGCCCGCCTGTTCGATTGCGAGTTTTATCAGGTCTGCCGACGGATTCTTTATGTACGCCAAATTGATCCAGCCATCCGTGATCGCTTGGATCTGCATCTCTTCTGTCGGGCCCGCGATAAATTGAATCGCCCGGACATTGTTATCCATTGCCGCTTGCTGCATCTCGCGGCTTGGCGAGTCTATATATTGTAAAGTCAAGCCATTTTTGCGAACGGCCAACAGCTTCATCGCATCGGTGAGATTTTCGATATGAGCAATTGCATTCGGATTGATCCGGATGATTTCCAGCAGTTTTGCTTGCTCCATCTTGCTACATTCCTTCTGCTATTATTTTGGATTTAGTCTAAACAAAACAATTATACCACTGCCTGGCGAAAAATGCGGACACTTTCGCTGCTAGAATAGAAAGAGCTGTGTCATAATCTGACACAGCTCTTTCTATTCTAATTCTAATGATCATGCACAGTATTAATAGGTAAATAAGCTGACGATCGTCAAATCATCCGGCGGATTCGCCTCATCGCCTTTCTGTTTCCACCAATCAACCGTGGTTTTCGCTTTTAGTCTGCAAGTCACATTTTCCGGCGCAAAAAAAGCGACGCCGCCTTCAACCGTCACTTTGGCCTGTGGGTAAGCCTGGCGGATTTCCGTCCAGGTCGAACCTACATGCAACCCCTTCGCCGCCATAAATTCCGGCGACAAAGCTTCAACCCGGTAGATATCGCCTTTACTGCTCAAGATAAATTTTAACGACGGCTGTTTATCAGGCGCGCCATTAAAATATGCATTGATCACGCTCGCCGTTGTTCCTTCGCCGGCCGGTTCCGTGGCTTCCACGAATCTCCCGCCGTATGTCCCGGCAATCAACTTTTTTGCTTCCACAACCGACATGTTTTTATGGAATAAGCCTATTTTTCCGTTACCAACAACAAACATCTCCGGATTGGTTGCAGCAGTTTTGGCTTGTGGAACTGGCGTCGGTTGCCCAGCAGACGCAGGTTTTGACCCACCACCGCAACCATTTAAAATTGTCAACAGAAACATCGCCAAAACCAACATGCCAAGCAGTCTTTTACTCATGCTATCCCTCTTTTCTAAAGTTTTATTGTGCAGGTAACCATAACAGTCCCAACAATACATGATCCCATTGTATTTAGCATAGAATATCGCAGTGCAATTGGATACTATCCGAACGTATACATTTGAAATACTATACGATTGGATAGTATCTATGAACCGCACCGTCCGCATATAATTTAGCTGCAACAATGTGCGACGTTCACGGAGAGAGAATTGAAATGAGGTTTTATCGGATGAGAAAAGCGAGATTCGGTTTGTCCAGATTATTGATTGCCTTATGCTTGGTAACGATTTTTGCCGCAACACTTCCTACCCAAGCGCTGGCCTACACACTTCATGTCACCAATAATTACTCCCAAAAATTGTTCGTCGCCAGTCTGGAGTGGAGCGACAGTGCCGGCGACTGGCGGACCCACGGCTGGTGGGCTGTCGAACCGCAAAGTGTCAGGCATATCAACTTCAACGATTCGACCGCCAAAATCAATGTTTATCTTTATTCCTATACCAGTGAGGCCACGTTTGGCGGTGAAGGCTATCCCCGGTCAGTAGCGCGAATTGTAATCAACGACCGCTTTGATTACCTGGGGCCCGATGCCGCACCTGCCGGCAAGAACCGCCGCAAAGTATACTTTGCCAATTACGAGATTGTCGACGGCCATGTTGAATACACTCCATAATAATGTGGTTAAAGTGATGACCTGAACCGAGACAACTACAACAAAGAGTCCTGCTTCTTCAAGGAAACAGGACTCTTTGTTGTTTTGATTATTCGCGTTATATTGGCGAAAATTCATAATATTCGTGTATAATCGTGTATAATATTGTATTATGGTTGGAAATATTGACAAGGCTTCGAGGTGAAAGATGAAACGGGGCAAGGTCTTACTCGGAATTATTTTGCTGATTGTGCTTGTTGTTGGCTGGATAAGCTATTGCAGATTTGCTGCGGTGGAGCGGGAAAACTTTCTTGATTTCAAGAAAGTCGCAGCAACGCCGATTGTATCTGCATTATCCAATGACAAACAGGCGCTGCGCATTGTTGTTTTTTCGATTCTGCTGCCGCAGGAGACGATTGTCCACTATCGAACGATTGCCAATTATCTTGGCGAGAAAATTCAACGACCCGTTATCTTGATTCAAAGAAAAAGCTATGCCGAGATGGCGGTATTACTCCTGAATGGCGGCGCCGATATGGCGTTTTTTTCTTCCGGCGGCTACAACAGTTTCAGAAATGTTGGCGAAATGGAAGTTCTGGTCAGTCAACAACGCATGGGGCAGCCGTATAATCAAGGATTTTTGCTTGTCGCCCAGGATAGTGAAGCCAAAACACTGTCTGATTTGCGCGGCAAGACGATTGCGTTTTCTGATCCATTAAGCTATTCCGGCTATACTTTTTTGGCGGAGATGCTGAAAGAGCAACAAGAAACACCGGAGAACTTTTTTGGCCGTTATATTTATACCTATAACCATGAGAAATCCTTCCGGGCTGTCGCTACCAAGCTTGTTGATGCTGCGGCGGTCACCAGTTTAATCTATTACCGGGCCCAGCAAAAAACGCCTGAACTCGCCGACGCAGTGAAAATCATCGCGGTATCACCGCCATTTGGCGCCGGTCCTGTAGTTGTCGGCAAAAGTGTCAACGCTGCGCAACGCGAAGCTTTGCGAAAAAGTTTGCTCACTATACACGAAGATCCCAAGGGGAAAGCTGCCTTGGCAGGGTTGATGATTGATAAGTATATCCCGGCAAATCTGGATTATTATGAACAAAAACGCGGGGCGGGTTTCGCCCGGATAAAACCATGAGAAACAATCTTGGTCGAATCTCGATTTATCACCGGATTCTTGCTACCATCCTATTCATCATCGTGATTTTGAGCAGCACGGTGGGCTATGTTGTCTGGGATTCGATGAACAAATTCGTCTCGCAGCAGCTAACCAAACAAGGAATTGATACGGCAACCAACCTTGCTTTGAGCAGCAGCAACGTCATATTGCTGGATGACTTCTATCAGTTGCACGAGCTGGTTTCGCAAGCGTTGGCAAGCAGTGAAGATATCCGGTACATTCTGGTTTTTGACGCAGGAAAACGCTTGCTTGCGCATTCTTTTCAGGGCGGAATTCCGCAGGGCATTCTATCGTTTGATACGCCGTCCCTATCGGCATCAGAACAGGTTAAACAGTTTGCCTCAAATGAAGGGAAAATTCAAGATATCATCGTTCCGATTGAACACGGCGCAGTGGGGTTTGTCAGGATCGGCATGACCGAATCATTTGTCAAACAGCTGCTTCTGCAGCATGTCGGCAATATCGCCATTGCCTTCCTGCTTGTGTGTATACTGGCCGTATTTCTTTCCAGTGCGATTGCCAAAAAAATCACCCAGCCAATTGATGCATTGGTACAAACGGCAGAAGCAATTACGCAAGGCAACCTGGTGGTCCGCTCCAATGTTGCAGATCAGGCTGAAGTGGGAAAGCTGGCCAAAGCCTTTGATGAAATGACGCATAGTTTAATCAGCGCCGCAAAGGAAAAAGAAGATCTGCTTTCAGAACTGATTGAAAAAGAACAACTACGCAACCAACTCATCCAGAAGTTGATTACGGCGCAAGAAGACGAGCGAAAAAGACTGTCGCGGGAATTGCACGATCAGACAAGCCAGGCGCTCACTTCATTGATGCTGACGATGCGTATTCTGGCCGAGGACGCGACAACCGAGAGCCAAAAGGAAGCGTTGCGCATTGGGCGCGATGTTGCGGCCGGCCTGCTGAAGGAGGTGCGCGAAATGGCGATCGAACTGCGGCCGCCGGTGCTTGATGATTTGGGCTTGGTCCCGGCGATGAAAAAATACATCGACCAGTTTGCGAACCGACATCAATTGAACAGCCAGTTTGCCGCTAGCGACAGCGGGGCTCCCATCGAAGGCAATATTGCCATTGCTGTATATCGTATCTTGCAGGAAGCGCTGAACAACGTGGTGAAACATTCTGGAGCCGCAAACGTGCGAGTTATTTTCAACAATGACACAGACAATATTTCCTTAATCATCGCGGATGACGGCTGCGGCATTTCTGCCGATGATCTGGTGAGAGCGATGCAGAATAACCGGATCGGCTTGTTTGGTATGCGGGAAAGAGTGGAGTTGCTGTTCGGCCGATTTGAACATAACGCATCGGCAGAAGGCGGCGCTGAGCTTGTAATCACGATTCCGCATCAAAATCGGGAAAGGAGGCCTTTGTTTGGAACAGAAGACCACGATTTTATTGGCGGATGATCATCAACTGCTGCGCGCCGGCCTAAAATTGCTGCTGCAACGTTATGCCGAACTGGAAGTGATCGGTGAGGCGGCAGATGGCGAAGAAGCCCTCGCTTTTTTCAGTCAAAAGCAACCAGACCTGCTGCTGCTGGATCTGTCGATGGCGAAAATGAACGGACTGGAGTGTATGAAAGAAGTAAAAAGCCGCTACCCCAAAACGAAAATCATCGTTCTCTCGATGCACGAAGATGAAACCTATATCAAAGAAGCGATGACATCGGGAGCTTCTGCCTATGTGCATAAAAGCGCCGCGGATACCGATTTGTACAAAGCAATCAGCACCGTACGCAATGGCGGATTCTATCTCGCCCAGAAAGATTCCGACATTCTGCTTAATGCGTTGATCCATGCCGAAAAACCAGTGCCGGATGAAAACGAGCCTTTTACGCTGCTTAGCCCGCGCGAAAGAGATGTATTGCGGCTGATTGTTCGCGGCCATTCCTTGTCAGAAGTGGCGACAAAACTATGCTTAAGCATCAAGACAGTGGATACGTATAAAGTGAGAATTATGGCGAAAATCAAAGCGACGCGAAAAAGCGACCTGGTAAATTACGCAATAAAATACAAGATGTTGACAGATGCCGATGCGATAGAAATCAATTTTCCTACAACCAAGGTGTAAAAAATCCTACATAAGCATTATGGATTCTTCCGCTATCACTCAGTCGCGACTTGTGCGACAATTATGTTAATTAGCATAGGGCAACCTGTGTGATCGATGGTAAAAGGTTATAAGCAAGGGAGGAAATCGGCAAAATGAGTAAAAAAATCGCATTACTATTAGCAACCATGATGGTCTCCATCCTACTGCTCACAGGTTGCGGCGGCGGCGACAAAAAGGCGGCAGCTCCTGCAACGCCGGCAGCCGGCGGCAACAAGCTGATCATTTACACTTCCATGAAAGAATCGTTGATTGGCGGGATTGTGGAAGGTTTCAAAAAGAAGAACCCCGGCATCGAGGTCGATTATCAGTCGGCTGGCGCTGGCAAACTGATGGCCAAGATTGCGGCAGAACGACAGAGCGGCAAAATCCTGGCCGATATTATCTGGACCAGCGAGGTACCTGACTTCTACAACATGAAAAAAGAAGGCATGCTGGAGCAATATAAAACCCCGCTGATTAAAGAGATCCTGAATCCCTTTGACGACTATGACGGTTACTTCACCGCAGCCCGTCTCGGCACGCTCGGCATCGCGATCAATACTGACAAGATCAAGACCCCGCCCACGCAGTGGTCTGATTTGTTCAAGCCCGAATACAAAGGAGCCTTCGGCATCGCCGACCCTGCTCTCTCTGGAACAGCTTACATGAGCGTGGCTCTGCTGGAAAAACAGTTCGGCTGGCCCTTCTTCGAAAAACTACGCGCCAATCAGGCCCGCATCGGCAAAGGCTCCGGTCAGGTCGTGGACGACACTGCCTCGGGTGAACTCGCCGCCAGTCTGGCCGTCGATTACATCACCTACGACAAAATCAAAAAAGGCGCCCACATTGCGCTTTATTACCCGCCGGAACTGTTGATCGCTCCCAGTCCTGTGGCTATTTTCAAGGGCGGCAAAAACATTGACGCGGCGAAAAAATTTGTCGACTATCTGCTGAGTAAAGAAGCGCAAGTGCTGATTGCCGAAGAAGGCACGCTATCGGTCCGCAAAGATGTCCCCAGCCCGGAAAAATTGAAATTGCCACCTGCGGAGGAAGCTTTGAAACGCTCGATCAAGATCGACTATGTCAAGATGCAGGACTCCAAAAAAACAGTGATCAAACAATTTACAGACACGCTACAAGGCAAAAAATAGCTTCACGCATCGCATCCGGCTTGTTGCGGCGGGACGGATTCATTCGTTCCGCCGCGTTTTATTGATCAGTTTGATGATTATTAAGTGAGGGGCGAGTATGGAAATAATTCGCGTTGAAGGGTTAGCAAAAAGCTATGACAAGCATCAGGTACACAAAGACCTGACACTCTCGATTGAAAAAGGCGAGTGTTTTACCCTGTTGGGACCGTCTGGCTGCGGCAAAACCGTACTGCTCAGAATGATTGCCGGATTTGAAACTCCCGATGCCGGCAGAATATTGATTGATAATCAGGTCGTTTCGGACCCGGTCGCGGGGATCAATCTTTCCCCGGACAGCCGTGGGATCGGCGTAGTGTTTCAGGATTACGCGGTTTGGCCTCATATGACGGTGTTTGATAATGTCGGCTTTCCATTAAAAATTGCCAAAACGCCAAAAGATGAACTCATAAACCGAGTCATGGAAACGCTGGAGATGGTCGGAATGGGTAACCTGGCGCACCGCCTGCCATCGGAACTTTCCGGCGGGCAACAGCAGCGGGTGGCGCTGGCTCGCGCCATTGTCGCCAACTCTTCGTTGATGCTGCTCGACGAGCCGTTGACCAATCTTGATGCCAATCTGCGTGAGGAGATGCGGTTTGAAATCAAAGAACTGCAGCGCAAACTAAATATAACCGTTCTTTATGTTACGCACGATCAAGAAATCGCCTTGGCCCTGTCAGATCGTATGGCCATTATGGATAACGAGGGCCGGATCCGGCAGATTGGCAATCCGTGGGAAATTTTTGAACAGCCAGCTGATTCCTTTGTCTTTAATTTCATGGGTATTGCGAATTTCATGCCGGTGCGACAGGTCGGTGAATCTTTCCTTGTGGGCAACGGCGAACAGCTCGTTCCCTGGGCTTCCCCCCAAGGCAATGCAGCCAACTGGGTGGCCGGCTTTCGCCCCTCCGACGTGCAGCTTGCCCCACTGGGAACCGGCCTGCGCGGCACGATTAAACGCGCCAGTTTCCTGGGTTCGATGATCGACTATCTGATCGAGGTCGACGGGGCCCACCTGCGAACCAGTATAGAGACCCACGAGGCCATGTCCAAAGGTCTTTTGTTTAAAGAGGACGAGTCCTGCACAATCAGTTTCCGCGATCTGCTGTGGTTCGATGCGAAAAGCCTGGCGGAGGTGGCGAAACAATGAGCGCAGTCACGAAAAAAAGCAACTTTGGCACAGCGCAGATCATCCTGTTTTTCTCGATTGCCATTTTGGTCATTGTGGTGGCCGTGCCTGTTCTGTTAATTTTCTTCAACGCATTCTGGGTCAACGGCGAATTCAACATCGCGGATGTCGCCAAGATTATTTTAGAGCCGGACACTTATCAAGCGCTGGTCAACTCACTGATTATCGCCAGCGGCACCACGATCGGCAGCACAATTGTCGGCACTTTTTTTGCCTGGTTAGTCACACGCACTGATCTTCCATACAAAAGCTTCATGAAGTCGATGTTCCTGGTCCCGTTCATGTTGCCGTCATTTATCGGCGCGCTGGCCTGGAAAATGTTGCTGTCACCGAATGCCGGTTTCATCAACAAGTTTTTCATCAACAATTTTGGTTTTGACGGTCCGATTTTCAACATCTACAGCTACTTGGGCATTGTTCTGGTAGAAATAATGTATCTGTTCCCGTTTGTTTTCATTCAGGTCTGCGGTGCACTGGAACGGATGGACCCGACTTTGGAGGAGTCAGCCCGCATATCGGGGGCAGGACTGTTCACCATCACCCGAAAAATCACGATTCCACTCGTGATGCCCAGTATTCTTTCCGGTTCGCTATTGATCATGCTTTACTCGATGGCCCATTTTGGCACTGTCGCTGTGCTTGGCATCGAAAATGGCATCTTCAACATCCCTACTCTGATTTACCAGCGGATACACCAGAGCGCCGGCAGTTTCGAATCGATCCGGACCGGCACGGTGCTGGCCACGGTCCTGGTTGTCACAGCGGCTTTGATTATCTGGCTGCAGGGAAAAATCCTCAGCAAGGGGCATTATCAGATTATCGGCGGTAAAAGCTTCCGGCCGATGGAGCTGAAACTGCGCGCCCTGCGACTGCCGCTGCTGATCCTCTGTCTGGCCTATATTGCATTTACAATCGTCCTGCCTACTGCGGTCATCTTCCTGGTCGGCGGGCTAAAGACCTACGGACTGGCCTTTACTTGGGAAAACCTCTCCCTCGACAACTATAAATTCATTCTGTTTGATTACAAGCTTACCAAGGACGCTATCTGGAACAGCGTTACTCTAGGTCTCGGCGCGGCAGTCATTACCATGTTCGCCGGTGTAATGATTTCCTACGTCATTGTGAAGATGAAAGTGCGCGGCAAAGGCATTCTGGAATTTCTCGGCATGCTGCCCTTCTCGGTTCCCGGCTCGGTCATCGCCCTCGGCGTGATCCTCGCCTGGAGCGGCAAGTATGGCATCAATCTCTACAATACGGTCTGGATTATCTTGGTTGCCTATATTGCCCGCTACATGGCCTTCTCGCTCAAAGCCAATTCGGCGGCGTTGGAGCAGGTGCATGATTCTCTGGTGGAGGCGGCCCGTTCCTGTGGCGCCACCATGTGGCAGACATTGCGCTATATAGTGTTGCCTTTGGTACGACCCGGCATGTTGGCGGCTTTCTTCCTGATCTTTCTTCCCTCACTGCGGGAGCTGACCGTTTCGATCATGCTTTATTCACCCACCACCCGTACGATCGGCGTTGCCATATACACGCTGAATGAAGACGGCGAAACTGTGGTTTCGGCGGCATTGGCCGGCATTGCCCTGATCCTGATTATCGTGGGCCAGACGCTGATTAACCGCTTCACCAAAAAGGCAGGTGCATAACCGATTATGTCGCATGTACGATTATTGAATGTTACTAAAAAATTCGGCGATGTTACTGCCGTCAATGCGTTGAACCTGGAAATCGGCAAAGGCGAGTGCTTTTCAATGCTGGGGCCGTCCGGCTGCGGCAAAACCACGACGCTGCGCATGGTGGCCGGCTTCGAAGACCTGAGCGAAGGTGAAATTTACGTCGGCGACCGACTGATCTCCTCACCCCAGCGCAATTATTACCTGCCGCCGGAAAAACGCAATTTCGGCATGGTTTTCCAGGCTTTTGCGGTCTGGCCGCATCTGTCGGTATATGACAATGTCGCATTTCCGCTGCAAATCCGCAGTTTTCCAGCCGCCGAGATTGATAAACGCACCAAAGACGCCTTGCGCTCCACCAACTTATTGAACGTTGCCGATAAGAGCCCGGCTGACCTGTCGGGCGGCGGCAAACAGCGTGTGGCACTGGCTCGGGCGCTGGCGATCAATCCCGATGTCATGTTGCTGGATGAGCCGCTGTCCAGTCTGGACCCGCATCTGCGCGAAGAGATGCGGTTTGAAATCAAAGACCTGCAGCGAAAGTACGGTTTTTCGATCATTTATGTGACGCACGATCAGGCGGAAGCGATGGCTCTTTCGGACCGCATTTTGGTTATGAAACTGGGGGTAGTCCAGCAGATCGATACGCCATTTGACGTTTACAACAAACCAGCCAACAAATTTGTCTTCAGTTTTATCGGTCTCTCAAACTTTCTCGATGTGGTTTGGGCCGATGGTAAGGCGTTTGTGCGCGGCGACAATACCGCATTACCAGACAGTCTATTCCCGCCGGAAAACATACGTGGCCAAAGTTCAATCTCCTTGGCCAGTCGCCCGTCAGAGATTGATTTTGTTAGTGAGGGTGACACGGACTGCCTGCGCGGCATCGTCAGTCGCAAAGCCTTTCTCGGCGAAATCGTCGACTATCAGGTGAAGATTGCCGGGCAGGAAATTCGCGTCCAGAAAGGCCGCCGCGACCGCGGCCCCGAACTCGGCGAGTCCTGTTGTCTGCGATTCTTGCGTCCCTTCTGGTATGCCGGGGAAAATTAGTCAAAACAAAACCCGCGAAAGTCGCGGGTTTTGTTTTGGGCAAAGTGCTGTGAAGGAAAATGAACAGATATGCCGAAGCTTGAATCATGGTTGCACAATAATTCATAGAGGACAGCTTGGGAGGCTTTATGAAGAGACTGTCATTTTTCGCCGTTTTATTGTTAGGCAGTAACACTTTAATAACATCGGTTGCTGCCGCCGAAACTACTTTGCCCCATCCAGCGCAACCGTTTAAGGGGAAACTTGATCTGCGAGTCAAAGACTCCTTAGCGAGTTTTCCTGTTATACCAACCGTATCACCGGATGCACCGAATATTTTATTGGTCCTGCTTGACGATGTGGGGTTTGGCGCTACCACAACTTTTGGCGGGCCAATTCCTACGCCGCATCTAGATCGGCTGGCCAGCAACGGTCTCAAATACAACCAGTTTCACACCACAGCCTTGTCTTCGCCCACCCGTGCCGCCCTGCTGACCGGGTTCAACCATCATACGGTCCATACCGGAGTTATCACCGAGATGGCTACCGGCTATCCCGGCTATGATTCACTGATGGGCAAAGACACGGCGACAGTCGCCGAGATATTGCGACTAAACGGCTATTCTACGGCCTGGATCGGCAAAAACCATAATGTGCCGGACTGGCAAACCAGCCAGACGGGCCCGTTTGATTTATGGCCCACCGGCCTCGGCTTTGAACATTTTTACGGCTTTATTGGCGCGGACACCAATCAGTGGGCGCCGGCTATTTATGACGGAACCCGACCCGTCGAACCCTATCTCGGCAAACCCGACTACCACCTGACCACAGACCTCGCCGACAATGCAATAGACTACATTCACACCCAGAAGGCGCTAGCCCCGCAAAAACCTTTCTTCCTCTATTTCGCCCCGGGTGCAACCCATGCCCCGCATCAGGCGCCGAAAGCATGGATTGACAAATTTCGCGGCAAATTTGATCAGGGGTGGGACAAACAACGTGAACTCACCTTTGCCAGACAAAAAGAGCTGGGAATCATCCCGCCAAATGCTCAGTTAACGCCAAGACCGAATGGAATTCCGGCCTGGGATTCCTGTACGTTGGAACAAAAGAAGCTGTATGCACGCATGATGGAAGTCTATGCTGCTTTTTTAGCCCACACCGATCATGAGATTGGTCGGGTTCTGCAAGAAATTCGCCAAATGGGTCTGCAAAATAATACGTTGGTTATTTTCATCGCCGGTGACAATGGCGCCAGTGGTGAAGGAATGACCACAGGTCTTTTAAACGAAATGGCCCTGTTCAACTATCTTAAGGAAGACAGCCAGGCTCTATTGAAGCACATCGATGATCTGGGCGGACCGCTTGCCTACAACCACTATCCGGTCGGTTGGGCCTGGGCCATGGACACTCCTTTTCAGTGGACCAAGCAGATCGCTTCGCATTATGGCGGCACCCGCAACGGCATGGTCATTGCCTGGCCCGATCGTATCAGGGATGCGGGAACGCTTCGCTCACAGTGGCATCATGTGGTAGATATTGCACCGACTCTGTTGGAAGCTGTCGGCCTTGAACAACCGACTATGGTGCATGGAGCGCCCCAGAAACCGATGGAAGGTGTCAGCATGATTTATACGTTTGATGATGCTGCAGCCAAAAGCCGTCGCAATTTGCAATACTTCGAAATGATTGGCAACCGGGCCATCTATCATGATGGCTGGCTCGCAGGCACTACGCCGAACAGCCTGCCCTGGACCGGCCCGCTTCGTCCGCTGGATATCATCGATGGTTACAAATGGGAACTTTACCACGTGGAGGAAGATTTCAGCCAATCCCGTGATCTGGCAGCAACGTATCCGGACAAACTGAAGGAAATGCAGGAGTTGTTTTATGCCCAGGCCCGCTTGTACAATGTACTGCCGCTGGACGACCGCAAAGCTCGTCTTGACGTAAGCCACCGTCCCAGTCTTACGGCGGATCGGAGCACTTTTACCTATTATAACGGCATGAAGCGAATTCCTGAGGGAACAGCGCCGGATACAAAAAACCGATCATTCTCGATCAGCGCCGATGTCGAAATTCCGCCAACTGGCGGTGAAGGCGTCATTGTCACCCAAGGCGGCCGGTTCGGCGGCTGGGGCTTGTTTATGCATAAAGGGAAATTAGTCTATCACTATAATTTGGCCGGCATCAAGCGTGATGAGGTGGTTACAGCGGAAAAGCTGACGCCGGGCCGTCACCGGATATTGATGGAGTTCAGTTACGACGGCGCAGGTCTTGGTAAAGGCGGTATGGCAAAACTGAGCGTTGACGGAGTGGCTGCGGCGCAGGGACGTATCCGTCAAACACTGTTTTCACGCATCTCACTCGATGAAACGCTGGATATCGGTCAAGATACAGGCACGCCGATCAGTGAGGCTTATCAGGTTCCATTTGCATTTATTGGCGGCCTGAAAACGGTCACTATTGAATTGAAACCGTTTGATGCGGAAACTGCCGAAGATTTGGCGAATCCCCGCAAAGCGTTTATGAAACTTCAAGGCATGAAAAATTAATGCCCACGCGACCACTCTCACTCAATCTGTTGATGAAACCGGTCGGTGCGCGTTGCAATCTGCGCTGTGATTATTGCTACTACCTGGAAAAGAGTGAGCTTTATCCCGGCCAGGCCGCATTGAGCATGACTGACGAACTGCTCGAACGTTTCATCCGTGAATTCATTGCGGCGCAATCAGGTCCCTGCATCCGTTTCGATTGGCATGGCGGCGAGCCCACGCTGCTTGACCCTGACACCTTCCGCAAAATTGTCCGCTGGCAAAAAAAATACGCCGGCTCTCGGCAAATTGCCAATTCGTTGCAGACCAACGGCACACTGCTGACCCATGAGTGGTGCAATTTTTTCCATGAGAACAACTTCCTGATCGGGCTCTCGCTGGATGGTCCGGCGCATGTCCACGATCGCTACCGACGCGATGTCCACGGTAACCCGACTTTTGAACGGGTCATGCAGGGCCTCGAGCTGATAAAGTCACACCAGGTCGAATGGAATACGCTTGCTGTGGTCAGCGACTACAGTGCTTTGTATCCCCTGGAAATCTACCGTTTTTTCAAAAGCATCGGCAGCCATTATATCCAGTTCTCACCGATTGTCGAGAGAAGCAAATCCGAAGATAAAATCAACGCCGTGCTGGCGCCATGGTCTGTTGACCCGCTGCTATATGGTCATTTTCTCAACGCCATCTTCGACGAATGGTTACAGACCGATGTCGGCAACTATTTTGTCGTGATTTTTGACTCGACACTAGCCAAATGGTGCGGAGTAGAGCCGGCCAACTGCGCACTGGCCGACACTTGCGGCACCGGCCCGGTAATGGAAACCTGCGGCGATCTCTATATGTGCGACCATTTTGTCTATCCTGATTTTTTTCTGGGAAACTTTCCCGAACAAGCATTGGCCACATTACTTTGTTCGGCTAAACAAATAGAATTCGGGCAACAAAAAAACGCAAACTTACCCGAAGTTTGCCGCCGCTGTGAGCACTTGCCGATTTGCGCCGGCGAATGTCCTAAACACAGAATCATCCCATTGCCTGATGGAATGCTGAATTATCTCTGCCCTGGATTAAAGTTGTTTTTTACCCATACCGCTCCCTATATGAAATACATGAGACGCCAGTTAGCTAGCGGTGGCTCTCCTGCCTCTGTCATGGAATGGTCTCGCTGGCAACATCCCGATTAATTCGCTAGAATGATAGTAGGTGATTGATATTAAAATAACCAGACTCTTAGAAATTACGACACTGCTGCTGAACCGGCATACCGTAACGTCCCGGGAATTGGCGGAACGTTTTGGTGTATCCGTTCGCACTATTTATCGTGATGTGGAAGTATTATCTGCTGCCGGCGTTCCTGTATATATGAGCAAGGGAAATGGCGGCGGCATTTCTTTGCTGGAGAACTATACGCTGAGCAAAACATTATTGTCCGACGAAGAAAGCGGCAGTATACTGCTTGCATTAAAAACGCTTCAAACCACCCAGTTTCCGGAAATTGATATGATTCTTGAAAAATTTAAATCTGTTTTCAAAACAACGTCGGCAACCGATTGGGTGGATGTTGATTTTTTGCACTGGGGCAGTCCGCCGCATGAACAGGATAAATTTAATGCAATTAAACAGGCGATTATTACCCGCCAGGTAATCGCCTTCGATTATGTGAATGCCAATGGTGACAAAGGCAACCGGGCAGTCGAGCCGCTCAAACTTTTTTATAAAGGCGCTGCCTGGTATCTGATTGCCTACTGCCGAAAACGCAATAGCTCGCGCTTGTTTCGCATCTCACGAATCAAGAATGCTATAACGACAAACGAAACCTTTGCCCCGAAAATTATGGCAAACGAAGAGAAAGCTGCCATGGAAAAGGCGCCGCCGCTGACTTTGCTTAAACTTAAGTTTCAGGATAGAGTGCTTAACCGGCTCTACGATGATTTTGACGATACCGCAATTGTTAGAAAAGAAGATGGGACCCTGTCGATTGAGGTCGCCTTGCCTGAAAACGAATGGCTTTACGGCTATCTGCTTTCCTACGGCAGCTATGTTGAGGTACTAGACCCACCCCACATTCGCAACATAATCATTGACCGATTAACGCAAAGCTTAAACATTTACAAAACACCGCTTCATATATGACATACAGTTGTCATTGCTGCAGTGTTATGATCAGCTCATGAAAGGAGTTGAGGCCAATGTTATGTGTTTGTGGAGCTTGCTGTGAAGGGTGCAACTATATCAAGGAATGCTCCGGCGGATGCGAGTCACAGCAGGGGCGGGTATTTTGGGCCCAGTACATCAATGTAGAGGTCTGCCCGATTTACCAATGCGTCAAGGATAGCGGGTATAAAAACTGTAGCGACTGTGCAAAAATGCCTTGCGAAACCTGGTTTGCGGTCAAAGATCCTGCCACAAGTGATGCGGAGCATCAAAAATCGATTGATGACAGAGTCGCAAAGTTAATGGCTGCACATCGTTAAGCGGCGACAGATTATCGCGAAGGAGAGTTGACCGATGTTAAAAATTGAGTTAAGTGAAGAAAAAGCGCAACCGGTCCTATCAATCAGAATGAGAACCCCGTTGGAATTGCTGCCCAAAGTCATCGGTGAAAGCTATATGAAAATCATGGCTTATCTGTCGGAACTGGGCGAACAGCCGACATTTGCACCATTTACTGCCTACCATAACCTGGACATGCAAAACCTGGATGTTGAAATGGGGTTTCCCGTTGCCAAACTGTTACCAGAAAAAGACGATATTAAAGCTCGCGGACTTCCGCCTGGAAAAGCGGTGTCCAGCATGTACAAAGGGCCATATAGAGAGATGGAAGCGCCGTATAACGAGATGTCGAAATGGATTGCCGACAACGGCTACACGCCCGAAGGCATTTCTTATGAATACTATTTCAACTCTCCGCAAGATGTGCCGGAAAGTGAATTGTTGACCAAAATTGTTATGCCGGTTCGATAAAAAATAAAAAAGGAAAGGGGCTGTCTCAAAAATAATTGAGGCAGCCCCTTTCCTTTTTTATTTTTCAGCTACGCCGCCTGTTCCCGCAACAGACCCAAGCTGGAAATCAGGCCAATTTTTTGCAGAAACTCAGTTAATGCATCAATCCAGTTATCTTGGGCCCGCAAAAATGAAGAGTGTCCATCTTCACCCCAGGCCGGTAACAAAACAAATTTGACTTGTGCGCCGCCACTTTTAAAAACCGCCAAAAATCGTTGCGCCAACTCAGGTCCAAAATAAAGATCATTCTCCGAGTAAAACCAAATCGTCGGTACGCGAAATGTTTTTCCATAAGTCTTGAACGAGTCAACCAACGTGTCTTCATCTCGCACCTCGTCAGGACCTGTGGAGCCTCTGCCGCCGGCAAAGTTTACTACGCCAACCACTCCCGGCAAGTTCAGGGAGCCTGTGGCTAGTGCGCTATGTCCACCTGTGGACTGTCCGAGCAAAACAATTTTGTTTTTGTTGACAAACGGCTGTTCCTGAAGGTAGCGGACTGCAGCGCCAAGGTCCCTGGCCGCTTCCAGTCCATCTTGTGCATAGTTGCGCCGCCCGTCCGGATACTTGTTGAATTCGCTGTACGTTCCTTCTGAAATGCCAAACCCCCGACGTACAACAAACAGCACGGCAATCCCCATTTCAGCAAACATCTTTGCATTCTTCACATAATAATCATCAGCGGCAATTTTCTCGCGGTCCGCCACTTTTCGCGAAGTGCCGTGCGTCATGACCATGCCGGGAAAGGGACCGAGGCCGGCTGGTTTGTATAGCATGGCATCCAGCTCAAAAGTGGTCCCTTTCAACTCTAGCGGAACCTCAACCCTCTCTGTCTCAATCGTCGGCGCCGCAAAGGTAGTCGAGGCAAAGCACAGTAGCAGCAGACTGCCCAGAATAATCCATTTTTTCAAAACCGTCATCTCCATCCTGTTTCGATAATTTCTGTAAGCCGTGATAAAAATCTAGCAGCTGGAGCACCATCAACAACATCATGATCAATGAGAACGGTCAGCGGCAGATATTCCCTTATTTCGATCCGATCGCCAATCACCCCCGGTTTCTTCACAATTGATCCCATGGCAAAAGCAATCGGATGAATACTGGTAGGAATCAGCCAGCCTTTTATGGTTCCAATCATCCCCACAGAAGTCACAACTACCGTTCCCATCATTTCCTTCATCCGCTTTGGATTACTCAGGATCAATCGCCAAATCCACAACCGCAAAATTTGCGGCATGACTAAAAAGATTTTTATGCCCCACTTGTTCTGACTAGCGCCAAGAACATAATTTTTTTCATCCGTAACTGACTGTTGTTTTGCCAGCTGGATCTCTTGATGGAGATCTTCAGCTGGTTTTTCGTTCGTTTTTCTAAGTACAATCGGTAGGGGAACTTTTTCGCCCTGCAGATCTTTTTCAACGAGCAGCGATATATCGATATCTTCAAATATCACCAGCTGGCTTTTCCCCTGACGTATTGCATGAACTTCCTTGTATTCGCCAATCGCCTGACTGATGCATTTTATAATCCAGGCAGTGAAGGAAACCTCAACATTTTGTTCGTTGCGATACATTTGCAAGTATTGGCGGCAAGCAGTGACGTCCAGGTCCAGAAGTGCCTGCACCCGGTGCTTCTTTCGTCCCAGCACGCCTACATCGGATGTAAATTTCCTGCTGGATGCAAACTCCCGAACAGAGCAGCTTGTTTTATTCGACACGAGAACCTCCGCATTATTTCATCTGGGTGTAATGATTCGCTCTGCAGTTTATTTTCCCTGCATGTTTAGCCTACCGATCCCCTGATGCCTGCAGAATAAAATCCCGGAACACTTTGATCGCCGAGAAATTTGCCGCCTGGTTTGAATACGCCAGTGTAATATTGCGCGGAATCATCGGCTCAAGCGGCAATAGCACCGCATTATGCCGATCAGACGCCTCGACGAATTGTGAAGACAAAAGCGCAATCCCCATCCCCCTTGCCGCCATTTCCATCGCGGTATCGACCTGGCTAAACTGGGCAATGATTTTGGGTTCGAATCCATGCTGGCGGCAAACCGCCAGCAACATCCCATACAGACTGTGCGCTCTGGCCGGAAAAAGAAGTTTTTCGTCGGCCAGTTCGCCGATTTCCACACTTTTAGCGCCTACAAGCGGATGGTGCATAGGTATTGCTGCAACTACGCGCCCTGCGACTACGGGCCAGGTTTCAAGCCGTTTTGCCAACTTCATTTCCGGCGACGGAGTAAAAAACACCACATCGTACGCGTCTGCTTCCAACTGTCTGATCAATTCCAGGCTGCCGACAATTTCGTCAATTGTCACCTGAATGTGTGGATGTTCATTTTTAAATGCGATGACTTGATTGTTCAAATCCAGTCGCGCCATGTTTAGCAGCGTACCGATCCGAAGCGTTCCTTTCTTGGTCGACGACTGCCGCCGCATCGCTTCTTGCAACTCTTCCCATGCTGCCAATGTTTTTTCCGCATATAACACAAATTCTTCGCCCGCCACCGTCAATGCTACGGAGCGGGTTTTTCGTTCAAACAGCTTGACCCCCAGCTCCTGCTCAATCTGCAACACACGTTGCGACAACGAAGGCTGGGTAATGCTCAATTCGGCTGCTGCCTTGGAAAAATGCAGACACTTGGCCAATTTAACAACATAATGCAAATGATGAATTTCCATTTGCTCAACTCCATTAATCTAATTTATAGGCATATATTATAAATTAGATTAAGGATAACAATTTCCCTTCAATTATTTTCTCGAATAAAATAAAAATGCAGTGATGCTCGTTTCAGACAAACAAAAGCGTGAGGAGGAAGCACATGAACAATCTGAAAAGCAATGCCTTCAAATTTATCGATGATCATCGGCAGGACATGTTGGCTTTGTGGCAGGAACTGGTCAACACGGAAAGCGGCTCAGCCGATAAACCGGGGATCGATGCTGTCTCGGCCCGGGTCAAGCATGTCCTGGACCAAGCAGGTGGAGTGACCAAAACCGTCGAGATGGCTAAAGCTGGAAACATGATGGTAGGCGAACTCGGCGCCGGTCGTGGCGGCGCACCAGTGCTGTTCATGGGACACATGGACACGGTTTTTTCAACGGGAACTGTTGCCAAACGTCCGTTCACAATCACGGATGGAACCGCTTACGGACCGGGCGTCCTCGACATGAAGGGCGGCATCGTGGCTGCCCTGTTTGCGATGCAGGCACTGCAGTCAGCGGGCTATGATACCCGTCCGCTCAAAATGATTTTGGCCGGTGATGAGGAAATTGCCCATGTGAACTCAAACGCCGCAGAAGTATTTATGGCGGAGGCCAAAGGCGCCATTGCCGCCTTTAACTGCGAAACCGGCTTTATGGATGATGCGATCGTGGTTGGCCGCAAAGGCACCGCCGTGTTCGAACTGGAAGTCGCCGGAGTGGCTGTACATGCTGGCAACGAGCCGGAAAACGGCCGCAGCGCCATTCTGGAAATTGCCCATAAAGTAATTGACATTCAGAATCTGACGAACTGGGAAACCGGCACAACGTTTAATGTTGGCGTCATTCAAGGCGGCACGGTGCCCAATGCTGTACCCGGTCAGGCCAAAATCATCGTCGATATCCGTTATCTGGAGCCCTCCCTGCTGCCGCAAATCCGTCGGCAACTGCAGGAAGTCGCCGCAAAAAATTACGTCAAGGATACGACGACCACGCTCACCGAGGTTCCTGGCATTGCGCCGATGAAAACCACTCCGGCCGTGGAAAACCTGTTTGCCATCGTCAAAAAGACTTATGAAGAAATGGAACTGGGAACGCCTTATCCCAAGTTGGTTGGCGGGGGATCGGACTCTGCGTACAGTGTGCTGGCCGGCGTGCCCACCGTCTGTGCGATGGGCGTAAAAGGCGGTCGCAATCACAGTCCGCAGGAATTTGCCGTGGTCGAAACCCTGTTTGAACGGGCCAAACTGTTAGCGGCCTGTACGATTAACCTGGATGCCCAATAACGCCCTTAAGCAAATTTGAACGAGGAGGCTTTTCAATGTCGGATAATACAAGCGCCGAGTACAAAGTGACCTGGAAAGGCTGGCTATCACTGATTATCCTGATTATCTCTTTTTCCGGCATCTTCGCCAAAGAGGCTGGCCCGCTGCGTGCGCTGGACTTTCAGGTCCTAACCGGCGAATTTGGTCAGGTGGCCAAGGGAATCATTTTTACCGGCAAAGGCGGAGTCGGTGCGCGTGAAGGTTTCATGTTCGCGCTAACGCTCTTTCCTACGCTAATGTTTGCCCTTGGCTGCATCAATGTTGCAGAATCGATGGGCGCTCTGCGGGCGGCAGAAAAGCTGTTTCGCCCGATTCTGCTTCCATTCATGGGAATTCCCGGCGCCACCGGACTGGCATTCGTCAGCAGTTTTACCAGTTCTGACGTTGGGGCAGTCATGACCAAAGGTCTGGTGGAAGACAAGATGATGACGGATGATGAACGAACGATCTTCGTCGCTTACCAGTATGCCGGTTCGGCGGTAGTAACCAATACCTTCGGTACAGGCGCCGCATTGCTGCCGATCAGTGTCTTGCCGGTCGGCGTCATTATCGGTCTAATCTTTGTGGTAAAAGTCATGGGAGCAAACATTGTCCGTTTCTACCTGAAATGGCACGCTGCAAAAAATAAGGCTGCAGGAGGAATGAGCAATGGCTGAGCAGGCAACCGCAACAGCGGCAGCAGCAAAACCGAAGCTTAGTATAGTCGAAGAGTTTGTAGCTGGCGCAAAAAAAGGCTTTTACATCGGCGCCGAAATGATCGCTCCGGCGATGGTTCTAGCTTTTGTATTGATTCAGTTTTTAACGATCACAGGGTTGATGACTATTGTCGGCAAGGCGGTCGGACCGGTGATGGCAGTTTTCGGCTTGCCGGGCGAAGCGATCGTTGCCCTGGTTGCAGCTTTTTTCGCCAAAGCTGCCGGGTGCGCCACCGCGGCGACACTCTATTCAGCGGGGGTCATCACAGCAGCGCAGGCTACTATCTTATTTCCGGCCTGCGTAACCATGGGTACTTTGATCGGCCATTTCGTTCGTATCGTCATTGTCGCGAATGCCGACAAAAAATGGCATCCACTGCTACTGGCTGTACCAATCATTGATGCGGTCGTGGTGATGTGGCTGACCCGGATTGTCCTTGGCGTGATGGGGATTTCCTAGCCCCTGACGCGAGTTAATTATGACAACAGCCTCGGACAATTCCGAGGCTGTTGTCATTTCTGCTCATTTATCACAAATGCAGGATTTTGGCGCCACTAAGCAGAACTGACGTCAACAAAGATACTACAGGGGTGCAGCATGATGGAAAAACACAAGCTTTTTCAATACGGATTGAGTCCGGAGATGATTCAGGCCCTGGATGATCTGGGCTATACAAATTTGACCGAAGTCCAGAAGTTAGTACTGCCAGCCGCCCTAATACGACAGGATGTCATTGTCAGTTCCCAGACCGGTAGCGGTAAAACAGCCGCATTTGCCATTCCTATATGTGAAAAGATCATTTTAAACCAGAGACAGCCTCAAGTTTTAGTGCTCACGCCGACCCGGGAACTGGCCGTGCAGGTAAAACAAACGATTACCCATATTGGCAGATTTAAGCAAATACGCTGCGCTGCCATCTTCGGAAAGCAGTCAATGCAACTGCAGCGCAACGAACTGCGTCAGCGTGTTCATGTGATTGTCGGCACTCCGGGTCGAACATTCGACCATATAGAAAAAGGCAACATCAATTTATCTGAAATCGACTGGTGCATTATCGATGAAGCCGATAAAATGCTGGATCTTGGTTTTATTGATCAAGTTTCATCCATCATCAATCAATTGCCTCCGGACAGGATAACGATGGTGTTTTCCGCTACCTTGCCCCGGCCTGTCCAAACACTTTGCGAGCAGTACATGAAGACACCGCTACGGATTAATGTCGATGCAGCCGCACCGTTGCATGAAAAAATTCAGCAAAGTTATCATGCCGTGCCGGAAAATGAAAAAACCGGCCTGGTGCTTAATTTGCTTTATGCGCTGCGGCCGCAGCGTTGTATTCTGTTTTGCAACACCAGAGAGCGGGTCGATGCGTTGGCGGCGGAATTTAAGCGAACAGACTGGCGCTGGACCATCCTGCATGGTGGCATGGAGCAACGGAATCGATTACAGACGATGCAGGATTTCAAACGGGGAAGGTTTCAGGTCCTCATTGCAACAGATGTCGCGGCGCGCGGCATCCATGTGGATGATATCAGCCTGGTCGTCAACGTAGACATGCCATTCGATAATGAAAGCTATGTCCACCGCATTGGCAGGACCGGTCGACAGGAAAACTCCGGAATGGCCATCAGTTTTGTCACCCCGGTCGAACAAGGCTACTTGGTGGGGTTGGAAACGTATCTACAACATAAGTTACTGCGGCAGGAACCCCCTTCCGCACAAGTTGTGGAGCAAGGAAAGCGTCTGCTCGTAAAAAGCCACCGCCCCCCGGCGCCTGCCGGCACTGCAGACGCGCAACTAAATCGGAATATTAACCGCATGCGGATTAATGCCGGGCGAAAAGAAAAAATGCGACCAGGAGATATTCTCGGCGCTGTCACGGCTATCCCAGGAATAACCGCCACCGATATAGGAATCATCGATATTCAGGAGACCTGTTCCTATGTTGAAATCTTTAATGACAAGGGGGATGAGGTACTTGACGCACTAGTCAGGGCAAAAATCAAAGGCAAGGTGCGTACAGTCCGCAGAGTCGGGTTTCGCGAACTATAGGGTTAGCTTGTGTTAGACGATGACTCGGCTTTACCAGCTTGCTCCAGCAGCCGTTGTAACCCGACGGCGAAATCCCGATCGTCTTGCTCCGTCCGTTTTGCCGGCCCTTTGGTTCTGCCGCCGCTTCGGCGCAACTTTGCTTTGATTTCCCGCTCTTCCATCAAAAACGCGATGTTGTCCGGGCGAAATTCCCGGCCAACCGGACTTAGGCAATAGGCGGCTTTGCCCAATACCATCGACGCCAGCCCCCAATCCTGGGTGATAACAATATCACCGGCCCTGGTCAAATTTACTACCTTGATGTCTGCTTCCTGCGAATCATTCCCGACAATAAAATGATGGTCTGATACGATATTGTGATTAAAACTGGCCACCGTCCAAACCGGGATCGTATAGCTACGCCCCAGATCCAGACATATCTGCAGCGCATTGCGCGGACAGGCGTCTGCATCCACAATAATTTTCATAGTACGCCCTTTCCCTTTTTATACTGGAATTATTCTGCCAAAAAACTTCACAGCAAAAGGATATCATGGTACATTGGAGACAACAACCTTTCAATGAAGGAGGACAAACAATGAAAACGGCTCGCAAAGTCATCATTACTGAATTTGGGGCGCCCGAAACGATGAAACTTGTGTCATCGGATCTACCGGCTCCTGCTGCTGGGGAAGTCCAGCTGAAACAAACAGCCATCGGTCTCAACTTTATCGACATTTATCAGCGCAAAGGCGTTTATCCCCTACCCCTGCCAACCGGCCTGGGCCATGAAGCCGCCGGTGTTGTGGATGCAGTCGGTACTGGTGTGGAACAATTCAAACCGGGCGACCGGGTCGCTTACATGAATGCAGGACTGGGCGCTTACGCGGATTATCGCAATGTCGCAGCCGACCGCCTGGTCGCCATCCCGGACGGAGTATCCGATGAGCAGGCCGCCGCATTGCTGTTTAAAGGAATTACAGCCCAGTATCTGCTAAAAAAAACACATGCAGTAAAACCGGGCGAAATCATTCTTGTGCATGCCGCCGCCGGTGGAGTGGGCCAAATCCTCTGCCAGTGGGCAAAAGGATTGGGGGCTTTTGTCATTGGCACAGCCGGCTCGCCGGAAAAATGCGCCATCGCCAAAGCAGCCGGCGCTGATATCGCCATCGAATACTCACAGGAAAACTGGCCGGCAGCCCTGCTGGAGGCAACCGGCGGAAAAAAAGCGAATGTGGTCTATGATTCAGTAGGCAAGACTACTTTCCTAAAATCTCTGGACTGCGCGGCTCCGTTCGGGTTGGTTGTAGTTTTCGGCGCAGCGTCTGGCCCCGCCCCGGCGATCGAACCCGAACTACTCAACAAAAAAGGCTGCCTGTTCCTCACGCGACCGTCGGTATTCCCGCATAATGCAGTGCCGGAAATTTTCCGTGAAAATGCAGCCGACCTGTTTGCCGCGATTAGTGCTGGAATCGTGAGTGCCAGTATCGGCGCCAGATTCACTCTCGATCAAATCGTGGAAGTGCACAAAACCGCCGAAGCTAGGGCTACGCAGGGAGCGACCCTAATTATCCCTTGATGTCTGTTGGTAGCTAAAAAAAACAGTGCCGTACAGGGAAAAGAGTCCGCAACTTCTGCGGGCTCTTTTCCCTGTTTTGAAATACAAGCCTTCAACCTCATATTGGTGAGACAAATAAAAAAGTCGATCGCGTCTGTGATCAGAGCAGGAGAATCAGATTTGTTATGGAATAATTGTTTTTATTAAAGCCGTTCATTTTCATTAATGCGAAGAAAGGGGTGTTGTTATGGGGGACGTTTTATTAGCTCGCTGGCAGTTCGGTATTACTTCAGTCTATCATTTTCTTTTTGTACCCCTGACTCTCGGCCTGTCCGTCTTGGTTGCCGTGATGGAGACGCTGTATGTAAAGACCGGCAATGAGATGTACAAGAAAATGGCCAATTTTTGGGGCAAACTTTTTCTGATTAATTTTTCTTTAGGCGTTGTGACCGGTTTGGTGCAAGAATTTCAATTTGGCATGAACTGGTCCGAATACTCACGCTTCATGGGGGATATTTTCGGCGTTCCCTTGGCATTGGAAGCCTTAACGGCCTTTTATCTGGAGTCGGTGTTCATCGGTTTATGGTTATTTGGCTGGGACCGGCTATCCCGCAAAGTTCACCTTGCTACCATTTGGTTGGTGGCCTTTGCTTCCAACCTTTCCGCCCTATGGATTTTGGTCGCTAATTCGTTCATGCAGGCCCCCGTCGGCTATGTTTTGCGAAACGGCCGGGCCGAAATGACCGACTTTTTCGCTGTGCTCACCAATTCTTACGTTTTACGGCAATACCCGCATACCCTGATGGGTGGGCTGGTAACCGCAGGCATCTTCATCATGGCCATCAGCGCATACCACTTGTTACGCAAAAACCAGAAGGACTTTTTCCTCGCTTCATTCCGGATCGGCCTTACCTGCGCTCTGATTGCCACCCTTGCGGTGGCCGGTACCGGCCATATGCAGGCGCAGCATGTCGCAAAAGCGCAACCGATGAAACTGGCGGTCATGGAATCGCTCTGGGAAACAGCTAACCCGGCGCCATATCTGCTATTTGCCTCGATTGACCAGGAAAAGCAGCAGAATAATATGGAAGTTGGCATTCCCGGCGCACTGTCCTTATTGGTTTATGGCTCACTCAACGGCGAAATCAAGGGAATCAAAGAGCTGCAAACACAATACATACAAAAATACGGCCCCGGCAATTATGTGCCGGATATCTTTCCCGTGTTCTGGAGTTATCGGCTAATGATCGCCGCCGGCATGTGGTTGCTGTTGCTTAGTGCAGTATCATTTCTGTTCCTGCGTAACAATCGCCTGGTAGAAACCCCCTGGTTGCTGCGCGCCGCGCTTTGGTCATTGCCGATACCCTATCTGGCTAATTCGTCCGGCTGGATCGTTACCGAAATGGGCCGCCAGCCCTGGATCGTGTTTGGCCTGCAACGCGTCGAACAGGCAGTATCGCCAACCGTATCCTCTGCGATGGTGTGGACATCACTGATTGGTTTCACACTCCTGTATGGGATTCTGGCCGTTGTCGGCGTACACTTATTGAAGAAATTTGCCAGACAGGGCCCCGAATCCATTGAATCCTCAGCAATGGCAAAGGAGGCTACCTTATGGAACTGAATGTGATTTGGTTCATTCTGCTGACTGTTCTGTTTGTTGGCTTTTTCTTTCTGGAAGGCTTTGATTACGGCGTTGGAGCGTTGTTGCCGTTTCTTGGCAAAAATGATCTGGAACGGCGAATTCTGATCAATACGATAGGGCCCGTCTGGGATGGCAATGAAGTCTGGATGATCACAGCAGGTGGCGCGATGTTTGCTGCGTTTCCCCATGTCTATGCCACTCTGTTCAGCGGCTTTTACCTGGCGCTGTTTCTGATGCTCGTCGCCCTGATCGCCCGAGGAGTCGCCTTCGAGTTTCGCAGCAAGGAAAACCATCCCCAGTGGCGGTCCACCTGGGACTGGTTGATATTCTTCGGCAGTGTGATCCCTGCCATTTTGTGGGGCGTAGCAGTTACCAACCTGATTCAGGGGGTTCCGATCGATGCCAAGATGCATTATGTCGGCGGCTTTTTCGACTTACTGAGCCCGTATACCCTGGTTGGCGGATTAACGTTCCTCGCCGTGTTCGTCTATCACGGAGCAGTCTACCTGAGCCTGAAAACCGAAGGCGTCTTGCTGGAGCGCTCGCATAAGGCGGCGCTGGTTGCCGGAATTTTTGCCGCCGTCACCTGCCTGACACTGGTAGGCCTGACCTACGTCAAGACTGACTTATTCAAAAGTTTTGCGGCTGGCATCACTTTATGGGCTGCCGTAGTGAGTTTTGTCGTCTCCTATGGCCTGGTCAAACTGAATCGAATCGGCTGGGGCTTTATCTTCAGCGGCCTGACCATTCTGTTGACAACTGTCGCTTTTTTCCTGGGATTGTTTCCGCGCCTCATGGTTTCCAATCTCAATCCGGCCTGGAGCCTTACCATACATAATGCCTCTTCCAGCCCGTATACGCTGAAGTTGATGACGGTCGCCGCGTTCATTCTCGTTCCGATCGTGCTCGCCTATCAGGCATGGTCCTATTGGGTGTTTCGACAGAGGATATCCGGCAAACATCTGGAATACTAAACGATAACAGCCAGGACCGCCCGGTCCCGCATGGACTGGGCGGTTTTTTCTTGGGGAGGTTGTATGCTCCAAAATCTGCTTTGGCAAGAAATCCGTTCCCAGACCCGACTATTCGCCGGTTTATTTGCCGTGAGCATTTTGGCCTGTTTTGCGATAATTGTGCAGGCATACGCGGTTGCTGCCATCGTTCAGGGGGCTTTTCTAGCCGAACGATCCGTGGCGGACATGGGATTATACTTTATCATCTTGATCGCGGCTGCAGCAGGCAAGTCGGTGGCAAGCTGGACTGGTGATGATATTGGCGGACGCCTGGCCGCTGCCGTCAAAACTTCACTGCGGCAACGAATTTCGACTCATTTGCTGGCTGCCGGTCCGATCGCCGCGCCCCATCAACGAACTGGCGAGCTGCTGCATTTGCTGAGCGAAGGCATGGAGGGAATCGATGCCTACTGTTCCAGGTATTTGCCGCAATTCGTTTTTTTGCTTATCATCCCCCCGGTGATTCTGGCGGTTGTTTTCAACCTGGATCTTACGACCACCGCCATCTTGTTCATCACTGCTCCACTTATCCCTTTGTTCATGATTTTAATCGGTCGCTGGGCCAATCAGCTGCAAAACCGTCAATGGAAACTGTTTCATTTTCTCGGCGGTCATTTTTTGGACGTACTATCCGGCTTGCTTACTTTAAAAGCATGGGGGCGTAACCAGGAACAGATCGAAGTCATCGGCAAGCTCAGCGAAAAGCTGCGCAGCACTTCGCTTGGCGTGTTGCGGGTGGCTTTTTTATCGGCGCTGACCTTAGAACTGCTCACTACGCTCGGAACTGCTGTTGTAGCGGTTAGTGTCGGCCTCAAGCTGCTGTTTAGTCAACTCGAATTTCAACAAGCGTTTTTCATTTTATTGCTCGCACCGGATTTTTATCTGCCCTTCCGCCAATTGGGCGCCCATTATCATGCCGGGTTAGCCGGAGTCACTGCCGCCGAAAAAATACAGCAATTGTTGAGTACGGCGATCGAATGCCCGAATGAAACCGCCTTATTGAATATACAAATCACTTCCCCGCCTGCCCTTCGATTTGAAACCGTTTGTTTTTCTTACGCAGCAGACCGTAATCAGGCACTGCGTTCCGTCAGCTTCTCGATTGAAGCCGGTGAACACGTAGCGCTGGTTGGCCCTAGCGGCGCCGGGAAAAGCACGATTTTCGACTTATTAATGAAATTCATCCAGCCGCAGGCAGGGGGTATTTTCATCAATGGTCAACCTCTGTCCGCAATCGATTCCAATTCATGGCGCGCCGCGATTGCCTATGTTCCGCAGTTTCCACACTTGTTTTACGGCACGCTCCGCGACAACATCTGCTTTGGTGCAAACTCACGACCAGAAATGATTGCTAAGGCTATCGCCTTAGCTGGCCTGGAAGACTGGGTTCGCCAGCTGCCGACCGGTTACGATACCAGGATTGGTGAAGGCGGCATCGGGCTCAGCGGTGGCGAGGCTCGCCGCGTTGCCATCGCCAGGGCTTTTTTCCGTGATGCGCCGCTACTGCTGATGGATGAGGCAATGACCTCCCTCGACCCCCTGAGCGAGAGGTTGATTCAAGACTCAATCCGTGAACTGCAAAAAAAACGGACCGTACTGGTCATTGCGCATCGCCCCAGCACAGCCAAATGCGCTGATCGGATTCTCGTGCTTGATAAAGGCGCACTGGTCGAGTGTGGAGCTCATGAAACCCTGTTGACAAACAAGGCCGGGCTTTATTCCCGCCTGGTTCCTGCAACGGCAGGAGATACCCTATGATGCGGCAATTGTTTGCGCTGACATTAACGTTGTGGCGGCCTCTGCTCTTTTCCAGTGTGTTTTCACTGCTCACGATTGCCGCCAATATCGGCCTGATGACCACTTCGGCTTATCTGATTTCTCTGGCCGCGCTACACCCGCCGTTGGCTGCACTATCCACCGCCATCGTCGGTGTCCGCTTTTTCGGTTTAAGCCGCGCGCTGGCCCGCTATGTCGAGCGGTATACTGGCCACGATGCTGCCTTGCGACTGTTACGTGAAATACGGGTTTGGTTTTTCCGCTCACTTGAGCCATTACCTGCCGCAGAGTTCGCAAAATATGCTTCGGCCGACCTCTTTTCACGCATGGTCGCCGACGTTGAAACGCTAAAATATTTACCGGTACGAATTATCTGCCCGATTCTAGTTGCGGTTGTAATGCTTTTCGGTGTGACCGTTTTACTCACCTCACTTCATTTTCCGCTCGCACTGTTGCCTGGTGTCGGAGTATTGGCTTTGGGTTTTGTTATCCCTTGGTTCCTGCATCGCCAACATAAAAACAGTACTCAAGATTTAGCATCAGCACGCTTGCGGTTTAATGAGGCAATTGTCGATAGTATTCGCGGGATACGTGATTTATCGGCATTCGGCCGCCTCGGACAAATGCGGGAAACGCTCGAAGCAACCAATGCAAGATTAGTAGGCGCGCTACACACCTCGCTACAAAAAAATGCACTCGCCGAAGCGTTCGGGCAATTTGTAACCAGCCTGGTATTCATTGGCGCTCTGGCATTGCTGGTCGGGATGGTGCGCAGCGGCAAAATTGACGGAGTTGTACTAGCAGCCTGGGCCCTTTTGATTCAGTGCAGTTTCGAGGCCTTTTTGCCATTGCCCCTGGTATTTCGCTACTGGGAAGAGGCCCGTGATGCGGCCTGTCGCTTATTTTCTTTTATCCCGCCGCAGCCAATTATATCTTCGCCAAGCAGGCAAGCGCCGATTCCTCCCATCCACATTCACGTGGAAAATCTCTGCTTTGCCTACTCTGATAAGCATACCCCGGCGCTTGATCAAATCAGTTTTGATCTTCCTCCCGGCAAGCGTCTCGCGATTGTCGGCGCCAGTGGTTCTGGCAAAAGTAGCCTGATTTCCATTTTAGCCGGACTGCAAACCTATGACAGCGGGAATATTCGCATTAACGACATCAATACCAACACATTGCCCCCCACAGTCTTGCAGGATATATTCGGCGTTGTTCTCCAACACGATTATCTTTTTCACGCAACCATTGCCGACAATCTTCGACTGGCGCGGCCAGCTGCATCGGACAAGGAACTTTGGACGGTACTGGAGCAAGTGTTTTTAGCAGACATGCTCCGCAGTTTGCCTGAGGGCCTAGAAACCAGGCTGGGCAATGATGGTCACGGCTTGTCCGGCGGTGAACGCCGTCGCTTGTCACTGGCCCGATTATTATTGAAAAATCCGGCGATTATACTATTGGATGAACCGACTGCCGGATTGGACCCTCATTTGACACGCCAATTACTTGAACTTGACGGACCATTGCTTCCACCAAACCGGACTGTCGTGCTGGCAACGCACCAATTCACCGGACTGGCGCATATGGATGAAATTCTGGTACTTGATCATGGTCGTATTGTGGAAAGAGGTTGTTTGAACGATTTGCTGACGCAGCGCGGCTTTTTTTACCAACTCTGGTCACTGCAACAGGACCGATTTGAATACCAGTCATAAGATATTGCAAACCTATTTGTATTTTGTATATCGAAATATTTTTACAATATTAGCAGGATTTAAGTATTAAACAGCAAATATAAATAAACGTTGTGAAAAAATTCCCTATGCTCCCTTTATCCAAGTGCACAAAGCCATTACCCAGGCTCTGGACGGCGAACCTGGGTCAAAATAATACTGTGGCAACCTACGAATTGACCAAACAAGGGGTCCAGTTATTAAAGGGGGAATATCAATTGAAAGGTTCTTTTTTTTCTGTATTCAATCGTTTTACCGGGTTCGCATTGCTGATTTTTTTGGCGCTATTTTTTGTCCCGTCTTTGAGCTCGGTTGCGCTCGCCGCTGAAGCGGCAGGAGAGTCGCCTGATCTGGGCAAAATTCTGCCGATGTGGATGGTGTTGCCGTTTGTCGGCATTCTGCTATCCATCGCTCTCGGGCCTTTGGTCAATGCCCACTGGTGGGAGCATAATCTTGACAAAGTCAGCCTGTTCTGGGCGTTGGCCTTTTTCCTTCCGTTTGCGATGCTACTTGATTTTTCGTCCGCTTTCTACTATTCACTGCACATGTACATCATCGACTATATACCCTTTATTATCCTGCTGGGCAGCTTATTCGTCATTTCCGGCGGCATCATCATCCGCGGCTCCCTTAAAGGAACACCGTTGTTCAATGCAGGTATGATTCTGGTCGGAACTTTGCTGGCCAGCTGGATCGGCACTACCGGTGCATCGATGCTGTTGATCCGGCCAATCATCCGGGCCAACGCGTTTCGCAAAGCAAAAGCGCATACTGTTGTCTTCTTTATTTTCCTGGTCAGCAATATCGGTGGCTCATTGACGCCACTCGGTGATCCGCCCTTGTTCCTCGGCTTCCTGCATGGCGTACCATTTTTCTGGACCCTGAAGCTGTTCTGGCCCTTCCTGTTGTCAACACTTCTGGTTCTGGGTATTTATTATGCCGTCGATTCCTATTACTATAGCAAAGAGTCAAAATTGCCCGAACAGCCTGGTTGCGGGTGCGACGAAAAGAAAGAAGACGTCTGCGTCAACGGACTGGTCAACTTTATATTATTGGGCGGCGTCATCGTTGCGATTGTGTTGAGCGGTATGTATAGCAAAGACCCTCTGTTTTTTGACACCAAACACAACACTTATACTGGCATCAGCCTGATGACCCTGCACGGTCACACGTTGGTTCTACCGTACATTAATCTATTGCGCGACGGGTTCATCATACTGATGGGCTTGCTGTCACTGAAACTGACCTCTGCAGTCGTCCGCAGCGACAACCACTTCACCTGGGGTCCAATCAAAGAGGTCGGCGTCCTCTTCGCCGGCATCTTTCTCACCATCATTCCGCCGATGGCGATTTTGCAGGCACGCGGTGCTGAATTTGGCGTAACTCAGCCCTGGCAGTTCTTTTGGGCGTCAGGGATTTTATCCAGTTTCCTGGACAATGCCCCCACCTACCTGACCTTCCTCAGTGTTGCTACCGGTCTCGGCGCCAAAACCGGCATCGTAACCGACATGGGTACTGTACCTGAACAAATCCTGCTGGCGATTTCCTGCGGTTCGGTATTCATGGGAGCTAACTCCTATATTGGTAATGCGCCGAATTTCATGGTTAAATCGATCGCCGAAGAAAACCAGATCAAAATGCCCTCCTTCTTTGGTTATATGGTCTGGTCTGTTGCCATCTTGATCCCAACCTTCATTGTTTTGACCTTTGTTTTCTTCCGCTAGGCTTTAATAGCGCAATGAATTCATTGACACTTTGCAATACCTCTGCCGATTCGGCAGAGGTATTGGATTTACAGCGACTCTAAATTGATAACGGGGTGTACCTTTGCGTTCAACAACATCTCACAACTTAACTTATACCTTGCTGCTGTTTGTGGTCCTGTTATGGGGAATCAACGTTGTGATGCTCAAATATCTCACGCTCTTTTTTCCGCCACTGGCCCTGGCGCCAATTCGCCTGTCTTTGGCAACTGCTTTGTTATTTCCTGTCGTTCTATATAAAGAAGGCTTGGTCATCCCGCCCGCCAGCTCTTTCCTTCCCATTATCGGAGTCGCAACTTTTTCGATTTATCTGCATCAGATCACTCTTTCCTGGGGAATATCACAAACCAGCAGTACGCACGCATCACTAATTTTGGGGCTCAACCCCCTGTTAACCACCGTGTTGGCTACGTATCTGATGAAAGAACAATTTTCGCTTGGCAAAGCTCTGGGGATTCTGCTCGGGTTCAGTGGCGTGGCCTTGGTCGTATCCGGTGGTACAACGGGAGCCTCGACGTTAACCGGCGACTTGGTTATGCTGGCGGCTACCGTCACCTTTGTCGTCGGTTCATTGTTTGTAAAAAAGAGCACGAAGAATTTATCGCCATTAATCGTTACAGCTTATAGTCACGGGCTTGCCTCAGTTGGCCTTCTGTGTACTGGCGGTCTGCTCAATTCGAGCTGGGCCTATCCGGGAGCATTTGAACCATTGCCGATAATCGTGCTTTTATTCTCCAGTTTCATTAATACGGCCCTAGGCGCACTGTGGTGGAACACCGGGATCCAGCGAGTAGGCGCCGCCACCGCTTCCCTGTTCTTAAACGCCACGCCTGTATTCGGTGTTTTTGCCGCCTCCCTGTTTCTGGGCGAGCAATTGAACTGGACACACTTCGCCGCGTTATTGCTGGTCATTACCGGTGTAAGCCTCGGCACGGGGTTAATTGGCGGTAAGGGCTCAGCCCGTTAGCCATTTCACCAGCATCGCTTTGCTCTCAATCATGCCAAACAAAAAGAACAGAAAAGGGCTGCGTAAAATGAACCAATCATTTTACGCAGCCCTTTTCTGTTTCAGCAATAAATTGGTTGCATCTACTGCAACTGGATCAGATGAATTCTTTAATGCTATCGACTGCCGGTCCCATCGAGCAGTCGGTCTCGTTTTCGCACACGATGTCAATAATATAGGGTTTCCCCGACTTGATCGCCCGTTCCAACGCGCCTCGGATGTCCTCCGGCCGTTCCACCCGTTCGCCGGCAGCAGCAAACCCTTCGGCAACCTTAACATAATCCATGGTCCCCTGATTTACTTTCATTTCCACTGCATACTCAAAATTATAGGCGTACTTTTGGTTTTGCCGGATCAGGCTGAGGCAGGCATTGTTTACGATCACCACGATCAGGGGAATGTTATACGTTGCTGCCACGGCCAGTTCCTGAACATGAAAAGTGAAGCCGAAGTCGCCCATCACCGCAACCGCATGTTTACCAGGATTGGCAATCTTGGCGCCAAAGGCCGCCGGAATATCGTAGCCCAGAGTACCTGCGCCGCCAGACGGCATGTACAGACCCGGCTGACTCACATCCTGCAGCTGCCCGGACCAAATTTGGTTCAGGCCGCAACCTGTCGTGAACATCGCATCATCATGAAAGAAATTGTTCAGTTCTTCATAGACGCGATGCGGTTTGATCGGCACGCAGTCGTAGCAGGTTTTGCGTTTAAGCTGCTGCTTTTGCACCGGAATCTCGGCAACCCGCGGATCCGCTTTGCGGCCGCCCGCCGCCTTAGCCACTTGTAACAAGGCTTCCAACGCATACTTGGCATCAGCCACAATCCCCAGTTCCGGTTGAAAAATCTTACCGATTTCCTTGGGTTCAACATTGATATGGATAAACTTGCGGGTTCCGCGGTAAACGGCAATGTTGCCGGTGTGGCGATCGGTAAAACGGCAACCGATGCCGATAATCACATCAGATTCTACAAACACCTTATTGCCAATTGGCTGCCCAACCTGGATTCCGGCATGACCGGCATTGAGTGGGTGGTCAGCAGGGATGCCGCCTTTTGCCATATAGGTGGTAATGACCGGTAGCTGCATCAGTTCGGCGAACTCGACACATTGACCGGCAGCGCCGGCAAGCAAAACTCCACCGCCCATGATCAACGCCGGGCTTTTCGCTTCCTTGAGCATTGCGATCGCTTGTTTGATATCCTCCATCTCCGGGCGGGGATTTTCATACGCTAATGGCTGATAGCTGTCGATATCAAAATCAACATCGGCCATTTGTACATCCAGCGGCAAATCAACCAATACCGCCCCCGGTTTACCCGATTTAGCCAACATAAAGGCTTTTTGCATCACTTCCACAATCGTTTTGGCATCGGTTACACAGAAAGTGGCTTTGGCAACCGGCTCGCAAATTTTGGCGATGTCAACGCACTGGAACGCATCTTTGCCGAGTTGCGCACTTACCGCCTGTCCGGTAATCGCCAGTAGGGGAATCGAATCAATATTGGCTGTATAGATGCCGGTAACAAAATTGGTTGCGCCGGGACCGGACGTACAGAGCGCCACCGCCATCTTGCCTGAAGCTCGATAATATCCGTCCGCTGCATGAACTGCCGCTTCTTCGTGCCTGACACAATAGTGGTTGATTTTCGACAACCCCAGTTCTTTGTAAACGGGATTGATCCCTGCGCCAGGAATACCGAATGCGGTGGTGATTCCTTCTTTTTCTAATATCTTGACTACGATTTCAGCAACTTTCATCTTAATTACACCTCCGTCAAAATATGAGTTCCTTACTGGCATTATACGACGGACATTATCATAAGGTAAAATTGGATATTATAATGTTCGCAATAGGATTTTCCTATAGCGCGTCGAAATAAATAGGTGCGCCGATTTGACACACCTTGCGAGGAGGAAACCGTATGAATATTCGCCAGTTGGAATACTTTCTGGAAGTGTCCAAGCAGGAGAGCTTCAGTAAAGCTGCTGCCATTTTGCATGTTTCCCAACCATCGATCAGCGAGATGATCAAAAATCTGGAGGATGAACTGGGCACGCCGCTTATATATCGCGGCGCCAAAAGACTTGAACTGACCGATGCCGGGCAGATCGTACAAGAGCAGGCCGATCAAATCGTAACCATGTTCAATAACCTTTCAGGCAACCTCAAGGATATGCATCTATCGCACAAGGGCAAGATTCGGATCGGAATTCCTTCGATCACGGCATCCACCATCTTCCCCCGCGTCCTGGGAGAATTCAAGCGGCAGTACCCAAACATCGAACTGCAACTGCATGAATTCGGTTCAAAAAAAATCCGCCAAGGTGTGAACGAAGGAACGCTCGACATTGGGATTGTTTGCAGCTTGCCGGATCGCGTCGACAACTTCGAGGTACTGCCATTTGTCGAAGATCCGTTGCAGTTGATCGTCCATCCGGCGCATGCCCTGGCGCAAAAAAGCGAAATTGATTTCAGTGATTTGCGTGACGAAGGATTTGTCCTGTATAGCGAAGATTTTTCTCTGCACGATCAGATTTTGGCCCGCTGCAAACTGGCCGGTTTCCAGCCTATCATCATTTGCGAAACATCCCAGCGTGAATTCATGACACAAATGGTTGCGGCCAAGTTGGGAGTTGCCCTGCTGCCGAGCAAAATCTGCGCAGAGCTTGATCCAATGTCGATTGTCGCAGTGCCGCTCAAGGATCCTAAATTGATTCTGCAATTGGCAGTCATCTGGCGCAAGGATCGTTACATGTCATTCGCCGCCCGGCGTTGGCTGGAGTTCACTAAAACCAATTTCGCACCGCAGTAGTTTCCACTCGGTTCAGCCGACTCGCAAAGAATCCCGCAGAAGCTGCTTTAACTCTTCATGATTCGGTTGACGCGGCGTATTGGCTAGATTGGTTGTTTTGCCGGCGAGTACGGCGAACTCTTCCAGTTCTGGTTCGCTCAGGCTGGTCTTGCAGGGAAACAACTCATCCAGCCATTGTTTGAACTCGTCAACTGATTTCATTTGCATACTTTCCAGCACCCAGCGGATTTTTTCTTCGGCCGCAACCATATTGAACCGCAAATATTCCCCCATCAACATCCCGTTAGCGCGACCATGCGGAACCTGATGAAAATAGGTCAGCGAATAACCGAGTGCATGAACGACTGTCGTTCCGGTCTGCGCGATCACCATGCCCCCCAGCAGGGAAACATAAAGCAACGCTTCTCTGACTTCCTGACTGATTTCACCCGCCACCAATGCTTTCCGGACTGTGCCAAAACGTCGGATTGCTTCCAGCGCCAGCGCATCACTCACTATAGTCGCCCGTTTGGATAAATAGCCTTCAATACAATGCGACAGCGCATCGACAGCCGTGTCAACAGTTACATCGCGCGACAAACTACAGGTATAGCGGGCATCCAGAAAAGCTGCTTTAGCAAACAGGCTGGGTTGGGCGAAACTGCGTTTGGTTTTTCTCTCCGCATCGGTGAGAATCGAATATTGGGTGACCTCACTACCGGTGCCAGCAGTAATCGGCACTGCCAGAATCGGCAGCGGTTCAGTTTTGAAATTCCCATCATAGAGTTGAATGGCAGCAATCTCATTTACCGCAAGCACGGCAATCGCTTTTGCCGCATCGAGAGGCGATCCGCCGCCAATGGCAATAACCATATCCGGTGTAAACTTTCGTCCGGCGGCGCCCCCGGCTTCCACCATGGCGAAGGTCGGATTTTCGCCGATCTGGTCAAACACTTCCCAGGCAATCTGTTGCTGATCCAGCGCTGCACAGACATCAGCCAGTGCACCGCTGATCCGGGCTGAATTCCGCCCGGTAACTACTAGCGCCCGCCGCCCCCATTTGGCAAACTCCGCCTGATTTTGGGCAATGCAATCCTGTCCGAAAAATATCCGTGTTGGCATATAATACCCAAACTGCATGAAATTCATCCTCCATGTTCATCATTTTTATTTATTATAACGCGTCACCGTCATATCCTAAAGCATCAGCCTATATTTCTTGCATTGTCAGAAGGAGAAAGTCGCCACTTCAAAGAATAACAATAAATACTTTGCGCGACTTCATTGGAGGGTTGCATTTTGGGGCAATATACCGAGTTTAATCGGTTGTTTCAGGAAACAGAACTTGTATTTGCGTTATTGGTCTTACTAGGCTGCATATTGGCAGGAATCAGCCTCAGCAAGTTGGTTTTTGCGCGTCTAAAAAGTTTGCTCGGACAAGTTGCCGGCGACTTTTCACCCCAGTTGCACCGCGCACTGAAAGGAATGCCCGCTCTATGGGGCCTCTTGGTCGGTGGCTACGCGGCAATCCATATCATCACGATTCCAGCTGTTTGGCAGCATTCGTTAGTCACTTTGTTTCATGTTCTGGCCATCTTTTCACTGACTATCATGGGCTCGCGCCTGGCTGCCGGCTTCCTTGGACTGCAACTGCAAAAAAACGCAGGTCATTTTGCTTCGACTTCAATCTTAATCAATACGATAGAAATAGTCGTTTACATAACCGGCTTTCTCTTTATGTTACAGTCATTCGGCATTTCCATCGCACCTTTGCTCACCGCGCTCGGCGTCGGTGGTTTAGCGGTTGCGTTGGCTTTGCAGGATACTTTATCTAATTTGTTTTCCGGCATCAACATCTTGTTATCCAAACAAACGAAGGTCGGCGATTATATCAAACTGTCCACCGGCGAAGAGGGAATTGTCGCTGATATGAACTGGCGCAGCACTACAATTCAACAAGCCTCAAATAATATGATCGTCGTGCCCAACCAGAAGATCGCCACGGCCATTATTACCAACTACACGCTGCCGGATGCCGAATGCTCATTAGTGGTACCTATCGGAGTCAGTTACGACAGTGATCTGACCCATGTCGAAAAAACCACGGTTGAGGTGGCGAAAGCAGTACTGCAGTCCACCGAAGGCGCCGTCATTGATTTTGAACCGTTTATCCGTTACACGGCCTTTGCCGAATCGAACATCCAGTTTAATGTAATTTTGCGAATAAAAAATGTTGTCGACCAACATCTGATCCGCCACGAGCTGATCAAACAACTTCACATCCGCTACCAACAGGAAGGAATTAAAATTTCCTTTCCTGTCCGTACAGTCAAAATTCAAAATGAAGGAGGCACCCCATGAAATACAAAATTTTAGGCAAAACCGGCGTCTGGGTTTCTGAACTCTGCTTTGGCACCATGTCCTTTGGGAACGAAGCGGATGAAACTGAATCAGGCAAAATGTTTGCCAAATGTCGCGATGCTGGAGTTAACTTCTTTGATTGCTCTAACAACTACAGTAATGGCCGGGCCGAAGAAATCCTCGGCAATCTGATAGGAAATTGCCGCGACGAAGTCGTCATCACCTCGAAAGTATCGCAGCGGGTTGGTAAAGACATCAACGCCCGCGGATCTTCCCGCCGTCATATCATGCTCTCGGTTGAACAAAGTTTGAAACGCCTCAAAACTGATCGAATTGATGTTTACTTCATTCACCATTTCGATCCATTCACGCCGATGGAAGAAACATTACAGGCGCTTACCGATTTGGTTCGGCAGGGAAAAGTCCTTTATCTCGGTGTAAGCAACTGGGCCGCCTGGCAAATCGCTAAAGCCCTCGGACTCTCAGCCCGATACAACCTGGCCCGGTTTGAATGTATCGAACCGATGTACAATATCGTAAAACGGCAAGTCGAAGTGGAGATTCTGCCGCTGGCCGAATCCGAACAGGTCGGCGTGATTGCCTATAGCCCCTTGGGCGCTGGCCTGCTCAGCGGAAAATACTCGAACGAAGCCGCCGAAACTGCCGGCAGAATCGTCAAAAATGATATGTATGCGAAACGCTATAGCGATCCGCAATATCTGGAAACCGCGGCCCGGTTCATCAATTACGCTAAGGAAATCGGCGCCCACCCGGTAACGTTGGCCGTAAGTTGGGTCAAATCCCATCCGGCGATTACCGCTCCGATCATCGGCGCACGCAATGTCAATCAACTCGAATCGGCTCTTGCAAGCAGCACATTTAATATGACACCGCAAATCCGGGAGGAAATCGCTCAGCTGTCGATCCGTCCGGCATCGGCAACCGACCGCCTGGAGGAAATCCTGGATCCGAGTTATAAGTTTACTAATCGCTAATCGATATTACGCCAACAAAATATCGACTAAATTAAAGTGGGAGACTTTCGTCTCCCACTTTTTCAAAGCGACCATCCTTACAGCATAGCTCGGGTCTCGTCACTCGTTTTTCCGATAAACCATTAACCTCCATGGATAAATAATCTGGGTCGTTATGTCGATTTATCCGGTTCTTACTGGGTCTGGAATCGTTTTTTACTAGGATCGGGGTAAAGAAAAAACACTCTCCTAATTGACTGGTTTCAACGTGCACAAACTTGGAAAGATAGTCTTTCGTGGGTTTTGCATCTTACTGTAACCTGTAGTCGCTGCAAGGATGGTGCTTGGTATTATTGTAGCATGAAAAACTGGCACACGCAAGAGTAATTAGAAAATTCAGCGCTTATTTTGTGCCAGGTATTCAAGTCACCACAACTTCTTGTGGTTTCATCAGCCATTGGGACCACGGAATCGAATACGCAAATCCTGAGGTTGCAAAGTCTTGCCGGTAAGGATCGACAATGCGGTATTGGCCACTGCATTTGGCGTGATAACCAAATGAACGTATTCTCCTTCAGTAGCGCCGGTTCCCGAGGCCAATCCACCCAACATATTGAATTTCAGGTTGGAAAATTCGGTCTGCCGCCCCCTCTTGCTGAAGTTTCCGGTCAAGCCGTTAAATGATATCCCCTTCACACTACCGGCATTCATCTTAAAATTGCCATCGCCGTTCGCCTTGTCCCAATCGCCGGTCCCGTTGATGTTGGCGGTAAAATCGGCGCGACCCTGCACATCGCGATCAGTCAGTTGCGCGGCATCAATATTCTGACCCGTAACCTGCTGGCGATATTCCATCGTCTTGGGCGCCACCGTGCCGTTCAGAGTGATCGTCCCACCGAGGCACTGCGCCCGTCCACCTGACAGGGTCAATAATCCATCCACATAGCTAAATCCTCCGCTTGCTCCCGAAAAAGCCAGTTCTCCCAACCCTCCTGAAGCAATTTGAAAGTTTCCCCGCGCCTGATTTTTATCCGGTGTTCCGGTCAGTGTCGCCTGAAACGCGATCGAACCTTTCAACGCGCTGTTGGGGTTGAATACACTGGCGTTCAGTCCGCCAGAAGACAGCGTCAGATTGATCTGCGGGGCGCCACCGCCTGCCGCCAACGTGACACTGCCACCAACCGACAAGCGTTGTCCTGACAAAGTTACACTAACATTGGAAAGGTCAAGACGATTTCCCTGCTTGCGAAACCCTCCAGATGTATTGGTGATGTCATAATCAGATATTTTCCCGGCGGGAATCGAAAAATTCCCCGCCGCCGTCATTGATTCGGCGCCGGCTTCCCCGCTGACATTGGCCTCAAATCCCATCTTGCCGGTAATCCCTTTGTTCGTCAGTACCGCGCCATCCACATTCTGGCCGGAAACTTTCAAATTGTAACGAGATGTCTGCGGCAACAAAGTTCCCGAAATACCCAAAGAGCCGCCTAGTGCTTTTAAACTCGCGCTCTGGATGGTCAATACTTCGCCGGCATAACTGAACGTCCCCTCGCCGTCAGTAATCGAATTGTCATCCATTTTTCCGGTCGGCAGCCGAAAGGTTCCTTGGGCAACTGTTTTGTCTAGTGAACCGGAAACATCAGCCTGAAAAGATAGCATGCCAGCCAGTGACGCCTTGCTGCCGGCCAGGGATGCAATATTGACTCCCGTCCCGGAAACCTGCAGGGCCAACGTCGGTGAAACCGGCGTAAAGTCGAATGATCCTGCAAGCAACAGTTTATTTCCGTCAAGTAAAACTGAGCCTTCAGTCAAAACGACAGTTTTCCCCTGTAATTTCAGTTTTGCATTCCCTTCTTGCAGCGTCTTTCCTTGCATCGTCATTGCCAATCCCGTCAAAACTGCTTCACCCGTGGTCTGAATGCCGGATTTATCTTGAATCAGATTAGCCTTGACATCTTTCAGCACGCCTGCCGAAAAGCGGGGAGCCGTGGTTGTCGCCGGCAACATGCCCTGGGCTTCGGCAATCTCCAGTGAGTCAGCAGTCATCACCAGTTGCGTCTTATCATCCGGCGTCCAAGTTCCTTTGGCCGTTAACAGGCTTTTCCCCATTTTCCCTTTCAGATCAACAGCTACAACGGGTGAATTTTCATAGTCCAGATCACCATTCAGGTCGGAAAAACTGCGCTGCCAGTTCGGCGCAGTTACAGCAACCGTCCCGTCTTTCACTGCAACCTTGCCGCGAAAAACCGCCGGTCGCTCGGCCTGTGGCTTGACGATATCAAGTAGGCTCCAGCGCCCATTTTTATCAATGCCCAGTTGCAAGTTGAGTTTTTCCACGCTGATCGACTTGACACTATCGATTCCAAATTTGCCGCCCAGCAAATCAGCAAATTTATAACTAATATCGATTTCATCGCCAGCGGCAATTTGTTTTCCTGCTTTATCAAACAACACGACTTTTTTCAATACCGCTGAACCCAGTACGGAAAAATCCAGCGAACCGATTTCCAAACGTCCATTAATAGAAGAGTTCACTTGTTTTAACAGAAGTTCCTGTACACCTGCCAATACACGTGGCGCCAGCATCTTCCATGCAAATCCGCCAAGCAACAGGAGAACAACCAGGCTGCCCAGAATTATTTTATGTGTTTTTTTCATCTCCGCCACCCCCATGTCTCTGCGCTCTCTTCCGGCTATGTGTTCTATTCTTTTACGTTCTACCATTAACCGCCTAATCCTTTACCGGCGTTTTGCGTTTTATGAACACTTTGCAGGCCATGTTGACATTCCGGCTCCATTTGATAGAATATATATTAATAAAATCACTTAGGATCAGACTGTCGAATCATCGACGAGTCGGGCTGACAAGCAGCAGGTTATGCCTGTGGGACCTTTTTATGGAAGGTTGCACAGGCATATTTTTTTATAAAAGAGCTATTATGCATTCCGGACGAAAGGGATTGAATGACTTGGTTGTAAAATCAATACAAAAAGTAAAAAATGTTCTTTGGCTAATCTTAGTTGCTAACTTGGCAGTGGCTGCAGTAAAAATCATTGCCGGTCAGCTGATTCAAAGCGCCAGTTTGACTGCAGACGGATTCCACTCCCTGACCGATGGAGTCTCCAATGTTGTCGGGTTGATCGGGATCTGGTTTGCAGCGCAACCAATCGATGACAACCATCCCTACGGTCACCGTAAATATGAGTTTCTCACCGGATTGTTTATCGGGTTTATGCTGCTGCTGATTGCCGGGATTGTACTTTATGAGGCCGCTGCAAAATTCACCGATCCAACGGTCCCAGAAGTTTCGTTTATCAGCCTCATCGCTCTTGTCGCAACTCTTATTGTCAATATTTTCGTCTGCGTATATGAACACCAGCAAGGAAAAAAACTCGGTAGTTCCATCTTGATTGCCGACTCACTGCATACTCGCAGTGATGTCTATGTTTCCATCAGTGTACTGCTCACCTTGTTGGGGATCAAATATGGACTCCCTCCCATCATTGATCCGGTTGCTTCGCTGATTGTCGCCGGATTTATCATTAAAGCTGCGATTGAGATTATCCGTTCCACCAGTGAGGTTTTAGTCGACTCCGCAGTGGCCGATTCTGATGTGATCCGTGACATAACCCTCTGTTTCAGCGAGGTTCGCGGAGTGCATGACATCCGCAGCCGGGGAACCGACCAGGAACTTTATATTGATATGCATGTCCTGATAGACCCAGAAATGGGAATCGCCGAATCTCACCAACTGTCCCATGCTGTGGAGCAGAAAATTTGTCAGGAACTGAACGTCAGGGCCCGGGTGATGATTCACATGGAACCCTACGAGGGCCTCACTTCGACGACGGCTAAATTATCTGTTTGACAACAATCCGGTTTTGTTGCTATAATTTCTCTAGTTGAATAAGCGATATGGAACTGACGGATTTAGTGGAGTTCACCACGTGGACCATATCGTAAGCAATGCAAGTCGACCGTCTGGGCGCCGTTAGGGTTTGTTCAGATGGTTTTTTTCTGCCATCAGCGCTCCCTGACTCCTTGCGTCACCGCCTGTAAAACTGAATCATGGCAATACGGAACTGGCGGATAAAGTGGAGAACACCACGTGGACCGTATTGCGAGAAAAGTCGACCGCCTGGGCAACAAATTCTGTCCAGGCGGTCGTTTCTGTTTTTCATCGGTGATAACAAAAAAGGAGCGTGCAAATGATTATGAAAAACCGTTGGCTTATCGCCGGATCCGCCGTGGGCATCCACATCTGCATCGGCAGCGTTTATGCCTGGAGCGTGCTAAGCAAACCATTGATGCAGGAATTCGGAGTCGGATTACAAGAAATTCAGTGGACGTTTTCATTGGCAATTTTATTCTTAGGTCTGTCAGCCGCATTTATGGGCAGTTACGTTGAAAAGGCTGGTCCGCGGAAGGCCGGCCTGCTTTCCGCCCTATTCTTTTGCAGCGGTCTGCTTGGCTCCAGTCTGGCGGTTGCACTGCAAAGCCTGCCTATGCTTTATCTATTTTACGGCGTAGTCGGCGGGATTGGGCTGGGGATCGGCTATATCGCCCCTGTTTCGACTCTGGTAAAATGGTTTCCCGAAAAACGCGGTTTTGCAACTGGCATAGCGATCATGGGCTTCGGCCTTGCCAGCCTGATTGCCGGACCACTGATTCAACTCTTGCTGCAACAATATGGATTGATTGCAACGTTTCAAATCCTGGCCTTATCCTATCTGCTGGTAATGACACCGTCCGCCCTGTATCTTGCGCCACCTGCCCTCGGCGCAGCGAGTCCCACCAACGGATCACGTTGCCCAATCACCGGCGCCGTACAGGTGAGTGCCAACGCAGCGATGAAGACATGGCAATTTTGGACGCTCTGGTGGATGCTGTTCACCAACATTACCTGCGGTATCGGGTTGCTCAGCGTCGCCTCTCCCATGGCCCAGGAAACAGCAAACATGTCCCCCCTGGCAGCCGCTGCGATGGTTGGGGGGATCGGTCTGATCAATGGGATCGGTCGCCTTTTCTGGGCCTCCGTTTCAGATTATCTTGGCCGGGCCAATACCTATATCGCATTTTTCATCGTGCAGAGCATCGCTTTTTTTTGGCTTTCCAAGACAGCTGACAGCATCGCTTTTCAATTTCTGGTCTATCTGATCATCTCCTGTTATGGCGGCGGATTTTCTACGGTTCCCGCATTTCTCAGCGACTTGTTCGGCGCCAAAGAATTGAGCGCAGTCCACGGTAAAATTCTGACGGCCTGGGCTGCGGCCGGGGTTGTCGGCCCTTTGTTCGTAGCCTGGGTCAAAGATTCAACGCAAAGTTATCATGCGACATCGTTGTTTTTTTCCGGTTGCTTTGTTCTCTCACTTTTAGTTTCCATTATCATGAAGTATAAGCAACAAAAAGTATTGAATCTACAAAGTTGTGCTGACTAAAACTATAATAATCAGTATAATTTCTGTAGAACCGCTTGACAGCCAAACCGGCGTCAAGTATTATTCAAATGAGAAAATTTTTCATTTGAATAATGCGGAAGGGAAGTGCTCCATGAAAAAAGCCATTGCCGCCATCGCGGTCGGGTTTCTGTTAACAACCGGCAGTATAGCCGTTGCAGCGCCACTTGAAGTCAGCGGAACTGGTACGATCAAGTTTCAAAATAAAACTGCGGATCAAACACCGACCGAATCCGGAACCAGCTTCACCCTGACACTGCGGGGTGAACAGAAAATCGGGCCCAGCGTTTCTTTATATGCACGTCTGGCAGCCCAATATGCCTCTAATCCGGTGTTAGCCGAAGAGGATCGCCTTATCCCTGGCTCGCAGACAAACTTAATCGCCAGTCTTGATCAGTTCGGCATCATTTTCAAACCAAAGAATCACTCCTTTACGCTGGGACGTCAGGAAGCTCTCGTTGGCAAATCAGCATTGCTATACAGTCGGTCCGAAACCAATATTGGCAACGGCGCATTTGTTGACGGCCTTTCCTATAAAGGAACAGCCGGCAAATTCGAACTATCAGGCATTGCCGCCTGGGAAAACAACCTTGGACTCACAAATAACAGCCTCTATGCCCTGAGAGCAGGTTACAACCTATCCAAATCAACCAATGCCGGTGTCACCTGGGGACAATACCGGATCGTGGATGGCGACACGTCAAATCACTGGGCGGTTGACCTCAGCACAGCCTTGGGCAAAAGCACTTTTACCGGCGAATACGCGCAGTCGAGCGCCAGTTTGGCTAACAAAGCCTATGCCTTGACCTGGAACTACGATTTCAATGGCAAAACAGCCCTTTATCTGACACATTTCCGGGTCGAAGCCAACGCAGACATGGGCGGGCAAAGTGATTTCGACAACAGCAACCGGGGCTTTTATTATGGCTTGACCCACGCTTTCAGCGACAAATTGGCGTTGGAAGTAATCTATAAAGATCAGGTTCTGCTAAGCGACGATTCAAAAAACAGCAAGCTCGAGATATGGCTTAAACACAAATTTTAAACATCAGGAGATCGACCCATCGGCTTGCCTCTACAGTAATCGAATGATCGCTGCAGTTGTTTGATAACGCACCAAGATTGGCAGTGATTTGATCTTAACAGAGCTATCCCAGTAAGGGGATAGCTCTGTTTTATTATTTGGCCAACATTTTACCTTGCAAAGTAGGATTTCTTCGCACCGGTAGGGAATAACCTATATTTAATAATAATCGCATGGGTCGGGAGGATTGTTTAACATGTCCAAGCATCCATTAGCTGGAAAACCAGCCCCTCAATCGATTTTAGTCAACGTACCGCGTCTTATCGCCGCTTATTACAGCCACCAACCAGACCCGACCGAATCGTCGCATCAGGTTTCCTTTGGCACGTCGGGCCATCGTGGCTCGTCTTTCCAATATAGTTTTAACGAAAATCATATTCTTGCCATCACGCAGGCTATCTGCAATTATCGCAAATCAGCTGCCATCAGCGGGCCCTTATATCTCGGATTTGATACTCATGCATTGTCTGAACCTGCTTTTATTTCAGCTTTGGAAGTGTTGGCTGCCAACAATGTGGAAACGCTCATTTCCCAGGACATGAAGTACACACCGACACCAGGTATTTCGCATGCCATCCTGACTTATAACAAGGGAAGGCGGGACAGCCTTGCCGACGGAATCGTCATCACCCCTTCGCACAACCCGCCTGACAGCGGCGGTATCAAATACAATCCCCCTAACGGTGGGCCGGCCGACACCAACATCACCCAGCAGATCGCCGATATGGCCAATAATTTCCTGTTGAACAACAACCGGGATATCCGCCGTTTAACCTACAAGCAGGCCCGACAGGCGCCAAACGTACATGAACATGATTTCATCTCTCCCTATGTGAATGACCTGAAAAACATCCTGGATATGGATCAAATTAAATCAGCTGGACTCAAGCTGGGCGCCGATGCTTTGGGTGGCGCCGGTCTTGGTTATTGGCAGCCGATTGCCGAAACCTACAGGCTAGACATTGATCTGATAAACATTCATCCTGATCCTACGTTCAGTTTCATGAGCGTCGACAGTGACGGAAAAATACGGATGGATTGCTCGTCGCCCTTTGCCATGGCAGGATTGATCGGAATGAAAGATAAGTACGATCTCTCGTTTGGCAATGACCCTGACTTTGATCGCCACGGCATCGTCACCCGCAGTTTCGGTCTGATGAATCCCAATCATTATCTGTCTGTCGCCATCGCCTACCTGTTTGCCAATCGGCAGGGTTGGCGGGCGGATGCCGCCGTTGGCAAAACTTTGGTCAGTTCCTCTATGATTGACCGTGTCGCTGCAAATCTGGGCAAAAAACTGGCCGAAGTACCTGTTGGTTTCAAATGGTTTGTCGACGGCCTGCTGGATGGTTCGCTCGGTTTTGGCGGCGAGGAAAGCGCCGGCGCCTCTTTTCTGCGCAAGGACGGAACCGTCTGGACCACTGACAAAGATGGAATCATCCTCTGTCTGCTGGCTGCGGAAATCACCGCAAAAACCGGTCGTGATCCTGGCGAACATTATCAGGCCCTGACAGAAAAATACGGCGCTCCCGTTTATGAACGAATAGATGCAGTGGCCAACACTGCACAAAAAACAGTATTATCCCGCCTGTCACCGGATCAGGTCGCCACGGCAAGTCTCGCCGGCGAGCCGATCACAGCCCTTTTAACCAAAGCTCCCGGCAACAATGCCGCTATCGGCGGACTAAAAGTATGCACTGAAAATGGCTGGTTTGCGGCACGGCCATCTGGTACGGAAGATGTTTATAAAATTTACGCAGAAAGTTTCAAAGGCGCTTCACATCTCAAACAGATTCAGGATGAAGCCAAAATCATCGTCGGCAACGCGTTTAGCAAAGCAAATGTGTAAATCGCCTCCATCCTATCACCGTCAGCGCGAAATATTAAAACGGGAGTTGATTTGAATGGACAGACGCGAATTTATCAAAACAGCCGCAATAGCTGGAGTCTCTCTGACAACATTGGGTTGTATGAGTTCGGCTAAGGAAACCGCGGTTGCTCCCACCGCTTCAACACCTGCGGTTGCCAAGCCCCTTGCTCCGACAGCACCATTATTTGACCTGACTGTGGCGCAGGGTACAGATCCGGTTTCTTTACTGGATCGTGGATTCAAAGCACTCGGCGGTATTGACCGCTATGTGAAAAAAGGCGCTAATGTAGTGATTAAGCCAAATTTCAGCGTTCCTCGTACACCGGAGGAAGCGGCCACCACGAATACGATTATGGTGGCAACGTTGGTAAAAATGTGTCTTGCCGCTGGGGCCCGCGAGGTCAAAGTTGTGGATCAGCCCCTGAACAGTTCGACTCCAGTACTCTGCCTTGAGCGGACCGGCATCAAAAAAGCAGTGGAAGAGGCCGGTGGCAAGGTTTTCACTTACAATGGGGTACATGATGCATTCCGCCCTGTCAGTTTTGCCGGCAAAACCCTGACCAATTTTGAGTATGTCAAAGACGTTTTGGATGCCGATCTGTTTATCAACTTCCCCATCCTAAAACATCATCGCGGCGCCAAATTGACCCTCGGTATGAAAAACCTGATGGGTCTAGTCTGGGATCGCCGCTATTTCCACAGTTCGGACCTCCATCAGGGAATTGCCGAACTGGCAGCCTTCCGCAAACCGCACCTCACGATCATGGATGCGATTCGCGGCATTACTGATAATGGCCCGGTCGGTCCCGGCCCAATTCGGGAGTATGGTCAGGTCATTTTCGGCACCGACCAGGTCGCCATTGATGCCTATGCCGCTTCATTATTTGGCATGAAACCACAAGACGTCGGTTATATCCGCATTGCCTCAGAAATGGGGCTTGGGCAGATCCAGTGGGAAAAATTAAAGATACAAAAGGTGTAATACTATAATGAAACTTGCGTCTTTTCGTTTTTGGCGGACTCTCGTACCAGCTGCCCTACTCCTGGCTACGGTCGTTTTACTGACCAAGTTCACTTATCCGTTACCAGCGTATACGGAGATTTTGTTGTGGTATACCCGGCTTGACCCGTTGCTGCTGATTGGTGAGCTTCGCAACGGATCGGTTCCTGCCTGGTTCTTGTTGCCTGTTGCCACCTTACTGCTTACGCTAGTGGCTGGACGTGTTTTTTGCGGCTGGCTTTGCCCTTTGGGCGGCTTGCTGTCACTACTCAACCAATTTAAAAATAGCCCGCCGCCGGCATGGATAAAAAAACTGCGCCCCTATCGCTTTCCTTGGCTGTCTTTCTTATTAGCAGTGATGTTTCTCGGTAGTGGCTGGGCACTGTATTTCAGTCCATTTCATTTGTTAACTGAAGAACTGTCCCGAATATCGTTGCTGCAAGTCCCCTGGATGTTACTATTGGCAGTGTTGCTTGGAGTGTTTATTTTTCCGCGTTTTTGGTGCGTCCATATCTGCCCGACCGGACTTCTCTTAAGCCTGCTTTCCCGTTGGCGTATGTTCCGGGCAAAACCACCAGCAGCATGCGTGCATTGCGGGATCTGCGAAAAGATTTGTCCGACTGGCGCCGCCGTTCCCTCCCATGCACTGACTTCAGCCGACTGCCTGTTATGTGGCCGCTGCAGCGAAAAATGCCCCGTTGGTCGCTTTGATTTCGTCACTAAAAACCAGACGTCCCCTTCAAACCAAGCTGACGAAACTGCTTTCACCCGGCGCGAAGTTCTGCGTTCGGGCGCCGCAATAGCGGTCGCCGGTGCTGCCTCGCCACTGTTGCTCCGTCCGACAGGAGCAAATCCGTTGCGCCCCCCCGGCGCTTTAGATGAGGCAGATTTTTTATCTCGTTGCAGTCGTTGCGGTCGCTGCATCAAAGTCTGCCCCAGCAAATGTATCCAATCTATGCCGCTTAGCAGCGGTCCGGCTTTATTTCTCACTCCATACATTGTGGCCCGCGAAGCGCGCTGTGAACTCACTCAGCACTGTCAGCAGGTCTGCCCGACCGGAGCCATTGCGAAGGTGCCAATCGCCAATGTGCTGATGGGATTAGCCGAAATTGACCACAGTCGTTGTCTTGGCTGGGCCGAAGGGAAACTTTGTCTACTTTGCCAGGAACAATGTCCACAACATGCGATAGATTCCGATGATAAAGATCGGCCCACGGTGCGAACCGAACTTTGCGTGGGTTGTGGCGCCTGTGAAAATGGCTGTCCTGTAGACTCTCCAGCGGCGATCATCGTCAAGCCGCAACCAAGCCGGCGCCGTAGTTTGCTCGCATGGCGCAAACAAAATGCCGCTTATCTATTGACAACAATCTTTATTTCATATATGATAATGAAGATTGTTTCCCACTACGATGATTTGAACCAACGATGTTAAAGAGCAAAACCCATCCCCGGATTTCTCTTGATTCTCGTATTCTCAAATGGTATTGGTAACGGTCCGACGGTAATGCGGCTGATGACGTTGTGGAACGTCATGATTACCAGTTTTGAAACACGGGAGGAAGAAAATGATGGAACAACGACTGCAACATCTGGTTCGACGTTTAGCCTTTATCGGTTATCGTCCGCACGAGATCAATCATATCGTCAAGTCATCGTCCAGCGACAAAAATGCACTGGTCGGGCAACTGGAACGTTATGAGCAACTCGGTTTACAATATCTGCACAACTATAGTCAGTAATGTAGCCAAAACGGGAGTGTAATAAACTGCACTCCCGTTTTTTATTGTATACGCACTATTTTGTTATGATATAATACAGTTTGACTATCTAAAATGATAAATTGTCGGATTTATTGATATTTATTAGGAGGGGTTTGTTTTAATGCTGGTGCACGAACTCATTTTTCAGGGTAATCCCGAGGCAGTAGCTTTTCAGACTACCAACCCGGTCAACTATGCACAATTACAGGCAGAGTATCAAAACTATCGTAATTATTTTCATCATCAAGGGATTCGCAGCGGCCAGAATGTCGGCCTGTTTTCCCGCAATTCGGTCGAATATGTATATTGCTATATGGCCTTGGCCAGCTTGGGTGCTATCGTCGTTCCGCTGAACTTTCAACTGACCAGCCGGGAAATCGCCTATATCGTGAAAGACTCGGAAATGACACACCTGGTTACCATGGAAACGTTGGACCTTGCCGCCGAACTGGCTCACCACGAGTATACAGTTGATGTTAAACAGCTAATTATAGCCGACTTCAAGTCCGCGATCGCCGATATTTCTTTTGCTCCGGCGCCTGTTCTTTCAACGATCGACATCGATACTCCCTGTGTCATCATCTACACTTCCGGTACAACTGGCAATCCAAAGGGAGCTATTCTGACCCATGGCAATCTGGTCAGCAATGTGGATGCATTCCGGGCGGCTTTGCCTCCTACTTCCGCTGCTGATAACATCTTGTGCGTGTTACCGATGTATCACTGTTTCGCCTGGACCTGCGCCGTATTGTTTCCGTTGCGGGCCGGCGCTTCCATTACTATTCTGGAAGCTTTTGCACCCAAAGAAACAATCTCTGCAATCAAAGAAAAACAAGTGACCGTTGTATTCGGCGTACCGCCGATGTATAACTATCTGAGCCGCATCGGTGAGCCGCAAGATATGGCTAGCGTGCGTATCTTCGTTTCCGGTGGCGCTGCACTGCCACAAAAAGTTGCCGCTCAATTCCAGCAAAAATATGGCACTCCCATTCTCGAAGGCTATGGCCTGTCCGAAGCCTCTCCGGTGGTAGCACTCAATCCTGAACGTAAAACCAAATACTGTTCAATTGGACGTGCGCTGCCTGGACTTACAGTCCAAGTGGTAAACAGCCGCGGCGACATTTTATCGCCCGGCGAAGTCGGCGAATTGGTGGTACAAGGCCCCAACGTGATGCAAGGCTATTATAATCTGCCGCTGGAAACCTCGCGCACCCTGCGCAATGGTTGGCTTCACACCGGCGACATCGCTTATCAGGATATCGATGGCTACTTCTTCATTGTCGACCGATTAAAAGATATGATTATCATTAATGGCGAAAATGTCTATCCCCGGGAAATTGAAGAGCTGCTCTATGCTTTCCCTGGTGTCGTCGAAGCCGCCGTCATCGGCAAACCAGATACGCTGCGCGGCGAAGCCATCTGCGCTTACGTCGCGCTGGAAGAGGGTGCGGGTTTCAACCGCAAAGCAATTCGCGAATACCTGCAACCGCTGCTCGCTGCTTACAAATTGCCACGCGATATTATCCAAGTAGACGCCTTACCCAAAAACAAAACCGGCAAAATCATGAAACGGCTGTTGCGTGAACAGGTTGCCACCGGCCTCAACACTTGCCAAACTGGCTGATTGCCACAACATTAATTTTCAAACTGCAGTATATTGAGAGAGTGCCCTGTATTGCGGGGCCCTCTTTTCATTTCACGATACTACACTTCCATCCACACTTATACCGCCAAAAACTTCTCGTTTGTGCGGGCAGGAATCTTTTGACTTCTGTCAAATAATCATATATATAATCATTATTTTCCAGGGGTCAATATAGAAAGGGAGGAACCAGTGTGGCAGATATAAAAGGGTCAGAAATTATAGAGCACTTCTCCAAAATTGCCCCTTTCATCAATGACATTATTCCCGGCGACATCGGTGTAACCGTTGCGCGCGATGGGAAATACACTTTGTACATCGCGGCCGATTCATTGAATCTTGGTACAAAACCGGGCGAAGAAGTTAGACCAGGTGGCACCAAACAAGCAATGGAAACAGGCAAACAAGTAGTTCGTGTGATTTCCAAAGAAAAATCGGCGTATGGTGTCGGGTATCTGGTTTGCGCTACACCCTACTTTGATGACGGCGTGCTTGCCGGTGTGATAACGATAACGCAGAGTACTGCCCAATTTGAAAAGATTAATAGCGCGGCAACCGACTTAGCCGCTTCTTCCGAGGAACTGTCAGCCAGCATTCAGGAACTGGCCAGCCGGGCATCACAACTTTCCACCACAAGTAAAGACCTGGATAACCTAAGCCGCGAATTAATCGCGAATGCAAAAAAGACCGATGAAATTGTCGGCTTTATTAAACAGGTTGCCGGCCAAACCAATTTGCTCGGCTTAAATGCCGCAATAGAAGCAGCCAGGGTCGGCGAAGCCGGCAGAGGATTCGGCGTTGTTGCCGAAGAGGTCCGCAAGCTTGCTGCAGCCAGCGCCGAATCGGTCAAAACAATATCTGGCGCGTTGGCTAATATCGCCGCATCCATTACCACCCTGTCGCAAAAAGTTCAAGAAATTGAACAAAATGCTTCCGGACAAAGTGCAGCTGTACATGAAATGGCAAACGCCAGTCAAGCTCTGGCAGCTATGGCCAGCAACTTATCCGATGCAGCTAAAGACTTGTACGAACTCGACTGATAGTTTTATTGTTATTAATATTGACAGCCTTCGCGACTTGCGAAGGCTGTTTTTGCATTTGTTTGATTTTTCGCAACTCTCTTGATATAATTCCCCGTAACGATAAGTTAACTAGGAGGTTATCTGTTTGCGCGTCATTATTATCGGTGCAGGCAAAGTCGGATTTAAGCTGGCGGAAAAGCTGTCCGAAGAAGGTCATGAAGTATTGGTGATTGAGCAAAACGAAGATCGCCGAAAAATCCTCCGCGAGAATCTTGATGTTCTGGTTTCCGGCGGGAACGGCGCCAGTCCACGGGTATTGTCAGACGCCGGAATTACCCATACGGACTTGTTAATCTCTGTCACCGATCAAGATGAAGTAAACATGTTGGCCTGTATGGTGGCAAAACGCGCCGGTGTAGCAAGAACGGTGGCTCGTGTCCGCAGCCCTGAGTATGTACAAAAAGATCAGGCCCTGTTCCGCGAATGGATGGGCATTGATCTACTGATAAACCCCGAAATGGTTACTGCTTTGGAAATCCTGCAAATATTAAAGACACCGGCAGCTCTGGATGTGGAAGAGTTCGCCGAAGGACTTGTCCGTCTGCTAGAGGTTAAGCTGCGCCAAGACTCTCCTTTGTCCAATGTCCCGCTAAAAAAGCTCACCCTGCCCGCTAATATTTTGGTTGTTGGCATACTGCGCCAGGACAAAATGATCATTCCGATGGGTGATGACGTTTTGTTGCCAGACGACCATGTCTTTTTCATCGGCGAACATGATTCCATTGTTGATTTCGAAGGTCAGTTCACCAATAAACGGTCCAAAGTTGAGCGTGTATTCATTGTCGGCGCCGGACGTGTAGGGCGAAATCTGGCCCTATTGCTTGAACAAAGTGGCATTTCGGTAAAAATCATCGACAACGACCCGGAACGTTGTGATATGACCGTCTGCCTGTTGAACAAGGGCATCGTTCTCCGCGGCGATGGAACTGATATTGATCTACTAAAACAGGAAGGGGTCGGCGAAGCCGATGCGATCGTTTGTCTCACCAACGATGATAAGTTGAATTTACTTGTGGCACTGCTTGCCAAACGCCTTGGCGCAAAAAAGAGTTTTGTGCGGGTGGGGCGCAGCGAATATGCTTCAATCATGGAACAGGTTGGTGTCGATGTTGCTTTGTCACCCCAGTTTCTCACCGTTGGCGTTATCCTGCGGTTCATCCGTAAAGGGGATGTAGTCGCCGTTATGCTGTTCGACGGCGCCAAAGCAGAAGCCATGGAAGTCATCGTTCCCAGTGACAGTAAAATAACCGGCAAATCTTTGGCTAGCATCACCATGCCACCTCAATCACTCATCGGCATGGTAGTTCGCGGCGGCAAGGCCCTGATTCCCGATGGAAACCTGGTACTAAAAGAAGGTGACCGGGCGATCATCTTCACATTGCCGGATACGGCGCAAGAAGTTTCCGCCTTGTTTCACCGCGGTTAATAACGATGGATTATCATTTTACTTTATCAATTATTGGTCGACTGACATTTGGTTATGGCCTGTGTATCCTGTTTCCTTGCCTATACTCTCTTTCACAGGATGAAGCCGCATACCTTCCATTGTTTTTCGCTGCCTGTGCGTCCCTGCTGCTTGGCGCTGGCATGGCGCTGCTGCGACAGGAACGGGGGCATCTGGGTATCCGTGAAGGTTTCGCCATTGTTGGCGGCAGCTGGGTGATGGCGTCTTTGCTAGGTGCTCTGCCCTACACCTTTTCCGGTGTATTGCCCAATTATGTCGATGCGGTGTTTGAAACCGTGTCTGGTCTGACTACAACCGGCGCCTCAGTCATCAGTGATTTGGAAATAGTACCGAATGGTATTCTGCTCTGGCGCAGTATCACCCATTGGCTCGGCGGCATGGGTATTATCGTGTTATTCATTGCGTTTCTGCCGGAAATCGGCGCGGGCGCAATCCATATGTTTCGGGCGGAAGTCCCTGGACCTACTGCCGATAGAGTTGCCCCCCGCTTACGCGACACGGCGATTGCCTTGTGGGTCATCTATACGGTGCTGACCGTGATTCAAATTCTCTTGTTGGTTTTAGCGGGAATGTCACTGTTTGACTCGGTGAATCATACGTTCGCCACGATGGCGACAGGCGGCTTCTCCACCAAAAATACCAGTATCCTCTTTTACGATAGCCTGGCGATTGAATTAATTATTGTTCTGTTCATGACCATTGCCGGTGGTAACTTTGGATTGTATTACGTTGTATGGAAAAAGGGAGCGAAGGCCCTGCTGCATGACTTGGAGTTTAAAGTCTATCTTGCGATCCTCGGCTTTGCCACTCTGTTTATGACCGCCAATCTTGTCCTTGCTAGCGGGCAACCGCTAGGACAGTCACTGCGCGATGCATTATTTAACGCTTCTTCCATTATGACCACTACCGGATTCGTCACCGCCGACTTCGATAAATGGCCTGCTTTTTCCAAACTAATCCTGCTGGTCCTGATGTTCATCGGTGGCTGCGCCGGGTCAACGGCAGGCGCGATTAAGGTGGTACGGTTCATTTTACTCGGCAAACAATCCTGGGCGGAATTGCAACGCAATTTGCATCCGCGCATGATCATCAATGTCAAGGTCGATGGGCAGACGGTAGCCCCCTCCATTCTGCAGGTAACAGGACAGTTTTTCTTTATTTACATCCTCACATTCGTCGCAGCAGTTCTATTAGTATCTGCTGCCGGCATGGAGGCATGGGATGCTATCGGCGGGGTTGCTGCAACGCTAGGCAATGTTGGTCCCGGTTTTGGTGTTGTTGGCCCGACAACAACTTACAGTTCGCTTTCGGACTTTAGCAAGGTCGTACTTACGACCTGCATGTTGCTGGGCAGGTTGGAACTGATGACGTTGCTTGTCTTCCTCCGTCCGGAGTTCTGGCGGGCCCACCGTAATTGGTAGTATTCGGGTTACCGATAGTTCACTTCCTGATTCACACAGGTTAATAACGGCTTTTTCTCCAGCCCTAATATTAAATTTTCAGCTGCCAGCATCGCCATCCGGTTGCGTGTTTCAATCGTTGCACTGCCAATGTGGGGCGTCACAAATGCATTCGGCAATTTTAGCAACGGGTGGTCAGCAGGAATCGGTTCCGGATCAGTGACATCCAGAGCACAGCCGGCAATCACGCCATTTTTAACCGCTTCATACAACTCTTGCGTCTTTACAATTGCTCCACGGGCCGCGTTGATAAAAAACGCGGTTTTTTTCATTTTGCCAAACTCCTGAGCGCCGAATAAACCGAGCGAATCGTCGTTCAATGGCACCAACACCACGATGAAGTCAGCCTGTTCCAGCAGTTCGGCAAATTCAACATAGACCGCGCCATTTTCTTCCTCCGGGCTGCGGCGACGCCGATTATGGTAGATAATCTTCATTCCAAAAGCGCCGGCCCGCCGCGCCACAGCCGAACCGATCTGGCCCAGTCCAACCATGCCGAGCGTTTTGCCATGTAAATCTACTCCCAGTGGCAATCCTGCCCCTTGTATCCATTTTCCCTCCTGTATCAATGCGAGACTTTCCTTAATACGACGTGCAGCAGATAACAACAGTAAAAAAGCAAGGTCCGCAGTCGCTTCAATCAAAACCCCGGGGGTGTTGCCGAAAGGAATCCTTTTTGCAGTGCACGCTTCAATATCTATATTGTCATAACCTACAGCACTCTGTGCAATAACCCGGAGCTTAGGGGCATGCGCCAATAATTCGGCATCAACTTTTACCTTTTGATCGGCGACCGACATCAAACCTTCTGCATCCGCCAACCATTCGAGTAACAATTGACGCGGCATCACACCCAATTCATCCCAGGACTTGACTTCACAATGCTGCCGAATAAATCGGTCAGCCTCCGGCATCGGTATCCCTGTCATCACGATTTTCCCCAGCTTCATTACTGATATCCTCCCCTACACTCAATTCAAGACTGCTAACTATTTTGATTGTTTTCGTGAAAAAAGCCGATTATCCTGCTCAATTGAATCCATGACGGTTATGCGGCGTGAAAAAAACACCTACTATCTATTGCTTTTATATCCTTTAGGGATATCACAGAGCCCATAAATTCATCCTCACATGATAGATCAAATTTGAAAAAAATAGCGTATAATTTGATTAGTGAATATTGTGCATATTTTCACACATTTCAAGGAGGAAGATCAAGTGCGTTATGCAAAACTCTTGCTGATCGCCAGTATCCCCCTGGTCATGCTGGTAGGTTGCGGACAACAAAAATCGCCAATGGCCCAATCGCCGGCAGCGGCAACACCTTCTGTTCCGGTAGTCAGCGCCCCGTTTGATGCGTTGCAACAAGCGTCGGACAAGTATCTGAAAACCAACAAACCCCTGCTGATTGAACCGCAGGAAGTATTCCAAAAAGTCGTAGCCGCTGTAGATCAGGCATATTATCTGGTTGATATCCGGTCTGATGAGCATTATGCCAACAATCACATCCCTGGCGCGGTTCACATTTCGTATGCCGATGCCTGGCGCCCAGCCAAAACCGAGTTCCTGCCCCGTGACAAAAAAATAATCGTGGTTGACTATTCTGGTCACTCTTCCAGTCAAATCGCCGCACTCTGGTCCTTGCTTGGCTATGATGCCGTGGCAATGAAGCACGGTATGGCCGGTTGGTCAAAAAACAAAGACATTATTGGTGGCTCGCCGCTTCCCTGCGAACCAAAAAACTTTGCCACAGTAAAAGAAGTCCCAGCAATTACAACACATGACTTGCCGACACTGGATGTCAAAGCCGCTAATGAATCAGAACTTGTTCGCAAGCGGGCAGAAGCAATTGCTACCAAACCGGTCGTAATCCAGGCCGATGACCTGTTGGCGAAAGTTACTGCCAAAAGCGCATTTGTTCTGGATATCCGCTCGGCAGCTCATTATCAGGCCGGGCATATTGCCGGTGCCGTGAATGTCCCGCTTCAGGATCTGGCTACACAAGATAATTTAAAAAAATTGCCGTCCAACCAACAAATCGTTATCGTATGTTACGATGGTCACGCATCCAGTCAGGCGGCCCGCCTGTTGAACCAACTCGGCTACGACACGGTAGCGCTTCGGGATGGCATGAGCGTTTGGACTGGCGACAGCAGTGTCATCGGAGCCAAAGCGGTTGCCTGTGAAGTCCCTGAACGAGCGACGGCCAAACTCAATGCGCCGCTTAACCCGGGCCCCAGCACGGCTGCCACCTGAGGGTAATAGCTTTTCGCAGCCGGTTCGGCTGCTATAATGCCTAGATATTATCAATTGTTAAAAAGATTATTGACCGAAAAGAGGATTTGGGATGCGAAAAATTAGTCGGAGAACCTTTCTACAGGCAGCGGCCGGCACAGCCGCAGTAGGATTAGCCGCCCCGCAGCTTATAGACATGAAGGCCTTCAGCGCTTCCATCACCGATTCGCCGGTAATTAAAATCCCCAGCTATTGCAACGGCTGTTCTACCGGTTGTCCAATGTTCGCCTACGTCAAAAACGGACGGTTGTGGAAAGTAGAGGGGCACCCGTCTGCGATGAAAAATTTTGGTACGCTATGCGCCCGTGCCCATGGCGTTGCCGCCGACCTTTATAACAAGGACCGGGTCCGCCAACCGATGAAGCGGGGCGCCGATGGAAAATTCCAGCCAATTTCCTGGGACCAGGCATTTAAGGAAATCGCCGAAAAACTGGCTGTTGTCATTGATAAGAACACTGGAAATTCAGTGGCGTGGATGGCACATGGCGGCAAAGAAACCTACGGCGCTATGTTTCTAGATGAAATCGGCTCGGCTAATTACATCACACATTATTCCACCTGTTTCACCTCCAAAACCAACGCCTGGGAAAAAATGGTCGCCAATCAGTTGACCATTGATATCCGCCGGGCCAAATACATGCTATTCGCCGGGCGCAATTATGGCGGAGCGATTATTCCCGCCGCCATGAAACACCTGACCGAAGCCCGGGCCCAGGGCCGCAAAATCGTTGTCGTTGATCCTCGCCTGTGCGAACTGGCTAAAATTGCCGATGAATGGCTGCCGATCCGCCCAGGAACAGATCTGGCATTTTTCCTCGGCATCGCACATACATTGATCAGTGAAAACCTATACAATAGAGCCTTCGTGCAAAAGTACGTGTTTGGTTTCGAAGAGTTCTGGGCCGCCAATCGTGATTTCTCGGCTGACAAAGCTGCTGCCATCTGCGACATTCCCGCCGCCAAGATTCGGGAAATCGCCCGTGATATGGCCAAAAATGCACCGGCCGCCTTCCTTGATCCAGGTTACCATGGTCTGCACAATCACTATATCAGCAGTACCCAGATCGCTCAGGCCAATGTCATCGTCAATGCCTTGCTCGGAAACCTTTACCAGCAAGGTGGTCTATTACCGACAGCCCGACCGACTTTAGGCAGCATCAAACTACCCAAACGCCTGCAGCCTGAAAAGGGTCCGCGGGCCGATGGCGCTGGCGTTCCCAACGAATACCCCACGGTAGAGACTGGGCGTGGAATCGCCCAACATATGCCGGACCTGATTGCCAGCGGCAAAATCAAAGCCGTATTCCTATACCATTACAATCCCCTGCGCACGGCGCCGGACCCCGAATATCAAAAAGGGCTGGCAAAAGCAGATTTGGTGGTCTCGATTCCTATAGACTGGAATGAATCCTCCTATCATGCAGCGCATTATATTTTACCTGAGCACTATTTCCTTGAGCGGATGGAAGCCCCCAAAGCAGTTTCCGGCAATATCAGCCATGATTACCCGCAGATCGTGATGCGAATGCCGGCAGTAAAGCCGTTGCACGACACGAAACCGCTGCTGGAGATCATGCAGGGCTTGACCAAAGCAATGAAAATCGACGACTTGTATCCGTTTACCGTCGAAGATGAAGTGAATGCAGTTCTCGCGCCTTCCGGCATTGACAAAGCTCGCCTCCAATCCGAGGGGTGCATCGAACTGGCAATGCCAATCAAGGCGGGCTTCCCAGAAAAAGATGGCAAGCCCGCCTGCGGCACCTTTACCGGCAAAATCGAATTCAGTATCGGCGCGTTCAAATTGCACGGACGCCTCGGCGTACCTACCTGGATTCCGCCATTGGTCAGTCCTAAAGCCGATGATGAGTTTCGTCTCATCCACGGCAAGCAGCCCTGGCACTCTCATTCTCAGACCAACAACTCGCCGTACCTGCTGGAACTAACCAAAAGTTACCAGGGAACCTGGATGTGGATGAACCGCAGCCGGGCTGAAAAATTGAAAATCAAGAATGGCGACACGGTAACACTCGAGTCAAAAATTGAATATCCAGGACAAACTGGCCGCGTTGTGAAAAAAGCGATGCAGGTCAAAGTCACCGATATGCTGTATCCGGAATGTGTCTGGGTTTCATCCGCGCATGGCTGTTTCTCGCCCAACATGACTTACGGCTATGGCAAAGGCGCAAATTACAACGATTTTGCCGCCTCACGTGTGGAACCGTTATCCGGCGGCTGTATGGTTCAGGAAGTCATCGTCAAAGTCCGGAAGGGGGCCGTGTGATGCCCAGTTACGCCATGTTGATCGACGCTGCGAAATGCACCGGCTGCGGCGCCTGCCGCGTCGCCTGCCAAATGCAGTGGCAATTACCACCTGATCGGTTTTACAATCGTCTGGAATTCCGTGAAAAAGGCGTATACCCCAAAGTTAAGCAAGAGATTTATCCGGTTCAGTGCATGCATTGCGACAACCCACCTTGCCAGGAAGTCTGCCCGACCCACGCCACCTACAAAACAGCTGACGGCATCGTTCACGTCAATCCCCAAAAGTGCATCGGCTGCAAAATGTGTATGATGGCCTGCCCTTATGACGTGCGCCAGACCAATGAAAAAGGCATCGTTGAAAAGTGCCGATTCTGCGACGATTATATCGCCAAAGGCGAACAGCCGCCCTGTGTCACGACCTGCATGAATTCGGTCCGGGTGTTTGGCGATTTGGATGATCCAAAAAGCGAACTGCGCAGCTTATTGGATGAAAAACAAGTGTTCACTTTGTTGCCCAACAAGGGAACTAAACCGAGAATCTTCTATGTGCGAAAATAGCCGGGCCGCTGCTGAACTTTTCGGTTTATTGTCAGCTTTCTGGCAACCACCTGATGAGGCCTTCTGGAATAATCTTGCCGCTGGTGCAGTAGATGATGAACTCATCGATTATTCCCAGCAGGCGGGATTTTCCGCCAGTCAAGCCACGGCAGATTCATTTCGGCAAAACCTGCCGCCGCTTGCAGCGTTAAAAATGTTTTATTTGCGTTGTTTTATCGGTATTGGCAAGCAGTCGGCCCTGCCGGTTGAGTCCATTTATAAAAAATGGACAGCCGATCCCTCTGCCCGCCTGCCGATTGCCGGCAGCACCGGCTATCTGATGGGCGACCCTGCCCTGCATGCGCAATATCTGCTTGATCACTATCAATTGCAAATCCCGCCGGACTATCGGATGATGCCGGACCATTTATTGCTATTGCTTGAATTGCTGGCTTTTCTACTGGAAAATCGCCCAACAGAAGAAGTCTATTTATTTCTCAGTCAGCATTTTGACTGGCTGGCTGATTTTGACCAAGCGATTGGCGCTATTACAACCGATAGCCTGCAAGATAGTCAAGCCAAGCGTTTTTACCAATTGGCGCTACACTCGCTACAACAGACGGTCAGCTGCCAATTGGCCAAATATAATCAACATTAGTAAGACAAATAGTAAGAAGAAGAGGGAGGAATCACAATGTTCCAGTTCATGAACAAAAAGCTTATCACCTGGGTAGCCCTGCTCGTCGTCGTAGTCTTTGCCGCAGGTTGCGGTTCGTCACCTGCTCCCGCGCCAGCACCGGCAGCTCCTGCTGCGGCACCCGCTGCCCCCGCCGTTGACAAAGTTGCCGAAACCAAAGCTGCTGCCTGGGACGGTTACAAAAAAGTTCTCGCTGATGTAAGCGGCAAAACATTCCCGCTCGATCCGGCCAAAGCCAAAGAATTGCTGACAGGCAACGAGAGCAAGTATCTGGTGATTGACCTGCGTTCAGCCGAAGATTATGCCAAAGGTCATGTCAAAGGCGCAGTCAATATTCCGCTGGCTCAGCTGCCGCAAAATCTCGACAAACTACCGATGGACAAAACCCTGATGCTTTACTGCTACAGCGGTCAAACTTCTGCTATGACCATGGTTCCGCTAAAGCAATACGGCTATAAAGTCGTCTCCATTTCGCGCGGTTTCCCTTCAGTTGAAAAAGCCGGTTTTGCAGTTGACACGACAGCGGTCGCCTTCGCACCGGTTGCTGCCAAAGCTCCTGCTGACGCCAAAGTTGCTGCCGGTCAAGAAGGACTGAAAGAGACTCTGGATTCGCTTGTTAAACAGTTCGCCGCCAAAACCCTGATCGTGCCTGGTAAAGATGTGAAAGCGCTGGTTGATGCCGGTGCTGATAAATACCACGTCGTCGACCTGCGTGCTGCTGAAGATTATGCCAAAGGGTATGTCAAAGGCGCTGTCAACGTACCGCTAGCAACGCTCGCCGATGCAATGAAATCTTTCCCCAAGGATAAAACCATCGTCCTCTATTGCTACAGCGGACAAACTGCAGCTATGGCAACGGTTCCGCTCAAAGCCGAAGGCTTTAAACTAGTCTCCATTTCCACAGGTTTCCCGGGCGCAGAAGCCGGCGGATTTGCTGTCGAAAAGAAATAACCCTTTACTGCCAAAATAAAGAAGGGGCTTCATTGAATGAAGCCCCTTCCAAGCTGCCAATCACAGCTTGAGGAGGAACAACCGATGAAATACCGAACCGGTCTATGGTTTTTTGGCGGCCTTATCGCCTTTGGCATCGTTGGTACGTTAGTACTGCTTTTTAAAGGACATCATAGTATGGGCACGAGTCAACAGTTCCCCTGGGGCCTGCTCATTTCAACCTATGTGTTCTTTGTAGTCAGCAGTACCGGGCTCTGCTTGGTTTCTTCCATCGGGCATGTTTTCGGCATCGAGCCTTTTCATGCAGTTGCCAAGCGCTCTGTCGTCCTCGCCATTATCACTTTGATGGCAGGTTTTCTGGTTATGGGGATTGAAACGCCGCAACCATTGCATATGCTATACATGATGGTCAGCCCGAACTGGACGTCCGCCATTTTCTGGATGGGGAGCCTCTATGGTGTATATCTGGTTTTCCTGTTCGGAGAATTCTGGTATATGATTTGGCGTGAAAATCATGTGAAAGCTCGTCGCTTCGCCATATTGGCATTTTTCTCCGCTATCGCGGCCCATTCCAATCTCGGCGCCGTATTTGGCTTTCTTCATGCTCGCCCTTACTGGGAAGGACCCTATATGCCGATCTATTTTATCCTGTCAGCATTGCTGTCCGGGTCGGCAATTTTGATTCTAATATTCTATCTGCGCGAAGGCAAAGAGTCGAACTCGCCGGTTGTCCCCGCCATTGCAAAACTGTTAACCTTATTTCTTTCAATCACAATCTTTTTCACCATCTGGAAAATTCTCACCGGACTTTACGGTCATGTGCCTGGCAAGGCAGAAGCTTATCTGGCGCTATTGACCGGCCCGTACGCACTGAACTTCTGGATTCTCGAAGTCACAGTCGGCATGGTGACGCCGTTGACATTATTGCTGGTGAAAAAGACCCGGCGCGCCGCATTTACCGCTGCCGCCCTGTCCATTCTGGGTATCTTCTTCATGCGCTATGATCTGGTCATGGTCGGGCAAGTAGTGCCGTTAGATGTAATTGATCACTTGCCACTTCCAGTGACGTTGCTGACATACTCGCCAACCTGGGTTGAATGGGCCGTCGTTTCATTGGGAATGGGATTCACCGGACTTTGTTACCTGCTGGCGGAAAAACGGTTTGACCTGTCTTCCCCGGCATCCGAGCCCAATAAAACTAGCGCCTCAGCTGCCTCCCCAGTTGATTTAGTAAGCTAAGCAATTCATGGACGACTCGTTTACAATGCCTCTGGCAATTTCATAGCAAATAAAAGAAGCGGGGGAACAACCCCGCTTCTTTTATTCATAACTTCCAGGCCAGCAAGAGTTCCGTACCTTCACTGTTATAGGTCATCTTGTCGCTGATTGACAGCATGATTGGAATTCCTCTGCCCATCCCGGCATCTTCTCCATAGCTGAACAATTCCTCCGGTTTGGCACGCAACCGTCGCAAAATCGCGTTGCCGGCAAATCCCATACGCGAACTCTTGACCCGCACACTCAGCCCTGCGCCGATCCGCCGGAAGCAAATCTCCGCCCTATGCTGTCGTGGAATACCATCCCGACATTCCAGCGCATTGGCAAGCGCCTCATTGACGGCGACTTCCGGGCGCGAGTGCGGTAATCCAGTGATTTCGGCCAAAATTTCGGCGATTTCGCCTTTTAGCCGCTGGTAATCACCATAGCCATTGAATCGCAGCACTTTGGGCCAACCACTTTCATGGGCAAGCGCCTGTGGCAGTGATTTGATACGCAAACAAACCGCAGTCGCATCGTCCCGACAGTTTTTATCCTCGGCCAATTGCCGCAACAACGATAACATTGCCGGGTAATCAGTGATCGGTATATCTGGTTTTCCATTCAGCAGTTCAGCCAAACCATCGGTTAAAAAATAACAGGCATCGCCACTATCAATTGGCAACACGTGCAGTTCAAACGATTCCGCATCGTCGACACCCAGATACATGCCTGGCTTAGCGATAATCCCCTGCAGGGTCTGCGTCGCCACCCAAATTTCCGGGATTCCGGCGCAAACCCAACGCAGTTCCCTGACCTGCAAATCCAGTTCAAAAGCCAAGGCGCCGGCAAATGTCCCTTCGTCAAAGTATTGGCCGACCCGTTGGTTAATCCAGCGCATCTGTTCCGGCAGCGGCAAATCCAGCTCGTTGACTTCCCTGAGCAATACATGCATCGAAGATGTATGTAACGCGGTTCCCAGTCCATGACCTGTCGCGTCCACGATAAACCCGCGCAGGACTTGTCCCGCATAGCGCCAATCCATGTAGTACAAATCGCCGCCGACATAACTATAAGGATGGTATAGTGTCTCAATATCGATATGTTTCGACGGTTCCGCTTCTTTTAGCAGTGCATTCTGCACTCGTGTCGCCAGTTGTGCGTCACGATGAATCTCCTGTTCCCTGCGCACTTCATCCGACACATCGCGGATAGTTAAAGCAACCAGAGTCCGGCCTCCATACTCGACCAATGTCGCCGACCGCTCCACCTGCACCAATGAGCCATTGTGATGACGTACGGTCCGCCGCTGCACCGGCAGGTAGCGTTCATTTTTCACCTTGTCGAGGAACAGTTTGATATTTTCCTCGCTATCGACCGTGATTTGGAATATTTTTAAGGGGTTATCCCTGTGAAGGTCATAACCAAAACGCTCCGTGAACCGCTGGTTCGCTTCGAGAATTTCCCCCGTGTCAGGATTACAGATCATTATCGCTTCCGGCGCCTGTTCCATCACAGCCCGGTAGCGGGCTTCACTTTCCTCGATGGCCGCTTCCATCCGCCGGCGCTCGGTAATATTACGGGCAATCCCCAATACGCCAATTAATCGCCCCGACGAGTCCAGCATCGGCGTCTTGATGGTTTCTAGCAATACCCGTTCACCACCGTTCGCCATAGTCACCCACTCTTCATTGGTGCTAGGTCCGGCCTCCATCGCCTTACGGTCATTTGCGCGAAAGAAATCTGCCTGGTCTTTGTCGACAAAATCATAATCTGTCTTACCGACAATTTCTGCTTCTTTGGCGCCAAATAGTTTCTCAAACATTGGATTACAAGACAGGTAAGTTCCTGCGGCATCTTTTAGCCAGACCATGTCGGGAATTGTCTTGACCAATGTGCTCAGGTTGGCTTCCTTCCGAGCTAATGCTTGAGCCAGTTGCCGCCGTTCGGAAATATCGATGCCGATGCCAGCAAAATATTGTATCCCTTCCAGTTTTAGCGGCACTGCCGTCAGATACATCGGTATCCGGCTGCCGTTTTTAATTTGCAAGTCGGCTTCTACACTGGTAAAACCGGTGGTAAAAGCATTGGCAACCTCATGGCTAACGCGATCAATCGTTGCCTGATCGCCTTTGTACCAATCCAGCAGCGTCATTTGCGACAATTCCTCCGCCGAATAGCCGGTTAATCGTTCATGTTCTTTGTTCCAACGCAAAAGGTTTCCTTCGGTGTCATATAAGTAGAGAATCCCTGGCACGCTATTGAACAAGGCGTCGGTCAGAATTTGTTCATGTTGCAGTGTTTCTTGCAGTGCTTTTAATTCTTCATATTGAGCTGTGATCTCTTCATATTGGGCAGAAATTTCCTGATGCGCCGCCGTCAGGTCAGCAGTTCGATCAGTTACCCGTTGTTCCAGGCCAACATTCAGCTCGGTCAGGTTTTGATTCAAGGCATCAATTTCTTCATTCATCGCCCGCATTTCTTCATTCTGGGCAGTCACTTCTTCATTCATCGCCGTGATTTCTTCGTTCTGCGCATGCAAATTTTCATTGGCAATCGCCAACTCATTCGTCCGCTCCTGAACCCTGAGCTCCAACTCCTGGTTGAGATTTTGCCAGTTTGCTTCAATACGAATCGCTTTCGCCGCAACAATGGCCGCCAACAGCAATGTAATTCCTACTACGAGCGAAAGAAACAATAATGTCTGGTCGCGTGTTTGTTTTGCATCTTCACGGAATATCTGCGCTTTATTCCTGGCAAAATCGCGCACAGCGGCCACGCTGACTTCAATTGCGGCCACATGTTGGTTCCCTTCTGTCTGCGCCAATAGCAACGCCTCTTGATGCTTACCGGCCAGACTCAGTCGGATCACCTCTTCACGAACGGATCGCCAATCTTCAAAATTTCGTTCGGCGGCTGTAACCAGCGCCGGATCACCGAGAAACCGTTCTTGAACCAATTTGAAATCGGCTAAAACATTAGCTTCAGCTCCAGCCAAATACTGCTGTTGCCGGCCAATCTCTTCCGTTGAATCAGATAGTATGACTTCCTTTATTGCTCTGTGCATGCCGAGCACGTCTCGTTGAATCCGCAGCACAGCAGTTGATACGGCAAACGGGTGATTGTATAGATTTTCTGTCAAGTCTGCCACACGATTTACCGAAGAATAACCCAACCAACCGATAGTTAATAGTAGCAGAATCAACGCGCCCACCAGAAAAGGCATTTTCCGTTTTGGTTGCATTGCCAAATCGCTTCGCCTCATTTACATAAACTTTCACTACTTCTCCATTTCGGTATAGATGATCAAAACCCTGCATTTTCTGCCAGAAAACAGTCACTGCTAAACTGACAGGCCAACAAAAAAACCCGCCAGTATTACTGACGAGATCTTTTCATTTCCCGGGAAATAAGCTAGCTCGATTGACGCGGAATTAGGTCAGCAACACTGCAATTCCGGCGGCTAACATCAATACGCCGGCGATCAGATGCAATCGCCTGGAATTACGCGCCTGCCAATCGGACGCCTTTTCCACCGTCACCTTACCCAGATAAACCAGCACGGAAATAATAATCAGCGGCGATATAAAAATCAGGTTGTATAAAAACAGGTAGGCAAAAAACTGCGGCGTCAAACCCCATTTGGCCAGAATCCCCAACGCAAAAAAGTAAGGTCCGCCTGTGCAGGGAAGTTCAATCAATGTAACGAAACTGCCCATAGCGAAGGCAGCCCCGGGAGTGGTTGATTTGCGCAACAATGAAAACAAAAAAGGCCGCCAGGCCTGGGGAATTTCGGCGGCAAAGCCGCCGGAACCGTAGGCAAAAAAATCCTTTAGATTCAATAATCCGATCACGACCGCCAAAATACCGATCCCATTGCGCACGATTTCCGTAATGCCTAAAAAAGTTAGCGCTTTGACAATCCCAATCCCAACCAATACATAGGTGATGAATACCGAAGTAATGAACGAAGCGGCTGACAAAATCAGCCGCTTTCTGCTGTCATGATATAAGCTGATGAAACTAAGCAGAATCACCAGCACCAGTATTGCGCAGGGATTGACCGAGTCGGCCAGGGCTGCTCCCATTATTCCCGCAATGTCCGGTGTGCTCAGCGAGCCAGCGGCGGCGCCTGGCGAGTCAGCCAGTTCTTTCTCCAATTCCAGAATGCGCGGAATCCCCATGTATACCTGTCCATTAAAAAATGCGACCGGCACCGCCCACTGATGTTCGGGTATCCCGTTCAGCTTGAACAGCATGGTCAGGCGGTCCATGTTTTCCCGGTTATCATACATTTCATATTTCTCCAGCAGAATCCCTTTGGCGATCATCTTTTCAATAACCGGAGCGACCTCTTTGCAAGCCGGACAGGTACTGCCATAAAAATACATCACAGTTTTCGCTGGCGCTGCCGTAGCCGTTGCTGAAACCGCCAGGCCTAAAATCAAAAGTCCCAGTAAGAAACCGGCACTCCATTTTCTTATATCCCCCATTCTGTTACACCTAGCTCCCCTTTCACATTCAATTTGCGGTTCATTCTTACTAATTCTATCTGGAATCAACCGATTCAGCAATACAAAAACGCAGGTTCAGTGGAATGGGCATTCGCCGCCGTGGCAGTTCATGGCACTACAATCGGCATCGTCTTCCAACACCTGAATAGTTGTGTGACGGATGCCGAATTGCCGTTCGAGCAGCGCCGCGCCGTCGGCAACGACTGTAGTGATATTGGTCCCCTTACAAACTACCAGATGACAACTGAATACGTCATAGCCGGAAGTCACCGTCCAGATATGTACATCATGCACGTTACACACGCCCGGGATTGTTTCCAACGAGGCCACAACAGCCTCGATATCAGCTCCAGCCGGTGTCCCTTCCATCAGAATATGCAAAGACTGCGCAACTACACCCCAGGCGCCGCGCAGGATCAGCAATGCAACTGCCACGCTGACAATCGGGTCAGCAATATACCAGTCATAGAAATACATCAGTGCGCCGGCCAGGATCGCGCCGACTGAACCCAAGGCATCGCCCAATACATGCAGGTAGGCGCTACGCAGATTCAAGTTATCCGTCACGTCGCCCTGGTGCAATAAGACCCAGGCGCTAGCCAGATTTGCCAGCAATCCAACACTTGCAATTCCCATCATCGGCAAGCTGGCAATCGGCGGCGGCGCAGCCATTCGATGCGCAGCCTCCCAACTGATGGCTACGGCAATAACAAACAAAGCGACTCCATTTGCCAGCGCCGCTAAAATTTCCAGGCGGCGGTAGCCGTAGCTCTTGCTGGAAGAAGCCGGACGTTTGGCAAAGTGCATTGCCATCAGGCTGAGTCCGAGTGAAGCCGCATCGCTGAGCATATGCCCCGCATCAGATAACAGCGCGAGGCTGTTCGTCAACCAGCCGCCGACAGCTTCCGCTACCAAGATTACCGCAGTAATGCCGAAAGCCCATTTTAACGCATTTGCATTTCCTTCACGTTTTATGCCTATTCCATGACCATGCTCATGGTCATGATGATGTCCACTCATTTTTCAGCCACCTTACTCAGAGTTGTCCCGCCGATATATAATCAGTAACTAATATATTATCGTTTTCGCGTTTTTTCCGCAACCCTCTATTGACGCGATATATAAAAATATTCTAATATAATGTCGTGGAGGTGTTTCTGTTGACCAAACGTACGCTGGCAAAAATTTTCAAAGCTCTTGGTGATGAAACCCGATTGGAAATCGTCCGGATGTTGGCCGGCAAGGAGCGATGCGTCTGCGCTTTTCTGACCGCTTTTCCGATGAGTCAGCCGGCAATTTCCAATCATTTGCGAGTTTTGCGCGAAGCAGGTGTCGTAACCGACACTCGAGAGGGACGCTGGATTTTTTACCGACTCAACCCAGATGCTTTTGATGCCGTCGCAGCGCTTTGCCAGTTCACTAAACCGACTGGCGCACCGGAACGGATCGACCCGCTGACCGAACCCTGCGCCTGCCCAAAAACAAAGGAGGAATCCGCATGACGAAAAAAATTGAAATTCTCGGCACCGGTTGCGCCAAATGCAACAAGTTGGAGGGAAATGCCAAGAAAGCCGTGGAACTCAGCGGCGCTAGCGCCATTGTCAGCAAAGTTTCCGACATTAACAAAATCACCGATTACGGTGTAATGATCACTCCGGCCCTAGTGCTTGACGGCAAAGTCAAAGTAGCCGGCAAGATCCCGACGCCGGAAGCAATCGCCGAGTGGCTGAAATAACCAAGCAACCACCATTTACCAACAGCAATCAAGCATTCATTCCCTTTATCGTAGCAGCCTATCCCTACCGTGCATACAGACAGGTAATATTCAGTCTAATAGCCGACCTCGCATCGTTCCAGTAAACTCACCTTTAGCGAATTTTCATCTTAATTATAGGCGACGCCCATACCGAGCGTATCACAAATAAAACAGCCTCCGCAAAAATCTCGGAGGCTGTTTTATGCAACTCGGGACGGTTATCACCTTGTTACTTAGCATTTTATTCCATGGAAAAAGTGTCAACCGTCAATTGATTACTTGTTGTGTGCCAGCGTCGAAGAAACAGGCCGCCGCCATGTCAAAAGCAATTTTATGATACTGGTGTGGCGTCGCTAGCGTCGAATTATTTAATCGCGCTATTACATTTACCCCACCAAAAGAAAAATATACATTTGTTTCTGCTCCCATATGTTCAACTATATCGATTTTTACGTCACTGACCCAAGCTTCATGCGAAGCTAAAAAATGTGGAGCATCGGAAAAAACTTCCGGACGGATTCCCAATACGATCTCTTTGCCAATATATGGGGTGAGTATACTACGATGACAGGTGCAAACGGCGATCCGGCAACAGGGATTTGTCAACCAAAGCGAGCCTGCATCTTCGACCACTTCCACCGAAAAAAAGTTCATGGATGGCAATCCAACAAATCCGGCCACAAAAACATTGTTCGGATACTTGTATAGATTCAGCGGGTTATCCACCTGTTGAATATAGCCATCTTTCATGACCACGATACGGTCACCCATCGTCATCGCTTCCGTCTGGTCATGCGTAACATAAATAAAAGTTGTTTGCAATCGTTGATGTAGTTTGGTCAGCTCTGCCCGCATTTGAACCCGCAATTTTGCATCAAGGTTTGACAAGGGTTCATCCATTAAAAACACTTTGGGCTCCCGGACAATTGCCCTTCCCAAAGCTACCCGCTGCCGCTGCCCACCGGATAATGCTTTCGGTTTTCTTTCCAGCAAGTGCCCGATATTCAAAATCTCGGCCGCTTCCTGTACTCGGCGGTTGATTTCCACTTTGGAAAACTTGCGCATTTCCAAACCGAACGCCATATTTTCATACACATTCATATGCGGGTAGAGCGCATAACTCTGGAAGACCATCGCAATGTCCCGATCTTTGGCCGGAACGTCGTTCACCAAACGGTCGCCGATATAAATATCACCGGACGTGGCGGTTTCCAGCCCTGCGATCATCCGTAAGGTGGTTGTCTTGCCGCAACCGGACGGACCTACCAAAACGAGAAACTCCTTGTCCTGAACTTCCAGATTGAAATTGTGAACAACTACCGTTTCCCCAAAGGATTTTACAACATTATTCAGCACTACACACGACATCTGGACGCTCCTCCATTTACCCCTTATCCTGTCAATCCGCTGCACAGTTTCTCGCTCAATTCAATGGTCTCAGAGTGAACCTCGGCATTTTCCGTGACTCGAACAATTGCCTGCTCGGATAGGGAAAACACGGCATGCCAAACTGATTTGTTGATACAGACAGCCTGGTCCACAATGAAGGCTTCCAATTCTGACGGCTTATCATAACATCCTACAAGGATCCCGCAGATACCACTCACCGGCTCAAATGCTTCCATTGTATTGGGGTGACAGGCGACTTTTGCAATCGGCTGATTCCCCACTTTCATCATTGCTATTCGCCAGCCATAGCCGCCGCTCTCCAACATAATAACCTGAAAAGGATCTGGATCGTCAAAATCAAATTCCAATACCCGACCATACTTGGCAAAATCACGCTGATTTAAACTTTTCAGGCGAATTGTCATTGCTATTCTTCCAGCACCGGTTTCAAAATTGCCGGATCTGCCAATTTGGCCGAGTCATGGTCAATAAACAAAGTCCAGTTCGCATGAGTTTTGAGGATAGTGGCGGGGATTAGCGGCGTAACATCACTAGCCAAAGTCTGCTTTATTGCCATGGCTTTTACGCCATGCGGCACGCAAGACAGAATCACCTTGCTTTGCATAATCTGGTGAACCGACATCGTAATCGCCTGTGCGGGGACATCCGCCGGAGTGGCGAACCAGCCTTCTCCTACTTGCTGCTGCTTGCATTTTTCATCCAAATCGACCACTTTGTAGGCGACAGTCGTCGTGAAATCCGCTGGAGGATCATTGAAAGCAATATGAGCATTTTCGCCAATTCCAATCAGCGCCACATCAATTGGCTCTGCCTGCAATGCGTCCGTCAACTCCGCGATGTTGCGTGCGATATCACCTTCCCCGCTAACAAAATATGCCTGCTTGGGGTGCACGATATTTACAAACCGTTCTTTCAGGTATTTGCGGAAACTGGCGGGATGTGTTTCCGGCAAGTTCACATATTCATCCAAATGAAACATTTCAACTTTATCCCAAGCAAGATCAAACGTGACCAAGTGTTGGATCGTTTCAAACTGTGAAGCGCCTGTCGATAGCAATAATCTGGCCTTGCCCTTTTGCGTGATCGCCTGTTTCAAGATAGCTGCCGCCACTGCTGCGGCGGCTTGACCTAACTCGTCTGCCGTTTTTAAAACTTTTACTTTCATAGCCCGGTTTCCCCCGTCATCTCTCTTTTTTACATTGAATACTGACGATAACCCCGAAGTCCTGCCTTGCGGGGCTATCGTCACAGTTCATTTATTTGGCGTTTTTGTCGAGCGTCCCGATCAATTTTTCCATGTTGGCAATAAAAGCATCCAAACTTTGTTGTCCCAACAAATATTGCTGCAATTGTTTTGGCGATTCAACCATCAGTTTGGGCAAGTCTTTGTAGAAGGGGGCTGGTGGTGAAATTTTCACCAAATTGAAGATATGAGTTTTCCAGCCAGCATCGATCTTGTCAAAATGACTCTTGATCACAGGCAATTTTCCCCATTGGTTGGCAACACCGGCCTGTACATCTGACATCAGGGCTTCTTGAATAAATTTGACAGCCAGTTCCTGGTTCGGCGATGCCTTGGGAATGATGATCCCAGCGGCAAATCCATAGGTACCGTTTTTCTCAGAGCCCGGAATGGCAATGAGCGTCAGGTTATCTTTGCCGACTGTCGGGGCAGCTTCGGCAACATGAGCTGCGCTTTGCAGCAACATCGGCACCTGTCCGGCGTTGAAATTGTTGCGGCCAGCATCTTTATTGGTGAAGGTATCGATAGAGAATACGCCTTCCTCAACGCCTTTTTTCCATATCTGCAGTATTTCGCGCATCTCCGGCGTATCAAAGGTATTCGTTTTTCCATCAGCTTTATAAAAACTGCCTTTGGCGGCTTGCTCCACAGCAATTAAAACGAAGTAAGCATTTGGCCCCCACTGAATGGTCATCCCCGGGCGCACTACTTTATCGCCCTCCTTCTTGGTCATCTTTTTGGCGTATTCATAGATTTCTTGCCAACTCTTTGGTGCTTTTATATTCCCCTGCGCATCCAGCAGCCCAGCTTCGGCGAAGAATTTCTTGTTGGCATTAATATCATAAGCTTCCAAACCAATAGGGATCGCGAACTGTACCCCATCCACTGCGCAAAATTCCAGCGTCTTGCCGACAAAGTTATCTTTGCTTGTCGGGCCACTAAAGAATTTGGTTTTGTTAAAATCGACGATCAAATCCTTGGCCAAAAATTGCGCCGCTGTTGACGCGCCATCGACAATTACGATATCGACATCCGATTTATTCTGGCTCCATTGCAACGCGAAATTCGACAATACTTGTCGATCGGCATATGGCTGAATTACGACCTCAATCCCCGGATTTTTCGCTTTAAACGCATCGGCCGCTTTTTTCATATGAAACTTGTCGATCATCCACGCTTCGGCGGCTACCTTGACCACTTTTGACGCGGGAGCAGTAGTTGCTGCCGGTTTTGAGGAGCACCCCGCCGCAACCAACATGAGCATAAAACTGAGCATCAGTAAACAGGCAATCGTTTTTCGGTTTTGCATACAAATATCTCCCTTCGCTTCACTTCTGTTCTGCAATCCATTTCTTTCATTCCCAAAAGTTATCCCGAGATTTTTATCACCCCTTCACTGCGCCTTGGGTTATTCCTTCGACCAGGCGCTTTTGGAATATGATAAATATGATGATTGGCGGCAACATCGACAAAACAATCACTGCCGCCAATGTGCCAAAATCCCATACCTCGCCTTTCATCAGTGTCAGTCCCACCGACAACGGCATTGAAGCCTGATCCATCGCCAATGTTTTGGCGATGGCATACTCGCCCCAGATGGCATTGAACGACATAATCAAGACGGTGATCAACCCGTTTTTCGCCATCGGCAACATGATTCGCCACCACGTCATGAAGACTCCACAACCATCCATTTCAGCCGCTTCCTCAATTTCTTTGGGAATACCGACAAACGATGACCGCATAATGAATATCGCAAAAGGCAGAACCACCGCCACGTTCGGCAAAATTAAACCCAGATTCGTATTCAATAATCCGATTGCATTTTCCATCAGAAACATCGGAATCAAAAATACCACTAGAGGAATTGTAATCGTCATGAGAATAAAGCCCAGTAAGAATTGTCGCCCTTTGAACGGCAGCCGCGCAAAAGCGTATCCAGCCAAAGAGCTGATAACCAAAACCAAGAAAACCGCCGTGCAAGTAACAATGACGCTATTGATAAAATAGTCGACAAAATGGCCCTTTTCGCCGATCTGCAAGTAGTTGTCAAAAATCCACTGTTTGGGCAAAAAGCTTTGAGGAACCCAGTAAATTTCTTCTGTTGTTTTAAAAGAATTCAATAACACATAAACGAATGGGGTGAGAAACACTAGCGATACTGACCCCAAACACAAATGGATCAAGATCTTTCCCAAAGATAGCCGCGGCAGTCCGTTCCTCTGTTTCACCTTTTCCGCTCCTTACCGCCAATGCAAAATTCTGCTTCAATCGCCTAGGAGTAGCTATACTTCCTTCGTCCGATTCACCCAATAGTTTGCCGCTGAGAAAAGCAGCGCAATTGCGCCCAATATATACGCCATCGCCGATGCATAACCCATATCAAAATAGGTGAAGGCGGTGTGGTAAATATGTTGATAAAGCACCAATGTGCTGACACCCGGACCGCCGGACGTCATGACCATGGGTTCGATAAAAACCTTTATGCCATGCAACAATGCCCAAATCCCAGTCAGTATGTATGTTTCTTTCAAATTAGGCAAAATAATGTAAAATACTTTTTTTAGGCCGCTGGCTCCATCGACTTCAGCCGCTTCAAGAATATCCTGCGGAATCGCTTGCAGGCCTCCCAAAAATAAGATTGTCTCGAACCCGATCGTAGCCCACAATGCCACGCCGATGATGCTGCCCATGGCAGTAGTTCCATTATTCAGCCAGGGGAACGTCAATGATTTCAACCCCAATACATTACCTAGCAAATGATTCAGAAGCCCGTAGTTTTCTTGCAAAATCCACATGAAAGCCAATGCTGACAACGATAACGGCACCACAATCGGAATAAAGATGGCGGTTCGGTAATAATAATTGAAACGGATTTTTTGGAAAATCAGCAGCGCCAGAATCAGGGAGATAACCATCACGAATATCACATAAAAAACAGCAAAGGTAAAAGTGTTACCGAGCGCTACCAAAAAGTCCTTATCAGAAAATGCTGTAATGTAGTTTCCAAGGCCGATGAATTTAGGTTCTTTATCATAGACAAAATTGTATTTGTGTAGGCTCATATACAGTGAATTGATAAGCGGATAAAGCATAAAGGAAAAAATGAACAACAGCGCCGGTGCGACAAATAAAAATCCTGCTATTTTTTTGCGTGAATTTTGCAGCGAGCTCACTCTGCTCATTGCCCCCTTTGTTTCTGTTTGTCGTTCTACAGGAAACCGGATGCGTTTTGATAAACGATCTTGCCGTCAACCATCGTCAACTGCACAGAGAACTCGCTGTCAAAAACAACGATATCCGCATCCAGTCCGATCGATATGCTCCCCGTACGTGCTGCGACATTCAAAATTCTGGCCGGTGTGTGTGTGGCCATTTTCACAGCCTGGCACAGCGGGACCTCACCCAGTTCCACCATGTTTTTAACTAGATCGCGGGTTGTCGCTACGCTACCGGCAAAGCTGGACCGGTCCGGCAGCTTCATGACCCCGTCTTCCAATATTACCGGGACACCATTTTTTTGCGTATATACCATTTTTTCCTGCAAGGATGGCATCGCAGCATAACTCAAGGCATCGGTTATCAGCGCAATTCTGTCCGCGCCCTTCACTTTATAAATCAACTTGAGCAAACTGGCAGGCAAGTGCTTTCCGTCGGCGATTACCTGAACAGTTAGTTCATCAATTAAATAGCCACTTTCTACTACACCGGCAAATCGATAGGCATTTTTGCGGTGAACAATTGAACAACCCGAGTAGAAGTGAGTAATATTGGTATATCCATTTTCAACAGCCAGAAGTACTTCTTCATAATTTGCATTGGAATGCGCGATGGATGCCAGAATGCCCCTGCGTCGCAATTCCCGGCCTAACGCCAGGGCACCGGGCAACTCGGGCGCCACCCCCATTATTTTAATCCCATCCCAATAATCCAGAGCTGCCATGTACTCTTCAGGGATTGGGTCTTTAATGAAATCAGCACTTTGGGCGCCTTTTTCCGCTTGAGAGAAATAGGGGCCTTCCAAGTGGATGCCCAAAATTCTCGCGCCGGTACTATCCGGTTGCGCCAGACGCACTGCATCAATGGCCGCATAGATATCTTGCCACGGGGCCGCCACTGTCGTAGGAAGAATGGCAGTGGTTCCAAACCCGGCATGCGCCCGGCACATCGTTTGAACCGATTCTACGGAAGCATCCATTACTTCGCAGCCACCACCGCCGTGCACATGCATATCAATGAAACCTGGGGATATATAGCGCCCGCCAACATCGATGCACCGCTCTGGCAACTCCTCCGAGGGCGGTAATTCATCAAAAACATTGGCTATTTTTCCATTTTCGACTAGTACAGCCCCTTTATTAATGATCCGAAAAGGAGTGATTATTTTCCCGTTCATTAACAAGGTTTTCACAAAAATCGCCCCCATTCCTTATTTACAGTAGTCTATGAACGCTTTTTCTTTCAATCAGTTCCGGCTTGATCACAATTTCAACGGCTTCAGACTGTTCGCCCAACATGTCCTTAATCAAGCACTCAGCCGCCAATCGCCCCATTTCATAAGTTGAATAGCCAATGGTAGTCAGCGGAGGGGTAGTAACCTGCGAAAAAAAGATATTATCAAAACTGATGATCGAAATATCTGTCGGAATACTGATGTTTTGATTGGTCAATTCATGCATCAACCCATAGGCAGTCATATCATTGATGACTAGTAGCGCCGTGGGACGGTCGGCAGTTTCAGACAACCGCCTGGCCAAATTTTTCCCGTTTTCGAATTCGTAAAACTCTCCGTTGGTTTCTGTTTCATGGTCATTAATATATAGCCATTCTTGACTGATTGGTATTTGATATTTTTCCAATGATTTTACATAGCCGCTATAAATCAATTTACGGCTGATAATGCTCAGCGGCGCCGAAATAAAGCCGATTTTGCGATGACCATTAGCCCACAGATGTTCCATCGCCATTTGACTGCACAATTCATAGTCAATAACCACTTTACTGCAATTAAGGTTTTCAATTGACTGATCCAGCGTTACCACACGCAGTCCCGCATCGATTTGCGTCTGCAAATATTCCCTGTCGCTGCTGATGGAAGCGATGATGAGCCCATTGACTTGTTTTTGCCGTAACAGTTCCACGTAATTCATTTCTTTCTTTTCATTGCGAAACGAATTACACAACAGCATATTGTAACCATAACGGTCAAAAACTTCTTCAATTCCCAAAATCAACAATGGGTAAAACGGATTTGAAATCGTGGGAATAATTACGCCAATATCATTACTGCTGCTTGATTTTAAGAAACGACCAATCAAATTGGGAGTATAGTTTAGTTCTTGAGCCGCCTGCAAAACTTGCTCCCGCAGCTCCGGTTTCACTGGATGGTCAACCTTGCGAAGAACTCTTGAAACTGTCGCAATGGACGTGCCGGCACGCTGCGCTATTTCTTTTATCGTTGCTCGCACTTTTTTTCTTTCAGCCAATTCATTCACATCACTTCTTGGTAAACGTTTACCTTTTACATTCTATTATGCTGATTAAAATCCTGCTAAGCTTTATAATATTTTTTTGCGAATTTATTCTTTTTTATGCTAGCCTATACTCTCTGAACATGCACAACATTTTCTTTTATTACCCAGATGACAGAATAGCTGCGTAGACCCTTAAATCACTTCCCTCACTATTCCGCCCACGGGAACTTCTCTCTTTTCATTTTACTTCTCAGTAGCATTGCCTCTGGGGCGCGAAAACCACTCAAAATACATGATCGGAACCGCAACCAGCGTTAGCGCCGTAGCTACGACAGCGCCGAACATCATCGAAATGGCAAGCCCCTGAAAGATTGGATCAAACAGCATGACCATCGACGCTACCACCACGGCTGCTGCTGTAAGTGCAATCGGTCGCAATCGTAGCGCACCGGCCCGCACGACCGCCTGCCGCAAGCTCATTCCCTCTTTTTCGTCCGCCTGAATAAAATCAACCAACAAAATTGAATTGCGGACAATGATCCCCGACAGGGCGATAAAGCCAATCATTGATGTAGCGGTAAAGAAAGAGCCAAACAGCCAGTGTCCCGGCAATATACCGACCAGTGTCAGTGGAATTGGAATCATAATGATCAGCGGCACGATGAAACTGCGGAACCATGCCACCACCAAAACATATATCAGCAGCAGAACTGCTGCAAAAGCAATACCCAGGTCATGGAAAACCTCCGCCGTAATCTGGATTTCCCCATCCCACTTCATCGCATAACGGTCACCGCGTTCCGGTTGCACCGTCATAAACTGTTCCAGCGCATATCCTTCCGGCAGTTTGATTTTACTGATTCGTTCCTTCAATTGAGAAATGGCGTAAATGGGGCTTTCTTCACGTCCGGCAACATCACCGATGACATAAGTCACCGGTTGCAGATTCTTGCGGTAGCGAGTTTTATCATCCACACTGCGCTGCACCGAAACCAATTCTCCCATCGGAATCAACCGACCATTGACATTGGCGACCGGCGTGCTCATCAAAGCTTCTATCGCCGACCGGTCAGCAACCGGCAGTTGCAGGCGAATTTCCACCGGTTCTTTCTCGCTGTCCAGATGCGCCAGACCAGCCGTCGTTCCGCCAAGCGACGCCGCCAGCGTCTTTGCCAGCGAATCGGCGGATACCCCGCTAAGTATGGCTCGGGCGCGATCAATCCGGAAGGTGATTTTTTCCTGATCCGCCTCGACGAACCAATCCACATCGACTACCCCTGTGGTCGTTTCAAACTCTTTCAGGATCATCGCGGCGATCTCCCGTCGACGCGCTTCGTCCGGACCGTAGACTTCAGCGACAAGCGTGCTGAGTACCGGCGGACCCGGCGGGATCTCGGCCACTTTGACCCGACCGCCATGCTTATCAGCAATCGCCTTGATTGCCGGTCTTATCCGTTTGGCAATATCATGGCTTTGGGCCTTGCGGTCGCCCTTTGCCGACAGGTTCACCTGAATTCCGGCCTGATGCCCGCCCTCGCGGGTAAAGTAATGCCGCACCAGCCCATTAAAATTGTAGGGGGCTGCACTGCCAACATATACTTGGAAATCTGTCACCTCGGGAACCGTACGCAAGTTTTCCGCCATGTCACGGGCCGCTGCAGTCGTTCGCTCAAGCGGCGTTCCTTTCGGCATGTCGATGATGATTTCCAGTTCACTTTTATTATCAAAGGGAAGCATTTTGACCATGACCGCTTTAAATGGAACCAGCAGCAGGGTTACTAATAGTATCCCCCCTACTGCCGCAAGCGCAATTAGTCTCCGACGGCGATTCACCAACAGTGGTCCGATCAGACGCTCATATTTTTCTACCCATTTTTCTTCTTTTTCTGTTGCTTGTGGATCATGGTGAACATGCCGCAATACCTTGTAGCCAAGCCAGGGGCTGACGACAAAAGCGACCAGCAGCGAAAACAGCATGGCTGCCGAAGCGCCGATGGGAATGGGGCGCATATAGGGGCCCATCAGTCCGGAAACAAATGCCATTGGCAACAGAGCCGCAATCACGGCAAAGGTAGCGAGAATTGTCGGGTTTCCCACCTCATCGACGGCCTGAACCGCATTTTCCGGTGAAACCCCGTGAATGGAAAAGCGTCGGTGAATATTTTCTACCACAACAATGGCATCATCGACAAGAATGCCGATAGAAAAGATCAGGGCAAACAATGTCACCCGATTCAAGGTATATCCATACAGATAATTGACCAGCAGCGTCAATGCAAGGGTAACCGGGACCGCTACCGCTACCACCACCGACTCGCGCCAGCCCAATGCCCAGGCGATTAGGATGACCACGGAAATTGTCGCCAACAACATGTGGAACAACAATTCATCGGACTTTTCCTTGGCTGTCTCGCCATAGTTACGGGTAATGGCGACTTCAATTTCTGATGGCAATAATCCGCCGCGCATTGATTCGACTTTATGCAAAATGTCTTCCGCATAGCGGGTGGCATTCGTCCCTTTCTTTTTGGCAAAACTGAGCGTAACCGCATCCTGAAGGCTAGTGGAGGCGCCCTTGATCCCCTTTAATTCTGCAGCTGGACCGGCGCCAAAAAACACATGATTGGCCGACTCTTCCGGTCCATCCGTTATATTGGCGATATCTCGCAGATATACCGGTCGTCCGCCGGAAACTCCGACCACCACACTACCGACATCTGCTGTCGTCCGCAAAAAACCGCCCACTTCCACCCGATATTCGCGATTTCCCTGGGAAAAGGCGCCGGCCGGCAACAGGACATTGGCCTGAGACAAAGCATTGACCGTCTGGAACACCGAAGTCCCGTAAGCCGACATGCGTAGCGAATCAAGCACGATTTTCATTTGACGACGCTGCCCACCGATGATATTGATTTCTGAAGCATCACGCAGGCGTTTCAGTTCCTCGGTCATGTTCTGCGCCACCCGCCGCAGCTCATAACCGGTCCAGCGGTCGTGGCGGCTCCACAGCGTAAGCGCCAAAACCGGCACATCGTCAATCGAACGCGACTTCACCATCGGTTGGGACACGCCGGCTGGAATCCGGTCATAATTTGAAGACAGTTTTGTTTGTAGCCGAACCAGGCTGTCTTCAACATTCTGACCTACCAAAAATCGTACGATGGTCATATTCATGCCGGGCTGAGCAATGGAGTAAACATACTCCACGCCTTCGATTTCCCAGAGCAACGCTTCCATCGGCCTGCTGACCCTCTCCTCGACTTCTGCGGCCGAAGCCCCGGGATAGGAAACCATTACATCAATCATCGGCACAACAATCTGCGGCTCTTCTTCCCGCGGTGTGACCATCGTGGCAAACACACCAAGCAGTAAAGCAAAAGCAACAAATAACGGCGTCAGCTTCGAATTTAGAAACGCGCCGGCAATACGACCAGATGGACCAAGGCCGCTCATGGTTTTTGTCCTTCGGCCAGTTTTCCACCATCAACGGCTTTATCCAGCCCTGAAATAATGATCTTCTCGCCGGCATTCAAACCGGAAAGGACTTCGGTATTCGCAGCGAAACTACGTCCGATCTTGATTGGCCGAAACGTCACTACGCCTTCAGCACTCACGACATAGACCCCGTCCAGCTGTCCTTTGCGAATAACAGCTTTCTCTGGAACAAGCAAACTCCGCTCCCGTCCGCCGGGAAATTCGATCCGCGCGTACAGTCCACTGCGCAAACGCTCGCCTGACACTGATACTTTGGCATAAAAGGTCCGGGAAACCGAATCGATCGATGGAGAAAGCTCCAGCACCGTTCCGGCAACACTTTGATTCAGCGCCGGTATCCGGACTTTTACCGAAGCGCCTACAGACAACTTATCTGCCCACCGCTCCTCGATATTGGTTTCCACCACGTAACCGGAAGGATCGTCAACTGTCAGCAGCGCTTGCCCTGGTGCTACCATTGTTCCGGCATCGACACGACGGTCCGAAACGACACCGTCCATAGGCGCAGTCACCCGCGCAAATGCCATGGTCGCCATGATGCGTTGATACTCAGCCTCAGCTACATTTTTCTGTGTCATTGCCACATCGTAGTCCTGCCGCGAAATGGCCCCCGACTCAGACAGGCGTCGATAACGTTCAAACGTCGCCTGGGCCAGCTGGCGCTGCGCCGCAGCTGCATTAGCCTGCGCCGCCAGATCGCGGGCCTCGATTTCCAGCAGCAACTGCCCGGCACGCACCCGCTCACCCTGGCGAACATGCACCGCCAATACCGTGCCCATCAGCTTGCTTGCAAGCACACTGACATTGGCGGCTTTAACATTGCCGACCGTTTCGTGAACGGCTTCTACTTCCTGCGATTGTACAACGCCAATCTCAACCCCGGATACCGATGGCCGTTTGGGTTCCACTACGCCGGCGGATTTACCGCAACCAGCGAACAGCAGCATGATCGTTAATACGAATATGATTGGTCCGAGTTGTTTCACTTTATAGCTCACAAACATCGACTCCAGTAATCTCTTATTCCACCCCGGGGAGGGGGGGTGTCTATATCATATACTGTTTGCCCAAAAAATTCAATCAATTTAACCCAAAGTTATGGTTTGCATGCAACTATAATACTTGACGGCAGCGCATATCTGATAAAAAGAGAACACCGAATTTACTCATCTTCGGTGTTCTCCGCTGCTTTACATTGCGTTTATTTTTGTTTTAATTTTTCAATCGCCTTACCGACATCTTTGGTTTCAAAACCATTCTTGTGGCCCAATTCCTTGAGCGTCGCATCCCGCATGTAGCCTGGCGGCAGTTTCAGTTCCTTCGCCAACGCTGCTTCATCGACTTTGAATTGGTCCACGACTTCACCCCACTTCATCCAGCCTTTAAGTTCGGCAGGACTGGAAATCTGGGCGACAGGGCGAGCATCATTCGCTTTCCAAAATCCGCCAGCCTGCGCGCCGCCAACGATGGCGATGAATAATCCAACGGCAATGATTCCGGCAGAAGCGGGCTTCAGGAGGCGATTGCCCATCGCGCCTGAGGATTTGATTTGCAACGTGTCCTTTACCGGACAAGCCTCCAGACAACGATTACAACCAACACAACGGTCATCACTGACCGCCTGAACTTCGGCGACCGTGATACGGACCGGGCAGACGCGGCTACAGGCATTACAATGGATACAACTTGCATCGTTGCGTCGAATCTTAAACAGTGATAATTTGCCAACCAAACCATTGAAAATTCCGAGTGGGCAGAGCCATCGACACCAGGCGCGCTCAACCAACAAGGACATTGTAACAAAGCCAAAGATAAGACTGAGCGCTGCAGCGCTCTCCACATTCATATGAAAGATTGCTTTATAGGGGTCAATATTCTCAAACCAGATTGATTTGGTCTGCCAGGACATGAACAGAATCAGAACAAACATCGCAGCTCTTCCCCAGGAAAACTGGTGGGACAGTGCTTTGCCCGGTTCCAATTTCACTGCAGAAATACGTTTGCGCAAGCCGTACAGCCACTCGCCCAGACTGCCCAGCGGACAGATCCAGCCGCAAAAAACCGGGCCCACGACCAGCAGGCCTGCTACCAACGCTGCCAAAATCCATAGATTGGATACCGCCGTTTTGCTGATAAAAGTCCCTTCAATCAGTAAAACAGGCAACGCTTCGAATGCGCCATAAGGGCAGAATGCGTCAATCGGTCCGGCGCCGCTGGGCCCGCCGCCCACGATCTGGTGTCGCAACCCCAGATATGCCGAAAATAGAACGAACCCCACCTGAACAAACAGTCGCAGTTTTTTCACGCCCAGTCCCCCTCGTTTTTATGGAGAGTCACTTCTGGTTGTTATTCTATCTGGTTTTCGCATTCAATTTGTGTCAGGTTTGTGAACTATTTGCAACAAAACAAGAATATTTTATGGTAACAACACCTTAAAAATGCTGCCGCCAGTTGGAGCGGCTGCAACAGAAATACTACCGCCATGCGCCTCTGCGATTTCCCTGGCGATGGCAAGACCGAGGCCGGCGCCACCCGCTTCCCGTGATCGCGACAAATCCAGTCGGTAAAACCGCTCAAAAATCTTCGCCTGATCCGCCTGCGGCACGCCCGGCCCGGTATCGGCAACCGTAATCAACACTTTTCCCTGTTCCCCATTCGGCCGGGTTGCGGCCAAACTGACTTTGCCGCCTGCAGGTGTGTATTTCACGGCATTATCCAATAAAACCAACAACAGCTGGAAAATCCGATCCGGATCAGCCAATATCGGCAAGCTTTCTCCCGGCGTCAATGCGAGATTTACCTGCTGAGCTTCTGCCTGGGGCTGCATGGTTCGCTGCACCCGTTGCAACAGCTCCTGTATGTCGAACGATTCCCGTCGCAGCTCCATCCCATCAGCATCGGAGCGAGCCAATGTCAACAAATCTCCGGTCAATCGCCCCATCCGGCGAACTTCCTGCTTAAGGTCAGCGATGACCTGTTGGGAAAACGGCGAAAACCTATCCTGTTCTTCTTTTTCCAGCACATCCAATGAAGCCTGAATCACACTCAGCGGCGTGCGCAATTCATGCGAAGCGTCCGCAACAAACCGGCGCTGCGTATCAAACGAACGCCGGATCGGCACCAAGGCGCGCCCGGCAGCGAAATAACCGATCCCACCGGACATCAGCAGCAGGAGCAAAGCTGCCGCTCCCAGCGTTTGCGCCAGACGTTTGACAAAATGGTCATGGCTGTCCAATTCTTTGGCAACAAACAAACTCCCCATATGTCGCCCTTCATCATAAACCGGCGATTTGGTCCACAATAGACGTGAGCTGCCCTCGGGCGAAACCACACTGAGAATTCCCCGCGATTCTGTCTGTGCTGACTCAGCAAGCTTCAAGCAATCTGCCCTGGCAGCAGGAAACGTGTTTTTTTCCAACACAACACTACCGTCACGCGACAGAAGATAATAGCTATAGGCAGCTTCGCCGCCCAGTGGTTTCAATTTTTTCTCGGCTTCATTGTCAGTGCGCTTACGTTCACTTTTGCGAATGATTTCACCGGCGCCACGCGAAATCGCTGCGGCATAGCTCGTCACTTCGCGTTCTTGTTCGCGCATCAACAGCGTAGTCAGTCCAAAGTAAAAAACCAGCGCAAAGCTAGCTAAAGCAAGCGCTGTCAATATAGTGTACAGCAAGGTCAGGCGCTGACGGATACGGCCAAACATTTTACGCCCCCACTCTATAACCAATGCCCCGAACCGTCTGAATCAGGGTATCAGTTTCCGGATCATCGATTTTTTTACGCAACAGTCGAATATACGCATCCAGATTATTGTCCGAGACTTCACTGCCAAGACCCCACACCCGGTCAAGCAATACTTCGCGCGGCACCACCAGACCCCGGTTTTGAATCAGCACGTCCAGCAGCTGGTACTCGCGGGCGCTGAGTTGGATCTCGCTATTGCGCCGAACCACCGTGCGACGTGTGCGGTTAAGCTGCCAGATCCCTACTGTCACGATTTCTTCCTGCAGGGGCGCTTCGCCGCGACGCCCCAGCGCCCGCAATCGGGCAAACAACTCGCTGAATTCAAACGGTTTGATCAGATAATCGTCCGCGCCACCATCCAATCCCCGCACTTTATCATCCACCGCATCTTTGGCAGTCAACATCAGCACCGGTTTTTGATAGCCCTGTTCACGCAATTGGCGGCAAGCATCAAGTCCCGACAAGCCCGGCATCATCCAGTCCATCAGTACAATATCAAAGACTGCGTCCGCGGCCCGCACAACCGCTTCATCGCCGCGGACCACCCATTCCACATGGTGTTGTTCGGTTTCCAGCATGTGTTTGATCAGGCGTCCCAGTTTTACATCATCTTCAGCGAGCAGGATTTTCACTGGCAGCAACCTTCTTTCCCACCGATTTTCCGATTCGCAGCAACGTCATGGCCAGGATGATACTGGCTGTCGACTGATAAAGAATGCGGATCGCCGGCGCACCGCTGTCTGTGCCAAGCATGATGCCATGATACAAAGCCAGTACGTAGCATGGAAACGCCAGATAGTGGGTGAACCGCCAGTTATCAAACCCGATCGCCTTCATTGCTGAGCGCAGGGAGGTAAAAACAAGAACGACGATGGTATAGAAGGCGATAATCCCGGTAGCCATCTCCAGCGTTTTTTGCGATGCCCAGAACGGCACCCAGACATCGGCCAGAGAAAATGCCACATGCCGGTCAAAAATCAGGATACTGCCGTGCAACAGAAGCATAATCGCTGCGGCAATCGATACCGTCCGATGCAATCCGAGAAATCCTGCCCGGATTTTCGGCGGCACCAGTTGCAGGCTGAGCGCCAAGCCGCCGCCAGTGATCAAAAACAGCAGGACATAAGCGGTCAGGCCGGTACCTCTGGCAATGTGCCAGGTTGAGAATATATCAGTGAATATCGTAAGCCAGTTCGACATGAGCGTCCACCCGCCAATCTTTCGTATATGTAATGAGATTATCGCTGTGCAAAATTACGCCATCGTTGCGAACCATGATATAGGCAAGGTCCGCACGCTTCGCGGCGATCCATCGACTGCCTGCTGCCGAGCCAAGAATGATCAGGGCTTTTGTGTATTGTTCCGCCGCTACCAAATCGCGGCCAATCACGGTTGCCTGCAGCAAATCGGAGCAAGCCGGACTGCCGGTGCGAGGATCAAGGATATGGTGAGCCGGAAGCTCTCCCGAGCAATGCCAGCGTCTTTTAACTACGCTGCTGGTTGCGATGGCGGTTAACCCTTCCAGCCAGAGATCGGCAATGTCATGATCCGCTGCCAAGGGATGACCGACCCCCACACCCCAGCTTCCCTGCGTCGGGTCACTGCCCCATAGCACCACATCGCCGCCGGCATCAATCAATCCCTGTTTGACGCCGCTGGCCACCAGCTGGTTGGCGGCACGCTGGGCAATCCAGCCTTTGGCAATCCCGCCGACATCAATCGCCGCCCCGGTTGCTAGTCTGATGCTTTGCGCTGCAAAATCAAACTCCAACGGTTCTGGTAGCAACGCACCAATGCTGGATTCTTTGTGTGTTTCACACGGACCGGATGAGGCAAGTATGATTTGTTTATCATTCAGCCCCTGTGCGACTATTACTGGCGGTAAGGTTTCAAAACTATGATCGTAACCGACGGTTCGCATTTTTTCTGCCAGAAATGGATTGAACAATCCGCCTGTCGCGTGATATGCCTCCGCCGCGTCAACCAGCAGATCGTAAGTGAGGGCAGTGACTGCGGTCCAAGTTTGGTTGGTTTGATTTATGCGACTGATTTCACTCGTTGGCGAGAAGCGACTTAATGTAGTTTCGGCCAAATCCACCAGCGCTTTAACCTCTTCAGCCGCTCTCGCCGACACACCGGCAACCAGAAAGTCGGTATTCATTGCCCGGAATTCGAGTGGTGTTTCCATGATCAGGATGCCTTGGACTTGGTAGTCTTCTTTTTGGTCACTGTCGCGTCAGGCGCAGGTTGAGTGACATCAGGTTGCGTATCCGCCGGCGCCTGGACTTTGCTGGAATTGGAATTGACCGTATTGGTCGGGTTTAGCGGTTGCATCGAAGTATTGGCAGCAACTGCGGCAACGGCAACTGGCGTTTTCGCCTGCGCCTTGGCTTTCGCTTTGTCGGCGGAATAACTGTAGGCGGTGAATCCGGTAAACAAAGCTGCACTCAGTACGCCAACCACGATGATGTCTGTTTTCTTTGACATGAAGATCACCCTTTCTTTGTTTGCTTGTTTTCAGTTTAGCTAATCTTCCTGAAAAATAGCTGAAAGGTTCTTAAATAAAATACATTCGTCAAAAAGAGAGGGCATCCTGCCGACACCCTCTCTTTATATCAATTCATTAATTACAACCTGTGCAACATTGCCAGTTTCAGTGCGCCGTTCACTTTTCGCAGCGGAACGGCCAGGACATGATCCCGCCTTCCAGCACTTTAACATTTTCAAAACCTTCGCCTTCGAGAATACACTCGGCTTCATAGCCGCGCAGACTGATCTTGCAAAATGCCACGATTTCTTTGGTTTTGTCAATTTCCTGCAGCCGGCTGCGCAATTGCCCCAGCGGAATATACTGGATATTTTTGCAATCGGCAAGCCGGATCTGTTTACACTCTTCCGGCGATCGCACATCCAAAAACACCGTGTTATCCGCCGTCATTTTTTCGCTGGCCTGCAATGAAGAAATCCCTTTAAATGTTCCGGCCAATTTGTTCATGGCCGCGTTGGCTGCAACAGCAATGATGTCGATCGGTGAGTTGTAAGGCGGCGCGTAGGAAAGATCAATGTCGAATAAATCATTGATCGTGCCGCCCAACGTCAGTACGCTAGCCGCCACATCGACTCGCTTTGATACTTCTCCTTCGCCGGCAGCTTGCAGACCAAGCAATTTACGCGATTTGCCTTCGACAATCAACTTTACGCTCAGCAATTTTGCGCCCGGCATATAATGCGGTTTGTCATATGCTGAGACCATGACACTGAAATACTCATAACCCAGTTCTTTTGCTTCCCGCTCAGTCAGGCCGGTTTTGCCGACATTCATCGTCACAACTCGCACGACGACAGTATTAAGTACGCCGCGGAACTTTTCTTCGCCGCCACAGATGTTGTCGCCAATGATTCGCCCCTGTTTATTGGCGGTAGATCCCATCGGCGCAAATACTTTGCGACCGGAAATAATATTGGTGTTTTCTACACAGTCGCCACCGGCATAGATTTCTGGATCGCTGGTCTGCATCCGGTCATTGACCGCGATTGCTCCGGTAGTGCCGATCGTCAGGCCTGCGTCTCGCGCTAGCGCCACATTGGGCCGTGCGCCGAGCGCCATAATCACTAGGTCAGCCGGAATGCTGCGTTGGTCGGTCTCCACTGCCGCAACCGCTTGCTCACCAACAAAGCCAGTTACTTTTTCGCCAGTCAGCACCTGGATTTTTTTCTCTTCTGCATATTTACGAACCATGCCGGCCACGTCTGGGTCCAGGAAGGCAGGAAAGACCTGATCCTGCATTTCTACCACCGTAACATCCAGTTCCCATTCGCGTAGCGCTTCCGCCATCTCCATGCCGACCAGACCGGCGCCGATAATTACAGCCTTGGTGAATTTGCCGGTTTGCACGCCTTTGCGCACTGCTTCCGCATCGCGCGGATGCCACAGTGTATAAATATTGGCGAGATCAATCCCCGGAAACGGGGGGCGAACCGGCGAAGCGCCTATTCCGATCACCAACTTATCGTATGGCAAAACCGATTCTTCGCCGCTAACCAGATTTTTTACCAACACGGTTTTGGCCTGCCGATCTATTTTCATTGCCTCGACCTGTGTCAATACATCAATATTCTTCACGTTTTTAAAGAACGCTGGCGTTCTCAGCGCTCCGGCCGGCGTTTTCATCAGATCACTAACCTGATCGACTTCGGCAGCGACAAAATAAGGCATGCCACAGGCGCCGTAGGAGATTAGCTCGCCCCGCTCGACAACGGTAATCTGCGCCGCTGGATCATTACGCCGTGCTTTTGACGCAGCTTTAAGACCGGCGGCCACACCACCGAGTACTACTATTTTTTTCATTAGCCAGCTTCACCCCTTCCTGCTATTTACGTCCGCCGCAAGAACAATGGCCATTTTCGTGTGAATGTTCATGCCCGTGTTGATGAGCGCCGCCACAAGCTGTTTGACTGCCATCAGCTTCCACTCTGGATTTTTTCATACTGCCGCACTTGGGACAAGGAATCTCATAGCCGTGTTTTCCGCCGGCACTACAAGGCTCTACTTCCCATTGTTCGCCACAGTCCAGACACAAAAATTTTCGGTTTTTCATTTGATAATGTCCTCCCTTTATACATATTTCATTTCCTTCGACTAAAGCCTGAGCAACTTTTGCCCGGGCCGAATACAGCACCCGCTGAAACGTTGGTCTGGATAACCCCATCAAAGCAGCACATTCAATCTGGTCCTTGCCTTCCATGTCTTTCAGCCGCAAAGCTTCCAGTTCTTCCATGCCGAGCTTGATCTGCGGTACACCGCCGGCAGGAAACGGACGAAAGATTCGGCTGCAAGGTTCAAGGTCCACCATACTGCAACAGCGTTTTCGTACCACAAACCGCCCTCCCGTTTTGAGCATATGCCCAATTCAATTTTATGTTGATTTGCGCAAAAAAGCAACTAAAAACGACGCTATCGATTCAATCGACAACGTCGTTTCTTTTCTCCAAGCACCCCAATCGTCTTATTGGCTTTGATTATTCGACAACCTCGATCTTCTTCAGCCGATCCTGTTTGAATCGCTCGGAATAGGAATCATAAGTGTAGATCGCCGCCAGCGGATTGTGTCCCAATGCCCGGTCCTTGACGGCAAATACCGTAACCATCGCCTGAGAATACTTGATAAACATCGAATCGTGCCCAACACATAACCCAAGCAGAATATTGAAATCGGTCCCGGCCGTATTCAGCACTTCCGCCTGGGCAATCGGATTGCACATTGGCTCATGTTGCCCAATTTGTATCCTTTCGTGATCCGCCAGGTCAAGCGCGGCCTTGTCAATGCCGCCTACTTTACACATTACAGATACGACTGTAAACCCATGATCTTCAAGGATTTTGCAAAACACTGCCGCTTCTTTATGCAATCCGCCACAAAATGCTACTCCGAGTCTCTTGAAGCTCATTTTTCTGGCGAATTCCATGATTTCCTGCACTCGCGGCTTCACCGGAAATCTGTAGGCAGGCTGGGCCGTGCGGTCGATATAGCATTCGGCTTCCTGCACCGAAGCATTGTGCGCAAACAAATGAATATCGGGCTTATCATATTCTGCAGCCGCTTTTTCAATTGCTTCGGGATACAGTTTCGTCGAACAAAATGCCGGCGCAGAACCTTCCGGGCTCCTACAGATTCGATTCTTCACCATACATTGGTCGCATTTGCCTTCCCAGACTTTTTCACTCTCAACCGTCGTTTTTTCCATTACTACCGCTCCCGTCCAAATCTAACCTGTTGATACTACAGGCCTTTTTTCTCCAGCCACCGAAACAACAGCAGCGTCAGAATCACAAAGGGAATGATCACGAACCAATGATTGACGCCAAGGACTTGCGGCAAGGTTATTTTGCCAAAATCGCCCCACTTCAACACCGTGTTTTTCAGTAGCGGAAAAGTCTCGGCAAATAGTGCGGCCCCTGCAACCATGCCAGCGATTCCCCAAAGACCATCGAGACGACCTTCGCCGACAGCTCCCATCGAAGTGCCGGGGCAGTAACCGAACAATCCCCAGCCAACCCCGAACAGCAAACCGCCGATGACGATTGCACCGGTTATCATCGGTTTAATCGACAACTTGGCCAAGCCAAGATCAACCAACAGATAGGTCCCCACCATTCCGACCAGAATAGCCGACATCATGAACTTCACAATAGTCATATCCAACATTCGCAGTGCGCCAATCTGCTTGTCATAACGTAGCACACGGCCTTTTTGCAATAGAAAACCAAACAAAATTCCGGTAATCAATCCATACAGTTGATCGTTCGTCATTTCGAGTCACCCCCGCCATATAGCATCCGGGCCACAATGATCCCGCCGACGAAAAAGAACACCAGTGCAACAAACCCGCTGACCGCTAGCTGAAGCGAACCGCTCAGCCCATGACCACTCGGTCAGCCATCGGCCAAACGGGCGCCGAACATTGCAATCGTTCCGCCAACGAAAGCAACCAGGCCGCGTTTGACCACACCACCACCAAACCGTTGTTGCCACATATCCGGTACCGCTTGAATCCGAAAACTGCCGGAAGAGATTGCCGCAATGAATGAGCCGACAAGTATGCCAACAACAAACATCCACTGCCAGTCAATTACCGGCTTTGTGCTAACAAAATATTCAAGTTGTTTGATGCGGGCCGGATCAAGCAGTTGTTCCACGTAGCCGGCGCCCCGAACAAAGGTAGTGGATGCGCCGAAATATTTGCCGGTAAACCATACGGAACCAACAGAAACCAATCCCGCCAAAGCTCCGGCCAGATAAGGATTCCACGCGCCTGGATCTCTGTTTTTCTCCATTGTCAGCCCTCCCTTACATCTTTTATATCTTTTATATCTTTATTTGCACCTGGTACTTTTCATCTTTTTTTAATTTCAGCTCACGCGTGTTCCGACACAGGCATCAGGCGCAGAATTTTCATCGCTGTTGCCAAGGTCAGGCGCGTTTCCACATTATCAATGGATACGCCGAGGATTTCTTCAATCCTGGTTTTGCGCTGCAAAATGGTTTTATGGTGAACAAAACTCCGTTCAGCGGCTTCCTTGAGTGTTGGCGCTGACAAAATTTCTTCCAGCGTCGCTACCAAACCCGCTTTTTTTGTTTTGTCATACTGAATCAATTTACCGATTGACTGGTCAACGAATTCCTGCAATTGGCTTGCATCCTGAAACTGAGTCAGCAACTGACAGATTCCCAAGTCTGCATAATGATACACGTCATTGCCGCCCCAAACCCGGCGCCCGACATTGGCCGCCTCCTTCGCTTCGCGATAGCAGCGCCGGATATCAAGAATATCTGTATAACTGGAACTGACGCCTACCGTCAGGCGAACCCCCGGCATATGGCGAATCACTCTCTCCTTGCCAGCTTTCGCCCGCATCAGAGCGTGCCCCTTGACATCAGCGCAGGGATCGGGCAATGGACAAAGTACCGCAAAGCCATCATAACGAGTCCAGACGATCTTGTCCTGCTCCGCCGAACAGATTTGGGTGACCTGGCGCAATACTTCCTGCATGCCACGCTGGTCTTTCTGCAGTTCTTCATAAGATTTTCCAGCATAATCATCGATACTGATCGCAAACAAAGCATATTTGGCTGCCAAATCCAGTCCCAGCGTCTTGCCACGCTGGATTGCCACTTCCCGATTGGCGATTTCACCATCAGCCAATGCATTTAGCAAATCCGCCCGTTGTTTCGCCTCGTCGGTTCTGCGCCAGGCTTCCGTTTCCAGTTGCCTATCCTGCAGATCACGCACAAAGCAAAGCAACGCCTCCGATTGCTCGGCGCCACTATCAAGCACACTCACAATCAACCGGACCATAAAGGTTTCTCCGTTACCGGCTTTGGCCTGTCCAAGCAGGTCGATAGTGCCATGAGCCTCGGCCAGAGTTTTCCATTGTTCAGGGCCCACAGCACCGTTGGGAGGGAAAAACTGCAACACCGACTCTCCCTTGGCATCGCTTGCAATGACGCCGAGGTGCTGTGCTGCCGCCTTATTCCATTCGGTCACGCGCAATTCATGATCAAAACAGATCATCGCCATCGGCGTCTGATCAATGATTGCACGCAGTCGGTTCAAAGAGCGATCTTTTCCCACTTCATTCTCCTCCGATCCTTACTCCAGCGGACGCACCATCGCAATTTCATCGCAATTAGGAAACTTACTGCAATTGATACAGTCTTTCCAGACTTTTTGCGACAACTGTTCTTTCGGCACTTCATAAAAGCTGGATTTAGCAAAGAAACCGGGTTGATAGGTCAACGTGAACAGTGTTTTTACACCCAGTTTACGTGCATCTTCCATCAACTGTTGTACGATATTAATGCCAATACCTCGCCCGGCGAATTCCGGTGAAATCGCCATGGCCCTGATTTCCGCCAGCTCATCCCATACAAGATGCAAAGCCCCAACCCCAATCACTTTGCCATCCTCTTCCGCCAACACAAAATCCCGCAACGTCTCGTAAATGGAATTTCTCGATCTTGCCAGCATCAATCCCTGCTCGGCATAATCATTAACAATTTTATGGATGCTTTCTACATCACGAAAAGTTGCTGTACGATATTTCATCCCAACACCCCCATATTATGATGAATAATTATAACTTATTCACTTGTTTTTTTCCATCATCTTTTTTCACAGCGGGGCACAAAGTCGCCAAAGAACATTCGCCGCATAACGGATTGCGGGCCCGACAAATCTTCCTGCCATGCCAAATTAACCAGTGATGGGCGGCTGACCAATCGGAACGGGGAATCAGTTTCATCAGTCCCTGTTCGACCTCGTCCGGTGTTTTGCCGCAGGCAAGACCCGTCCGATTGGACACCCGGAACACATGAGTATCGACGGCAATCGCCGGAACGCCAAATTGGTGGCTCAATACGACATTGGCAGTCTTGCGGCCTACACCAGGCAGCTTTATCAATTCTTCCAATGTGGCGGGGATTTCTCCTTGCCAAACATCAATTAGCATTTTGCAGGTAGCAATAATGTTTTTCGCCTTAGCGCGGAATAAACCACAGTCGCGAATCAGTTCCTCCAGTTGCTCCAAACTCAAATCCAGCATTTTCGCCGGCGTGTTCCACTGCGGAAACAATCTTTGCGTAATGATGTTTACCCGCACATCGGTACACTGCGCCGACAGAATCACCGCAATCAACAGTTCAAAGGAAGAGCCGAAAACCAGACCCGTCGTTGCCCCCTGATAGTCCCTGGCCAAAAGTTGCAGCATTGCCGTGCGTGCAGCCTGTGTCAATCGCATAAATTCCTCCACCGACTATCTCTTCCTTCATGCTGTTTCCACAAATCTTGCATTGTTTCCTTCATTTTCGAGAGGATTTTTCGCATTTAAGGGGAATTAAAAATAAATAACCTAAACCACCAACAATGCAAACAGAGAGGAGACTACACATGTTTGGCCTTGGAATGCCAGAACTAATTCTGATACTTGTTATTGCGCTAGTAATTTTCGGTCCATCCAAATTACCGGAAATGGGGGCGTCTGTCGGCAAAGCGATCCGGGAATTCCGCAGTGCCACAAAAGATCCAGACCCGGAACCTGACCGCAAAGTTATCGTCGCTGAATATCACGAGGCGCCCAAACAGATTTCGACCCCGCCCACAGGAGTTGATGCCGAAAAAGCAGCGGTCGAAAAGAAACCGGCTACTAAGGAATGAGTCGCTTCAGTTTCAGCCGTCGCGATTTTGTAGTGGGAGCGATAGCGGGAACGGCTGCCGGAGCAACTATCGTTGCTGCTGTATTAAGAAAAAAAACGCCTCCTGATGCCGCCTCGGCCGGAAATGCGGTTTTCCAGACTGACCGGGCTGCCCGTATCACCACTCCCAGCTTCATTGCAGTTGACTACGCACGGTGCAGCGGTTGCCGAATATGCGAAGCAGAATGCGCTTTAGTCAGGGAACATTCTTTTGATTTATGGCGCAGCCGAATCAAGGCGCATCGTTTTGAACCGCAACTTGACATTGTTTCCCTTTGCGCAGGGTGTGCCGATGCCCCCTGCGTATCTGTCTGTCCCAAAGACGTTGTCGCTTTGACGCGTGATTCACAGACCGGCGCTATCCTCTTGAACGAGAGTAAATGCATCGGCTGTCAGGCTTGCATGAACGCCTGCGCCAAAGATCGCACTGCCGTGATCCGTATGAGTCGCGATGGAAAAAAAGCCCTGGGTTTATGCGATTTGTGCGGTGGCGATCCCGCCTGTGTCAAAGCTTGCCCTGAACAGTGCCTTTCCATCGTGCCTGCCAACGTTGATGGCAAGATTCTGGCGGAAAAACCCACCGAGATTGCGCGTTCATTATTCTTGTCTGTCTATCGTGCGGGGAGGGACCGCTAATGGCCAATGGCTATACCGGACGAATTCTGGAAATCGACCTCAACCTACGGAGTCACAAAATAAGCGACACCAATATGCAGGATGCTGAACAGTACCTAGGCGGACGGGGGCTCGGAGTTAAAACATTATGGGATCGCTTGCCAACTGCTGGCCTTGATCCGCTGTCACCGGCAAATCTGCTGACGTTTTGGCCCAGTCCACTTTCCGGCCTGCCCTTCGCTGGTCCTTCCCGGGTCACCGTGGTAACCAAGGCAGCCAATACTTCGCCAATGGAGTCAATATTACCGCATGCTTCGACGTTAACCTGGTCTTCGATCAGCGGGCATTTTGGACCGAGCCTGAAACAGGCTGGCTACGACGGCCTGATTATTAATGGTCGCGCCGACCAACCGGTCATTCTGGTCATTGATGAAAACAAAGTGTCGTTGCGCAATGCTGCTGACTTGTGGGGTCAGACGACTTCAGCTACGCTAGAACGTCTCGGTCGTGAACTGGGTAGTGATTTCCGGCTGTTGACCATCGGCCCGGCTGGCGAAAATGCCGTAAGTTTTGCCGGCATCACCGGCGATGTAAAACGGACCACCGCAAGAGGTGGGGCCGGGGCCGTAATGGGTTCAAAAAATCTTAAAGCCATTGCGGTTCGTGGATCACTGCCTGTCTCACTTCATAATGCTGACGGGTTGACTGCGTTGCGGGGAAACATCGCATCCTTGCTGTCCGCCTGGAACAATTATGCGCAATGGCGCCGCTGGGGTGCTACGCCGCTGCTACTATCTTCTGACAGGGCCGGTATGCTGACAACGCAAAATTATCGTGAAGGTTCCTGGCCGGAGATTGCCAAATTGAGCCTGCCGACTGCCGAACGCGAATTTTGGGTACGCCATGCTGCCTGTGCGTATTGTCCGCTAAAGTGCGTCAAAATCGGTCAGATATCGCATGGGCCCTGGAAAGGGGCTATTGCGGAAGGCCCCGGTTACAGCGCCGGAGCAATGCTGGGTTCAAATTGCGGAGTCAATGATTTCGGCGGCCTGATGAAGCTAATTTCCCGTGCCGATGATTTGGGGCTGGACCCCATCGCAACCGGCAATGTTCTCGGCTTTGTCATGGATCTTTATCAGCAGGGAATCTTGCGCAGCATTGATCTGGACGGACTATCCCCCACTTGGGGCGACGTCCCTGTCCTGTTGCAGCTGCTCGACAAAATCGCCATGCGTCAAGGCTGTGGCGAGGTTTTGGCGCAGGGCGTAAAAAAAGCTGCCGCCCTGATTGGGATTGCAGCCATTCCGTTCGCCATGCACGTCAAGGGTCAGGAACTCGCCGGTTGGAATGTTCCGGGCAGTCATGATTTTGCCCTGGTCTACGGAACCGCCAACCGGGGTGGCAGTCATCAGGAAGGGGCCAGCATTCAGGAGCAACACCGCCGGACTTTTCTTGACGCACTGTGCGTTTGCCGGTTTGTCTACGGCGCTGTCGGCACGGCTCCCTTCCAACGGGCCGTCTCGCTTGCCACCGGCTGGAACTGCGATGATGCATCGATGCTGTTGACCGGAGAACGGATCTGGAACCTGGAAAAAATGTTTAATGTCAGGGAAGGGTTCCGCCGCGCTGACGACAGACTTCCGACCAGATTTAGCAGCATTACTTTCCACAGCGGCCCTAAAGCAGGCGCCAATTTTTCTGCGGCAAAGCAGGAAACGTTACTGGATGGTTACTATGATGGACGTGGCTGGGATAAAAAAACCAGCCTGCCGACCACCGAAAAACTCAAGTCTCTCGGTCTCGACAAGCTGGTAAAATAAATCGGACTATATTTAGTTGGTCAGGCTGCGAATCGGAGCCGGAATACGTCCGCCCCGGGCAATAAATACGTCCGGCCGGAAACGATTGACTGCCATGATTGGGGCATGCCCCAGCAATCCACCGAATACGACTGAATCGCCAACTGTTTTCCCCGGCACGGGAATGATCCGTACTGCGGTCGTTTTATTGTTGATCATGCCGATAGCGGCTTCATCGGCAATAATTGCCGAAATGGTTGCCGCCGAAGTATCGCCGGGAACTGCGATCATATCAAGCCCGACAGAACAAACACAGGTCATCGCTTCCAGTTTTTCCAGCGTCAAGGCGCCCCGTTCTACTGCCGCAATCATACCGGCATCCTCACTGACCGGAATGAATGCGCCGGAAAGACCACCTACATGGGAAGATGCCATCAGCCCGCCTTTTTTCACGGCGTCGTTAAGCAGAGCCAGTGCCGCCGTTGTGCCGGGAGCGCCAGTGCTTTCCAGCCCCATTTCTTCTAGAATGGCGGCCACGCTGTCGCCAATAGCCGGCGTCGGGGCCAGGGATAGATCAACGATGCCAAACGGAACATTTAGCCTGCGTGAAGCTTCTTGCGCCACTAATTGACCGACACGGGTGATTTTGAACGCAGTTTTCTTGATGGTTTCAGCCAACACGCCAAAATCGGCGCCACGAACTTGTTCGATCGCCCGCAGCACGACACCGGGTCCGCTGACACCGACATTGATGCAGGCTTCCGCCTCGCCAACGCCATGAAAAGCGCCAGCCATGAAGGGATTGTCTTCGACTGCATTGGCAAAAACAACAAGTTTAGCGCAACCGATCGCATCACGGTCCTTGGTCAGCAGGGCGGTTTGTTTGATGATTTTTCCCATCCGGGCAACGCAATCCATGTTGATTCCGGTCGAAGTCGAAGCCAGATTCACCGACGAGCAGACGCGTTCAGTGACCGCCAATGCCTCCGGGATTGAATCTACCAATACCAGATCGCCTTTGGTGAATCCTTTGTGGACCAGTGCAGAAAAGCCGCCGATGAAATTCACGCCGACAGTTTTTGCCGCGCGATCCAGAGCTTCGGCAACCGCAACATAGCTATCGGTTCGGCAAGCTTCCGCCGCAATGGCTATCGGCGTAACTGATATCCGCTTGTTGATGATGGGAACTCCATATTCCGCTTCAATATCCTCACCGACTTTTACCAGGTGCTCGGCCTGACGAGTGATTTTTTCATATATTTTGTTGCAAAATGCCGATAAATCTGGATCTGCACAATCACGCAGACTAATTCCCATCGTAATCGTCCGCACGTCCAGATTCTGCTGTTTGATCATGCGGTTTGTTTCTAGTATATCATCCAGTGTGATCATCGATTTGCCCCCTTAAATCCGGTGCATGACTTGAAAAATATCTGCATGCTGGACTCTGATCTCTAGTCCCAGCGCTTCGCCTTTGGTCTTCATGATGCCCTGAAGCTCTTTTAGGCTGATTGCGGCGGCACTCATATCGGCCGTCATGATCATGTTGAAGAAACCGTCCAGGATAGTTTGGTCAAGATTGAGGATATTTACTCCGTTTTCCGCCAGCACAGTGGCCACCATGGCGATAATGCCGACGCGATCGCGGCCGAGAACACTGATAACAATTTTCATGGTAACGCTCCTTTTCTTATGTTTCGATCTCAGGGTAACTATTATTGTATTTTCCTGCCGTACATAATGCAAGCTCCCAGCGCCCCTGCGGCAAAAAAAAGTGAAGAAGGTGAACGGATGAACCTCTTCGATGTTATCGGCCCCATTATGATCGGACCTTCCAGTTCACATACCGCCGGCGCAGTCCGTCTGGGCAGACTGGCCCGCGAACTGCTTGGTGAGCCGGTAATTTCCGCCGACATCGGCTTGCACGGCTCGTTTGCCCGAACCGGCAAAGGTCACGGAACTGACCGGGCGCTGATCGCTGGCCTACTTGGCTGGCAAACTGATGATGCCCGCATCCCCCGCGCTTTTGAATTCGCGCAGCAAGCTGGCCTTTCCTTTCATTTTGAAACAGTTTGCTTGGGTGACAACGCGCACCCCAATACGGTCGTGTTTGCCCTGAAAGGAAAAAACGAAGGGGTCCTGCGCATCACGGGCTGTTCAGTTGGCGGCGGCAGAATCAGGATAACCGAAATCAATGGTTTTCCACTCGAACTTACTGGTGATTTTGCCGCATTGGTTACTCTGCACCAGGATCGCCCCGGAGTGATTCACACCGTAACAGGGATTTTAGCCGCTCGTGCTGTCAATATTGCCGAAATGCGGGTGTCGAGACGCAAGCGCGGCAGTACCGCTGTCATGGTCATTGATGTTGATGGCACAGTCCCTGATGAAGTGGTGACTGAAGTTGCGAGTCTGCCGCACATTTTCGCAGCCAGACGCCTCAATCCAGTCGTGGAATAGGAGGAATCGCCCGATGGACAAATTATCCTTATCACCCTGGATTCAAGACGCGATTGCCAGCAATATTTCTTTCGGCCAGTTCTGCTTACAATCACAGGCGGCGGATCTGGAAATTGAGGAGTCCGTACTGCTGGACCGCATGCAGAAATTGCTCGTTGTAATGCGGGATGCAATCGACTATGGAATGAGCGGCGTCCGCTCAACCGGCGGACTGGTTGGTGGTGACGGCCTGCGTCTGCAAAATTACGGATTGGAGTCTGGCAGATCCGCTCATCTCCTGGGACCATTGTCCACCAAGGCTGCCGCTTATGCTCTGGCCGCCAATGAAGCCAATGCCGCCATGGGAAAAATCTGTGCGGCGCCTACGGCTGGCTCCAGCGGCGTCATCCCCGGCGTGCTGTTCGCTATTGCCGAAGAACGCAATATTGCTCACGACGAACTTGCCATTGCCCTGGCAGTTGCCGGAACCATCGGCATGGTCATTGCCTCCCGGGCATCCCTTTCAGGCGCCGAAGGTGGCTGTCAGGCCGAGTGCGGTTCAGCTGCAGCCATGGCAGCCGGTGCTGCTGTCAGTTTGCTTGGCGGCAGTCCGGATCAGGTTGGACAGGCAAGTGCGTTGGCCCTGAAAAACCTGTTGGGCCTCGTTTGTGATCCGGTGGCCGGTTTAGTTGAAGTTCCATGTGTAAAAAGGAATGCCGGCGCAGCGATGATTGCACTGCTTTCAGCCGACATGGCGCTTGCTGGAATAAAGAGCGTCATTCCGGTGGATGAAGTCATCGATGCGATGTCGGCTGTGGGGCATGCCATGCAGCCAGACTTGCGGGAAACCGGCATGGGCGGCTTGGCAGCTACCCCGACTGGAATCGAATGCGCCGAACGAATATTCGGCGCCAGAAATCATCCTCTCGAGTAAAAGCCCTGATCATGGTGTATACAGTAAAAGGTCCGGACTGTTGCAACAGTCCGGACCTTTTACTGTATTACTAGTTTTCAACTAAGAATCTGCGCCACCGTCATTCGCCAGCTGGAACTTGTCAAGCAGATAAAATAACAGACTGATCAAAATCGACACGATGGTTCCGAGCGCCATCCCTTTCAGTTCCACAGCACCAACCTTAACCGCAGCGCCGCTGATGCCAGAAATGAGCACGACTGAAGTCAGGATGAGATTGCGCGATTTAGTATAATCAACTTTCTTTTCAATCAACATCCGGATACCGGCAGCGGCAATAACGCCGAACAGCAGGATGCAAACCCCACCCATGACCGGGACGGGAATGCTGCGGATGATGGCAGCAAACTTGCCGACAAAGGAAATGCCAATCGCGATGAGCGCGGCGCCGCCGATTACCCAAACACTAAACACTTTGGTAATCGCCATGACACCAATATTTTCACCATAAGTCGTATTCGGGGTCGCGCCGACGAACCCGGACAATATATTGGAAATGCCGTCGCCGAGTAATGATCGATCCAGTCCGGGGTCCTTAACCAGATCTTTTTCCACGATATTGCCTGTAACGACCAGATGACCGATATGCTCAGCCAAAACAACAAACGCAGCCGGCATAATCATCAGCATGGCACTGGCATTAAAGGTGGGAGAATATAAAGTCGGCACTTCAAACCAGGCGGCTGAAGCAATACTGCCGAAATCGACAATCCCCATGAAGATGGAGAATAGATAACCGGCAACTACCCCCAGCAGAACCGGAATGGCTGCCAAAAATCCCCGTAGCAGAATTGAACACAGAATCGTCACGCCCAGTGTAAACATAGACACAGTAACCGCTGTTGCATAAGGAATTTTCAGTTGCTCAATCAGTTTGCCGGTCAGCCCCGCCATATCTGTCGCTACCGGCGCCAATTCCAGGCCGATAATCGCGACAATCGCTCCCATCGCCGCTGGCGGAAAAATTACGTCAATCCAGCGGGTTCCGGCCACGCGGACCAACTGGGAAACAACCACAAAAAATATGCCGAACATGATAAATCCACCTTGGGCGGCAGCGTACCCACCCAGACTGGGATCGGCCATTATAGCAAAAACCGGCGAAATAAATGCAAAACTCGATCCTAAATAGGCCGGAATTCTTCCTTTGGCGATAATCAGATAAATGAGAGTCCCTATTCCATTCATCAATAGGGATGTCGCCGGGTTGACCTGGAACAAAAAAGGTACCAGCACCGTTGCGCCAAACATGGCAAATAGATGTTGCAGACTTAATGGAATCGTTTGTGCCAGCGGCAATTTTTCTTGAACCTGAATGATCCTTCTCTCCATCATTTTCGCTCCTATCTTCACTTAATAGTTGACCCACGGCAGGAAAAAAGACGTCCACAATTCGTATTCCCTACAAATCATGACACGCCTTTGTGCCAGATGAACTCCTCTCATCATTAATTCCTGTTACTTAAAGTTCGCAGTCAGTTGCAAAAATCCTGTCGCCGCACAGAAATATTTTTGACGATTACATTTTTTTCTTATTCGCCCGAAAATATTCGTAAGTCAGCGGCGTCCGGTCGGCCACGACCATTCCGCCGGTAATTTCAGCCACAAACAACCGGTGCGTTCCTACATCCAATATTTTGTCCGGAATCACATGCGCTTCCAGATAAGCCATGCAATTGCACAGAATCGGACAACCATTTTGCCCCAGCACATAACTGACTTCGGCGAACTTATCCATCAAACGTCCTGATTTATAGCCAAAGTTCCGCACCATATCAAATTGTTCCTGCCCCAGAACCGAAACAGCAAAACAACCAGATTCGGAAATATATTCATGAGTCAGGTTATTCTTGTTCAGGCAAACGGCAATCCGCAGAGGCGGATCAGTCAATTGAAACACCGTGTTGGAAATCTGTCCGTTCAATTTACCATCTTTAACAGAGGCAACAACGTAAAGCCCATAGCTGATTTTATCGAGGGCGGCGCGGGAAGTCCCATCTGTTGCGGCCAGGATGCTATCAGCCGAAAGCTGCCTGATCGTATCTTCCAGCAGCACAAACATTTCAGGACCAACTCCGCAGACCGGGCAAACATCCGGTGGTCCGTCACCTTCATGGATATAGTCGCAGACCGTACATTTCCAACGTTTGGGTTTTGCGCCGGATACAGCCGCTTCATCCGCATATGGAACGAACTCTTCCGGACCTACTCCACACAATGGGCAAACATCTGGAGGTGTTTCCCCTTCATGGATATATCCGCAAACCTTGCACCGCCATTTTTTCATTCTCTTCTCTCCTATCATTGACAAGCTGTTACTTATTTCCGTTTTCCACTAAGAGTGATCCCAACCTTATCCTGACCATTGTAAATAGTCCCCAAAAAAGAACCGTCCCCGGAAAATTCAAAAACAACTCGGCCAGCCTCATCTGGCGGCATGTGCGAAGGAGGTTCGCTCCACCACCCCTTGAAGACATTGCCATTACCAACGAAGGATCCAACAATCTTGGCCAGTATTTTCCCTTCTTTGATGACAGAAAAAGCAATCTTTCCATTCGAATCGATAGAACCGGAAATGGCGGCCTGCAAGCCGTAATGGTAACCGCCCAGTTGCGAACCGTTTCGTTTGAGCGCGATATCGCCAACACTGCTAGTCCAAGACCCTGACAAAGCTATGGCCGGCTCAACCGGCCGTTCACCGGTAATGCCGCCAACAACTTTCCCACTACTGTCAAAAATTTTACCAGTAAACTGTTTACCGTCGTTCGCGAGAGTAACCTCAAACCTGCCGAGATCATGCGGCGGACGGTATGTTGGCGGTTCACTCCATGTGCCACCGCTTTTCAATCCCACAACAACGCCGTCAAGTTTGCGCGAAGATAGTGGAAATAAGCCTGTCAACTTATTACCGGCAACCTCAATCCGCAGTTCTCCCATATCAGTGTTCCAAATCCCGGAAAAAGTTGGGGTAGCCGCATAGCCGGCCTGACAAGGAATCCATAAAACCACAGCAAGCAAAATACACCAGCTGACCCATTTCACGTTTTTCATTTGCCCCTCCTTAATTGCGTCAATAATGTATGGACGCTAGTATTTAGGGAATCCAGACCCGTATTTTCTTGACAATCGCCAAATCTGGAACATTCATAGGGTCTACCGCAGACAGAACGAATGACATTTGAGCCTCTTCCGATCTGGCATTCACCGCACCACCGCCGACTGCAAAATCATCAAGACGATAAGCCTTCTTCAATTCTGCGACGCTAGCACCAATCCGAATCCCTTTATCGGTGACGAACCGGCGGTCCATTACGTTCAACCCGCCACTCAGAATTTTTTCCTTCCCTGTCAACACACCTTCTATCGATGGTACGCCCTCGGTGCCTTCGATATATACCAGGACTAGGATTTCTTCCATCCCTTCCCTAATTCTCGGTTCCGTTCTAACATTCGCAATCCCAAACGCCGCCTGTATCTCTCGGATCCCGGTTGCTTCAGTCAGTGACAGATTGCCAACCCGGTTGGCAGACAGCACATAGGACTGGGGAACTGTATCCACCGCAGTACTAGCCAGCCCTTCTTTACAGGGCATTGTCATCACGAGTAAGGCAACGCACAAAAGCAAGCAGCCAAAGTATCTCATGCAATAGCCATCCCTTTCGTCACACTCAAGACTAATATTTTTTTATAGAGAGCACAAATGATTATGCATGTAATAATTTTCGCCGCTTGACTTGCTATTCCTGCAAAATTCGGCAAATTGACAGGAATAGCTGAAATTGTTAGTATGAAAT
>CAZFSM010000007.1:0-177302 GCA_964521625.1 uncultured Veillonellaceae bacterium | reverse complement strand
TTCACGCGATAATTAACCTGTTTTACCGGTGACATTTTCTCAAGTTATTGACACAACATACTTTTCGCCCGCTTCCTCATTAGCAAAAACCAGACCTAAGTGTGCTGAACACTCTATTACGTTGATCGACGCTCGACTTACTGCAACGGATTTAAAATCGGGCATAAAACTGGTACACTTACTTATGCGAAGAACTCGATAAAGGGTGGAATCTAGCGATGAAAAAATTGCTATTAATTGCGACAGGCGGCACGATTGCCTGCCAAAAAACCACGGACGGACTTGCGCCACAAATCAATCCCGAGGATTTGCTAGCTTACGTGCCGGAATATAAAGCGATTTGCCGGATCGACGCTGTCCAGATTCTGAATCTGGACAGCACCAATATCCAACCTGAGGACTGGATCAGCATCGCGGAAGTTGTGCAACGGGAATATGACCAATATGATGGGTTTGTCGTTACCCACGGTACCGATACAATGGCCTATACTGCCGCGGCATTGTCCTATTTGATTCAGGATTCCGCCAAGCCCATCGTAATAACCGGATCGCAAAAACCGATCGATGCCTCGATCACCGATGCTAAGAAAAATCTGCTGGATAGCATTCGTTTTGCTGCCGATCCCCACGCCAAAGGCGTTTATATCGTTTTTGACGGTACGGCCATCGTCGGTACACGGGCCCGCAAGGTCCGGTCGAAAAGCTACCACGCGTTTGAAAGCATCGACTATCCGGTGGCAGCATTTATCGACGACAGCAGAATCATCCATTATTTTGCCGATCAATCCGCCGATGCGGCGGTTAAGTTCTGGACCAAGTTAAACCCGCGTATATTTTTACTCAAGTTAGTGCCTGGGATGGAACCGGATGTACTCGACTATATTGCCGATCACTATGACGTGGTCGTGATCGAATGTTTTGGCGTGGGCGGCATCCCTTTCAACAACAAGCGCAATTTTTTGGAACGACTGGAAAAATTGCATCAGAAAGGCAAGATCACCGTGATCGCCTCGCAGGTCATGTCGGAAGGCAGCGATGCTGAGATTTATGAAGTAGGGTTCCGGGCGATTCACCGCTATAATATACTGCAAGCCTTTGATATGACGGTTGAGGCTACCATGGTCAAGTTGATGTGGATTACGGCCGAAACAAAAGATTTTGCCGAAATCAAACAAAAATTCTACACCAGAATCAATAATGATATCTTGGTATAACTGGAGGAATGAAATTTGCGCTGGCAACAAGCAAACTACTTCATCGCAACGAACAATGCCTTGCTGGACTTTCCCGCCATTTTGCGTTTCATTAGCGAAGATTCGTACTGGGGCCAGGGACGAACTGCGGAAATCATGCACCGGGCCATCGACAATAGCACTCTGTGCTTTGGGTTGTATCACGAAACTGGAACCGGGACAACCCTGGCCGGCTTTGCCCGCGTGATATCCGACCTCACTATCTTTGCCTATCTATCCGATGTTTTCGTTTTGCCGGAACATCGTGGCAAGGGACTGGGCAAATGGCTAATTCAAAGCATCTGCGATCATCCTGACCTGCGCGGCCTAAAAAACATTTGCCTGATCACCAGAACGCCGGAGTTTTATGAACCGCTTTCGTTCGCAGTGCTAGAGGAAGCCAATGTACGAAAATTCATGATGAAGGTTGCGATGCAAGCGCCGCAAGTTGAAGAACGCTAGCTTCATTGACAATTGGGAACAGAAAAACATACTATCAAAACAAAATAGGCGAAAAGAGTATTTTCTTTTCGTCCATTTCTTTCTCGATTTTTCACGAGACACTTTGTCCATGTTAATCTGAGGTGTTCCCTGAGATTGTTGATGCTGTAGGCTAATTTTTGCAACAGCATCAACAATCTTACTTGTATTCAGTTAATTAATTGTCCCAAAATCATAACACAACGGGCCGTTCAGTTCACATATTTTGAGCTAGCGGAACATATTACCCATTATCGTTATCGTAATCGCATTCGTAAAGTCAATCAGAAATGCCCCGACTATGGATACAATCAACCAAGCCTTCGGCGCAGGCCCATGTCTCCATCCCAGTGTCTGCATATTGGCCAACGCATTGGGCGTTGCTCCCATACCGAAACCAATCATGCCGACTGACAACATCATGGCTTCGTAATCACGTCCCATCAGCAGGAAGATGATTAACCAGCAGAAAATCAGCATTAACACGCACTGAGCAACCAGGATGACCAGTAATGGAATTGCAAGATGTACCAGTTCCCACAATTTCAAACCGTTAATCGCCATGGTAAGGTAAATGCCCAACGATATATTCGAAATCATTTCTAGCGCATCGGTATTAATTTCGAATTTTTTAGTTACATCGCCGATATTTCGGATTACGGCGCCCATGATCATACCGCCCATATATAGCGGTAACGTGATGCCGTTTTTCGTCAGGAAAAAACTGACGACCGCTCCAATCCCCATCGCCGCCAGCACATAGGCTAGCGTTGCCATCAATGTTGAACCACTGGCTGTTTCTTCCTTTTCGCTACTCATGACAGAAGCATCCATTTCAGCGCCTTGGGCTTTGGGTGTGGCAATTTTGTAGAACTTGATCATTCTTTCGCCGACTGGCCCCCCCATAAGACTGCCGGCAACCATACCGAACGTAGCACAGGCGATTGCCGCGGCAGTTGCACCACTGATCCCCCACTCTTCAAACATTGGGCCGAAAGCTCCGGCTGTACCCAGCCCCCCCATCAGAGTGACCGCCCCTGCAATAATGCCGAATAAAGCATGAATGCCAGTCAACTTGGCTAAAAATATCCCGAGAAAATTTTGCAGAATGCCCAAAACACAGCCTGCAACCCAGAACATCACCAGTGGAATCCCGCCGCGTTTGACGAGCGAAACACTGGCGGCCATGCCCATCGTCGTGAAGAACATGATCATTAAATTTGTCTGCATGGTACTGTCAAGATCAATGGCAATGATGTTGTTCATGCGAAGGAAGGTGGCAATACCGGCGAAAAGCAAGCCGCCAACAACGGGCGGTGGAATGCTGTGCTTGACGAAGACGGGAACTCGTTTGCGGATCGCGACACCCAAATAGTAGACAACAATTGCCAAGGCAACGCTTTGGATCAAGCTGAGTTTTAAAATTAACAAGCCATTCACTATCTTGAAATCCACAAAACAGCCTCCTTTTTCAATTTTAATCAACCATCGACCTGGACGAAAATACCGATTGCAAGAATCTACCAGGCTGATTTTAACAAGCACGTCGCTCCGGCAGATCCCTGCAACGCAGAACCTGTGATGATGCCAGCCTTACTTAAAGAAATGCGGGACTTCGATATCAACCATTGTTCTCAAGCCTGAACGCGCATTGAGTATGGCCGGTATCGCATTGACAAGAATGGCGCAAGTCGCCACGTCGCCGTTAACACCACCTTTGATGATCGAATCGATATTGGGATTGCCTTCGATGATAATCCGGTCTCTTACTTCCTGTTCACCGATTGCCGCACGGAATATCATGGTTATTAGTTCTTTCCCTGCCACAAGCCCCCGTCCGATTTGCTGTACGCCCCGCACATCGCCGGCTTCAACAACCAATCCGTCGGTTTTCATCTGACAGTCGGCCATGATCGGACTGATATTGTCTTCTGTGCTATCCAGCTTCCAGCCCATTTTGGCTGCGATCATCTGGATCGATTCCGTCAACCCAACATGACGAAGCGTGCCTTCTTTGACTTTCTCGTGAAAAGCTTGCACTGTGAGGCCTGCACCAATTTTCTTTTGGAAGGGAGTGCGGCGGAATGTTGCATCTTGAATACGTTCAACTGTTATTTTTTCGACATTACGACATGCAGCTGTCATGATGACAGGCAGAAAATCCATGAGAAAACCGGGATTTACACCCGTACCCAGAACTGCGACATTTTTCTTCCTGGCCATTTCATCAATTTTGCCCGCCAGTTCAGCATTTTCCATCCAGGGAAAGCTCAATTCTTCACATGAAGAAACGACATTTACGCCATATTCCAGAAGTTGGAGTATCTGCCCGGATGTCTTAACCAGGCTCGAAGTAGTGGTTAACATCACAACATCGACATCACCTTTACTCAGCACTTTGTCCATGTCGCCTGTAACCATGACCCCCAGTGGAGCCAAGCCGGCCAACACCCCAACATCTTTTCCGGCTTTTGCCGGATCAATATCAATGGCTCCCACAATTTGAAGGTTTTTTCGGTCCGCCAGATATTGCGTCAGTTTGTTACCTATCGGTCCCAGTCCCATTTGAACAACTCTTACTTTTTTCTCCATTTCAATCACTCCTTATTTTTATAGCCCAGATATAAAACACTCCATCCCTCCGGCACTCCCCCCATCCATTTATAAAATGCAAAAAGACCAAGAGCAGTGATTCTTATCACTGATTCTCGGTCTAATCTATCTTGGTAAATGAAGGTCATTCAAATCCCAACAAAAAAGACTTTATACAATTTGCATCAGCACATTCCAAGTTTTCAAGCGTCTATGCACATTCTTTTTGCCATCACATACCGGTTATGCGCATCTTTTAAAGCAACGATCAGTATCTTTTGCGCTGTACCAAAATATCGCTGACGAATCTCCAGCACCATTGCGTCAATATCTCTGAACAAATTTTTACCCACAATCAGCATCCGAATAAAGTCTTCCGTCATCGCACGAGCCGTATTACAGGTTGCATTTACAATTTTATCCGTTTCTTTATCGACGATTAAACTCAAAAAAAAGATCTCATAATTACAGGCAATAGGGTCATCCTTTGATAGCCGCGCCAAGCCAGTAACAAATATCGTATTCTGACCGTACTCCATAGGTGCTAACCTTGTCGGAAGCTGCTCAGCGGCAAGAGGATGAAAACACTTGTTCCTTTTCCCAACTCAGATGTCACTCGAACTCCCCCTCCCATACTTTCGGTAAGATTCTTTACGTGAGCCAGGCCCAATCCAGTTGACACTCTGCCGGTATCTGCGCAATGCTTGGTCGAGTAGCCAGGCATAAAAATCATTTCCAATTCCTGCGGATCAATGCCGCAGCCATTATCCTCCACGCAAAACAAGAGTTCATTCTCTTGCATAGCCTGGTTGACGTTTATTTCACCCTTCTCACCGCAGGCCTCAATTGCATTGATAATTAAATTATTTAAAATAGAGATTATCGCATAATGTTTGTCTGTTCGAAGATCATGGAAAAATTTGTATGAGATGTTTATTCGTTTGGAACAACTATTTAAAAACCGCTTCGTATTTTGTTCAATCATGTATAAAATTTCTGAAATGCACATGCCTTTTTCTCGATCAGCTGACGCAAGCATGTCTTCCATGCCCCTCATGATTCGATAATAATCTTTTTTCACCTCATGGATATCCTTGGCAATTTGCAGGAGCTCGCCCGCTGTTTCTTCTCGCGTGACGGTTGCATCATGATCGGAGTCCAGTTGCTGATACAGTAAGAAACTGCGCGCCATGACATCTTCAATGTCTTTCGATGACTTTTGCAAAAAATACATCTCAGTCTTTAGTTCAGCAAATGTCATAATGAGCAGCGTATATCGCTTTAAATGCTCTTCAGCCAATACAAAGGCCCGGTAGCGTTTCAAAGCATAATAACCATATATCGAAAGTGTTGTGCGAAAAATCGCCACGCCGACAAGATTGGGAAGAAAGCCAACCGACTCAGAGATGCTGAAGGTGTGCCGAACCAAGATCTCCAAGATATTACTCGCAAAATCCGCAAAGCTAAGCTTCAAAAAAGCAATTGGGATATTGGTGATGTTATTACGAATCCCCAAAAAATAAAAAAATAGCCCGAAAAATATATAATAGCAAAAGGCCGGCAAACTCAAAACTATTGAAGTAACCAAATCATATTGCAAGGCATCAGACAATATATAGATTGCAATACGTGTCGCCATAATCACCAGACCGCTCAAGGTTGCAGTGGTGACTATCGGCAGTTTAGAGAAGTAGAGCAATAACATGGACAATACGACAACGCCAAACGTAAACCTAAAATGGTTATCAAACGGACTAACGAAAAACACACTTGCCAATCCCACTAAGAGAACCGTATTTAAGATTAATTTCCGAGTATGGGGATATGCGAGCCGCTTTATTTCAAGCACCTTTTCACCTATCATTCGGGAATTTTAAAGACAATGTTATATTAATCCCGGAATACCAGGGTGTTGTTGTTGGTTTGATTGTAATTTGCACCCTACTGAATCCAACAGAAAATCGCGAAAAATCCTGCCGAATTATTCGCAATCTTCCGATATATGCGTTTGGGTCGCCACATATCCTCTCTTGGCCTTCCCATTTCATGACCCAGTTGCTATATACCTTCAGATTGTTTCGCAATAAAGATGATTCCCTCCACAAATTTTCTGATATTAATTTTCCCGTGATATTTCCCTTTTCCAGTGATATAGTCCATTTCCAGTCTGACTTCTTTGAAATCAAACAACGTGGAATTATAGTTCTGAAATCTTTCATTATAGAAGTCTTCATTTCCTTGACCGGCTACGTTTTCCAAAGCTTTGTAAATTGCACGCCGCACTCGTTGTTCAATCGCTTTGGCGTCTTGGTTCAATTGCAGTGAAAGTTGCTGAAAAATCTCATTTAAATGGTAATCCGTATTATTTTCCTGATTTAGATAGCGATCAACAATATGCACAATCTTGATAATATCTTTCGTCCCTACTACACCAATGATTCCTAGTTCAGAAAATATTGCTGTGATTCTTTTTTCCTGACACCCTGAGTCTTCAATGGGTGTGTTCAGCGAAAAATTATGATTCCGCGCTGCTGTTTGACTAATAACCGAGATCGTTTGTTTTAGTTTTCGATACTCCATCACTTTGCTGATAACAGATACAAATTCCAGCACATTAATCGGCTTGTGAATATAAAACTCAATACCGCTTTGAAAAGCTTGCGTAACAAGAGGCTCGCTATTCGCTTGGGAAATCATGATAAAGGTTGTATCTGGACACTCCGAAAACACTTTTTTTATCAATTTTATTCCGTCCTGAATCGGCATCAACAAATCCACCAGCGCAATATCGGGCTGGTATTCGCATAGAGTTTGTTCCGCTGCCAATCCATCTTCACATTCGGCAATAACAACACCCAACTTATACTGTTTAATTATGTTTCTGACAGTTAACCGGATATTGATATCATCGTCAACAATTACAAATGATGCCATCTAACCCCCTACTTTCAGCCACTGCGCCCCTGTTGTCAATACAGTGTATCGGAACTTGCTGAACACACTGTTTTTTCTCGAACAATTCCGCCGCAGACAGTCAGGCTTCGATATCGTCACAGTTATGCGCCATGGTACCTCCCTGAGATTTCGCATGCGCGTTATGCTTTCCTTCTCTTTTTCGCTTCCAGTTTCCTGCAAAAATGAACTATTTCTTTTTGCCCACAAAAAAGCCTCGGGAAATCTCCCGAGGCTTTGATTTTTCTATGGTGCCGAAGGTTCGAACATCGTTATATATACCACTTTGTATCTAATAGAAAAAATAGCCTGCCAACCCTATTAAATCAGCATTTTCGCACTATTGACTTACACGTATCACACTAAGTTTCTTGGCTCAAGTTGACTGCCTACACGCAACCAAGCCATCCGCCAAAAACCTCCTCCCAAAATTCCCCTGTGATTTTAGAGCGATTTGTCCATATGGCATCAGAAAATCATTCCGTTTTGTGGCATTCCATGTTTTGCAAAGAATACCTGTTTGGTCAGTAAAAATCATTGATATTTCTTTAACCGTGCACTAAATTTATCAATTCGAATAAACAACTCATCCTGGGTCTTAACCAGTACATCATTGTAGTAATAAAGAAACTTCCCTCTATATATTTCGCTAAACCTAATATCTTTTCGAACATCCTCTCGATACTCCAAGACCATCTGGTTCCAAGTCCTAATCGAATCAACAAATCCTTTTGCAGTGATATAGACATAGATTATTTCTTTGGTATCATCATCATCAAAAATGCCAATCTTATCGCAATTGTTTTCAAATACACTAAAATAGTTTTCATCAATTCGCCAAAAGGGGAGTTCGCTCATAGAATAATTTTCAGGAACTCTTACAAGTCTCTCACTGTTTGCCTGTTGCCACCTCTTACTCAAAGCTTCCATTTCGGCAATCAATGCTATAGACAATACTCGCTGCTGAGTTTCTTTATTTTTCTTACTCGTCCACCAATAGACGAAAACCCCGCCGACAATAGTGCCAATACCAATATCTTTTATTACAACCATCCAATCCATTATCTATCCACCTTGTTTATTCATTCAATAAACCAATAAAGCTACAGTCTCCCTAATACCTAACGTTTTTGCTCTTTGGCATTAGTGGTCCAGAATCCATTTATATTTTCGACTCATCATCATATAAGTCGATTTGAAAACCAATCGTTTATTTGATGCCACAATTTTGAATAGCGGTTTATATCCTATCCAATGCTTCTTTCGTTTTTTCCGTCACCACATTCCCTGTATTCAATTTTCCTTCCGGCTCTATCAGCATTTGTTATACAAATTGTTATACAAAAAAACGACTTCAAAAATTTTCCCAGATTTTTTTGGCACATCTTCACATTGACAGGGGTAATTCTCCTTTCTTTTCGAAGCATCGCAAATTGCAAAAAAGACTGGTTATTAGAGCTTGCCCAACTATTCCTGCAGCTTATTGAAAGAAGAATTTCCAGAATTCTTCCCCAATGCTATCTGGTGGAATATTACTGTACTTGCATTCAACAGGTCCCGAATCAAAAAAATTTCCATCCATCATAATCACAACCGCTTGAAGCGTACAACTTTGACGATTGCGCGTCACTCGATATAAATGTTTCCGTTCTTTCTCATGCATTTTAAGTTTGGCATTATAAAAACCTTCGGGAGGATATTCATATTTGTTCCAATACTGTACCACGCCATCCGATGGATAAGTTACAGTATCAGCATCAACATAAATTTTCGTCTTTAAATCCTCTGTGGCGGTTACTAAAACCCACTTAACTGCTTCGGCATTTCCTTGAACTGATAAAAACAACACAATAGCAACCAATAATACCTTAAACATAATCCCTCCATTAAATTCAGTGGTGCATCTTCAACCTATTCAACATGTTCTTTGGAGACCGCCATGAAGTGCTGGGCGACAGCTGCGTTATACCACTTTCGCAATAAATAATCTTCAGGCTTCCATTTACCTGTTGCTGTTTTCATCATTAAGTCGTGTTGTGGTGTATATAAATCTTCAGTTAGTTGTTTTGCAATACATGCGATGTATCGATAAGCTTCATTCTTGTCTCGCACCTGAACTATGCCCTTTTCCAATAATCCGTCAAACGCAATAACAGCTATTCCGTAAATAGCTTGAGGATGAATTAAAACTGAACCGTCATACCAGTATTGATTATTTGCGATTCCCATTTGTGCATAGGATTCTACTCGGACCTTGTCGCAAAGCCGCTTATATTCATTCCTCAATGAATTGATGATATAGTAAGGTACTCCAAAAAGAATCGCTACGAGGATATATTCAGCGACGAAGTACTTATAAATCCAGTCTGTTTTCATGTTGATAAACAAACAAATTGCCCAGATTACAGCCAAAAAAATCATTAAGCCAGTACCTGCAGTTTTTCTCACCTCATCAATATACATTTTAAATAGACTTTCATCGACTTTCTTGAGTTTTTCTTTCTCGCTATTGAATTTGTCAAAGTACAATTTGTCACATCCTTTCATCCAAAAAGTTCTGGTCTTGATGATACTGATTTTATCGGTAACATTTTAGCATCTCCATCAGAAACAGATACTCCAATCACGTTAATTTCAATTGTGCATTCCACAAATTACGCGAAGCTTTATCAAATTAAGTTAGTCTAATTACAATCCAAGCTTTTTTCTTGTTTCTCGGTCAAACCCAAACTTATATCTATAACCATCTTTACTTTGACCACGTTGTATTTCATCGAAATAATATATGCAATAATGCTCTGGACATCTCAGACCAATAAGAAATGCATTATACGATTCGTAAAAATTACATAATTGAACTAAAGTTTCATTCAGATATTCACTTACTCTCTGCTGAGTAGGTTTGATAATCGGGAAACTAATGATAGGGTCATTGTTCTCATCAATTTCAACAATATAATCAGCAATCAAATCTCTCTCAAGCCTTATTGATGTGCCATCCCGTCCTAGAGGATGAATAAAATATGAACGATTGAAAAACAATGTGGTTTGCCACTTTGCGTCACGATTTAAAGCTTCAATAACTTTTGGACTGCTATTAAAATTCTTTTTAATATAATCACCAGCTTGTTTTAGTGTGACGAACTTCTTCAAAGGGTTAAGAAGAATATTGGATAACCACACAGTATATTGCAACGCAATATATCCACTTTCTAGAAAGTCCCGAATATGATGCAATAGTATAGGCATCGGTGATTGGTAGTGAATTGCAAATCTGCCTCCATTTGTATAATTGCGATTAATTAGAATGTCATCAGTCATTTTCTTTTCACTCAAACAGTATGATTGATAAGCTCTTTCGGCATCACGAATTCTCAAGTAAGAATAATATAGAATTTCACTGACTTCTTGTCTTTCTGCATCGGTCATTTTCCAAACGTTTGTCGATAACATCTTGGTAAATTGCATATACATTGAGTGCTTAACAACTCCATCATTTGAAAACTCATATTCCGCTAATACTTTAATCACAACAACACCCCTTAGCGGTATTAATATGAAATTGCATCTGGTTACCTCAGTAAATTTTGATATTTCCGATTTAACTCTTCGCCTATTTGCCCCCGAATAACGTTAGCCTCATCATACTGTCTAAAAAGATAGTCGTAATCGTCATATGACAGTTGTCCACCGTCAGCTTTGTGTGCAAGGGCTTGAACAACTAAATCCAGTTCTTGATTGGCTTTTTTAAGTGATTCTGAAAATCGAAGGAGAGTATTGATATAATCCTCTTCTTTGGGAGAATCTACACGCATCGCTTTTATTCCACTTATGCAGTAATCAATATTTACTATTAATCCTTGTAATTTTTTAGATGAAGCCGCAAAATCGATTTTCCTAAACAGTTTATTAATCGCACCCCAAAAGCCAGGTTTGCCAAAACAATAGTCGTTTATTTCAATCGATTCAAGTAAGATTCCATGAATTTTCCGTGACGCTGATTTAAGTTCTGTATGGAACATTTTTCACCTCAGCAAATAAACGGTTGAATGATTGTGAAATTCTACACACAATTCTTTTTATTCTGGCTCCCCTCTCCCAATCCCTGCCATAAAAACAAATGTTCCTAATAAAAAAACCAACTCTTTTAACGAGTTGGTTAAAAACCCCACTACACCCATATCCAGCAATGGTTACGGAAAATTTAATATGGCAAAACTGCCGTGCACGACCCGTGCCCTCGCATCATAGACTTTAGCCGCTTCGATTTCATTTTCATAATAGCCCAAGTGTTCTTGGATGCCCTCATACCGAATTGTCACCTTAAATTTGCCACTTTTGTGGCGATATACCCCCTTGTACTTTGATGTATTGTCAGCTGTCCCCTTCTTTCGTCTCGGCTTTTGCAAAGTTTGTAGGTTAATCCGATGGGTGCACACTGTCAAGTTGGCACGGGTATTATTAAGCGGGTCATGATTTATGTGATGAACTTCCAGCCCCACTCCTGGCTGCATAATCAGCCGATGCATCAGCACGCCCTTTTTCTTGCCGTTACTGTCGGGTATAAAAGTATAAGCATAGCCCTTGTTGTTTTTGTACCACGTGTGCTGTGACAACATTTTACAATCTCGCCTATCTATCCTTGCCCATGTGTCTCCGACGCGAATTCTTGTTGTTAAAAATACAAATGGAATTTTAGTTGTCATAATCATCACCTCAATGTATTGATATTTTTTAAATACATTGAGGCTTGACAAATATAATGGCTGAAATAAAAAAAGGGCTGAAATCAGCCCCTGTTATCAAACAACCCGCTACAGATTCAAATTAATGTAAACATTATCTAATTCTTCTCGTGTTATGCCAATATACCTCAAAGTGATACCAGGCGATGAATGATTTAATAATTGCTGAATCCTCGTGATATCAATGCCCTGCTGGTAAGCCCAATAACCAAAAGACTTTCTCATAACATGCGGACTGCATCCCGCCAAACCTATCGCTTTCGCGGCATCATTCAATATAATAAACGCCATTACTCTTGATATCGGATTTCCGCCTTTTCGTGACGGGAACAATGCTCCCGTTGTGGCATTTTCTGATTTGATGTATTCTGCTATGGCTTTTTTGCATACATCTGATATGGGAAAATCTCTCGTCTTACCCGTCTTTTGTTCCTTTATTGAAATACGCTCTTTATTTACAACATCTTCCACGTTAAGTTTTAACAGGTCACCAATTCTCAAGCCTGAGTTGATACCCAGAACAAACAGAAGATAGTTCCGTAGACTTTGACCTTTTAGGTATTTTTTCATAGCATCAATTTTCTTTTTGTCCCTAATCGGCTCGACTGCTTCCATAGTTTCTCCCTTGCTTCAATTTAATATTATATGTATTAATTATATAATATGTTAAATTCGATGCCAAGGCTTTTTTAACGACCACATATAATAAGTGCCTCAATCCCTTATCTCAATTGGGACGAAGGCACTTTTTTTCGATTTAACACAACTCTATTGTGTTAATTTCATTCCGTTTGTGAACATGTTCGCACAGCGATTTTGGTTCATCGTTTTCTAATTTCCGAATGAGTGATTCTATAATCATCCATTACCCATTCCTGCTGAACAAGCAGCCCAAGTGCTTTTTTCTGGTCGAGCCTTAAAATTGCCTTGCCATAGATAGTTTCTGTTTGTCCCTGTTTCGATACAAAGTAAAAAAAGCACCATTCGTACTTACCATTGCCGATATAGCCATTTGTTGAGTTCTGCGGGTACCCAAAGAGTTTTCTATTTCGCTCGGGATGTGTCTCTAAATAAACGTCCATCGGCATTACTCTTGGGTCGCGTTTCGCAACCTCTGTTCTGGCAATTGACCACGCTTCGCCCCAATAATGACGGTTGGGACCTGTTTTTTCTGCTTCAGTAGCCAGTGTACCTTTCAGCAGTTGTGCTTCGGAGGCAACGCCTCCCCAATGGAGGCTAAATGAATCCATCACCAGTATTCCCAGACAAAAAAAAATGATGAGGACGGTTGACCTGAACCGATTCTCGGGCGTGGCATCCGCCCAAAAATCAGAAGGTCCAGGAATTCGGCTGACAATGTGCCTCTTCCCATCGATTTCAAATAACTCAACTTGAAAATCGCTGCGTTTTCGTCCGTACATATAAGCTTCTCCTTGATTAAAAGATTTTTAGTGAAAAAGCCTGCTGCGTTTGAAACCGCCGATGTGATTTTCATCCAAAATGCCCATAATCCACCTCAACGTCATATCGTGTTGGATGTCAATCTCAAGTTCTACTTCTTTTTTCTCTTCGGCAATCACTTTTATGCAACTGTTCCCATCAGTATCAGGCGGAGAAAAAATCAATCTTGCGGTTTTGTTGGTCTGACGTTTCAAATTTCACACGCCCCTTCCACCTATTTGCCATTAATTTACACTTATTATTGGTCCATAATACCAGCAAAAGCGCGAAAAATAAAGGGCTTTCGCCCTTTTCGTGTAAAAAAATGATACTTTACAGTGTTTTAAATAATCATAACAGTATCTCCACTCGTATGTGCTTCAATCACACTGTATTTGAACTATTTTTCGATTTATTGAAACCGCGTGATTTTGATTTTAAATATAAATTTTTTCAATATATTTAAATCGACTTCATTAGTATCTAACTCAATTCACTATTCTTATGTATCTTTTCATCTGCTTCTATCTCAATATGATATAAAGTAATAAAATTAACTATTTATCCTTTACTTTCAACTTATAATGTATATTGTCTTTTCTTTCTCTTGTGTGTTGTTGTTATATCTTTTTTTTGCTGTAGCTGCTTTCAATAATAGATACTGCAAATTTTGTTCAAGTGTACCCCTCTTCGAAAAAAGATTTAATTTTTTTTCGAATTTTTTCTTGATGGTCTGCAACTTTTCTCCGCCCAATCCCGACATTCTCAGCAATATCCTTTTGCTTGTATCCATCAAGCCACAAACGCAAAATCTGATTTTGTCGATTCGAAAGATTTTTATGGCAAAATTCTTCAACTATCGCCTCGCTAATAAGGTTTTCATTATTTGATGAGTAGCGATATTTTCTTTCCAATTTTTCAACTTTCAATGGCAGCGGAGCAAGTTTTTTGTTTGTATATGTTTGCCCTTTAAATATACTGTTTAATTTTCTACAGTAACTGGCACGCGTATCTTTGACAAGCATCTTCACTTTATTGGCAAAGTAGAATTCGAATTTGACTGTAGCTTTTCCCCGATTAGGATTCCACGATTTCAATGCTTGCAACATCGGCATTACAAGCCATTCCGAATAGTTATTATCCGTATATCCCCAGTAATACTCCTTCATGTCAGAATTTAAACCACTATGATTGTCGTTCATCAAAAATTTATAAGTGAAAATATTTATTAATCGGCTTAGTTCTTTGTACGCTGCGTTAAAATGCACTTCGTCCCCTGTGTTTTTGTAATCTGCCAGCTTTTGACTCAGTGTTCGAGTATCAAGCTCCTCCCATGTCACTTCCGTAATATGGCTTTGTTCCTTCGCGGCTTTAATGAAAGTGTTACTTACATCAGACACTGAATCATCTGTATTAAGTTCGGTCAATTTTTGATGCAAGTTGATTAGTGAACTTTGCTTCTGGCTAATAGTTGATGATTTTCCAATTTTATTGCCGGTGAAAATGAAATACCGCCCTGTAGAATAGATTTCTATCGCCATTTCGGGATAATCCTTGTCAACCAAAGAGAAATTACAACGCCCGCTTGGCAACTTCGCATTCACAATAATGTGAATACCGGTTTGGGAATAACTTACTTCAGTATAACTGTTCAGTCTGTCAATAATTTTCTGTGCAACGGGAGAGATTTCCCCAGTAAGTTTATTGCGACAATTATCGATATCTATGCCTGAGTAAGGGTCACCATGTCTAAAAACAAAGCCAAGTCCATCGTAATAAGCAACTTTAGATAGGGCGTATGAAAAACAACGCCAATTCCCCGGCTTTGAAACGGATGCACGTACTTTTTGCTCTTTAGTTGAAGCTGTGGCAGGTATTTTCACTCCCGGAATCATCGGAACTTTGACCGGTTTCCCGGCCAAGTTTCCATTTGATTCAAGAGAAAAACAAACCCATTGCTTCAATCGCTTTAATTCATCTGGAATGTTATTGATTTGTTGATTATTCATTTTTTCGTTTCTCCTTTTACTAAATTCGTATACCATATAGTACAAACTAATTTAAAATTTTTTAAGCAATATGATTAAGATGAAATAAAAAAGCAGCCCGAAAGCTGCTTTTTTATTTCATCTTATGCAATTTCTATGTTGCTATGCCGGAACATCAGTTTTTCTAGCTGCATCAGAATTTCCGAAACAATGATTGGGTATATCGCCTCATAGTTGACGCAGTCGGCATATTTCTGTGTCGTATACTCTCGCAGTGATGTTACCACATTACCCCATATCATCAGATTGGGGTCGCGAAGAACAAATTGCTGCGATATTTCCGAGTCTAAATGCATTACATGTCGCAAGACACAGCAAACCAGCAGTTCGATTACCCACTCTTCGGCATCTGGATGCCGATTTTGTATCACATAAGTCATCACCTGTTTGATGGCGTGAACTGCCGTTTTGTCCAATGCTGCCAAATCTTTTTTGGTGTTAATGTTTATTCCATAAAACTCCAGCACGGTTGCATTGATGATTCGTGACGCACGATTGTTGATTAATCTTTTCATCATATTGTTCCCTCCTGTCAAGATTAATATAAATTGACAGGATTTTTTTATAACACGAAATTGAAATTATTTATGCTGATGTCAAGGATAGGCATTACACCCGGCATGTCTATTTTCGCACGAGGATGGTCGATAAGAGGTTTGTTTTGTCTTTCACGCCAGATAATAGCCGCAGACTATATTTTATCAATACGGCTCAACCAGCTAACTATCAGCGTTTATCTATTCCCGGATTGCCAAAATGCGCTCTATACTTATCTTCTAGAGGTTAATATATTTTATACCTATTGAGTTTAAAGATTTGAGGGGTATTCCACGAAAAACAATTTTCATCTTGTTAATTTTTCTCCATGAAATGCATATAATACTTCAGAATCATCGCGGCTAAAAAAATAGTCCGATGCAATAATTTCGAAAGGTGAGATGAAAATGGAAAAAATTAAAGGCAAACGCGTTATGGGAAAGTTAATCGGAATGAAAAGAACAACGGTGTGGTTGACAATAGAGCAGCAGGACATGGCAAAACAATATAATGTGAGCAATCAGCAATTTGCCCAAGACATCTTCGATGTGGCTATGTCTTTTGTCGTTTCAATAAATATGGAAACAGGAAAACGGACTGTGCTTGATTATGAAGGTGAAGACTTAAACGATTCTGACAAAAAAGTACTGGCTAAAGCATTTGTAAAAGAATATATTCGAACATTGCCAAAAGAAGGTGAAGAAAAATGAAGGCTGTAATTTACTCACGTTTTTCAACAGACAAGCAAAACGATAGAAGTGTTGACCAACAAGAATTTGCGTGTAAAAAATTTGCCGAACAGAGAGGTTATTCAATTGTAAAAACTTATTCAGACGAAGCAAAATCAGGCAGAAACGACCGTAGACCTGAATTACAACAAATGCTATCCGATGCAAAAAAAAGGTTATTTGATGTGATTATTTGTTTTGATTCTTCCCGTTTCCATCGAAATATATATAATTATTATGCCTATAAAGGTCAATTTGATGATTATGGTGTAAAAATCATTACTCTGGATAATCCATCTGGAAACAAAATTGTTGAAGCCGTGCATACTGCATCAGCCGATGGTGATGTTGATACTATTATTAATAACATCAGACGTTCCCATTTGCTTAATGCATCGGAATATAAAAGCACAGGCGGAAAACCTGCACTTGGTTATGATTTGGATAAAGATAAAAGATTTATCATTAATGAAACCGAAGCCCAAATTATACGGGATATTTTTGAAATGAAGGCAGACGGAAAAGGTTATGGAAAAATCATTGATATGTGTACACAAAAAGGATATAAGACCAAATTAGGTAAACCCTTTGGAAAAAATAGTCTGCATGACATTTTGGTTAATGTTAAATACATTGGTACATATCGTTATGGAAAAGTTAATCGAACAAAAACCGGAAGAAGAAACAGTCACCAAACCGTACCTGATGATGTGGTTGAAAAAAAATGTGTTATTCCCCCAATTATTGATAAAGACACTTGGAACAAAGTACAAGCTATAATGGAAAATGATAAGCGAATGCCTGGAAAATTCAAGGCAAAAGTTGATTATTTACTGCGATGTAAAATATATTGCCATTGTGGAAGTATGATGGTAGGTAAACTCAGGTCCAAATATTTGAAGGATGGAACACGAAAAGAATATCCTCTCTATACGTGCAATGCGAAAAACAGACAAAAGATTTGCCAAAGCAAAGATTTACCAAAATCACACATTGAAGAAAAAGTATCTGATTATCTATTTGGCACGGTTTTAGTAAGAGAAAATGTCAGAAGATTAAAAAAACAATTAGATGATGAATTGCAACAGCAACTTGATATTTACGAATTGGACCGTGAAAAATATAAGTCAGAGTTTGAAGATGCAAAAAAATGTATGGAAAATTTGATGAAAGTAATTAAAGGCGGCTTATCTGATGATTTATTATTTGCCGAATACAAAAAAGAAAAAGAACGTTATGATATTGCCAAATTCAATTTATCTTCCGTTGCTCCACCCGCGACGATAACAGAAAAACAACTTGAAGCAATAATCGGAGTTGCCGAAGGCAAAGAAAAAACCGATGATTTGATAAACATTGTATTTGACCTCTTTATAAAGAGAGTCGATATTACCGAGGACGGCGAAATAAAAATAACCAGTAGATTTAGGTTAGAAAAACCTACATCTACTGGTAGTACATTTGATGGTGCCGAAGGCCGGACTCGAACCGGCACGCCATCGCTGACGGCAGATTTTGAGTCTGCTGCGTCTGCCAATTCCGCCACTTCGGCACATATAGTTGCCCTCACAGGCAAGTAATATCTTACCATTGGCGTCTTTGCTTGTCAAGCAGGATTCTGCCGTAATGACGGCAAATATCATTAGTATGCATACAATATCAATCAACAATCGTATAGTTCACTGGACGCTGCGCCACAGCGCGCGACGCCGCTGCACCTTCCAGATCCGCATGCTCGGGGTCGACCACGTGGAAGTTACCGCTCCGCTCGGAGCTACGACTGCCAAAGTTGAAGAAGTGCTGCAAACCAAATCGGCCTGGATTTTGCGCCAGATTCACCGGTTCGAAACAAATTCCGAGAACATGACCAACGCCTCGCTGACCCACGGGTCGACTCTGCTGTTCCAGGGTGAGCCTCACTCGTTATTGCTGCTGGCGGATGGCTTGGCCAAACCGCATGTCAGCTATGCGCCATGCACAATCACCTTGCATTTGAACGAACTGGTGGGTGAGGAAGACAATCCGCTTGTTTACCAGTCGTTAAAAAAATGGTATCTGACCCAGGCCCAAACGACGCTGCTGCAGCGGTTGCAACATTGGGCAGGACAGATCGGCGTAAACCCGCAGCGGCTCTCGCTTCGGGATCAAAAGACCCGTTGGGGCAGTTGCTCGTCCACGGGAGCAATCAGCCTGAACTGGCGCCTGATCATGGCGCCGCCGGCAGTGATCGATTACTTGGTCGTCCACGAACTCTGCCATCTTCGCCACCATAATCATTCGCTGACCTACTGGCAGGAAGTCGCCCGCTGGATCCCTGACTACCGGGCTCACCGCCGCTGGCTGCGCCAGCATGGCAGTCTGCTTGGCAAATTAATGCCCAGATAAGCCGTTATTTCGCCAGCTCTTTCTCTTCAATAAACTCCATCAGCAATTTGGCCGTATTGCCGGTGATCTTGACGCAGTTGACCAAATGCTCCCGGGTTTCGAATTCATGGGGATTGAGGGCGCGACAACAGGTTGCGCCGAATTTTTCCTGAAACCGACTGTGAAATTCATTGGAAAGTTCGTACGTTTCAGCCCGGCTTTGGTTGGCGGCAGTACGTCCTTTGATCACGCCAAGAGCCATCACCGAGGCAGCCAGCGCGCCACAGACACAGCCGGCATGACCGATGCCGCCGCCGAACCCGGTCGTCATCCGCAGCGCCTGGTCATCCAGAGCGATTCCCATTCCATCGGCAGTAGCCCGCAGTACGGCTTCCGCACAGTTAAATCCGTCCTTGAAGTATTGTCCTGCAGCATTTCGCGCTTCCGTAGCCTTGTCTGACATAATCAATCCCCCCTGTTTCCTTTTTTAGTCGAAGTGAAAAATCCACACCAATGAAGGAGGCTTCCTCATGAGCAAATTATTTGAATCCTACCAGATCGGTCCTGTCAGCTACCGCAACCGTTTTGTCCGGTCCGCAACCCAGGATTGGTTATGCGGCACCGACGGCCTCATTTCCGCCGCCCAGCTGGAATTGTATAAAAAGCTGGCTGCCGGTGGAGTCGGCCTGATCATCACCGGACACTCATACGTTTCCCATCCGCTAGGCCGATCAGCCATGCGGCAAAACGGCATCTTTGACGAGAAATTTGTCGATGGCTACAAGCGTTTGGTCGAAACCGTACATCAGCAGGGTAGCAAAATATTCCTGCAGCTTAATCATGCTGGCCGCCAGACCATCCCCGACAATACCGAAGGCCAGATGCCTGTTGCACCGTCGGACCGGTTCGATGAAAAAGGCCAGCAGATGGCACGTGCACTGACCTTGGGTGAAATTGAACAACTCAAGGAAGATTTCGAAGCGGCTGCCCTACGGGCCAAACGCGCCGGATTCGACGGTGTTCAGGTCCATGTGGCTCATGGCTACCTGCTCGCTCAGTTTCTCTCGCCGTTTACCAATAGCCGACAGGATGCGTACGGTGGCTCGATGGAACAACGCACCGCACTGCCGGCAGAAATCGCCTATCGCGTCAAAGCCGCGGTCGGACGTCAGTTTCCGGTATACGCCAAACTGAACACCACAGACGGAGTCAGCGGCCCGATCCAGCTGTCGATGGAGGAGGCCATCTATGCCGCGCAAATGCTGGAGGCCCATGGCGTCAGCGCCATTGAAACCAGTGGCGGAACCGTCAAAGAAAGCCGTATTGTCATGGCAAAACCGGCAATCCTCAAGTCGGAGCAAGAGGCTTATTTTGCCCCGGCCGCCAAACAAATCCGTACTGCGGTCAAAATTCCCCTGCTGTTGGTCGGTGGCTTGCGCTCGGTCAGCGTAATGGAATCATTGATTGAAGAGGGAACTGCCGACATGGTTTCGCTCAGTCGGCCATTCGTGCGCGAACCGGCTCTGGTCAACCATCTGGCTGCCGGTCAGGCAAAAGTTACCTGTGTCTCCTGTAACGCCTGTTTCAACCCCGAGGGCCTCATGTGTCGCTACACAGGCCCTTCGCTTCAATAAAGGCTGCCAGGAGTGCCGCCGCTTCGGCTGTTATGGCATGGCAATTTTCTTTTTGCGCCGGCGTACCCGGTTCGTGGGAGTTAAGTGCCCCACAGCTGATGGCGCCGAATTGTTGGTTAAACTGACTGATGAATTCATGCGTAAGATCTTTGATTGGTTTACGGTCCTGGGTCGGCTCACTACGGCCAGCCAGCAGGCCGATAGCCATAACTGCCCCGGTCGCAGCGCCACAGGGACCTTCTTTGTAGGAAATACCGCCGCCAAAGCCAGAGGCAATTTTCAGCATTTCCGGCGACGACGCAATCCCATACTGCTCGCAAAATGCCCGAAAAACCGACTCCGAGCAATTGAAGCCCGCCTTGTAGTTACGGCTTGCCGTTTCATACAGGGCGGGATTTTTTTTACTCCCCATTTAATTACCCCCACTACGTTGAATTTTCCTGCCAATCCAAATCGATAGCATTCCGCCCAATATGCCGGTCACCAGCTGCGGCCAGCCCATCACAAACAATAATCCGGCGCTAAGTAACGGCGGCAGAGCCACCATAGTCAACAACCAGGAGAAAGCCAGAAAAAAGAAGGCTGCTTTGCCCAGCGCCGCACTAGCGACGGCAATCCATTCCGAGCCGGCGCGCCGTAGGCGGTAAAACAGCCAGATATACAAACTGTTGCCGACAGCGACCGGCAGGATAAAAATCGGCAACGGTAACAATTGCTGCAACCAGGCTGCGATTGGCGTAATGCAGGCGATAAAAATTGCCGGCCCAAGACCGAGCAACCGCAATGACAATAGCAACGACAAATTGACCAGGCTGCCGATCAAAAACGTTGACATCCAAGGCGGCAGCGGAATCACAAACCGCAATGATTGAAATACCAACGTCAACGCAAGCAGCATCGCTGTTCGCGACAGCGTTCTAAGTTTTTGATCCGCCAAACAAATTCCCCCATAAATAACGAGGAGGCCGCTCTGCCATGAACGGCCTCTTATCTCAAAACATTGTTAAGCCATGCCGCATTCTTTAGCGATCGCGTCTTTATAGCCTTTTTGAATTTTCCGGCTGATCGGGCCGACTTTTCCATCGGCAATCATCTGCCCGTCAATCGTGACAATCGGCATGATCTCCGTCGTCGTTCCTGTCAAAAACGCTTCGTCCGCTTTCTTGGCAAAATCTAAGGTAAAGGCTTTTTCCAGCACCGACAGTCCATTCGCCGGCACGATCTCTTCCAATACGCGGGTCCGGGTTACCCCTTTCAGAATCAGGTTGCAGGTCGGATAGGTCCACAGCACTTCGTCCTTGACGATGACAAAGTTGCTGCTGCTGCCTTCGGTCACCATGTTGTCCCGGATCATGATCGCTTCGAAACAGCTTGCCTCTTTCGCTTTTTGTTTAGCCAGGATATTGCCCAGCAGGTTCAGCGACTTGATATCGCAGCGCAGCCAACGCTCATCGGGAACAGCCACAACGCCAACGCCGGTTTCCCATTGCGCCGCATTGATCGTGCTGGGTCGAATCGTCATCGTCAGGCAGGGAACCACCGTCTCGGGAAATTGATGCGCGCGCGGCGCCCAGCCACGGGTGATTTGCAGATAAATCCCGCCATTTTCAATGCCGCTTTCAGCGATCAGCCGATTATGGATTTCTTCCATCTCGGCAAAAGTGAACACCGCCGGGATGCGTAATTCGCGCAACGAGCGATACAGACGGTCAATATGCGGTTTCAGGGAAAAGCACTTCCCGTTGTACACCTTGGTATATTCGTACACACCATCACCAAATTGATAGCCTCGATCCTCCATCGCAACGACAAGTTCTTTAAGATCTACAATCCGTCCATCAATATACCCCAGTGCACCCATGATTTTTCCTCCTTCACTTTGTTGGCAAAATAGTTTATGATAGTTTCATTCGTGATCGGCAGCCAGTTTTTTCAGTGCCGCCAATACTTCCTGCGCATGCCCTTCCACTTTTACTTTGCGCCAGACGGCGGCAATACGACCGTTAAGATCAATTAAAAAAGTGGACCGCTCGATTCCCTTGACCATTTTTCCATACATATTTTTGTCTTTGATCACTTCGTACGCATTGCATACCAGGCTTTCCGCGTCCGAGAGCAAAGGGAACGGCAACCCTCCCAGCGTCTGGATGAATTTCTCATGCGATTTCAGATCATCCCGGCTGACGCCCAGCACTTCCGTGTCCAGGATCATCAGTTCGTCATAAATCCCGCGAAACTCGCGGGCCTCGTCCGTTCAACCAGGTGTGTTGTCTTTGGGATAGAAATACAAAACCACCGTTTTCTGGCCGCGAAATTCAGCCAGCTGCACTTCACCGCCAGTTCCCAGCAATACAAACTCGGGCGCCTTACTTCCTACTTCCACAATTGCCATACCGATTCCTCCCTCACTTTGCTATTTAGAAAGGATATTATGAAACAGCGCATCGATTCCATTCTCTACATCCGCGGCCTCGCCATGCTCGGCGTGGTTGGCATCCATACAGGGTCAATGGTTCTGACCAATCCAGCCGCCAATATCCATCTGGTTGCTTTACTGGAGATTGTCAGTCGTTTCAGCGTGCCGATATTCTTCTTTGTTTCTGCGTTTTCCCTGTTTCGGCAATACCCGCCGGATCAGCCGCTCGACCTAAAACGGTTCTATCAGCGCCGTTTTTCCCGGGTACTGTTGCCCTATGTCGCTGGCTCCATTCTGTACATGTTGCATTATTCATGGCTCACCGACGACTGGAGCATCTGGTTCCCGATTCTGGTCTATCAGTTTTTCTTTTTTGGCATGGGCTGCTACCAGTTGTACTTTTTGGTCATCCTGCTGTGGTTTTATTTGTTCTTCCCGCTTTGGCGCACCTGGGTGCGGCAGATTCTCAGCCGACCGGTCGTCTGGCTGGCCGGCTTGCTGCTGGCGCAGATCTGGTTCAATTATTATTCCAGTTATCATTTAAAACCGACTCTGGCGAATTATTACCTGAATCTTGGCATCCAATATCGTATGAGCTGGTGGCCGCTGCATTATCTGTTCCTGTTCCTGCTCGGCGGTGTCGTGGCGACAAAATACGATCAGGCTTATCTGCTGCTGCAGCAGAACTACCGGCTTCTCCGCGGGCTTCTTGTTGCCTCATTGTTGGCTATGTTGGCCCACTACTACGGCTTGTTGTTTGGGTCGCATTATGCGCTGATTCAGGCAGTGAACACCGTGCATCAGCTCAGTCCGGCCGGCGTATTGTATTCGATAACGGCCTCACTATTTCTGCTCATCCGGTTTGATCGCGATTTGCCAGTGTGGCTGCGTCAGCTGCTGGCTACCACCGGCAACTATTCTTACAGCATTTTCTGGCTGCATCCGTTTTTTCTGCATTACCTGCACCAATGGGTCCTTGCGCTGGGATGGCCTGTATCAGTCCCCGTCGCCATTGGTCTGTACTTTTCCACTGTGCTAACCAGTCTGGCCGCCGCCATCGGTTTTGCCAAACTGCGCTCATAGTAGAAACGACAATTTTCCGCGGTCTGCATCGGAAAATAACGAAGCAGACAGTTTTTCTGCACGGGGCGTCCATTTACGGGCGGCCCGTTTTCGATTGAGCGACCAAAAAATCAACAGCAGCTGACAAAACCGTTCGATCGACCTTGCCTGCGATTCATAGCTGGGGTCACGTAGCCAGCTATGAAACATCTCTTCCAGTTTGTCGCCGGTTACTGCCGCAAAGTCGGCCTTAGACGCCATATCGGCAACATGGACCGCGGCATTGCACGCCAGGCGGATAATCAGTTGGCGCATACTGGATTCATCCGGCCCGGTACCAAATTTCAGTTCATCACCCAGGTTCACCCGGCCGACATCCATTAGCGGACGAATCACGCTGAAACTAGCGGCCACACCATGCTTGACAGTTGCCAGGCTGGCCACTTCGGTGATTCTTTGCGCCACTGGCCGCCAATACGCTTTTTCTTCCAGGCGAATCGTCATTAGCAGCAGTTGTTCCACCCATTGCGATGCCAGCGGATTGTCCGGGTTCAGGCAGGCAGTCGCCGCCACGGACCGCCACTCCTGTAAAAACCGGGCCATAAATTCAGCTTTGTTATTCTCTGCCATCAACAGCAGAAACGCAGCTTCAAAAAAGACCGGTACCCCGTTAAACAATGCTTGACTGGTAATCCGGTGCATCCAGGATTCCAGCACAGGAAAAAAGTGTTCACTGACTGCGCAGTTTTCACACCGCGTCGCCCAGCTCACACTTGGCAGCGCAATTTGGCCAAACCAGATCAAATCCTTGCGACGCAGTGCATAGCGCCCGGCAATCCCGGCAAATTTTGCGACTGCAGCAACGAGCCCCTGCTCGAGGGGAAAATCTGGTTTATCCAGCAGGTGCAGCACTAAAGCAACCAGCTGCCTGGCCGGATCATCCATTTTTTCACGTCGGCAGGAGGCAACGAGCACCGTCAGCTGATCAAGCCGATTTTCCAGTAGGTCGGCGCTGCCTGCGGGTTCGAAGAACCGTTGGCAGTCTTCCAGTAAAACCAGGGCTAGGTTGGCCTGCCGGGCATTTACGGCATAGTGCACTTCCTGGATGAGTTCATCAAAGCCGATGCCAGAATTTCCTTTGAGTAACTTCGCGGTGTCCGCCGCCTCAACATAGTCACCTGCGGCTATCTGTTGACGCAGCAGGTGAGTCTGCTTAACGGACATGGATTTCCCCTTTATAAATCAAACCTCGTTCCGTGTCCACCGTTACGATCAGTCCATCCTCAAGCATGGCCACGGCGTCTTCGACCCCGACAATCACCGGAATGCCAAAACTGACGCCGACAATCGCCGCCTGAGATGTCAGGCCGCCTTCTTCGGCAATAATCGCCAATGCTTTGCAAGCATCAGCCGCCATTTCATCCATCAAACTATGGACAACCAAAATTTGTCCCGGCTTGACCTTGGCCAAATCCTGCGGCGAAGCTACGACACAAACCTCACCGGTTGCTTTGCGTTGGCCAATGCCGGTTCCCCTGAGCAAAATCTGCCCCACAGTATGCACTTTGATCATGTTGGTGGTGCCGGTAATTCCGACCGGGATGCCGGCAGTAATCACTACCAGATCGCCTGACTTTATCCAGCCGGATGCCATGGCGCCGGCAATTGCATTGGACATCATTTCGTCTGTATTGGATGACGACGGCACAAATACTGGTTGAACCCCCCAGAGCAACAACATGCGGCGCAGCATTTTTTCTTTTGGCGTCACTGCTACAATAGCCGCCTGCGGTCGGTATTTCGATACCATCCGGGCTGTATAGCCGGATTCGGTCGAAGTGATAATAGCGGCAGCATTCAGTTCGTAGGCCACTTGCACGGTTGCATGGCTGATCGCATCGGTGGTGGTGATGTGATCACAGAATTCATTGCGCGCTGCCATCACGGCGCCATAGTTCAGCGCCGCTTCGGTCCGCCGGGCCAGTGTCGCCATCACGGTGACCGCTTCCACCGGATACTTGCCGGAAGCCGTTTCACCGCTGAGCATGATGGCGTCAGTTCCATCCATGATCGCATTGGCCACATCGGTCGCTTCCGCCCGGGTCGGCCGCGGGTTGACCATCATCGACTCCAGCATCTGGGTTGCCGTAATAACCGGTTTGCCCACTTGGTTGCAACGTCGAATCAACATCTTTTGAATGATCGGCACATCTTCCGTGGGGATTTCCACCCCCAGGTCGCCGCGCGCAACCATAACGCCATCGGCCACTTTCAGGATTTCATCGATATTCTTCACGCCGGCGGCGTTTTCAATTTTGGCGATAATGTGACCGTCGGCGCCCCGCGACTCTAAAACACGTCGGATCGCCAAAACATCGGCCGCTTTTTGCACAAACGACGCCGCAATGAAATCGACCCCCTGTTCCACTCCGAACAGTATATCCAGCACATCTTGGTCCGACAGAAACGGCAGCCCCAATTGGACTTCCGGCACGGCAACTCGTTTAAAGTCGCTGATTTCACCGGAATTTTCAACGGTTGTAACAATGTCAGGCCCGTTCACTTCAATAATCCGCAGGCTGACCAGTCCGTCCGCCAGCAGGATCGTCTGCCCGGCTGTCACTTCTTCCGGCAATCCTTTGTAATTGACCGAAACGATTTCCACCGTACCAGGGATCTCGCGCGCAGTCAGCGTAAATGTGGCGCCTTCTAGCAACATAACGCTCTTGTTGACAAATTTGCCCATGCGAATTTCCGGGCCTTTGGTGTCAAGCATGATCGCAACCGGCACTTCTACCGCTGCGGCAGCATCGCGGACCTGTTTGATCCTGGCTGCATGCCCTTCGTGATTACCATGGGAAAAATTAAACCGGGCGACATTCATGCCAGCCCTCAGCATCGCTTCCAGGGTGCCAGGCTTATCTGTGCTGGGCCCTGCCGTACAGACGATTTTCGTCCTTTTCATTGACATCCTCCTGTTTCGCACAGAATTTCCCGTGCCTCTTCTGCTTCGGACTCCAGAGCCATAACTTCGAACAGTCCATCCCCGAGCATCGAAATTCCGGCTGGGCGGATTTCCGCCATCAGGCCTTCACTTTCCAGCAGACTTTTTACCATTTCTGCCTGCGCCCGGTTCGCCGCAATATGAATCACTGTCCACATCTCGTCGTCCTCCGGTTATAGTTTTATTTGGTACTTGGCCAGCTTCTGATAAAAACCAGACCGGTGAATTCCCAAAATCTTTGCCGCTTTACTCCGATTCCCGCCTGCTGCATCCAACGCTTTATATATAGCTTGTTTCTCTGCGTCCTCCATTATTCCTGCAAGCTCCTGGTTCTTTTCCATATTCGCCAAATCCAGTTTGCCGGCAGAACGCCGCATCATCGGCGGCAAATGTTCCGGCAATATTTCACCTTCATCATCCATCAGATTGACGGAACGTTCCAGCACATTTTCCAGTTCGCGCACATTTCCCGGCCAGTCATATTCAGTCAGCATTCGTAATCCATCCGCTGAAACCCCGGCTACATCAAACTGCAATGATCGGTTGATTTTTCCCAACAAGGCCTCGCATAGTTCAGGAATGTCCTCACGGCGTTCCCGCAGCGGCGGAATGTGAATCGAAATGATATTCAGGCGATAGTACAAATCCTGGCGAAATGTCCCCTGCGCCATCATCGCATCCAATTCCTGATTTGTTGCCGCAATGACCCGAACATCCACCGGGGTGGTCTTAGTTCCACCGACGCGTTCGATTTCACGTTCCTGCAGCACCCTGAGCAGTTTGGCTTGCATCGGCATCGACATATCGCCGATTTCATCCAGGAAAATCGTCCCGCCATTGGCCAGTTCGAATTTACCAGGTTTACCGCCTTTACGGGCGCCGGTAAAAGCACCGTCTTCATAGCCAAACAGTTCTGATTCGAGCAAATTCTCCGGAATCGAAGCGCAGTTGATTTTTATGAAGGGGCCATGGCGACGTTCACTCGCGTAATGAATCGCCTGAGCAAACAGTTCTTTGCCGGTACCGCTTTCGCCGGTAACCAAGACGGTAGAGTTTCCTTTGGCAGCACGCAGTGCAATCATTTTCAGCCACTGGATTTTTTCACCCGAGCCAATGATACTATCAATTGTATATTTGCCGCCCTGAACTTTGCGCAGCTCTTCTTTGTAGTAATCCAGCTCCGATTGGAGTGATGTCAGTTTGCGGGCCAAAATCCGCAGATCTTTGACATCGCGGAAAACCATCTTGCCTACAGCGCCGGTTACAGTCCCATCTTTAACGATGGGAATCCGGGTCACGACCGTATTGTGTTCGCCGATTTTCTGCATGTCGCAGATTTCCGGCTTGCCTGTTTGCGCCACTATATGCATCCGCGTATTTTCAATCACATCCGTAATATGCTTGCCAATTGCCTTTTTCGGGTCAATATTCAAAAATTCGCCATAAGCTTCATTCATCATTGTGACTACACCATTTTTGTCAACGACGACAATGCAGTCAAAAATACTGTTAACGATTGAATCCAACGTGCTCTTGAGATCCTTGACCTCCTCGAGTTCAGAGGCCACTTTTTGCAGTTCGGTTACATCCTGAAAAATCGCCACCGCCCCAACAATTTTATTATTCTTGATAATTGGCGAACGCTTAGTCATGATTTGCGAAGTGCCGGCCTTCATTTTATGCGGTGCTTCAGCAAGCCCGGTTTCCAGCACTCTCATCAGTCCGGTATTTGGAATCACATCATTAATCGACCGCCCCACGACTTTTTCCGCTTTCATGCCAGTAATCGCCTGTGCAGCCGGGTTGAACAGCGTCACATTGCCTGCGGCATTGATCGCGATGACACCATTGTTGACCGAGTGCAGTACCGCCTCAAATTCTTCCGCCATTGAAACCGATTTTTCCGAGAGATAGCGCACCATATCTGTACGCGTCAAAAAGCCGATTGGCTGGTTGTTCGCATTCACGACCGGAAACCGTCCGTATTTGGCCAGCAGGTTGTTTTGCTGCAATGTATCAACCAACATGGAATCCTTGAGGCTAAACACATTGGATGTCATTACATCGCGGACCCGCTGGGCCGAAATATCGGTCTGTTTCGCAATCGACTGAATCAGGTGAGTTTTCGTCAACAACCCGATCAACATTCCATCGTCATCAACGACCGGCGCTCCATCGATATTATTCTCATAGAAAATCCGCGCCGCATCCGACAGAAATACTCCACCATTCAATGTGATCAGCTTTTTGCTCATCAAATCACGAACGATCAACAGAACCCCTCCCCGTTTTCCAGCGTAACCAACAAGCGGCTGTCCAGCACAATAGACATCTATGGTTTATTGTAGCACAAAATAAAAGACTCCGCATTTTTTCACGGAGTCTTTTACCTGGATCGACCCAGAGAGCTATTATTAAATTGTGCAGGCGCCGTCTACGCTGAGCACGGTTCCATTAATAAATTTTGCGTCATCAGAGGCGAGGAACGCAAATGCAGCGGCAATTTCCTCCGGCTCGCCCAAGCGACCGGCAGGGATTTTTACAATGATTTTTTCCTGCAACACTTCGGCCGGGATTTTGCGGACCATGTCGGTACCAATGAAACCAGGAGCGACGCAGTTGAACCGCAGCCCATTCTTGGCCATTTCTTTGGCCCAGGATTTGGTCATGCCGATAACGCCCCATTTTGTAGCGGCATAGTTAGTCTGTCCAACATTGCCGAACAGACCGACAATCGACGAAGTGGTAAGAACAACGCCGGACTTATTGTCCAACATATTGGGCAGAACGGCCGAAGTACAGTTGAACACCCCGGTCAAATTGACAGCAATGACTGCGTCCCAGGATTCTTTGGCCATTTTTTTCATCATAGCATCCTTGGTGATCCCAGCATTATTAATCAGAACATCAACCCGGCCGAATACTTCAATCGCCTTGGCAACCATAGCCTGGGCGCTCTCGATACTGGTTACGTCAGTTTTTACATAAATTGCTTTGCGGCCCATATCCTCGACTTCTTTTACCGTTGCGGAACCATCGGCAAAATCAGCAACTACGATATTTGCGCCTTCCTCGGCGAAACGCAGTGCGGATGCTTTGCCAATTCCTCCGGCAGCTCCTGTGATGACAACAATTTTGTCTTTTAGACCTCTCATGATGGTGCCCCCTATTCTTACATTTTTTCTATGACTGTTCCTATGGCCGGCCCACCGCCGACGCACAGGGAAGCAAGTCCGTAACGAACATTCCGGCGATGCATCTCGTAAATCAACGACACGATAATTCGGGCCGCCGTGCAACCAACCGGATGCCCCAGGCCAATTCCTGATCCATTGGCATTCACTTTGTCCATACTGAGTTTCAATTCACGATTCACTGCCAAAAATTGTGCAGCAAACGCCTCATTGATTTCATAGTAGCCGATATCCTCAGCCGTCAAACCGGCCAGTTCAATCGCTTTAGGAATGGCAAACGCCGGGCCGATACCCATAACTTCAGGCGCAACGCCAAAATTAGCTGTGGCGCGAAGTTTCGCCAGCGGTTTCAGTCCCAGTGCTTTGCCTTTTTCTGCCGAAACCAGCACCAATGCGGCAGCACCGTCATTCACGCCTGATGCATTACCGGCCGTAACAGTCCCATCCTTTTTAAATGCTGGCTTCATCGCCGCCAATTTTTCGATAGTCACATCAGCGCGCGGATGTTCGTCGGTATCGATCACAATCGGACCTTTTCTAGTTTCAATCGTCACTGGCACGATTTCCTCCTTGAACACGCCGGACTGAATCGCCTTAATCGCCCGTTGATGGCTGAGCAGCGCCAGTTCATCCTGCTCCTGACGAGTAATGTTATATTTCTGCGCCAGGTTCTCGGCCGTATTACCCATGTGGTAACCCATAATGGCGCAAATGAGGCCGTCCGACAACATACTGTCGAGCATTTCCCCGTTGCCCATTCGGTGGCCTTCGCGAGCGCCTTTCAGCAGATACGGCGCCTGGGTCATGCTCTCAATGCCGACGGAAACTGCAATATCGCTTTTTCCCAACATGATCGATTGGCTGGCAATTTCAAACGCCTTCATGCCGGAACCGCACTGCTGATCTACCGTACAGGCATAGCTTTCCACTGGCATCCCACATTTTAGCTGGATCTGACGGCCAGGGTTACCTTTGGCGCCTGCTTTGTAAATCTGACCGCAGGCAATTTCCTGCACCTGGGCAGCAGACACACCCGCCTGCGCCAGGGCTGCGTTGACAACTGTCACGCCGAGATCGACCGCGCAGACATCTTTCAGTTTGCCGAGAAAATCACCGATTGGCGTCCGTTTTGCGCCAACGATCCATACTTCATGCATTACAGAGTCCTCCTTCATTCTCCGAATTACAGAATTCTACTGAACCATATCCTTCAATCCCATATTTTCCATCCTGAATATCCGTTCATCCATAATTTTCAGGTTGGGGGAAATGATTGGTTTGAAATCCATCAATGCCAACACATCTTTCTCCAGATCAATACCCGGCGCGATTTCAATCAGCATCATGCCATCGGCTGTCAGTTTAAACACCGCACGCTCCGTCACATACAGAACCGGTTGTTTTACTTTCTTGGCGTAATCGCCGCTGAATGTGATTTGTTCGACATGATCCAGAAATTTACGGGCTTTCCCTTCTTTGATGATTGTCAGTTTTCCGTCGCCGACAACCACTTCTAAGCCTGCTGCGGTGAAAGAGCCACAGAAGACAACCCGTTTTGCGTTTTGCGTAATGTTGATAAAACCGCCGCACCCGGCAACCCGTCCTTTGAACTTGCTGACATTGATATTGCCATGCGGATCAGTCTCTGCCAGCCCCAGATAGGCCAGGTCCAGACCGCCGCCATCATAGAAATCAAACTGATAGGGTTGGTCGATAATCGCTTCCGGGTTGGTCACGGCGCCAAAGCTCAGCCCGCCGGCCGGAACACCGCCACTGGGGCCTGGCTCAACGGTGAGGGTCATCATGTTGCCGATTCCTTCTTCGTTGGCAACATTGGCAACGCCCTCTGGAACGCCAATTCCCAGGTTGACGATCGCATTGGGAATCAGTTCCATTGCGGCGCGACGGGCGATTACTTTGCGCTCGTCCAGCGCCATAACTGTCAGGTTGGTCAGCGGAATGCGAATTTCACCGGAATAAGCGGGATTGTACTGTTCGGAGAAGGTTTGCATATGTAGGGATGGATCTTCACAAACCACAACATAATCGACCAAAATTCCAGGAACTTTCACACCCATTGGTTTCAGGCTGCCGACTTCAACCACTCGCTCAACCTGCACAATAACAATGCCGCCCGAATTCCTCGCCGCTTGTGCTATGGGAAGGATTTCAAGCGCCAAGGCTTCTTTTTCGATGGAAATATTGCCATGCGTATCAGCAGAAGTTCCACGAATAAAAGCGACATTTACCGGGAAAGGTTTATACCAGAGCCACTCTTCACCACCCAGCTGAATGACTTCCACCAGATCTTCCTTGGTCACATCATTGATTTTTCCGCCCTCAACCCGTGGGTCGCAAAACGTATTTAACCCCACTTTCGTAATCACGCCCGGTTTTTTGCCAGCAACGCTACGGAACCAGTGCGTCAGGGTTCCCTGTGGAAAATTATAGGCTTCAATTTTGTTTTCCACTGCAAGTTTGCCAAGTTTTGGCGCCAAATTCCAATGCCCGCCGACAACCCGCTTGACCATTCCCTCATAACCGAAATGATTTAGGCCACGGTCTTTTCCATCACCCTGTCCAGCGCAATACACCAGTCCGAGATTGCGGGGAGCGCCTTCCGCCAGGAATCGTTTTTCCATTGCCAAGGTCAGTGCTTCAGGATGTCCATTGCCTACGAAACCGCCAGTAGCAATCATATCGCCGTCTTTGACCAGTTTGGCAGCTTCAGTCGCGGTGATAAATTTAGCCATTGAACTAAACCCTCCTTATTTATTAAGAAAATTTCATCAACAGCCAAACATATGCAACTTTCATGCCAAGGCACATCATCCTTACCCCCAGAATATGTTTTTATCGATTTGCTGCGCTACTTCCATGACACAACGCCTTCGTCAAATCTGTATGTCCATATTAGACATACTCAAAATTATTGTCTATTGCACTGTCTAGTATTTTGTCCTTCGTTCTATACACCGTCTATCTGTCTAAACAACTTTTTGATTTTTTCATGAACGTCACAAATTGTAACACGGTAACATTATGATCCCTGAAGTTATTCAAGCAATGGTCCGCTTTCGCGAACAAGTGTCGCAAATTGTGAATTGTGCAACTATTCTTTTGATTTTACCTAATATATAATGTAGTCGGTACGATTCCACCAAGACCCTATCCGGCTAATGGCAAGAAAAGTTTTCGCCATTCAAAAAGCATTGGCACAAATCTTGCATAATAGTCAGACAATGTATTCTATCCACTGCGTAGGCCCATCCGCCCACGAGTGGTTGAAGCACAAAAAGTTAAAGGAGGAGTCAACTGTCTTATGGAAGTATTAGGTATTTGGTTAAGTCTTGCCTGCCTCATGTACGTCGCTTACCAAGGGTACTCCGTCATCGTGTTCGCGCCAGTATTCGCACTGCTTGCAGCTTTCCTGCAGGGACTACCGGTCATGCCCTCCTATACCGAACTATTTATGGGTAATGCGGTTACTTACGTCAAAGCGTTCTTCCCCGTCTTCCTGCTCGGCGCCGTCTTCGGCAAAGTCATGGAAGACACCGGTCTGGCAAAATCCATCGCCCACTGGATCGTTGAAAAAGTCGGTCACAAAAACGCCATCATGGCTGTTGTCATCGCCTGCTACGTCATGACCTACGGCGGCATCAGCCTGTTCGTCGTCGTGTTCGCGATCTATCCGTTCGCAGCCAACCTGTTCAAAGAAGCCGACATTCCCAAGCGCTTGATCCCCGGTGCTATCGCCGCAGGCTCCTTCACCATCACCATGACCGCCCTCCCCGGAACTCCCCAGATCCAGAACATCATCCCGACCAACTTCTACGGCACCACCGCCTATGCCGCTCCATGGACCGGCATGGTCGCCGCCATCGCCATCTTCATACTGACGGTTCTCTGGTTCAACTATCGTCTAAAAGTTGCGAGAGCTCGCGGCGAGGGGTATGGCAAACATACCATCAACGAACCGGAAGCCAATATGGACTTCTCGAATCTGCCTTCGCCCATCCTTTCCATCGTGCCGCTGGTTCTCGTTGTTGTAGTCAATTATATCGTCACCTTCCTTGTAACTTTTGATCCCAACACGTTTCAACAACTTGTCAAGATTCTCGGCAAAACCCCGCCTTTGATGGCGCCTGGCATCAAAAACGTTCTCGGCATCTGGTCCCTCATCATCTCTCTGGTCATCGGCATCGCAGCTGCGATTGCCATCGGCTACAAATCGATGCCCAAAAGCATTACGATGGCCAAATCCATCAATGCCGGCGCCATCGGTTCCCTGCTGGCGATCATGAACACCGCCTCCGAGGTCGGTTACGGCAACGTTATCGCCTCGCTGCCCGGATTCAAAACCATCGCCGACTTCCTGCTCGGTATCAAGTTCGGTGGCTCGCCGCTGGTCTCTGAGGCCCTCACCGTCAACATCCTCGCCGGCATCACCGGTTCCGCTTCCGGCGGCATGTCCATCGCCCTCGGCGCCATGGCCAAACCCTGGCTTGAGTGGGCCAACCAAGTCGGCCTGGATCCCCAGATGCTGCATCGTATCGCGTCCCTTGCCTGCGGCGGCCTTGACAGTCTGCCCCACAATGGCGCCGTCATCACGCTGATCGCAGTCTGCGGCCTGACCCACAAGGAATCCTATGCCGACATCGGCATGATCACCGTTGTCTTCACCGTAGCAATGAGCTTCATCATGATCGCGTTCCACGCGGTTACCGGTCTGGTGTAAGCAGTAAAACAAAAAGACTACCAGTTACAAAAAAGGACTGTGTGAAGCGAAAGCTTCACACAGTCCTTTTTTGTAACTATCAATAACATTCCGGGGCCTGAAGGGCGTTACTCTGACTATTTCTTCATTACAGTGGCTTTGCCGTCAGTCACCATCACACCATCTTGATTAGTAACGGTAGTCCGCAGAATCAGCCGGTTTTTCGCCTCAATCTTCTCGATGACTTCCACCATTGCTGTTACTGTATCGCCGATTTTGACCGGGGCTTTGAACTGGAGTTCCTGACCGAGGTAAATCGTGTTCTGCCCCGGCAGAGCAGTACCCAAAACCGCGGAGATGAATCCTGCCGACAACATACCATGAGCAATTCGTTCTTTGAACATGGTTGTTTTGGCAAATTCCGTATTGATGTGTACCGGATTAAAGTCGCCTGTAACCCCGGCAAAAGAATAGACATCAAACTCGGTCACGGTTTTTGCCATACTGGCTGTGTCCCCAACTTTGATATCAACAAACGCTACATCTCTAACCATCTGAATTCCTCCATTCATTTTAACATTTTTGTGAAAACATTCACATCTTGTTGTAATAAGAACTGCCCGTAGGATTAAAAGCATAATCCGCCGGGCAGTTCTTAATTTAGTCAGCTGCTATTTGCAGGCTGCCCGATACTTGGCGAACTCTGCCGTCAATATCGGCAACACTTCCATCACGTCGCCAACGATTCCATAATCCGCCACTTTAAAGATTGGCGCATCGGCATCCTTGTTGATCGCAATAATTGTGTCTGATGACGACATGCCTGCCAGATGCTGAATCGCACCGGAAATGCCGCAGGCAATGTAGATTTTTGGTCCGACTGTTTTTCCAGTCTGGCCGACCTGGTGCAACGCAGGTTTCCAGCCGGCGTCAACTGCTGCGCGTGATGCGCCGACAGCCCCGCCCATGGCTTCTGCCAGGGCTTCCACCGCTGAGAAATTCTCGGGTTTGCCGAGTCCACGGCCACCAGAAACGATAATATCGGCTTCTTCCAGCTTGCAGTTTGAAGTGCAGACGGTCAGGATATCCAGCAATTTGACCTTCAGGTCTGATTCTTTAACTTTGCTGGCAACCTTGATGACTTCGCCGGTACGGCCAAAGTCAGGCACCGGTTTTTTGAAGACTTTGGGGCGGACGGTTCCCATCTGCGGACGATGCTCCGGGCAAAGGATATCGGCCATGATGTTGCCGCCAAACGCCGGCCGGGTCCAGAGAACCAATTTTGTTTCCGCATCGATACTGAGATTGGTGCAGTCGGCGCAAAGGCCGGTCCGTACCCGGGCAGCCACGCGGGGACCGAGATCGCGGCCATCGTTGGTCGCGCCAACCAGAATCGCCGTAGGCTTGTATTTTTGGATCAAATCGACAAATGCCACGGTGTAGGCTTCGGTATTGTAGTGATCGTACTCGGGGCCTTCGACTAGGTAAACTTTGTCAGCGCCACTGGCGATAACTTCTTTGGCTTGTGCTTCCACACCGTTACCGATGAGCACGCCGGCCAGTTCTTCACCCAGTTCGTCAGCCAGTTTGCGGCCTTCGCCGAGCAATTCATGCGCTACTCCCCTAATTTCACCATGGTTTTGCTCAATAAAAACCCAGACGCCCTTGTATTCGGTCTTATCCATTGCCACGGTGCGTTCGATTTCCTCACGCAAGATCGCTTCCACCGGACAAACGGGGATACATGCACCGCACATGGTGCAGCTTTCTGTGATATACGCTTTGCCATCCCGCATCTCTATCGAGCCAAACGGGCAAGCAGGAACACAGGCGCTACAACCAACACATTTCTCCTGATTGACAATTACAGCCATTTCATTGTTCCTCCTTGCCTCAAATTACTTTCGCGTCGCCGAGCAGTTGCATCAGCTTCGCTACCGATTGTTGCGCTGTTTCTTCCTGGATCAGCTGGCCCTGACTCCGCTGGGTCGGTGTAAATATCCGCCGTACCTGGGTCGGCGAGCCTGGCATACCAATCCGCTTTTCATCAGCCGCAATATCGGCGGCTGTCCAGACCGGAACCTGGGTCCGGTTTGCTTTCATTGTTCCTTTAACGGTGGGGAAACGAGGTTCAGCAATCGATTTGACGACGGTAACCATGACCGGCAGTTTGGTTTCCATGACTTCGTATCCGTCATCATGTTCGCGGTCGACCTTAATGGTGTCGCCGTTGATTTCAATCTTAGCCGCATAGGTGATCTGGGGCCAGCCCAGATTTTCGGCAATACCGGGACCTACTTGGGCTGTGTCGCCATCAATCGCCTGTTTGCCACAGATAATGAGATCGACCGGTCCCATTTTTTCAATCGAAGTGGACAGCGCATAGGCTGTAGCCAGGGTATCGGCGCCACCAAATGCACGGTCACTGATGAGAAGAGCCTCATCTGCTCCCATGGCCAGACACTCTTTTAGTGCATCGGCTGCCTGGGGTGGTCCCATCGAGATTACTTTGACCTTGCCGCCATGTTTTTCCCTGAGCTGTAACGCCACTTCCACCGCAATCTTGTCGAAGGGGTTGACGATACTGGGGACTCCTTCCCGGATCAACGTGTTCTTTACAGGATCAATTTTGACTTCCGTTGTGTCAGGCACTTGCTTGACACAGACCACAATTTCCATTGAATGGTTTCCTCCTCTTTTTTTGTTGTATGTTCTTACCGAAGCACTGCGCCGCCGATGACCATGCGCTGTGCCTGGTTAGTCCCTTCGTAGATCTGTGTGATTTTCGCATCCCGCATGTAGCGTTCACAGGGATATTCGCGGCTGTAGCCATAACCGCCGAGCACCTGGACGGCATCGGTCGTGACTTCCATTGCCGAATCCGAGGCAAACAGTTTAGCCATCGCTGCTTCTTTAGAGAAAGGTTTGTGCGCGTCTTTCAGCGCTGCCGCGCGATAGGTCAGCAAACGGGAAGCCTCGACCTTGGTCGCCATATCAGCCAGCATGAAGGATATCGCCTGGTTGGCGGAAATCGGCTTGCCGAACTGTACCCGCTCTTTGGAGTATTTTACGGCAAAATCCAAAGCAGCCGTTGCAATTCCCAGCGCCTGGGCAGCTACGCCGATGCGGCCGCCGTCCAATGTGGTCATGGCAATCTTGAATCCTTCGCCTTCTTTGCCAAGCATTTGATCCAGCGGTACTTTCACATCCTGGAAAATCAATTCCATCGTCTGCGAAGAACGGATACCCATTTTGTGTTCTTTTTTACCAAACGTAAAGCCCGGCGCTCCTTTTTCAAGGATAAAGGCGGAAATCCCTCTCACGCCTCTGGACTTGTCGGTCATCGCAAAAACGATATATGTTTCAGCTTCGCCGGCATTGGTGATAAAAATTTTGCTGCCGTTCAAAACATAATGGTCACCATTAAGCACTGCAACGGTTTGCTGTCCAGATGCATCAGTACCTGCGTTTGGCTCGGTAAGGCCAAATGCGCCCATTTTTTCGCCTTCTGCCAGCGGTTTGAGATATTTTTGCTTTTGTTCTTCCGTACCATAGGCAAAAATCGGCCACGCACACAAAGAAACAGTAGCGGAAAGAGCAATTCCCAGCCCTGAGTCGGCTTTTGAAATTTCTTCAATTGCTAGAATATAGCTTAACACATCTCCGTCCGCTCCGCCATACTGTTCGGGAAAACAAATTCCCGTCAGCCCCAGACCGGCCATCGCATCATACAGAGGGCGGGAAAAACTCTCATGCTCATCTCGCTCTTCGGCGCCATGGGCAACCTCTTTTTCGGCAAACTCCCGGGCAATTTTCTGCATCATTTTTTGGTCTTCGTTCAGTTCGAAACTCATTAGTTGAATCCCCTTTCCTTAATATAAGATTTGATTTTGCCCAAAAACATCTGCACCGGGAGCAGCTCCTGCCTCCGGTGCAGATGTTGCCGACATTGTGAAATGTTTCTCAATACATATTATAACCGTTCGATTATCGTTGCGCAACCCTGTCCGCCACCGATACATAATGTGGCCAGACCAATTTTTTTGTCATGCTGTTGCAATGCGTGGATCAATGTCACCAAGATGCGGGCACCGCTGGCGCCGATCGGGTGACCGATCGCGATGGCACCGCCGTGAACGTTGACTTTGTCTTTTGCCCAACCGAGTTCTTTGCCGACAGCCAGGAATTGAGCCGCAAAGGCTTCATTAGCTTCGATCAGATCGAGGTCTTCAACTTTCAGACCTGCTTTGGCCAGGGCCTTGCGGGTGGCAGGTACCGGTCCAATTCCCATGATCGAGGGATCTACGCCGCCGGAACCGTAACCGAGAATTCTCGCCAACGGCTTAAGTCCGAGCGCTTTGGCCTTTTCTGCTGTCATCAGCACCAACGCGGCTGAGCCGTCATTGATTCCCGATGCATTTCCGGCTGTGACCGTTCCGTCTTTCTTGAATGCCGGCTTCAGCGCGCCCAACTTGTCAACTGCAGCGTCTCGTTTGGGATACTCGTCGGTGTCAAATACTACGTCGCCTTTTTTACCTTTGATCACAACAGGCAGAATTTCCTGTTTGAAATAACCGGCATCGATCGCCTTGACAGCTTTGGTTTGCGATTCAAAAGCCAGCTGATCCTGCTCTTCGCGGGTCACATTAAACTTGGCGGCGACGTTTTCCGCCGTGATGCCCATATGGTAATCATTGAATGCACACCACAGTCCGTCTTGGATCATCACGTCAATGACTTTGGCATTGCCCATGCGATAACCCCAGCGAGCTTTGCTGTCCAGTATGTAAGGCGCCTGCGACATGCTTTCGGTTCCACCGGCGACGATGATTTCCGCATCATCGGCCATTAATGCCTGTGCTGCCAGATTGACGGTCTTCAGACCAGATCCGCAGACCTTGTTTACAGTAAAAGAAGGAGCGACATCAGGAATACCCGCTTTGATTGCGCACTGCCGTGCAACATTTTGTCCCAGTCCTGCCTGCAATACGTTGCCAAATATGACCTCATCGACTTGACCCGGCTGTATCTGGGCTCTTTTTACAGCCTCGGCGATGGCCAGCGCCCCCAGATCGGCCGCCGAAAAAGATGCCAATCCTCCATTAAAGGAACCAACCGGAGTCCGAACTGCACTGACAATAACGATTTCTTTCATAATACTATCCCCTTTCATTATTATAGTAGTTCATACTACTGTTTACGCACTCATGTCATGCAATTTTCATGCCAACTGAACCGATCCCGGCCCGAGAATCGCTTCCAACTTTTTTATTGTTGCCACAGATGGATTGATCCAGAAGTTCTTCTCTGTTTTGATGGTCCGACCTTGGTCGACCAACTGGAGATAAACGGCCGTCTCCCCTTTGCAGACTGAAAAGGTCTGTTTCAATTGCTCAAATACATCTGGCGTTTCCTGGTCCTTACGGATACGCAATCGGACCTCCCTGGTCTTCTGTTGTCCTAGCGGCGCCACCGATTCAGCAATCACTTTTATTTTATCGTCGATAATGCTGACCCGTCCGCCGATGAGCACCGGCAGGTCGGGAATCAATAATGGCCCCGTCCGCTCAAAGGTCCGGGGAAACACAATCACCTCCACAGACCCAGTAAAATCCTCCAACGTGACAAAACACATTGTATCACCATTCTTGGTGGGAATCCGTTTGGCTGCAGTCACTAGTCCACCGATTTGCACTGACTGATTATCTGTACACTCTTTGGACAAAAGCGTCCCGATTTTAGACACTCCCGCCAAATGTTCGCGAAAAGCATCTAATGGGTGGCCGGTAACGAAAAATCCGGTCATCTCTTTTTCCATCGCCAAAATCTGCGACTTGGGCAGCTCGTCCATTTCGGGAATTCTGAGCTCGTTGATGCTGTCCAGTTGTTCTTCACCAAACAGGCCGATTTGACCGTTGTTTTTATCGCGTTGCCGGGAAACCGCCAGATCCACCGCCTGTTCACAAACCGCCAGCAATTGAGCCCGACGCAGGTCTGTCCAGTCAAATGCGCCGGCTTTTATCAGGCTCTCTAATACCCGTTTGTTGACCAGGCGCATATCGATCCGTTCGCAAAAGTCAACCAGCGATTTGAATTCACCCTGCTTGCGGGCTGACACAATACTTTCAATCGCGCCTTCGCCGACATTTTTCACTCCGGCCAGACCAAACCGGATTGCTGAGTCCTCAACTGAAAAACTCAGTCCGCTGCAATTGATATTCGGCGGCAGAATTTTGATTCCATTTTTGCGACATTCTTCAATAAAGTAGCCGACACGGTCACTTTCACCCATAACGCTGGTCAACATGGCCGCCATAAACTCGGCCGGGTAATGCGCCTTCAGGTATGCAGTCTGGTAAGCCACCAGCGCGTATGCCGCACTATGTGATTTATTAAATCCGTAGTCGGCAAACTTTTCCATCAGGCTGAATACTTCGTTGGCAACCGGCAGGGACACCCCCCGCTCAGTAGCCCCAGCCAGAAAACGTTCCCGCTGCGCTGCCAGCACATCGTGCTTTTTCTTGCCCATGGCCCGTCGCAGCAAATCAGCCTGTCCCAAGGTAAAACCGCCCATAACGGAGGCGATTTGCATGACTTGTTCCTGATACAGGATGACGCCAAAGGTATCGGACAAAATCGGTTCCAGCAGCGGATGTTGATAGACTGACTGTTTCGTGCCATGACGTCCCCGGACAAAATCATCGACCATGCCGCTGTTCAGCGGTCCCGGGCGATATAAAGCCACCAGAGGAATCAGGTCGTCAAATCGGTCCGGCCTGAGTTCCTTGACCAAGTTGGTCATGCCGCCGGATTCCATCTGAAAAACTCCCACGGTTTCACCGCGCGACAACATGGCGCAGGTCGCCGGGTCTTCCAGCGGGATTGCATCAATATCGATTTCAATGCCCCGATGGGCGCGAACCAAATCAATCGTATCGCCAATCACTGTCAGTGTACGCAGTCCGAGAAGATCCATCTTAAGAAAACCTATTTCCTCAATGCAGTCCTTATCAAATTGGGTAGTAATAAAACCGTCAGCTGAATTCTGCACCGGAACCTGGCAGTTCAGCGAGTCTTTGGCGATCACCAGTCCGGCGGCATGGGTGGAAGCATGGCGTGGCAACCCTTCCAACGACATGGCAATGTCAAGGACTTTACGGGCCGTTTGGTCTTCTTCATATAATCGTTTCAATTCCTGACTCATCGCCAGTGCATCTTTCAGCGTGATGTTCAATACTGTGGGTACCAGTTTCGCGATCCGATCCACTTCGCCGAACGATACGTTAAGGGCGCGCCCCACATCGCGAATTGCCGCGCGGGCCGCCATGGTTCCAAAAGTAATGATCTGGGCCACATGATCGCTGCCATAACGCGCGGCAACATATTCGATGATTTTACCGCGCCGGACATAGCAAAAATCGATGTCGATATCCGGCATCGTGATCCGTTCGGGATTTAAGAACCGTTCAAACAGCAAGCCGTATTTTAAAGGATCAATATTGGTGATCTTGAGCAGATAGGCAACGATACTTCCCGCCGCCGAACCACGGCCCGGCCCGACCGGAATCTTGTTCTCGCGGGCAAACCGGACGAAATCCCAGACAATCAGAAAGTAACTGGAAAAGCCCATCGTTTGGATGACCGACAGCTCGAAGTCCAGGCGTTGCCGCACTTCCGGACCGGCGGCCGGATAGCGTTCCGACAGTGCCGCATCGCATAGTGCGCTCAAAAAACCGTCTGGGGTTTCCCCTTCCGGCACAGGAAAATTCGGCAAATGCAACTGACCAAATTCAAATTCGACCTGGCAGCGCTCGGCAATCCGGCAGGTATTTGTCAGTGCTTCAGGATATTCGGGAAACAGCTCAGCCATCTCATCCCGCGTCTTGAGATAAAACTCCTGCGAGGGAAACCGCATCCTTACGGTATCTTCCACGCACTTCCCTGTCTGGATGCACAGCAACACGTCATGCGCATCGGCATCCGCACGGTCAATATAATGGATATCATTGGTGGCAACGAGGCCGATTCCCAGCTTCCGGGCCAAAGCCACCAACTGGGGATTGGTTTCCTGCTGCTCCGGAATCCCATGGTCCTGAATCTCAATAAAAAAATTGTCCTGACCAAAAATCTCGACATATTCGCGGGCGGCGGCTTCGGCTGCCTGATCATCCCCTTTTAGCAAAAGGGATGGAATTTCGCCGGCGATACAGGCGCTAAGCCCGATCAGCCCTTCATGATGTTCGGCCAACAGTGCCTTGTCAATCCGCGGCTTGTAATAAAAACCCTCCGTATAAGCACGCGACACCAGCTCCACCAACTGGCTATAGCCAGCCTGGGTCTCGGCCAGCAGTACGAGATGGTAATACGATTCGCCCTCGCCCGCCACTTTGTCAAAACGGCTGCGCGGCGCAATATATACTTCGCAGCCGATGATCGGCCGAATGCCCTGTTTACGGGCCTGTTTAAAAAACTCAACCGCACCGTACATATTGCCATGATCGGTAATCGCAACGGCAGACATCCCTGCGTCCTTGACCCGCTGCACCAAATCGGACACCCGGCCGGCGCCGTCAAGCAGGCTATACTCGCTATGGACGTGAAGGTGGACAAAATCAGACATCAAATCGCTTCTTTCCAGGCGTCAGATTGCCATAGTACGAGCCAATTTCATCGACCATGTCCATCCCCGGCGGTGCGTACACCTGGACATTGCCGGACACAGAACGACTCGATACCCCTAACACGTGCGCAGCGCCATCGAGAAAATCGAGTACTCGTTGAAATGTCATTTCATCAAGACTCTCCCCATTAACCACCACGCCGTTTCCGCTGTTCAGCGCATCTGCCGCCCGTTTTCCGTCATCCATGGACGTCAGCACATACACAGCAAACCTGAATTTATCGCCAGTCTTATTATTTTTACGTTCAACCTCCGCCGCCTCGTCAGCCGCAGCGTCACCGTTAGATAAAGCCCCGCTCACTTTGGACCACAAACCCTGTCCCATCCGATTCCCTCCTGAATACTTCCGCAATTTGCTTATAGATCATTCAATGTTTTTCGCACAAACTTGCGAATTGTTTCCACCCGACTCAAAATTGCCGGGACTTTGGCCGAACTGCCCGCAACCATGGACTCCATTTTTTGTTTGTACTCGGCCCAAATCGCATCCACTTCATTCAGCGAATCCTGCAACTGCACAACAGCCGGCTCTAGCTGCGGTTGCCGCAACGTAGGCGACACCTGCCAGGTCTTGCCCTGAATTATCGCAACATCGCCATAACGCGGGATATAGGCCGGAATCGACATTTTTTCGCTAATCAACCCTGATAGTGCCTGGGCGCTGGTCAGTTCGCCATGCACCAAAAACACCGTGGTCGGTTTGGGGTCGAAACAAGCTAACCATTTCATCATATCATCCCGGTCGGCATGCGCCGACAAACCATCCAAATTATAGATTCGTGCATGGACGTTGATTTCTTCACCCATGATGCGGACCCGCTTGCCGCCTTCAACCAATCGCCGACCCAGACTGCCTTCCGCCTGGAATCCGACAAACAGCACACTGCTTTCCTGCCGCCACAAGTTATGTTTCAGATGATGCAGGATACGTCCGGCATCGGCCATGCCGCTGGCCGAAATGATGATCGCCGGTGATTCCAGCGAATTAATCGCTTTGGATTCATCAGCAGTCCGGCTGAAACGCAGCTGAGGCAATTCCAAGGGGCCAAACGACTCGTTTTTCAGGATAGCCCGCGATTCCGCATCATAATACTGGGTATTGCGACGGAAAATATCTGTCGCGGCAATCGCCAGCGGACTATCAATAATCACCGGCACCGCCGGTATTCGCCCTGCTTTGAACAAACGGTTGATATAGTAAAGCATGATCTGGGTACGACCGACGGCAAACGCCGGAATAATAACATTTCCGTTACGTTCCACTGTTTCATTGATGATTTCCGCCAAGCGGTCTTCCCAGTTGATCTCGGCATGTTCCCTGTCGCCGTATGTCGATTCCATAATAACGAAATCGGCCTGTTTGGCAAAGAACGGATCCTTGATGATTGGTTGATTTGATCGCCCCAAATCGCCGGAAAACAACAGTTGGGTTTCAGTTCCCATTTCTGAAGCATGGATTTCCAGCATAGCAGAACCAAGAATGTGCCCCGCATCGTGAAAATGCACATGGGTATTCTCCGCCAACGGAAAATCCGCTTCGTATTCAACTGGACGGAATTGCTTCAGGCACGCCTGGGCATCATCGACGGTATAAAGCGGGTTGACCGGCGGCCTACCCATCCGTTTGCCTTTCCGGTTTTCAATTTCTGCATCAAACTCCTGAATATATGCACTGTCCGGCAACATTATGGAGCACAGTTCTATCGTTCCCCGCGTCGCATATATCGGTCCCTTAAACCCCATTTTACAAAGGCGGGGCAACAATCCGCTATGGTCAATATGCGCATGGGTCAGCAGTACACAGTCCAGTTCACCGGGATTATAAACGAACGCCCGCCGGTTCATCGCGCTGATCAATTTCGATCCCTGAAACATGCCGCAGTCGATGAGTATCTTTTGGCCATCTGTTTCCAACAGAAAACTGGACCCAGTAACCCCCATGGTAGCGCCTAAAAAAGTCAGCTGCATGGTTTTTTCACTCCTCACCCAATATGATCACTTCAGGCCACAATTCCACACCCGAATTTTCCTTGACCCGCGCCTGCACCAAGTTAATCAATTCCTGGACTTCTGCTGCACTCGCCTTGCCTGTGTTGATCAAAAAACCGGCGTGCTTGTCCGACACCTTTGCGTCACCGCAGCACAACCCCTTGCAACCGGCCTGTTCCACCAGCGTTCCGGCAAAATGGCCGGGCGGGCGACGAAACGTGCTGCCGGCGCTCGGCCATTCCAGCGGTTGTTTGCTTTCCCGGCGCTCTGTCAGGTCTGCCATAGTGGCTTCAATTTCAATCTTGTTGCCTTTTTGCAGGCATAGTCTAACTTCACAGATTACGCAGTGGTTTTCCTGAAAGATGCTGTGGCGGTAGCCAAATTGAATGTCCTCGGCAGAGATACTGTGGATGCTGCCATCCTGACAAACCGCCGTAACTTCGGCGACCACCTTGCTTATTTCTCCGTCGTATGCGCCGGCATTCATGAATACAGCCCCGCCGATGCTACCGGGAATGCCAATGGCAAATTCCAGTCCGGTCAATTCGCACCGAGCGGCAAATTGGGCAACATCAGCCAGCAACGCTCCTGCGCCGACAATAATAGAATCACCTTCACAGCGCAGGTCAGCCATCGGCTCGCCAATCTTCAGCACCAAGCCGCGAATCCCTTTGTCTCTGACCAATAGATTGGAACCTTTACCAATCACTGTCAACGGCAACTCATGCTGCGCTGTCAGTCGCAAAATCTCAGCCGCATCGGCTGCACTGGCCGGTAAAACCATACAGTCCGCCGGCCCGCCAATTGCGAACGTCGTATGACGGGACATCGGTTCCTGCAACAAAATTTGTTCCGCCGGCAAACAGTTTGAAAACAGGTCAACCCAGTCGCTACCTGTCAGATTATTTTTCTGCAAACGGATCCAACCCTTCACCCACGGCATCGCCTATCATTTTGTAGATATCCGTCATCACCTGCTGAAAACGAAAATGGGCGGTAATATACTCGCGGGCCCGTGTATTCATCGCCAGCAGTTCAGCCAGTTTCTGCAGGGCCGCTTCTTTTTCCCTGGCATCCGCCTTGCCTGACATTACTTCCAGTTGCATCTCCATTTGCTTGCGCAAAAAATCTTTGACCATATCCCGGGCAACCGTATCGGTGTCGAGTGAACGACGCGCAATGCCCAGCGCCTTGAATTCGTCGGATTCCTTCAATGCGCGGGCCAGTTCATTTCCTTTGTCGTATGCGTTCATCCTGATTCCTCCCAGCAAAAATACAAAAAATACACTTTTATATTATATCATTTCAATAGGCTCAGATAGAACTCCTGCATTGTCAGGGCATCTTCAGCCTGAGTTCCGGCTGATTCGCAAATGATCCGCGGCGCAAAACCGCCCCGCGCAATCGCCAGCATCAGCGGCTGATACGGCGGGCCAAATTCATCGCGAAATGACCAATGGCGTTTTTCACCGCCTTTGGAAAATTCGATGCTGCTAAAATGAATGTGCAGGTTTTGTGCAGCCGCCGGCCCCAGTGTCACGGCAATTTTTTCAAAAACAGCCGCATATTCGGCTTCTGTGGCATAGCCACCCCCGGCCACAGCATATAAATGGGCAAAATCAACCAGCGGAATAACCCGTGGCGAAAGTTGACACAGTTCCAGTACTTCATCCAACGTTCCCAGCTGGTTTGCTTTGCCGTGCGTCTCCGCCGCCAAGTAGCCTTCGGTCAGGCCGGCTTTTTCCGCTTCTTCCAGCACCGCTGCCAGGCGGCGTTTTGCCAAGTCCAGCGCGCTTTGCCTGGACATTTTGCCGATACCGCCAGGGTGAAAAGCGATCCGGTCAGCACCGAGCCAGCGGGCCGCTTCCAGCGACTTCAGAAAGTGCCGGGTTGTATTGGCGGCTGTCGTTTCATCCTCAGTTGCCAGGCTGATATAGTAGGGGGCATGCACGCTCATGGCAATGTTATGGGCGGCCGCCTTGTCTCCCAGTGCACGGGCGGTAGTTTCGCCAATATTGACGCCGCGGGTCAGCGAATATTCGTATGCGCCAAGACCAAGTCCGGCCAGCCATGCAGGCATTTCCAACGAAGATTTGTGGCCGGCTGCATAAAAACTGTCCGGATTGCCGGACGGGCCAAATACCGCCCTCTTCATCGCAGGTCACCATATCCTGTCTGGCGCAGCGCTTCATAAACCGACACCGCCACCGCATTTGACAGATTCAGTGACCGCGCGCCCTCAATCATCGGCAACCGGATGCATCGGCCCGGATATTGCTCCAGAATCGCGGCCGGTAAGCCGGCCGTTTCCTTGCCAAAGACCAGAAAGTCTCCCGGCAGAAATGTTGCCTCGCTGTGGAATTTATCTGTTTTTGTTGTATGGCAAAAAAAACGTCCGTTCGGATATAGCTGCTGCAACTCGGCAAAACTGTCATGATAGAAAATTGTTAAGAGATGCCAATAGTCCAACCCGGCCCGCTTTAGATTTTTGTCATCGATCGTAAACCCGAGCGGTCGGACCAGATGCAAGTGACAGCCGGTCGCTGCGCATAGCCTGGAGATGTTGCCGGTATTACCGGGAATCTCCGGCTCGACCAGTACAATATGAAATGGTTCCGCTTTCTGCTCCATCCTCTTGCTCCCTTCATACAGAATTATTATTATTTTGTTAAAACTAACATTTTGCCACGAATCTCGCAAATACGAGTAGGAATTATTCTCGGACTATCGAATAAATTATATAGGGCAAAGCGCCTGGATAAAAGAGGGGGATTTGTTTGATAAAGCACTATGTACTGGACACAAACGTACTGTTGCACTCTCCTCACTCCTTATTTGCTTTTAGCGAACACACGATTGTCATACCAGAAGTCGTACTGGAAGAACTGGATCGTTTCAAATCGGAGCCCAATGACCGGGGCGCCAATAGCCGTGAGGTCAGCCGGATTATTGACCAGCTGAGAGCCAAAGGCAATCTGATTGACGGAGTCCTGCTCAATGATGAAGGCGGCCTGCTTCGCATCGCCATCAATCATCTGGATACATCGATGCCGCCGCACTGGGACCGTTCCAAGGCAGACAACCGAATTTTGCAGGTTTGCCGCGGCTTGGCCGAGGAAGGTCGTCAGGTTATCTTGGTCAGCCGCGACACCAATATGCGGGTAAAAGCGGTAATTCTTGATGTCCCGGCCGAAGATTTCCGCAACGAAAAAGTTGCAAAAATGGAAGATCAATATACCGGACGGGCCGAAGTATATGCCGCATCAGAAGTAATTGACCGGTTTTTCCAGGCCGAAGATCGCTGCATTGCGGTTGACGAACTGCGCCTGTTTGACGAGTCCAGTCAAAGCATGATCCAGCCGGTATTGACAACCAACCAATTTCTGCTGATTCGTTCGACCGACAGCGAAAGCCAGACTGCACTCGGGCGATTTGACGGCAGCAAAGTGGTCCACTTGAAATATCGCCACCACACCCCTTTTGGTGTTACTTCTCGCAATGTCGGTCAGATCTTCATGCAGGAATGCCTGATGCTTGGCGCGGACGAAGCGCCGCTGGTGATTATCAAAGGACCCGCCGGCACCGCTAAGACATTCTATTCACTGGCAGTCGGTCTGCATCGCTTTATCGATTGCCGACCACGCGACTATCACCATCTGTTGATCTGTCGTCCCAATGTACCGATGGACGAAGATATCGGTTATCTGCCCGGCTCGGAGCAAGAAAAAATCGACCCGTATATGCGGGCTGTGCGCGATAATCTGTTCACCCTGATGTCTGGCCATAGCATGACGGAATCCAAGGAAATCGAGCAAGTGGAAGACACGGTTCAGATGTTGTTTGACAAACGGGTAATCCAGACGGAAGCCCTGGCCTTTCAGCGCGGCCGCTCGCTACAGCGATACTGGATGATACTTGATGAAATGCAAAATGCAACGCCGCGCCAGACCAAAGGTGTCATCACGCGTCCCGGCCTTGGCACCAAGATCGTGTTGCTCGGCGATCCGGAACAGATCGACCATCCTTTCCTGGACAGTCGGACCAATGGTTTGGTTTACGCCTCGGAGAAGATGAAAGGCAGCAAATTCTGTTTTCAGGTCTCCTTAACTTACGATGAATGTGAGCGCTCGCCGCTTGCAGCTGAAGCAGCGATCCGGCTATAATACCTGTATTGTTTGTATTATTTTATTACACTCAGAGCGGCCCGGCAAATCATGAGTTACTGAAACGGACAGACGAATGTTACGAAAGAAGGGATGCGGCAAGTGAAAGGGACAGTAGTTGCCACCTGGATCCAGACTGCCAACAACCTCTGGGGAACCGATATCACCGCCAAGGCAATGCAACGGGTCGGTTGGCCGCATGACAGTCTTTTCTCACCCACCGAAGATGTCGAAGACGCCAAACCCAAAGCCTTTATCGCAGAAATCTCCTCGTTAACGGGAAAAACAGCGGATGAAATCTGGATGGCGATCGGCAAAGACAATATTAAGACCTTCTTCAAAATCTATCCAGCTTTTTTCAAGAAAGAAAACCTCTATTCCTTTCTCCGATCGATGTTTGATGTTCATGTCATTATCACCAAGCGGATTCCCGGCGCCAATCCGCCGGAGCTGTTGATTAAACCGCTTTCCTCAACAGAAGCACTGCTTTCCTATCGCTCCCAGCGGGGAATGTTCGGTTATCTCAAAGGACTGCTGGCCGGTGCCGCCGAGCATTTTAAAGAATCAATCCAAACCGAAGTCGCCTCATCCAGCGCCGATAGCATGGCGATAAAAATCCGTTTCCCTCAGCCCATCCGCAACACAATTTCGCATGGATTAAACCGCGCACTGTCATTTGGCATTTTTCGCAGTGTTGCAGTAAAAATCGGCCTGTTATCAACTTTAATTGCCGCCGGGGCATCGATTATACTTCCCTTCATTGGTTTGACAGCCCCGTTCTGGGGTGCTGTGGTCGGCGGTATTGCCGCGTTGTTCTCCTCGCTGCTGTTGCTGCGGCCAATGCAAAGCATCCTGAAAGAAATCCAGACGATGCAGGAGCGTCAGTATTTTATGGAAACGCAATTCTCTTCCAGTGACGAATTTGAAGCAATCATGGAAGGACTATCCGATTATAAAACCCGATTGAAACGTGAATTCGTCGGTTTCAAGGGAATTGCCGATGAAATGAACAAGTATGCCGATGACTTTAATGGCCTCGCGGAGAAAATGAAATCCACTTCCAACGAAATCACCGGTGTAGTGCACGACGTGGCTTCGGCCGCCATGCACCAAGCAGAAAGCACCACCGAATCGGTCGCGATCCTCAACGGCAACCTGGCAACGCTTAAACAAGTCCTTAACGAACAAGACAAAAACAAAAGTCGCTTGGAAGCCGCCGTGTCAGAAATTAGTCAGGGATTCCGCGATGTGGAAGTCTCCAGCCAAAAACTCGAACACAGTATGGAACAATTCGCCGACGTGAAAAAATCGGCGGAGAACCTGGAAACCCAAGCCACCCGGATTAATGAAATCACCGCAATGGTTTCGGCCATTGCCGCCCAGACCAATCTGTTGGCGCTGAATGCCGCCATTGAAGCGGCGCGGGCCGGCGAACACGGACGCGGCTTTGCAGTCGTGGCCGAAGAAGTCCGCAAGCTGGCCGAACAATCGCACCAGCATTCCGAAAGCATCTCGGTGGACCTGAAAGTACTGATGGATATCATCAACAGTGTCGTTGCCATGATTGACACCGAGTACAACGTGCTGGCATCAGAAGCCAAACAACTGACAAGCGTCGTGACCGACAATAATCGGCACATCGAGAACGTCCACCTGGTGGCGGAAAACATTGTGGATATGATTAACAAACTGGAAAATGAAATGAAAGGTCTCAATCAGGTTTACGGCAAAATCGAAAACCTGGCGGCCATTTCCGAAGAAAATTCAGCAGCCAGCGAGGAAGTCAGCGCAGCCGTTCAGGTCTACAATGAAAAGCTGCATGACATGATGGCCCGAATCGTCGACTTCAAGGTCGTCATCGGCCACTTCAGCGAAGACGTGAACCAGTATCGGACCTGACCAAAAGCAAAGGACCGATTTCCACCGGCAAAAAGCCGGATCGGAAGTCGGTCCTTTTTTTGCATATTGGGTTTTGCCCTATTTCGGTTCGAATGCGTCAAACACCTGGCCGAAGTTGATCCCGTCAACGATCTTGTTACGATACATGTTGTGCAACCGTTGACAGGCATCGGACAAATGCTGCGACTTCATTCCATGTTGAAGCGACAGGCTGGCTTCTATATAGGCGGCCAGGTGGTCGCAGATTTTGAGGACTTTCCCATCCAGCGGACTGAACTCTGCCGAATTATAGTGCGCGGAAATTTCTTCATTACTAAAATTCTTGTGGATGACGCCATCGAGCTTCACCTTGTTGGCAAATTCATCATCGATAAAATAATAAATCTCCTCATGCCAGGAGGCCGGTAACAAAGGCAGGAGCTTTTCGTCCACCAGAACTTTTTCATATTCCTTGATGATTTCTTCAATCCCGGCCACCGAACTCTTGACTGGTGAAACGATATCCCGGGTCAGCACTTCCGGCAGGTCGTGGAACAGTGCGCCATAGTAATTGTTGATGATCCGCTGCGGACAGGCCCCCATTTCCAACGAACACAAATACGACAGCATCGCTACGATCAGCATGTGCCCCAGCACTGAAGTTTTCGGCACACGCGGCGTCTGGGCCCAGCGCTGCTGAAATCGCAGCTGACCGCAAAAGTCGATAAAACCGAATGATTTTTTACCCAGCAGCAATTTTTGCACGCCGATCAGATCATAGTGGTCCTCGATCTGATTTTCCAGTTCGGCCTTCGTCTGTTCTATCCCATAAATGAACGGTGTTAGGTTATATATGATCTTGAATTCCCAGTTCGTCGCCAGATAATGCGAGGCCCGCAGAATTCGGCGTTCCAAAACGGCATGCCCTTCATCTTCAAAATAAGCGACAAACCTGTCCCGGAATCCGCCGGGAATTTCGCAAATATCAGGGTCCAGTTGCTGCAGTACCCAGCGGTTCAATTCTTTGCGTTTGGTCTGCATCAAGCGGTGGTATACCGGTGGTTTCAGGTCGGTCAGCATGACCCGTTGCAGAAATTCAAACATGCCGCCTTCGATCAATAGCGTCCAGTCGATCTGTTTGCCGCGTTCTGTCTGCTCAAACTTAGCCAGAACATAGGCAATAATCATTTTGTGAGCCTGTTTGTCCAGTTCGGTCAACTCGAACGGGCGAACGTGATCGTTCCAGCGCTGGATACTGGCTGCTTCATAAAAACGCTCAATCAAGCCTTTACGCATGCAGATCGCCTCCTCACCCCAATTTTTCCAGTTCTTCCAGACAATCCTCCGCCCACAACACCAATGCTTCCGCCACAATATTGGACCGCCGCATCGTCATCCGGCGATACATCGCCTGCTCGGAGTTTTTTTTCGCTGCGGTTTCATAATTGCGTTCCAGCAATGTAAATGTAGAAATTTCTGTCTGCTTTTCGCGAATAAAGCGGCGCAACTGGAATTTCATTTCATCCCTTGAAGACCGGCCGCCCATAAACACTCTCAAGGCAAACTCATCACGGGACGGACTTAACAAAGACGCCGGGAATCGATTCATCCACTCGCCAAATACCTGCTTGCCGGACGCCGTGATCGTATAGACTTTACGATCCGGCCTGGTTTCCTGAACTTCAATTTCCGAATCGACCAGTTCCTTGGCCTCCAAAGTCCCCAATTCCCGATAAATCTGACTCATCTGCGCTGGCCAAAAAGAATTGAGTTCTTTATCAAACAACAACTTTAAATCATATCCCGTCATCGGACGATCCAACAACAGTCCGAGAATCGCATGCGGCAACGACATGGCTTCGCCTCCTTGAGTTTCAAGATATTATATTTCCTTATTACTATTATATTATTCATATATGAAATGTCAACAAACACCTGTGTTTTTGCAAACCTACAGTCTGCCCATCGCCTTTCGAGTCGCGTGCACACGCAGTACCTGCAGACAAAACAGTTCCAGTTTGGCTTCGATGATCTGGGGAAATGGGTTGCCGTCACTCTCCAAACACAGAAACGGCAATGAGGGATGATGCTCCATCAACTCTCCCACCCAAGGATTCTGTTTGGACTGTTTGTGTTTTTCCGCGTTTAAGCTTTCCGTCAGGATCGCTTCGCCAACTCGACCGGGCATACAACCGAAAGGGCTGAGCGAAATAACACCGGAAACATGATCCAGCAGTTCTTCGATCGTAGAGCCGATCGTCAGAACGGTTTCGCCTGCTGTAAAATGGGGGGGAATCAAGTGTCGAACCGCGCCAACCGTTGCTTCGATGTCGATAATGCGAGGGACATACAGGCCCGACTTTGCCAACGCCTCTTTAATCGTCTGTTCGAAATGCCCCTTCACATACTTTCGCACGACGGACATCATTTTTTCGACCACCGTTGGTTTGACATGATACAGTTCTTGTTGCATCAGGTAATCGCAATAATACATGTACTCAGAAACCGGCGCTACTTGCACCATAATCCCTTTATCAGCCAATCGCTCCACCAGATTTTGGCGTGAAAACCCGTCAGCGCGAACGAAAATTTCCCCCAATAGCGATACCCGGGGTATCTCCGCAAAATTCGACTTTAGTTGAATCCCAGCAATTTTGCGGGCTTGCTCGGCAATAATTTCCGTCAGATTCCTCTGCGGCTTCGGGTCGGCAATAGCCGCTTCAATTGCCGCCACAACCGATTCGAATGTCGCCAGCGCTGCATCCCTGTCAGCGGCCAATACTAGCAACGCACTATAAATTTCCGCCAGCACGTCGCTTGTCAGCACCGACTGCCACGCCTGATTCTGAAACCGGGTAGTCAAGCCGGCGAAGCCGTTGTCGGAAGTCGGCGAGAAAATGGTCACATTGGCCATTTTTTTCTTTTCGAACAGTTTACGGATTGCTATATGATATTGACCGAAACGGCAAGGACCGGAACTGTCCGGCAGAAAATAAATCAATACCTGATCCGGCGACAACCCGCCGGCTTGTTTCGCTTCATAGTCTTCCAGAATGTTTCCGGCAACCAAAACATACGGCAGGCATTCTTTGCATGTTGCATTGGCCCGCCCACTGTTGAGCTCGGCCCGCTGTGGCGGTTGCAGATAGTCCGTCCGGATCCCCACATGGCGAAACGCCGCTGCAAGCAGACGAGTATGAATACTCCCCATAGAAACCAGGGCGAGATGAACTTGCGGATCGGTCAGTTTCCGCCTGACACCGCGCGAATCAACCACATACGGTTCGCCTTTTTCGCTGACAAATTCCGCCAGGCGGAATGCAACTTGGTCCGGTTCCGCCGGTGTTTGCTGCAGTAATTCACGATAACTGGCGACCACGTCAAGGAACGCTTCGATGCGCGTATCGATTCCCGCGTCGGCCACATGGCTGTCCAATTCAAGGATCAACGCCGGCTTTTTGCCCATAATGTCGCGGAAATAGCCGACAACGAAGCTGTCTGGTCCACAGCTGAAATTGGTGATATAGGCGGCAAAAAGCTGAGGATGCTTTGCTATCAGTTTTGCGGCTTTCAGCATCATCTGCCCAATGGACCAGAACATGTGCGGCTCCGGCTCTTCGTCGTCATAGGACAGATATTCCCAAGGAATGATCAGTTGCCCTTGCGAGGCAAATTTATGCGGCACACCCAGATTCGCCTCTTGGGCAAACGCGCTGTAAGCTCGACCGAACAGTACCACGCCGATTTTTTCGGGCGACGCTGCCAGTTCCGCCAACAGAAACCTACCCTGCTGCTTCATTTGAAGAACGCTTTCATTTTGCGCCGCCAGGGCCGACTGCCAAGCGTTCAGACAACGGGTCTTGTCGCCCCCCAAACTCCGTCCGAGGCTGGCGAACTCCTTCGCCATGGATTCAAATCCGCCATTAAAGTCCAGCGTCGGGCTTAGCAGATTTCGCCTGGCGACTTCCGGAAAAGCGGATCGCAGATAGTAGGGTTCGCCCTGTAACAGCGGACAGTTGACGCTGGCCTTGATTCCATTTGTCACGCACAGGCCGATGATATGGGGCAAAAAAATAAAATCCGTTTGCCGCAGCAGCATATCCTGCATGAAACAATGCGCCAGTTCCACAGGATAGCAGAACGCGGCGCCGGTCCGCCCCATTCCGTCAGGGTCAGGACGGTCGGCCAAAACAACCTCATGACCTAATGCAGTGAAGTAGGTATAAAACAGAGGAAATAACGAATGCATGATCAGTGATTTCAGCAGACCGATCCGCTTAGGACGAGAATTTTTCGACATTGAAGCTGGGGCAACAGGCCGGTCAAACACCAGGCTTTCTCGGTTTCGCACCCAGTCCAGCCCCACTACATCGACCTGCACGTTGCGGCGCAAATTGACGTAACGGTTGCAGGCACCGCCAAATGGCAGCTCCTTGCCGTCGGTCCGGATCAGTTTGATTTCGCATTTGCGGTCGCAATGTTCCGGGCCGCCGGCGCAGACAAACGATACGCCGTATTCCATCAACCGGTCCGCCAGAATAGCCGGATCAAAGTGTTGAACAGGCAACAGGCCTGCCGCCTGTTTGTTCTTAATGACCAGAGCCACGCCATAAGCTCCCATCAAACCCGGTTCCGGCGCGACGATGATCGCTTTGCCGGTCAATGCCGCCATGGCCATCGGCACAGCCCGGTTGTAGCAGACGCCACCCTGCATGAAAACTTTGTCTCCCACCGGGCGGTTGCCCTTCACCCTGTTCGCATAGTTCTGGCAAACCGAATAAACCAATCCGGCTACAATGTCTTCGCGCGCCACACCTTCCTGAATTGCCGTCTTGATGTCGCTACCGATGAAGGCGGCGCATTGGTCGTTAAAATTCAAAGGTTGTATACTTTGCAGGGCAAGGTCGGCGATCGACTCCATTTCAATCTGCAGCGCTTCCTTCGCCGCCTCTTCCAGAAACGACCCGGTGCCTGCCGAGCAGGCTTCATTCATTGCATAATCCGTCGGCACGCCGTTCGTAATATAGGTATATTTCGCATCTTGACCGCCGATTTCGAATAAAGTGTCGACTGCCGGATCGAAAAACGCCGCCGCCGTCGCATGGGCAATTATTTCGTTGACAATTCCTTCCGAACCGGCATGAATGCCGGCGATCTGCCGACCGGAGCCGGTCACGCCAAGACCGTCGATATGTACCGCTACAGTAAGCTGCTGGGCCAGCGACCGGTAACACTCCCGCGATGCCTGTACCGGGTCGCCGTTCGTCCGCAGGTAAACCGACGCCAGAACGGCATCATCCGCCACTCGCATCACCACAGCCTTGGTAGTAGTAGACCCCACATCCAGACCGATAATGCAGACATCCTCCATTTGCGCCGCACCCCGGCTCAGCGACTTGAAGGTGACCTGATCTGAAAACCGATTCAGGTCAGGCATAATTTCAAATGAATGGGCCGCTTCTTGCATCGTCCTGATCTCAGCTATACTTTTCCACGCTGCGCCGCCGCCCTCGATTGCCTGGAGCGCTGCTCCGAACGCCTCAAACCAAAGCGCTTCCGCCGGTACGACAATTGTCTGGTCCGGTGCGATCATGCCGCGCAAAAATTCAACCATCGCTCCGTTTTGGGCCGTTCCGCCAATTAACAAAATGTTTTTTGCGTTCCCCCGCCGAACCAGTTCGGCTATTTTTCCGGCCATCATCAGGCAAAGCCCTCCGACAACGCGGGATTTAGCTTCTCCTTTATTCAGCGCGTGCGTACAGTCGCTCTTGCAAAAAACCGAACAGCGCCCGGCCACTTGGTACGGTGAATCCATATCGACAGACTGCAGCGCCTCCTCCACACTAAAACGCATCCGTTTGATCTGCTGCAGGAAAAATTCGCCGGTCCCGGAAGCGCATTTGTTGCCGGTAAAAACGTCGATAATTCGACCCGTCCCGTCAAGCTTGTAGACCAGAAAAGCTTCGGCCCCTGCCGAAACAATCGTATCCACTGCTGGATACTTTTCTTTCAGATAGGCATAGGCATATTCAATTGCTTCCGCTTCGGATATCGAAGGGGCCGGGACATACGCCCGAAATTTCCGTCCGGTCACAACCTGACGCTGAACCTGGGACAAATCGGCAGCAAGATAAATAGCCCGCAACGTCTCCACCACGTGCCCATCGTGGTTTCGCGTGCGGGCCTCGACAACGCGCAGTTGCCCCGTAGACTCTTTTTCAAGCACAACCAGTCCGACACGTGATGCGCCCAGGCAATAGCCGGCAAATTTCATGCAAACCTCACTGTTCGGTCCATTTTCCTCAGCCAGCTGCCAGCCGAATGGTCATAAGTCCTGATATCGACCCTGTCCGGATAAAGATAAAGCGAATTCGTCCAGATGGTGTCATGCCGCCACCCCTGCCACGGTGAATGAAAACCCCAGCCATCCATGTCAGAGTTATGCACCAGGGTCACCTGATCGCGATAGACATTTTCAGCGGAATTAAAAGTTCGGTTCGTGCCGGTCACATGAAAATGCCCGGAAACCCATAAAAAGAGTTGCGGGTTGCTATTCACGATGCGCCGGACCTTGTCAACCGGCTGCGCCATCTGCTTTGCTTCAACCCACCTGACGATGGAATCGCACAGATAGGCCGTAGGGAAAGCCCACTGCGGTCCACCCATCAGTAATGCACCAAGTACGCCAGCGGCGGCGGCCGTCCCTTCCCGCACAATGGAAACCGTCCCGTGCAGCGGCGCATGACAAAACACAATCGTCGGGACACCCTTGTTCGACTCCATCTCAGCCTGCCACCAAGCCAACTGCGCCTCTGAAAAACAAGTAACCGAGTCGGAATGCAGATCGTCGGCGCTCAAATAGATCGTTAGACATTGCCCGACTCGCTTGCTATAGTATGGCGATTTCAGTTCAAACGCTTCCATAAATCGCTTCAGTTTGTATTGCCGCGTCTCTGGCGACCCTTTCAATCGGTTGCCTGCAGAATCCTTCTCGTCACAATATACATAATCATGATTCCCATGGATAATACAATGAGGCTTACCAAGTCGCTTGAAAAAACGGCGGGCATATTCCAGTTCCAGCTGCGTTCCCACATCGGCGCAAAGATCGCCCAACACTACAACCGAATCAACATCTGACCACGAATTCACTGTCTGAATGACTTTTTCCTTAGCAACCGGATTGCGCCCCGGCAGGTGAGGGTCTCCCAAAACCACAAGATGCCGGTAGGGGCGAACGGCTAATTCGGTCTGGCCTTGCACTGAATGGCGGATGAGTCCGAATTTTTCCGACATATCCGCCGCTTGAACCGGTACAGTGCCGGCAACCGGTCCCATCATCATATCGCCCCCAACCTTCAGGTGTATTAAATCCTTTTCGACGCAACGGCAAAGAATTCCTCTCCAGTTTCTGCCTTTACCATCTCAGTCATGTGTGTTATTTCTTGTGTTTCCAAGGGATTGCTGGAGGAGAATTAACCTGCGCAGCGAATTATATTATTTAAAGTAAAACTCTAAATTTAAAGGAGGCTATTTTTCGGTGACCCAAAGAAAATTTTGTATCACACTACTGGCTTTTTTAATGTCTGCAGCATTATCGCTGCCCACCGTATCCGCAGCAAAAAATGATGCGCCGCCTGCACAGAAAGTAACTGCGAAAACAATCGGTTCTGTTTCCTGCCAAGCTAATACGATTGAAAAAAATGCTGACGGTTCCCTCAAAAAGTGCGTTCTGACTGAGAACAAAACAATCCCTGTTGCAGATATCACCTGCCTGACCGGTGGACCGATCCAACTGGACGAACAGGGCAATGTCACCCAATGTATCCTGGCCGTTGACCGCAACTATCCCGACCCGATGGGACTCACCTGCGATGACGGAAAAAACATTTCTCTATACCCGAACGGCAATCCCGCCTCTTGTACGCTGGCTGTGGAAAAGAAAGCCACATTGCTGGGCGCGGTTTGCGCGATCAATACGATCGTCGAGTTTTATCCGGACGGCATGCTTAAGCAATGCGTCTCGACCGTTGAGAAAAAAGTTCCTACGGCAGCCACCAAGGAAGTCTATATCACAGAGTTTACCTGTGAAAAAAACAAACCGATTGGGTTCTACCCTGACGGCAAAGTAAGTCAATGTACGCCAGTCGAGGCAATTTACATGCGCGGAAAAGGAACTGCAATGGGCGGCGAACCTGTTTCACTGCACCCGGATGGAAAAATCAAAGAGTGCACCTATACATTTCCCCTGTACCAAAATCGCAGCTGCAAAGTGGAATCCCGCGCTTCCTTCCATACCAATGGCAGCTTCGACACCTGCACACTGCCGGATGATAAACCCGTAGGCAAAGCAGTTTGCAAAGCCGATGCCCCTGTCAGCTACTACCCTGATGGCCATGTTGCCTCCTGCACGCTTGCCGCACCGGCGGAAAAAGCGCCCGGCACAGTCATTCCTGCCGGCACAGTCGTCAAATTCGATGCCAAGCAGGCAATTCAATAAACAGCAGTAACCAATCAACTTATGACTGACAAAAACCACGAGTTCGTGCAAATCGAACTCGTGGTTTTTTTGCAATTAACCGCTGTTTTGCCGCTGATAATCAGTCCTCTATATTGGTTCGATTGACGCTGAAATGGTTCAACATATTACTCGTGGTGATGAGATGATTGTTAAATATTTTGCGAGCAACTGGGAATATAGACCATGACCGTCATTAAACGCTCTCCAACCATTGACAATCCTCCAAAATCATCGTTTGGCGAATTTATCCTGCACCAGGCAAAACCTGCACATCTGCAAACATTCAATTGTTTAAATATATGGTATATCGATTGATTTATCAATGCAAATCAGCTTTTCCATATTCGTCAGCGGATAAAAAAAGCGCCGCACCGAAACTTCAGTTTCAGTGCAACCCGTTTGCAACTCATTGACAGTCAAACCTAATTAAACATAAATATCCACATTATGTCCCAGATAGGGGTGCGCATGTCGCTTTGCAGCACCCGTCCGTTCTGTCCCGCCAGTTTCCTGATTTTGCCTGGCCGATTCCAAAGTTTTTTGCGCCACCAATAGACCTATCTTATCAGCTTTGGGCCGGAAATCGGCCGACTGAACCTTATTTATCGCTGAAACATCCATTGCTTTTCCTCCACCCCAATTCAGCCCGCCCAGCAACATTCGCTGCCATCATTATACCACAGCCAAACAAAGAGCTTTACAGACGGTCCAGTGCCAACAACAGCCCATAAATCAAAGCCTGAGGCCGTGGCGGGCACCCGGGCACATAAATATCAACCGGCACGATTTTATCCACCGCGCCTTCCTGGGCGTACGTCTTGCCAAAAACTTTGCCGGAACAGGCACAAGCGCCGACCGCCATTACCAGCCTGGGCGTCGGAGTGGCTTCCAGCGTCATCTCCAGTGCTTTACGCAGATTGCGGGTAACGACACCGGTGACCATCAATAAATCGGCATGCCGTGGTGAAGCGACAAAATCAATCCCATATTGCATAATGTCGTAAACCGGATTCAGTAATGCACTCATTTCAAAATCGCAGGCATTGCATGAACCTGCGTCCACGTGGCGGATTGCCAGCGACCGACCCAACGTCTGGCGTATTTTCGCCGCCAGTTCATCGCCGCCCGATTCGGCCAATTGTCCCAACAAATGCGCAACTTCATAGTTGAGGCTATGCCGCAACCCGTTCTTTTCGCAAAAATCGACACAGGCGCCGCAAAAAATACAGGCGTCATGATCGACAGCCAGTTTGCTTTTCTTCATCCGGATCGCCTGCGTGGGGCAGATATCGATGCATTTCTGGCAGTCCTTGCAGCGTTGATCCCGCACTTCCAACTGACCGCGAAACCGGGCCGGCACCGCAGACATAAAATAATCTTCTGTCACAGTCCCTTGTTGCATTATTTTTTGCAATATACGCAGCATTATATTCTCCTCATCTATCCAGACATGCGTAGCACAATTCAAAGCTCTTGTTGATCAGCGGGAAATCCGGAATAATGTTGCCCGGTGTGGCCATTGCCACCGCCGGCCAATTCGGATAAGAAGCGGACCGGATCACGTAACGGTAAATTTTCTGATTGGCATCTAGCATTACCCAGTGCAGATTGGCCCCACGGGCCGATTCGCTCCAGCCAAAGCCACTGGCATTGCTTTTCGGCAGCTCGAGTTTAATCCGCAGTTCGCCTCTTTGATTAGCCAGCAAAGTGATCACCTGGCGGATAATTTCGCACGACTCCCGCACTTCGGCCACTCGCAGCCATAATCGGTCTTCCACATCACCATGGCGACGGGTCGGGACCTTGAATTCCATCCGATCATACGCAGCATAGGGATGATCCCTGCGCAGGTCGATGTCAATCCCGGAGGCCCGCGCCGCCGGCCCTACCACAGCCAGATCCGCCGCAACCTGCCGGGGCAAAACTCCAGTCTGACGGCAGCGGTCAATAAAGCCGGCGTTATGTTCCAATATCTCCACCAATTCTTTAAAATCCTGGGTCAGTGCGTTAATCAACCCTGACGTATGACGGATCAGTTCACCGGTAACATCAGCGGTAACTCCGCCAGGCAGAATCATTCCCCGCAAAAACCGATTGCCGGTCAATTCCTCATTAAACCGCATCAAGTATTCTTTTTGTCGCCCAGCCTGACTGGCGCCGACGGCAAATCCGACGCCGGCACAAATATTTCCCACGTCGCCGACATGATTGTATAACCGCTCCAATTCCGCAACCAACGTTCTGATATACTCGGCCCGTTCCGGGATTTTGGTCGCTGCAATGCTTTCCACCGCCTGGGAAAAAGACAACGCATGGGAAACGCTGCAGGCGCCGCAAGTTCGTTCAATACGAAAGATCGCCCGATCAACCGGCAACCCTTCCAGCGATTTTTCAATCCCCCGGTGGGTAAAAAACAGCGTCGGGTCCACACGGATAACATTCTCACCCGCCTGACTGAAGCGAAAATAGCCCGGTTCTATGATACCGGCATGAATCGGTCCAACCGGTACTTCAAAGATTCCTTCGCCATGCACGTGCGCGGTTGACTTACTGGGCAACGACGAATTCATTTCCGACACTTTGCTGAAATCTTTGCGCAATGGGAAACAGTTGGCCGGCCAAGGATCATGCAATACCAAGGGACGCAAATCTGGATGTCCGACAGGAACCAATCCGAACATGTCATGAATTTCCCGTTCATACCAGGCCGCAGCAGGCAGCAGTGTGGTCAACGAAGGAAACTCCAGCGGCTGCGCCTCGGCGATCAGGCTTTTGATCAACACAAATTCGTCCGCCTGTTCAGCGGCAAACAATATATAAAGACAAAAGCTGCCGTTCAATGATCGCTCATCATTGGCAAACATGGCTTGTAGCGGTAAGCGCCCGCCTTGGGAAATTGCGTTGACTGCCGCCCGCAGACCGGCAACCGGAACTTCTTTTATTTCTACCATCTGCGGACGCCTCCTCCGACAATTTCCGCCGCACCGCGAATCAAGCCATCCAGCCAGACCGGCACGTAAAAACCGGTTGCCAGCAACAGGAGCAACGACACAATCACCGCTCCCCACAGCCACGGCGACGAGTCCAGCTGTTTCATGCTTGCCGGCGGCTCGCCGAACAACATCTGCAACGTGTAATAAATCATGCCGGCAAAAACCCCGGCCAGCAACAATAAGGCCAATAAGCCCTGCCACCAGCCATCATGAAACATCGCCTGAATGATGGTCAGTTTGCTGAGAAACGTGCCAAACGGCGGCAGACCGGAAACCGCCAGGACCAGTGCCAGCAAAACACCGCCCAGCACTGGCATTACCCGGATAATCCCCCGGATCCGCAGGATCTGTTTGGTTCGATAAACTTGCACCAGTACGCCCGAAACATAAAACAGGGCAGACTTGCCGATCGCGTTGTTGATCAGATGCAACAGTGCGCCGTAAAGGGCAAGCGGCGTTCCTGTTCCGAATCCCAAGGCAATCAGGCCGATGTTTTCCACGCTGGAATAGGCCAGTAGACGCTTTATGTCATGCTGCAACAGCAAAAACGGCACAGCCACGCCAATCGAAAGCAAGCCGAACCCGATCAGCAGTTTGCCGGCAACCACTCCCACTTCAGGCAATAAATTGATTACTGATAGATTGCGGGCAACCGCATACATAGCAACACTCAACAACGCCCCCGACAACAGTCCGCTAATCGGCGTCGGCGCCTGGCTGTGGGCATCCGGCAGCCAGGTGTGCATCGGTGCTAAGCCGGCTTTGGTCCCGTATCCAATAATGATAAAGATCGCGGCCAGTTTGACCAGTGCCGGATTGAACCGCGGTGCATACTCACGCAAGGCAAACCAGCCGAGCGGTTGCACATCGACAAAGCCTGCCTGCACCTGAGCATAGTAAAGCAGAATGGTCCCCAACAGCGCCATCGCAATCCCCACGCTGCAAACCATCACATATTTCCAGGCCGCTTCCAGCGAAGACCGGTTGAGGCCGAACGCAACCAGCAAGGCGGAAACCAGCGTCGTCGCCTCCACTGCGACCCAGACCAGACCCAGGTTTTCCAACACCAACGTAAGAACCATTGTCAGGATAAAAAACTGAAACAGGAAAAAATAACGCGAAATCATTTTGCGCGGTACATGCCCGTCCTGCAGTTCGTGCTTCATATAGGTCACTGAATATAATGCCGCAGTAATGCCAAGAATCGCCACGATCATCATAAATAAAGCATTTAAAGAATCCAGCAGAAAAATCCCCTGGTGAAATGGCCCCCGGTCGACAATCTGTTTGACAATCCAGAACAGTGTCGCCGAAGTAGCGGCAGACCCCAACAGGTTTAACCAGGCGGCGAGCGCCGGCTGCCTGATGGCCAACGCCACAATGCCGGTAGTAAAAGGTATGGCTAATGCTACTATGATTAAATCGCTCATTGCTTCATCCCTTAAGTTTTTGCAGTACTGTCGTATCTGTCGTCATAAACGACAATTTGAGCCGATAGGTCAGAATACCCAGCACAATGACCGCGACCAGGACATCAAAAAACACGCCGAACTCGATAATCAGCGGCAAGCCCCCGGTCATCGACAGCCCCAGCAGATAGATGCCGTTCTCCATCATAATCAGGCCAACGATCTGCAATACGGCCTGACGGCGGGTAATCATGATCAACAAACCGATCAGAAAACCGGCCAGCGCGCCGGATAAGGCATCGCGCCCCAATCCGGGCAAAGCCTGGTCAACCAGTCCGTAAGCCACCGCCAGCAACAATGCGGCAACCAGCGAAGTTTGGTTGGGCGACAGGATCGGCTTGTTCTCCTTTTCATTGCGCAGACGGGCCGTAACACGGAATAATGCGTAAGGTATCATCCCGACCTTGATCACCACGGTCAGCATTGCGGCGATATAAGTATGCATCAGCTCCGACTCCAGGCCGCTCCATACGCAGGCAGCCGCTACCGCAACCGACTGCACCATCAGAATTTGTATACTCAGTCGCAGACTGGATACCCGGGTAATCAAAAAGGCCGTAAACAGCAACAAGACTGTCAAAAGATTCATGCTATCCTCCCCTATTAACGGGCTACCAGCGCCAGCAGCGACAGAAGACCCGACGCCGCCAGGAAATTCGGCAGACGGAACAATCGCATCTTGACCGAACTGGTTTCAGTAATAGCCAGCACTAATCCTACCGCAAAAATTTTAAACAAAACCCACAATAACGGCACTGGAATCAAATCAAGCCAATTCCAGGGGAAAAACAATTCAACAAACAAAATCACCATCACCAGTTGTCGCACATAGACTGCCGCTAGCAACAGCGCGAGATGCCGTCCTGAATACTCAAGCAGCATTGCTTCCTGAAACATGGTCAGTTCCAGATGGGTGTCCGGGTTATCGACCGGAATCCGCCCGCATTCGGCAATCACCACGATAAAAAATGCCACCGCCGCCAATACATAAGGCAAAGTAAACGAGTGCTGACTGGCATGCTGAACCATTTTCCCCAGCTCTGTCGAACCGACGGCCCCGGCCGAAGCGACAATGGCCAGTAAGAAGGCCGGCTCCACCAACACGGCCAGATACATTTCTCGCGAACTGCCCATACCGGCAAACGAATTCCCGGTATCCAGGCCTGCCAAAGCCATTAAAAACCGACTCAGGCCGAACAGATAGACGATCAGAAAAAGGTCCGCAACACCCAAAGAGGCCGAGGATAATGGAACCAGCGCCGCCACCGCAACGGCTGCGCCAAAGCAGATAAAGGGCGTGATCTGGCTAATCCAGGAGGCAGTTTCGGCAATCACCAGATCCTTGGCCAACAACTTGTAAAGATTGCGATACGGCTGCAACGGACTGGCACCCCGACGATTCTGCAGCCGGGCTTTGCACCACTGAATGAAGCCTTGCACCAGTGGCGCCAATAGGACAATGCCCACTGCCTGCACAAACATTTCAACAACCTGCATTACGCCACCTCAATTCCTGCCGCTCCAGGCCAGCACAACAATCGTAACAACCAACACATACCCCACATACAGTTGCACGCTGCCGGCCTGCAGCCGCTTCATGAATTTCGCCCGTTTGAGAATCCACTGCTGAACCGGATAATAAACAGCCTCATCGACAATATAGTGAATCGTTTGATGATAAGTCAGCTTTCTGCCCACATAAATGTTCTCGTTTTCATCCACCACCCGCTCCCGCTGCGACTGCAGCAACCAGCGAAACGCCCAGCGGACCGGTTTGGCAAAACCCATTGCGCTATACTGGTTTCTCGCTGTTGCGGTTCGGCCGCAGGCCCATAGCGGTGCCGTAACACGCTGCACTTTTCCTTTCAGGTAAAATAAACCAACGGCTGCCAGACAACCCGTCAATAGCAAGGCAACCAGAATGGGCACCGACAAAATCCCTTCGGCGTTGTTGGCCTGAAAAATCAACCCACCCTGCGCGATGTCGAACAGACCGTGGGTACCAATACCGATAAAGGTCGCCAGAACCCGGCTGAGAAACTCCAGCATCTTATGCGGCCATAACCCCAGAACCAAACACAGACCAGCCATTCCCAGCATCGGCAGAATCATCGTCGCAGGGGCTTCGTCTGCCGCTTCAGCCCTGCGGCTGCGCGGACTGGCCAAAAACGCAATACCAAAAGCTTTGACAAAACAGGCCGCTACCACGGACGCTGTCATTGCCAAAATGATAAACAACAAGGCGCCGGCTACTTTTCCCGTCAGCCCGGGCAATGCCTGCGGCAGGAAAAACAATGCCTGCAGTGTCAACCACTCACTGATAAAGCCATTAAATGGCGGGAACGCAGCAATGGAGACAGATCCGACCAGAAAAGCAACTGCCGTGTAAGGCATCTTATGAATCAGGCCACCCATCGTTTCCAGATCGCGTGAACCGGTAGCCCGGACCACCGCACCGGCCGCCATGAACAGCAAGGATTTGAAAACCGCATGGTTAAACACGTGAAACAAAGCGGCAGCCCAGGCCAGACCAGCCAATACCGGTTTGCCGGCTGAAGCGTACATCATGCCTGCTCCCACACCCAATAAGGCTACGCCCATGTTTTCCAGGCTGGAATAAGCCAACAGGCGTTTGATGTCACTTTCCATCAATGCATACAGAACGCCCAGAAACGCCGACAGTATGCCGAATCCCAGCACCATGCCACCCCACCAGGCCGGGCCTGTACCGAGAAATTCCAGATAAAATCGCGCCATGCCGTAAATTGCCGTTTTCAGCATCACACCGGACAATACGGCCGATACATGGCTTGGTGCTGCCGGGTGCGCTTTTGGCAACCAGATGTGCAACGGAATGATGCCAGCCTTTACGCCAAAACCGATAAAAGCAAACAAAAATATCAGGTTGCGCTGCGTTTCTGTTAATGTCACGCCAACGAAATTTTGAAAACTCAAGTCACCAGTTACGGCAGTCATAATGAAAAATGCCGCCATCAGAAATGCCGTCCCTGTATAGGTCATGACCACATAGACAAACCCGGCACGGATATTAGTACTGTGTTCATGCTCAAAAACGATCATAAACAGGGAGGTCAACGTCATGAGTTCCCAAGCAATCAGGAACGCCCCAGCGTGACTGGTGACAAAAACAAAAGCCGTTGACAGTACAAACAGGTTGAACACAGCAGGCAGTATCGCATAGCGGGGCGAATAGTGGTCGGTAGTATAGCCAATTGCATAAATCGAAACCATAGTGCCCACAACAGCAAGTAGCAATAAAAAAAATGCCGCCAGAGGGTCGATGCGCAAAGCAACTTCCCCGGCGTGCAGCCAACGACCCACTGGCAATAGAAGGGTTTCTCCGCTATTCAGGACTTGCCAGGCCAAAAACATCATAACAGCAGAACCCACGGCAGCAAAGCCATGAGAAATGCCATTGGCCAGGCGGGGAACTTTCCACAACACCAAAGCCATCAGGCAACCAGTCAGAAAAATGATGACCATGAGTTTAAATACAAAATCCAGTTCCAACTTGTTCACCATACCTTGTTTGACAATCTGAACCGTTATTCAGTTAAAACCGGCAATTAATGAACCAACTGGGATACAAAGACAAACCGGATTCCTTTGTCCTCGAGTTCAGGCATCACTTCACGCAGGGCGACGGCTGTCGTCGGCCGTGCATGGCCAATTACCGTAATACTTCCCTGACGCAGCGCCATTTCGCCGGCAGTCCGCAACTGTTTTTTTACATACGCCACATCGGCGATCCCATCGAGAAACAACTCGTTTTCAGTCGTCTTTATCTTTTGTTGGCGGGCTATATCGGCTGCAACCGACCGGGCGTGAGTCCGGCTGTCGACAAAGAACAGTTGTTTTTCCCGCAACACTTTCATCACATTTTCCATCGCCCGCCGATCAGCAGTGGCGCGGGATCCCTGATGATTATTGACGCCGGTGATTCCCGGCAGGCTGGCGGTCGCCCGGTCGACAAGCTCGCGCACCTGGGCCAGGTCCATATCTAGTTTTACCGTGTTGGAAAGCTCGCTGGGATCGATACCGGACAAAGGCTCCATCGGCAAATGCAGCATCACCTGATGCCCGCTTGCCAATCCTTTGGCAGCCGCCTCCTTGCTGTACTGCTTGAAGGGCAGCACCGCAAAGGTGAACGGACGGCGAATCGCGGCAAATTCAGCGATCATATCCTGCCGGAAACCAAAATCATCAATGACGATGGCTATTTCAGCCCGATTAGCCGAATTCGACTTTTTGCGCGGTCCACTAACAACCGGCTTGCTTCCTGCACTGACCAGATAGAGCCGGTCACTGACAATGGTCAGCGGGCCTCCGCCCAATTGGTCAGTAAAACCGATATCCAACCGGGTAACTGTGTATCCATGGTACTGATCGGGTTCTATTTTAATGACACTGCCGCCGGCAGACTTCAACAACGATTCCAACCTGGCTTTCAACGAATCGGCGCTGACACCGGTCGCATCATCGATCAGCAAGTTACGCGAATTCCAACGAATAGTCCCTTTGTTTTTTTCGCGGGCCACTTCCTTGTCAATCCGCTGCACATCACCGACCACCATATTCTGCGACGACAGGGTCTGGTCCACAATGGCCTGTAGCGCCTCACAACGGACATTAAAATCCGCATCTGTTTTCAGCGTATCGTCCTTTGTCGAAACAACCGGTTTACCTGGCATCGTTTGTTGAAAAAAATAATAGGCGCCGCCGACAGACAAAAGGAGCAGGAGCGCAAGAAAAATAGTTCCCGCGCCCCCGAATGTGCCTTTTTTTTTCTCTGTTTTTGGCTTAGCGGCCCTTGGCGACTTCGACATTAATCCGCATGCCTTTGATCTTATTGCCATGCATTGCCGAGATAACTCGTTCGACAAGGTCTTCCGGAATTTCAACAAACGAGAAATTGCTCTGGATTTTGATCAGGCCAATTGCATTGCCGGGAATGTCTGCTTCACCGGCAAAGCTGCGCACAATATCTTCCGGTCGGATATTATTATCGCGACCGACATTGACAAATAACCGTACCATGCCTTTTTCGGCGCCACTATTTGACAATGCCTGATTTTCCACTTCGGCGTCCTCTTTAAACCCTTCCTGAAACAGCTTCAGAGCTGCTGCTGCAACATCCAGCGGGTCATAGTCAGCAGCAAGATCGGCGACGATTGGGTGATAATCGGCAAATGCATCCTGTTCCAGCGTTTTTAGTACACGCCGCTTGATGACTTCGCGTTGTTTTTCCAGGATATCGGCGGCAGAGGGCAGTTGTCCACGCATAATTCGCAGACGCAGTTCACGTTCGATCTGCTTCAATTGGCGGAATTCACGCGGGTGGATGAAGGTGATGGCGGTGCCTTTTCTGCCGGCTCGCCCGGTACGGCCAATCCGGTGAACATAAGACTCGGGATCCTGTGGGATGTCATAATTGACCACATGAGTTACGTGGTCAATATCCAGACCGCGGGCAGCCACATCGGTCGCTACCAGGATCTCCAGTTTCGCGTCGCGGAACTTTTTCATGACCCGATCACGTTGTACCTGACTGAGATCGCCGTGCAACGCTTCAGCCATATAACCACGGGCGGAAAGAGACGCGGTCAGTTCATCGGCGCCTTTCTTGGTCCGGGTAAAAATGATCGTCCGTTCCATGTCGCCGGTATCAAGGATGCGACTGAGTCCATCCAGTTTTTCACGTGTTTCATAATAGTACTGGTCAATTTGCGGCACTGTCAACTGTTCTTTGCTGACGGTCACAAACACAGGTGAATTCATGTAACGATCGGCGAGAGACCGGATCTGATTCGGCATCGTTGCCGAAAACAAAAGGGTCTGCCGTCCTTCGCGCGGGATATTCTGCATAATGGTCTCGATGTCATCGATAAAGCCCATATCGAGCATTTCGTCTGCTTCATCAAGAATCAGCATCTTGACGGTATCCAGTTTGATCGTCTTCCGACGAATATGGTCGAGCAAACGCCCCGGAGTGCCGATGACGACCTGTACGCCAAAATGCAGGGCCCGAATCTGCCGGTCAATCGATTGTCCACCATAAACCGGCAGCGTTTTTACCTTTTTGTACAGACCGATTTTGGCAATCTCTTCCGATACCTGCAAAGCCAGTTCACGGGTCGGCGTCATGATTAACGCCTGCACCTGACGGACGTCCTGAACCTTTTCCACAATTGGGATGCCAAAGGCCGCTGTTTTTCCGGTGCCGGTCTGCGCCTGTCCAATCACGTCAAGCCCTTCCATGATCGGGGGAATTGTTTTGGCCTGGATCGGGGATGGTTCCTCAAATCCCATGGCCTGAATGGCCGCCATTACCTTATGGCTTAAGGCAAGACTGCCAAAAAACCCTTGTTCCTTCTCTTTTGTAACCATCTTTTACTCGTGCTCCTTTATTTTGGTTTTATAGAATTACTTACTATCTACTTCAATTGACTTTTTATTATATCACGGGTTCGCTTTTTCTTCCATAACGCATTCGGCCCGCGCCCCAGGCACTTTATGTGCCCAACGGCTTTTTCCGTCTTAAATATTTTGCGAATCAACTCAATTCCGCAACCCGGCACTTTCTGCTGAATCTGACGAATAGTAAACCCGTCAGGAAAGCTGTCAAGCAACGCCAGCACCATTTCAGTTTTAACACCGCGTCGTTTGCTAAGCGCCCTAGCCCGGGCGGTAAATTCGCGGTACGAAGTCACGAGCACATCCAGCCAATATTTCCACCAGCGCAGAATATCGTGTTCTGACTGATGCCACCCCGTTGAAGCCTGATACTGGGCAAAAAAGAATTCGCCTTTTTTCGCTTCCATGATTCTTTCCACACTGACAAACCGGCTGACATTGTAGCCACGTCGATTCATCAGCCATAATGCCAGCAATTGCGCCATCCGCCCATTTGCTTCCGCAAACGGCCGAATACACAAAAAGTCCAGCACAAAAGCTCCAATCAACAGTAGCGGCTCAACCGAATTTTCCTGAGCCAGATAGCCGGCGCAAAGCTTGGCGACTGCCTGCGGCGTATCCTCGGCTGGCACAGGATGAAAACAGACAAACCGGGTTCCATCGGGCCGGGTCGCCACCACCTGATCATCTTCCGACTTATATTTTCCGCCTTCCCGGCCAGAGTTTTTAAACAGTTCTGCATGAATCTGCAAAATGGTCTGTGAGTTTACCGGCAAAGTATCCGCAGACTCCTGCAGTTCCAGAATCAGCCGCTGGTAATTGGATTGTTCGACCGGCGTCTGGATATGTTCCATCCGACTCGAAGCCGCCGCCGAGTGCTCGGCCGTTATCAACCGTAATGACTGGATGATATGCAACGTGTGAACGCTATATAGTTCGGCGCGCCCTTTGTGTTCACCAATTTCTCGCAATCGGTCCGCCATTTGCAGATCAATCCGTTGTTGCTGCAACCAACCGGGAACAAATGAATTCATCATAACACCTCGATAATAATACCTATATTACTGCCTTAATAGTTTCGTCAGCGCATTATTTATTTCCTCTTACGGATCATATAAATAGGACGCTCTTGGCGAAAGTCTTGTTTCGTCAGGAGCGTCCTTTTTGATCAGCGCAATCCACGCAATAGATTCTGCCGCATTACCTCAACCGGCGCAGTCATTCCAGTCCAGATTTCAAACCCGGCCACAGCCTGCCAAAGCAGCAGTTCAATTCCTTCAACAACGGGGAATTGATGCTGGCGGGCCTGCAACAGCAAATCGGTATCCAAGGGATTATAGATCGTTTCATAAACCACCGGTTTGCGGCTGATCTCCTGCCACGGCAACAACTCGGCCACACTGCCGTTCCCGCCCATCCCCAGCGAGGTGGCATTGACCAGCAAATCAGTGCGATTCAAAGTTTCTGCCCATCGCGCACAAGCCCAGGGTACTACAGTAATTTCACAGGCAACTTGGTCAGCAAAAAGCGCCGCCAATGCTTCCGCTTTGTCTCGGCTTCGGTTGCTGATCACTATGTTGCGGCAGCCCCAACGTACCAGTTCGGCCGCGATAGCACGGGCTGCGCCGCCTGCCCCCAGCAGAAAAACGGTCTCCGGCGCCGCCTGAAAATACGTGGCCAGCGAAAGGCGAAAACCCGTGCAATCCGTATTATGACCAAATAACAGCCCGTTATTATTGATTACGCAGTTGGCTGCTCCCACTTGCTGCGCCGCCGGGGACAATTGATCGAGATACGGCACGATGGCCAGTTTCAGCGGCATCGTCACATTGACACCCGCCAGACCGAACCGGCGAATCATCTCCATCGCCTGGGCCGCATCTTGTTCCTTGACTGGCAAAGCAACATAAACGGCATCCATACCTGTTTCAGCAAACGCGCTGTTCATGATCCGCGGCGACAGCGAATGACTGACCGGATCGCCAATTACGGCATATAACCGGGTATGCCCGGATATTTCATTTCTTGCCACAGGCTGCAAGCTCCTCCCTTATTCGGCTGGAGGAGTTCGCACCTCCAGCGTCATCTGTTCTGCGTCTTTACGGATAACGATATATTTTTCCCACTTGGCATCATTGCGCGCCACCGGCACGTTGTCGGCATAATCGGCAAACCGCAGGTGTGGTCCGCGACTCTCGTCGCGCTCGGCGGCAGCGCGCAATACCGCTTCGGCGGTCAGCAACAGGCTTTGGTTTTCGACGCAGTAGGCTGCGCCTTTATCGCCGCGCACAAAACCACGCTGTTTTATTTCTTCCAGTTTCGCCAATCCTTCGAGAAGTCCTGCTTCAGTACGGACAATTCCTGCATGCGTCTCGGTCAGTTGCTGCAACGAGCGTCGGAACTCAACTGCATCCAGCGCCTGCAAGCCTGCCGCATTCAATCTGTCCAGGCTTATTTGCAACGCTTCGGTCAGGACGCTTTCCTGCTCTGCGTCAGGCAACGGACCGGCCTGTTGTTTACGCTGCCGCACATATTCCGCCGCTGCTTCGCCAGCAATTCGGCCAAAAACCTGACAATCGAGCAACGCATTGCCGCCAGGTCGATTGGCGCCATGCTGGCCACCGGCAGTTTCACCGGCCGCCCAGACGGCAGGCAGGGTCGTCCTCGCCTGACTGTCAATTTTAATACCACCCTGAAAATGTTGGGCACAGGCGGCCACTTCAATCAGATCGCCTTTGTCCAGATCAATCCCATATTCCTTGAACCAGTCAATTGAGGGCTGATTGATTTCTTTCAGTCGCTCCAGCGGCAGTTTGTTTCTGGCCGCCTCGCCTCGGTCACTGGTCATTTCACGCCGATAGCGGGCCTGGTTTTCCGCAGTCAGCCAGTCGAAACTGAAGCCTCGGGGGTTGTAGCCAAAATCCAGATAGGTTCTGCGACCGGCCCGCCATTCTTTATATAGGGCAACATCAATGATATGGGTCTTATGCTCGTACGAAACCGGCCAGGTCGCGCCTTTCTTGAATACGATATTGGCAATCTCGGCGGCGTCGGTTCCTACCGGGAAGTATTTCTTCAGGAACTCCTCGCCCTCGGAGTTGACCAAGCGGGGAATGGCACGCATCATACTGCCGGAACAATTGAATTTCGTTTTGGTGGAAGCGATGCCGATCTGGATAAATTCCATATTGACCAGATCTGCACCGGCTTCCAGCGCCAGGGCGAATCCATCGCCAGTCATGCCGCCGGGAAATACATTGTGTTCGTAAATCATGCCGCCTCCACCGGTAGCAATGATCACAGCCGGCGTGCGGATGATGAACAGCGATTTTTCCGGCTGCTTTTCGCGGGTATCGGCGGCGACTACGCCCAACAGTCGTTCACCATCATGAATCAGGCGCACGGCCATGGTAAACTCCAGAACGTTGATCTTCAGTTCATGGAACCGCTTTACCAGCGCCTGTTCAATATGGTTGGCAGTACGAGGTCCGGTATAGCAGGCCCGGGCGTATTCGGACCCGTCGGTTACAAACTGGTCGGCTTTGCCGTCTTTCTTGACAAACGGAACGCCCAACTCATCCAGATATTCAAACGCGTCGGCTGCCTCATGCGCCAATACATCAGCCAGTGCTTTATCAGACACTTTGCCGCCGATACGGTAAATATCGTCGGCGTGATAGGTCCAGGCATCCTTACTGCCAGGCTCGGTATAAGGCAGCGTGGCATGAAACGCCATCCGGTCGGAACAGGAGTTTGCCGTTACTCCGCTCAGACCGGGCTTCCCTTTGGTCGCCACCAGTACTGCCAGTTCCGGCGCTGCCTCCTGCGCTGCAATCGCCGCCCTGAGCGCCGCGCCGCCGCTACCGACAACCAGTATATCGCAGTCAACTATCTTCACGCCTGATCCGCTCCTTTCATTTCCTGCGCCCAATGCGCCGCTACCGTTTTCGGTGAGTAGCAAAACATCATGATCATGTTGCCATCTGATGTATTTTCCAGCTTGTGTTCCAGGGGAGGACGCAGGTAAATGCAATCGCCTGCCTGTACATTGCGGACTTCTTCGCCCACTGTGATACTGCCCTGCCCTTCGACAATGAAATATACTTCTTCCTGCTCGTGCGAGTGAATCGGCACCGAGCCGCCCGGATAAATTGTTACATGGCCCATGACGAAGTTCGCCGCTTCCAGTTTGGCGCCAGGCCCAACCATAACCCGGGTGCGCCGACCAGCTGGAAACTCCATGCCGGCAATCTCAGCAACATTGATGATCTCCATCCTGCAGATTCTCTCCTTTGTCAGTTCAGTTGCTAGCGAATGGCAATTCCCAGCGGTCCTTCCAGAACGGCCCGAATCTGATCTTCATAGTCACCAAACAACACCATATGATGGCAACCCAGCGATTGTTCAATCCGTCGCTCGCTAGAATCGATCCGGAAGCGGAACTGGGTCCGACAGGTATCCTCGTCCGGGTTGGCAATAAAATCAGCCGTAAACAGGGTCGCCTCGGAAAACTCATTGCCGATACGGAACAACGTTGCCTTGCCAATTGGCGGCAATTCAATCCGCTGCGCCATGCTGAGGCCGGTTTCATGATGCGACCGCACCGTGAATTTGGCAGCCTGGTCGCCGCCAAGTCGCCGCGGCGCCGTACAGTGAACGATGTCGAGCGTATCGTCGAAGTGGTAGACCGGGTTCCCCATGAACACCGGCAGACCCGACACGGCTTTACCTACCACCATCGAAACAGCGGCGTCAATATCGCCCTCACAGGCGGCCACGACTCCCGGTTCATCATTCAGCAGCGACAAGGCCAGGCAAGAAGTTACTTTGAGTTGTTTTACCAGTGAAAAACAGGAAATTGCCAGCGCATTGGCCCGATAGCGTTCCATCAGTTTCTTCAGTGCCAGGTACAGTCGATAGGCGTCTTCGATTTGTTCCACTACCGGTTCCACGCAGGCAGTCGCCGCTGCCAGGTACTCTTCGGCAAAATGCCGGACTGCTGCGTCATCCCGGGGGATATCGCCATATTCGGCAAACAGTTCTTCCAGACCGATATGAACCGACTGAATCCCGAAACGGTCTTCCAGCCAGCGTTCATCGACGCTGGTCGATACGACCCATTGTTGGGTATAGCCGATAATCAACAGCCGGGTGTTGGTGATCTGTTCCATTACGTTCATCGTTTGCAGCTGTTCCTGCATTGAATTTGCATCATAGACCCGCTCCACCCGCACGTCGCGATTCTTCAGATGGGCCCAGCAATCCATGACTGCCGGCATGGCATTTCGCGAGGCGATGGAACGAATCGTCGTTTCGACCGATTCTTCAAATAAGCCATCGCCAGGAAAATACCACCATAGCAGCGACTGTTTTGCCGCCTTGGCCAAGGTGAGGACCCATCGCTGGGTAGCGCCGGACAGAGTCACCAGCAAAGGAACCGTTCCCTTGTCCAGCGCCGGAAAAGAATCCACCGCCGCCTGATCGGCTATATAAAGCGGCGAGAGCAATTCATTGCCGACAGGAACCATCTTGTGAATCTCGGCCAACAATACACCAGCATCAGTCAAAAACTGTTCGTGCTCATAATATACCGGACTGGCAAAAAACACCGGTTGAATCCGCATACCAAACCCTCCTGCTATTCTTTCTCGCCGAGATAGGCTCTTTTCACCGCAGGATCGCACAACAGCTCCCTGCCTTTGCCCTCCATCGTCACATGGCCGTTTTCCAGCACATAGGCATAGTCACTCAGTGCGAGCGCTTTTTTCGCATTTTGCTCCACCAGCAACACGGTAATCCCCTGTTGCCGGATCTGGCCGATCAGATCGAAAATACTTTTCACGATAATCGGCGCCAACCCAAGTGAAGGCTCATCCAACAGGATCATTTCCGGCTCCGACATCAGTCCTCGGCACACCGCCAACATCTGCTGCTCACCGCCGGACAGCGTGCCTGCCTGCTGATTTTTGCGGCTGCCTAAAATCGGATATAGTTCCATCATTTTATTGACATTGTTACGCAAATGTTTGGCATCGGTCAGAATATAGCCGCCAGCCAGCAGATTCTCTTCCACAGTCAATCCGGCAAAAATCTTTCGGCCTTCCGGCACCTGCACAATTCCCTGCTGGACGATGCAGTGCGGCACTCGCCCCAGTTCCTGCCCTTTAAATTTTATACTGCCCTGCTTTTGTTTCACCAGGCCGGAAATCGTGTTGAGCAGCGTCGTCTTCCCGGCGCCGTTCGAACCAATGATACTGACGATGCTTCCCTGCGGCACCGTGATCGAAACACCGGACAGGGCCTGGATATGACCATAGGAAACATGCAGATTCTCTACAACAAGCATGCCTCATCCTCCTCTCCGATGTAAGCTGTGGTCACGTCGCGGTTATTTTGTATCTCGGCCGGCGTCCCGTGCGCCAGCAGTTTGCCAAAATTCAGCACATAAATATTGGCGCAAAGCGTCATAATCACTTCCATGCGATGCTCAATCACCAGCACCGAAAGATCAAACTCTTCGTGCAACCGTTGCACCAGCTGGATAAACTCCTGCACCTCACTCGGATTGAGTCCGGCAGCCGGTTCATCCAGCAGCAGCACTTTCGGTTTCGAGGCCAAAGCCCGCGCCAGTTCCAATTTTCGTTGCAATCCGTAGGGCAGGTTCTCCGGTTTTTCATTTTCCAGCCCGGACAGCCCAACCAAATCCAAAAATGACCGACTCATTTCACGGACTTCTTTTTCCCGACTCCGCTTGCGACTGCTGAACAGGAATACATCCGCCAGATTATACGGCGAATAGGGATCGGCCGCCGTCATGACATTTTCGATCAGGTTGAGCCCCTTGAACAACCGGATATTTTGAAACGTCCTGGCCAGTCCCTTCTGCGTGATCTCGTGCTGTGGCAGGCCGCTGATCAGTTCATCGTCAAGAAACACCTGTCCAGCATCAATCGGATATACGCCGGTCAGCAGGTTGAACGCCGTCGTCTTGCCTGCGCCATTGGGACCGATGATCCCGACGATTTGCCGCTCGCCCACCGCAAAGGAAAAATCCTGAATTGCCTGCACTCCGCCAAACGCTTTGCACAAGCCTTTTGCTTCCAGTCTGCTCATGCTGCCTTAGCCCCCTTCTTGCCCAGCTGACGCAGCCATTTATAGGAGAGTTCAAACTCGCCAAAAATACCGATCGGCCGATAATTGATAATCAGCAGCACGATGACACAGTAAATTGCAATTCGCCATTCCGAGGCAAACCGCAGCATTTCCGGCAAACCGGTCAACAGGATCGTGGCGAACACCGAGCCGGTCAGACTGTTTATTCCGCCGACAAACACGATGATGATCCATTCGGCCGATACGATCCAGCCAAACGAACCCGGTTCGACATACGTCGTATAGAAAGCGTACAAGACTCCGGCATAACTGGTCATGGCAGCGGCAAACAAAAAAGTGACCAGCTTGACTCGGTTCACGTTTATCCCCATCGCCTTCGCCGCCAGTTCATCGCTGCGCAGCGCCAGGCATTGCCGCCCGTACTTGGAATATTTGTAGCCTGCAACAATCGTCAGGCAGACCGCCACACTGAGCCAGACCACCCAAAATCCGGTATAACGGGGAATTCCCGACAGACCCATCGCACCACCGGTCAGGTTGGTCGAGTTGTTCAGCAGGGCGATGATCGCCTCGCCAAAACCGAAAGTAACCAGGGAAATATAGTCGCGGCGCAGCCGCACTGTGGGATAGCCGACAATCAGTCCGGCAATCAGTCCGGCCGACATCGCTGCAACAACGGCGAGCGGAAACGGCGTGTCAAAATCTTTGACCAGCACAGCCGCCGTATAAGCGCCGACAGAGAAGAACGCAGCCTGACCAAAAGAAAACAGCCCGGTCAGTCCAGTAACCATATAGGAGCCAAGCACGCCGATCAGCGTAATACCGGTAAAAGTCAGGATCGTAATGATGTATTCCAACGTCTGCTGCCCTCCCCTATGCCTTTTCCTGTACGATCACGCCGGAAATACCACGCGGTCGTACCAACAGGAAGGCTAACATAATGATAAAGACAAATACCGGTGCAATCCCGGCGCCGACTGCACTGATCAGGGTTACTTCCAGTACCCCCAGCAGGACCGCGCCGATCATCGCGCCGGTGATACTGCCCAAGCCACCGATGACTGAAGCGATAAACCCTTTGACGATCAGTTGCCCGAGTTGAGGATACAGCGTATAGTTGATGCCAAGAAACACGCCCGCTACCCCGCCGAGAATTCCGGCAGCGATAAACGTGGCCATAACGACCCGGTTCGAATCCATGCCCATCAAGTTGGCGGTATTCACATCAAACGACAACGCGCGGATCGCCAGGCCGATTTTGGTTCGGTACAAAACCCACAGTAAAATCATCAGGGCGGTCGAGGAAAAAACCAGCATCAGCAAGTCCGTCAGCGCAATGTTGACATGGAATAAATCGACAACACTGAGGTCAAAGAATTTGGGATAAGAATAAAAAGTGCTGCTGGCAAAAATGGTCACGATGTTTTCCATCAAGATCCCCATCGTAATCGAGGAAATGAAATAGTAGATGACCGGGCTGTTGTTGTTGCGAATCCGGCGAAACGCCATCCGTTCCAGAACGATTCCGACGATCGCGCCGGCCAGCGCCGCGCTGATCAAGGTCGCCGCAAACAGGGACAGGCCGCTCAGCCAGCGGCTGAAAAACAAGGAAGCCGCCAGGCCGATATAGGCGGTCAGGGTCATTACACCGCCATGGGCAAAGTTGGAAAACTTGAGAATGTTGAAAACCAGGGCAAATCCCACAGCGATCAGGGCATACACCGAGCCAAGGGACACTCCGTTCAACAATTGCTGAATACTCACCCGGACTACCTCCACTCAAAACTTCACGTTCTATATTCAAGGACGCTGTCGCATCACATTTTCTCTTTTTAATGGGCGGGCCGCCGACTGGCAGCGACCCGCACTCACTTCACTACATCTGTTTGTGTTTCTCCGGCACATAACGGCCGACTTCGATGTATTTTCCTTTTTCCATCTTGAAGATGACCATCGACAAGCCAACCGGTTGGTGGGTCTTGGGTGACAGCGTGATAACGCCGGTTGCACCCTGCATATCTTTGATCTGTTCCAGGCCCTTGATCAGGTCTTCCGGTTTGACGCTGTTCATTTTCTTGGCGGCTTCAGCAATCAACATGATTTTGTCATAGCCCAGATAGGCTTTGTTGATCGGTTCTTCGTTATTGTATTTCGCTTTGTAGGCATTGCGTACTTCCACCAATTGAGGCTCTTTTTCCGAGAAGTTGTTGGCAAAAAACGCATTGTCCGCCGCTTCAGGATCGTTGATGTTCTGGGCGAACGGTGCTGCCAAATCAAGACCGTCGACGATAGGAATGTTCACGCCAGCTTGTTTCCGCTGTTTGAACAGGATGACCAGTTCCTGGGTGTAGTTCGGCGCATACAGGACTTCGGCGCCGGATTCTTTGATTTTTGCCAGTTGGGTCTTATAATCCTTGTCATCTTTGGTGTATTTTTCTTCGATGACGATTTTTGCGCCCAGGCTTTCGGCATATTCTTTGAACGGTTTGATCAGCGAAACCGAATAGGCGTTGGACTGGTTATAGAAGATCGCGATCTTTTTCAGACCGAGTTTCTCCACGGCATAACCGGCCATGATTTCCGCATACTGCACGCTGCTCGGCTGCATCAGGAACATGGCGGTCTGCGGTTTGCCATCGGAACCGACGGTTACCCGGGGATCGATGAAGCTGCCGACGACCGGCACTTTCTTGCTATTGGCGATCGGAGCGAGCGCCAGGCCGATGTTGGAAATGGGCGGCCCAAGAACAGCAATCGCTTTTTCCTGGTCAACCAGACGATTGTAAGCGTTGATGGCTTCTTTGGGGTCGCCTTTGGTATCCAGTGTCACCAGTTTGATTTTTTTGCCGTTGATGCCGCCTTTGGCATTGAGTTTCTCAATGGCAATTTCCGCGCCGCGGGTAACCGCATTGCCAAAGACCGAAGTGGTGCCGCTCATGTCCTGGATGCTGCCTATCACCAAGACTTCCTCAGGCTTTGCGGCACTGCCGCCGCCACCGCTGCTGCCACCGCAGCCGACCAGAGCCAGACTGATAATAAACAGGCCCACCATTCCGAGTACCAAGCGTTTGTTGTTAAACTTCACTCTGCATCTTCCTCCTCTTTCGCTTACACTATTTGAGCTCAGGTACCAGCACCGCTTTGAGAGCATCCCGCTGCGCCATTGCCGCCAATGCTTCATTGGCCTGTTGCAGCGAAAATCGGTGTGTAATCATCCTGGCGAACAACTCCGGGCGCTCCAGCACCAGCTTCATTGCCTGCCAGGTGTGACGCGTCCCCGACACCCAAACCCCCTGGATCTTGAGATTTTTGCTGACCACCTCCTGAAAAAAATCGATCTGACAATTGCCCGGCGGCTGGGAAAATCCGATGGAAACATAAGCGCCGCCTGAACGGACCAGTTTTATCCCCTCATGAACGGCCGATGGGTCGCCGACTGCTTCGATGGCAAAATCCACGCCCCGGCCCCGGGTTTTGTCCATGATTGCCTGTTTGCGATCTTCCAGACTCAGTTCACGCCGGTTCAGCGTCAGCGTTGCGCCAAATTCGCGGCAGGTCTGCAGCCTGTTTTCCGAACCGCCAATGACGATGATCTCCTGCGCGCCCATTTTTTTGGCAAATGCGACGGCATAGACACCAAGCGGTCCCGGTCCCTGAATGAGCACGGTATCGCCAAATTCAGGCCGATGCAGGTCAAACGCATGCGCAACCGTTGCGCCGGAGCAGGACGCCGAAACCAGAATCGCCGGGTCCACCTCGGCAGATACTTTGAAAATATCGGTATCTGCTGTCAGTAACATTTCCTGCGAATAACAACCGTTCACATACGGCGCTACCTTGCTGGACCGATTGATCCCGTATACCTTGCGGTTTTTGCATAGCGCCGGTTCATTGAGGACCGCGCAATGAAAACAGCGATGGCAGCTGACGCCTCGGTTCCAGAGGATCAGGTCGCCACTTTTCAGCGGCTCGCCCTCCACAGTGAGTTTCTCGCCCTTGACCTCCAGTACGCGACCGACGCCTTCATGCCCCAATATGATCGGTAGCGGTGTCCGCGGATCTTCACCGCGCAACATGTGAACGTCCGAACCGCAAACGCCTGCCGCTTCCAGCCGGATCAGCGCTTCCCCGTCCTGTAGCGCCGGGATTTCGAATTCCCGCATCATCAGCGGCTGGTTAAAGGCTTCCAATACCATGGCCCTTGTCTTCAACTCACATCATCTCCCTAAAACATTCTCGGCGGGTCGGGTCGATTCCACCGGCTCTTTACCTTCTCGCCCCTGGCGATAAATCGGCGCATAGGTCTGCGAATCGCGGATAACACAGCCTGATTTGCCGCCGTCGCGCATGATCGTCGTACATTTGCTGCAAGCCAGACAGACTTTGCCTGTCTTCAGTTTTCCATTGCGGATAGCGTCATTGGCAAAGTCGGGATACGCAAAAGACTGACGGCCAAAGCCGGCCAACGGGAACCAGCCCTGCTCAATTCCGGCAGCGGCGACATTCACGCCCCATTGACGCAACCAACTGAATCCCGTCGCCATGACTGCGACCGACGGTGCTGCAGTCTGAATGGCCCGCGCGGCGCCAAGTAAAGTGGCGACCCCCTCCAGCGGGTGAAATGGCGGACAGTAGGTACCAATATCATACGGACGGTTGATATGCGGATTATAGTAGGGATTGCCGCAAGTCACGTTGATCAGCTCCACCCCGGCATCGCCCAGCCTGGCTGCCAACTCGGCCGGTTCATAGAAATTGGGCTGATGAAAATCGGTTTTGTCCACGCCCCAACCATGAGGATACGGCACCGAATCGTAGGCATTCATCCGCACGGCCAGTACCAGTGCATCGCCGAGCCGCCGCCGGATTTTTGTCACGATATTGCGCACAAACCGGGTCCTGTTTTCAAATGATCCGCCATAACGGCCCGGACGATTGAACGCCGCCAATAGTTCCGCACCGAGATAACCATGACAGATTTTGATGTCTACGGCATCAAAGCCGATTTCAGCGGCAAGCACCACCGCTTCGACATAGGCCTCTTCCAGCGCTTCAATCTCATCGTCCGTTATAATGCGCAGTTTTTCCTGCGGCAATGTATCGAGCCAGGGATTGTAGTCGGCAATAATAGGTCGCGGTGTGCCGTCCGGTTTGGCGTAACGACCGGAATGCGTCAACTGCAGCACCGTAAACGGGCGATACGGCTGTTGTTCTGGATCGCGGGCCGCTGCCAGCGTCCGTTGCAAAAGTCCGGAAAAAGCCTCAGCATTTGCCCTGTTTAGCCAAAGCTGACGGGCATTCGCCCGGCCTTCGGCTACCACCGCTGTCGCTTCAAACCAAAGAATGCCGGTTCCACCCTGGGCAAAGCGCAGATACCGCCGTTCGGTCAATTCGCCCGGCTTGCCATCCAATTCGCCGTCGCAGCCTTCCATTGGCAGCGTCGCCAACCGGTTCACAATCTGATGCTGGCCAATTTTAAAAGTGCTTTTTAAGGAATCGATCTGATCAGCAAACGGGATCGCCACCCCGTATCGTCGAATATCGTCCCGCAAGCTCTGCGAGTCTGCGTAATTAAACTTGGCATGTCCGTGCATTTTGTCGCCTCCCATGTCATCTCACCGATTTTCGAATCACCAGTTCCGCCGGCAATACGTCGATCTTCGCTCTTGTATTTGCGGGACGCCCCTTTTCGATCAAGTGGATCAGTCGCTGGCAAGCGCGGACCCCCATCTCGTAAAATGGTTGGGCAACCGTCGTAAGCGGCGGGTCTGTCATCGAAGAAAAGTCCAGATTATCAAACCCCATCACGGAAATGTCGCCCGGCACCTGTAACCCTGAGTCATGGATCGCACGAATCACGCCCATGGCCTTGGGGTCGCTGGTCGCCAGCACACCATCCGGTTGATACCCTTGATTCAGCAGGTCTTTCATCACCAGATAGCCGTCTTCCCAGCCACTGGCGCCATGGATAACCATCCGTTCGGGCTCAGCCACTCCGGCCTCTTTTAACGCCCGCAGATATCCGTTGTAGCGATCCTTATAGAGTGGCAGGTCCAACCCGCCATTGATCAGGGCAATCGTCTTCACCCCGCGCGACAGCATGTAGCGGGTGGCCTGGTAGGCGCCATCCTCGTTGTGCAGAACCACAGTATCAACAGTTTTACCCAGCTGACGAATCAAAAAAACCACCGGTACGCCCTCGCCCGGCAAATCCAACAAATATTCATGCCCGGGCCTCGCTGTGGAAAAAATAAACCCATCAATCAAGCGTCGACGCAGATTATCGATATACAGGCGTTCTTTATCCGCATCTTCATCGGTATTGCACAAAACCACCGTATAGCCATGTTTGCCGGCAGTGTCTTCAATGCCGCGGATCGCCGCCGGGAAAACCAGGTTGCGAATATTGGGGATCACCAAACCAATCGTATGCAGGCGTCCGCCTTTCAACCCCTGGGCGCAGGCGTTCGGCTGGTAGTTCAATTTCTCCACCGCAGCCAATACACGGGTTTTCGTAATATCGCTGACCGGAATATTTCCCGTGAGTACCCGTGACACCGTACTGGCCGATACTCCAGCCGCCGCAGCCACTTCCTTGATATTGACCAAACAAAATCCTCCTGCCTGCAATCGTTACTGCAATCGTTTGCAGAAATAATAATTCGACGATTCAAAATCCTTTTCCTGCTGGAAAAATAAAAAAATCGCCAAACTGGCGACTTTTTTTTATTTGATCTTATTTCAGTTGTTTTTCTTTACTCAACAAATCATCTCTAAGCTGTTTCGCCTCAGTAAAATAATTATGCAGCCCCGGACGGTCACTGGATCGGATCATTTTTGCCACGTTTGCCAGCAAATCTGCTGTCGCATCCAACTCAGCGGCGATATTTTCACCGTTCGTCATGCAAATGTCCGACCACATGTCGGCGTCTGAGGAAGCGATCCTTGTCGTGTCGCGGAATCCGCCGCCAATGAAGCGGGCCGTTTGCACAGGATCATTCTGCTTGCGCAGTAGCTGTACCAGCCCGGCGGCAACCACATGCGGCACATGGCTGATCACCGCAGTAATCTGGTCATGGGTTTTTTCGTCCAGTTCCGCCGTTTTGGCGCCAGTGAGCGAAATCAGCTGGCGTAGTTGCGCCATCAGCTCTGGCGGCGTATCGGCAAACGGAGTAAAGATAAACCATTTATCCTGAAACAGATCGGCCTGGGCAGCCTCCATGCCGCTGCGCTCGCGCCCGGCCATCGGGTGTCCGCCAATATAGTGGATGTCTGGCGGCAATATCTGGCCAATTTGCCTGATAAACCAGCCTTTGGTACTGCCCACATCGGTCAGCACCGCACCCGGTTTCATCGCCGGCAGCACAGTTTCCGCCATTGACAGCATCTGTAATACCGGCGTGCAGATAAAGACGAAATCCGCATTGCGCACAGCTTGCTGCGGCGTCTCCGCCATAGCATCGACCGCTCCCATTCGTAGCGCCAGTTCACCGGTCGCTACTCGCCGGGCATAGCCGATTACTTCCACGTTATTCGTTTCAGACTGACGAAACGCCAGCCCCAACGACCCGCCGATCAAACCGAGCCCAAGAATTGCCACCCGTATGCGGCTCATTTTTGATTGCGCCCCATCACTTTGGCGATCCCGTCGACCTCTGTCATCAATAGCGAGAAATTTTCCGGCGTCAGTGATTGCATGCCGTCGGACATCGCTTCCTCCGGTTTCGGATGCACTTCAATCATCAACCCGTCGGCTCCGGCGGCTACCGCAGCCCGGGCCATCGGTCGGACCAGTTTCCAGTGTCCGGTGCCGTGGCTGGGATCGACGATGATCGGCAAATGGCAGGCATTTTTCAGCACGGCCACTGCGCTTAGATCCAGCGTATTGCGGGTCGCCGTCTCAAAGGTCCGAATACCGCGTTCACACAGCATCACCTTGTAATTCCCCTCATTCATCACATACTCCGCCGCATTCAGCCACTCTTCGATGGTGGCGGCAATACCGCGCTTGAGCAGCACCGGCTTGCCTGCCCGCCCTACGGTTTTCAGCAATTGGAAGTTTTGCATATTGCGGGCACCGATCTGCAGTACATCGGCATATTCGGCGACCACGGCCACCGACTGGGGATCAACCACTTCGGTCACAATCTTCAGGCCGCTCAATTCACGCGCCTCAGCCAAAAATTTCAGTCCCTGCTCCTCCAGACCCTGGAACGAGTATGGCGAGGTGCGGGGTTTGTATGCACCGCCGCGCAAAAACGTAGCGCCGGCTTTTTTGACGATGGCGGCCGATTCCAGCAACTGCTCGCGGCTTTCCACTGCGCAGGGTCCTGCCATTACTACCAGTTTGTCGCCGCCGATCTGCACTCCGTCAACGTCGATCACCGAGTTTTCCGGTTTGAACTGGCGGCTGGCCAGCTTGTAGCCCGACGTGATCGCCACGACTTTTTCCACGCCGGTCATCGCTTCGAGCGGCACATCCTGCAGCAGCTTCTTGTCGCCCACCACGCCAATGATGGTGACAAACCTGCCTTCCGACAGATGGACCTTCAGCCCCCGCTCGGTTACTTTACCTACTACCCGGTCGATATCCGCCGGGGCCGCTCCTGCCGTCATTACAATAATCATTGTGTCATGTCCCCTTCCATTCTACATTACTACACTTGCCATTAAAATACTGAGTTTGGCAAAAATGGATATAAAAAATCCCGCCCCTAAAATCAGGGACGGGATATTTATCACCGTGGTACCACCCTGCTTGCTATGCAAGCCGCTCTCTTCAGGTACAGGAAATCCGATACCCTAGCCTTTGATAACGGAGGCGTTCCGGCTCGGCCTACTCAACGAATTTTCGGCCTGCTGCTCCCAGGTGTATTTCGGCTGGTCCATTCACCGGGTCGCACCAACCCCCGGCTCTCTGAAGAACTTCTCCCGCGTACTTCTCCTGCTCATCGCATTTGGATGATTGAATTAATCGTAATTATAACTGATGGGGGAAACGGTTGTCAACGGGAAATGTCATCGCTTAAACGTTTTTTAGAATCCGGCTAAGCTTTTCTTTTAAAGGCGGCAACTCATTCTCTACCACTTGCCATACAATATCAAGGTCAATGTTGAAATAATTGTGGACTAGAATATTGCGCATCCCAACCATCTTGGTCCAGGGCAAGTCCCCGTATTGAGATTGTTGGTCCGCAGGAATCTTGGCAGCTGCTTCGCCAAGAATTTGCAGGTTATGGACAATATAAGTTTGTATCAGTTCGTCTGACACAAAAGCCTGTCGGCCACGGCCAGCATATTTTTCAATTCTCAGAATCGCTTCCAGCATGTCAAGAAAGCGTTCTTCGATAATCCTCATAAGGGAACTGCTTCGTTCAAAACACGTTCGCGTATCCGCTCTTTCAAACCACGCTCAGTGACAACGTCAACCTTGGTGTTGAGTAGCTTTTCCAAATCCATCAACAAACCGCCAAGATCAAACAAACTACGCCCGGGCTCCATTTCAACCAAAAAGTCGATGTCACTGTCTGCATCGTCCTGACGACGGGCAACTGAACCAAACACACGAATGCTATGAGCACCGTAACGCGCTGCCGTTTGCAATATTCGATCTCTATTTGGCATAACCACTTCATCCAGTTTCACAACAATCACCTGCCTGATTCGTCAATGATGAGCTAGGTTCATTATATCATGCGAGTCCTTGGCTAAACAGTTCGGCTTGATCTTAATATCCGTTCAGTACTTTAAACTTATTAATCAAGTATAACCATGTTATTCGGGACAATGTGAAAGAATGCAAGTTGATATTTCACATTTACTCAAAAAAGGGGGGATTCGCCAATAACAATCGAAGGTCTCCTCCTTAGCAGAAGTATCATTTTTAGCCTTAAATTTCTTTAAGCCATTACTTTAATATTGCAACGCTTGATATTTTATCAAGCAGATAAATGTCTTCCACACTTTGTTTCTCAGAAAGCACACCATAATCCATTATACATTTTTCAATAGCTTTCATTTCTGCGGCCCTTTTCATGCAAGGAGAAGAATCTGCCTTTTCCTTTACCATTCCTAGTAACGATAATATAAACGAAATTCCATAATCCAGCGGTAAAAAGCCTGCACTGCCAAGCATAAACTTTAATAAGCCGCCCTGACTATTACCTCGAACTTTACTGACTTCAAATAAAAGATCGTTGTATTCCCTGATTTTACATTTACGTTGTTCTCCGTCCATTTGACCCAGGCTAGCCAAGATATCTCTGAATCCCTCGTGCATCTTATATTCATCCGCCATCAAGGCTACTTTTGAAATGCCTATATTATTTTTACATGCAAATAAACTCAAAAAATCCTCATTGCCCTGACGGTGCATATCTTTTATATTTTGAAGATTATCTGCGTCATACCAATAAAGCTTTAAAAAGTCGCCTAGGATATTTGAGACTCCGACATCGGAATATTTTGCTTCATCTGCGCCATGATGCTGAAATGGAAAGTATGTGGCTTTCAACGCTGACGCAATGTGTGTACTCAAGGAATTTACAGTAAATTCAAATGATATTTTTTTCTCAGCATCGTTTTTAACAACGTTATCATAAATCACACTGTTAATGCCAAAGTTGCTCACCGCCATTGGGCTGTTTTGATTTAAATATCGAAAACTATCTGCGGTTGCGGTGATCGGCCAAGCTATTAACCGGGCTATATTTTGTACGTTTGGCTCTCTCTGTTCTATGCCTTTCATATAAATGTCCGATGCAATTTTGTATATGTTCGGCAAACGCCTTTCATATTGATGTTTTGTCTCAGCTAGATAAGATGCCAATAGTGTATTGATGCCCCGCCTGCCCACTATAGCAGCAGGATTTCGTTTATAAACTTCCAGAAGAAGTTTTTTGTCATATCTACTTTCCAGGTTAGGCAAAAGTAAAACAACTTTACCCATATCAACAAGATCAATCAATTCTTCATGAGTAACGCTTTGCTGTTCTAAAAACCTAGTCAAACGATCTTCGATAGGAAGAGCTAAATAAACAGTATCGTAAAGCAATAAGACATTGCGCAGATTGATATTATCAAATATAGAAAAGTCAAGAAAGCACTTTAAAGAGTCTCCTCGATAAAAAGGCAAATCATTTCTTGTTACTTTTCCTGCGTATATATCTTCTGCACGCTCGAACCAAAAGTCAGCTTCTGCAATCGCAAATGGAAATTCCTTATGCAGGCTCAAATGCATGACATCAAAACTGTTTTTATATTGTTTTATTCTCTGGTCTTCTGTGTTTTTATTTGAAAAATCCTCTACCTGTTGCTTATAGTGATCATCGGTTGCATATTTGACTGTTATTGCGTCAGTGCCTAAGTCTGCATCCAAGAGAATTTCTCTCATTTTTTTCATTTGGGGCTCTTCAGTCTCTCGAGAGACTTCAATTTGAATTTCAAAGTTAATTCCTTCTTTAGGAATCGAAATTTTTGAAATGTCTATGTTATAGAATTTGCTTCGGATAAAGTTATCCAAATCACTTACCGTCACGCAGGTTGCTCTAAACCCGTTTACTACAGCCGATAAAGGAATGGTCTCTATTCTATTTAAAAACTCCGTTGGCCGACAGTTAGTTAAAACTACATGAGCTCCAGCTTGCCGTATCGAAGAGTAAAAATGCTGCGACAATTCTTCAAAATCACCTTTATAATTGGCACAATAAATTACAAATTTGTATGTTTCTGTTTGAAAAATCTCTGTTTCAAGCCCAATACATTCAATTCGCAGATTGAGATCATTTCTTTGAACTGTACCTTCCTGCCGAAGCATAGCTACTTTCTCCTCTACTCATTCATAAACTCAATAATATACCAAGACCAGATGCAACGCGAGTTTACTTTGATAATATTAAGCAACTAGGATCTTTTTCCTGCCTCTCAGACAAAAACGCCTCCATTCTGGAATGGAGGTATAGAGTTCCCTTCCTGGGAAAATTCCGGATTGGGATGGTGGAGGCGAGGGGAATCGAACCCTATCGTTACTGTTTCACCGGAGCCACTTTCGCCATTTCAAAAAAGCCGACTACTCCACCCCGGTACAACACCATTCGCCCTATTCTTCATCGGCCTTAAAACCGATTCTGGGGATTTTCGATTTTGTCAAATTGAGCCGTTAGGACTTTAATTGTTCGATAGACTTGATCAGCCTGGCATAAGCCTTCTTATCCCGGCGTACGAACAGGTTTTCCTGCATATTGTTATATTCTGCTTCGGACAGCATAACGACATTGCCGCCTTGTTTTCGGGTAATAACAATCGTTTCAACCTCGTCATTGACTCGGTCGCAGAGTGTTTCGAGATTTTCTTTTGCTGTTGAGAAGGTTACAGCCAGCATAGCTAATCCCTCCCGCTCACTTATTTGTTTTAGCTCCAGCGTTCATATCCACCTGCGCCTAGTTTCACTTCATCCATGCAACAATCTCTTTCTCAACCTCTTGTGGCGTTTTGCCGTAAACGGCAAGGAACGTTGCCGTGGCATCGCCTTTTTCTTTTGTCTTGGTCAGCCATTCGCCGAGTTTTGCCGCTCCATAGCTTTCGGTCAAGAAAGTCACTGCCATTCCGCACATCGCTTCCACTTTCGGAACCCCAAACCGCTTTTCGGCTTGCGCAAGATCTGTTTGCGTCCCCAGTTCGGATAAGGACGGTCGATCCCCTGCGATCAGTTTTTTCCAGGAGTCTCTTTGCTCTTTATCACAACCAATCGCCAACACGCCACCCTGCCGCAGCCAATATAAAGGTTCAGCCGATTTGCGAGGCAGATAATCGTCCATCCACATTCGCGCTAAAGTGAGTCCACCAATTCTTGCCCGCAGGGCATCTGTACTAATGCCAGCCGCCTGAATAACTGCCACCCCTTTGCTGTATCGCCATGTTTCATTTTTTCGTGTTGCGGCAATATCCGGCGATATCCCCAGTTCTTTGGTCAAGGCGCGAATATAGTCTTCGGATGAGGCTGCCACAAACAGCCGAAAACTTGAAGTTGGTAAAATCCCCAATTTTTCCGTGATAAATCCGACGGCCCGATTCGCTCCCAGTTGAGTGGACTTTAACCAAGCGTCCGGAACACTGCCAATGGTTTCCATGTCAACCTCACCCGTCTTCGACAAACGAGAGGTCAGCCAAGACAAAAATTCTGCGTTAACCGTAGCCAAGTCAACACCGAATGCGCCGGACAGGGCCTTGTTCCCATCCATTACCTTTCCGCACAGCCTAAAATATTCCGCTATCGACTCAATTCCTTTTCCCGATCGCTCCAATACAAACAGCAACATTAAATCAGAGACCTCATAGGGACTTTTCTTGGTTTCCATCAACGTTGTCCATTGACTTGAAGAAAGAAAGGCCAGTTCATTTGGCGACGCATAACTTGATGATTTACGCAGTTGATTGATGCGTTGTTGTTTCCAGCTTTCCACATTAGCAACGCCTAGTTTTTCGGCAATACGCGTTCCGACATAGTCTGCGCTTCCTTCACTCATCCAGTAGAGTCTGTATCGTTTTTCACCTTCCAGCTGCCCCTGGATTTGGTGGAACAATTCATGCGCCACTAAAGTAGCCACACTGCCCAGAGATTTCATCACATATGAATCGCCGTTTAAAGCCACTGCCTGATAACGGGTATGGGAGTATCCACTGCTCACTTTAGCCTTGCGCTCCGCCTCATCGCGGCTTTGCCCCAGTTCGCGCTGCAAGACTACTGCATAAGCACTTTGCGTTGGTGCAATAAATACTTTCACGTCGTGGTTCAAAGCAACTTTCATTTCTTCAGCGATCAACTGGTCAAACGAAGCAACGACCGTCCTGACGTTTTTCGCCATGACTGCGTCTACTCCCGGTTCTTCGATAACATGGATCGCCGCAAAGCACGACGAACTCAACAGGACAAATACCGCCAAGATGAATACCATAGTTTGCATGGGCTTTCGCATGAATAACACGCTCCTATTAGTAAAACATTGCCAAAAATTAGTAAACAAATTCTTTATTCTTGACTGCTTCAAAAATTCCTTCTCCATGATTCTCCGTATAATAAAAAAGAGAGCTTCAACGCCCAGTTGCGCAGCAGCTCTCGCTTTGTCATATACAAATTCCTTGTTTCGTCAGTGCCTTGCGCACTCGCTCGCTTCGCCCTTCATGATCGCCAGTCCGTGTTCCAGCGCCGGCAGAATTACTTCCAGACATTCCTGCACACCCTTGGGGCTGCCCGGCAGGTTGATGATCAACGTTTTGTTGCGCATACCAGCCACTGCCCGCGACAACATGGCCCGTGAAGTGATTTGCATTGATCTGGCCCGCATCGCCTCGGCGATTCCCGGGACATGCCGGTCCACCACCGCCAGTGTGGCCTCCGGTGTGACGTCGCGCGGACCGAGGCCGGTCCCGCCGGTAGTCAGGATCAGGTCTACGCCAAGTTGGTCGGCCATAATGATCATTTCGCGGCTGATTTGTTCCGCATCGTCGGGCACCACCCGATAGCTGCGGATCTGGCCCAGTTCCTGCAGCATCGTGGCGATCAGGCGACCGCTGGCATCTTCCCGTTCACCGCGCGAGCCTTTGTCGCTGGCGGTAATGATGCCGATGCTAAACATTGTCGATGACCTCTACCCGGTCGCCGCGCGAAATCCTGCCGCCTTGCTCGACCGTCGCAAAGATTCCTTCGCGCGGCATCACGCAGTCGCCGACTGCTTTCATCACTTCGCAGCCGTGGTGGCATTCTTTGCCGATCTGGCTGACTTTCAAGATCGTATCGCCAATATGCAGCACCGTTCCCACCGGCAGCGCCGGCAGGTTCAGGCCCTCGACCGTAAGGTTTTCGGCAAAATCGCCGGGAACCAGGTCGCCGCACTTCTGTTTCATCTTTTCAATGCTTTCGACTGCTAGCAAGCTGATCTGGCGGTGGGCAAATCCGGCATGGGCGTCGCCTTCCATCCCCTGGCCGGCGATCAGCACGGCAGTTCCCGCATCCACTTTGCGTTGTCCTTTTTTTGCGCTTGTGCATACTGCCACAACCGTACCCTGCATCTTATTCACCCTCTCGTTCAAATACGCCGCTGCGTCCGCCGGCTTTGCGCAGTAAACGGATATTTTCAATACACATGCCGCGGTCAATCGCCTTGCACATGTCGTATATGGTCAATGCCGCCGCAGATACCGCTGTCAGCGCTTCCATTTCGACGCCGGTTTTGCCGGTTGTTTTCACTTCCGCCCGGATATCGATCGCCGAGGCGCCTGCATCAAACGCGAAGGATATGCCGATCCCGGTCAACAACAATGGATGGCACATCGGGATGATCTCCCAGGTTTTCTTGGCTGCCATGATTCCGGCAACTTGCGCCACCGCCAATACATCGCCCTTGCCAATCAACCCGGCTTCGATCCGCGACAGCGTTTCCGCCGCCATCACAACCCGACCGGCCGCCACCGCTGTTCGGTCGGTTTCCGGTTTATCCGTCACATTCACCATATGAGCCCGCCCCGCAGCATCAAAGTGCGTCAGTTCCATACGTCTACTTGCTCCCGTTCACGTTTAGCGGAAACAGCCCCAGCCGGTCTCCGTCGGCGAGATGGGTTTCCAGGGCGCTTTCCTTGCCATTAATCAAGATACTGTTGATCGGCGCCGGGTCGACTTCCATCTGATGCAGCAATTCGTCTACCGTCAGTCCATCCGCCACGTCAACCGAGATGATCCCGCTGGGGTCATTGGGCGTATACCGCCGCAGGGAAGCGAAAAACCGAACTTCGATGACCATTATGGCTTTAGTCTCCATTCATACGCCCAGGCGTTTTTTTGATGATTTCCTATAAATTCGCTGCGATTTGACAAACTCCTGCTCTGCCGCTTCGTCAGCCGCCAATTTGTGACATGCCGCGTTTGCGAAAAGCCACCGCACCATGATCTGCCAACTGATGGGCCGATGGTTTGCTTTGCAGCGCCTGCTGAAACAGCGCGGCAATCTGCTCATCCGACGCATTTTCCCGCAGGGCGCGCCGCAGATCGATCTCCACATCCGACAGCAAACAAGGTCGCAGCCTGCCGTCCGCCGTCAGACGAATTCGGTTGCAACGGTCGCAATAGCCGCTAGACATTGGCGCAATAAAACCATACATCCCCTGCTCCGCATCCGCCTGTAAATATCGCGCTGGGCCGCAGCCGTGCGGATTCTGTTTGGGCGGCCCCAGGGAGCTGCTGCCCATTTTCTTCAGGCTTTCGGTGACCGAAGTCACAGTCATGCCAGCGCGCACCCGACATTGATGGGACGGCATGTATTCGATGAACCGGACAATGACTGGCGAGCTGCGGACCATTTCGCGGAAAAATGCCAAATCCGCCTCTTGCACAGCTTCGGTCAGCACCACATTCAGTTTCACCGGCGCCAGTCCGGCTGCGATCGCCGCCTGTATGCCGTCCAGAACATCCTGCACATTGCCGCCGCAGGTCAGTTCACGAAAGCGGTCGGGTTCGACCGTGTCCAGACTTATATTGACCCGGTCCACGCCAGCTTGTTTCAAAGCCGTCGCATACTTCGTCAGCAAACTGCCGTTGGTTGTCAGCGACAAGTCGTCCAACACTTCCAATGCCCGGATGCGCTGGATCAACTCGACCAACCCGGGGCGCATCAGCGGTTCGCCGCCAGTCAGGCGGACGCGCGATACCCCCAGTTTTCCCAGTACACTCAGCACCCGCAATATTTCTGCATCCGAAAGGATTTCGTCTTCTCCCAGCCAGTTGACCCCTTCGGGAGGAACGCAATAAGCGCAACGGTAGTTGCAGCGATCTGTTACGGATAGGCGCAAATATTTGATTTCGCGCTGATATGCATCGACAGCCATGATAGCGGATGCTCCTTGTTGTTTAGTTTTCATTAATATTCTCTACCCGGACATAAAAATCCTTGCTGCCGTCAAGAGGGGTTGGTCCGCGAAAGGCGAATCATTATTAACATAAACTTTTCGAGGAGGGTTCGCTATGCCTGAATTAAACTTTCTCGGCCACGCCTGTTTTATGCTTCGTGAAGGGAAAAACGCCATTATCATCGACCCGTTCCTGACCGGCAACCCCAGCGCAGAAATCACGGCAGAGCAGATTTCCTGCCAACACATCCTGGTCTCCCATGGTCATGACGATCATTTGGGCGATGCAGTCAGCATTGCCAAACAAAATGGCGCCACGGTCATCGCCACTGCCGAAATCGCCAGAGCCTGCGCAGAAAAAGGCGTATCGGCCCATGCCATGCATATCGGCGGCAAACACAGCTTTGATTTCGGCTATGTGCGCATCACCCAGGCTTTTCATGGTTCCGGCATTCCCGGCGGTCATGCCTGCGGTTTCATTGTCAACTTCTATGGCAAAACGATCTATCACACCGGCGATACCGGCATCTTCGGCGACATGGCCCTGCTGGGCCGGCTCGAAGCGATCGACGTCGCCCTGCTGCCAATCGGCGACAACTTCACCATGGGACCGGGCGATGCTGCGGAAGCAGCCAATCTGATCAAACCGAAACTGGTTGTTCCCATGCACTACAACACCTGGCCGCTGATCGCCCAGGACCCGGCTGCATTCAAACAAGATGTGGAAACGCGTTTCGGCATCCCGGTCCAGGTCATGCAACCCGGCAGCAGCCTGACACTATAATTATTCCTGCAGGCAGACTGCCTGAAACGGGCAAGTCCCGCACTGGTCAGTCCGGCAGACATAGTCCGCCTCCTGCTGATGACTGCGGATGAATTCCGCCATGGTTTGCAGTTCAGTCCGCGCCTGATCCAGTGACTGCCGGTCCACAGCGACAGGCACGATTTCTCCCAACCGGGCAAAATACAACCGGGCATCCCGCACCGGCCGGTTCATTATCGCCTCAGCCGCCAACACATACCCTGCGATCTGCAGCCGGTAGTGGGCGGCTTTTTCCTGCAATTGCCCCGTTTTGACCCAGTCCGTCTTGTAATCGAGAATGCCCAGCGTTCCATCCGGATAAAACAACAGCCGGTCGATTTGCCCCGAAAGCCAGACCACCGGTAGTTGCGCCTCCGCTGCCAATAGCCGATATTGAAACGGCCATTCCCGCCGGTCTTCGCTGACCGAGCACACATCGTCGTACAATTGGCTGCGGACATAGTTTGCCACCCAGTGTGACAACGGGCGGCGCGCCTCTTCCCAGAAAGCGGGTGGAATGATTTCCGTCAATGCCTGTTCCAAGGCTTCTTCGCAGGCAACTGCCGGGTTTATCAGTTCCAGGAACCGATGAAACACGATTCCCAGCTGTTGCGGCGCCAGATTGGCCTGGCGTTCGCCGACGCTGTTTTCTTCGCTGCGAACGATTTTCATACCGGGGAGCCGGTAGATGTGGGCATAGAAATAACGCCGCGGGCAGCTGGCATATTCCGCCAGATAGGCTGGCGACAAAGTCCGAGGCTTCGTTGCCGCAACCGTTATCGGTCCGGTATTTCTCTGGATCTGCGCCGACAATTCCTGATTCAGGCCTGTCTGCGGTTCTAACGCCAGACTCGGCGGCTGAACCGGCGGCAGCGTTTCCGTGGCATCCAGCCGGCAGATTTTTATCTGCGTATTGCCGATTTGCAGCGATTCCGGCCATTCCTGCATCGCAGCGCCCAAGCCAAACAGATTGCGCGTCCAGTCCAGCCAGCCGGTTGAAGTTTGAAAGCCTTTCTGGGTTTTTGGATTATCCACCACGGCGGACAACACCACCTGGCGCTCAGCCCGGGTCATCGCCACATACAGCAGTCGTTTCAGCTCCGCTTTTTCCAGTGCATGGTCCCGACGGGAAATCTGCCGAAACCTCGCCGATTCGCAAAGCTTGCCGCGCGCATCAGGCACTTTCAACCCCATGCCTTTATCCGGCAAAAATACCGCCAGTTGTTTTTTCAGGTTAAACCGCCGCTGCAGGTCCGGCACGATCACGACGGGAAACTCCAACCCCTTCGACTTGTGGATCGTCATGATCCGGACGGTATCACCGGCTTCGCTATCGATCTCCGCTTCGCCTTCGTCTGCGGCCCGTTGCTCGATGTATTGCAGAAACTCCGCCAGACTGCCGCCGCCGGATTCGGCAAATGCCAGCGCCATGTCCTGCAGTTTCAGTAGGTTGGCATAACGCCGATCGCCCATGAACTGGGTGAGTTGCAACAAATCAAACCCGGTTGCGGCAAACGCTTCACGCAGCAGTTGCGCCGGCGACAGATAACCGCGCCGGGCCAGCCAACCTGTCAGCAGTGTTTTTGCCCGACTCGCTGCCTGGCTTTGCTTTTGATCCAGTCCGTCGACATTGGCGGCTACCGACAGACCGCCCCAGATCCCGGCCTCGCCACCGGCAAGCCGCAGCCGCAGCAACGCATCGTCCGACAGCAAAAAGAACGGCGAGCGCAGCGTGGCAAACAAAGCCATTTCGTTATAAGGGTTGGTCAAAAACCGCAGCAGCGCCAGTACGTCGGCTACTTCCTGCCGGGCGATAAAACCGCGTCCGCCGGTCACATAGTAAGGGATTCCGGCTGCGGCAAAGGCCGCCTCATACAGGTTTACATGGGTAAATGCCCGCAACAGTAAGACAATGTCGCGAAAACGCAGCGAACCCTGACTGTCCTGGACCAGCGCCAGAATCCGCGCGGCAATCATCTCGGCTTCTTTGGCCCGGGCATCCTGGCCCTGTAGCTCATTTGCGTCCAGAGCCCACATTTCGACCTGCGCCTGCTCCGCTGTCCCCTTCGTGCCGATCAGGCTCTCGTACTCAACGGAATCCGCGCCTTCGGCTTCCTCTTCGCAAACCACAGCCGGCATCAGTTGCAGGAAGAAATCATTAAAGGCGCCGACCAGGTCGCGGTGCGAACGGAAGTTATCCAGTAACTCGACCACTTCGCCGCCGCTTTGGCGTACGTCGGCTTCCACCCGTTTGAACACCTGGCTGTCTGCGCCGCGAAAGCGATAAATCGACTGTTTGCCATCGCCGACCGCAAAGAGTTTTTTGCCCTGCAGCCGGTCCGGCTGTCCACCGGCCAGCATATAGATGATTTGGCGTTGCCGTTCATTGATATCCTGACATTCATCCACCATCAAAAAGCGGAATCGCTGCACATACTGTGCACAGACAGACGGATGGTTGCGCAGCAGCTTTTCCGCGCCGCTTTCCAGATCGTCATAGCTCAAAGCGCCCCGCTGTTGTTTTGCCTGCGACCAGGAATCCGCCGCCTGGCAGAACCAGGCGCACAGATCCGGTACGATCCGCTGCAGCTGCAAATCGAGCACTGCGCCGCGATAATCCTGCGCCGCTGCTTTTCTGCGCTGGATCGCTTCATTCATTTCGCTGCTGCCGCGCAAACCTTTTAGCGCCGCATCCAGTTCATCCAGTAGCGCTGCATCCTGCATGGCGCAGTCGATCTTGCGTTCCGTTTGTAGCCACTCGGCCCGGATTTCCGCCAGGGTAGCCTGCGACTTCGTCAGCTTGCCGCCAGCGGGAACCCACTCGAACAACTCCAGATAGGCCTGCTTGAGTTTTTCACGGGCAGGTATCGCCGCCTCCGGCGCTTCCGGCCAGAGCACTGCCGCCAGCTGCGGCCCGATCAGCCCGGCTGCCAGCAGTCCTTCAAACAGCGCGCGGAACTCCTGGCGCACCTGATTGGGACTATAAATTGCCAACAAATTGGTCAGCCAGGCTTCCTGTTTGGTTGCCGCCTGATCCAGCACCCGCCGCCAGGTTTCATCGAGCAGGCTGATTTCATCCGCCGCCTCCATCAGGCCAAACTCCGGGTCAACTCCGGCTTCAGCCGGATGTTCGCGCAAGATTCGGCTGCACAGCGAATGTATCGTCGTGATCGGCGCGCTGTCCATTTTGCGGTCTACCTCGCACCAACGCTGCCAGGCGGCGCTGCCTGCCGTTTCCGCCATTAACCGGCGAATTCGGGCCCGCACCCGTTCTTTCATTTCCCGCGCCGCTTTGCGGGTGAACGTGATCGCAACGATTCCCTCTACATCAGCCGCTGCCTGCTCCAGGATCGCAATATAGCGTTCCACCAGCACCCGCGTTTTGCCCGCTCCGGCGCCGGCTTTCACCAGTAAATTGCGGTCTAGTGTCTCGATCGCCTTTTTTTGACCGACGGTAAAATTATTCATCCTGCAGTTCCTCCGACTCGTCAGCCTCTGCCGCTTCACTGCGCCGGCAAAACGACGCCGCCGGGCAATAAGCAGTGCATTCGATGGCAGGCAGCGCCGGAAATTTACCACCGCGTATCCCTGCCGCCCATTGGACCACATACTGCTCGGTCAAACCCATAAGTTCTTCTTGCGATATTTTTTTCCCCGGTAGGACAAAGTCCTTGCCTTCACGTCCCACGGGAATATACAGTCCTTCCCGGCAGGAAACCTCCGGCCCCAACAATTTTTGCACCGCCAGCATATAGACCGGGACCTGCAGGCAGACGCCCTGTTGCACCTGCTTGTTGGTCGGAATCTGCCCGCTCTTGTAGTCGATGACGCGAAGTTCCGCCGCATCGGCATCGATCCGGTCCACTTTGCCCTGCAGCTCGACGCGCTGTCGAGACTGTTCAATGCAGAGCGGCTCCGGGGTGGACTGGGCATCACTATCGGGTCTTGTCGCCATGCCAAACGACCACTCGAAATATTGCGGCGTTGCCTGTGAACCGCTTTGCCGACTGAGTTCCGCCACCAGCCATTGGCGCAGGGCTTTCTGCCAACGGAGCCGTTCATACTGCCACCAGACTCCCGGCACAATTCTTCCCTGCCGCTCTTTTTTGCGTACGATCTGGTCCAGCCGCGCCGTCAAGTCTGCCGCATACGCGTCGAGTGCTGCCGGCAGCAACTTTTCACCCCGATACTGCATCATAAATGCAGCCAAAATCTCATGCCAGATCGACCCAGCCGACAAGGCATCCATTCCCTCGTCGGCGGCTTCCCAGCTGTCCATGCCTAGGACATCGGTCACAAAGTAGGCAAACGGACAGATGGCGTAGCGCTCCAGCGCCGAGGCGGAAAACCGGCTCTGGCCGAGCAGTTCCGGCGTCACTTCCCCGGCGTACGCCGCCAGCCGGTTGCACTCGATGTTGGCCCGGTCTTCGAGTTGTGCGGGGAGTTCTGCCCGGACCGCGTCGTAGACTGACTGCCACTCTTCTGCAACGACCGCAGCTTGCCAGCGATGCCTGAGCGCGGCTCGAATTAGCTCCGGTTTGCTTCTGGCCAGATCGGGACCGGCAACCACGATTTGTTCGATTCCTGCAGTCTCCGTCGCAATCGCCTCTGCCGCAAAAACCCGCGTCACTTCGTTCAGGTAGCGCGAAGGCAGTTTTTCGCTATCTGTCACCGCGCTCAGCACCAGTTTTTCCCCGGCCATGGCAATCGCCAATGCAAAATAAAAGTCTTCCAGCGAGCTCCGCCCGGCAGCGGTGGACAACTGCAATCCCAACTCGCCAAACAACCGCCTTTCTGCATCGCCATACAGCCAGCTCTCGCGGGGTTGGGCGGGAAATTCGCCTTCGGTCAGTCCTAAAATGAATACCAGCGAATAACGCATGCCGCTTGCTGTGCCAGGGGTTACTAATTGTACCCCCTGATCCTGGCGATCATTGATATCGACCCTGGCGCCCTGCAGCATTCGCCGCAGCAGACTGGCAAATTCATGCGGCTTGATCTGCGGGATCCCTGGTCGCAGCCAACTGAAAATCGTTGCCAGTTCTTCCATCGCAGACAAAATCATTTGCCAGGCTGCCAGCTCGGCCCGCACTTCGCTCAGGCTCAAACTGCCGGCAACCCGGCATTGTCGCAGCGCTGCAGGCAGTTCCAACCAGCCTGTCCAGGCATTGAATCCGGCAAACATCGCGCCCTCAACTACTGCGGCATCCCATTGCCCGAGCTGCAGACGAATCTCGCTTAAACAGTCCTGCCACAACCGCGCTGCAGCCGCATCCGGCGCCTGTTGTTCGATCGCTACTTCCCAGTCGCTCCAGTTGCGGATCACTGCCGGTAGCAGACATTGTTCCAGCCGGTCGGCATCCCATTGCAGTTTTTCCCGCACAAATGGCGATTTGATCACTGCCATGACTTCGTCCCGGCTACCGCTGCCGCCCAAGAGATTCAGCCAGGCAAAAACCAACTGAACGCAAGCCCGCTCAGTGGCAGCAACGCTTTGCGGCGCATCGAGCGGAATGCCGCGCTCGGCAAAAATCAGCCCCAGTTGTGAATAGGAGCCGGGATCGCTTACCACCAGTGCAATGTCTCTGGGTTGCAGATTTGCTGTTAGCAGCGCCGATTTTACCTGGTCGGCCACTACCGCGATTTCTTTGGCCCGGGTCGGGCTCAGCAGGATTTTCAGTTCTGGTGCGGTTTGCATAATAACCGGATTTTCCGTATACAACTGCTGCTGCAGACGCAGCAAGGCGGGTCCGATTTCGTTAGCCGCCGGTTGCAGTTGCTGAACAAAACCCATCCCCACCAGCGACTGGACCACAGGTTCTACTGCGGCGTAAATCGTTGGCCGGTCTTTTTCGTAGTAAATGCTGATTTCCACCGGGACCCTGCGCTGCAACCCTGCAATAAACTGCAGGCGCATCGGCGATAGAATGGAGAACTCCGCAATCAACAGGCGTTGAAACGGCAGCACCGTCTCCGGTTTCTCCAACGCCTCCACCGCCAGCAGATAGGTGCCGGCAATATCAACCAACGAATACTCGATCAGCTTTTCCTGGTAGCAGTCAAACAGCAAAGCAATTGCCGCATCGCGGGTCCCGTCATGCCCCTCGGCGTCAGCCATGCCTTCCATGACGGCTGCCAATTCGTCCGGCGTCACCGCCGCCATTTTGAATTCGTCGAACAAACGGGCCAATGCCGCGACGAAGCCGGGAAATTCGGCGATGTTGGCAAAACAGGCGCAAGTCTCATCCGGTTTCAGCTCTGCCAGTATCTGTTCCAAAATCAGTTCTTGTTCAACCCGGCTTATTTTGCGAAAGCCAGATAATTTAGCCGCCAGTTCATCCATTGAAAACAGGCCGGGAAATTCCCAGCCTGTTAATTCTGTCTGTCTGAGCCGGATTCGCGCCTGTTCCAGCAAATACGGGCTGGGTAACATCAGCGCTGTCCGTGTCTTTTTCGCCTCAACGCCTTCTTGCTGCAAGCAGCGGATAAAATCATCCAGTTTGGCAACTCCGACTGGTGAACAATGCAAGAAATGATTCACGACGTGATCCATTCGACAATTTCCTGATCCTTGAGAACCTTCTTAATATGCCTGCTCTGCTGTTTCTTCAAGTCCAGCGCATCGCCTTTCAGTTGGCGAGTGCCCCAGGCGTCAGTTAACAACCGTAGTTTCGGCCGGGCTAGCGAAGAAAACTCCACACTATCCACCTCCGCCAACTCGCCGGTATCGACCTGGACAAGGCTTCCCTGGGGATATGGTGCAACTTGTGATAAGAGCCGGGATACCATTTCCGGATCGAGAATTTTGCCGGCAAAAGCCTGCAGAATGCTGGCCGCTTCGTTGGGTAAATAATAGTGCCGGAATGGCCGATCCGACAATAGCGCATCGTACATGTCAGCTACCGCGGCAATTCGGGCGTATTCATGAATATCGCCACCGACAATCCCGCGGGGATAGCCGCTGCCATCAAAACTCTCGTGATGTTGATAGGCCACATGCATCGACGGTGTCGCCAGCCCCCTGATTTTTTTTCGCATGCCGGCAAAGCCAAGTTCTGGATGCTTTTTAACTTCCAGCATTTCTTCCGCCGACAATTTATCCTGTTTCTTTAAGATTTCGGGCGCAATGCTCATTTCGCCGATATCCATCAGTAAAACGCCGACTGCCAGTTCGTGCAGACGGGTAGGCGTATATTCACTCTTTAAGCCAATCAGGATCGCTAATACAGCTACGTTTAATACATGCGCCGGCAAATAATCGTCGGTCGAGCGCAAATCAATCCATTGAAACGGTGTCGTGCGATTGATGACCACCTGATTAACCAAACGCGAAGCAAAGTCGCGTAGCTGATTTCCGTCGACTTCCCCCTTGCTAAAATCCGTATATACCTGGCGAATCAGTTTCAAGCCTTCATTATGCATGTCAGTCCCCAGAATCGGCTCCGGGACCGCAGCCGTAAACGGCGACAGCGAAACATAGCCGGATTTGAATCCGTTTTCTACCAGTCCATTGATATGGGATTCCTGAAATGCAGTTCCGGCCCGGATTAAGCTTTTTCCCAATGGATCGACTACATCGACGGCAGCCACCATTTCCGGCCGCAATACCCCAACAGTCAATCTTTGCATTGCAGTCTTCCTTTCTTGACAATACTCCCCTGACAATCTTTACGCCTTGCCTGATTTACTGTAAGCAACCCTGCAGGAACCGTTCCAGCGCCTCATAGAATTCAAACCGATTCTCCTCGTTGCGGAAACCGTGTCCTTCATTGTCCTTGACCAGATACTCCACCTTGATGCCGCGCGCCGCAAGGGCGGCTACCATTTGGTCCGACTCCCCCTTGTTCACGCGGGGATCGCGGGCGCCTTGCGCAATCAAGAGCGGCACGCGAATATTATCCGCGTGGAATACGGGAGATATCGCGCGCAAAAACTCCTCATCCTTTTCCGGATGTCCAACTTTTTCATAAAACTCGGCCATCAACGGTTTCCAGTAGGGCGGAATTGTTTTCAGCAGTGTAAAGATATTGGAAACCCCGACATAGTCAACGCCACAGGCATAGATTTCCGGGGTAAAGGCCAGACCGGCCAGCACCGCATAGCCGCCATAACTCGCGCCATAAATCGCCACCCGTTTCGGATCGGCTATCCCCTGCTTGGTCAACCATTCGACGCCATCGGTAATATCGTCCTGCATTTTGCGGCCCCATTGCTTGAAGCCGGCCTCCCAGAATGCGCGACCATAGCCCGTCGATCCCCGGTAGTTCATCTGCAGGACCGCATAGCCCCGATTGGCGAGAAGTTGAACTTCCGAGTTGAAGCCCCAGTGATCGCGAACCCAGGGTCCGCCATGCGGGTTAATCACCACAGGCAAATTTTTCGCTTCTTTGCCCTTCGGCAGCGTCAAGTAGCCGTGAACTTTCAGTCCATCCCTGGTTTTATAGGAGATCGGACGCATTTCGGCCATATCGGCCTCGTTGATCCAAGGTGATAGCTCCTGCCATTTTTCCAGCCTGCCTGTTTTCCATTCATACAGGTAGTACGCCCCGCGCGATTTATCGCTATAGGTCCGCACAATATAAAGTTCTTCGGCTTTGTCGCTGGAAACGATCGCGATTTCATAGCCTGGCAGTTGCTTTTCCAGGTTAGCGTACAGGGTGCGGGCCTTGTCATCAAAAAAGTGCCGCCGGGTCTTATCCGTAGTATAGCCGATACTAGTCAGCACCTTACGGGCATTGGACCAGCCGGCGCCGCCCACATCGACTGCCGGGTGGGAAAACAGCATTTTTTGCTCCTGCCCGGTCTGTGGATCGATCAGGACCAGCGCCTTTTTGTCCCGTCCCAGATTGGAAGCGGCATATAGCAGCTGATTGTCGGCGGAGAAGAAGTATGGCGTGACCTGATCTTTGAATCCGGTCGTAATGATGGGCCGAAACTCCTGCTCTTCTGTCTGACGGTACAAAACGACATTTTGGTTTTCTTCGGCAATTTTCGCCATCGCCAGGCGGATCTTACCGGCATGGTCTGTAATATAGTCAATAAAATTGCCTGGATTTTCGACCACCATCCGCATTTCGCCGCTCTGCAGATTGAGCCGGTATACATCGAAGACATCGGGACGACGTTGGTTCATGCTAATCAACAGTTCGTTGTCCACTTCCTCCAGATCATCGACAACGCCAGCCCGCACACCGGTAAACGGCGTCAGGTCCTGCGTCTTGCCGCTGACCAGGTTCACGGCGAACAGGTGGTAGTTTTCGTCGCCGCCATCGTCCTTCAAATATACTAGTGTATCATTGCCTTTCCAAAAGTAACCGCCAATATCACGATCGCGAATATCCGTCACCTGGCGCGGCTTGTTGTCGCCACGTTTTTGCACGAATAGGTTCAGCCGCCGTTCGACCGGCGCCAGATAAGCCAGATTCGATCCATCCGGCGACAAAGTCAGTGACGAGATTTCGGGATTGCGAAAGAAATCGCGTAACGGGACCAGCGGCGCCGCATCGCCCACCGCAAAACTGCCGAAAGAAAAACAAACCGTCAAAATTAATACCCACCTTTGCCAATTCAAAATACTTTTTTGTCTCACTGCAAAACCCTCCCGAAAACCATGGTCATTTAAATAAATATTCGACTTCTATTTTGATATCCCTACCAAGTCACCAAAATATATCCGCCTGACGATCGATAGCTGCCTAAAAAGCGCCGAATATGCTAAAATATAGGTAATCATTCAATACAGGAGGACTAGACAATGACAAAACAGACACGTGAATTTCAGACCGAAACCAAACAACTGCTTGACCTGATGATCCACTCGATCTACACAAACCGGGAGATTTTTCTGCGCGAACTGATCTCCAACGCCTCGGACGCCATCGACAAAATCCGCGTGCAATCGCTGACCAATCATGAATTGCTGGAAAATGACCCTCATTTTGAAATATCGCTGCAGGCCGATGAAGCGGCGCACACCTTGACTCTCACCGACAATGGGATTGGCATGACCTACGATGAAGTCGTGGAAAACATCGGCACCATCGCCAAATCCGGCACAAAATCATTCCTGGAAAAGCTGAAGGAAGCCGGTACTGTCGGCGATAGTGAGCTGATCGGCCAATTCGGCGTCGGTTTCTATTCCGCGTTCATGGTCGCAGAAAAAGTCACGCTGATCACCCGCGCCCCCGGCCAACTCAGCGGAGTTTGCTGGGAATCGACCGGCGATGGAACGTACACCATCGAAGAATGCGCCCGGGAAAAACGCGGCACCAGCCTGATCCTGTCACTACACCCGGATTTCCGTTCCAGCGAGAAACCGGAAGAAAACTATCTCAACCAATACACCCTGCAACGCTTGATCAAAAAATATTCCGACTACATCCGCTATCCAATCAAAATGAACTTCACAATTAAAGGAACAAAAGACGAACCGGACACGATCGAGAACCGCACGCTGAATTCGATGACGCCGCTCTGGGTCCGCCCGAAGGCCGAAATCAAAGCGGAAGAATACAACCAGTTCTATAAAGAAGTGTTCCATGCCTGGGATGATCCGCTGGAAGTGATCCATACCAAAGCAGAGGGCGCGGTCGAATACACCACGCTGCTGTTCATTCCCTCCCATGCGCCGTTTGATTTCTATCAACGCGAAACGACTTCCGGCATCCGGTTGTATTCCAAGAACGTATTCGTCATGGATAACTATCAGGACTTACTGCCCGAGTACTTGCGGTTTGTCCAGGGGTTGGTCGACTCGCCCGATTTCACGCTCAATATCTCGCGTGAACTGTTGCAACACAGCAGTCAGTTGAAGAAGATCGGCAAAAATCTCGAAAAAACGGTCGTCAAAACGCTGGAGAAAATGCTGGAAAAAGATCGGCCCAAATACAACAAATTCTGGCAAGAATACGGCAAGGCGATGAAGAACGGCGTTTACTCAGACTTTAGCAACCGGGACAAACTGAAGGAATTGCTACTGTTTCCCACCTCCCATTCAACCGACGAACTCACAACCCTTGATGAATACATCGCCAGAATGCCGGAGTCGCAAACCGTTATCTACTATGCCACAGGCAAAGATCGGGCTGCGGTAGAACGATTGCCGCAGATGGAAATTTTGAAGGAAAAAGGCCTCGAAGTACTTTACCTGTTCGACCGGGTCGACGAGTTTGCCATCGATGCCCTGCGCGAACACAAGGAAAAGAAATTCCAGTCGGTCAGCCGTGGCGACCTGAAACTGAAAGAACTGGATGCCCCGGCGGAGAAACCCGTCGACGAGTCCGACAATAAGGAAACGGAGTCGCTGATTGCCGCGATCAAGGAGCAACTGAAAGGGCGGGTTGCCGACGTAAAAATCAGTAACCGATTGAAGTCCAGCCCGGTTTGCCTGGTCAGCAGCGACGAAGGAATCAGCCTGTCGATGGAACAGATCCTGTCGGAAATCGATAAGCCGATGTACAAAGCCAGTCGGATTCTCGAACTGAATCCCGAGCACGAACTGTTTGCCACGCTGAAAAATCTGCATGCAACAGCGCCTGCCTCGGAAAGTTTCAATGACTATTGCGATCTGCTATACGGTCAGGCGCTGTTATTGGAAGGACTGGCGCCTGATGATCCGATCGCTTTTGCGGCCCGTGTCGCCAAATTGATGGTCAATCCGGGAAAATAAAGCAGCTAATATAAAGGGACCGTGGTCACTGTCCGGCAGTGCAGCCACGGTCCCTTTTCTATCACGAAAGCATAAGGCACATTGAAATAATGAAGAGCATATTTGATTTGAACCGTATAATTCGTCGTCAATGCAGCGATAATTACGAAAAAATCAACAGGGAAGTTGATTTTAGGACTAATGCGACGGATGGAGCTTTTTAGTCCGTTAGGGTTTTGCTGCATGACGAAACGAATTTAGGTGATAATCAACAATGCTCGGAATTATTCAATGCTGCCTTAGTATTTCTTGTTTAGTAATTCCTCGATTGCTTAACTGGATTTAAACATCCGTGCCCGAGCACTTTCATGTTTGGGCAATTTCCATATCTGCTCATTGTATTCGGTAATCGTCCGGTCGCTGGAAAACACACCGGCAGCGGCGATATTCGCCAACGCTTTCGACCACCAAACGTTAGGATAGCGATAATCGCGTTCCATTTGTTGATGCGCCTGACAATAAGCGTCAAAATCCTTGAGCACCAGATACGGGTCGGCCATTGAACCATTGCCGTACAATAAGCTGTCATAAATCGGCCGGAATAGATTGCGGTCCGCAGAATAAAATCCGTTGATTAACTGGTCGAGAACCCGCTTCAGCCGGGGATCGGCTTCGGCAACTTCCCAGGGACGATAGGTCCCGCTTTGATAGATGGCATTGACCTCATCGGCTTTCAGTCCGAAGATATAAATGTTTTGCATTCCCACAGCCTGACTCATCTCAACGTTAGCCCCGTCGAGCGTACCAATTGTCAGCGCGCCGTTAATCATGAACTTCATGTTGCCGGTTCCCGACGCTTCTTTGCCAGCAGTGGAAATCTGCTCGCTGATATCGGTTGCCGGTACAATCAGCTCGGCGAGCGAAACGCGATAGTTTTCCAAAAATACGACTTTTAACTTATCCTGAATCCTGCGGTCATTATTCACCTTATCGCCAACCGTGTTAATTAGTTTTATAATCAGCTTTGCCATGTGATAGGCAGCCGCTGCTTTAGCCGAAAAAATGAAAGTGCGCGGATGCACCGGCAAATCAGGATTATCCTGCAATTCATTGTACAGATGCATAACATGCAAAATGTTCAGCAGTTGGCGTTTATACTCATGCAGCCGCTTGACCTGCACGTCAAAAATCGAGTCCACATTGACCGTGACGCCGTTGTGCAGCTGAATATACTCTGCCAGGCTTTGTTTCTTTTGGCGTCGAATCTTCCGCAACGCTTCCTGTACTTCACGTTTCTCGGTCACCTTTGCCAATTCTTTTAACCTTAACGGTTGCGTTACCCATTGATCACCGATGTGACGGGTGATTAGTGCACGCAGTTCCGGGTTGGCAACGCAAAGGAAGCGCCGATGTGTAATCCCATTGGTTATGGCACGGAAACGGGTGGGAAAAGCAGCATGAAATTTGTCAAACACCTGATTTTTTAAGATTTCAGTATGTAAGTAGGATACTCCGTTCACGCAGAACGAACCGACAATCGCCAGATGCGCCATGCGGACTTCGCCGTGCGAAATAATCGCCATTTCGGAAATTCGCTGCCAGTCTTCCGGATAAAGCTTCCAGAGCGACCGACAGAACCGCTCGTTGATTTCTTCGACAATGCAGCTTATTTGCGGCAACACCCTTTTAAACAGGGCAACCGGCCATTTTTCCAGAGCTTCGTGCATGATCGTGTGATTGGTATAGGCAAAAGTGCGGGTAACGATCTGCCAAGCCTCATCCCAGGTCATGCCCTCTTCCAGCAGTATCCGCATCAGTTCAGGAATTGCCAGCGAAGGATGAGTATCGTTGATATGGATGACATTCTTGTCAGCGAAAGCGGACAACGGATTGCCGTTCTTTTTAAAATGCCTGACGATGGACTGAATACTGGCAGAAACGAAGAAGTATTGCTGTTTCAGCCGCAAAATCTTTCCTTGTTCATGGGAATCTTCCGGATACAGAACCTGGGAGATAACCTCAACCAGATTGTTTTCGGCCAAAGCCCGGGTATACTCGCCACGATTGAACAGGTGCATATCAAGATGCTGGGTGGGACGGGCGCCCCAAAGGCGCAAGGTATTGACTATCGCTGAATCATAGCCAACGACCGGTACGTCGTAGGGAACCGCTTTGACGGTTTGATGTTTTTCGTGGGTAAACCGCGGCGTCCCATTATCATCATACCGGGTCACCGCGCCTTCAAACCGGACATCTTCTGCTTCTTCCGGTTTTTCAACTTCCCAGACGTGGCCGTCTTCCAACCAGGAATCGCAAACCTCCACCTGGTAGCCGTCGACGATTTTCTGCTTGAATAGTCCGTATTCATAGCGAATACCGCAGCCATGCCCTTCCAATTTCAACGTGGCAATGGAGTCCAAAAAACAAGCCGCAAGTCGTCCCAGTCCCCCATTACCCAAACCGGGATCGGCTTCCATTTCTTTAATTTCATTCAGGTCGACGCCAAATTCTTTGCAGACAGCAGCAAACGTCTGATCCAATGCTAAATTAGCTAGGTTGTTACTCAAGGCCCGGCCGATCAAAAATTCCATCGACATATAATAGAGTTTCTTGCCATTCGCTTCATGCACTTTTTCTTCCGACGCCGCCCACTTTTCCATGATCCGGTCACGGGCAACCAGTGCAATCGCCTTATAGAGTTGTTTCGGATTGGCATTGGCGGCTTTCACGCCAAACAAGCCTTGCAATTTTTGCTCGATCGCGTCCCGAATCTCCCGACGATGCCATACCTGTTTGAATTTCTTCAGCATTCAGAACGCCTCCTTCCCGGCAAAATAGTTGGCGGTGCACAACGAATCATTCTTTACTTGTAATACAACGTAACAATCATATAGTATTTTGCCACTGCCGTGCAAGGAAATAATCCCCAGCGAAAAATCTGCACAAATGTTCAGCGCCCGTACCATCTGGCAGCAACTGACACGGTTCCCGCCTTTATTTGTTCGGCCCGGCACAGAATTTCTGCGCAGGCATAAGCGTCGCTGGAAGCGTCGTGGTGACTGAGAGGAATGCGCAAATGCGCGGCGACTGTCTGGAGTTGGTGATTGGGCAATTCCGGCCAGATCCGCCGGGCCACGGTAACCGAATCAATAGCCTGCCCGCGCCAATAGCCACTTTGATAATGTCTGATCAGCGCAAACAAAACGCCCAGATCAAAGCGAGCATTGTGCGCCGCGATCTGGCGAGTATCCAGGTTCGGCCAAATTTGCGGCCACAATTCGCCAAAATCAGGCGCATTGGCAACCTGGCGCCAAGTAATCCCATGAATATATGTAAAAGAAAACTCGGCTGTCGGCGGGCGAATAAGCCACGACTTCCGTTCAACAATTTGCCCCGCCTGCACAATGGCAATTCCTAGCGCACAGGCGCTATTGGGGTTTGAATTGGCTGTCTCAAAATCGATCGCGGTAAAATCTAAACTGTTCAATCGCGAAACTTCCTTTTGAACGCATCTCACCATTTTGTTACAGAGTGCGTATAATATTTGTGTTTCTGTCATTTCCCATAGAAAATCTATTAAAATGAGATAAAATCGAGGGGAATCAGAAAAAACAAGTTCCTAACATATTCACTTCGTACGAATTGGGTAAATATAGCCAGTAAAATTCATTTTCTGTAATTCGGAAAGCTTCAAGATTTCCGTATGCCGCTTCCCCGTCGGTATCATGAACTCTGCCGACACTGCGTCCGCGTTGACTTCACGCACAATGTATACCCAAGCCACCCCCTTGGACCGATCTGCTCGAATCAATATTGCGCCAACTTGTGGCCGCAGCGGATCCGTGCTCGTCTTCCAATTAGATAAGCCAGCTTGTTCAAACCAGTCATACACATCGCCTATCCAATTCACGCCAGGAGGTGGTGCAATTTTATCAAATTCTTTGAACACAAAAGTTGGTCCCCACGACTCATTATATCCCTTGTATATTGCTGGTAGCGGGTCTCGCGATTCAGCAACATCCTTTTCCGGATAATTTCCCGGATTTATGGATTGCCCTAGTCTAAAACCTTTTTGCTGCAATTTATCTGCAAAAATTTTTATATATTCATCTAATGATAACCCAAAAGTTGATTTGAAAGCGTTCATAAAAATAGGTGAAGGGCTGCACTCTGCATTTAAACATTCTGCTTCCAAGTTTTTTAACACAGACACCAGCGACTTCTCTCCGGCTCTTTCAATAAGATCATCCACTGCAAGCAGCGATATTGCGTAGACTGACGCACCATTTTCCATTCGAATCTGTTTCGATTGAAAGCTACCTACAGTGCCTAATTCGGCCAAATAGGGAACTGTTTTTTCGCCACGCAAGCTCGGTACATACCAATCATGCAGTTTCTTAAGCATCTCTGGTTCGGTAAATCGAATAATATGAGTACTCCAATAATCTGCTGTTCCTTCTCTAAACCAAACCGGAACTTTCCAATAAGTTCTCTTACCCAAGTACATCTGGTATGCATGAGATACTTCATGCGCAACTACACGAGCAAATTCATTGTCGCTCCGATCCGAATCCGCCAAAACAAAGATGTTCGGAGGACTAATTATCCCTCCTGCATTGATAGCGATTTGAGATGCGAACGCCATATTGCGTTTCACACCTGATTGCTGATTGAATATTTCAAATGTCAATTCATTTTTTGTTCCGACTAAAAGAACTTTTCGCGCCTGGTCCGGCAGTGAAACCCCTTGTCCTTCAAAATATTTCACAGCTTCTTGAATGACTTTGCTAACCATATCTACTTTATGCTTTGACACGCTTGGATAAGCCCAAACTTCATAACCGCTGATTTCCTTGACTTTTACGGCAGAAAATTCCGCATGTCCCGAGGGACTTCCCCAAAACATAAAAACACAAAGGAAAAAAGCAAACACCTCATGCCGCTTCCGCACAAAAAAACCCCCTGTCATTTCACAGAAAAACTCGTTCACTAATATAAGCTGGGCAAACACATAAATCAATATCTTCAATATAATTTTTACCATTATATATTGTTCCGCCTGTTAGGTTCAAGAACAACAACGGCATCGTCTGCGATAGTTTTACTAACTTGCCAAACAAAATTAGCAGGAAAATTCTATATATTATGGCGAAATATACTACAAGCATTGGAAGGGGGACTCGTCATGCACAAGATCCGGTTCAAAATGGTACTCGCGATGTCATTGGTCACGTTGCTGTCGCTAGCCATTTTGGGCGCATACGCGATTTACAACATTCAGCAGACCAGCCAAAAAGAACTCCAGGACTATCGCACTTCTCTTTATGAACAATTTGACCGTAGCATCAAACTGCAGGTCGAATCAACAGTCAGTTTGATCCAGGATCTTTATAATCAGCAACAAAAAGGATTACTGCCGGAAGCGGAAGCAAAAAAACGAGCCGCCGATCTGGTCCGCAACCTGCGGTTTGATAATGGAAACTACTTCTGGATTGATTATAGCAATGGCGTCAATGTGGTGCTGCTCGGACGCGATCAGGAAGGAAAAACACGGATCGATGCCAAAGACGCCAAGGACAAGTTATTTATCCGCGAGTTACTCACCAATGGCGCTAAGGAAGGCGGCGGTTTCACCGATTATTGGTTTGCCAAACCCAATGAAAAAGAGCCATTGCCCAAGCGAGGTTATACTCTGTTGTTCAAGCCTTACGACTGGGTTGTAGGAACGGGAAATTGGACCGATGATATCGAAAAAGTCATGGATAAAAAACGGGCGGCAGCCCAAACTGATTTACGCAAAAACATCGGGGTAATGGTTGGACTGAGTTTGTTTGCATTATTACTGGCGATCATTTTGGCTGCAGTGGCGGGCAAACAGTTCGCCAAACCGATTCATGCAGCAACCAAAACTTTGGGCATCATGGCGAACGGAGATTTTTCCAAAAATATTGAACCGGCATTTTTGGCCCGCAAGGATGAATTCGGCGAAATGGCTGCTGCTTTTGATAAACTGACCCGACAGATGCGTGGACTGATGAGAACAATCGCTTCTTCCGCCGAGCAAGTCGCAGCGTCCAGTGAACAGCTGACAGCCAGCGCCCACCAATCCGCAGAAGCATCCAACAATGTCGCCGGGTCGATCATGCAAGTGGCGCATGGCGCTGAAAAACAGGTCGCAGCCGTCAATGACACAGCTGCCATTGTTGAAGAACTGTCCGCTACCGTTGGCGGGGTCGCCGCCACGACCAAACAAATGGCGGATTTGGCAAATCAAACTGCAACCGTTACTGACAAAGGACAGCACGAAGTAAATCAAGCTGTGACGCAGATGGATGCGGTCGGCAGCGGCGCCCGGCAGGCGCAAAATGCTGCTATTGAGCTTAAAACCAGTTCACAGCAGATCGGCGAAATCGTCAACTTGATTTCCAATATCGCTGGCCAAACCAACTTATTGGCGCTGAACGCGGCAATTGAAGCAGCCCGGGCCGGTGAGCAGGGACGCGGATTTGCCGTTGTTGCCGAAGAGGTGCGTAAACTGGCCGAGCAGTCCGAACAGGCGGCGCAGCAAATCAAAAACCTGATTGACCTAAACCATCAAAGCATCGGCAATGTCGTCGGCGCGATTGATACCGCGATTAGCGATATTGACAAAGGAATCGGGTTGGTCAATGCTGCCGGCAACAATTTTAAAGAAATCGACACTATGGTTCGCGATGTTTTGACACAAGTCCGAACGATTGCCACAGCGATCTCAGAAGTCACCACAGGCAATAAGCGTATTGCTGAAGCCGTGGACATAGTCGAAGGGCTTAGCCGCGACGCCTCTGCCGAGGCAGAAAACGTATCGGCAGCCACTGAAGAGCAGTCGGCATCGATGCAGGAAATCGCCTCTTCCAGCCAAGCGTTGGCAAAATTGGCGCAAGACCTGCAAATCGCCGTGGCCAAATTCAAAATCTAAGTCTTACTGTTAGCATATGAGGCCATAAAAATTAAAACGACCGTGCTCTTTAAAAAAGAGCACGGTCGTTTATTGCCGCATCATAATAGATAGTTAATTAACCAGCGACCCTCAGTCCCAAGTCTTCAATCATTTTCAGATCCAGCCGACTATCTCTGCCACTGGTCGTCAAATAGCCACCGACCAGCATTCCGTTTGCGCCACCCAGTAGAGCCATCGATTGCAGATCACGCAAGTTTTTTTCGCGTCCGCCAGCCGTACGGATAACAGCCTGCGGCAAAACAAAACGATATAAGGCGATTGTTTTTAGAATTTCCAGAGGCGACAATGGCGCCATTGATTCCAGTCGAGTTCCCGGGATTGGATTTAGAATATTGACTGGTACGCAGCCAATTCCCATTTCGCGCAGTTCAAGCGCCATGTCGATACGTTGCTCGATGCTCTCCCCCATGCCGATGACCCCGCCGCAACAAACTGCCAGCCCGGCCTCGCTCGCCACCCCGATGGTTCTTATCCTGTCTTCGTAAGTATGCGTCCGACAGATGGAAGGATAGAAATCACGGCTGGTTTCCACATTATGATGATAGCGATCGACGCCAACCGCTTTGAGTTGTCGTGCCTGTTCCAGCGTCAATGAGCCGAGTGATGCGCAAAGTTGCAAGTTTGTTTTCGAACGGATTAACTGGTAGGCTGCGATAATGCGGGCAAAAGTTTCCTTTTCCTCCGCTTGATCAACTCCACCGCCACTGAGTACGATCGAAAAATGACTGACACCTGCTGCCGCGGCAGCTAATGCATTTCGCAGGATTTCCTGCGTATCCATGAGCGGATAGACAGCAACCCCTGTCTGGTGATGCACCGACTGAGCGCAGTAAGAACAGTCTTCACTACAGCGTCCGGAACGACCATTCAAAATCGAGCAGAGATGGACTTTATCGCCCTGAAACTGCTGCCGAATCGAATTGGCAGCCGCCAATAGATATGGCAGGTCATTTCTTTTCAGTCGCGCCAGTTCGAAGATCTCAGTCCGCCCAAGAATCCCGCCGGACATCACATTTTTTGTATAATCAGCTATCTTATCAAGCATGCTCCTGGCCGCCTTCAACAAAACCAGCCCGTGACAGCGCCGAAATCAAAGCAGGAGCCAGCCATGCGCCAAGGGCAACTTTAACCAGATCAAACGGCACAAATGGATACACGGCAATCGTTAAGGCTTGTTGTATGGTCATCGGCTTAAGCAAAAAATAAGCAAAACTGGCCATGAATCCGGCTAAACCAACAATATAGGCAATCGACAGTCCCAATAACATAGCGGCGCCGGTACGAAGCTTCGACGCAGAATTGTTACGAGTCAGCATGCCGACGATCCAGGCGCAGATCACAAACCCGAGCAAATAACCGCCAGTGGGCCCAAATAAAACCATCGGGCCTGCTTTACCCCCAGCAAACACTGGCAAGCCGAAAGCCCCCAGCATAATCCAGATCACAACGCTAAGTGCGCCCATCTCTGCGCCAAGAATGGCGCCAGCCAGCAATACGAACAAAACTTGCATAGTGACAGGCACCGGACCGATCGGAATAACCACGTAGGAACTAACACAAAGCAGCGCCGCGAATAGAGAAACCAACATTTTCTTTCTTAATGACATTTAGCCAACCCCTTTGCAAACCAGTATATTGTTTTTCATTTACAAAAGGATTATACAGCCCTCCTATTCTTTTGTAAATATATAAATGCTTTTTAGTTTACATGTTTGTCTATCCTTTCCTGACATGTATCAAGCTGAATCGGGCAGGAGAAAAGCAAACTTATGTCAAAATATATTGAGTCAAAAAAAATGTGAATTCAGTTCTATAGAAAGGAGATTTTATTTTGCTGCAAACTCATCCTTACGGCCATCCCTTTAGCCGTTTTTGCGCTTTTTTAATTGATTCTCTGCTCATAGGCGCGGTCGGGGCTGGCATTGATCTTTCGCTTGGCTTGCCCGGTGGAATCTCTCCAGAAGCGTTGGCTGCGCAAACAGGCTTCCCTTCCTATCTGAAATTGGGAATTCACTTTTTGTATTGGCCCTTATTCGAGAGTTCCCATCTGCAGGCAACGCCTGGCAAGATGCTATTTAAAGTCCAGGTCACCGATCTGGCTGGGCAAAGAATATCTATCGGCCGCGCCTTAGTGCGAAACGTTTCAAAAGTTCTTTCACTACTACCGTTCGGCTTTGGTTTTATGATGGTTGGTGTTACATTGCGCAATCAATGCCTGCATGACAAAATTGCCAAAACACTGGTTCTAAAAAAAGCAAAAGGTGAAAAACCAACAACTAACTTTTGACTCTAATTGCTGCAACTTGTCACTGCATAACACTATGCAAAAATCGCCAACACGATCCATTAGATTGGTTGGCGATTTTTTACTGATTATAATGATTAAACAGTTCAGTAAAATACATTTATTTATATTTAAAATATATTAAAATACAAGTATAGTATATATTTTTTTATTGTTGTACTAAATAAATCCTATAATGCATGTGTTTATGCAAAATTCAACAAAAAGATGTGAGGCTACTGCCACCATGGCAGTGCCTCACATCTTTTACGGCTATGATTCAAACATTTCAGGAATCAACAATCAATCGTCGTACCGCAAAATGCAGGAATGAATTTTTTGCCGAACGTCTGCGCCAGTCTGGCCATCACAGCAAAACCGGTACAATGGTTCGAGGCAATAAAATCCGGATTAAACCATTCGAGTGCTGCCATAGTCGCATTTTGCTGCGGCTCCAGCGTTGGTCCCAAATGAGTTCCGCCAAGCAATCCGTGCACTTTAATTGAGGCTGTGACTTTCAGACCGTGATTTACCATGTTGATAATACCGGAGTGAGCACAACCGCCAAGCACAACCAGCCCTTTTGAACAACGGACATAAATCGCCATGTCATCCAATAGCGGGTCTTTTTGAAATGCAGTTCCGGCGCAGCAAGCATCGTCTTCACAATCCGATTCTGGGATCACTAATCGTGAATCGCCTTCTTCATAATTGGTTTCGCGCGGCACTGGTCCACTGATCCATAAATTCGGCACCAGCTCCATTGGCTCTTCAACATTGCGAAAATCCGCACCCAGATGAACCAAATGCTCACGAGTAAAGGGAACGCCAACGTAGCGGCAACTATTTGCCGCTACAGAATAGCGTTTCTTAAAGATATCGGGGTGACTGAACACCGGGATTTTTTTGCCAGCCATGGCCAAAACCGAGGGCAAGCCGCCGGTGTGATCATAATGGCCATGACTGAGTACAATGGCGTCCAACTCGCGCGGGTGTATTCCCAACAAACCCAAATTGTAGACAACAATATCCGACGGACCCGCGTCAAACAAGATCTTATTTGCGCCTGTCTCAATCAGAACCGACAATCCGTGTTCGCCGCGAAACGCCGCCTTGGCGCCCGGCGGAACATTATTGTCTACGACTACCGTAAATTTCAATCCACTCAGCCCCTTCCATCTTTTAGTTATTTGCTTTAGGCCACAAAAATCCTGCCTAACAACAATCAATCAGCAAAAAAACTTTACCGACGGCGCAAAAGAACTCCTGCGGTAATGCGCCGCAGGAGTTCTTTTTCTATCGGGAAACACCCGAATGTCGATCAGCGCTGTACGCGTCCCGAACCGTCTCCCGCCATCAGCGCCTTGACTTCGGCCAGACTGACATGGTTATGGTCGCCTTCAACACTGTGCTTCAGGCACGAATTGGCAACCGCAAATTCAAGTGTATCCTGCGGGACCATCTTATTCAGCATTGCATAAATTAGGCCGCCGGCAAAAGAATCACCGCCACCGACCCGATCCACGATATGAACGGGATATTCTCGTGAAAAATGATAGTTGCCGTCCACAAACAACATCGCCGCCCAAGTATTGTCAGACGCCGAAATACTGCCGCGCAGCGTAATTGCGACCGCTTTGAAGCCAAACCGGTCGGTTAACTGCTTCGCTACGTCCTTGTATCCCTCATGGCTTAGCGAAGCGCTGGTTACATCGGTATCGTGCGCCTTGATGCCAAACACTTTCTCTGCATCTTCTTCGTTGGCAATACAGACATCGACATAGGACATGAACCGGGCCATCGTTTTGCCAGCTTTTTCGCTGGTCCAAAGATTTTTGCGGAAGTTTAGGTCGCAACTGACTGTCAATCCCGCTTGTTTGGCAGCCTTGCAGGCATCCAATACACATTCGGCCACATTTTCCCCCAGCGCAGGAGTAATGCCGGTAAAATGGAACCAGGTAGCGCCAGCAAAGATTGCCGACCAATCGAAATCAGTTTGTTGCGCCGTAGAAATCGACGATAGTTTGCGATCATACACTACCTTGGAAGGACGTTGCGACGCTCCCTTCTCCAGAAAATAGATCCCTAACCGCTCGCCGCCACGCAGCATCCATTTGGTATCAACGCCATAACGGCGCATTTCATTCACTGCCGACTGTCCAATCGGATTTTCTGGCACCCGGGTCACCAGCGCAGCATCTACGCCAAAGTTGGTCAGCGCCACACACACATTGGCTTCACCGCCGCCATAGACGACTTCAAGCGCCGCCGCCTGTTCAAAGCGCAAATAGCCGGGAGGCGCCAAGCGGAGCATAATCTCACCAAAACATACTACTGTTGACATATTCCGTGTCCCCTCCTATTGCGCACGCGCCAGGCGCACTTTTTCAACAAACTGCTTGCCAATTTCGGTGATGGACTGGTAATCGCCTTTTTTGGCGCCAGCAGTCAAGTTCCCACCGACACCTACTGCCAGGCAGCCGGCCTTGATCCATTCGCTTACATTTTCCAGGCTGACGCCGCCTGTCGGCATTAACGGGGCTTGCGGCAACGGCCCTTTCACAGCCTTAACAAATGTTGGCCCCAATGTTTCGCCAGGAAAAACTTTGACAATGTCCGCGCCAGCTTCCATTGCCTCAATGATTTCCTTGATCGTTTGCGCGCCGGGCATACAGGGAATTTGATAACGATTGCACAATTTTACAGTTTCAACATTCAATGATGGGCACACAATATACTGGGCGCCGGCCAGAATAGCAATCCGGGCTGTTTCCGGATCGAGAACGGTGCCTGCTCCGAGAATCAATTCGCCTGATTTGTAAGTGTTGGCCAATTCCTCAATCACGGCCGCTGCCCCCGGCACTGTAAAGGTAATTTCTATCGCCGCCACTCCACCTTTTATGCAAGCGTCAGCAATCTTTTTGGCCTGATCGGAATTGTCCGCCCGTACCACGGCAACAACTCCTGAATCAATCAGTTGCCCCAGCAATTTCATTTTGGGAATCATGAATTTTGCCTCCTTTTATTTTTTAACTAAACCGGTTTTGTAAAGAATTATTTCTACACTCGCTTTTGTATCTCCTGCTGGAATCGATCAATTTTTTATGATTTTTTCTCGCCGCAAGAGCTACGAACAATCAATTCCGGATCATAATACTCCAAGACGGGCGCCACGTCTCCGATCTCGCCCCGTATGCGCATAATCAGGCGCTCCATTGCCCGTCGGCCCATTTCATAAGAAGGTTGCGCCACAACTGTAATCGGGGTCTGCAGATACGGCGCCCATTCCCAGTCGTCAAATCCCAGCACCGCCATATCTTGAGGAATCCGTAGTCCCCGATTTGCCAAAACTCTCACCAAAGACATCGTCATCAGGTCGTTTGCGCCGAATAACGCCGATGGTCGCGATTTTGACCCGCTGAGCAATTCATCCAGTTTTGCGTTTAGCACCGATTCGTCATTGGCTGTCTCCACCAGCCACTCGGGGTGGAACTCCAACCCGTACGTCTTGATGAGGTCGCAATACGCCTGGGCTCTGTCGCGTCGCGGCGTGACCGGGCTGTCACTGTGCGGCAGCACAAAGAAGGCAATCTTTTGATGCCCGAGCGCCATCAGATGTCGAATTCCCAAATCGATTCCCCGTCTATTATCAACACACACAGTATCAGCGCCAATCTCTGGAACATGCCGTGAAAAGAGGACGACAGGCATTCCTGCCAGATTCATTGATTTTAGGGCTTGATTGTTGCGCCCGGTAGTACTAATGATTACCCCGTCAATTTGTTTCGATGCCAGGGTCTGAATGTAGGAAAGCTCTTGCTCGGGAACGTCATCAGCATTACATAGAATAAGGTTAAAGTTATTTTCCTTGCAATAATCTTCGGCGCCTCTGATTGAGTTCGTCATAAAAGGGTTCAGTATGCTCGATACGATGGCCGCCACAGTATGCGTCTTTTTTTGCTTAAGACTGCGCGCCAGGGCATTGGGACGATAATCCAGGTCTTCGATAACCTGTTTGATTTTTATTCGCGTCTCAAAACTCATAAATTCATATCTGCCATTTAGATATTGTGACACTGTGCTTTTGGAAATTCCTGCTGCACGCGCCACATCATTGATTGTGACTGCCAATTGAGCACACCCGCCTTAATTTACGCTAATTTTTAAATGAAAAAAGAATTGTTCCGGCAGGCAACCCCGACGGAACAATTAAAAAACTAACAATATTAAACTAAAATAACCAAACTCCAAAGTCATAGTAATGCAATTCATTTGAAGCTGAGACTTGACCATGGAATCCCCTCCTGCACCCGCATGATGCGTTCATTGGGATAGTATTCCACGGAAACCGCCAAAAACCTGCTATGTGGTTACGAAATCGCTGCTCTTTTTCTAAGATTGATCCGAATCATTGACCCGGATGGGAACCAGCACCGGGCGGTTTCGCAACCAGCCACTACCAAGCACGCCAACAACAGCGGCCGCCATGACCATCCATTGCATAATAGGCAGCGGCTGGAATATATCACTTAATAATGGTTCACCGACAATCATTTTTGCTGCAGTCCAAGCCAGTATACCAGCCCCGCCATAAATCACGATCGGGTATTTTTCGATACAGGTGATAAACAAAGTACTGCCCCAAATGATGATCGGTACACTAATCATTAACCCGAGCGCCACCAGAAGAACGCTGCCGTGGGCGGCGCCGGCCACTCCCAAAACATTGTCGATCCCCATCACGGCGTCAGCAATCACAATTGTTTTTACTGCATCAATCAGGCTGTCTTTCGCATCAATTTCATGTTTGCCGCCTTGATCTTCAGCCAATAATTTGTAGGCAATCCAGAGCAACAATAATCCTCCGGTCAATAACAAACCGGGAACTTGCAGCAACCAAACTACACAAACTGTCGCGATCATTCGTACAATAATAGCTCCACCCATACCAAACATGATGGCCTTTCGCCGATGTTGGAGCGGAACATTCCTAGCAGCCATGCCGATCACGATGGCGTTGTCTCCCGCCAATACCAGATCAATCATGACAACCGCGAACAGACCCCACAGAAACTCGCCAGAAAACAGAAACATTGCAGATATCCCCTTTCACTCACATGGATTTCTTACAAACTGTGTTTCCCGTCATAGCCGGTTCACTTATGTCCACAAACAAAAGACCTCGTTCCAAAAAACTGGAACAAGGTCTTGCCTGCAATAATCAAGTTGCCACCAGAACCGGGGTTTCCCCGTATTGACGACGCTGGTGTCCGGCTACTCCCCCTGTAGAGGGTAACAGTATTAAGTTATAACACAAGTATAATTGAGCAGGCCAAAAATGTCAATGTATACATCGTCTTGACAAAATTCTAACCCAAGTCCTGCTGCGCCAGCAGATACTCCCACAGCGCCAGAGTTACCGGCATTTCCAATCCTTCATTCAACAGTGCATAAAAATCCCGCTTGATCTGCAGTTCCGCAACCGGCACTTGCACCAGGCTGCCTTCCGCCAGTTCTTTGATCACTGCCTGACGTGAAACAAAACCAATCCCGGCGCCGACTTTCACTGCCGTTTTCAGCGCCTCATTGCCGCTTACCTGCAAGACAACATTGCATTCATCCAGCGAAATCCCCAGCGAATTTAGCGCCCCTCGCACTGCAGCCATCGAAGCGGAACTTTCGTGTCGGAGAACTAACGGATAACGGCAGAGTTCCTCCGCTGTCCAGGGGATAGTCGAAAGCTGCATTTGTTTTGCTGCCACGGGAATTATTTCATCTGTCCAGAGCTTGCGGGCCGAAAGAGTGGCTGGCGGCAAAAAGCCAACCACACAGAGTGATAATTTCCCTGCCTGCCACATCTTGTAAATTGACTGACTGTCTGCTGAAATCAGGTTTATTGACACGCCGGGATGCTGCTGCAAAAACAGCGCCAATAGCGACGGCAATATATACTCGCCCGGAATGGTACCGGCGCCAATTGTGATTTTTCCGGATACTCCCTGACAAAGATCGCGAATTTTTCGTTCCGTACGCGCTAGCAGCTCCTGTACATTGCGAGTATTGTCATACAAGGTTCGTCCATAAACCGTCAATTCAGCGCCACGACGGGTCCGCACAAACAACGGACAGCCAAATTTGCGTTCCATGCTGTCAATATGAAAGGAAACTGTGGGTTGGCTGAGCGAAAGCCTTTTGGCTGCCGCCGAAAAACTACGCTCCTCCGCGACTGCGATAAAAACGTCCAATGCCTGTAAATAGGACATACTTCACCTCAAAGGAATCTGCCGCATCGAGCAGGCCCGATGGGTAGATTCGTTATTTTTCGCCAATCGGTGCGCGCCCAACGCTATGTGTTTCAGTATATCATTTTTCGCCGCAGCAGCCTTTTTTCCCTTTACGTAACCGCAAACAGCGTGATAGAATTTGGTTATTATAAGAATAGATATAATCTATCGCAATCATATTATTGAGGAGTGATTCATCTTGTCATTTATTTGGATCGTGGTCGCGGGCCTTGCTTTTGGTTTGGGCGCCGTCTTGTTGGTGCAGGCAGGGAATCCCGGCAATTATGGTTTCTGCGCCGCCTGTCACTTGCGTGACGTCGCCGGGTCGCTCGGCATCCACAAAGCCCCCTTGTTACAATACGCTCGCCCGGAAATTATGGGTTGGGTCATCGGCGCTTTCGTCATGTCGAAGACCACTGGGGAATTTCGCCCGCGGGGCGGTTCGGCGCCGCTGATTCGCTTTATGCTGGGGGCGTTGATGATGCTCGGCGCGTTAGTGTTTCTCGGCTGCCCGCTCAGAGCATTATTGCGTCTTGCCGGCGGCGATTTAAATGGTATTACCGCTTTGGCCGGTTTCCTGGCAGGAATTGGCACCGGCATTGTCTTTTTACGCAACGGCTTTAGCCTTGGACGTGCGCGGACGATATCAGGCCCTGTCGCATTGGCCGGTTACTTGCCGGTACTGTTTGCCGCCCTCCTGGCTGCAGCAGTTGCCGCCGGCGCCAGTTTCCTCTATTTTTCCACCCAAGGTCCCGGCTCGCAGCATGCACCCATTCTGATCAGTCTGATCGCCGGACTGATAACCGGCGCCATCGCGATGAAATCCCGCATGTGCCTCAGTGGTGGTTTCCGGGACTTTTTCCTGGTCAAAGATACTACCCTGCTTAAGATTTACGGACTAATTTTCGTTAGCGCCGCGCTCGCCAATGTTTTCTTTGGCACGTTCAAACTTGGCTTCACTGGTCAACCGCTGGCCCATACCATGCATTTGTGGAATTTTCTCGGCCTCTACCTGGTTGGCGTCAGCGCCACACTGCTCGGCGGCTGCCCGTTGCGTCAGCTGATTATGGCTTCAGAAGGCAACACGGACGCCGGGATCTGCGTACTTGGCATGTTGGCTGGCGCGGGAGTCGCCCATACACTAAATATGGCAGCCAGTGGCGCCGGAGTTCCCATCAACGGTCAATTGGCGGTTGGTGTCGGTATTGCGATTACTTTCGCCATTGGTTGGCTGTTCCGTGAAAAAACACTGGTCGAATCGATTGCCTAGGAAGGAGAATGCACTGATGGAAAAGAAATTAGATTTACGGGGCTATAGTTGCCCGATTCCTCTGCTGCGGACCCGCGATGCATTGGCTAGCTGTGACAACCTTACGTTGATCATCGATGAACCGGCTGCCCGGGAAAACATTCTTAAATACGCCGCATCGCAACACTACAAGGTCGACTGTTCCGACGGCAAAGAGGAATGGACACTGCAAATCAGCAAATAGCCACCCAAATTGAAACAAAAGGACGATCGTCATTTGCTGGAAACAATTCGTATCATTACCTTCCCCTCGGTGTGGCACGCGTTTCGTGCTGAAAAAATCCTCAAAGCAGCCGGCATCGCTTGTTCAATGATTCCGGTTCCCCGCGAACTGAGCAGCTCTTGTCAGGGGTTGGCTGCAAAAATTGAAATGACGGCCCTGGCTCAGGCGCTCGACCTGCTGGATGAACAGCAGGTACAAATGGAAAAACGCGGCGTTACTGTCAACAAACTCTGATAAACCTGCAATTTGCTGTTTCAGACTGAAAAAAAGCTACGACTGCTGCCCACATCGGGACGACGGTCGTAGCTTTTGCTATACAACGAAGCTTGTCTCAGTTCAACAACTCCGGCGCCGTGAACAGCGGGGTCGAAAGATATCGTTCACCGGTATCCGGCAGAATCACCACGATGACCTTCCCTTTGTTTTCTGGACGTCTGGCCACTTGTGTCGCAGCCCACACGGCGGCGCCGCAGGATATCCCGATCAGCAGCCCTTCGGTTCTGGCCAGTTCACGGCCGGTTGCCATTGCATCGTCATTTTTCACCGTTATGATTTCATCAATAATATGTCGGTTCAGTACATCCGGCACAAACCCGGCGCCAATCCCCTGGATTTTGTGCGGACCAGGCTGTCCGCCTGACAGTACCGGCGAATCAGCGGGTTCCACTGCAATAATCTGCACGGCAGGGTTACGCGATTTCAGCACTTCACCAACGCCAGTGATGGTTCCTCCCGTCCCTACCCCGGCAACAAAAATATCAACTTTTCCGCCAGTGTCTCGCCATATCTCTTTGGCTGTGGTCTTGCGATGAATTTCCGGGTTGGCCGGGTTCTTAAACTGCTGGGGCAAAAACGAATTCGGGTTAGCTTGCGCCAGCTCCTCTGCTTTTCTGATTGCGCCTTTCATCCCTTCGGCGCCAGGTGTCAGCACCAGTTCAGCCCCAAGCGCCTTCAGCAGGTTGCGACGTTCCACGCTCATCGTTTCCGGCATGGTCAGAATCAATTTATAGCCTCGCGAGGCCGCGACGAACGCCAGACCGATTCCTGTGTTACCGCTAGTCGGTTCGATGATCACGGTATCTGCCTTTATTTTCCCAGCCGCTTCGCCAGCTTCAATCATCGCAAAAGCAATCCGGTCTTTCACGCTGCCCAGCGGATTAAAATATTCCAGTTTACCAATAATCGGATCAGTCAGGCAAGCTTCCCTGCTATATCTGTTGAGTGCCAATAGCGGCGTGTTGCCGATCAAGTCTGTAAGTTTCTGTGCGATGTTGCCCATGTTTTCCGCCTCCCTGATTAGCGCGATAGCGCTTTACAATTCCGATTATAATGCTCGGAATTAATCATTGTCAATAGCAACATCTGTTGAAGTTTTTTTATCCAGCAGTTAAATCGCGTTTAACCCGTCTTCTCCTGCTCAGTCAATAGCTGATTCAAGCTGCCGGTTTGATACCCGGCAAGGTCAACGGCAACAAACACGAAACCCAATTCACGCAGTTGGCGGACAATCGCCGCGGCATTCTCCGGTATAGCCAGCCGAGCAATTTCGTCAGACGCCACCTCAATTCGGGCCAGATTACCATGGTGACGGACACGAATCTGGCCTCGGCAATATTGTTTTATCACCAATTCCGCCTGCTCAATCTGTTTTAGTTTTTCGACCGTAATCGGCTGACCATAGGCTACGCGTGACGAAAGACAAGCCGCGCTGGGTTTGTTCCAGGTCGGCAGCCCCCACTGCTTGGAAACTTCCCGTATTTCCGCCTTGGTAAGGCCCACTTCCAGCAAGGGGCTTCTCACTTTTTCCAGTTCGATTATCGCCCGCATCCCCGGGCGATAATCGCCAACATCGTCAGCATTTGATCCATCCAGAATCCAGCGAAAACCGCGCGCTGCCGCCCAATCGACCAAAGCTTCAAACCGGCTTTTTTTGCAATAATAGCAGCGCTGCGCATCGTTGCGGACAAACTCGGCCAACTCCAGCTCGTTTTGCTGTACGAACACGTGCTTGATCCCAATGATTCGGGCAATTTCCGCCGCTTCTTTTCGTTCGCCCTCCGGTAGTGTGTCCGAACTGCAGGTCACCGCGATTGCCTTTAGCTCGAGTACCCGGTAAGCCGTAGCCGCCAGAAATGTGCTGTCAACTCCGCCGGAAAAACCAACGGCGACGCTGCCAAGTTCCCGCAGTAATTCACTTAGTTTCTCAATTTTGATGGTTGTTGATTCCATTTTAATCCTCCTGCTTTTCGCTAGAATTCCCGTTGCAATCCTGCAAACGCAGCGGCAACTCGAGACGGCAACTCTCCAATAAGGCTTTGTCCCGCATTATTTCCTGCGTCGGCCCGCTGGCGACCAAGCTGCCGTTTTGCATCACCAAGGTGCGTTGACAGACATCAAGGGCAAAATCCAGGTCATGCGTGGCAATAATGCGAGTATGACCAAACGAATTCAGGAGCGCAATCAGCTGGCGACGACTCCAGGGATCAAGGCCCGACGTCGGCTCATCCATCAGCAGCACCTCGGGCGACATCGACAATACGGCAGCTATGGCCACTGCCCGTTTTTCTCCCATCGAGAGCCGGTGCGATGACCGCTTCGCCAATCCACTGGCTCCGACAGTCGCTAACGCTGATTCTGCAAGCTGCGAAGCCTGTTCTGGCGCGATTCCCATATTCAAAGGCCCGAATGCGACATCGGCAAATACGGTAGGCATGAACAGCTGATCATCAGGGTTTTGAAATACCATCCCCACTTTACGCCGAACTAAAGGTGCAGTCTTAGGGGTTAGTTCCAGTCCACCGATACTGATCGTACCGGAAGTGGGAAAGAATATTCCGACCAGCAGCGACAACAAGGTTGATTTGCCGGCCCCATTGCCGCCAATTAAGGCGATGGCTTCGCCTTGCCCGAGTGAAAGGGAAACCTGTTGCAGCGCTGGCGTCTGATCCGGATAAGTATAATGGACATTCTGCATAAGAATCTGTTGTTGACTCATCCCCAAACTCCCTTAACCATCGTTTCCAATATATACGCCACCGGATAAATCCGTACACCAAGAATGAACAGCGTCCATCCAATCAGATACAATAGCGATCCGCCATCGACGCGAGACGGGTTAAAAAACTGCAGCTCACCGGTAAATCCTCGACACAGCATCGCCTGATAAATGATGCGTGCCCGCGAATAGGTACGAATTAGTAAACCACCCGCCAGCGAGCCCCAAACAGCGGGCGAAATCCCCCTGCCTACGCCGGCGCGCAATAAATAAGCCTGCTCGATCCGGTAAGCCTCTTCCATCAGCAAGCTCAAGTATCGATACAACAACAACAGCTGCAACACCAAAATTCGCGGCACATTCGCCCGCAGCAGGACGGAGCATAAATCATGAATTCCGGTAGTGGCAACCAGCGCCAGCACCGCAGTCACTCCCAGCAAAAACCGCAACACGATTGAAAAAAAGGATAACCAGCCGCCTGATATTTCCACAATACCAATTTGGAGCATCACAGCGCGGTCCAGAAAAGGGTTGGCAATTGCAATCAGCAAGACAAACGGCGATAAAAACAACAATCTTTCAGCAAAGTAGGCAACCGGCAGCCGGCCCAGGCTAAGCAGCATCACCGGATATAGCGTCAATGGCAAAAGCCCTGCCACTTCATGCCGGGGATAAGACGCAAGCGAAATCAGAAATACTAAAGTGGTAACAACTTTTATTGCCGGAGACAGCCTGTGAAGGAAAGAGTCGCCCTGCACCAAATCATCCAAACGCCGAAAATGATCAAGATGACGTTGAAACCGTTGCATAGAAATTCCTTTCGCCTCAGTTTGCGCTACGCTTTGCGAATAGGTGGCAGCCAGCACCAACGATGCCGACAATCGCCATAATCAAAACTGCACCAATAATCCCGGCAGCCGAAGTATCCAGATCGACCGCCGATTTTTTGTCATTCAGCGATGCCAGCCCTGCCTGATAATCGGCGAACAATGCAACCCGCTGCTGCCACTGCGCCAAGGTTTCGTGCAGCCAACTGGTATTCTGCAACTCATCGTGGCCGGCCGTCTGCAAGATCGCCCACTCCAATCCGTCCGGTTGCTCAGAGGCAAACCAGGATAACGCACCGCTGATAAGCAGTGCAGCAATCATAATGGCAATTATCAATCGCTTTATAGGCTGCTTATTCGAGTGTACAGGAACTGATTCGCCGTTAATCAGTTCCGGCATTTCCCGCCATACATACAATAAAACTGCTGTCGTCACCGCCGCTTCCACCAGTCCGATCAGCAAATGAATCGGTAACATAAATAGCGCAAAAGTTTGCACAGGCAGCTCCGTAATCCCTGAGAAAACCGTTTCCAGAACTACGCCTGCCGCCCCCAGTTGCAGCCCCACGACGGCAGCAATCGACACACCTAAAGCCAGTCGCAATTTAGACGGCTTTTGTCCGACGATTGGCCGATAAATCAGCGGATAGGCAATATAGCAGGGGAAAAAGGCAAGATTAATCACATTGCACCCCAAGGCCAACAAACCGCCATCAGCAAACAACAGCGCCTGAATCATCAGGATCGATGTCATCACCAAAAAACCAGCATGGCGGCCAAGCAAAATTGCCAGTAAAATACCGCCGCCCAGATGTCCGCTGGACCCGGTTCCCGGGATGGCAAAATTGATCATCTGCACTGCAAAGACAAAAGCGCCCATCACACCCATCAAGGGGATTTTCTGTTCTGAAAGATCTTTAGCTGACTGTCTGGCCGAATAACAAGTCGCCGCTGTTCCCGCAGCCCACAGGGAAACGCCGACCGCTGGCGAAACTAAGGCATCAGCCATATGCATTGAAATCACTCCTTAAAAATAAATAGCCATGACAACAGATCCTTGATTCATCAAGGAACATGACCGTCATAGCCACATCATAAGGATACTTCGTTCTTAATAAAAACCCGCAAATTGGCCGCGTCTTCAGACGCTTCGGATGAAAGCTTCAGCTCTCATCCCGCGATAAATACCAACATACTGTGCTGCCCGCAGCAGATTGTTACGCTGGCTTAGTCTTCGTATAGTTGGGTCGGCGCACTGGACCAAAGCTGTTCCAGGCTATAAAACTGGCGTTCTTCATTGACAAAGATATGAGCGACAAAATATCCGTAGTCAAGCAAAATCCAGCGGCCCTCACGATACCCTTCCTTATGCAGGAAATTGAGGCCCGCTTCTTCCAGCTTCTCTTCGATCGAATCTGCAATCGCCTGCACCTGGGTTGACGATGTGCCGCTGGCAATCAGGAAATAGTCGGTAACCGGCATAACCTTTTGCATATCCATGACCAGGATGTTTTGCGCCTTCTTTTCTCTTACTGCAGTCACTGCAACCGCAACATAATCTTGTGCTGTTTTTTCCACTTCGGTCATCCTCTGCCTCCTCACGATAATGTACTTACGTTTGTCTTATCATTATATCTTGTTTCAACGATCCATGTCAGTCGTCTGGCTACTTTTTTTCACCAGTGTCCAGGTTTTCCCTGGGCGGAGCTACAAATAAACGATTGACTACCTTTGCCGTTTCGGTGCGATCCGGCGCCCAATAGCTTACGCCGCCGATATTGGCAAAATCGCCCGGAATCATGTCCGATTGAATCTGGTTTCCCTTAAGCGAGGGAATAGCGACAAAAACTTGTTGAAAAGTCCAGAGAGTCATATTGGTCTGCACACTCTCACGGACAATCGCCAGAATCTGTGGAATACGAATCAGATTGCCAGGCCGGATCGCCTGCGTTGCCAATGCTTTGAGAAATTTCTGCTGGCGGGCTACCCTGCCGATATCACCCATTTCATCATGGCGAAACCGCACATATTGGCCGGCCTGATGCCCGTTCAGGTGCTGAAACCCTTTTTTTAAGTCAATTTTTAGATTTGCATAGGGATCTTCATAGCGCATGTCCGCCTCGACATGCAAATCGACCCCTCCCAGGGCGTCAACAATCCGGATAAAACCCTGCCAGTCGGCCACTACATAATAATGGACCGGGATTTTTAAAAAATCCTGAATCGTGGCAATGGTCAGTTCGACGCCGCCATAGGCGAAGGAATGACCGAATTTGTCAGCCGAACTGTGCCCGGGAATCGCCACCCGGGTATCACGGGGAATCGAAAGCAGGCTGACTGCTCCGGTGCTCTTGTGCACTCCCATCAACAGCATCGAGTCTGAACGATGCGGACTGGTTTGAGGATTGGAATTATCTCCGTCATCAACTCCGACTAACAGGATATTGATCCGGTTGCCGGCATCTCCCGGCCCCCATAAACTTCCATATACGGCCAGATTGCGCCCGAGAAATGCTGCGCCGATCAATGAAACCACAACAAAAAAAAGCAACACCAATTTGAGCCCAAACCAAGATTTTGGCGCGGGTTTAGCGCTGCTCAGCGTCGCTTTGCTTTGTCTAAGATCATCTTCCATTCCGACTCGTCTTCAGCTCCATCAGCAAAAAATTTCTGCCCTCAATCGTGTTTGAATGCAACATTCCACCATTGGCGATGATGAACAGAATGCTATGTTCATATGCAGACAACACAGCAGCATCCAGGTTTTCCAAAGCAAGATCGCGAATTTTGCGTGCGCCGGGGAAATTGCGCCCCGGTTCAATACAATCCGCCAGATAGATGATTTTATCCAGCAAAGTCATCTGGGCAGCGCCTGTAGTGTGTCGCCGAATCGCCTGCAAAATCTGCGAGTCCAAAATACCAAACCGCTTTTCCGCAATAATTGCCCCAAGTGGCGCATGAATCAGCGCCGGTTGAAGAGATTCAAACCTGCTGGGAATCATCCCGTACTGACTCGCTGTTTTCAGCAACTCTTCACCTTTCAGATTGCGGGCGCAGTCATGCAGAATTCCCGCGACTCTGGCTTTTTCAATATCAGCCTCCCAGCGTTCGGCCAACTTGACGGCAGTTTGGCTGACATCGCGACAATGGCGAAACCGGGCCGGGCGCAGTTCGTTCGATAAAATTACCAGAATTTCATTGTATTCCATCGTATTATTTCCGATACAATCCTTCCTTGTGAATGTAGTGTTCCACATTTTCCGGCACAAAATAACGAATCGACTTGCCCTGGCGAACCCGTTCACGAATATCGGTCGAAGAGATTTCCAGTTCCGGCGTCGTCAGTCGATGGATTCGTTCGACTGCTTTTGGCCCCAGTCGCTCAATTTCCTGCTCAATCGTGCGCACCTTGCCGGGACGAGAAGCGGCGACGAAATGGCACAAATCAAGCAGTTCATTGATATTATTCCAGGTATGCAACTCCAGTACCGCATCTGTCCCCGCCAAAAAATAAAATTCTGTGCCAGATGCATGCGCGGCAACCAACGCCCGGACGGTATCAATGGTAAAAGAGGGACCCGGGCGGTCCCGTTCAATCGGCGAAACAAAGAAATAAGGGTTGGAATAAGTCGCCATCATAGTCATGATATAGCGGTCAATCGCGGGAGTGATCGCAAAATCGTCCTTGTGCGGCGATGTGCCTGTTGGAATAAACAGGACTTTATCCAGATCATAATCCATCCGGACAGATTCTGCCATCAGCAGGTGCCCCATGTGGATGGGATCGAATGTCCCGCCCATGATACCTATTCTTTGCGGCTTATTGCCCATCCCTGCATCTCCCTGCCCAACGATTTGTTTGCGTGAGTTATATTATACCAAATTTGCCGCTACTCGTATCGCAAAGCATCGATTGGATCAAGCAACGCCGCTTTACGGGCAGGATACAGGCCAAAAAACAGACCAATCAGCACCGAAAAACCAAATGCCAGCAAGATCGTCCCCACAGAAACCACCGTCGCCCAGCCAAACAACGAAGAAATTGTGTACGATGCCCCCAGGCCCATGGCAATTCCGATCAGGCCACCGGTTACGCCGATGACAATCGCTTCAATCAAAAATTGCAGCAGAATATTGGCATAGGTGGCGCCCAGCGCTTTGCGCACGCCAATTTCCCGCGTTCGTTCGGTGACGGAAACCAGCATGATGTTCATAATGCCGATCCCGCCAACCAACAGGGAAATCGCTGCCGTATTTCCCAACAACAGGGTAATGGTCCCCGTCGTTTCTTCCGCGGTCGCCATGACCGCGGCCAGGTTACGCACGGAAAAATCATCCGGCATGCCGGGCTGTAATCGATGCCGGACGCGTAACAACGTTGCAATATCTTCCTGCACTTGTTCTATCACTTCCGGGCTTTCCGCCTGGACGCTGACCGAATGGATGTGGGTAATGCCGAGCATCCGTTCCTGCGCGGTCGTCAGTGGCACAATGATCAGGTCATCCTGATCCTGACCGCCTGCCGACTGCCCTTTACCTGCCAACACCCCAATAACGCGGAATGTCGATTTATTGATCCGAATCGTCTGTCCGAGCGGACTCATCTCGCCAAATAAATTTTCAGCAACTGTCTGTCCCAATACTGCCACCCGATCGCGGGTATCCATATCACGTTGCGTGATAAAGCTGCCGTCTGCCAGCTCAAAGTTGCGCACAGCCAGAAAATCCGGCGTAGTTCCCTGCATCGAAGTGATCCAGTTCTTGCCGCCGAATACCGCCTGATACTGGCGCTGCACCGACGGCGCCACCATGCTGACGCCTGATATTTCCCGGGCAATAGCTTGGGCATCCTTGTAGGTCAGGCTGGTAGTAGATCCCGCCGCCACCCGCACGCCGGACGGCGCTGTCGAGCCTGGCATGACAATCAGCAGATTACTGCCCAGACCAGCGATCGACTTTTGAACTTTATCGCGAACGCCCATGCCGATGGAAACCATCGCGATCACAGCGCCCACACCAATGATAATTCCCAGCATCGTCAGGATTGAACGCATTTTATTGGCCCGCAGACCATCCAGGGCGATGACTACGCTTTCCCAGAACATGCGCCCGCCTCCCTTCGTTCATCCTTGACCATCACGCCGTCGCGGAACAGGACGGTCCTACGGGTATAGGCAGCAATATCCGGTTCGTGGGTGACCAGCACTACGGTGCGCCCCTGGCGGTTCAGTTCACAAAAGATCTCCATGATTTCATCACCGGACCGACTGTCCAGATTGCCGGTCGGCTCATCCGCCAGAATAATCGTCGGTTCGTTGACCAAAGCCCGGGCTATAGCTACCCGTTGCCTTTGCCCACCGGACAATTCATTGGGGCGATGGTGCATCCGCTCAGCGAGGCCTACCATCGTCAATGCCTTTTTCGCCCGTTCCAGCCGGCCTTCTTTGGCAACTCCGGCGTAAACCATCGGCAGGGCAACATTCTGCAAGGCTGACATGCGAGCCAGTAGATTGAAGTTTTGAAAGACAAAGCCGATTTTTTTATTGCGGGTGATCGCCAGTTCATCATCGCTGAGGGTTGCCACTTCCGCGCCATCCAGCTTATACGATCCGCTGGTTGGCCGGTCCAGACAGCCAAGAATATTCATCAGCGTCGATTTTCCCGAACCAGATGGCCCCATGATCGCAGTGAATTCACCACTTTCGATCGTCAGGCTTACCCCGTCCAGCGCCCGGACCACCGTGTCGCCCATCAGATAGGTTTTTACCAGATCCTTGACTACGATTGAATCGTTCATACTGCCACCTCAACGGGCTGGCGTCTGACGAAACATATTGGTTCCGCCGGCCCCGCCACCGGGAATCCGGTTACTTCCCCCTGCCCCGCTTTGCGGCAATACAATCGTATCGCCCTCTTTTAAGCCGCTGACAACTTCAATTCGATCTTCGCTGGTCATCCCCGTCTTGATTTTCACTGTTTCCGGCTGTTCCTGGCCTGGACGCAAAACCTGGACAAAACGCTGCCCTTTGTTGTCCTTGATTGCCAGGGTCGGCACTGTGAGAACTTGATTACGCTCGCCCACATGCACGGAAACCCGGGCTGTCATGGTCGGTTTCAACAAACCTTCCGGCGAATCGACATCAATCAGCACCGTGTAATACACTACATTCTGCTGCACATTGGCTTTGTTGGAGATGACGGCGACTTTGCCGGAAAAGGTCTTTTCCGGATAGGCATCCACCGTAAAAGATACCTTTTGGTTCAGCAGAATTTTACCAATATCTGATTCATCAACCAGTGATTCAATCTGCATCTTATCCAGATTGGCGATGTTCAGCAAAATCATCGGCGTTGAGATACCGGGTGAAACAGTCTGTCCGGCCGGGATCGGCTTGCCGATCACCATACCGGATATCGGCGCCCGGATTACCGTATCTTCCAGATTGGATACAGCATCATCATAAGTGGCTTTGGCTACAGCATAGTCCATTTGAGCCGCATCCATCTGTTGATGGGAATTTGCGCCGACCTGATTCAATTTGCGGGCCCGTTCGTAATTCGCCTCCGAATTGACCAGGCGCGCACCGGCTTGGGCAACCTGAGCCCGATATTTAGTATCGTCCAACAGGACCAAAATATCGTTTGCCTTGACATGCTGATTTTCCAGCACTTTTACCTCGGTGATCAGGCCGGTGATTTTGGCGCTGACGTTGATATTATCAACTGGCGAGATGGTGCCGGTGGCGGACACCAACGCGACGATATCGCCCCGTTCGACCTTGACCTGACGACCGACCGGTTTGGGTTTGTTCTGCGCCTGGTAATAGTTGTAGCCATAATAACCGCCTACACCAACCAGTATCAGCAAAATCAGGCTCAACTTGTATTTTTTCAGGATACCGAGGACCATCTGCATAAACAGACCCCCTAATTAATATAGTTTCACCCTCAGTATAGTACCAAAGCGTGAAACTGCTGTGACAGATTTGTGAAGTTTTTGTGACATTATGGCAATTACTGGCGAATCTGGCCGTCGCCTGAAATGAGATACTTGATCGACGTCAGTTCGACCAATCCCATCGGACCCCTGGCATGCAATTTTTGCGTACTGATACCGATCTCAGCGCCAAAACCAAATTCAAAGCCGTCAGTAAAACGGGTGGAAGCGTTGACGTAAACCACAGCGGCATCGACCTGTTGCTGGAACCGGCGGGCATTGGCATAATCCCGGGTGACAATCGCTTCAGAATGCTTGGTGCTGAAGCGATCGATATGCTCAATCGCTTCTGTCAGGCTGCCGACGACTTTAATTGACAGAATGAAATCGAGATATTCGGTGGCCCAGTCTTCTTCTGTGGCCGGTTTAACAGCGGTGTGGCGGGCTGCCGTCTCAGCGCAGCCGCGCAGCTCAACACCCGCCTGAGCAAACCGCTCCAGTAGTTGCGGCAAAAGCTGGTCAGCAACGGCCCGGTGCACCAGCAGCGTTTCCATCGAGTTACAGACGCCGGGACGCGACACTTTGGCATTAAACGCGATATCCGCCGCCATCTGCAGGTCGGCGGACTCATCGACAAAGGTATGGCAAATACCGATACCTGTTTCAATCACCGGTACCGTACTGTTTTCTACCACCGTCCGGATCAGTCCGGCCCCGCCGCGGGGAATGATCACGTCGATGAAACGATTCATTTTGAGCATAATATTCACGGCTTGCCGATCAGTTGTTTCCACCAGGGCAATAGCGCCCTCAGGCAGGCCGGCCAGTTTAGCCGCGTCAACCAGAATTCCGGCCAACACTTTATTCGACTCAATCGCTTCCGAGCCGCCGCGCAAAATAACTGCGTTGCCGGTTTTTAAACATAATCCGGCTGCATCGACTGTAACATTGGGACGTGCTTCATAAATCATCGCAATCACACCGAAGGGAACCCGAACTTTTTGAATATCCAGCCCATTGGGCCGACGCATGCCGCTTAGACATTCGCCGATCGGATCAGGCAACGCCGCGACCTGGCGCAAACCATCAGCCATAGCTTCGATACGCTGCGGCGTCAGTCGCAACCGGTCAAGTAGCGCTGGCGAAAGCCCTTTCCTTTCGCCTTCAGAAATATCGAGGGCATTGGCGGTCAAAATCCGCTGATGATGTTGTTCCAATGCAGCAGCCATCGCCAGCAACGCATCGTTTTTCAACGTGGTTGAACACATCGCCAACCCACGGGCTGCCTGTTTAGCCAGCCCCCCCAGCGTTTCAAGTTCTTGTTTTAGAGACACCACGATCACCTCACCGGTTATTTTTTGAACGTATCATAGATTTTCTGATAGTCCGGTGTCGGTGGAATCGCTTTATAGATATAGATATGAACACCGTTGGGGTCATTAATGACAAAACTGCGTTCACCCCACGGCTTCTCCTTCATTTCTTCGCAAATTGTCGCGCCGGCAGCCTTCAGTCTGGCATACTCCGCATCGACATCGGCAACTTCAAATGACAAGATCATGCCTTTGCCGGCAAATTTCTCGCCAGCGGCCAGATCCGGCTGGACAAAACTCACGCCCATGGTCGTGCTGCCTTGCGCCAGCAGCTCGATATACCAGTCATTCTCGAAGACCAATTCAAATCCGAGATAATCCATGTAGAATTCCTTGGACTCCTGCAATTTGCGTGTACTGATGGTTAAATCCATTCTTCTGGTTAACATATCGATTCCTCCGTTTCATGTCGGCTGAGCAGAACCATATTGTCCCTGTGCACGACTTCATCGTATGGCTTGTGTCCCAGAATTGCCGCGATTTCATGAGTGTGCGCGCCCATGATCCGCACTGTATCGGCTGCATTATAATTGGCCAGTCCCCTGGCAATTTCCCAGCCATCCTGATTGACAATACTGACGGTATTCCCCTGATCAAAGGAACCGTCCACCGCCTTGATCCCTGCGGCCAACAAACTTGAGCCGCTGTTTTGCAGCGCCTGGGCGCAGCCTCGATCAACCGTCAAACGACCTTTGATCCGGGCGCCGAAAGCCAGCCAGCGTTTACGAAACTGCAGGCGGTTCTGCCGCGGCGGAAACAATGTTCCGACCGGATTTCCCGCCAGCACCGCCTGAATAACGCCCTCTTTGGCTCCGGAAGCAATCACCATCACAATACCTGAGTTCATCGCCATCCGGGCTGCCGCCATCTTGGTCAGCATACCGCCGGTGCCGCGCATTGTCCCGGCGCCACCGCAAATCGCTTCAATCTCCGGCGTAACTTCGGGAATTTCCGAAATCAGGCGTGCTGACGGATCTGTTTGCGGGTTCGCAGAATATACCCCATCCACATCAGACAGAATAATCAGCAGATCCGCATCGACAATCGCCGCCACATTGGCTGACAGAGTATCGTTGTCACCAATCTTCAGTTCATCGATTGCAACAGCATCATTTTCATTGATAATCGGAATCACACCGATATCAAGCAGGGTTAACAACGTGTTGCGCGAATTCGCATAGCGTTTTCGGTTGACCGAGTCTTCGCGGGTCAACAGTACTTGGGCCACAATCTGTCCATACTCACCAAACATTTTTTCGTAGGTGTGCATGAGAATGCCTTGACCTACAGCAGCTGCCGCCTGTTTTTCAGGAATCGTCTTGGGTTTTTCCTTCCAACCCAATCGATCCATCCCAGCGCCGACAGCGCCTGAACTGACCAGCAAAATCTGTTTGCCGGAATTCACTGCATCGGCCAGCTCACGCACCAGATACTCAATGCGCGAATAATTGAGTTTGCCGTTGGGATGAGTCAACGTGCTGGTTCCAACCTTTACAACAATCCGATGCGCCGACTGTAGCTGGTTCCTGTCAAACATCTGTGCAGCCCCCTGTTATTCGCTGAACTCGAATTCCATCTCGCGGATTCGCACGGTGTCTCCCTCTTTGATGCCGCGATTTCGCAGCGCTTCATCAATGCCGTTGCGTCGCAGGATATTCTGGAAGCGCCGCAGACTTTCTTCATCGCTGAAACGGGTCATCGCCACCAGGCGTTCGATGCTTTTTCCTTCGACGATAAAGGCGCCGCTGTCATCGCGTCGAATTGTGAATTCCGGCGCGCCATCTTCGCTGTCAGCCTGGAATACCGGCGCAGCAATCACTTCTTCCTTCGGCAAGGTCGCCAGCAGTTCCGCCGCGCGTTGGATCAGCGCCTTCAAGCCCTCGCCGGTGGCGGCCGAAACCGGAAACACTTCCCGGCCTTCTGCCGTCAGTGCCGCTTCAACCGCCGGAAAATTGTCCCGCGCATCCGGCAGGTCCATTTTATTGGCGGCAATGATTTGCGGTCTAGTTGACAAGCGCTCGTTGTAAGCCGCCAGCTCCTTGTTGATTTTGCGATAGTCTTCCAGTGGATCTCGCCCTTCCTGACCGGAAACATCCAGCACGTGGATAATCAGACGGGTTCGCTCGATATGGCGGAGAAACTCATAACCCAGTCCTTTTCCTTCATGCGCCCCTTCAATCAGGCCGGGAATATCGGCCATGACAAAATTGGTCTGGTCATCGATTTTGACGATTCCCAGCACCGGCGTCAACGTCGTAAAGTGATAGGCGGCGATATCCGGTCGCGCTGCCGATACCGTGGCAATCAGGCTCGATTTTCCTACGCTGGGATAACCGACCAGTCCCACGTCCGCCAGCAGTTTCAGTTCCATCCGCAGATTTCGTTCTTCGCCAGGTTCGCCGTGTTCGGCAAATGTCGGCGCCCGGTTAACGCTGTTGGGGAAGCGGGCGTTGCCGCGACCGCCCCTGCCGCCACGACCGATGATTTCCCGCTGTCCATCCTCGATCAGGTCAGCCAGCAGTTCGCCCGACTCTTCATCAAACACCAAAGTACCCACCGGTACTTTGATCACTACCTCTTCGGCATTGCGGCCAAACTTGTTCGTATCTTCACCGTCATTGCCTTTTTGCGCCTTGAACTTTCTTTTGTAACGAAAATCCAGCAGCGTATTCATGTTACGATCAGCCAGCAAGACTATGTCGCCGCCTCGCCCGCCGTCGCCACCATTTGGCCCGCCTTTCGGCGCATACTTTTCCCGGCGGAAACTGGACATCCCGTCGCCGCCATCGCCTGCCTTGATACTAATCTTGGCTCTATCTATAAACATGAGTCGCTCCTTTTTCGGTCCTATTCACCGTTTGAATTCAGTTATGGCACTCTTTAATATATATTTTTATTCGCTCCCAGCAACAAAAATCCTGTATCTTTCTTTGCCACTAAAAAAGAAAAACAGCTTTAATTGCAATGAATCCCACGGAAAACCGTGGGATTCATTGCAATATATAACAAATTATATATTTTCTTTGCAATTTTCTCAGTTACTTATCTCTTGTGCTTGTTCCACAGGATAAATACTGATTTGGCGAAGATCCCGGCCTCGCCGTTCAAAAGCTACCTTGCCGGTAACTTTTGCAAATAGAGTGTGGTCACTGCCCATTCCGACGTTACGGCCCGGATGGAAGCGAGTACCCCTTTGTCGAACCAAAATGCTACCTGCCGGCACAATCTTGCCATCCGGCTCTTTGGTTCCCAGACGCTGCGAGTGGCTGTCCCGACCATTACGGGAGCTACCCACACCTTTTTTATGTGCAAAGCGTTGAAGATCAAACAAAAACATCGGCTTCACCTCCTAATTTCACGAATCCGGATTTTATCCGGATAAATCTTTTGAATCTCTGATAAACCGAGAAACATCGTGGCAAGTATGGCTTCTGTCAAATCATCCGGTTCGTCTTTCAAACGAACGGCGATATCGCCAGCCTCCGCACTCCATTCCAGTTCTCGTCGCAAATGTTTGTCCAGTCCAAGAAAAATCGAATCTGTCAAAACAGAAACTGCCGCACACACTATATCCTGGCCACGCGGGCCTGCATCGGCGTGTCCTTTTGCTTCAAATCCACAAATCAGGCCGTTGCTGTTTCGTTCAATTGTAATCCGGATCATGCCTAAGCTTCGATTTTTTCAATCGAAACTTTTGTGTAAGGTTGACGATGGCCCTGACGACGACGATAGTTGGCTTTGGACTTGTACTTGTAAACCAGAATCTTCTTTTCCTTGCCCTGCTTCACTACCTTGGCCGTAACTTTTGCGCCTTCCAGATAGGGGGTTCCGAATTTCACATTCCCGTCTTCAACCACGGTCAGCACATCGGAAAACACCACTTGCTCATCTAGTTCGCCTTCGAGCTTTTCGACGAAAATAACATCACCTTCAGCTACCCGGTACTGTTTGCCACCTGTTGCAATTACTGCGTACATTTTTGCACCTCCTTATTACTTTGGACTCGCCGGATACGGTACCACCTAAGTGGATTTTCAACCTCTCCGAGCGGTTTAGGAAACCATGCGGACAAAGCCGCATAAGAATCTTAGCACAGCTTGCAGTCAATGTCAATCAGACTGCTCAGGCGGATCAATCTCATTGATCGTCTGTTCTTCAGTTTTCTTTTTCGGGCTGCTGCGCCTGCGTCGCCGCTTCTTCTTCACGGCAGTAGCATCAGCAATTTCTGGTTCCGCCAGTTCATCCTGCACTGGTTCCACCGCTTGCTGCGGCGCCAATGCAGGCTCGGCAGCCTCAGCAGCAGAACTTCCGGTAGTTTTTTTCTTACGCCGGCGGCGTTTACTCTTTTTGGCCGGTGCATCGCCAGTCTCGGTCAATTCAGGGATTTTCGGCGAGATGGGTACAGCTATTTCGGCAGTATCGTCAGTCGTCTCCGCCGCATTGACGGTTTTCTTTTTGCGACGTCGGCGGCGTTTGGTTTTCACCGCCGCTGCGTCCGCTTCCGACTCTACTTCATCCGAATCCGGGACCTCAGGCAGTGTCTCTGTCTCTATCGTCGCGGATTCATTCGCTTCGTCATCCGCCTGCGCAACCGGCTTTTTCTTGCGGCGACGTCGACGTTTTGATTTTTTCACCACAGTTTCATCCACCATTGCTACATCTGTATCAGCGGTTTCAATCAAAATTTCTTCTGATTCCGGCTCAATTGCCTCTACGGTATCTTCGGTCTTTTTCTTGGTTTTACGGCGACGTCGCGTCTTTTTGGTTGCGGGGAGCGCAGTGGCCGATGATTCCTCATCAGCCAACTGATCCACAACCTCTGACATCGTCTCTGCTTGCGTTTCTTCGGCGGCAAGGCCAATCGCCTCAGCAATTGTCATCTTGTTGCTGCGGCGGCGACGCCGTGGTTTTTTCTCGCCCGCAGCAGTAGAATCGTCCGGCTCTGTTGCAGCATTGGGCAAATTATTTTCCTCATCCGCATCGTCTTCTTCGATGATCGGTTCCCATAAGGAACCGACGATGGCATTCAGTCGCGCCTCACGTAAAATAGCAGGGTCAACTGCTGGCTCCATGGCAAATTTTTCGGCCAACAGCGGTGACATTTCCTCTGCTGTCAGTCCGTCCAGGCCGGGTTCACATACCCCAGCTTCATCACGCGCTCCCTGGCGCGTGTTCTTGCGCACGCGTTTGGGTTCCGACGAACGATGCAACGCTTTTTTGCCTTCCAAAATCGAAAACACCTCGGGCTGCAACCCTTCGGCGATTTCTACCGTCAATTCGACTCCCAATTCGTTTTCCAGTACCAGTAACGCTGTTTTTTCTGCAAATGCTTCCGCTACCCGTGGATGCATCTGGACAACCAGTTCGGCGCCGGGCCGTTTTGCGGCAATCCGCCGCAGTTGCCGCAAAATTGAAATCACCAGGGTTTCCGTCGATTGCAGAATTCCCCTGCCGCTACAGCATGGACACGGTTCATACAAGGTGCCCTCATAGGTCTGGCGGGCCTTTTTACGTGTCATTTCCACCAAACCAAGTTCCGTCAGGCCCAGAACGTTAGTTTTTGTATTATCGACCTTTAGACGTGCTTCCAGTTCAATCAGGACTGCTTTTTTGTGACTCTCTTTCTGCATGTCGATAAAATCAGCGACAATGATGCCGCCGATATCGCGCAACCGCAACTGACGGGCAATTTCTGCCACAGCCTCCATGTTGGCCAGAAAAACAGTGTCCGCCAAATTGGAGTGTCCGGTAAAACGACCGGTGTTGACATCAATCACGGTCAATGCCTCGGTCTTGTCAATAATCAGATAACCGCCGCATTTGAGATCGACCCGGCGGTCAGCCAGACGATTCCATTCATCTTCAATGCCATAATGGGTAAAAATCTCGGTTTTCCCTTTATATAGATGAATTTTTTTGACCAAATCAGGCGATAGGAAACGGGCCAATTCAACCATCCGTGCATGAGCATCGGCGTCATCGATCACGACTTCCTCGATATCATCTTTGACATGGTCGCGAATGATGCGGATGACCAAGTCGGCATCCCTGTAAAGCAAAAATGGTGCTTTGGCTCTTTTCGCTTTTACCGTCAATGCTTCCCATAAATTCGCCAAGTACTGGAAGTCGCGGGCCAGCTCTTCTTCGCTGTGTCCCTCGGCGACTGTCCGCACAATAACGCCCATGCCTTTGGGTCGGATTTTTTCTGCCAGCTTGCGAAGTCTGGACCGTTCTTCGACCGATTCGATCCGGCGCGATATCCCGACATAATCTACGCTGGGCATAACGACCACATATCGTCCGGGAATCGAAAAATGGGTCGTTGCCCGCGGCCCTTTGGTTCCCATTGCGTCTTTGACGATTTCCACCATGATCTCAGCGCCAACCGTCAGGTTATCCTCTTCTACCAAGCGTTGAAAGGACTTATGGGGAAAGATGTCCCCGGCATAAAGGAACGCATTCTTGCCAATACCAATATTGATAAACGCGGCTTGCATTCCCGGCAGAACGTTTTCCACTCTGCCCTTATAGATATTCCCTACCATATGGGTGCTCTCTGCCCGTTCTACTGCCACTTCCAGCAGTACCCCTTCTTCGGTCAGCGCCATACGGGTTTCCTCGGGAATAACATTGACGACGATTTTTTTCGCCATGAAATATCCCCTTACATTTTAAATCTCGAAGGCTTCCTTGATACCAACACTTGTTTCCGCTTTTAGCGCCGTCCGGCGAAACAGCAATTCTCCCACTGGAAAAGCAAACTGGTCGATTAAAGCGCGCATCACTTCCTGCGGCTTTACTGCCCCCGATGATGTCATACGCAGCCAAAATTCAACGCCGAATGACTCCTGTCCTACTTCCAGTTTCACAGCACCAACCACATAATTTTTCAAATCCATCGTTTTAACCCCTTTGGGCGAACGACGGACATAAGTCACCGATTCGGCTTGTTGAAACTCGGCCACCGCTTTGTTTGCCGCCGCAATTTGCTCCGGGGTCGGCCGGGTTGCAACCACCACCCGATAGGCGGCCAAATTCAGCTCTGCTGCCAGCGATGCATTGGAACTTACCGACTTAGCCGCCACCAGCGCTAAGTCCGGCGGCAATTTTTCCGACAGGCGCTGACTGAAAACCGACGCCTCGATTGATTCCGTCATTTCCACGTCGACGTATTCGGCCTCGCTGGCAATCCCCACGCCAAGCGCCGGACCAAAAGATAATTTCATATGCGGATTGAAACCCACGCTGTAGGCAACCGGCAATTTGGCCCGTCGCAGCGCCCGCTCAATCGCCCGACCAAAGTCAAGGTGCCCCACATATTTTGTTGCTTCGCCTTTTTTCAGTGCGATACGGATTTTCTCCATCGGTTCACGCCCTCCAGTCAATGACAGACACGCCGAGATCCTGGCAAACACCGCAACCGCTGCATTCACCATGGCGACAGTCATCGGTCGGTGTTCCGGTCTGCGACAGGGCCCACTCGCGCGCCAACCAGTCCTGGGATACTCCAGAGCTCAAGTGCGCCCAGGGCATCGTCTCACCAATCTCGCGCGAGCGAACCGTATAAAAGTCGGGATCTACTCCGGTTTCGACAAAAGCTTCCGCCCAGAAATCAGCTCGAAAATGCTCGCTCCAGCCGTCAAAACGCGCGCCGTTTTGCCATGCCTGCAACAACGTTTTACCCAGGCGACGGTCGCCTCTGGCAAATACGCCCTCCAACCGGCTGGTCGGCGCATCATGCCAGTTAAAACTGATCCGGCGATCCCTTAGCGCGCCACGCAACAAACGTTGACGCCGTTCCATCTCTTCGACAGGGATCTGGGCAAACCACTGGAACGCCGAATGCGGTTTCGGTACAAACGTCGACACACTGACGGACACTTTACAGCGGGCGGGATTCCGCGACAACGCCAAGACTCTGCGCGCCAAGTCGGCAATCGCCAGAATGTCTTCATCGGTTTCGGTCGGCAAGCCGATCATGAAATAGAGTTTTATGCCGGCCCAACCCGAACGGAAGGCTGCGCCAGCCGCTTCAAACAGATCGGCCTCGGTGACCCCCTTGTTAATGACGTCCCGCAAACGTTGGGTGCCTGCCTCGGGGGCAAAGGTCAGACCAGAACGGCGAACTTGCTGGATCTCGTTGGCCAATTCGATGGAAAAACTGTCGATACGTAGTGATGGCAATGAAAGGCTGACCCGTTGCGGTGCAAACTTCACCAGCAATTCATGCGCCAATTCCCGCAAACAGGAATAATCAGCCGAACTAAGGGAAACCAGCGAAATCTCATCATAACCGGTATTGTCGGCAAGTTCCTGAGCCAGACGCAGCAAAGTCTCAGACTTGCGCTCGCGAACCGGACGATAAATAACGCCCGCTTGGCAGAAGCGGCAACCACGGGTACAACCGCGGAACAGCTCCAGCATGATTCGGTCATGCACGGTTTCCAAATAGGGCACGATCGGCTGCACCGGAAAATAAGCACTGTCCAGGTCGGCGACCACCCGTTTGCTGATCATCGCCGGAATATCTACATGACTGGGTTTGACGCCGCTACAGGTTCCATCGGCGGCATATTCGACCTGATAGAGGCTAGGCACATATACTCCACTGAGCTTTGCCAAATCGACGAGCAACTTCAGGCGCCCTCCCGAACGCCCTGTTTGCTTCCAGTCAGCCAGTACGGCAGCGATTTCGCCGATGACCTCTTCCCCTTCACCGATGACAAAGCAATCAAAAAAGTCCGCCAACGGTTCCGGATTAAAGGCGCAAGGGCCACCGCCAACCACTAACGGATCGCACTCGGCCCGGTCAGAACTTGCCAAGGGAATCCCGCCGAGATCAAGCATGGTAAGAATGTTGGTATACGTCATTTCATATTGCAACGAAAAGCCGACTGCATCAAATTCTTTCAATGGCGTGTGCGTCTCCAGGCTGCACAAAACATCGTTGCCGCTTCGCATGACGGCTTCCATGTCCGGCCATGGGCAATAGGCCCGTTCCGCATAAGTGTCATTTCGTTCATTCAATATCCCATAGAGGATTTTCAGGCCCAGGTTGGACATGCCGACTTCATAGACATCCGGCAAAACCAATGCAAACCTGACAGCAACGCTGCCCGGCTCTTTGGCTGCCATATTCCACTCACCGCCGGTATAGCGGGCTGGTTTCGTTACCGTACTTAAGGCCCGATCATTACAGTGCAACAAATTTATCCTCCGTTTCAAAACATCAATTTTTGTTGGCGCGACTGGATGTTCAGCAAGATCCCGACACTGATCAAATTGGTGGTCAGTGCGCTAACACCGTAACTCATAAACGGCAGGGGAATTCCGGTTACCGGCATGATGCCGATGGTCATACCGACATTGACCATGACGTGAAAAGCCATCATCGAGGTGATTCCCGCCGCCAGTAAGGCGCCGAACTTATCCCGCGCATTTTGCGCCGTTTTCACGCCGCGATAGAGCAATAAAAAATACAGCGCCAAAATTACCAGTGAGCCAACAAAACCCAATTCTTCACCAATTACAGCAAAAATAAAATCAGTATGGTTTTCTGGTAAAAAGTTCAGTTGGCTTTGTGTACCGCCAAAGATCCCTTTGCCAAACAATTGACCCGAACCGATGGCAATCTTTGACTGAATGATATGATACCCGGCGCCGAGCGGGTCAACATTCGGATCGAGAAAAACCGTCAGTCGCGACTTTTGATAGTCCTTCAAAAATAACCAAAAAATCGGCAAACAGGCGGCGCCGGCGCCCAAAATTTTCAGCAGCAGTTTCCCATCGATTCCGGCAACAAAAACCATCCCCAGCAAGATAGCCAAAAACACCAGCGACGTGCCCAAGTCAGGCTGCTTCAACACCAGCAAAAATGGAATAATAACAAACGCAGACACCGGCAGCATATCCCAGACACTCTTCATCTTTTCCTCGCGGGAATCAAGCAGATGGGCCAGCGAGATAATCATAATCAGTTTGGCGAACTCCGAAGGTTGTATGGTAATCGGCCCCAGCTGTATCCAGCGCTGCGCCCCCAGTGCAGATTGGCCGACGAACATGACCGCGATGAGCATAAGTAGATTGACCGCATACAGCACATTGCCCAGCGGTCCCAGGATGCGGTAGTCAAAACGCAACATCACCAGAATCAGCACGAAATTTACAATCGCGAACAAGCCCTGACGCTGGACAAACCAGTAGCGGTCATCGTTCGACGTGTTGATGTGGGTGGCGCTGCCAATCATCAGGAGACCAATGCCCACTAATGCCAAGGTAGAAAAAATCATCCAAAAATCTATGTTGCGAAATGAACGTCGATCAATCATGATCTCAAAAAGTCCTTTCCTGGCAGTCGCCGGGCCAATGCGGTAAAAATTCTGGCGGCAGGCGCTGCACTTTGGCGGATAAATACCGGCTCACAACTCAGATTCGCCAGTAATACGGCTTCGTCTTCCGGAACCGTTCCCAGCAAAGGAATACCCACTGCGTCGGCTATCTCTGCTTCAGTGGAAATTAGGTTTTTCATCGCTAAATCACTGCGAAAACGATTAATCACCAGATACAATTCAGCCCGCCCTCTGGCGGCAAATTCTGCAACTAATCTCTCTGTATCCCGAATTGACGCAGCATCGGTCGTCGTGACCAAAATCCCCCGCCCGGCAACCGCTGCAGCACGTACCGGAATTGGTTCCAAGCCCGGTGGGCAATCCAGTAAAACCAGATCAAATTCTTTTGACAATAGTTCGCACAGAGCCTTGAGACTTTTTACACTCACTTCATTCATCGAACGATTTTGCGCCGCAGGCAACAACCACAGGGTTTCGTACGCTGAGTGCCGCAACAGCGCATCTTGCAACCGGCACTTGCCATCCAATACATCCATTAAGTCAAATAAAACTCTGTCGTCAAGCCCCAGACACAGGTCCAGGCAACGCAAACCAACATTCAGATCTACCAGCGCCACGCGCAGACCTTCAGCCGCCAAAGCAGCCCCCAGGTTGACTGCAACTGCGCTCTTTCCTGTACCACCTTTTCCTGAAGCAACAACCCACACTTTATGCATGTTTATCCTCACAATGCCGTGCCGGGTAGCGATTTGCGGACCGCTTCCGTCGTTACCGGTTTAAGATTGAAAGCGGTTTCAAGAATTTTACGCGCAACCGGACCCGCCGAAGTTGAGCCATATCCACCTTGCTCAATAATCACAGCGACAGTGATCCGCGGATCATTAAACGGCCCGTAAGCCACAAACCAGCCATGATCATCCCCGTGCGGATTCTCGGCGGTACCGGTTTTTCCTGCCACCGGCACCGGAAAATTGGCGAACACGCCAGCGCCTGTACCACCAGCCTCGGATACGCCGCGCAATCCTTCACGGACCAGCTTTAGCGTGGACGGGCTGATTTCGACGCGCCCCATTTCTTCAGGCCGAATCACACTGACAACCTCGCCTTTCGAAGACAGAACTTTTCCCACGACATGCGGCCGCCATCGGATTCCTCCATTGGCAATTTCGCTGACCAATACTGCCATCTGCAGCGGCGTCGCAAGATGAAAGCCTTGCCCGATGGCTGCATCAAAGGTTTCCGCCAGATACCAGTCTTCTTTATAAACTTTTTCCTTATAGGCCCGATTCGCCACCAAGCCATCCGATTCGCCTGGCAAGTCGACTCCGGTAAAACTGCCCAGACCAAACAATCGTGCGTAGCGTTCCAGCGCATCAATGCCCAGCCGGTTTCCCATTTCATAGAAATAGACGTTGTCGGACATCGACAATGCCTGATAAAAATTGATCCAGCCCAATGCCTCGCCAGCCGCGTTCACTTTCGGCACCAGCCAGTGCTGTCCCGAGTCAAAAATCAATTCCTCTGCGGTCACCTTTTTCAAATCCAGCGCCGCAACACCTGTGACGATCTTAAACGTTGACCCAGGCGGATACTCTCCTGCAATCGCCCGGTTATCCATCGGGTGAAACGGATTTTCATTAATTTCTTTCCAGTTTTTTGTCGAAATTCCGCCGATAAAATGATTGGGGTCAAAAGCTGGACGGCTGGCCATTGCCAAAACTTCGCCTGTCTTAGGATTCAATACGACCACTGCGCCAGCCTGCGCTTTTTTGTGGCCCCCTTGTGCCTGCAAGTAGCGTAGCTGTTCGTCAAGCGCATCTTCAGCAGCTTTTTGCAATCGGTAATCCAGCGTCAATACCAAGTTATTCCCCGGAATAGGGTCCTTTTTGGTTAACACCTGAACCATCCGGCCTGCTACATCGACTTCGACCTGACTGCCGCCGTCCGCGCCTTTTAATTGTTTGTCATAGCGGCGTTCCAATCCTGATTGTCCAATTAGGTCCCCCGCGCGATAGCCTTGCGGCCCCAGCGTAGTCAGTTCTGTTTCAGAAATTTCACTGACATAGCCAAAAATATGCACGCCCATTTTATTGTGGCTGTAGCTGCGCACAGGCAGCACTTCAACTACGACACCCGGCAAATCCGCCTTCATTTCTTCAATCTTTGCTACAATATCCTGGCCGACATCAATCTTCAATCGCACCGGTTCAAATGAACTTTTGCTTTTCGCTAAACGGTCGGCAATTTCCTTGCTATCCATACCCAGAATCATTGCTGTTCTGGCAATCACATTAGGCGAGACCGCTTTATTTCCCGGCAAAATGGAAACAGCAAAACCGGGGCGGCTGGTAACCATCAATACCCCGTTCCGGTCGTACAAATCCCCCCGCGGCGCCACAACGTTGACTTGTCTGGTTCTGTTTCCTTCCGCCAGACGTTGATACTCCTGACCCTTCAGCAATTGAAGAAAGGCCAGGCGACCGACCAGCGCAACAAAGATCAGGACCAATACCAGAGACAAAATGTTGAGTCGTTGATCCATATTCTTTAATCGCATCGTAAACTAGCTCCACTATTTATTTGATTGGTCACGCATCAACAAAGCAATCAGGAAATGAACCGGCGCCGCCAGCAAGATATGATAGGCGGTCGTCGGAATCAGCTGCAAAAACAGCACCGCGATTTGCCGCTGCTGCCCATAAGCCAGCAAAAACATTGCCGCAATAAAGGCAACTCCGGCCGTACTGACAGCAACAGCCAATAACGGCAACAACAAACTGCCTTTATTAACCTTGCGTTCATAAAGGCCGACAAGTAGTCCAAGCAGCATTTTTGTCAAGGTATTGTAGCCAAACGGCCCCACAGACAGCAAATCCTGCAACACTCCGCCAAAAACGCCGCACAGCACGCCTTCTTCTTTGCCTGCCGACAGCGCGACAGACACAACGACCACCAACACCAGGTCCGGCCTGACGCCGCCAATCGATAGTACAGGAATGACCGTGGATTGCACCGACACGGATACTGCCATAACAACAAACAAAATTAGTGCTTTCATGGAGTTGTCGGGGTCCTCTCGCCGGTGATCACAAAAACTTCTTCGATCCGGCTAAAATCAACTGAAGGTCTAATCAACGCATGTTTCATCAAACCGCCGTCATCATCAAGCACATCAACTACTTCGCCGATCAGCAATCCTTTGGGATAAATTCCGCCCAGGCCCGAAGTCATGATCTTGTCTCCTTTGATCACGTCTCCGTCACGGGTTAAGTTTTTCATCCGCAAACTGGAAAGTTGCACCGGGTTGCCTTCGACAACCCCTACTGCTCTGGATTGCGGCCTTTGAATCATCGCGGATGCAGAAGAGCCGGTATCCAGAAGCAACCGGACTTTAGCCGTTCCACCGTAAGTCTCCATCACATGACCTACCAGACCCTGCGTCGAAACAACCGGCATGTTCACGCGCACGCCATCGTTCGTTCCCCTGTTAATCAAGATACTGTAGCTAAATGTTCCCGGGTCCCGGGCAATAACTGTAGCCGCTTTCATCTGCAATAAAACAGATTTGCCGCGAAAATCCAGCATCGCTTGCAGTCTTTCATTTTCTGCCGCTTTTTCAGTAAGTTGGAATACGACTTGCCTCAGTTCGTGATTTTCTGATCGCAAAGCCTGATTTTCGCGGAATACAGTGGCAACATCCCGGGTAAAATCGCCACCGTGGCGCAGTAAATTCGCCATGCCAGAGAATACAAAATCCAAAGGCATCATAACCGTGGCTGCCAAATTCGCCATCAACGGGTAACGAGTCTGGACCCGTGCCGCGGAAACTGCCAGCAAAAAAACGGTAATAAAGGCCACGCAAAGCACGACCGTTTTTTTGTCAAACCAGCGCACGATGAATTTCTCCTTTAATTACTCTTTTTTATCGACATGGTAACGCGTTTCATGGTCGCCAAATCTTCGGCCACAATCCCCGTTCCCTTAGCCACGCAATCCAAAGCATCTTCGGCTACGATAACCGGCATTCCGGTTTCTTTGGTCAACAGTTTGTCTAGTCGCCGCAGCAGTGAACCACCACCTGTCATTACGATTCCGCGGTCCATGATGTCCGCCGACAATTCAGGCGGAGTTTTCTCCAAGGTCACTTTAACTGCATCGACAATGGCGCTGACAGGCTCAGACAGGGCCAATTCAATTTCCCGTACGGAAACCGGCAACGTTTTAGGCAAGCCCGTCACCAGATCGCGGCCCCGAATATCCATCGATTCTTCTTCAGGCGAAGGCATCGCCGAGCCAATTGTCATCTTGACGGTTTCAGCCGTCCGTTCACCAATCAGCAGATTATAAGTACGTTTCATGTATTGAATGATCGCCTCATCCAACTCGTCGCCACCAATACGGATCGAACGGCTTGATACGATGCCGCCCAGTGAGATAACTGCCACTTCCGTCGTGCCGCCGCCAATATCCACAACCATGTTGCCGGTTGGATCATGCACCGGCAAGCCGGCGCCAATCGCCGCCGCCATCGGCTCTTCAATCAGATACGCTTCGCGGGCCCCGGCCTGGATTGTCGCATCAATAACCGCCCGTCGTTCCACTTCCGTAACACCCGACGGAACCCCAACTACGACACGCGGCCGGAAGAAAGAAAATCCACCGGTAGCTTTTTGAATAAAATACTTCAGCATGGCCTGCGTTGTGTCAAAGTCGGCAATAACCCCATCTTTGAGCGGGCGAATCGCCACAATGTTGCCGGGAGTACGACCGAGCATTTTTTTAGCTTCCTCGCCCACGGCGAGAATTTCTCCCGTGTCCCGTTGAATTGCCACTACCGAAGGTTCGCGCAATACGATGCCCCGCCCCCGCATAGAAACCAGCGTATTGGCTGTACCCAAATCAATCCCCATATCTTTGGAAAATGAGTCAAAAAACTTCATGCTTATTCATTCCTCCTACAGAATCCCTTTTTCTTTTAAACTGATATATTTCCCGTCACCTAGAATCAAATGGTCCAACACGGGAATATCCATTAGTTTACCTGCTTCGACCAGCTTCCGGGTCAATGCGATGTCTTCCGGACTAGGCGCCGGATCGCCGCTTGGGTGATTATGGACTAGGATGACTGCAGCTGCCCGGGCATTGATCGCTTCACGAAACAATTCCCGCGGATGCACGATGGAAGCATTCAGGCTGCCGATAGAAATCACGGCGGTCTTCAGCACATGATTCTTGGTTGACAATAGCACCGCCAAAAAATGTTCTTTCGTTTCATAACGAAAGCGTGGTAATAACAGGGTTGCTACATCGTCCGGCGTACGAATTACCGTGCGATCCCCAGGAGCAAGAACCGAGACGCGCCGGCCCAGTTCAATCGCCGCCAGGATCGTAATCGCCTTGGCCTCGCCAATTCCTTTGACTTGTTCAATATCCTCAGCCGATGCATTGCCCAAACCCGACAAGCCGTTTTGCTGTTCCAGCAGGTGTTCGGCCAGACGCAAGGCAGATTCATCATGATTACCGGTACGCAACAATATTGCAAGCAGCTCGGAGTTTCCCATGGCCTGGGCGCCTTTCTGCCGCATTTTTTCACGGGGACGTTCATCGGCCGGCAGTTCCTTAATCATTAAAGAGTGGCGTGGCTCTGCACAAACATGAGCCGTCATGGCAGCACAACTCCAAGAGTAGCTAAAATCTGCGTCAATGTCTGCAAAGGCAAGCCGACAACATTATAATAACAGCCGTTAACCCGTTCGACAAACATTGCCCCCAGTCCTTGTATTGCATAAGCACCCGCTTTGTCCATCGGTTCACCAGAAGCGACATAGCGTTCAATCTGCTGATTTGACAGTTTGGCTAGCGTAACCCGTGTTTCCACCGCCCGGGTTACCTGCCCTTGCGCTGAAACAACCGCCAGTCCCGACCATACACTATGCGTCCGCCCGGCAAGGCTGGCAAGCATCCGCTTGGCATCAGCCGCATCACTTGGTTTGCCATAGATGATTCCATCAAGCACAACGACTGTATCAGCGCCAATCACGATATCGGCTGGCTCAACCTGTTGCCTGGTCATTATCGCTTTGGCCAGAGCACATTTTTGCACATATTGTTCCGGCAGCGATGCTTCAATCATATCTTCTTCCGCTTCGCTGGGGATTATACGAAACACCAGGCCAATCTGTTTTAACAGCTGCTCCCGACGTGGTGATGCCGATGCAAGAATAATTTCCGTTATCAAGACCTCCTAAAACCGACGGAACAGAAATAACGCAATGATAATCCCCAGTACGCTGATCAGATTTGGCTGCAAAACCAGTCCAAGCTTGATCTGCGCAACAAAAAGGTTGATCGATGCCGGCGCCATTTCAAAAATCGTATATTTTTTGACCAAATAGGGAGCAATCTCTGACAACGCAGAGCTACCTGCCAGCACTTCCCCCAGCAGACCACCCAGCAGGGCGCCGGTTAGCAAAAATAACATTAACACCAAGATCCCTTTGGTTTTATCTCCCCGCAATCCGTTTCCCTCCCAAACGCTTGGCTATTCTTCTTTTAACATTATTACATTCGCTGCGCAACAGAAAAAGTCCTTGCCGCCACAAGGACCTGCCGGTATCATTTTACACCATAAAACAACCTTACAGCAAGGAAATGGCTGAGGTTTATTTCCCCTGAATGGAAAAGGGCCGGGAGAAATCTCCCGGCCTTCGTCACGCATTACGTATTTGTCGCAGTTTCGCTTACATACCAAGGATTCCGAAGAATACCCAGCAGACAATCGCGCCGACAACAGACATTGACAAACCCCAGATGAGCAGGTTACGGAACAGCTTCGCTTTATCTTCATGGTCACCGGCGCAGGCGATACAGAGAGCGCCAAGCGTGGACAACGGCGAAGAGTCGACCAGGTGGGCGCCGACGTTGATCGAAGAAATCATGGCCACAGGGTTGCCGCCACCGATTTCCTTGATCAGACCAGGTACCATCGGCAGAAACATCGGCATGACCACGCCGGAAGAACTGGAATAGGCCGAAATGATACCGGTGATCAGGCCGAGCCAGGCATTGACAGTCACCGGATTGGAAATAGCTCCGATCATCTTGACCAAAGCTTTCAGGCCCCCGGCTTGGTCCATAACTTCGACCAACACGGTAACACCGCAGACCATCATGATAACGCCCCACGGCATAACCTTGACAGCTTTCTTGCTGTCACCGGAGCCGGTCAGCATCAGTACGCAGGAGAGCATGAATGCAACCGAACCTACGTTGGCGAGCATATTCAGGACTGATTTGGGAATCGCGGTTTTCATCCCCGGCAGACCCGGCAACACGACAAGCACGATCAGCAGTCCGACCATACTCAGTGTCAACAGTTGATGTTTGTCAAACGGTTCGGGTTTCGGAGCCAGTTCATCGATATTGATGGTTGCGCCGCGTTGTTTTTGAATCCAGGCCCAGCCACCCAGTAAGAAGAATCCACTAATATTAACGAGGCCCTGTGCTACTTCCGAGTTGAAGTGAATCTTCCAGGCCAGCGCGTCAAGTGAAATCTGCTTGACTAGTTCCGGCATCTGCGGCGCCATTTTGGCAATTAGGCCATTGGAAATGATGCCAGTTGGGGCAAACGGCGAAAACGCCGCGCCGTTAGCTGCACCGACAACGACCAGCGTCATCAGAAACGCCGGCATGCCGACGCGGGTCGCGATTGCCATGGCTACCGGCGCCATCAGGGCTGTCCCGGCGATATTGCCAGGTCCGATAGTGGTAACAAAAGTGGTCAACAGAAAAATGATTAAGGGAACGATTGCGGTATTGCCTTTACAAACGCGAACCGAATATGCAGTAAGTTTTTCCATGGTGCCATTGGTCTGCGCCATGCCAAACAGGAAAGTTACACCGGCTAAAATCATAAACAAGCCGACCGGGAACAAAGACATGACTTTTGCGCCAGTCATACCGCCCCACATGCCGCCGACAATAATGGCAAAGCCAATAGACAGGAAACCGACATGCAGATCTTCATTCACACAGCTGATAACAACCACAATTGTTAAGGCTACGATGGACATAATTGCCGCTAAGGAAATATCCATGTACAAAAAAACCTCCTATTTATTGCGCGTTCCGATGGAGTGAGACAGTTCAATGGGTCAATAAGAATAATACCACAGAAAAATTTAATCTATACCCATCCTGTGCTGCCTTGACTGGCACGCCCCCTTTCAATCACAAATTAGAACAACAATATTAACACAATGTGGTATACCACATTGTGTTAATATTCCCCCTATTTTGGCTAATTCCTTCTTTTCTGACTACTCCTTTGCAAAAAAAACAGCTCCCCCGGAATCAGGAGAGCTTTATGCCAAACAACCTTCTATTTATCTTCCATTTCTTTGCCGAGCGCTGCAAGCACAACCTGAGTCTCCGGCACTTTCACCTTGCCAGGCAACTTGGCCGACAGGAATTCGAGCAGCTGCTCACTCGGTTTGAAATAGACCCGCTCATTATGCTCAGTTTTGCCGCTAGGCGAGACTTTATAGGCAATGACCCAGACATCGCGACCATCGAGTGCGGAGTTCATGCGGTGGGTACGGCGGAATTTCAGCACGCTGACCAATGCGGCCTTATAAGCATAAACACCAACTAACTGGCGGTACTCCACTTCAATAGTCTTATTGCCGAGGATACCGCGTTTTTTCAGCAGCAAGCAGCGACTGTCGGCTTCATATTCGTAGCTGGGCTGTGCCCGTTCCAGCAGCACAAAAACAATAATCAGCAACGAACCGATTTCAAACGGCGTAACCGCCATCCCGTGCATCCAGCGTACCACGCTGGCAAACAAGAGAAACAGAAATACCGCCACGGCAATTCCGATGACAATGATATTTTTACGGCTGACAATCGACGTTTCGACAAATTTACTCATATTAGCGCCTACACCACTTTCTTAATAGCGAAGTAAAGATACTGCGCATTCATCAATTGAATTATTATATATTTTATCATTTTTTGCTGATGCAGGGCCAGAGGGAAAATGAAAGCCGGGAGAAAATCTCCCGGCTTTCGGATTATTTGGAAAACGCAATTAGAGGCCGAGGATACCGAAGAACACCCAGCAAACCACTGCGCCAACCACGGACATCGCCAAGCCCCAGATCAGAAGCTTGCGGAACAGAACCGCTTTGTCTTCGTGATCACCGGCGCAAGCGATACAAAGAGCGCCGAGGGTGGACAACGGTGAGGTATCAACAAGGTGAGCGCCAACATTGATCGAGGAGATCAGGGCGATCGGATTGCCGCCGCCAACTTCTTTGATCAGGCCCGGCACCATCGGCAGGAACATCGGCATAACCACGCCGGAAGAACTGGAGTAAGCCGAGATAATGCCAGTAATCAAGCCCAACCATGCATTGACAGTCACCGGATTTGAAACAGCGCCAATCAGTTTGACCAATGCATTCAAGCCACCAGCTTGGTCCATGACGTCAACAAGTACCGACACGCCGCAGACCATGATGATAACGGCCCATGGCTGAGATTTAATCGCTTTATCGCTGTCGCCAGCGCCGGTCAGCATCAACCAGCCGGACAGAATGAACGCAACGGTACCGACGTTAGATACCAGATTCAGGAACGCTTTAGGCAGCATGGCTTTCATGCCAGGCAGGCCAGGAATGACGATCGCCAGGATTAGGATCAAGACAGCTGCCAGCGTTTGCAGCTGAGCGGAATTGAACGGTTCCGGTTTGGGAGCCAGTTCGTCGATATCGATTTTAACTTGGCCGGCTTTTTGCATCCATGCCCAACCACCCATGATGAAGAAGCCGCCAATATTGACAATACCCTGCGCAACTTCTGAATTGAAATGAATTTTCCAGGCCAGAGCGTCGAGCGTCATTTGTTTGGTGATTTCCGGCAATTGCGGCGCCATTTTGGCAATAAGGCCGTTGGAAATAATGCCGGTAGGAGCAAACGGCGAGAATGCCGCGCCATTGGACGCGCCAACAACGAGCAGGGTCATCAGGAACGCCGGCATGCCGACGCGGGTTGCGATCGCCATGGCCACCGGAGCCATCAGAGCGGTACCGGCAATATTGCCAGGTCCGATGGTGGTGATGAAGGTAGTCAGTACAAAAACGATCAAAGGAATGACTTTCGTATTGCCTTTACACATACGGACCGAATAGGCGGTCAGTTTTTCCATGGTCCCGTTGGTCCGGGCAATCCCGAACAGAAAGGTAACGCCGATCAGGATCATAAACAGGCTGAGCGGGAACGACGCCAATACTTTGGCGCCGGTCATGCCACCCCAGACTCCGCCGACGATGATGGCAAAGCCGATGGCTAGATAGCCTACATTCAGGTCTTCGTTGACGCAGCTGATGATAACGACCGTCAGTAGCGCCACAATGGACATAATAGCAGCTGTTGAAATATCCATGTAGTCAAATCCTCCTTGCAAATTGTTTTTTATTGATCCACGTCAATTTGCTGCAAGGGTCCGACCAATCTCATTCTATATGATTCCGCAAAAAAAGCATTGCCATTTCCGCTTCGGTCACAGGATACAAGATTGTCTTCATCCTCGGTGTAGTTCCAAATTATCATGGTATGAGGCGGAGAGAGGATCTCTCCGCCCGATAAAACTGTTTAGGAAACGATTTAGTCGTCGTCTTCTTCGGTCTCTTCTTCGGCCGGTGCGGGGAATGTTTTGTGAAGCAGAGTGGTTGCACCCATGAACACGAGAATAACCAGGAACATGGTCGGCAATGCGATCGCCATCATGGTGAGGGCTTTGATTGTTGCTGGATTCATAATATTTCCCTCCCCCTTACTTCGCCAACGCCGGAATCAACGCAAGGACCAAGCCGCCGGCTACGACCGAGGCGACCTGACCGGCTACGTTAACGCCGATCGCATGCTGAATGATGAAGTTTGTCGGGTCTTCTTTAAGCGCCATTTTGGCAATAACACGGCCGGACATCGGGAATGCCGAGATGCCGCAGGCGCCGATCATCGGGTTCATTTTTTCTTTGCTGAACAGGTTCATCAGTTTGGCGAAGAGCACGCCGCCAGCGGTGTCGAATACGAAAGCGACCGCGCCCAGTATCATGATCAGTAACACCTGGTAGTTGAGGAAACGCTCGGCTTCCATGGTGCCGCCGATGGTGATGCCAAGAACCAGGGTAACCAGGTTGGCCAACTCGTTTTCCGCGCAGGCCGACAGGTTTTCGGTCACACCGGATTCTTTGATCAGGTTGCCAAACATCAGACTGCCGATCAGGGCAACCGAAATCGGCGCAACCATACCGGCAATCAGGACAATCATAATTGGGAACAGGAATTTTGTTGTCTGGGAAACAGGCACCACGTTTTCGTAACCCATTTTGATCTGACGTTCGGCTTTGGTGGTGCAGGCCATGATAACCGGCGGCTGAATAACAGGCACCAGCGACATGTAGCAATACGCAGCAACCGAAAGGGGTCCGAGCAGCTCCACCGCAAACCGGCTGGCTACATAAATGGTGGTCGGGCCGTCAGCAGCGCCGATGATGCCGATCGAAGCGGCATGCTCGAAGCTGAATCCAAGGAACGTAGCGGCAACGGCTGTTGCGAAAATACCGAACTGAGCGGCAGCGGCAAACAGCATGACTTTAGGATTTCGGATCAGCGGTGCAAAGTCGCACATGGCGCCGATAGCGATAAAGATAAGGACAGGGAACAATTCATTGGCAATACCGGCATTATAGAGAACAATAAGGAAACCCTCTTCGCCTTTAGCTTGTGATACTGCGGAAGAGTGCGGAATATTGGCAAGAATCGCGCCGAAACCGATCGGCAGGAGCAGGGCTGGTTCATAGTCCTTCGCGGCCGCCAGCCAAATGAGCGTTGCGCCGACTGCCCACATTACGACATGTTTCCAGGAAAGTCCGAGGAAACCCATCAGCAGTTCGTCAAGCCAGGGGTACTGTTGGATCAAAGCTTCCATAGTCTGTTTTCCCTCCTATTTGTTAGTTGTCAAATCCATTACCGGCTAATTTTTCGCTGGAATTCCGGCTCTATGCAGAGAGTTATCTGCACAGAGCCAGTCATACAAACTAAAATTAGTTGGAGATAACCGCCATAACCGAACCCGGTTTGACATTGTCACCCTTGTTGACGTTGATCGATTTGATCGTGCCAGAAATCGGCGAACCGATTTCATTCTGCATTTTCATCGCTTCGAGTGTCATGATGCATTCGCCTTTGGCAATTTTGTCGCCGGCTTTTTTATTGATTTTGCTGACTTTACCAGGCATCGGAGCATTGATCGGTGTGTCACCGGCAGCAACTTCAACCGGGGCAGCGGCAGCGGCCGGAGCAGCAACTGGAGCGGCGGCGACCGGGGCTGGCGCTGCAGCAGGAGCGGCGGCGACCGGGGCAGCGGCAGCGACAGGAGCAGCCGAAACGACTACGCCTTCTTCGGCAACCTCAACGTTGTAGCTGGTACCATTGACATTGACTTTGAACTTTCTCATGAAACATACCTCCATTAATTTATGAATTATGATATACGATTGAGAAACGCTGTTGAGTGCTTACGCAGTTTGGCGGGAATCCATCAGTTTCTGACGGCCCGACATGGACCACGCGTTGCTGGTACGCTTAATTCTGACTGCATGAACTCCGCCGGAATGGTGAACCACAGCGGCAGTAATCGCGGCCAAAAGCTCGGCGCTGATGTTGGTGTCGTCCATCACGCAGTTGATACTGGCAGCGATGGCCGCCACAATGTCCGGATGAATATCTGACATGATGTCAACCCCTCTCTTTGCTCGTTGCCGGAATTACAACGGGATGTTCCCGTGTTTTTTGGCCGGACGGGCTTCACGCTTCGAAGCGAGCATGTTGAGAGCGGTAATGATGCGAGGCCGCGTTTCCTGTGGCTCGATGACGATATCGACAAATCCGCGCTCCGCCGCTTTATAAGGCGTGGCAAAATCTTCGACATATTTCGCGGTCTTCGCTTCGCACTCGGGGTCGCCCCGGAAGATGATGTTGGCCGCGCCAGCAGGTCCCATAACTGCGATCTCTGCCGAAGGCCAGGCCAGAACCTGGTCAGCGCCAAGGTCCTGCGAGCACATCGCCAGATAAGATCCGCCGTAGGCTTTACGGGTGATAACGGTAACTTTGGGTACAGTCGCTTCGGAATAAGCATACAACATTTTGGCGCCGTGGCGGATGATGCCGCCGAATTCTTGGTCGGTACCAGGCAGGAAGCCAGGCACGTCAACCAGGTTGACCAGCGGAATGTTGAATGCATCGCAGAAGCGAATGAACCGGGCTGATTTATCCGAAGCATTAACATCAAGGCATCCGGCCATAACAGCAGGCTGATTGGCGATGATGCCGACGGTGCTGCCGTCAAAACGGGCAAAACCAGTGATGATGTTTTGAGCGAAGAATTCCTGAACTTCGAAGAATTCAGCGCGGTCAACGATCATGCGGATAACTTCCTTCATGCTATAAGGCATGTTCGGGTTTTCCGGCATGATGGCTTTCAGACCCTCGTCCATACGGTCGGGGCTGTCCCCAGTGTCAACCATCGGAGCTTCTTCCATGTTGTTGGAAGGCAGGAAGCCGAGCAGGATACGAACCTGCGCCATGCAATCTTCATCGTTCTCCGTTGCAAAGTGAGCAACGCCGGAAACCGAGTTGTGGGTCATCGCGCCACCGAGAGCTTCGGCGGTAACTTCTTCGGCCGTAACCGATTTGATGACCTGCGGTCCGGTGATGAACATTTGGCTGGTTTTCTTGACCATGAAAATCCAGTCGGTAAGAGCAGGCGAATAAACCGCGCCGCCAGCCGAAGGTCCCATGATACAGGAGATCTGGGGAACAACACCGGATGCCAGTGTGTTCTTGAAGAAGATTTTGCCGTAACCGGCCAGAGCGTCGACGGCTTCCTGAATCCGAGCGCCGCCCGAATCATTCAGACCGACCAAGGGAGCGCCCATTTTCATGGACAGATCTTGAACCTTGCAGATTTTTGCGGCGTGCATTTCACCGAGGGAACCGCCTTCCACGGTGAAGTCCTGTGCGAACACATAGACCAGACGACCTTCCACGGTACCGTAGCCCGTGACGACGCCTTCACCCGGAAGATCCTTGGTTTCCATGCCGAAATTTGTGCAACGGTGCGTCACAAACTGGTCCAGTTCGACAAAAGAACCGGGATCCATCAGTAGCGCAATACGCTCACGGGCGGTTTTCTTACCGCTGGCATGTTGCTTTTCGATCCGCTTTTCGCCGCCGCCGTTCAGCACTTTTTGCTGTTTTTTGTGCAGCAGATTGACTTTTTCCTGCATCGCAGACATTGTACACCTCCATCGTTGTCGGTAGTGATATTACTTTGACTGGTTCTTAGTGACGGTCAGGGTGCTCGCAGATCTCGATCAGAATGCCGCCGGTTGCTTTCGGGTGCAGGAACGCGATTTTCGCGCCGCCAGCGCCGTACCGGGGCGCCTTGTCGAGCATTTCCACGCCTTTGGCCATCAAATCGGCAATTGCGTTTTCAATGTTGTCAACGCGCAATGCGATGTGCTGGACCAGATTTTTGCCGCCATTTTTTTCGATGGCTTTGGCAATCGGGCCATCCGGAGCCGTGGACTCCAGAAACTCGAGTTCTGCGTCACCGCAGGGGAAGAAGCTGACTTTGACTTTTTGCGAGTCAACGACTTCGTCTTCCGGTTGGTGGAACATCCCCAGCTTGTCGGCGAAGATGTCCTTGACTGCGGCTAATTCGTTAACCGCGATTCCAATGTGGTCGATGTGTAGGATCTTGAACATAGATAAGCCCTCCTTTTAAAAATATATATAGATTATTTCAGGACCTCCGCTAGAATAGAACGCACTGCCGAGTAAGGATCGTTTTTGCGTTGATTGACTTCCATTGCCAATGATTCAAACTTGCTACCCGCGACTTTTTTCATCAGATAGATTTTGATTGCTTCATCCAGCATCGCCAAAATCTCGGTGCGGGTCCGCTCAAACCGTCGTCTTTGGATCGATCCTGATTTGACCATGTGCGTCGCATGTTCTTCGATTGCGTTCACCAGTTCGCAAACGCCCTCGTTTTGGCTGGCGACTGTACGCATAACCTTGGGCCGCCATTTATTTTCAGCCTGGTCAAGGTCAAGCATCATCTCGATTTCCAGGTTCAGGCGTTCCACGCCTTCCCGATCAGCCTTGTTGATGGCAAAAACATCGCCAATCTCCAAGATGCCAGCCTTGATGGCCTGAATATCATCTCCAAGTCCCGGAACCAATACAACCAATGTAGTGTCGGCCGTTTTCACGATATCCACTTCCGACTGTCCCACGCCAACCGTTTCAATGATGACAATGTCTTTGCCTGCCGCGTCAAGGATTTTGACGACTTCGGCAGTTTTGCGGGACATGCCACCAAGACTGCCACGGGTAGCCATACTGCGGATAAACACGCCGTCGTCCATCGTCAGTTCATTCATCCGGATGCGATCGCCAAGAATGGCGCCGCCGGAAAACGGACTACTGGGGTCTACCGCAATAATGCCGACTGTTTTACCCCGGCTGCGATATTCTTTGGTCAACTTGTCAGTCAAAGTGCTTTTGCCGGCCCCGGGAGGTCCGGTAATACCAATAATATAAGCATGTCCCGTATGGGGATAAAGTGCTTGCATGATTTCTGTAGCATGCTCATATTCGTTTTCAACGGCTGTAATGGCTCTCGCTATGGCCAGTTTGGAACCGTTCAACAACTCAGCGACGACATCCATAAAAGCACCACCTAAGGAAAAATCTTGCGGGGACGGACAGAAACCTGCCGCCCCGCATTACTAATGAATGTTCTTATTTCACGTTGGCTTTAATATACTCGATGATCTTTGTAGTCGGGGTTCCCGGCGTAAATACTTCGGCAATACCAGCCGCTTTCAGGCCAGGAATATCGGAGTCGGGAATAACGCCGCCGCCGATTGTCAGAACATCAGTCAGGCCCTTTGCCTTCATCATTTCAACAATGCGGGGGAAAAGGGTGTTGTGTGCACCGGACAGAAGACTGAGCGCCACGACATTGACGTCTTCCTGCAGGGCTGCTTCGGAGATTTGTTCCGGCGTCAACCGGATACCGGTGTAGATTACTTCAAAGCCAGCGTCGCGAAGAGCGCGGGCTACGACTTTGGCTCCGCGATCATGACCGTCGAGGCCTGGCTTGGCTACCAATACTCTAATACGTTTTTCCATCGTTGTCCCTCCTACTCTCGCTTATAAGCTGACGGTCGGTTGATATTCACCGAACACTTTGCGCATTACGCCGCAAACTTCACCCAATGTTGCATAAACCAGAACTGCATCCTTGATGACCGGCATCAGATTGACGCTTTCGTCCTTGCAAGCGGCTTCAAGAGCAGCCAACTTGGCAGCAACAGCAGCATTGTCGCGTGCAGCTTTCATTTTCGCCAGTTTGCCTTTTTGGAACTCACCGACGGATGCGTCAACTCGCAGCAAGCCTTCGGGAGGTTTTTCCTGGATTTGATACTTATTGACGCCAACAATGATCCGTTCTTTCTTTTCGACTTCCATCTGCCATTTGTAGGCGCTATCCTGAATTTCGCGTTGGATATAGCCTTTTTCAATAGCTATAACGGCGCCGCCGAGGTCGTCAATTTTTTTGATGTAATCCCAGCACTCTGCTTCGATCTGATTGGTGAGGGCTTCTACATAGTAGGAACCGCCCAATGGATCGACGGTGTCGGCCAGACCGCTCTCTTCAGCGACGATCTGTTGGGTCCGCAGGGCAACGCGAACGGAAGCTTCCGTCGGCAGCGCCAGCGCTTCGTCTTTGGAGTTGGTGTGCAGGGACTGGGTTCCGCCCATAACGGCAGCGGCAGTCTGCAAGGCAACACGGACAACGTTGTTGTCGGGTTGTTGTGCAGTCAGCATCGAACCGGCAGTTTGGGTGTGCACGCGCAGCATCCAGGATTTGGGGTTGGTAGCGCCGAAACGCTCTTTCATAACTTTGGCCCAGACGCGACGGGAAGCGCGGAATTTCGCAACTTCTTCCAGCACGTTGTTGTGGGCGTTCCAGAAGAAGGACAGACGACCAGCAAAGTCATCAACATTCAGGCCCGCTTTGATGGCAGCTTCGCAATAAGCGATGCCGTCAGCGATCGTGAACGCAATTTCCTGCGAGGCAGTCGAACCGGCTTCGCGGATGTGGTAACCGGAAATCGAGATGGTGTTCCATTGGGGAACGTTTTTCGAGCAATATTCGAAAATGTTGGTGATCAGACGCATGGAGGGCTTCGGCGGGAAGATATACGTGCCGCGAGCAGCGTACTCTTTCAGAATGTCGTTCTGAATGGTGCCGTTGAGCTTGTCAGCGCTGATGCCTTTTTTCTCGGCTACTGCAATATACATTGCCAGCAGTACGGATGCCGGGGCATTGATCGTCATCGAAGTGGAGACTTTCCCGAGATCGATTTGGTCGAACAGGATTTCCATGTCGGCCAGGGAGTCGATCGCCACGCCAACCTTGCCGATTTCGCCCTCTGCTTTGGGGTCGTCGGAGTCAAGGCCGATTTGGGTCGGCAGGTCGAAGGCGCAGGACAGTCCCGTTCCGCCCGACTCGAGCAGGTAGCGGTACCGTTTGTTGGACTCTTCAGCAGTCGAGAAACCAGCATACATACGCATGGTCCAGAAACGGCCACGGTACATGGTGGGTTGCACGCCACGGGTAAACGGATACTCACCAGGCATTCCGAGGTCTTTCTCATAGTCGAAGCCCTCGATGTCAAGCGGAGTAGCCAATCTCAACTTTGGCAAATTGACTCTCTCTGGGTTTTTGGCGAGAGCCTTCTCGACTTTGGCGTCGAATGCTTCCTTTTTAGCTTTCAGTGATTCATTAGCCATTTGTGTTCCTCCTTTTCCTTTTGGTCTATTTCTTCATGGAGCCGGTTTGCAGGAACCGAGCATGCCATGATAGGGCCTCGTCCATCAGATGCGGGGTGTGGGCATTGCCGGTTGCTTTGCAGGCGCGATCAAAGTAGTCCTGCAGCATCGGTTGATAGGTCGGATGCGCAATATTGTCGATAATGACCTGAGCTCTTTGTTTTGGGGACAATCCGCGCACGTCGGCAACGCCTCGTTCCGATACATAGATGTCCACATCATGCTCAGTGTGGTCGATGTGCGAGCACATTGGCACGACCGAAGAAATCGCGCCACCTTTGGCAACCGAGTTGGTGAAAAAGATGGTCAGGTAAGCCGAACGGGCAAAATCGCCGGATCCGCCGATCCCGTTCATCATTTTGCTGCCCATGATATGGGTGGAATTAACGTGGCCATAGATATCAATTTCAATCGCAGTATTCATTGCGATGACACCAAGACGCCGGGCAAGTTCGGGGTTATTGGAAATCCCCTGCGGCCGCAATACAATTTTCTTCCGGTATTCCGCAAGATTTGCATAGAGGCGTTTCAAACCATCCGGTGAAGGTGTAATCGATGTTCCTGAAGCAAAAGTGAGTTTTCCCGCATCAAGCAGGTCAAACATACCATCTTGAATGACTTCCGTAAATACAGTCAAGTCTTCGAAAGGAGAATCGACAAGGCCGGTCATGACCGCGTTGGCTACCGAACCAACTCCCGATTGCAACGGCAATAGGTTTTTCGGCAGATGACCTTTTTTAATTTCTTTTTGGAAAAATTCAATCAAGTGTGCACTCATTGCTTTGGCATCATCATCAATAGCAGCCAAAGGACGGACTGCATCCGGAATGTCGCAGGCAACAATAAACTTGATTTTATCGGGATCGCAAACGATGTAAGGCGTTCCGATGCGATCATCAGCATGTCGCAGGGGAATCGGATCGCGATTTGGCGGACTAGCAATCGTATAAATGTCATGCATGCCTTCGAGTTCTATCGGTTGGGTCGTGTTAATTTCAACAATGACAACATCGGCGGTCCGAACATAGGAGGCCGAGTTTCCGCAGGACGTTGTGGGAACGATATGGCCTTCTTCAGTGATCGCACAAGCTTCAATAATCGCAACGTCAAGATTGCCCAGGAAGCCATAGCGAGTCAGTTGGCCCACTTCACTCAAGTGCATGTCGATATAGTCAACTTCGCCAGAATTAATCTGTTTGCGCAACGCATCATTGGTTTGATAAGGCAACCGTTGCTTGATTCCCTTTACTTCAGCCAAAGCACCGTCTAACTCTTTGCCGACGGATGCACCTGTCCAGAGATTGATCTTGAACGGGTCTTTTTTCATGCGCTCCGCCAGGGCTAATGGAACGGCTTTAGGATAGCCGGCCGGAGTAAATCCACTGGTACCAATGGTCATACCCGGTTTAATGATGGCGGCAGCTTCTTCCGCTGAAACAATTTTTTTCCGAAGGGCAACATTGCGGACGCGGTCTTTGATATCGATCATGTGCAGTCTCTCCTCCTCATTATTTGACATTATAAAATGATTTTGAGTTTGCATGGGGCGAGCCCCAGAATGCCACAATAGCCAATGTGTTAAATCGTAACCAATTTTGTTCCGAGCATAAAAAAAAACACCTCGTAAGTAATTGCGCTCATGCGCAATACAAACTCTGGTGCTGCTTACTTGATATCCTCCGCTAAGAGTAGTCCCCTGTGCGGAAAACTATAAGCGACATCTGTTTGCTGTGGTATTTTCAGCCTCGCATCTTCGCCAGGCCGTCCATACATTAAAATGTTCCGTTGATTGTCGGTCGGATTCCCGATGGCTAACCCGAGCGCTCTCTACCTTCTTTCTAAAAGAACTTTTCCGGAATGCATTATTGCAACAGTATGTTCGCTATTGTTCCGAACAACATTGTATAATGATTCGAATAAAATTTCAACAGGTAATTTACAAACAAGTTAATTTTTTCTCATAGAATTTGTCGCCGCAAATGGTAAGACAAGGTGCTAAGGCCGACAGACAGGTCTTCACTGACTATTTGAACATTATCGGGAACTTTGATTCTTACCGGGGCGAAATTCCAAATCCCATGAACCCCGGCGGCAACCATTCGATCCGCTATAGCCTGCGCCTCACCAGCTGGAACCGCAATTACTCCGATCTGGATATTGCGCGACGCAATGGTTGCTTCCATGTCCGCAACAGACAATACGTCTACCCCATTGATTACCTGGCCGACAATCGACGGGTTCTGGTCGAACAGGGCAGCTAACTGAAAACCGAGGGAAGCAAAGTTGCGATAATTTGCCAACGCCCAGCCAAGATGACCAACGCCGATAATCGCAATGTTCCATTTGCGGTCCAACCCTAATATCAGGCTAATATTATTGAGCAGTTCAGCCACATGATAACCAACGCCTTTTTTGCCAAAAGCGCCAAAACTGGCCAAATCTTTACGTATTTGTTCAGGTGTTACGCCAATACGGTTTCCCAATTCCTCGGACGATACTATTTCCGAACCCTCCGTCTTTATCAGACGGAGAGTTCGGAAATATAGTGGCAGGCGGTCAACCGTCGCCCGGGAGATACTACCGTTTTTCGAGTTTAACAACGGACTTGCGCTTGGTAGTGGGTATGTAGCAGATGATGCGATTTTTCGCCCAGAGGTTTACCCAACCAAGTCTCGTATAATTCTTTTACCGCCGGATTTTCATGGGATTTGCGAATCTGCGAACTTGCGTCACATTCATAAATTGCCGCGATTCGGTTCAGACGAGTTTCTTCGCACACAGGCACCGGTTGTCCGCCACCGCCAATGCAGCCGCCCGGACAGGCCATGATTTCTATAAAGTGGTAGTCTGCCTCGCCGGCACGGATTTTATCCATTATAATCCGGGCATTGGACAAGGTGTTGACCACGGCAACCTTGACATTCAGGTCGCCGACCTGCAGTGCTGCTTCCTTGATACCGGTCAGACCGCGAACAGCTTTAAAGTCGATCGATTCCAGTTCTTTGCCTGTCAACACTTCGACAACGGTACGCAACGCTGCTTCCATAACACCGCCGGAAGAGCCGAAAATCACACCGGCGCCGGTAGCAATACCAAATGGCGCATCATATTCCTCAGCTGGAATAGCGGCAAAATCGATGCCGGCTTCCTTGATCATTCTGGCCAGTTCACGGGTAGTCAACACGAAATCGACGTCCTGAACTCCGTTGTGACTGAACTCAGGCCGGACGGCTTCGGCTTTTTTGGCCGTACAGGGCATGATCGAGACCGAAACGATATTCTTGGGATCAATGCCTGACTTTTCCGCATAGTAGGTTTTCGCCAAAGCGCCGAACATTTGCTGGGGCGACTTGGCGGTAGAAAGATGCGGCAGCAGATCCGGATAAGTGATCTCGATAAAGTTGACCCAGCCCGGGCTGCAGGAAGTGATCATTGGCAGCTGGCCGCCGGTTTGCAACCGATTCAGCAACTCGTGTCCTTCTTCGAGAATTGTCAGGTCAGCGGTAAAGTCGGTATCGAAGACTTTGTCAAAACCCAACCGTCTGAGCGAAGAAACCATTTTGCCGGTAACGATGTGACCGCTGTTCATGCCGAGTGCTTCGCCGAGCGCCACGCGGGTCGCCGGCGCGGTCTGGACGATAACATGTTTGGACGGATCGCTGATCGCATCCCAAACCGCCTGGGTATCATCTTTTTCTACGATGGCCGCCGTCGGACAGACGCTGGCGCACTGGCCGCAGTAGGTGCAGGGAGACAATTCCAGCCCCACGTCAAAAGCCGGTGTTACAGTCGTGTCAAAACCGCGTTTGGCGAAACTGTATACGTCAACGCCCTGACGATCGCTGCACGCCTTGATGCAACGGCCGCACAAAATGCATTTGTTTTGATCCCGCACCAGTGCAGGGTTATTGTTGTCAAGCGGCAAGTTCTTTTTCTCGCCGTCAAAACGGACTTTACGGATACCCAGATCCGCAGCCATATCCTGCAACTCGCAGTTGGTACTGCGTTGGCAGGACAAACAGTCTTGCGGATGATTGGCGAGCAGCAGCTCGACAATCATTTTGCGGGCTTCCCGCACGGCGGGCGTATTTGTGTGAACGACCATACCCTCGTTGACCGGATATACACAGGATGCAACGAGTGATTTTGCGCCCTCCACTTCGACGACGCAAACACGGCAGGCGCCTTCCGGGCGCAGTTCCGGGTGATAGCAAAGACTGGGCACGTTGATTCCGCTGGCCTTGGCCGCAGTCAGCACTGTGGCGCTTTTCGGCACCTGCAGTTTGCGCCCGTCGATTGTTACGTTAACCATATCCACGGTATCATGCTCTCCTTTCGCTGCCTCTAACCTTTAATAATAGCCTTGAATGGACATTTTGCCATACAGGCGCCGCATTTAATGCATTTTACCTGGTCGATCAGATGCAACCCCTTGATTTCGCCGCTGATCGCCTCGACCGGGCAAACCTTCTTGCAGAGGCCACAGCCTTTGCAGAGCTCGGTGATCAGATAGCCGGACAGTTTGGTACAGGCGCCGGCCGGACATTTTTTGTCCTTGATATGCGCTTCATATTCATGCCGGAAATAGCGTAGCGTGCTCAGTACCGGATTGGGCGCTGTCTGTCCAAGGCCGCACAGTGATGCCGCCTTGATCGTCTTTGCCATGCTTTCGAGCAATTCGATATCGCCTTCGCGACCCTCGCCCTCTGTGATCCGGGTCAGAATTTCCAGCATTCGCTTGGTGCCTTCACGGCACGGCGTACATTTGCCGCAGGACTCGCTCTTGGTGAAGTTGAGGAAGAAACGGGCCACGTCGACCATGCAGGTCGTCTCATCCATGACCACCAAACCGCCGGACCCCATCATCGCGCCAGCCGCAGTCAATGATTCATAGTCGATCTTCAGGTCCAGCATTTCTTCCGGCAGACAGCCGCCCGAAGGTCCGCCGATCTGAACTGCCTTGAATTTCTTGCCGTCAGGGATGCCGCCGCCGATCTCATAAATGATCTCGCGCATCGATATTCCCATCGGCACTTCTGCCAAGCCAGTGTTATTGATTTTGCCGGTCAGCGCAAACACTTTGGTCCCTTTGCTCTTCTCCGTACCGACCGCTGCATAGGCTTCAGCGCCATCGACAATGATATTGGGCACGTTGGCAAAGGTCTCAACGTTATTGATATTGGTCGGCTTGCCCCACAAACCGGATACGGCCGGGAACGGAGGACGCGGACGCGGCATACCGCGCTTGCCTTCAATCGAAGCCATCAATGCTGTTTCTTCGCCGCAAACAAAGGCGCCTGCGCCTTCTTTTACTTTGATATGGAAACAAAAATCGCTGCCGAAGATATTATCGCCGAGCAAACCCATGTCCATCGCCTGTTTGATTGCGATATTCAGGCGTTTGATTGCCAGCGGATATTCAGCCCGGCAATAGATGTATCCTTCGCTGGCGCCCATGGCGTAACCACAGACCGCCATCCCTTCCAGCACCCGATGCGGGTCGCCTTCCAGCACGCTACGGTCCATAAATGCACCCGGGTCTCCCTCGTCGGCATTACAGACGACATATTTCTGCGTACCGGGGGCTTTCTTGGCAAATTCCCACTTCAGTCCAGTCGGGAATCCTGCGCCGCCACGGCCGCGCAGACCCGATTTCTTGACCTCCTCGACCACCTGATCGCGGGTCATTTCGGTCAACGCTTTGCCAAGTGCGGCATAACCGCCGGTAGCAATGTATTCTTCGATGACTTCCGGGTTGATATGACCACAGTTTGTCAAAATCCGGCGCAGCTGCTTTTTGTAAAACAGCATGTGCTCGAAGTTGGGAATCCTTTCATGCGAGATCGGCTCGCGGTAAAGCAGACGGTTGACGATACGCCCCTTATAGATATGGACGTCAACGATTTCGGCGATATCTTCCGGCTGCACCCGACAATAGAAAGTGCTTTCCGGATAAATAATCATGATCGGACCCATTTCACAGAAGCCGTGGCAACCGGTCTCGACGATCTTGACCTCAGATGCCAAGCCTTTTTGTTCCAGTTCTTCCTTTAAGACGTCCATCACCTTTTTGGATCCGGAGGAAGCACATCCCGTACCGCCACAAACGAGTACATGTGATCTGATATGTTTCATTATTCTCCATTCCCTCCCGCAGTCTGTATTCGACTACTTCGTAATCTTGCCGATGACACGTTCTTCTACAATCCGACCGTTGACTACATGTTCGCTGATCAAAGTCGGCACAAAATCGGCCGTCACTTTACCGTAACTGATCCGCGGTTGGTCGGTTTTGACGACATCAACCAAAACTTCCTGCTCGCACATGCCAATACAACCGGTCTGGGTCACATTGACGTCCTGAATCTTCAGCCTGGCAATTTCATCGAGAATTGCCGCAAGTACTTCCCGCGCTCCGGCAGCAATTCCGCATGTGCCCATACCGACAATGACCTGTGTTCCGGCTGCGTGCCGAATCTTGTTGTCTGCCTGAAGCTGCTCCCGCAGTCTTTTGAGGTCTTCCACCGTTTTCATGTTTCTTTCCCTCCGTATAAAATACTCAGGTTCTCCTTGAGATACTGATCAATCCAGTCCAGCACCTCCGGCTGCGTCAGTGGCAGGTCCCCCAACGCGGCGCGAATTTCGCCGGAATCCAAGCTAAAAGATCGGTCATCCACCGTGTGCACGTAGCGAAACAATATGCCAGGATTCATGACCAGAATGGCCTTGACTGTTGAAGCCATATTGCCGAGCGGCGGTCGGTCCAGATGGCTCAGTTGCCATGCTGCATCCACTGTAGTGCCGCTTCCCACGACAGACTCTATTTGAAGTTTGCCTCCACACATCCGAGTTGTCATATCCATCAGCGGCAGGCCAAGTCCCACTTTCCGCGTAGTCCTGGAAGTCACAAACGGATCGGTAACTTTTGAAACCAGGCTGGCATCCATCCCTTTGCCATTATCGGCAATACGGATTCGCAGCTCATCCCTGCGCGAATCTTCCTCTACGGAAACAGAAACGATACTTGCGCCAGCGCCGGTTGAATTTTCCACCAGATCCAGGATATGCAACGAGATCTCATGCATGATGGGTCTTCGCTTCTATTGATAGCGGTCGAGCAATTTGCAGACCGTTTCCGGCGTCAGTCGGCCATGCGTATCGTCGTTGATCATCAGCACCGGCGCCAATCCGCAGGCGCCCAGACAAGCAACCGTTTCCAGCGTGAATCGTTCATCGGCGGTGGTTTGACCAGGCGCAACGCGCAATTCATCTTCCAACGCCTTGAGAACGGCTTTGGCGCCACGAACATGACAGGCAGTTCCCTGACAGACCCGGATAATGTTGCGTCCACGCGGATTCAGGTGAAACTGAGAATAAAATGTCACTACTCCATATACTTGACTGACGGGGATTTTGAGGGTTTCCGCAATACGGCTGATCACATCCTTGGGAAGGAAGCCATATGCGTCCTGCGCTTCCTGGAGAACCGGGATCAACGCGCCCTTGACACCCTTATAGTGTGCAAGAATTTCGTCGACCTTGGCAAACCGGTCTTTGTTGCATCCACAGCAACAGCCTTGGGTTTCTTTGGTTTCCATTCTTCATCCTCCTTGGTTCTATGTCCCTGTTATTATTCACCGATGGATCCGTCGCCCGTTACTGGCCTCTAGCGCCTGCTGCATCTCTGCCAGGGTCGGCGATTCCACGAGGAACATCGTTTTGGGTCCCGAGACAAAATCGTCAATAGTATGGGCATCGGAAGACAAGATGACAGGCAGCTTGCCAATGGCAGGGATTTTTTGCCGCGCGGTCTGCCAATCAAGGCGTCTGGACACTTCCACTGCGTTCAGGGAAACCTCCGGCGGAATAAACCCGAGCTGAGAAAGCAGGCTAAACGCCGGACGGTCAACGTGGGCGGCAATCGCCAGTCCCCCCAGCGCCGCTGTCTGCTCTACCACTTCCTGCACCGACAGATCGGTGGACGCAAGCAACATCACGTCTTCCACCCGTACCAGTTCATCGGCTTCATCGACTACAAACTGTGCGCCAAACTTGCGTTCGTCATTTTTCAGCGGGCTGCGGTGCGCCTTGATAAACTCGCACCACTGAACAAAGTTCCGCATTTTTTCAAACAAAGTCAGCATGTGAACTTCTTCGCGTGTCTGCACTTCCATGCCCGGCAGCACGGTAACCCCGGTTCCCGCCGCAGCCCGCAGGGCGGCTGCCACATTGTCGCCGGCATTATGATCGGTAATCGCTACAATATCGACTCCGGCCATAACCGCATGACGGATGATGTTCCGCGGCGTCATCTCGATGGCAGCACACGGCGACAGCAATGTGTGCACATGCAAATCCGCCCGGAGCCACTGCATCATTACTCCACTATACCTAGTTTATAGAGGCGGCCGGCAACCTCATAGGTTGACAGTGCTGTTTTGCAAAGGACAACTTCCTGTTCTGCGGCCTTAACCGCAGTCTGCTCCTCTGGCTCGATGCCGCCGGCGACAATCACCGCCGCCAGACCGACCAGCGACGCAACCGCCACGATATTCTGGTGTCCCTGCATCGTAATCCAAATTTGCCCTGCCTTGGCCTGGCCCATCACATGGCTGAGCAAGTCGGATACATAGCCGCCGCTTACCGGCATATTCATATCGCCGGTCGTGGCCACTGCCGTCAGTTCCAGTTCTGCAATCACTTCTGAAATCAACATAACTTTACCATCCTCGCTCTATCCGGTTTTTTTGGGGACGGCTTGACTCGGAACTATCTTTCTGACTAACTTCCGTGGTTAGCGACGGCGGGAGTTTTTCCGACAAACTCACCATTTCGTGCGCCAGATCACGTACCATCTCCCGCAAGCGAAATACGCAGTCCGTTTCGCTGGCGGTTCCCTGAACGATATCCTCCGCCAGAGCCCGACAGGTGGGTGATCCGCAGGAACCGCAATCCAATCCGGGCAGTCGCTTCAAGGTGTCATCAATCAATTCGATCTTCTGCATCGCCACGACGATATCATCATCCAATTTCAATACCGGTCGCGGCTCAATCGGCCTTCCTTCATGCAGGGCAATCTGTATCTGTTCGGGTGCAATCGGACGGTGTATTTCGCAAGCTTCATCCGCCCGCATTCGTTTCAGTCTCTGCTTAATAGAATTTTCCGCGACAAACCGATTTACCGCGGTCAATGGACCGCCGATGCAACCGCCGGCGCAGGACAGACATTCGATGAAATCCACATCATTCAGCTTGCCAAGAGCCAGTTGTTCCAGCACACTCGACACATTCCCGATCCCGTGGGCAACCAATATCTTGGCATCGTCCAGGCCACTCGCTTCACCGCCTGCCACGGCCCAGCTTACGCCTTCGGCTGATGCCACGGGTGTTTCGGCAGCATCATCAATGCCGGAAATCGACTTCAGCAGCTCGCCGTATATGGAAAGCATCGAAATCGTGCCGGTCAAGGCCGATTTAGACACGCCGATCGGCTCAAGCACCGCAGTCATCTTGGCCGGGCAAGGAGTGATAAACCAAACACCGATTTCCTCCTGCGACAGTCCGGACTGCTGCTCCGCCTCCTGCCGTGCAATGCGGGCAGCGATTTCAACCGGTGCGTCAACTGGCGACAAATATTCGATCAGTTCGGGATATTTGACCAGGATTAACCGGACCGACGCCGGGCAGGCCGAGGAAATAACCGGCTTTTTGATGTTAGGATGCGACAGGTATTCGCGCAGGGCTGCGGTGGCGATTTCAGCACCGCGCGCCACTTCGGCCACCTTGTCAAATCCCAGCGATTTAAGTCCCGCTAAAATCTTTCTGACGGGAATATTCTTATCAAACTGGGCATACAGCGATGGCGCTGACAAAGCAACATTGAACCTGTAGTTTGGCAAATCTTCCAGCGAGTCGGTAACAGCGGTTTTGGCATGGTTCGGACAGTAACGGATGCATTCGCCGCAGTCAATACAACGCGACTCGGTAATGCGGGCTTTGCCGCCCCGGACGCGAATCGCTTCCGTAGGGCAATGCCGGGCGCAACTCACGCAGCCAATACACCTTTCGTTCAACAACCGTACCGAATGATAATATTTTTCCATCAAAGCACCTGCTTTCAATGACGCACAAGCATACGAATCCTTGTCCCGGTAACCTGCGAGGAAGTAATTTCAAATTCGTCAGCGGAGCGTTTCATATTGGGTAAACCCATCCCTGCGCCAAAACCAAGTTCGCGGATATTGTCCGGTGCGGTAGAAAAACCTTCCTTCATTGCAGCCGTTATATCCGGAATGCCTGGCCCTTCATCCGTCACCTCCAGTTCGGTGCGGTCAGGAAAAACCTTTACCAGCATCCGGCCACCAAAGGCATGAATAATCGCATTCAGTTCCGCTTCATATGCACACACGGAAATTCGACGGGCCGTCTGGGCGTCAACGCCAAGTTGACGGACAACCTGTTTCACTTTACTGGAAGCTTCTCCTGCCGTCTCAAAGCGGTAGTGCTCCAAAGAAAACTCCAGGGTCAGCCCCTGTGATTCAGTCTTCAAGACGCTTACCTGCTAGCGGCGGACAAGGCGCCATCCCTTGGGAATATAGGATTCCGCACGCCTGAAACAAAGTATGGGGCGTAGAAAACAAAGGGATATCCAGTTCCTTGGCCATCACTTCCGCTTCGATCGATGGCATTTTACCGCGAACAAAAAAGACGGCGGCAAGCCCGCCCACATCAGCGGTTCGCACGACCTGCGGGTTGGTAAGCCCGGTCAGCAGCAAGGCCCCGTCCTTGGTAAATGCCAGCACATCGCTCATTAAGTCGGCACCGCAGGCAGTCTTCACTTCCCGCTCCAAGCAATGTTCACCAAATATCAGAGTGGCCCCAAGCAATTGCTGCACTTCCATCAGTTTCAAACTGAGTCCTCCCACAGCGTTTCCGCCTGCAAACTTTGTGTACTATTTCACAAATATCCAAAAAAAGAGGGGGCTTAACAGCCCTGTTTGTATAGTTTCGCAGCCATTGTTCGCCAGAGATCTACATATCATATCATATGATATTTTTTCAGACAAAAGATGAAAGCTGTCTGATACAATAACTTGATTTCGCCGAAATCTAAAAAAATCCTGCTAATCCGCGAATTTTTTTATTCAACCAATATCGATCTGTTTGTGAGACTGACGGTCGAGTTGCACAGGCAACCGCCCCCATCATCGACCAAAAAACAGCCGTCACCTGGATGTTAAACAAAACATGGTCCGTCAGTGAAAATGCGGCCATTCCGCCAAATGCCAGAAAGAAACCGAAATAAAGCCCCTTGTCCGGCAAAGCGCCCCGTTGACAGCCCCAGTGCAATGATCGCAGACTAACTATTGCCCAGGGAGCCGCAAAAAGCATCGCGCCAGGCAGACCGACTTCGGCTGCCAAACTTAATAAAGTATTATGCCCATGATAAATAATCACGTCCGGATTCTGAACAAAAAAGTCATATTCAGGATAAATAAATCGATACGAGCCCCAGCCCAATCCCAGCCATGGATGTTCGCTGACCATCGCCAGCGTACTCTCCCAGAGGGCCCAGCGCAGGGCAACCGAGGAATCGGCTGGGTTGAACATTCCCAGAATCGATCGAAAACGCGGCAACAGTGATTCATGCGCCAAAAAAGACAATACGCTAATTGCCGCCATCCCCAACAAAAACGAACGACGGCCCGGCCGCCGACCGGATAGCAAGAGCAGCAGACCCATTACCCCCAGCGCCAGCCAGGCGCCGCGAGAATACGTCAACAGGATGCATACAATCGATAATGCGGCTACAAGCAACAGCGCAAGTTTGCCTTCCCGTCGATGGATATCGGTACTCCAGCCCAGCGACAGCCCAGTGGTCATCACCAAAAAAGCAGCCAATACATTAGGGTTTCCCAATGTAGAAAACACCCTTGTTTTCAGCTCGGGAAACTGTTCACTGTCAATCCAGCGCTGCGCAATCACGTCCACACCAACGACATATTGAAACAAGC